>NZ_AP028155.1:252500-1452500 GCF_033096445.1 Butyricimonas faecihominis
ATTTTCTTTCATTTTCAATTCTTCATTTTCAATTTTCAATTTTCAATTGTTTTACCTACCTTAGCGTTCTGAATCAATTTATGTGGAAATGGCATTATTCGGTCTATTTAATAAAAAGAAAAAGGAAAGCCTTGATAAAGGTTTAGAAAAGACGAAAGAAAGTGTATTCAAGAAACTCTCTCGGGCAATTGTTGGTAAATCCAAGGTTGATGACGAGGTTCTGGATAACTTGGAAGAAGTGTTGATTTCTTCGGATGTGGGAGTTGATACAACTCTTCGTATCATTGAACGAATCGAAGAAAGAGTACAGCGGGATAAATATGTGGGTACGGATGAATTAAACCGGGTATTGAAAGAAGAGATTGTTGATTTGTTGAAAGAGAATAATTCAACGGATTACGATGCTTTGAGTTTACCGGAAGGACATGGCCCTTATGTGATCATGGTAGTCGGTGTGAATGGAGTGGGTAAGACAACGACAATTGGTAAATTGGCTCACAAATTTAAAGATGCTGGAAAATCTGTTGTTTTAGGGGCTGCAGATACCTTTAGAGCTGCCGCGGTAGATCAGTTGGTAATCTGGGCGGAACGAGTAGGGGTACCGATCGTAAAACAGGGTATGGGGGCAGATCCGGCTTCTGTGGCTTTTGATACGCTGAGTAAAGCGAAAGCGGAGAATGCAGATGTGGTGCTTATTGACACGGCGGGACGTTTACACAATAAGATAAACTTGATGAACGAATTGACGAAAATCAAGAAGGTCATGCAAAAAGTGATTCCGGATGCCCCACATGAAATTTTGTTAGTACTTGACGGTTCTACCGGGCAAAATGCTTACGAACAAGCAAAACAATTTACCTTGGCCACGGAAGTAAATGCTTTGGCGATTACAAAGCTGGACGGAACGGCAAAAGGTGGCGTTGTAATTGGTATCTCTGATCAATTCAAAATTCCCGTGAAATACATTGGTATCGGTGAAAAAATTGATGATTTACAAGTATTCAATCGTGAAGAGTTTGTAGACTCTTTATTTAATTAATAGAACATAATTTTTGAGAGCGGTTATTATGGCAAACAAGGTCATGATAACCGTTTTTTAATGTTTAGCTATGAAGAAAAGAATTCTGTTCATATGTTTGGGTAATATATGCCGCTCCCCGAGTGCCGAGGCAATTATGAAATATTACGTGAAAGATCGGGGATTGGAGGAACAATATTATATTGATTCTGCAGGGATTAGTGGTTATCATTCCGGTGATCCGGCGGATCGTCGGATGCAAAGTCACGCAATAAGAAGAGGATATGATCTGACCAGTTTATCCCGGAAATTTTATCCGGATGCAGATTTTTCTGATTTTGACATGATTATCGGTATGGATGACCAGAATATCCGTGATCTGCAAAGAATGGCTACATCCGAGGAAGAAAAGAATAAAATATTCAAGATGACTGATTTCTGCCAGCGTTTTTCCTACCGGGATAGCGTTCCCGATCCTTATTATGGCGGGGATTCCGGATTCGAATTAGTGTTGGACTTACTGGAAGATGCTGTTGAAGGTCTGTTAGATCAGCTAGAAAATAAATAAAGAGGCTGGTCAAAAGGTCAATTTTAAACAACTACCCCCTCTAACTCCCCCTTACACAGGGGGAGCTGGAGAGGGTAGCTTATAGATACTGGATAAGACTTTTGAGACAGCCCCTTTATTGGAAAGTTTTGACTATTTATTTCAGGCTAGCCAAGCATTCATTTACATTGTTCTCGATGCGGGCAAGAATGTTCGTGCTGTCGGCTTTTTCGAACTTTGTTCCCGTGATATGTTCGTATAATTCGATATAACGATTCGTGATGTTGGCTACCACTTCCGGAGTCATTTCCGGAACAGTTTGCCCTTCTTTTCCTTGGAAGTTATTTTCCATTAACCATTCGCGAACGAATTCTTTGGATAGTTGACGCTGTCTTTCTCCTTTTGCTAGGCGTTCTTCGTAACCGTCGGCATAGAAATAACGGGAAGAATCCGGGGTGTGGATTTCGTCGATCAAATAGATCTTTCCATCTTTTTTACCGAATTCGTATTTCGTGTCTACTAGAATTAATCCCATTTTGGCTGCAATCTCTGTTCCTCTTTGGAATAGGGCAAGAGTGTATTTTTCGATGGCCTCGTAATCTTCTTTACTAACCAGTCCGGACGAGATGATTTCTTCTTTAGAGATATTTTCATCGTGTCCTTCCATAGCTTTGGTGGTAGGAGTTACAAGAGGTGTCGGGAATTTCTGGTTTTCAACCATTCCTTCCGGCAAAGGTAAACCGCAAAGGGTTCTCTTTCCTGATTTGTATTCTCTCCATGCACTTCCGGCCAAGTAACCGCGAATAACCATTTCTACTTTGAACGGTTCGCATTTGTGACCAACGGTCACCATCGGATCGGGTGTTGCTATTTTCCAGTTCGGAACGATGTCTGACGTTGCATCTAGGAATTTAGCGGCAATTTGATTCAATATTTGTCCTTTGTAAGGTATTCCTTTCGGGAGTACCACGTCGAAAGCGGAAATTCTGTCGGATACCAACATAACGAGGTATTCGTCATTGATGTTATACACGTCACGTACTTTACCGACGTATTCATCTTTCTGTCCCGGGAATTTGAAATTTGTTTTTACAATCGCTTCCATGTTATTTGCTTTAAAGATCCGTTATTTAGTTTTTTCTTCGTTGTTGTAAGCGTTAACAATCTCTTTCACCAACCTGTGGCGAACGATGTCACTGTTGTCGAATTCGACAAATGCAATTCCTTTTATATGATGCAGTAATTTGAAGGCATGAATCAATCCAGAATCACTTCGTTTGGGAAGGTCTATTTGGCTCATATCCCCGGTGATCACGAATTTAGCGTTGACACCCATACGGGTTAGGAACATTTTTAACTGATTTTTTGTCGTGTTCTGTGCTTCATCGAGAATCACGAATGCATCATTGAGTGTACGTCCCCTCATGTATGCTAAAGGGGCAATCTGAATGATTTCCGTTTCGAGATATTCGCTTAATTTTTTCGAGGGAATCATGTCAGAAAGAGCATCGTACAAGGGTTGCAAATAGGGATCAACTTTCTCTTTCATGTCCCCGGGTAGGAATCCAAGACTTTCACCTGCCTCTACTGCCGGACGGCTGAGAATGATCCGTTTGACCTCTTTATTGCGTAATGCTTTTACCGCAAGAGCGATTGCCGTGTAGGTTTTACCGGAGCCGGCCGGACCCGTGGCAAAAAGCAAGTCGTTTGTTTTGGCCAGATCAACGAGTTTACGTTGATTTGTCGTTCTAGCTCGTATAATTTTCCCGTTATTCCCGAAAACAATAATTGAGGCCGGGTCCTCGGGGTCTTCCACGATCTCGTCTTCCAGAATAATTCTTTTCAGATTGGCGATCGTGAGCATGTTATATTTATTGTAATGTTCCAAAAGGGCATTAATTTTGGCAACAAGGACATCAATGTCGCTTTCTTCTCCCTGAATAATGATTTCATCGCCCCTAGCGGTGATCTTCAATTTCGGGAAAAATTCTTTTAAAGTAATGAATTTTGCGTTGTTAATGCCGTAAAAGTCAATAGGATCAATGTTTCCAATACTTATTCTTCTCTCTATCATGAAACTTAAAATAAAAGCCTTATTTTTGCAGGTGCATTGATTTTCAGTTTTTTACATTTAAATCGGCTTGCCTACAAGTCTTGTCTCTTTTTTAGACAGAACAAAGATAGTGTCTTTTTCATTATTATAAGGGGGATTGGGTAGATTTCTTAGCTTATGTATAAAGATTTTCGATTGTTTAGATAATAATCTATATGGACTGTTTATTTGTCTTATGAATTTTTCATATCTTTGCCGAGCGACTGGGAACCAGTTTGTGAGGAGTTCTTTTGCGGTATAATGGCCGCTTAGTTATAGTGAACGTTTGAAGCTTTCTTGTTGCAAAAATCGCCAAATTATTGTGAGTAGAGAACTGCTGAAAACGTGCACGTCGTAATGGCGTGTACGTTTAGTTGTGCATTTACTCAAGGTGTTTGGCGATACCATGCAACGATGTACGATGAAAACGTACACGTTTTTTTTGTGCCAAAAAATGAATGATTATGAAAACAGATAAACGTAATAAAATGCGTTTTAAACGAATGGATAAAGTTCAATTAATGAATTATATTATTGTGTATTTGTTAGGTGCATTAAGTGCAACAACAATAATATCATTACTTGAATTGTATTCGTATTTTGAAATGCGTGGAACGTTAGAATATTTTTTTGAAGATTTTTTTAGACACATATTATTAATTTAAAATTAAAAAATGAGATTATGAAAAAAATGATTTATGTATTGATGATGATGTTTGCAATGACTGCATTTGTATCATGTTCAGATGATGACGATGACAAGGATGACAAAGGAAAAGATTTAGAATTTGTATTAGGAAATAAAAAGTACAAATTAGAGAATGATGATGATGCAACTTATAAAGTGAAAGCAACACAATTGAATGCGGATTTTGGGAATGATGATTTAGAAGATTTAGTGACACTTTCTTTATATTCGTATGCGTTAAATTTAGATAAGTTTGAAAGTTCTAGATTAGAATCGAAAAAAATAGAGTTGAATAAGCAATACAAATTGGAAGAAATTGGAATAGGTCTAAGGCTTTCTTTAATGGCTCCGGACAAACATGGTGTTGAAGGGATGGGATTTGATTTGAGTGATAATAGTATCGTTACTATATTAGAAGAAAATGCATCAAAAAATTATATCAAAATTAAATTCAGTAATATGGTATTTGAAAATATAAGTTTGCATACGGGAGAAGTTCTTGAAACATTAACAGCGCAAGGAGATTTTGTTGTTTCGATTACATACGAAAGATTGCAAAATATTGATTAATATTGTGTGCTGCATTATTATTTTGCAGTGTGTTGTTTGGCGTTCGATAATACTATCGAACGCTTTTTTATTCGTACATAATTGTGCATTTTTTTATTCATTAACATTCAAAATTACGTTATTAACTCTCATAATTTATTTCGTTAAAAAGAATTAAATATGTGTCTAATTGAGCCAGAAAGTGGTTTTTTAATAATAATGCGTGTATGTTTGCACGTGAGAAGAAATCCGGAGTATAATCTTCTTTTTTCAGTATTCTGATTAAGGATACTTACAGCATTAAATTTCATTTATCTGTATCAATTGATACAGATTGTTAATGCGTATGAATTGTATTTGAATTTGTACGTAATGTGTAATTTTAATGCCTTTTTGAATGAAAATAGAAAAAGAAAAATTTGATATTTCAGTATCATTGAAAAAATTTGAACAAAAACCTAGTAACCATGAATGGAAATTTATAAAGTACATTAAACAAAGTGTAGATGTTGATATGTTATGTGATTTAATAAAACAAGGATTCTGTTTTTGTCACATATTCAAATCTAATGATATTGTTTTTAGTGTAAAAGATAAAACAATCGCAAATTTTTTAAGTACACAAACGGTGTGGATTGATTTGGATGATACGTTTGTTACTATAAATGAATTTTATGATTTTGTGAGCATTAAGCCTTCAATATTGTATTCAACTCCAAGTAATATTATTGGAGTGAATAATCGATTTCGTGCAGTCTATGTGTTTGATGAATTAATTGAAAGTAATAAGTTATATAATGAAATTGTAGATAATATAATTAAGTCAATTACAAATGATATTAATGGTTTTATTTTGAAAGATAAAACGTGTAGAAACGCTAGCCAGCAATTTGCTGGAAATGCCAAAAATGATATTATTATATATTCTAATTATAACGTATATTCATTTAGTGATTTTGATATAGATGTAACTTCAATTAATATCAAAGATGATTTTGTGCAAAAGCGTTCTTATATTAGGGAAGGAGAGAACAATATGTGTATGCATTTGCAAAATGCACATGATAATAAAAATGTATATGTGAAATTTAATGATAGACAATTTATTAATGATTATTTTAACGTTAAGGATTATAACGATGCGTGTAATTTGATAGATAAGTATAAAGAAAAATATCCTTACTATGATTCAACGCCAATACCAATTGTTGATGAAGATATTCCTTTAATACAACTTCCAAATAATTATGTTGAAATAAAACGAGATTGGTTACGTGTAAAAGAATATACACGCAATGGTGATGATATTCATAATTGTCATGTGTTGAAATTGAAAGCTGGCGCAAAAGGGAAAGGGAGGGGGAATATATTGTATAAGAATGCGAAAATAAGAATGATTATGACTGAAAATATTACATTTGAACATTTGTTATTTCAGTTATTTTGCGAACGACAATACTATATTGATAATTCAGATAGAGAAATAAGTAATTTGCGTTTGTTTAAAATAGCCCTTTCGGCTTATACTACTAGTAATACAATCAATTTGTATAAGAATAAACGTAAATATATTGTCAATCCATTATACAAAAGTAAATATCATCCAACGAAGAATGAAATGATGCGATTAATTGCTAGTGCAAAGAAAATGATAAATGATAGTTTGATAATTGATAATTACGATATTCATTTATCTGTTCGAGAAAATATGAATCGATTTAATGAATTGTGTATTCCTGTTTCAATTCGTAAACTATATTTGTTCTGTAAAGAACAAAATATTCCAACTAAAGGGTATAAGGAATGAATTATATTATTCATTCTTTTTTCCTTTTATGATATTCTTTTAGCGATTCTGATATATTCTTTTTATGCGTATCACTCAATTTTCTATTTTGTAATGATTTTTTAATACGGTATTTTGTTGTAGCGCTTTTAGGGCGTCCTGTTAATTTTTTGCTTATTTTCTTTTTTGTTATTTCATTCATATATTAGTTGTTTTTTCTATATAAATATGTCGTTAATAGATAGGTTGTATTTTATAATTGAAAAAATATATATGTGAAATATTTTTCAAACAGACCCTATTGATAGAAAGGTTGAATATGTACTCAATTTGAGAGCGAGGATACGTAGTTCTCATTTGTATGATAGGCGTGTATGTGAATTGTATATAAAATGAATCTATCTATTAAATAAGCATTTGTATTATATGTATTTGTCTATTCAATTTTAAATTGTAAAAATGAAATTTAATACGTATAACACACGGTAAATATGTATCTTTTTTTGATTGTATAATGAATTAAACGTTCGTTTAATTCATTATATGAATTGAATGTATTATATTTGCATTGTAATTAATAATTGATGCAATGAAAAAATACGTAGCATATTATCGTATATCTTTGAAAGATGAAAATAAACAAAGAGGACTAGGATTACTTGCACAACGTACTACTGTATGCAATTATATTAGTAGTAATGGTGGAAAACTAATTGCAGAGTATAGTGAACGAGAAAGTGGCAAGTTGGATAATAGAATTGCTTTAAATTATGCATTAAAAGAATGTAGAGAACATAATGCTACATTGGTAATCGCTAAACTTGATAGACTTTCAAGAAACGTTTCATTCGTATTTTCATTGCGAGACGCTGGCGTCGATTTTGTTGCTTGTGATTTATTACAATTCAATACACTGACTTTAGCTGTATTTTGTGCAATGGCACAGCAGGAACGAGAATTGATTTCTTCACGAACAAAAGCTGCATTGAATGAATTGAAAAGAAGTGATGTAGAACTAGGAATGCCTATGAATTTGATTAATAATTTAGATAAAGCTATAAAAAAATCTATTCAAACACGGAAAATGAAAGCATTGAATAATGAGAATAATATAAAATCATTTGCAGTAATTCAATTGTTGAGAGAAAATAACGTGTCGTTAAACGCTTGTGCAAAATATTTGAATGAAAGGAATTTTTTAACTTCAACATCTAAAAAACATACGGCTACAAGTGTGAAAAATCTTATTCAATTATATAATTATTAAAGGTGATTTTATAATCACCTTTAGTTTATACTATTTAATCTATCTAATTCTTTTTTATATTTTTCAATTTCTGCTTCAATTGTTTGTTTCATTCTATCAATTATCTTACTTTTTTCAGATTTGATTGTTTGTATTAGATTATTAAGTTGTTCAATGAATGAGTCAATATCTTTGTCTGAGAGTTTTTTATTATCTTTTATTTTGGATGTGATAGAAGTGATTAATTCATTTATTTCTGATTTCGTATCTTTATCTACGTTTTTACTTGGATTATTTTTCTTTCTTTCTAAAATTAAATTATTTTCTTTAGCAAACTTTTTTAAGCATTCAATTTTTTCTTTATCCTCTTTTTGTTCGTATTTAATTGAATCGTGTTCTTCTAAATATTTTTGTTCAATACCTCTGTTTTGATAACGTTTTAAAACACCTTTGTGTGCACTTATTATACTTCCTGCCATAATGATATTATTTTATATTATTGTATGCAAATATTGTCATAATGATTTATAATTGCAAATTATATCATTTAATTCTTATTGTTACTATTTTCTTTTGATTTTATTATTATTTGTAATATTTCTTTGTCATGAATAAAATTACCTTCTGTTGTTTCGTTATAGAAATCTGTTTCATTTGGAATTTCATTAAGGCAATCTTCTTCATGTTCTTCATAATCTTTTTTTGTTTGTTCAAGTTTTAGTAAATCATTTTTTTCAATCAATTCTTTTTCAACCTTTATCTTTTCTTCTGAAAGTATATTATTATCTAATTTTAACAATGTTTTTTCTTCAACTAATTGTTCTAATTTGTTTAATAAATTGGTATCTATTGTTGATTGATTTTCTAATTCATTTTTATTGTTTTTGTAAGAACTATTATTTTCGATAAGTCCTTCTTTTTTTAAACTTTTTGTCAATATTGTTCCTGCTTCAATTGCTGCATTTTCATTACTTAATTTATCATATCGTTCTAACATATCCTTGTCTTTAAGTCCTGTTATTTTCATGATAATATTGTCTGGAACTTTATTGGCTCTTGCCCACGTAATAAAAAATCTTCTAGCGGTGTGTGTGCCAATTAGTTTATATCTAGGAAATGATTTTGTTTCAATTCCATTTTTGGTATGAGTTGTATACGGATATTCCCCTTTTATTTCTGCTAATTTTGCAATTTTTTTTAGATAATCGTTTGCTGTAGCAGGGCTATGATAATTCATTGTGTTTTTATCTATTATTTTGGCTACAGGAGGTAATACTTCAATGTATACGGGGTGTGTTCTTTTCTGTTGAATAAATTGAAGAAATTCCTTATCATCTTTCTTTATTCTAATAAATGTATTATTGAATTTTTTTACGTCACCAAATCGTTGTCCAACGAAACTTTGAAAAATGAAAGCATCTCTTATTTCTTTGTATGTTCCACTTAATTCTAATTCCATTATTCTTTTTATTTCTTCCAATGTTAATGCGATTTGATTTTCGTATTGTTTAACTTTTTCTGGAAGTGGTTTATACAAAGCAATATTTGACATATTGTAATTAAAAAGATTGTGACGTGCAGCTTCTCTTAATTCTCCAACTAATATTGTCATTTTGTAATTTACTCCGTTAATAGATATGAGTGTACCTTTACGTTTACCGGGAAGTAATTTCAATGTTTCTCTATATTCTTCAAGAAAATCGAGATTAATACTTTCTAATGTATATATTTCTTTTGTTTTACAATATTCTTCAAAGTCTTTAATGACTTTTGTCATTTTAGGTGCAGATGTTGGTGCAACACGTTTTTCAATATTACGAATCATCCATATGAATGGATTATCTTCATTTTTCCATATTTTCATGTCGTTTTTTAAATATCGTTTCAAAATAGCTTCACGTCGGTTTATCTCATTGGAATTATTACAAAGATAATTTTTAAACGCATTAAATCGTTCTCTGTATTCATCTATTTTGCAATTTACGATTTGATTATTTTTATTATCGAGCTCACATAAAATATTGCTTGTAAACGCCTTTTGTAATTTGTGAGACCAGTGGTCTGGGTAAACACGTACTTTTAAGGGAAATTTGAATTGTTTTTTACCAATGTATATAGACATATATATACTTGTGGGTTTCCGAGATTTTCGTTTTCTTAATAAAAAACTTGCTCTTAATTCGTTTACAAAGTATTGGTTTTCCATGTTCAGCAAAAATAAGTGTCTTACTAATGTGTCTTGCAAAAGTGTCTTAGACTTGTATTTTTGCTGCATTAATTTATATCCCCCAAATATTAAGTCATTGAAAATCAAAAATTATTTCCAATGTGGTTTTTTCCGGATAAAAGCCTTATTTTTGCAGGTGCAAAGTAGGGAAAACAATTGAAAATTGAAAGTTGGAAATTGAAAATTTTTCACGAGAGTAGAGTTTGTTATGGAGAAAGATTTTACGAAACAGAAAGAAGCTTTTGCCGAGCTGTTGGATATAATGGAAACCTTGAGGGAAAAGTGTCCTTGGGATCATAAACAGACGATGGAGTCTTTGCGGACGTTATCGGTGGAGGAGGTTTATGAGCTGGGAGATGCAATTCTGAAAAATGATATGCAGGAGGTGAAAAAGGAGCTGGGAGATTTGCTTATGCATATCGTGTTTTATGCTTTGATCGGGAAGGAACAGGAGCAATTTGACATGACGGATGTTTTGAACGAGATCTGTGCCAAGTTGCGCTATCGTCACCCGCATATTTACGGGGAGGTGAAGGTCGAGGATGAGAATGACGTGTTGCGTAACTGGGAGCAATTGAAGTTGAAAGAGAAGGGCCGTCATAATAAAGTTTTGGAAGGTGTCCCGGATGCTCTTCCGGCTTTAGTGAAAGCATACCGGATTCAAGATAAGGTGAGGGGAGTCGGGTTCGACTGGAAACAGAAAGAGGACGTGTGGCAAAAAGTACGGGAAGAGTTGGGTGAATTGGAAGTCGAGGTAGCCCGGAAGGATCAGGAGCGTATGGAAGAAGAATTCGGTGATTTCATGTTTGCCATGATTAACGCGGCGCGACTATACGGTATAAATCCGGAAGATGCTTTGGAGAAATCCAACAAGAAATTTATTCGTCGTTTTTCGTACGTGGAAAAGAAAGCTCACGAAACGGAGCGCAACCTTTCAGATATGACCTTGGAGGAAATGGACGAGTATTGGAACGAGGCAAAAGCGATGGAAAAAGCTTGAGAAGATTCCGTGATAGTCGATTTGATAACTGGAAGATTCTATAATCACTTAATTGGAAATCACTAAATCACAAAATTAATCGGATTTAAAATTAGCAAGGTGGATTTAACAGGTAAATGGAAATATAAAGAGGATTATGGCTACGGGGTAGCCGAGGGTGAGTTGTTCTTGAAACAAGAGGGGAATGATTTGTCTGGGCGGATTATTTTTACGGATAAGCTTGAGGGAGAGGAAGGATATATGTTGCAGGAATTTTTAGTGGGGAGGCTTGAAGAACATAAGGTGAAATTGGATGCCGAAGAGTTTGATATTATTCATTCCGAACACGAGATCGAGTACGAGTTGGATAGTTGGTTTGGTATCTTGGTTGATGCTGATACGATCGTTGGGGTGAGTAAGGATGGACAGGGAATCGAGGGAAAATTCACATTCACGAGAGAAAAGAATTAAATGTTAAAAAATAGATAAATTTGAAAAGCTGACTTTTGTCAGCTTTTTTTTGTCTCGGATCGGTTATATTGCAAAAGAATCTAATAACCTAACTAATAAAACAATAACTTATGTCGAAGATTAATTCGCATCCGATTCTGGATGTTCCGAAACGAGATAAAGTGGTGTTCACTTTTAACGGTAAGAAAATCGAAGGAGAAAAAGGTTTTACCATCGCAGCAGCCTTGCATCAGGCCGGGTACCCCGTGCATAGTCACAGTCTGGATGGCCGGGGACGTTCTCTAGCCTGTGGCATCGGGAAATGTGGGGCTTGTGAGATGTTGGTGGATGGTAAAGTCCGGCGTATTTGCGTGACAAAAGTGGATGGTGTGAAAGAGGTACGGGAGTTCGCCCAGGGGGAAATGGCCGAACAACATGCCGAACACCGGATTGATACACGGAAAGTACTTCGTACCACGGTGGTGATCGTGGGGGCCGGGCCAGCCGGATTAGCCGTGCGGGAAGAATTTGAAAAGTACGGTATAGATAATATCGTGATTGATAATAATGATAAGATTGGCGGTCAGTTTAATATGCAAACCCACCAGTTCTTCTTTTTCGAGAAAGAAAAACGTTTCGGGGGTATGCGCGGATTTGATATTGCCAAAACATTGGCGGGGGAGAATATGGAAGGTATTTATCTGAACTCTACGGTTTGGGATATATTGGAGGGGAAACGAGTGGCCGTGAAGAACTTGGAAACGGATACCGTGTTTTTCGTGGATGCCGATTATTTGGTCGTGGCCACGGGGGCTGTTCCGTTTATGCCGGCTTTCGAAAACGATGATTTACCCGGGGTATATACGGCAGCTGTCGTCCAGAAAATGATGAATAACGAACTTACGCTGTTGGGGAAAAATGTTCTGACCGTGGGAGCCGGAAATATCGGTTACTTGACTTCTTACCAGTTGATGCAAGCGGGGGCCCACGTGAAGGCGATTATTGAGGGGATGCCAAAAGAAGGTGGTTTCCCCGTGCAAGCAAACCGGGTGCGCCGTTTGGCGATACCGATCATGACGTCCCACGTGCTGTTGAAAGCGATCCCGAATGCTGATCACACGGGAATCACGGGGGCTGTTATTGCCGAATGTGAGAATTTCAAACCGATTCCGGGTACGGAAAGAATATTGAATGGCATAGATGTCATAAATATATGTACAGGGTTGATACCGGACAATCAATTGTTGATGAAAGGAAAGGCCGTCTTTGGAGAGCATTGTTATGCTGCGGGAGATGCCGTGAGAATTGGAGAGGGAACGAGTGCCGTGTTGCGTGGAAAACAGACGGCGATTGAGATATTGATGGATTTGGGGGCTAGGGTGAGTTATGATGATTACTTGGTGGTTTCCAAAGAGTATATTGATTCACAACAACATCCGGTTCGGATTCTGGAAACACCCTGTTTGCCGGAGACGGAACGTATGCACAAACGGGGATTCGTGCAAATGGATTGTTTGTATGGTTTTGCATGTAATCCTTGTTCTTTTGCCTGCCCTCACGGGGCGATAACGAAAAGTTCGACTTCTACCGTACCTCACGTGGATTACGATAAATGTATCGGGTGTATGGAGTGTGTCTATCAATGTCCGGGATTGGCCATTTTCGGTTATGATTTACGAAAAGATAACTTGTTCCTGCCGATAGAATACGAGGTAAAGGAGAAAGAAGTGGTTTACTTGGTGAATAATTATGGTGAGAGATTGGGAGAGGGGATTATCGAGAAAGTTCTACACAAGCCGAATAAAACGAATATAGCCCGGGTGAAAGCCTTGGATGTTCACGGGGAAGATTTGGTGAAGGTGAGAGGTTTCGTGGTGAAGGAGAATTACCCGCAACCGCTAGATTTGGAACCGTTGTTGAAGGATCAACCGGGAGCCACGTTTATTTGCCATTGTGATGATGTTACTTTGGACGATGTTTTGAAAGTCGTGGGTGATCGTACCTTTATTTCGATAGACGAGATAAAACATACCACTCGCTTGGGAATGGGACCTTGCCGGGGGAAACGTTGTATTCCTCGGTTGAAAACAGCTTTACGAGCTAAAGGGATTGAGATCGTGGGTGATGCTACACCGAGAGCGCCCCTGTCTAACCAGTTGAATCTAGGTGAATTGTACCCGCCAAAGCGAGGTGATGAGCATCGTGTGGCTAATCGATCGGATTTCAAGAAGATAGAGGTAGGGGCGTTGATTGCCGGAGGTGGTATTGCCGGAAGTGCATTATTCCGCTATATGGCAGATTCTGGTTTGAATCCCGTGCTGGTGAATGCGGATAGAGGTTCCTCATGGAGAAATATCGGGGGAGGGCGTACTGCATTCTCTTTACCGGAGCTGGCCGAGATCGCGGAGCATAATCATGCTATATTTAAAGAGTTACAGAAAATATCGAATATTGATTACAAGACGACGCGCTATATTAATCTGGCTCATGATGAACCCACGTTCAATGCCTTGGACGCAAGTCGTGCATGGTCGGATGCCTATATGGTTGACCCGAAGAATTTTCAGAAAGAGATTTCTCCTTATTTCAGCACGAAATCCAAACGTTACTTGGGGGCTTTGATTACCAATGATTGCTGGCAGGCAACCCCCGGTAAAGTGGTTGATTTGATTCGTAACATGGGTATTTCAGCCGGAGGACGGATCGTGGAAGATTGTAAGGTGTTGGAAGTGATGAAAGAAGGATCAACATACAGTATTTTAGTGTTGACTCATGATAAGAAATACGTGGAATTCCGCACGGAGATATTCGTGAATGCCTTGGGGGCCGGGGCCGGAAAGATATGCGAGGGATTGGGGATTCATGCGGGATTGTACCCGGTACGCCATCAGGCATTTATCACTCGTCGTTTGCCCATGCTAGGGAAGAACGGGGATAGTCTGGATATGCTGATCGATCGGCAGGAATATAAAGGATTCTCCGCTGTCTATGGGCAACAATTAGTCCACACGGGGCAAATTATCGGTTGTGCATCCCCGCGGGTGGATGCGTTGCGGACGGATAAAAATCTGATTTTGAATACGAAGGAGTTTATGGAGATTATCAGTGAATTCTTCGTGGATTGGATGCCGGAACTGGCTGGCGTGAGTATACAGGCCACGTGGTCCGGGTATTACACGGAGCCTCGCTATATTGTTGATCCCGAATTAGGTCTGTTTGTCGGTATGCGGGGGCATGGTTTCATGTTATCGCAATACTTGGCTAAGATGTATGTTGATAAATTAATGGGCCGTCCGGTACCGGAATATTTCGATCAATTGAAGTTGAACGGACCGGGATTGTCGGAAAAAGCCTTTAAATGATTTCGAGATTTACGATTAGATGATTTTATGATTTCCACCTTCCTGCATTCTTGTAGGGGGTGGAAATGATTTAATCACCGAATCATAAATCATAAATCACTTAATTTCTCTATCTTTGTCACAAAATTACAGAATATGATAAAGTTAGGAGAATATAATATATTGAAGGTCGTTAAGATCGTGGATTTTGGTGTTTATTTGGATGGAGGGGAATATTGGGGAGAGATTTTGCTACCGAAAGAAACGGCTCCGGCTGAATGTAAGGAAGGTGATGAATTAAAAGTTTTCATTTATTTTGACTCGGAAGACCGGGTGATTGCCACGATGACAATACCTAAAGCCGTCGTGGGTGATTTTGCCTTGATGAAGGTGGTGGGTACGAGTCGAGTAGGAGCTTTTTTGGACTGGGGATTGCGTAAGGATTTGCTGGTTCCTTTCCGGGAACAGCGGGAAGAAATGATTGTGGGACGTGAATACTTGGTTTATGTTTACGTGGATAAAACGACGGATCGTATTGTTGCTTCCACGAGATTAAGTCGTTTCTTGGATAAGACCCCGGCAGAGTATGAATTGGGGCAGGAGGTTGAGTTAATCGTTGCTCGTCGTACGGATTTAGGGTATAATGTTATTGTCAATAATAGCCATGAGGCAATTATCTATCGTAACGAGATATTCCAACCTATAACCATCGGGCAGCACCTGACCGGTTATATAAAGACAATCCGGGAAGACGGGAAAATTGATTGTATCCTGCAAAAAAATGATGGTCATGAACAAATTGATCGTTTGGCAGCCTTGATACTGAAAAAGCTGGAAGAAAATGGAGGTTCCTTAGCTGTATCGGATAAGAGCGATCCGGACGAGATATATCGCCTTTTCGGTTGTAGCAAAAAGAACTACAAAAAGACGGTTGGCGGTTTATTCAAACAGCATAAGGTTATTATCGGGGAGAAGGAGCTGAAGTTGAAAATGGAGAATTAAAAGTTGAAAATAAAAAATGAACTCCCTCCCCCTTCGGGTGCTCCCTCTATAAACAGAGGGAGAGTTGAATTACTTTTCGACTTTGGGAAGAGTTACCAGTTCCTCCTCTGTTTATAGAGGAGGTGGCAGCGAAGCTGATGGAGGAGTTTAATTTAAAATCTGAATGAATACATGTCTAAAGTTCGGGCATATATCACGAGTTTTCGGTTAAGAACATTACCTTTATCCTTATCGGGTGTATTACTAGGTTCTTTGTTGGCAGCAAGCGATGGGTATTTTAAAACAACGACCTTCGTGTGGGCCATGCTCACCACGGTTGCCTTACAAATATTGTCTAATCTGGCGAATGAGGTGGGGGATTTAACCAAGGGAACGGATAATGAACATCGTTTAGGGCCTATCCGGAGCGCCCAAAGTGGAGCTTTGAGTATGCGGGAAATGGTACAGGCCATGATTGTTTTCGGGGTAATAGCAATCATCACCGGAAGTCTGTTAATCTATGAGGCATTTCGGGATTTGTTGAATTGGAAAAGTATTTCTTTGTTTATTGCCGGAGGCGCATCTATCGTGGCCGCCGTGAAATACACGGTCGGGAAGAGCGCTTATGGTTACCGGGGACTGGGTGATCTTTTCGTGTTTATTTTTTTCGGGTTAGTGAGCGTGATGGGAAGTTATTTTGCCATGTCCGGTGTTTTACCTTGGATATGTGTATTGCCGGCCGCAGCCATCGGTTTTCTCTCTTCCGGTGTTTTGAATATGAATAATATCCGCGACATCGAGAATGACTCGGTTTGTGGTAAACGTACCATCCCGGTTATCTTGGGAATACGGGGAGCAAAGATATATCATTTCGTGATCACGCTATTGGCTGTGATTTGTCTCGTGTTGTACTCCGTGCTGCATCCTGCCGGATGGACGGGCTATCTCTTTTTGTTAACGCTACCGTTGCTGGCAATGCATCTGAAGTCTGTCTATTGGGGAGAAGGAAGAGCCTTGGATTCTCAATTGAAATTTCTTTCGATAACGACGTTGTTGATAGCGCTTTTATTAGGTTTTGGTCAATTATTGAGTTGTTAGATTATGGTATTAAAAAAAACTGTCCCAAAAGTCATTTTTCAACTCCCTCCCCCCTTCGGGGTACTCCCTCTATAAACAGAGGGAGAGTTGAAATGCTCCCTGTCTTCGGGAAGAGTCACCAGCTCCTCCTCTGTTTATAGAGGAGGTGGCACGAAGTGACGGAGGAGTTTTTTGAAATAAAATGACTTTTGAGATAGCCTTTTTTAATACTAGTATTTCCGTTTAGAAAGGAAGATCGTCGGCTTCCGGCATGGGAGGAATGTCTTCCACCTTGTATTCCGGTACCGGGGCGCCCATCATCGGGGCTTCCGCTTGAACTTTCTCAATTCTCCAACCTTCGAGGTTCGTGAAATAAGAAACCTGTCCGTTGTTCTCCCATTTGCGGCCACGCAAATTGAAATACACTTTAATATTCTCGTTCAATTGAATAGTCTCTAATAGATCACACCGGTCTTGGATCAATTGAACTTTTACGAAGTCGTTCCACTGTGGATTCTTCTCGTTTTCAACTTCTATCACGAATTCTCTCTTCTGGAAACGATCACTGATTTTTTGTGTAGCTTCTTTGTAAATTAATTTTCCGGTAACTTCGTAATTCATTGTTTTTCTGATTAGAAACAAGCCCAAGAGTCCTTGGGCTTGCTAGCTGTTTAAATATCAAATAATAAATTATTTTTGAGCGTTCGGGTCAACGATGTCGATTAATTCAACTTCGAAAATCAACGTTTCGTTCGGTCCGATAGCACCTCTGGCTCCTTGAGGTCCGTATGCCAAGTTTGACGGGATGTAAAGCGTCCATTTAGAACCAACAGGCATTAATTGTAATGCTTCCGTCCAACCTTTGATCACCCGGTTTACAGGAAATTCGGTAGGCTCGCCTCTCTTGTATGAAGAGTCAAACTCGGTTCCGTCAATCAAAGTTCCTTTGTAGTGAACTCTAACAACACTGGTATCTGCCGGGATAGCTCCGGTTCCTTCTTTTTCAATTTTGTATTGAAGTCCGCTTTCGGTAGTTTTGATACCATCTTTCTTAGCGTTTGCTGCCAAGAATTCTTCTCCGGCTTTCAATGCTTTTTCAGCTTTAGCCATCATGGCTTTTTGAGTATATTTCTGTAAAAACATATTCATTTGCATCATGTCGGCAGGAGCGTCTTTTTTCTGTAAGGCACTGTTCATTCCGGCGATGATAGCGTCCATGTTGATGTCTTCAATACCGTTTCCAGTGATGTTAGAACCGTACATGTAACCAATATAGAAACTTGCTGTATCGGCCTCGTTTTTCAGCGATACATTCGTTTTTGTAGAAGTGTTGCAGCAGCTAGATAAACCGATTGCAGCAACAGATAAACCTAAAATTAGATTTTTTGCGTTCATAGTTTTTCGTAAATTAAATTATACTATATCTAATAATTCGATATCAAAAATCAAGGTCTCGTTCGGTCCGATCGCCTGTCCTGCACCGTGAGGGCCGTAAGCTAGATCAGAAGGAATGTATAGTTGCCATTTTGAACCCACGGGCATTAATTGAAGAGCCTCAACCCAACCGGCAATAACTCCGTTAACCGGGAATTCAGCCGGTTCGCCACGGCGGATGGAAGAGTCGAACACGGCACCATTAATCAGGCGTCCTTCATAGTGGCATTTTACAGTATCGCTACTTTTCGGAATAGCCCCGTTTCCGGTGGAAATTACTTTATATTGTAATCCGCTTTCTAGGGTAACCACGCCTTCTTTGCTCTTGTTATCGTTTAAAAATTGTTCTCCGGCTTCCTTGGCAGCTTTACCTCTTTCATTTTGCAGTTTGTTAAAATAGTCCTGCAAAATCTGGTTAGCCTCTTCCGGTTTGATTTCCGGCATCTGGCCTGCATAGACTGTTCTGATAGCGTCAACAAAAGCTTCTGTATTAATGGTGTTCACACCTGAAGAAAGAAGATTACTTGCAATACTTAGACCGAAACAATAACTCACTTTGTCTAACTCTTCTGTATATTTCATTGAAAGGTTTAATTAATAAATAAATATTTTGTTCATTAAAATGCAAATGTAAGAACATTGTGCGAAAACACAAACAGGTTTTCGTGTTTTATTCGCGATACGAGAAAATCGTGCCGGAAGGTTCATTTTATTCATTCATTAGCATTCCGTCATTTAATTTTATTTGTCTGTCTGACATACGGGCTAGTTCCGTGTCATGCGTGACGATTACGAATGTTTGTCCGAGTTCTTCCCGTAAAGTGAAGAATAACTGGTGTAATTCATTTTTGGTACGGGTGTCAAGGTTTCCGGAAGGTTCATCGGCCAGCACGACCCGGGGATGATTGACGAGAGCCCTTGCAACGGAAACTCGTTGTTGTTCCCCGCCGGATAGTTGATTGGGTTTGTGGCTCACCCGGTCTGCCAGACCGAGAAGGGTCAGTAGTTCCATTGCCCGCAGCTCCGCTTCTTTTTTTCCGGTTCCCTTGATCCATGCTGGGATGCAAACATTTTCCAACGCAGTGAATTCCGGTAATAAGTGATGGAATTGGAATACAAACCCGATGTTGTTATTTCGGAATTCCGATAGTTTGTTGGAGGATAACCGGGCAATGTTCACGGAATCATACAATAGTTCACCCTCGTCCGGGGTATCGAGTGTTCCCAAAATGTGTAATAACGTACTTTTCCCGGCACCGCTAGCCCCGACGATCGTTACGATCTCTTTTTCTTTTATCGTGAGATCAATTCCTTTCAGCACTTTTAGTTCGCCGTAGCTTTTGACTATATTTTTAATTTCTATCACCTGACTAAATTTCTTGATTTATGATTTCCGATTTAGTGATTCCAACCCCGCTAACCAACATTTGTTATTTTGATGGTAAAGATAATAATTTTCAATTTCGAGTAATCTTCTCAATGACTTTATTTAGTACTCCAACATAGTAAAATGGTATATTGAGTAATCGGAAAGTTTTACCTGTATTTGGTTCTTTCACTTCATCTATACTCATCGGTTTACTCCACACGCGGATGGCAAGATCATGCGGGGCATCAGACATGAATATATGCAAGGAACGTAGATGTGCGTTTATACCCGATTTTACTTCGATGGGCAGTACGTAAGGTTGGTGTTTCCAAACGAAGTCTACTTCAGCTGAAGAATTTCGATTATTTCCAACCCAATAGTAACGTCGTTCTGTAATTTTCGTGGAATGGGCTAGTAACTCTTGGGCAACGATATGTTCGGCTACATGCCCTCGGTAGGCATCGGAAATATCTGAAACAGAGAAAACTTCTTCACGCACTTCTGATTTATAATTCATTAATCCCGTGTCCAGCCAAATCAGTTTTGGGCGACGGCTTAATTGTGCTTCTAATGGTAATCGGTTATTTAAGGTTGGATAAACTAATTCTAGAAGCATCGCTTTTTGTATGGTGCGGAAAGCCTCTCCTACTTCTCGTGATCGATAGGTTGATCCTCCGAAACGTTCAAAGGTAATCATTTCTCCCCCCTTTTGCCATCCGGTTTCTAGTATATGTCTCATTATTTTGGTTTGGGTTTCGTTAGGAGAATATTTTTCCAAATCATCACTATATGAGGTGATCAAGGCGTCATAAATAGGGTCTAACGATAGTAAGTCTTTGGTTTGTGCGTATGATTTAATTGCTTCTGGCATTCCCCCCACGATACAATATTTACGAAATTCATACATTAGTCTTTCATGGATGGTATCGCCTTGTAATTCTTCTATTACTTGCCGATCAAAATCTTCTCCAATTCCATTCAGATATTCCAAGAATGAGCAAGGATGTAACGCCATATATTCAACTCGTCCTACTGGAAAGGATATTTTGCGGTCAATAACATTTTCTAATAGAGAACCAGCAGCGATGACATAAATATCCGGTCGCTTTTCATGAAAATATCGTAGAATCGCCACGGCTTCGGGGGAGTTTTGGATTTCATCGATGAAAAGTAAGGTACTTCCCTCTGTCGGATTTTTTTGCAAGTGAAAGAAAATAGCTTCTATCAACCGATGTATTTCCTTGTATCGAGTAAATAGTAAGCGGTCTTCTTCCTCGTCTAAGTTGAGTTTTAGAAAGCAATCGAATTCAGTTGCGAAATTCTCTACTAGAGTTGTTTTACCAACTTGACGAGCTCCGCGTAGGATCAATGGTTTTCGCATGGGATTCTTTTTCCATGTTTCTAGATAAGATAAGGCGTACCTGTATATCATAAGCTACTTACTTTTAGAATTTTGTCATACAAATATAGATATATTTGTAATAAATCCAAGGCAAAAATCGCTTATTTTTGTAATAAATCCAAGGCAAGAATCACTTATTTTTGTAATGAATCCAAGGCAAAAAGGTGATTTTAAATTGATGATAGAAGATTTTCTTTTGCACTGGGGTTATGTTGGAAAATAAGACCGATGGTCGGGCAATGATCCAGTTCTTTACAATCGCCACAGGTATTGAATCCTTTTGTTTGAACACATTTCCGGATTTCACAATAATGGCTGCAATAGGCGAATTTAGATCCGTCAACACGGCAACCCGTGCAATTAATAGTTTCCGGTGTGATCTCCGACGTGTTGTTCATGACGCTCCATTTTTGAGCGGTTTCTTCTCTTAACTTTTCATCGTTATTGATCGTGGCGATACGGGCGTCGCAGTTTTCGCAATCTAATCCACAACAGGCGATTAATTGTTTCATAATAGGGTATGTTTGATTTAAGCTTTAGACAAAGATAAGAAATATTAGATTGCTACCTAGGATTACTTCATAAGATTCGATGAATTTATTTGCTGAATGGAGATAGCGATTAAATAAAGAGTGTGTATCTTAGCAATCTAAAATCAATTATGTATGGAATATTATATAGATCCGGTCACCTTCGTGACACAAAAGAGTGGTTTTGAGAGTAGATATATTAAAAATTTATTGGGGTTACTGGATGAAGGGGCCACGATACCTTTCATTTCCCGTTATCGGAAAGAGATGACCGGGAGTATGGACGAGGTGCAGGTGGGACAGGTGCGAGAGATTTACGAGCAGTTCAAGGAATTGGAAAAGCGGAAAAAGACGGTGTTGGAGAACATCGAGCAGCAGGAGAAACTGACCCCGGAACTACGGAGACAGATAGAACATTGTACCGATTTACGGGAACTGGAAGATATTTATCTGCCTTATAAACCGAAAAAACAAACTCGGGCATCAAAGGCAAAAGCAAAGGGATTGGAACCTTTGGCTGCCATGTTGATGAAACAGGATAACGGGGATGTATGGGACAAAGCGGCTCGTTTCGTGAAGAATGACGTGGAGAATGAAGAAGAGGCTTTGCAGGGTGCTAGGGATATTATTGCCGAGTGGGTCAGCGAGAATGACCGGGCAAGAAACACCGTGCGTCGCTCTTTTGACCGGATGGCCGTGGTAAAAGCGAAAGTTGTGAAGGGGAAAGAGGAAGAAGGGGAGAAGTTCACGGATTATTTCGATTATTCCGAGCCTTTGCGGAGGATTCCTTCCCACCGGATGTTAGCGATTCGTCGGGGAGAGGCTGAAGGTATTCTGAAAGTGGCGATTGAAATCCCGGAAGAGGAAACGATCGAGTCTTTGGAAAGAATATTCGTGAAAGGTCGTAACGAGAGTGCCGAGCAGGTGACCATGGCGGTGAAAGACGGGTATAAACGTTTGTTGCTTTCGTCTATCGAGACCGAGTACCTGCAAAGCGGTAAGCAGAAAGCGGATGAAGAAGCGATTAAGGTGTTTGCTGAAAATCTGCGTCAATTGCTTTTGGCACCACCTCTTGGGAATAGGCGGGTGTTGGGTATAGATCCGGGATTCCGCACGGGGTGTAAGGTTGTTTGTCTGGATGAAACGGGAAATCTGGTACATAATGAAACCATTTATCCTCACCCGCCACAAAACGAGGTAAAACAAGCGGCTAATAAGATTACCAATCTGGTCAACTCGTACCGGATCGAGGCGATTGCTATCGGTAACGGTACGGCAGGACGTGAAACCGAACGGTTTATCCAGAGTTTGCGTTATGACCGGGATATACAAGTGTTTGTCGTGAGTGAAAGTGGGGCATCGATTTATTCGGCCTCTAAGATAGCCCGGGACGAGTTCCCGCAGTATGATGTAACGGTGCGCGGTGCCGTGTCGATAGGGCGTCGGCTGATGGACCCATTGGCCGAGTTGGTAAAGATTGACCCGAAGTCTATCGGGGTAGGGCAATACCAGCATGATGTCGATCAATCCAAATTGAAAGAGAGTTTGGATCGGGTGGTCGAGTCGTGTGTGAACCGGGTTGGGGTGAACGTGAACACGGCAAGCAAGTACTTGTTGACTTACGTCTCCGGATTGGGGCCGACTTTGGCAGAAAACGTGGTTACTTATATCAAGGAGAACGGGGCATTCCGTAGTCGCAGCGAATTGAAAAAAGTGAAACGTATGGGAGAGAAGGCATTCGAACAGTGTGCCGGGTTCCTTCGTATCGAGGGGGCCGAAAATCCCTTGGATAATTCATCCGTGCATCCGGAATCATACGCCGTGGCAGAACGGATGGCAAAAGACTTGGGCATCTCGTTGAAATCGTTGATTGGTAACGAGGAGGCTTGTAATAAGATTGAATTATCCCGTTACGTGAATGACCGGATTGGGTTACCCACGTTGAAAGACATCGTGGATGAACTCAAGAAACCGGGGCGTGATCCCCGTTCCGTGGCTAAAGTATTCAGTTTCGCTGACAACATTCATACGATCGACGATTTGGAGATCGGGATGGTTGTTCCGGGTATCGTGACTAATCTGACGAACTTCGGAGCCTTCGTGGATATTGGCGTGAAACAGGACGGACTGGTACACATATCCGAGATTGCCGATAAATATATTTCGAATCCGGCTGATGTACTTTCTTTGAATCAGCATGTTTCAGTGAAAATCGTGCAGGTTGATAAGGTGCGGAAACGTATTGGGCTTTCAATCAAGCAGGCGTGAAATAGAAACTTGATAACCGAACAACTACCGAACAACCTACCGAACAACTGGCGAAATTAAGATGTCTTCTTGATATTCGAACTTTTTTCCTTTTCTTTCGTTTCACGTGTATAAATTCAAACGAACACGGTTATGAAAGAGAAGGAAAAGAAACAAGAGAATATGGATGTGAAAAAGCATCTGACACCCGAAGATGATGAGAAATTACACGAGGCATATATAAACGCTTTAGGTGAAATTCTGGAGAATGACGATGATGATGCCCGGGATAATTTGGCTAATTACATGGACGAGGTAAAAGAAGAGTCCGATGTCTTGGGTACGGAACCAGACGAGAATGATTTGGATAGGGGAAAGAACGCTTGACTTTCCCCTATTTTATAGTATCTACCGGATTCATCCGGGAGGCTTTAAATGCTTGCCATGCGACGGTCAGCGTGCCAATAACGACTGCCGCTATACCGATAAAGATAAATGATACCGGAGAAATTTCGTTTTTATAAACGAACTGTGTGAGCCACTGTACTGAGCAGTAATAGGCAATCGGCGCCCCGATGCAAAAAGCAACTAGAATCCATTTGATAAAACGGGCGCATAGTAACACGGTGATTTGGTTTTCACTGGCCCCGTTGATTTTACGGAGGCTGATCTCTTTCCGCCTGTTCTCCACGGAGAACCATGCTAACCCGAATAAACCTAAGCCGGCTAGCAAAATGCTGATATAGGAAAATATTGAAAGAATTTTCATGACTTGTAACTCTTCTTCGTGAAACTCCATGAATCGTTCAGACAAACTACAAGTTTTTATTTCGATTGCCCCCGGAGCAACTTGTTTCCAAAGTGCATTAATCTTTTCTTCAACTATTTTTCGGGTACCGGGTTGAATACGGATAATATGACGATCGGACCCGGTATCACTGAATCGAATAAATAATGGCGTGATCTCTCGGGTGAGTTTATCTCTTGGATAATCGGCAACGACCCCGACGATCGTGTAGGTTTCATCCCATATTTGGAAGGTTTTACCTAAAGGCTCTGTTATCCCTTGTTTCTTTAGAAAAGTCTCGTTCACGATGGCTTCATGTAATCCTTGTTTTCCCGGAGAGAAAAGTCTTCCTTCCAAAAGTTGTATATCATAAAAATCAAAGAACGAGAGGTCGGCTTCCGTGCAATCCACGGACATATTATCTAGTCCGTAAGTGCAATTTTGAGTGATAGCACTCATCGTTCGGTGGGTGATCTCCGGGATGGAAGAGAGTTGGTCATAGAAAGCTTTCGTTGTTTCATCTTCTACCGTGTAAAGTCCCCATCCTAATATCAAAATTTCATTGGCGTGTGGACGGCAATGTGTTGCGAAGTCCATCTGGTGGTGAATGTTTACCACTGTTGTCGTCAGGATAATGGATATGGTAAACTGGGTAATCACAATATTGCGAATAAGAATGGTTTTTTGTTTGTTTTCATTCTTTAGAATTTCAGATAGAGAATTTTTGTTGATTTTTAGGATCACGTATAAAGGAGGTATGATGATAATTGTACCGAGTAAAAGAATTAGCACCAGTGGAGTATATCCGGCATATAAATCCGATAGACATAAATCGGAAGTAATGAATGTGTTGAAATAAGGAATAAGAATATGGATAATACCAATAGATACGATAAAGGAAAACATAACGAGTAATCCGGTTTCCATGATTAACTGTTTACGTATTCCTTGTTTTGATTCTCCCGAAATAAGTTGAATCCCGGTTGTTTTTAATTGTTGTATGGTACGGGTCAGACAAATGTTGATGTGGTTGAAGCAAGCGATGATAAATATGAGTATGGCAACTCCCATGCCTAAATAAACGAAAGAAGGATCACGTTTAAAGATTAATCCGTCCTCGTATAAATATTTTGCTTTTGAAAAATAAAGTTGTTCAACAGGTTTTAGATAGATCGTTCTATCCTTAAATACTTCTTCGTTCCGATCATTTATTTTTGTTAGGAAATTTGGAGCTGTAACTTTAGACGAAAGCTCGATAAAAATGTAAAAAGAGAATCCGGTAACTTTTGATATTTCTTCGTCCGGTAATCCTCGTAATATCCCAAAATGGAGAAAATTCTTTTGCGAATCGTCAATAACAGTTGTAATTGTACAAGGTTCGAATATCTTTTTGTAGATATTTTTCTCCCCGTCAAAATGAACAATATAGCGCCCTAATGTGAGAGATTTCCCAATAGGGTTAGCAATTCCGAATTGTTGGCGGGCAAAAGACCGGGTAACGGCAATTTCATTGGGGGATGAGAGTGTTTTGCGTAAATCTCCCGATAAAAGGGGAAGTTTAAAAAAGTCGGTGAAGTTGGGTGTAACAGAATAAGCATCCATGTAGTCCGGTTCTTCCGCTTTTTCACTGAAAAGAAGATGTTCATTCCGGAATACACAATAGGCTTTCACTTCTGGATAAATGTTTTTTAGTTGAATCCCGCTTTCCCCGGAAATGAAAGCATCATTGGGATGGACGTCTTGTTTCCTTTGCTCCTGAACAAGATAACTATTTTTACTATTCAAGATAGAATGAGCGATATTATATTCGTGTATCACGAAAGTAACGAGCAGCGTGCAACACGTGATCCCCGTGATCAGGCTAATCAAAGAAATCAGCGTGTAGGTCTTGTTTTTTATCCAACCTCGAAATATGATTTTGAATTGAACGTTTTGCATGATTATTCGGTTTTAAGGGTATCTATCGGGTTATTTCTTGATGCTTGCCGGATCTGCCAGTTGGTCACGAGCAGAACAATACAAAGGGATATAACGACGGTAAGTACGAAAATCCAAGGTTGTATTTCTATCCTGTAAGCGTAGTTTTCCAGCCATTTCCGGGAGGCGTAGTACGCTATCGGCAGACCGATCACGCAGGCCACGAGAACTTTTGTCATGAATTGTCGGTTAAATAGTAACATGATTTGTCGTTCCGATGCCCCGTTTACTTTCCGAAGGGCGATCTCCCTCGTTTTGCTTTCCACCATGAATATGGCAAAAGCGAATATCCCCATACCACCGATTAGAATGGCGATCAGTGAAAACAGGATCACGAGTTCCATAAAGGCCATGTCTTTTTGGTATAGGTCTGAGTAATTATATTCCTTGCACTCGAAAATATATTCTGGGTTTCGAGATAGATATAAGTCTTGCAGATATTCAAGAATCTCTTGCCGTTTTCCCGGTTGGTAACGTATTAATAATAAATACGAGGATGGCGGTAAAATCATCGTGGGGCGTACCGGGTAATGGAGTGATTGCGTGTGATAATCTTCCGTAACTCCTGTAATTCGATAGTGAACAGAATGTTGCTGGTTTAGGATCATTCCTAGAGGGTGATCCAGTTTGAACGTTTCCACGAATTTTTTATTTACCCACACGTCGGTTGTTGATGAGTAATTATTTTCAGGCGAGGGATTAAATTCGATAGGAGTAAACTCCTGACTTTCAATAATCGGAATTTTATATACATTGGTAAAGTCTTCGTCCCCGTATGCACATACAACATCAATTTGTTTTTCCGGCTCTGTGAGAAGGGGTATTTTCTCGATGGAGGGTATGTAAGTAAAAGGTATACTCATACCGTTACATACATAAAGAATTCCGGGATGCTGAAGTAATTCTTCTTTTAGAGGTTGATAGCTGCGGGAATTGTCAAACCAGCCAACTTGAAGGATATGTTCCGTATCTATCCCTAGTGGTTTGTTTTTTATAAAATTAATTTGTGAAATAATGATGGTACAATAAAAAAGTAATGAGGTGAAAATACCGATTTGTAATATGGTTAAAATTTTGGAAAGATTTATCTGTTGTGGTTTGGGTTGGAGCATACCTCTCACACCTTCCCGGCTAACATGATGTTTAAAGTGAAAGTATAAAATGGAGCAAATGATCCCCATAATCAGACATATAAATCCTACAAATACGAAATTGGAAAGGTTGAAAAGTTCAAATGGATAAATATGCTCCGGTGACAAGATTTGGATAAAATAAGGATGCAATCCATAGGTCAAAATACACGAGAGTAGAAGAATAACTCCTGTCTGTAACCCGATTTCACCGAGCAATTGATAGAATAAATGCTTGTTGCTGGCTCCATAACATTTGTGTATGGCAAAACGGGAAGAATCCCGGTCTTGTTGGGCAATTCGGATAAGTAGGAAGTTTCCGGCAGCAAGTAGTAGAATAAGAATTGTGATACTCCATAATAAATAGGTTAGGGATTGAGAACCCCGTAACAATTCATCTTCTCGTAGATGATCGGAATGAAAATAAATATCTTTCAGGGGTTGAAGTCTGTGACTGTAATGGTTAACGTCGTCCGGCATATTGGATGCGATTGTCGGTAATTTCTTTTCGATAGCTCGAAGGTCTGCGGTTGGTAGGATATGAAAATAGGTGTACAAAGAGTAATTTCCTCGATGTTCATCAAAATATGGGATTCCCTGTCGGCAATCCACGATGATGTTTGCTTGAATCGTCGAGTTCGCCGGAAAATCTTTTATAACAGCAACGACTTGGCATTTGATGTCTTTTTTTCTGTTATTGATTCCATCTTTAATGGTTACCGTCTTTCCAATCGGGTTCTCCTTGTTAAAGTAGCGTTTGGCACTTGTTTCCGTGAACACGATCCATGAAAAAACGGTTGTGTCAATTTTCCCTTGTATCACGGGAATCTCGAACAGATCAAAGAACGGAGGATCGACAAATGCAAGTTTAGGTTCTATGGTAAAATCTTGGTCATCCTTTATTTTTATGCGATAATCTTTTTGAAAATAGCGTGCTACCTGTACGATTTCCGGAAATGTTCGTTTTGCTGCAGGACCGAATGGCGTGTTGGTTCGGCAATTCCAGAAATCCTCATCACCGTATCGGGTGATCACCCGGTAAATATTGTCGCTGTTTTTCAAATACCCGTCCATATTCCACTCGTTTGACGTGTGACTGTATATCAGCCAAGCGGCAGAAAAGGCAATGGACAACCCGACAATATTGATCACAGTGTAAACCCTGTTGCGGGAAAGCTTGCGTACTATGAATTTAAAATATTGCTTAAACATGGCTATTCGGTTTTAAGGGAATCTATTGGGTTTAGTGTTGCGGCATACCAAGATTGGCGAATCACGGTAATAATGCCTATCATGATCACGAGTAATATACTCGTGATAAAAATCCACGGGGATAACTCGGCCCTGTACACGAATTGTGAAATCCATGCGTTAGCCAAATACCAAGCGATTGGAATACCGAGAAGTGAGGCCCAAATCATCCATTTCACAAAACGTCCGCACACGAGCAGCACGATTTGCTTCTCGGTTGCTCCGTTGACTTTCCGCAGGCAAATTTCTTTTGTCCGACATTCAACCGAATACCACGCTAACCCGAATAATCCCATGCAAGAGAGTAGCATACTGATCCATGTGAATACGGAAACGATTCGTGCCGTCCGGAACTCTTCCTTGTGTATATCCCTGTAAATCTCGGCCAAAGAGGTAAAAACCAACGGAGATTCATCAGGAGCGATCGTTTCCCACAAGCTCTGCATCCGGGCAATCGTGGCCTCAACCTCTCCCGGTCGGGTTTTAATCACCGAGCCTCTGGCGTTTACCCAGTCATCCGTCTCCCGGATGATAATTAACGGTTCGACCTCATTCGTGACGTGATCAATAGCGTAATCCTTGATGACTCCGCAAATCACGAAGTCCATCCCGTCATGTGAAAAAGATTGCCCGACTGGGTTTTCGATCTGTTTCTTTCTGATCAGCGATTCATTCACTAGCACCTTGTGGATCGAAACATCGGTAGCATGACACAAGGTATCCCCTGCCACGAGTTCGGCGTGATAAAAACGGAAAAAGCGTTGATCCATCTTTAACGTGTTGGCATTAAACTCCCGGTTAGCGATGGCCCCGTTCATGAGCGGGAGGGTAGAGGTGTAGTCAACAACTTCCGGCAACGTGATCACTTGTTCCTTGAATATCTTCCACGAATGTTCGTCGGGAATATATTCGTGTTCTATGGAAACAATCGATTCCGCGTCCGGGCGAATGTGTGTGATATATTCGGTCTGCCCTTTTATCGTGAGGAAAAGGGCCAGTAAAATGATCGAAATAGTGAATTGGACAACAATAATTCCGGCAATCAGCGAGCGATGAAACGTGTAATTTTTCCTTAGAATATCGGCCAGTGCCACCCGTTCCGCTTTGTACAGGATATAAATTGACGGGAACAGGATCACGGCGACAAGGGTATAGGAAATGATCGGTAGCGTTTCTCCCCGGAACAGATCGACAAAAGCCAGCTTGGAATCCATAAAGGCATTAAACGTCGGTAACACCGTGTAAATCAATGCCAGTGAAATAACGAAAGCAAAGCCTACTTGGAGTGCCGTTTCCTGAATCACCTGCCACCGGATTTCGTTCCGGGAGGCCCCGTGTATCAGTTGCTGGCCGGAATAAAGCAAACGTTGGAACGAACGGGTCATGTTGATATTCACGTGATTAAAACAAGCAATAATGAGAATCAGTAGTGCGATATACAGACTAGTTTGCAACTGTTTATAATCCCGGTACCTGAAAAGTCGGTTCTCGGAATAATCTTTCGTGTAGTACGCCTGTTCGATGGGGAGCAGGAAAAGCGGGGTGGCGTTTTCATCCTTTTCTTGTAGGACGGATAGATCACTTCCCGCTTGCACTTGCACCACGTTATGATACCACGAAGTACTGAAAGGTTGTCGGGCAATCTCTTCCGGGGATAACCCGAAAAGAAGCTCGTAATACAGGACACTTGGTTGGCGATCGTCAATGACTGAGGTGATCGTGTAGTCTTGGTTGACTTGTTGTTGTGAAACCCCGTAACCGTCCCCGTTCTTCACGAATACATCTTTGTAGGTTTCGAGCGTGAGAACCTCTCCCGCCGGGTTTTCCTTCCCGAACGTGCGGAGGGCAAAACTCCGGGTTATCGCGATCTCCAAGGGATGCGATAGAGTTTGTTTTAAATTCCCGCTAATCATTTCCGGTTGGAAAAGCGTGTCGAAACCGGGAGTTACTTTATAAGCGTTATCAATCTCCAGTTTGTGCTTTCCCCGGTGCATGACGACAAATTCTTGTCGAAAAGTGCAGTACCCCGTCACCTGCGGGTATTTCTCGTGTAGTTTTTGGGCAGCCCCGACTGGGGTATCGTACGTTTTCAGTTCCGAGTTGTGGTAAAAATTATCTTTCGTTTGCACCACGTAAAGCTGATCCTCTCCGGGCGTGGAATGTGCCGTTCGCCGTTCGTGCATGGCAAACCCAATCAGTAGCGTGCTGCACGTGAGACCGATAACCAGACTGAATGTCGAGATACAGGGATATATTTTGTTTTTACCCCAATGCCGGAATAATATTTTATATTGGAACATCCGCATGATCATTCGGTTTTAAGGGTATCAATCGGGTTTCGGCGTGTGGCCCGGCGTATTTGCCAGCCGGTGACGAGAACCACCAGTAGCAAAGTCCCCCCGATCACGCAAACGGTAATCCAAGGGCTTATCGTGACTTTATACGCGAAACCTTGCAACCATTGTCGGCAAATCAGATAGGAACAGGAAATCCCCACGACACAGGCGACCGCTACTTGCCCCGTGAAAATACGGTTCAGGTAGATCATAATTTGCCCTTCTGAGGCCCCGTTCACTTTGCGGAGAGCGATCTCTTTGGTCTTACTCTCGGCGATAAAAACGGAAAAGGCAAGTACTCCCATGCCCCCGATCAATAGGGCGATGCCCGTGAATATATACACGAGATGTCCCAGCATGATTTCCCGCTCGTATAGTTCGGAATAGGGATATTCTTGGTAACTCATCAGCGTTTCCGGGTGACGGGTTTCGTGTAATTGTTGCAGGTAATGGATCATCTCGCTTCGTTTCCCTTCCCGGTACTGGACGATGAGGGTGAACGACACCCCCGGAAGGTCACTACCGATCATGACGGGTTGAATCGGTTCGTAGAGTGAACGATAATGGAAGTCCTGCACGATCCCCACGATTTGCATTTTGGCGGTTCCGTCACTCAGTAGCGTTCCGATCGGGTGACTCAATCCCATTTGCCGCACGAACTTCTGGTTCACGACAATCTCCACGACGTCCACGGGCTTACGGGAATAGATTCCCGGTGTCGTGATCTTCGTTTTGGCATCCCGTCCTTCCACGAGTTTTAACTGGTAGGTACGGAGGAAATCTTCGTCACACAAAAGCGAGTAGGATGGTATGCTTTTTTCCGGTTGCTCGGCCAAATGAATATCCCAGTGCGCCCAGTTCCCGATCGGGAGCAAGGCCCCGCAACTCACGGCCAGCACGTCCGGGTGTCGCGACAACTCTTCCTTCAGAGACGTGATCTCGTAGGGATTCGGCCAATCGAAAGAAATCGTGTTCCGGTTATTGTAACCCAGCGGTTTGTTTTGGAGATAATCGATTTGTCGGAGAAACACGATGGAGAAAAAAAGCAACCCGCAGAAGATTGTCAGTTGGGCAATCATCAGAATTTTCTTCAAATCCAGCGACGAGCGGGAAGAGATAATCGTGTTTTTCAGTCCGGAAGAGTTGAGTTTTCGGCTGATATGTCCGTAAGTAATTCCCCCGATGCATCCGGCAAATAGTAGGAAGATGAGCAGGAAACCGATGACTTCCGTTCCGCTCAAATAAAATGGGAAGGGATGCTTGGGCGAAATGATTTGTGCGAAATAGGGATAAAAAATAAAGGTCAGCACGACCGTCAGGGCGAAGGCCGTCACGGTATATATACCTATTTCCTGCAACACCTGCACGAAAATATGTCGATTACTACTCCCGAAATATTTTTGTATGGCAAACCGTTCCGCGTTTTTATCCGCTAGGGCTAGTTTGATGATGAGGTAATTACAAAATGCCAGCGACAGGATGAGTAAGAGGATTCCGAACAGAATCCAGTTAAAAGTTCCCGACCCTTGGGCAAAGGAGAGGTCAAAATCTTGTATGTGATCCGAGTGCAGGTACATTTCCCGTAACGGTTGCAACTGCAATAGCTCCTTTTGTTCCCGGATATAATCAGACTCCCGGTATTCAATTTGAAGTAATTGCTCTTCAACCTTTTGGACATCCGCCCCGTCGGTTAATTGAATAAACGTCTGCACGGCGTTTCCCATGTTGTACCGGAACGAATGTTCTATCACGGAAAAATCCAGAATCACGTCGGCTTGAATGGATGAACGGGGTGGCATATCCTTCATGACCCCGGCAATCCGGAATGTTGAAACACTTCCACTCGTGTACAGGTTTTCCAGATATACCAGTTTCCCTATGGGATTTGTATCCTTAAAGTGACGCCGGGCAATACTTTCCGAAATCACCACCCAGCCGGGGTGTTCGAAGGCTTGAATACTCCCCGTCACGAGCGGGAACGTGAACATACTGAACAATTGTCGGTCCGCGTACCCGCAGGAAATCCCGGTTTGATAGTGATCGTCATTTTCCCAGCGAATTTTCATTTCCCGTGCCGTGATGATTCGGGTATAGTCAGTCACTTCCGGCAGTTCCGCTTTGGCAATCTCTCCCAGCGAGCTGCAAACCTCTGCCCCCCAGTGGGTATTCCCGTCATGTTGAACCGTGATCCGGTAGATGTGGTCGATGTTCTCGTGGTACGTGTTTGTCTGCCACTCTTTTACCAGAAAAGTATAAATAAATATGGAGGCAGTGAGAGCCACGGCCAGCCCGATCGTGTTGATCACGAAATAGCCTTTCCGTTGAAAAATCTGACGTCCTACCAGTTTGAGATGATACATATCGTGTTATTTTTAGCCGTGTTGCAAAGTACAAAAAATCACTTGAAAATAAGTCGTTCATTGTCGCCAAACATTTCGTATCCCGACGTGATGATCTTTTCACCCGGTTGAAGTCCTTCCGTCACTTGATAATAACGGGGATTCTGTTTGCCGATTTTTATTTTTCGCCGGAAAGCCTCTGTCCCGTCGGGCGACAACACGTATATCCATTGTCCCCCGGTGCTTTGGTAAAAAGTACCTCTGGGAATCAGTGTCGATTCGTCCGCCGCACCGAGTTGCAGGTTCAGATGGTATGTCTGTCCCGTCCGGATATTGGGAGGGACGGTAGTCGTGAACTCCAAGTCGGTCTTGAATTGCCCGTCCTTCACGTCGGGGTACACCTTGATCACCCCCATCTGGAAATCCTTCCCTTGTCGCTCCAACGTGGCAGTCAGCCCCTTGCGTACCCGGTCGATATAATGTTCGTCGATTTGTGTCATCACCTTGTAATCGTTCAGCACGTTGATCTTCCCGATCTGGCTGCCGGCCCCCACCACCTGACCGATTTCCACGTTCAGGTCGCTCAACTGCCCGTCGATCGGGGCGCACACGTTAAGCCGGGCATAGCGTTCCTGTGTCAGTCGCAGGTTACGCCGGGCATTCTCCATTTTTTGCTTGAGCATAATGACCTGCGAGTGGCGGCGAATGGAATCTTTCGTTTGTTTCTCCGTGATCAGCTCCCGGTTGTGGATGGCGTACTCGTAATCTTCCTTGGCCACGAGATACTCTTCCTTGGCGATCAAGTCTTCCTCGAAAAGTTGCTTGTTTTGCAAGTATTTTCGTTTCTTCCGTTCCACGTCAAGCTCCAGCGTTAGCCGTTCCTGTTGCAGGTTCAGCTCTTCCCGTTCCAAATCCAGCAAGCTATTCTGCACGGAGTTCTCTTCCTCGGCAAACCGATCCTTGCTATTCAGTATCTCCGTTTCCAGATTCTTACTTTCGAGTCGGATAATGACCTCTCCCGCCTTCACCATTTCTCCCTCTTCCACGAGAATCTCCTTCACGCTTCCTCCTTCCTGCACGGTTAACTGCGAGAACGTCAATGGTTCCACGTTCCCCATGATCCGGATATAGTCATGGAATATCCCTTGACTCACGTCCTCGATAGTCACTTTCTCCTTGTCCACCCGCAAAGCCGATTCGTGATTGCCGAACACGGCCCACCCGGCAAACCAGAGAATAAATATTCCCCCGATGAGGTAAGGTATATGTTTCCTCTTAATTCCTCTTTTTTGTTCTATTAGTCGATCCACGGTTTAATTTTAAATTTAATTATTTTAGATTTTAGATTGAACTCCTCCGTCAGCTTCGCTGCCACCTCCTCTATAAACAGAGGAGGAGCTGGTGACTCTTCCCGAAGACAGGGAGTATTTCAACTCTCCCTCTGTTTATAGAGGGAGCACCCCGAAGGGGGGAGGGAGTTCGTTTTTTCATTTTCAATTTTCAATTCTCAATTTTCAATTGTAACGGTTTTCCTTGATAAAAATCAATCATCCTCTTCTGCATCACGTAGTCCAAGCGGGCTCGCAGCACGTCGTACTTTGCTTCAAGGAGGCTGTTGGAGGTCGTGTTCAGGTCTATGATGGTGATTAGTCCTTGCTCGTAACGTTTACGGGCGGCGTTGTAGGAGAGGGTGCTGAAATTCTCTCGCTGCACGGCAATCCGGTAGCGCTGGGTGCAGGACTTCAAATCTTGCAGGGCGTGTTGTATCTCATTATATAATGCTCGTTCCGTCTGTTGGTATTTTATCTTCGACGATTGATAATTATGTTTGGCTCTTTGGAGACTGGAACGGCGGCTCAGACCGGAGTAGAAGGGAATACTCATACCGATGCTGAACCCTTTCCCGATCTGGTTGCGGTCCGTGATTTGCGAGAAGAAATCACCCGAACGCTGGTCACTATAATTTCCGAAAGAGATACTTCCGCTAATACTGATCGAGGGATATAACCCGGCTTTTGCCGAGTACACGCCGAGCTGTGCGGAACGGATTTGGTAAGCGGCCAGTTTGATTTCCGGCAATGTTTGGAGTGCTTGCGTGAAAATCTCTTTGGTCTTCAACTCGTGGAGTTCCGGGTGAACTTCGGAAACCGACCGGGCATCAATCTTTAACTCCTCTTCCGCGTTATAATTCATAATATATTTAAGATTAGCCTGTGCGTTGAGACAATTATTTTGTGCCGTGATCAGCCGGAACTCCACGGAGGCTTGTTGCGCCTGCATCTCGAAAAGATCGCTTTTCGGCTTTTTCCCTAACTCGTATTCCCGTTCGATCTTTTTGAGACGCAACCGGGAGTTTTCCACCTGTTCCTGCGTGATCCGAACCTCTTCCTCTGCATACAATAACGTGAAGAAAGCGTTCATCACCTGTATGGCGATCTGGTTGGCTTGGTTCTCGGTTTCTTCCCATCCCATCAGGCGGCTTAACTTGGCAGCTCGCAGGCGATTGATATTACTGAACCCGGCAAACACGGTCAGGCTACTGCCCACGCCGAATCCCCCGACCGACATATAGCGGGTATTCGTGTACGTGTTGGTTTCCGGGTCAATCCCCCGACCGAAACTGTAACTGACGCCGGGAGAAATCCCGTTAACGGAGGGCAGGAGCGAGAGCGTGGCATCCCGCACGTCCAGTTTATCGTTTTTATTTTGTAGCTCCCGTTGTTGCATGGAAAGACTTTTCTCCACGCCGTAATCAATACACTCCTGAAGGCTCCATTCCCGGTTTTGTCCGTTGACAAACAAGCCGGATGTTAAAATGCTCAATAGAATGGAATATTGCTTTAATATCATCATTTTTTGTTTTATCTTGCATCCAGAGGAACGAATGTCGTGCCAAAGTCGGAAAGTGTTTGTTTCCAGCGGTATAGAGGAAAATAGGGAAGAATGGGATGTCAAAAAATAAGACACGATTGTCTAATTATTTGACACGTGGTATAAAGTATATTTTGGTAATGTGTTGATAATTAGTGCAAAATACCTTTTGGCATGATAATGGTACGTTCAACGTGAAGTTTTACTCGTAAATAGATTGAATCATGATAAGAATTGAGCATTTAAGTAAAGTATTTCGCACCGAAGAGGTCGAAACAACAGCGTTGAACGATGTGTCCCTTCACGTGAAACAGGGAGAATTTGTGGCCATTATGGGACCTTCCGGTTGTGGTAAGTCAACCTTATTAAACATCATCGGTTTGTTGGATAACCCGACATCCGGGAATTATTATTTCAACGGACAGGAAGTCGGGCATTTAAAAGAGAAACAGCGGACGCAGGTTCGCAAGGGGAACATCGGTTTCGTGTTCCAGAGTTTTAACCTGATTGACGAGTTGAATGTCTATGAGAACGTGGAATTACCCTTGATCTACCTGAAGAAAAAGGCGTCGGAGAAAAAAGAACTGGTCACGTCGATTCTCGACCGGATGAACATTAGTCACCGGGTTAAGCACTTCCCGCAGCAACTTTCCGGGGGACAACAACAGCGGGTTGCCATTGCCCGTGCCGTCGTGGCAGGGCCCAAGCTGATCCTTGCTGACGAGCCGACCGGAAACCTCGATTCTAAAAACGGGGCAGAAGTCATGAATCTATTGACCGAGCTGAACCAAGAGGGAACCACTATTGTCATGGTGACCCACTCCCAGCATGATGCTTCGTATGCCCACCGGGTGGTTCATCTCTTTGACGGGCAAATCGTGACCGAGCTGGAAAACCGGGAAATCCTCTGATTTAAAATAGAACGATTGTCAACCGGAAAATTTTGGACGAGACGGGAAGAATTAAAAACCAAAAAATAACAACTTATGAAAGGTAAAAGCTTGCTCTTCGGATTGTGCTTGTGTCTCTGGACATCGTTGGGATGGGGACAACGAGTGATTGAAGTCCCGTGGTACGAGACCACCAACACGTATATGTTTGATATTATAAAAATGGAGCTGACCGATGAGGCAACAGTTATCACGGGACAAGTGAAGTATTTCCCTAACGAGTGGTTTCGGGTTGTGGGACGTACGGTATTAAGAGGGGAAAGTGGTAAAGAGTACAAGCTCTTAAAAGCTGAGGGAATCGAGCTGAATGAACAGGTATTTTTACCGGAGTCCGGACAGATGACTTTTCAGCTCTATTTCGAACCCGTGGATGCCGGAGAGAAAAAGGTGGATTACGTGGAAGGAAACCACGAAACGGACTGGCGGATTGGGGGAATCGTGTTGGATGAGAAACCGCAAAAGCTGGAAAAGGAGAGCGATTGCCTGATCCGAGGGAAGGTGCTGGGACACCCGTCGAGCTATCGGTTGGTGCTGATGGGATACGAGGATGATGATCGGATTCAGGAACCATACGCCATTATACCTGTTCGAAACGGGAAGTTCGAATACGTGTGCCAATTAGGAGAGAGCAAAATGTACTGGCTCGTGTTTACCGACGAACTGGCAAAATCTTCTTATCGTCCGGTAAGTTTTTTTATTGAACCGGGGGAAGTCGAGATCACGATTCAGCCGGAAGATGCCTATACGGATTCGGAAATTCATGGAGGAGAAGTCAATGAGCAGTATAGGAGTTATCAACGATTGAAAGAAGATAAATTCAATTTCAAAGCGTTGTATAGCGCATTCGATTCGTTGCATAATCAGAATCTTAGTTTCACTCCTGAGGCGCAGAAATTGAGTGAATTAATGTCCGAAAATTTCAAAAACAGGCAGAAACATGATAGCCTGTATGCCGCTTTTCTGCAATTAGAAAAGGATGGCAAAATGTACACCCCTCAAATGATGGCGTTAAATGAGAAAAAGAGAGAGTTGAGTAAAAAGGAACAAAAATGGAAAGAGGACTATATCGGAGAGCATCCGTCACTGACAACTTATTTTCTGTTAATGGATGATTTGAGGAATCTGATGACTTATCGGTTGCACAGTTTCCCCGAAGAACTTGAAGTCCTGTCTTTTAAAGACTTGCCGCGTCTGGAAAATATGTATTATACCATCTATAAACCCATGTTTCCCAAACATTCATACACGGAGTTAATCGCTACCATGCTCCAGTCATTAAAACAGATAGAAGTGGGTGGACATTACATCGACTTCACCGCCCCGGACTTCGAGGGGAATCCCGTGACGTTATCCGAGCAGATAAAAGGAAAGGTGGCTTTGATAGACCTGTGGGCCTCTTGGTGCGGCCCGTGCCGACGGTCGGCGAAAAGCATGATTCCCGTGTATGAAAAATACAAATCCAAAGGTTTCACGATCGTCGGGGTTGCCCGAGAAAAGACGGTGCAGACGGCGAAAGCTGCGGCCCTTCAAGATGGCTACCCGTGGTTGAACCTCGTGGAACTCAACGATGCCGGGAACATTTGGTTTAAATATTGTGTCGGTAATTCCGGAGGGGGAACTTTTTTGGTGGACCGGGACGGCAAAATTTTAGCCATCGGTCCGTCACCTGAAGAAGTGGAGCGTATTTTAGAAAAAATGTTGGAGTAGAAAAACAAGATATATGGCGAAACAGGGAACCATATTGGTCGTGGACGATAACAAGGCCGTGCTGAACGCTTTGGAGATGCTGTTGGCAGGAGTGTTTCGTGAAGTGATCACGATCAGAACTCCGAACCAGATCGAGGCAACCCTCGAATCCGGTCGGGTAGATGTGGTATTGTTAGATATGAATTTCTCGGCGGGAATCAATACCGGGAACGAGGGACTTTACTGGTTGTCGAGAATCAAGGGGTATGCCGCGGAAATTCCCGTGGTCCTATTCACGGCTTATGCGGACATTGATCTGGCGGTGCGAGCCGTGAAGGAAGGAGCGACAGACTTTGTTGTCAAGCCGTGGGATAATGCCAAGCTCGTGGCAACCCTGTTGGCGGCGTATCGTCTGCATGAATCCCGACGCGAGGTGAAACAACTGAAAGCAAAAGAAGAAGTGTTGAAAGGGCAGCTTTCCCCGGAACGAACCGTCGTGTGGGGAGAGTCGGATGCCATGTGCCGGGTACGTCAATTGATTGAAAAAGTGGCGGTCACCGATGCGAACGTGCTGATTACCGGGGAAAACGGCACGGGAAAAGAGATCGTGGCAAGGGAAATTCACGCCTTGTCGGGGCGGAAAGGGGAGGTGATGATTTCGGTGGATATGGGAGCAATCACGGAAACCCTTTTCGAAAGTGAGTTGTTCGGTCACGTGAAAGGGGCTTTCACAGATGCGCGGGAAGACCGTGTCGGGAAATTCGAGGCGGCAAACAAGGGTACGTTATTTCTGGATGAAATCGGGAACTTGTCATACGCCCTGCAATCCAAGTTACTGGCAACCCTGCAAAGTCGGAAGGTGATCCGCGTGGGATCGAATAAACCGGTTGACGTCAACATCCGTCTGATCTGTGCCACGAATAGCGATTTACCCCGGATGGTCAAAGAAGGTACTTTCCGGGAAGATTTACTTTATCGCATCAACACGATCCACGTGGAAGTCCCCCCGTTACGGGAAAGAGGGAATGATATTCTGTTACTGGCAGAGGCCTTTTTACGGGACTACGGCAGGAAATACCGGAAACCCGATTTGTCCTTTTCCAGTGAGACCCGGCAACGGCTGTTAGGATATTCATGGCCGGGAAACGTGCGGGAATTACAGCACACCGTGGAAAAAGCCGTGATCATGTGCGATCGGCAGGTACTCACCCCCGAAGATTTCCTGTTCAAAAGCGAGCCGGGCGAGATAGCTCCCTTGGAAACCCTTGAAGATATGGAACGGGAGATGATCCGCAAGGCTTTGGTCCGGCACGAGGGCAATTTGTCGGCTGTCGCGTCCCGGCTGGGAATCACCCGGCAAACCCTGTATAACAAGATGAAAAAATTCAATCTGTAAGAATAAGATATGGTAAGAAACATCACCTCGCGGGTATTGGCGTATTTGTTACTTCTGATCGTTTTGGTCGTGGCGACCTGTTATTTTTTGTCGGAAGATGAGTATATTCCGGGGATTGCCACGTCAATACTCGCCGTGGGGTGTTGCTTTCGTATCGTGTGGAATATCCGCTCCGTGAACCGGAAACTGGCTTACTTCTTTCAAGCCTTGGAGAACGATGATTATTCCATTCATTTCCCGGAACACGGCGGTAGCCATTCCGAGCGTTTCCTGAACGGGGTACTGAACCGGATCAAGGATATTTTGCAGAACACCCGCTTGGAGATACAGCAACGGGAGCAATTTTACGAGTTGATCATAAACAGCGTGAGTTCCGGTATCGTGGCATTGGATGAACGGGGATTCGTGACGCAGAATAATCAAGTCGCCTTAAAATTGCTAGGCTTGGAGATATTTACACACGTCAACCAGTTGGAACGAGTGTCCCCGGCCTTAAAATTGCTGGTGACGGGAATCCGTCCCGGAGAGAGTCGGCGGGTGACTTTCACAAACGAACGGGGTTCCGTGCAATTATTGGTCAGTGCCTCTCGCATCCTGTTAAGAGACAAACCCATCACCCTGTTAGTTATGAATGACATCGAGAACGAACTCGACGAGAAAGAAATTGATTCTTGGGTACGTCTGATCCGGGTGTTATCACACGAGATCATGAACTCTATCGCTCCGGTAACCTCTTTGAGCGACACGTTACTTTCCATGCACTCTGACCCAGAAATCACTCCCGACGACTTGAAACGTAATACGGAAAACGGGTTGAAGGTGATTAGTGAAACGGGCAAAGGGTTGATCTCTTTCGTGGAATCCTATCGTAAGTTTACCCGTATCCCTCGGCCTGAACGGGAATTGATCAATTTGAACGAATTTATCCAGCGGGCGGTGATCCTGAGCAGCACGGAACCGAATTTCCCGGAAGTCACGATCGACATTTGCATTGAGCCGGAAGACCTGAAGGTTTTTGCCGATCCGAACCTCATGGGACAAGTCCTTTTGAACTTGATGAAAAATGCGTTTTACGCTTTGCGGGGTAGAGAAGATGCCCACATCACCCTCTCGGCCGAACATGGACCGACGGGAAAGGTATTGATCCGGGTACGGGACAACGGTCCCGGTATTCCTCCCGAAATCATGAACGAGATATTCGTCCCCTTCTTTACCACCAAAGAAGAGGGTTCGGGTATCGGGCTAAGTGTCTCCCGCCAGATCATGCGCATGCACGGCGGTAATCTAAAAGCTTCATCCATAGAAGGTAAAGAGACGGTATTCACGATTATTATCTGAAAATGATCATCTGTTTTCGTTTGAAACCTTGTCGAGAATCAATGTATATCTGTTGAATTCGACAGGAAGAACATATCATAGGAAAAATCTTCTGATTTAAGTTCGGATTCAGAAAAATTTTAACGCTTGTTCCTCTTACAATAATTAACAAAATTTGTATTATATCGTTATAATATAGTTATCATGGTGTGAGCCGCTCCCATTCCGCTCCTATTCCTCCCCTATTCCTGTCCAATTAAAATAGAAATGGAATAGTAAATATTTAGTAGATGTAAATGAATTTTCACAAAGTTAATAACAAGTATATAAATAGAAGATAGTTTGTTGAGGTAAAAAATGGGTTGTTCAAAAAGTCTAATCCGGCACTTTCGGTTTAGCCTTTTCAAAAGGAGTTTGATTTCCAGTTATTATCCGAAAATATTTTCTATATTTGGAAATTGATAGGTGTAATAGCAAAATTAAAACAGATGAACCGGATAAAAGAGGTATTATTTTACCAATAGAATGGTCGTTAAGTGTAGATGCTAACTATTGCTACAAGGAAGTGATTTAATTATGAACATAAAAGAGATATTAAGCCAACCCGAAGGGCGTAGATTGGAGTTTAAGGCGGAGTTGCCTGTGCATTCCGATTTAGCAAAGATTGTGGTTGCATTTGCTAATGATGCAGGTGGAGATCTGTATATTGGTGTGGCGGATGATCCTCGTGAGGTGGTTGGGTTGGATGAAGATAAGTTGATGACAATTGAGGAGAAAGTTAGCAACATCATTTTCGACTGTTGCTATCCTGCGATATTGCCAGAGATTAAATTTATCAGTGTGGAAGATAAACACTTGATTCAGGTGACTGTTTTCAGAGGTAGTACACCGCCTTACTACCTCAAAGAGAAAGGTAAGTTACAAGGAACATTTATCCGAGTTGGTTCTACCAATCGCCTTGCCGATGAAACGCTTATTTCCGAATTGGAACGTCGGAAACGTAATATCTCATTTGATAGCGAAATTATTCCCGATAAACCTGCAACTGAGTTGAATATAGATAGTTTTAAGGCTATATTCAAAGAGAAAACAGGTGAAGAAATATCCGAACAGACGTTAAAGAAATTAGATTTAGTTAAGAAGGTGCAAGGTGTTGAATATCCTACGAACGCTTTGATTCTGTTCTCTGACGATCCGTTACGAACTTCATTATTCCACTACGCAAAGGTGGAGTGTGCCCGTTTTAAAGGTATTAGCTCAGAAGAGTTTATCGACCAAAAGAGCATAACCACCAATATCGCGACACAAGCAGAGGAGGCGTATAATTTTGTTTTACGTCACATTAACAAAGGGGCAACTGTTGAGGGGATTTACACTGTTTCTCGTTGGGAGTACCCTGTTAAGGCACTACGTGAGGTGATTCGTAATGCAGTCGTTCATCGTGATTATTCGCTCACGGGCAAGGATGTAAAAGTGGCTATCTATGATGATATGGTGGAAATTACCAGTCCGGGGCTTCTTCTGCCATCTATCGACTATGCCGCAATGGAGTGCCGTCAGAGTGATGCTCGCAATAAAGTGATAGCTCCTATTTTCAAACGTCTTGGTATCATTGACCAATGGGGTAATGGCTTGAAGTTGATTGCCGATGAAATGAAAGAGTACCTGAACATTGAGCTTCGTTGGAGAGAGGTAGGTTTATCTTTTCAAGTGCAGTTCGTGAAGTTAGATTATCTCAAAAAGCAAGAGCGGGTTGAACAGATCAAGCAAGAGTTGCAGCAAGAGTTGCAGCAAGAGTTACAGCAAGAGTTGCAGCAAGAGTTGCAGAAAACGACTTTATATTCAGAGGTACTACGTTGCTTAATGAACAACATTTTATCCAGACAAGGTATTTCCAATGCATTGGGGCAGAAGAAAGTATCGGGGCAACTCAATAAAGTTATACAAAAACTCATTGCAAGCCATCTGATTGAGAGAACGATTCCTGATAATCCGAATCATCCCGCTCAAAAATTTCAACTAACAGAACGAGGGCGGATATTTCTCAGCTTACTTGGAGGCTAAAGTACTATATGTAGATTTATACAACACAAAAAAGCCTTGTTCCAAATGTATTATCGGAATAAGGCTTTGTTATTTCAGAAACTTTCGTAACTCTCAGAGTTGTTTGAGATATGCAAAGTGCAGAACTTCAGCGCGGTTGCATGCATTGTTGCCCAATCGTTACCAATAACTTTTCACGTTTTTATTTAGCTTTGACATTTAGATAAATACAGTAAATTTCCTTATCCACGGCAAAAGATAAATCTTTTCAAGATACTTGCGTACCATCATCTCTTTTTCTTCTTGCTCACGATCAAGAACTTCTCTTTAATGAATGCCTCATAAAAAATACACTCCTAAAGTTTTGTGTCTAATTTTTAATGTCTTTTTATTCAATCTCGCTAAGTTCTAGCCAGCGCATTTCCTTTTCGTCCAACAAATCAATGATCTCGGCGATTCGCTGGGAAGATTTCACCAGTTCGTCCGTATCCAGTGTCCCGGAGTTCAGGGCTGTTTCCAGCTCTGTTTTTTCCGTGTTCAGTTTTTCCATGTCGGATTCCAGTTGTTGCATTTCCAGTCTTTCCTTGAAAGTCAGTTTACGGACTTTCTCTTTTTCTCTCACGGGTTTGGGTGCGACAGGGATTTTCTTCTCTTCCTGTTTGCGCAGTAGTTCCTCTTCTTCTTTTTTGTTCTTATACTGGGTGTAATTACCGGGGAAGTCTTTCACCACGCCGTCTCCCTCGAAAGCGAACACCCGATCCACCACTTTGTCTGTGAAGAAACGGTCGTGCGACACGATGATCAGGCAACCTTGGAAAGATTTCAGATAATCTTCCAACACGTTCAGCGTCATGATGTCGAGATCGTTCGTTGGCTCGTCGAGAATCAAGAAGTTGGGGTTGCTCATGAGGACGGTCAGCAGGTAAAGCCTCCGGCGTTCACCCCCGCTAAGTTTTGCCACGAGGGAATATTGCAGCTTGTCCGGGAAAAGAAAATATTCAAGAAATTGCGAGGCCGACATCACCCGTCCGTTACCGAGGTCGATTTTCTCGGAAATGTTTTTCACGATGTCTATGGGGCGATCGTCTTCCTTGAAACTGATCCCGTCTTGTTTGTAATAACCGTAAACCACGGTTTCACCAATTTCGATGGTTCCGCTGTCCGGCTCGATCTGGCGGGTGATGATATTGAGAAAGGTCGATTTCCCGACCCCGTTTTTCCCGATGATCCCGATCTTTTCCCCCCGTACGAATTTGTAGGAGAAATCCCGTAACACGCGGAAATCCCCGTAACTCTTGTTCACGTGTTCCAGTTCGAGAATCTTCTTACCGAGGCGTTGTCCTTTTATATCGAGTTCCAGTTGTTGCTCTGTCGTGTTTTGAGAGGCGACTTCTTTTATTTTATAGAAATTGTCGATCCGGTATTTCGCCTTATGCCCGCGGGCCTGCGGCATCCGGCGCATCCATTCCTGTTCCGTGCGTAGCAGGTTCTTGGCTTTGTCGATCGAGGCGTTGCGGGCCTCAATCCGTTCGTCTCTCTTTTCAAGATAGTAGGAGTAGTTTCCTTCGTAGGCGAATAAACCGAAATCGTCGATCTCGATGATCTTGTCGCATACCCGATCCAGAAAATAACGGTCGTGGGTCACCATGAGTAGCGTGGCATTCGTTTTTTCGAGGTACTCTTCCAGCCATTCGGTCATCTCCACGTCCAAATGGTTTGTCGGCTCGTCAAGGATCAGGAAATCGGGGTTACTGATCAATATTTTGGCCAGTCCGACCCGTTTGCGCTGTCCCCCGGATAGCTCCTTGATCCGTTGACTATACTTGTCAACCTTGAGTTCCGATAGAATTTGTTTCACTTGCGTGTCATAGTCCCATGCGGCGAGAGCGTCCATTTGCGGGATGAGTTCTTCGAGAGCCGACGCGTCGTTGTCCTTCACGGCTTGCTCGTATGTTTTGATTAATTTCAAGGTCGGGTTCTCCGAGTTGAACACTTCTTCAAACACGTAATTTTCCGGGTTGAGTTCCGGGTCTTGGTCCAGAATACCGATTGAAATGTCGTTACGGAAGATCACGGAACCCGTGTCCGCGGAGTCTTTGCCCGCAATGATACGTAACAGGGTGGATTTTCCCATCCCGTTCTTGGCAATTAAAGCTACCTTTTGATTTTTGCCGATTCCAAAAGTTATATTTTCAAACAGGAGTTGTTCCCCGAAACGTTTACTGAGATTTTCGACTTGTAAAAAACTAATCATGGAGTAATTTATGATTTTAGATTTATGATCTGATTAATTTATGATTTTAGATCCTATCGATTAAGTGATTTAATGATTTTCGATTAGGTGATTTAATGATTTTCGATTAGGTGATTTTAAACACTCAATCATCGAATCGGCAATCACGGAATCTTTTTCATTCTAAACTTTAAACTCTAAACTTCTTTTAAATCATGGAATTTAAAAAGGCTTTCCGTTTCCCTTCCTCGAAACGTTCGATGGCGTACCGTAACATGGTGCGGGGCATTTCCTTGTAGCGAGGGGTGAGATAATCGATTAAAAGTTGTTCGTCCTCTTTGCCGATCTCACGGAGAATCCAGCCCACGGCTTTGTGGATCAGATCGTGAGGGTGGTGCTGGAGAAGGTCGGCAATTGCGAGAGCATCCTTGAATTCACCTTGTTTCACGAAGTGCATACAGGAGATCATGGCGATACGCTGTTTCCAGAGGTGATTCTCTTTTGCCCAGTCATAAAGGAGTTGTTTGTCCTTGTCGAAAAGCCAATGCCCCAAAATCTTGTAACAGCTAAGGTCAACGAGATCCCAGTTGTTGATGGCGTCCACCTGACTTACGTAGAAATTCACGCAAGTCTCTCTGGACGCGTGGTCTTTGAGTTTGGCGTAACGATAGGTTAATGCTAGGAGGGCCGTCAGGCGATACTCGTGGTACGGAGAGGCGAGTAGTTCCCGGAGCGTGTCGAAGTCCGCGTCAAAATGTTTTTTGGCAACGATACGCAAATTCGGAACGACCACCCCGATAAATTGATCCCCTTCACCATACTCCCCTTTACCCGTTTTGAAGAAACGGGGCAGGAAAGCCGCTTTCGATTCGTCCCGGTATGTATTTATTTCATTTATAATTTCTTTCGTTGAATTTTTCATCTTTCCCTCAGTTCTTTAGTTCCCGGTGTAAAGGTAATTATTGTTAGTAAAAAAGTAGGCGTTGTTATTAAAAAATTGAATAAAAATGGGGGACATATTCTTTTTAATTGTATTTTTACCACATAATCGAAAAACGTGGATTTATGTCAAAAATTATAGCTATCGCGAACCAAAAGGGGGGTGTTGGAAAGACAACGACGTCTGTAAACTTGGCGGCTAGTTTGGCTGTACTGGAACAGAAAGTGTTGTTGGTTGATGCTGATCCTCAAGGGAACGCGACAACGGGAGTGGGATATGATTTAAAGGAATTGAAGGCGACTATCTACGAATGTCTGGTGGACGGGTTGGAGCCGAAAGAGGCGATCCTGAAGACGGATATTGAGAATTTGTTTTTGTTGCCTTCCAATATAGATTTGGTGGGAGCCGAATTGGAGATGTTGAATTTCGAGGAGAAAGAGAGTGTAATGGCAAAAGTGTTGGCAAAGGTGAAAGATGACTACGATTATATTTTAATCGATTGTTCGCCTTCATTGGGTTTGTTGACCGTGAATTCATTGGCCGCGGCCAATTCGGTGATGATCCCCGTGCAATGCCAGTATTTTGCATTGGAGGGATTGGGTAAGTTATTAAATACGATCAAGATTATCCAGAAACGTCTGAACACGGCTCTGGAAATTGAAGGATTCGTGCTGACCATGTATGACGGGCGTGTCCGTCTGTCGAACCAAGTGGTAGCCGAGGTGCGGAAACATTTCGAGGAGATGGTTTTCGACACGTTGATTCAACAGAACGTGAAATTGGCAGAGGCCCCGAGTTACGGACAACCGGTTATCCTCTACGATGCCGAGTGTCGCGGTTCCGTGAATTATTTGAGTTTGGCAAACGAATTGCTGGAGAAAAACAAAAAATAGTTTAGAATTTAGAAGATTCTGTGATTGCTGATTCAATGATTCAGTGATTAAAAATAGGTGGAAATAGAGCGGGAGGGAAGGAATCACTTAATCTGAAATCATTAAATCACTAAATTGATAGGATCTAAAATTAATAAGAGATGGCGAAAAAGAGTGCATTAGGTAAAGGATTGGGAGCGTTATTGTCGGATGCGGCAGAGGAGGCGAAGCCAAGGGGGACGGTTTCATCGGCGTTACAGGAAGAATTGAAATTGAGTGATATTCGCCCGAATCCGAACCAACCGAGAACCGTTTTCGATGAGGAGGCTTTGCAAGAGTTGGCTTCTTCGATCAAGGCTATCGGCATCGTGCAACCCATCACCGTGAGAGAAGTGGAAGACGGGAAGTACGAGATTGTTGCCGGGGAACGCCGGTTCCGGGCATCGAAGATGGCAGGGTTGGAAACTATTCCCGCTTATATCCGTAAGGTGGAAGAAGAATCCGTGCTTGAATTGGCATTGATTGAAAATATCCAGCGGGAGGATTTGAATGCTATCGAGATTGCGATTTCGTACGAGCGTTTGATTGACGAGTGCAACTTGACACAGGATGCGTTGAGCGAACGGGTAGGTAAAAAGCGAACGACGATTTCGAATTATTTGCGTTTGTTGAAGTTGCCCGCCCCGATACAGTTGGCAATCAAGGAACGGAAAATCAGCATGGGGCATGCCCGTGCTATTATTAATATAGAAGATCCGGAAACCCAGTACATGGTTTTCGAACAGATCATGAAATACGATTTTTCCGTGCGAAAAGTCGAGGAAATCGTTCGGGAGTTGATGAAACCGGAAGAGGAAAAAGAGAAGAAGGCCGAGAAAAAGCGTCAGCCTATCGAGGACTACATGGAGTTACAAACTCATCTGGCTCGTTATTTTGACACGAAGGTTGACTTGAAACGGAACGAGAAGGGAAGAGGGAAGATCGTGATTTCTTTTAAATCGGATAGCGATCTGGAGCGAATTGTTGAGTTATTGGATAAGGTGGATAAGAAATAAACTTTGTAGTGAGAAGTATTTTAGTGAAAATAGTTTTGATTATCCCGGTTTTGCTTATTTGTACGGGAGTAACGGCGTCGGAGTATCGTTCGGATTTCCCTGTATTCTTGCAAGACACGATCATTCACACGGATTCCTTGACGTTCACGGGAAAAGAGGAAGTGTTGAAAAGTAAAGCGAGAAAAAGAGATAATGGTAAACCCCATTCCCCGCATCGGGCAACGATCATGGCGATGGTACTACCGGGTTCCGGACAGATTTATAACCGTCAATGGTGGAAGTTACCGATCTTGTACGGGGGTATTGGGGCTACCGTGTACGGGTTGTCGTGGAACATGAAGTATTACAAGAAATACCGTACGGCATTCGTGGATTACACGGCTTATTTGAACGCTTTGGAGGCTGATCCGGAAACGCCTTACCCGGCTAATTCCAGTTGGGATAAATTGATGTTACCGGGTAAAACGGCTGAAAAATTTCAGCCGGAGATGCGAAAGCGTTTACAGGAGCAGTTAAAAACAAAGAAAGATAATTATAAACGGAATCGGGACTTATTGTATATCGTATCGGGTGCAATATACGCGATACAAATTATTGATGCTACGGTATTTGCCCATTTTTATGATTTCGAGATTAACGACGATTTGTCGATGAATCTTCGTCCCTCAACCGGATTTTCTCCCGTCAGCGGGGGAACCGTGGGTTTGACATTAACTTTTAATTTTTAAAGGAATAACCATGCGTTTTGTGTTTTTGTGGCTATGTGCGATTTTATTTTCAGGTGTAGTATATGGTGAGAGTGATCGGGATTCGTTGAAAGTACGATTGGGTGCGCCCCGGCTAAATTTAGGGGCGCCGGTGTTGCTGACGGATTCTATTCCGGGTGCATTTATCGAACGATTGGATGAATTATACAGTAAATGGTACGTTTCCAGATTGGGGGAAGGTAATTATGTGGATTCGGTGTACCTGACTGAAATGGTGACCGGGCCGGCTGTTCCGGATTCGGTGTATTTACAACGTTTGGATAAATTAAATTCAGCGATAAAGCTTTCCTATAACGATATTGTACGGAATTATATTGAATTATATACCGTGAGACGTCGAGCCCAAGTGGGAACGATGTTGGGGTTGAGTTCCTATTATTTCCCTATTTTTGAAGAAGTGTTGGATCGGGAGGGATTACCGCAGGAGTTGAAATACTTGCCCGTGATTGAGAGTGCTTTGAACCCACGGGCATTTTCCCGTGCGGGGGCCTGTGGCTTGTGGCAGTTTATGTACGGAACAGGGAAGATGTACAAGTTGGAAATAAATTCTTTTATTGACGAACGTCGTGATCCGGTAAAATCCACGGAGGCAGCCGTTTGTTTCTTGAAAGATTTGTATAAGATTTACGAAGACTGGATTCTGGTGATCGCGGCTTACAACTGCGGACCGGGTAACGTGAACAAGGCCATACGACGGTCGGGAAGTAAAAAGAATTATTGGGATATTTATTTCCATTTGCCGAAGGAGACACGTGGCTACGTGCCGGCTTTTATCGCTGCCATGTATACGTTCAATTACCATAAAGAGCATAATATTTTTCCCTTGGAGAATGAGTTGCCCACGATGTGTGACACGATCATGATTTCCGATGCCTTGCATTTCGAGCAGGTGGCCAAATTGATGGATATATCCGTGGAACAAATTCGGGATTTGAACCCGCAATACCGTTCAGATATCGTGCCTGCCGGATTCGGGAAGAGTTACGCTTTGCAGGTTCCTTATAATCATGTTGGAGAGTTTATTGATAAACAAGATACGATCTTTGCTTATAACCGGACGACTTATTTTAATGATAGTGACCGTACGGCCGATCCGAAGAATCGTTTCAAGAAATACGCTCATGCCCATGCTGTCCCTAGCAATAAAGCCAAATTGGTTTACACGGTGAAAAGTGGGGACGTGATCGGGAAGATTGCCGAGAAGTTCAACGTGCGTTTATCCGACTTGAAGTACTGGAACGGGATGACAAGAGACCGGATCAATATCGGGCAGAAACTTACGGTTTACGTGCCGAATAATAAGGTAGACTATTATAAGTCTAAAGTGAATGCCAAGTATGCCGGGATTGCCGCAAATGCGGAAGTCGAGGCAGAACCTTTAACAGAAGGCGAGTTCTTCTACTACACGATCAAGCGAGGCGAGAATCTGTGGTCGATTGCTAAGAAATATCCGGGCGTGTCGAACCGGGACATCATGAAATGGAACGGGTTGACCGACCGATCGGCAAAGAATCTAAAACCGGGACAAAAGTTAAAGATTAAGATTTAATAATAGAGAAAGTGAGATTTTATCTATAAACAGTCAGAAGAAATTCCTTCTGACTGTTTTTTTATGAGATTGTCTCATTTTTGCGGATTGGAAATTAGGTGATTTCAATCTTACAATGACGATGGGTTATCTTTCAGTAAATACGAGAGAGGTGATATTTTGTATAAAAATAGTTATAAATTTCACTATATAGCATTTGTTTAGTGAAATATATTGTACCTTTGTGAAAATTATAGGTAGAAATTCTCTATAAAAGTTATGAAGATGGGTGTATGTGTAAAATTGAAAATGCTTGTGAGTGCCACGTGTGTGGTTATTCTACTAGCGATGATAGGGTGTAAGAAGGAGATGTATACTCCTGATGAACCTGTGGTTGATCCCGAAAACGTGTTTGATTTCTCGACGAGGGAAAAATACACGTTGCATGTAAAATATGATGTTCCTGAAAATTATAAGGTGTATTTTGAAGTGTACACGAAGGATCCGGAACAGTTAGATGCCGATGGGCAAGTGGTGAAAAGAGATATAGAGCCTGTTGACGTCGGGTTTACGGATGGAAATGGGGAATATAATCATAAAATAGAGGTTCCTGCAACGGCAAAATACTTGTATATTTATAGTCCTTATGCAGGAGTGCCACGAGTGTTGGTAGCCGAAATTAAGGATGGAGTTTTGTCGGAAGTTGCCTATCCGGACGAGATTGAAGGGGCGAGGTCTATGCTTGGGCGTGCCGATGATGGCGATTATAAAAATGAGGCTTACAATACGATTACAGGGAAGAAATTGAGCCGTTTGGGATATTGGAAGAACGCTAAAAGAGCTTATTCATTGAAGGGGGTCACTTATGATCTTTACGGACGTCCGGATTATACGAAGGTGGGAGACCGGATAACCGTGTCAAGAGATATATTGAACTTGATAAATCAGACGGTACCGGAAGGTGGAAAGGTGGACCCAAGCTTAATAAGAAATGGGGATATACGTGTGACTAAAAAAGCGCATATTGATTTATTTTTGGTTGATGAGACAACATCTGCCAATAATACGTTGGCTTATTATTGTTATGAAACCAATAATCCCCCGAAGAAAGAGGCTGATATTAAAGTAAATGATATTGTTATTGCTTTTCCTAATGCCAAGGTTTTGAAACGACATGATTATGAACCTAAAGGAAATAATGGTGCATTGGAAAGAGGGGAAGGAGTTCGTTTACATTATTATAAAGACGGAAAAGATATGGGAGAAGAATTCCCAGAAGGAGTTTCTATCGGTTGGATTATTTATAATCAGGCTTATAGGACAGCTGTGAATGGTAATGCTTTGAATACTGGAGTAAAACACTATTTTGCGGATAAGGATTTGAATGGAAACGGAAAAGGGAATGTGGTTTTATTCAGAAGTGGGGAAAAAGTGATGTTTGGTTTTGAGGATTGGAATGGCGATTATGATTACAATGATGTTGTTTTTTACGTGAAGGCAGATCCGATAGAGGCGATTACTCCGGATATACCTGATGTGAAACCGACGGATCCGGATGATTCGGATATTGTTGCGGAAATAACTTATCGGGGAATATTGACTTTTGAAGATTTGTGGCCATACCGGGGTGATTTTGATATGAATGATGTGGTGGTTGAATACGAGTCGACAGTTGGTTACAATCGGGCAAATGAGGTGCTTCGCACGATTGATAATTATACGATATTGTGGTCTGGAGCTAGTTATGATAACAGCTTTGCTTATCAATTGGAGGCATTACGCGGAGAGGTGGAAGTGGAGATTTCTTCGTCTTTGGGCGGAAATGGAGGGGCTTTCGTGGACCCAGAAGTTGATCGTGCTACTATTCGTTTGGCGAATAACGTGCGGGCATACGCTAATGAAGATGAAAAGGTGACATTCAAGGTTGTGACGAAATACACCGGACGTAAGATTAACAAGGAGGATTTCGTGTTACCACCTTATAATCCTTTTATCACGACAAATTCATTGGATAAAGAGGTGCATTTAACAAATATGCGGCCGACAGAGAAGTTGAATAAGGACAATTTGGGGTATGGGAATGATAAATCGGATCCGAGTTCCAATCTTTATTATGTCACCTATGACGAGAATGGCCAACAGATGCCATTTGCCATTAATATCGCTTATGAGCGCAAAGAGGATTTGAATACTTTCGTGATCCCGAGGGAAAGTAAGCATATTGATACTTATTATCCGAAATTCTTAAATTGGGTAAAGACAAAAGGAAAAGAAGATGCTGATTGGTATTTGCATTCTAGTAATAAATAAAAAAAACTCCGAGATTTCTCGGAGTTTTTTATTCTTATCTGCGATGTAACAAAACAATGTTTTCCACGTGATGCGTGTGAGGGAACATATCCACGGCTTGAACGGCCATCACTTCATAGTCTGCATCCATGAGAGCCAAATCCCGTGCTTGGGTGGCAGAGTTGCAGCTAACGTAAACGATACGGTCGGGAGCCGCTTTTAGTATGGTGTCCACGACGTCTTTGTGCATTCCGGCACGAGGTGGGTCCGTGATGATCACGTCGGGATGACCGTGGCGACGGATAAACTCTTCGTTTAGCACGTCTTTCATGTCTCCGGCGTAGAATACCGTGTTGTGGATATTGTTGAGTGCCGAATTGATTTTGGCATCTTCAATGGCTTCCGGGACGTATTCGATACCGATAACTTTTTGGGCATTGCGAGCCACGAAGTTGGCAATGGTCCCGGTTCCGGTGTAAAGGTCGTACACGGTTTCATTTCCGGTTAATCCTGCCAGCTCTCTTGTTTTGGCGTACAGGTTATAGGCCTGTTCGGAGTTGGTTTGGTAGAAGGATTTCGGACCGATCTTGAATTTTAAATCTTCCATCTGTTCGAAGATGTGGTCGTTCCCGTGGAAACAGATCACTTCTTGATCGGTGATCGTGTCGTTCATCTTTTCATTGATGACGTACATTAAAGAGGTGATTTCGGGGAATTGTTGCACGATAGCATTCAGCAAGCCTTCTCGATCCTCCCGATTTTCTTCTCCAAACGTGACGATGACCATAACTTCTCCCGTGGAAGAGGTGCGGATGATAAGGGTACGTAGGAATCCGACCTGTTCCCGTATATCATAAAAACTGAGTTCATGTTTGATAGCATACTCCCGGATAAAGTTACGAACGCCATTTGAAGGTTCGGCTTGCAAATAACATTTCTCAATATCAATAACTTTGTCAAATAAACCGGGGACGTGAAAGCCCACGGCCGGGGTACGATTTATATCTTGATCATTAGCAATTTCTTCCCGAGTCAGAAAGCGCTTGTTGCAGAAGGTATATTCCAATTTATTCCGGTAATAGGTGGTCTTGGGAGAACCGATGATCGGGGCCACGTTTTGTAGTTCTACTTTACCGATTCTTTGCAGGTTGTCGATGATTTCCTGTTGTTTGAATTCTGTCTGCAATTGATAAGGCAGGTTTTGCCATTTGCATCCGCCACATATTCCGAAGTGCGAACAAAAGGGTTCCGTGCGGATATCGGAGTATTTCCGTACGTTAACAATAAAGCCTTCTAGGAAACTTTTACGTTTCCGGGTGACCTGTACGTCAACGATGTCACCGGGTACGGTGTTCGGTACGAATAATACCTTTTCATCCACGTAAGCGATGGATTTTCCTTCCGCGGCTATTTTTTTTATTTCGATATTTTCCAGTAAGGGCTTTTTACCACGAGCCATATTAATTTTAGATTTTAAATTTTAGATCTGATCAATGAAGTGATTTCATGATTTTTGATTAGGTGATTTAGAATCGCAGAATCGTTCAATCGGAAATCACCTAATTTATTTGTTTTTCAGTTTTTCTTTCAGGATTTTGACACCTTCGGAGGCGCCTTTTTCAATGAACTCGATCTTACTGTTTTTGACACTTTCCGGAATTTTCGGGTCGATCAACAGGATGCGACAACCGGCATGTGCATAGTGTAACAGGCTGGCAGCCGGATACACGGCTAGCGAGGTCCCGATGATCACGAGAATATCGGCTTGTTGAACGAGTTCTATGGCCGGTTCGATGTTCGGAACGGATTCTCCGAACCAAACAATGTGAGGGCGCAGGATAGAACCGTCCTCGGCTTTGGTTCCTAGCTTTAATTCCCAACCGTCAAGGTCGTATATTAGGTTCGGGTTCCGGCTACTTCTGACTTTTTTAAGTTCTCCGTGAAGGTGTAATACGTTAGTACTTCCGGCACGTTCGTGTAAGTCGTCAATGTTTTGCGTGATGATCCGGACATCGAAATCTTTTTCGAGTTCGGCAAGCCCGTAATGCCCGGCGTTGGGTTTTGCCTCGTAGAGTTGTTTCCGGCGCTCGTTGTAGAAACGGTTCACTAATTCCGGGTCACGTTGCCATGCTTCCGGGGTACAAACGTCCATTACATTGTATTCTTCCCAAAGGCCGTCGCTGTCTCTGAAGGTACGAATTCCACTTTCGGCACTCATACCGGCTCCTGTTAAAACGACTAACTTGTTCATAATCAGATTGTATTTTAATCATTGAATTCGATTGCAAGTTAGATAAAAAAACTCTATTTTCGTAACTTTCAATTTTCAATTTTGTACGGTATGACTTTTGGTATAGCGGATTTAAGTGTTATCCCCATGCGACGGGAAAAATCGGAACGGAGCGAAATGGTTTCTCAGTTGTTGTTCGGGGAGGTGTACGAAGTACTGGAGGAGGAGGATAAATGGCTTAATATTTGCTTGTTACATGATCATTGTTGTGGATGGATTGATCGTAAAACTTACAAAGAGGTAAGTGAAGAGTTTGCGGAAAAGTACCGGGCTTCCGATCAATTGATCATGAGTGAGGTGTTTAATCTGGTGGTTAAAAAAGGGGATTGGGAGAACAAGATGGTCGTGGCGGGGAGTGTGTTGCCTTTCTACGATGCATATACAAAAAAATTGATGATCGGGGATGAGGAGTATGTCGTGAAGGGTTTTTTACGGGAAGTAGGGATTGAAAGTCTGCGGGAATTATTGATTCAATATGCGTTGATGTTCTATAATGCTCCTTATCGTTGGGGAGGGCGAACTCCCAATGGTGTGGATGGTGCCGGATTGGTGCAAATGGCGTATCGTTTGGCGGGAATTACCATCCCGCGGTATATCGAGCAACAAGCCGGCGAGGGGCAAGTTTTGTCTTTTCTGGAAGAAGCACAACCGGGAGATCTTGCTTTCTTTGGGGATTCTTCCGGTGCTGTTACTCATGTCGGTATCTTGTGGGAACAGGGGCGAATTATCCATGCCTCGGGAAAAGTCCGGGTGGATAAAATCGATCATCACGGTATTTTCAATGAAGATTTGAAACGTTACACGCACACGCTGAAGGTGGTGAGGCAGATTTTTTAATTCGCTGAAGACGAATTAAAAAGTTGCAGGTTACAAGTTCTTCTTCAATCTAAAATCATTAAATCATAAATCATAAATCATAAATATCCTTGGCTTTCCGGGCCCATGTTGAATAATAGGTCGAGGATGCTGAGGTTGGGGGCGAAAGGGAATCTTTCGGCAAAGGTTTGGTGGTAAGGTTTGGCGACGAAAGGGTCTTCTACACGGCGGCGGGAAGGTTTCGGGTGAATAACATCCCGCAAGTCTGTGAGGGTGTCGTATGTCGGGTAATAGTCTTTCGTGAGTTTAATCGGACGTTGGAGTTGCAGGTTATCCATGAGCTCTTTTAGAATTTTGGTATTGAGATCCAACAGGAACTTCTCTTTCCGTTCGAAGAAATGCATGAAGTTGTCGATATAGTAATCGTAGTAAGGGGAATTTTTGTAGGCAGATTCTATTCCTTTGAAATGGAGCTTCTGCCAGTTCGTGGAGTAGTCAACCTGCACGTCTTTGGTTAATATCTTTATGGATGAACCTTTCACGACTGGTACGGATAACGTCATCACGCCATTGGCTGTCATGATGTCACATCGATTTCGATAGCTTTGTTTACCATAGCTTTCGTATTGTTCAATCCATATTTCAGTGCAATCGTGTATTTTTGTAAAGTATTGAACTGGTGGAAAGTATGCCGTGTTAACAAGTATATTGCTCATGATCCATTTATATTAGCCGGGCAAAGATAAGAATTTTTCAATGAATTGAAAATCTGTAATATTTTGTATGATTAACAAATTTATACTCAAAAAGTATGATTTGTGGTGTAAAAGTTGTATATTGTAACAGGATAGAAGGTTGTCGTATTCGACTCAAACTACCGCAGGCCGATTTTATAGAAAGGAGAGGATTTTTAGGCCTGCAATAGAACAAAAGCCGTAATTCTACGTAACTAATTAGTAATAGTATCACAACCGGAACGTAATATAAAAGTAGTTCATTTGGGAGGGTATTATTACATGATAAATAGAAATAAAATTGATATATGATGCTAAAACTCGTAGAAGAAGATAAATTATTAAAGCCATTTGCAGGAATTATTGAAAAAAGACACCAGCAAGTATTGGCGATGGAACGAGAATTTACTTATCGGACGACTCGTTTGTCCGATAAGTGTAATTCTTATTTGTATTATGGGTTGCATCGAACGAATGAGGGGTGGGTGTTTCGAGAATGGGCGCCAAATGCCACGGCAATTTATTTGTTAGGCGAGTTTAACGATTGGAGAAAACATCCTGATTATGTCTTGACCAAGGTCGGAGATGGGAATTGGGAGATTAAACTGCCTCTGGGAGCGTTGGTTCACGAGATGCTTTATCGTTTACTCGTGGAGTGGAACGGGGGGAGCGGGGAGCGGTTGCCTTCTCATGTGCGACGAGTGATTCAAGATGAATACACGAAAATATACAGTGCGCAGGTATGGGACCCATTGAATCCCTACCAGATGCGTCATGAAAGACCCAAACGAACAGATTATCCGTTAATTTACGAGGCTCATATCGGGATGTCAACGGAGCATCGGAGAGTATCGACTTTTACGGAATTCCGTTTATTTGTGCTACCGCGTATTGTTGATCTTGGTTATAACACCATACAGTTGATGGCCGTGCAGGAACATCCTTATTATGGTTCGTTCGGTTATCAAGTGGCGAATTTCTTTGCCGTGAGTTCCCGTTTTGGTACTCCGGATGAGTTGAAAGCCTTGATCGATGCTGCTCATAGTATGGGAATCCGGGTGATTATGGATATTGTCCATTCGCACGCGGTGAATAACGAGGAAGAAGGATTGAGCCGCTTTGATGGTAGTTACGATCAATATTTTTACCCCGGAGATCGGGGGTATCACCCCTTGTGGGGATCTCGTTGCTTTGACTACGGAAAACATGAAGTGTTGAATTTCTTACTCTCGAATTGTAAATATTGGTTAGAAGAATTCCGTTTCGATGGTTATCGTTTTGATGGGATTACCAGTATGTTGTACTGGGATCACGGAATCAATAAGGATTTTACGGAGTATAGCTTGTATTATGACGGAAATCAGGACGAGAGTGCAATTACTTATTTAGCATTGGCTAACCGGGTGATTCATCAAGTCGATCCGGAGGCGATCACGATTGCCGAGGACATGAGCGGGATGCCGGGAGTCGCTAGCCCAATAGAGGATGGCGGTATGGGATTTGACTACCGGATGAATATGGGAACTCCGGATTACTGGATCAAGCTATTGAAAGAGAAACGGGATGAGGAATGGCACGTCGGAGATCTTTTTTACGAGTTGACCAACAAGCGGGAAGAGGAACATACGATTAGTTACGCGGAAAGTCATGATCAGGCATTAGTGGGAGACAAAACCATATTTTTCCGCTTGGTGGATAAGGCCATATATTCCTCGATGGGCGTGTTTGACAAGAATGTAATTATCGACCGGGGTATGTCGCTTCATAAAATGATTCGCTTGGTTACTATTGGAACCGCAGCCGACGGTTACTTGAATTTCATGGGAAATGAATGGGGACACCCGGAATGGATTGATTTCCCGAGAGAGGGTAACGGGTGGAGTTACGATCATGCCCGGCGTTTATGGAGTCTGGTAGATGATGAAAATCTTCGGTTCCGTTTTTTGAATATGTTCGATAAGGCGATGATCCAAATGGTGAATGATACAGGTGTTTTTCACTGGCGGCCGGAACCGTTAGTGCGGGATAACGAGCGGCAGGTGTTGATATTTACCCGGGGGGATTACCTGTTCGTGTTCAATTTTAACCCGGAGAAATCCTTCCCGGATTACGTGTTTGACGCTCCCTCCGGGAAGTATACGATGGTCTTGAACACGGATAACAAGAACTTTGATGGGGTAGGACGAATTGATGAGGAGGTTGAACACTTTACCCGTTACGTTTCTCCGGGAAGGGGACAACTGAGTTTGTACGTGCCCGCGAGGACGGGATTTGTATTAAGGCGTTCATAAAATATATAGGGATTTATGATTTACGATTCGGGTGTTGAGGTAATTGTTGAGTCATAGATCTGAAATTAAAAATCTGAAATTAGATTATGAGTTATTTGAATTTCAACAAAGAAGAATTGGTAAATCTGGAATATTCTTTGAAGAGAGAAGTTTTATCAACCAATAGAGCCGGGGGATATTCTTCGACAACGGTTGTATGTTGTAACACGAGGAAATATCACGGGCTACTTGTATTACCTATCTCGGAGTTCGGGGGAGAGAATCATGTATTACTTTCCTCTTTGGATGAGACGGTTGTTCAACACGGGCAATCTTTTAATTTGGGAATCCATAAATATCCCGGGGTGTATGAACCTAGGGGACATAAATATATCGTGGATCTGGCTTATGATCCATTGTTCACGTTGACTTACCGGGTGGGGGGCGTCGTGCTGAAGAAAGAAATTTTGATGGTACATAACGAAGCTCAATTGATGGTTCGTTATACATTGGAAGATGCTCACTCGGAGACTTTCTTGCGGTTGAAGCCGTTTTTGGCTTACCGGAATGTTCACGCTTTAAGCAAGGCGAACATGATGGCAAACACGAAGTTTGATCACGTGGAGAATGGTATCCGTTCAAAATTGTATGTCGGATTCCCGGCTTTGAATATGCAGTTGAGTAAGGAAAACGAGTTTATACCTGTGCCTGACTGGTATTATAATATAGAGTATCTGGAGGAAAAGAACCGGGGATATGATTATAAAGAAGACTTGTTTGTTCCCGGTTATTTTGAAGTTCCGATCAAAAAAGGAGAAAGTATTATATTTTCGGCTTCCACCGAGGAAGTAAAAACTTCCACCTTGAAACGTAAATTCCAGCAAATGGAAAATAAAAGGGAACGTCGGGATGACTTTGAAAGTTGCTTGACTTATTCGGCTTCCCAGTTTATTGTTCACGAGGGGAAAGATACGGAGGTTGTGGCCGGTTACCCGTGGTTCGGACGCTGGGGACGCGACACGTTTATTGCCCTTCCGGGGTTGACGTTAGCTGCCGGAGCGAATTTGAAGGACTGTAAAGAAGTGCTTGATACCATGGCTCGCCAGTTACACAATGGTTTGTTTCCGAATATCGGTAAAGGAGATAAGGCTGCCTACAATTCGATAGACGCTCCCATGTGGTTCTTCTGGGCGGTGCAGGAGTACGATAAAGCTCAAGGAGAGCCGGGCGTTGTATGGAAAAATTATGGCGGGAAAATGAAATCTATCTTGACCGCTTTCCGGGAAGGCGTGAATCCCGGGTTACGAATGGACCCGAGTGGTTTGATCTGGGCCCGACAACCCGGAAAAGCACTGACATGGATGGATGCTGTTGTGCGGGGAGTTCCCGTGACACCGAGGGCCGGGTATGCCGTGGAGATCAACGCCCTTTGGTATAATGCAGTGTGCTACATGTTGAAATTAGCGGGAGAGGCGAAGGATCAATCCTTTATAAAGGAATGGCAGGATATGCCTGAGTTGATTCGTAAATCGTTCGTGGAAACCTTCTGGAATGAAGAATATGGATATTTAGCCGATTACGTGGACGACGAAGGTCAGAATCTGGATGTAAGACCGAATCAGGTGTTTGCCTGTTCTCTGATGTATTCCCCGCTTACGGACGACATGAAGGAACGGGTTCTGCGAGTCGTGACGAAAGAGTTGTTGACACAGAAGGGCTTGCGGACTTTATCTCCCAAAAATCCGAAATATCACGGGCATTATGAAGGTAACCAAGATGAGCGGGACAACGCTTATCATCAGGGAACCGTATGGCCTTGGCTGATAGGGGCGTATATAGAGGCAAATCTTCAGCTTTACGGGAAACAGTTCTTGCCGGAGGCGAAAGAATTGCTGGAAGGATTTGAAGAAGACATGACCGTTTACGGGTTGTGTTCGGTCGCTGAAGTGTATGATGGTGATCCTCCACATCATCCGAATGGGAGTATATCTCAAGCGTGGAGCGTTGGGGAGATACTTAGAAGTATGGAATTGATAAGGAAATATGAAAATTAATCGAATTAGATCATTTCCGAATTTGCAAATTAATATATTATGAGCATAAAAGTATTGATGTTTGGGTGGGAATTTCCACCACATATTGCAGGGGGCTTGGGAACGGCCAGTTACGGGTTGACGAAGGGCTTGGCGAAACATGGCGTCAAGGTAATGTTTGTCATGCCGAAGGCCGGAGGTGATGAGGATCAAAGCGTCGTGAAAATCATTAATGCGAGTGATGTCGAAATGATGAGCGAGTATTCGAATTTGGATGAATACTGGCAGAATGTAAACTTTATGGAAATCGGTTCGAATCTTGTTCCCTATCTGGACCCGGAAACCTTCGAAAGAACGGTAAAGGAAACCATAAAGACGGGCGAACATTCCGAGCATATCGTTTTCCGTAACAAGTTCCAATTTTCCGGTAAATACGGAACAAACCTGATGGAAGAAGTTGCCCGCTACGCCATGGTGGCAGGGACGATAGCGGCGCAACAGGATTTTGATATTATCCATGCCCACGACTGGCTGACCTATTCGGCTGGGATCGTGGCGAAAAAAGTTTCGGGTAAACCGTTGGTGATCCATGTACATGCCACGGAATTTGACCGGAGCGGGGAGAATGTCAACCAACAGGTGTACGATATAGAGAAACGTGGAATGGAAGCCGCCGATCGGGTAATCACCGTGAGCAATCTGACGCGGAACATCGTGATCAATCGTTACGGTATTAACCCGGATAAGGTGGTAACGGTTCATAATGCCGTGGATTTCCAGACACGGGAAGATATTGAAGTGGAACGGGGAGTGAAAGAAAAAGTGGTCACCTTCTTGGGAAGGATCACTTTCCAGAAAGGACCGGAATATTTTATCGAGGCTGCGAATAAGGTTTTGAAACGTTACCCGAACGTCCGGTTCGTTATGGCCGGAAGTGGGGACTTGTTTAATCGTTCCGTTCGACGTGTGGCCCAATTGAAAATTGCTACGAAATTTCACTTTACCGGATTCTTACGGGGGGATGATGTGCAGAAGATGTTTTTGCATAGTGACGTGTATGTAATGCCTTCTGTCTCCGAGCCATTCGGGATTTCGCCGTTGGAGGCGATGCGTGCGGGTGTTCCCACGATTATCTCTAAACAATCCGGGGTGGCAGAAGTATTAAAACATTCTATTAAAGTAGATTACTGGGATGTCGATGCGTTGGCAGATGCTATATATGGTTTATTGGCCTATCCGGCTCTGGGAAAAATGGCCGGGGAAGAGGGATTGGATGAGGTAAACCAGTTGAAATGGGAGAATGCCGCGTTGAAAGTCGATGAAGTTTACAAGGACGTATTGGGAGTTTAGAGTTTAAAATTTAAAATGTAAAATTATGAAAAAGACATTGTGTTTTTATTTCCAGATACATCAACCCGTAAGATTAAGAAGGTATCGTTTTTTTGATATAGGCAAGCGTCATGATTATTTTGACGAATATGTGAATCGTTCCACGATACGGCGTGTGGCGGAAAAATGCTATTTGCCGATGAATCAGTTGGTCATGGATATGATTCAGCGCTATGGGGCGAACTTTAAAGTGAGTTTTTCCATTTCCGGCTCGGCATTGGAACAGTTTGCCCTTCATGCCCCGGAAGTGATTGAAAGTTTCCAGAAATTGGCCAAGACAGGCTGTGTGGAATTTTTAGCCGAGACGTATGCTCACTCGTTGGCATCCTTGTCTGATACGGATGAATTTGAGAGACAAGTACGACGACATGTGGCTAGGATGGAAGAGTTATTCGGGCAGAAGCCGGTGACCTTGCGGAATAGTTCGTTGATTTATTCCGATCAGATCGGGGAACGGGTGGCTGCCATGGGATTTGAATCCATGTTAACCGATGGGGCAAAGCATGTGTTGGGGTGGAAGAGTCCGAATTTTGTTTACACGAACGTGATGAATCCCCGGTTGAAACTGTTGTTGAAAAATTCCCGGTTAAGCGACGATTTGACCCTGCGTTTTTCAGATCATAGCTGGCATGAATGGCCTCTCACGGCAGATAAATATGCTCGTTGGTTAAAAGATAGTACGCGGGATCGTGAGATCGTGAATTTGTTTATGAACTACGAGACGTTTGGTGAAAACCAATTGGCCGAGACCGGAATTTTCGAGTTTATGCGTTCTTTGCCCGAATTTATATTCTCGACAACTGATTTTGAATTCCTGACCCCGAGCGAGGCGGTGAAAAAACATCAGCCAGTGGCTCCTTTGCACGTGCCTTACCCGATTTCATGGGCGGATGAAGAAAAGGATATTACCGGATGGTTGGGAAATGAATTACAAAATGAGGCTTTTGAAGAGCTGTTTAAAATACAACCAAAAGTGGAAGCATTAAATGATCCGGAGCTGAACGAGGATTACTCTCGCTTGCAGGCTAGTGATCATTTCTATTATATGAGGACGAAACTGTTCTCCGATAACGATTATCATCGTTACGTTTCACCTTATGAAACTCCGTATGAAGCATTCATAAATTATATGAATGTGTTGAGTGATTTTGTCGCACGTGTGGAAGATATGGAAAAAATGCGTAATATTGCGGGCAATAAAATCACCGAAGAAGAGAAAAGTCCGGAAAAAAAGAAACGGACTCCTCGTGTAAAAAGTGCGGAGAGTGCTGCGAAGGCGACGAAGAAGGTGAGTACTAAGGAGAAACAAGTGAAGTCAAAACATTAAAAATTAAATATGAGTAATTTGGAATTGAAAGATCCCGCCTATTTGTTCGAGGTAAGTTGGGAAGTATGTAATAAGGTTGGGGGAATTCACACGGTAATTTCAACAAAGGTGTTGAGTTTGGCCGGGGAATTCAAAAACAACCATATATTGATTGGCCCGGACGTGTGGCGGTATAATGAACCGAACCCGGAATTCACAGAGGATGCCCATTTGTTTAAATCGTGGCGGGTGAAAGCGGCACAGGAGGGGTTGCGGATTAAAGTGGGACGATGGAACGTGGCGGGTAACCCCGTGGCTATTCTGGTGGATTTTACCTCTTTTATTCCCCAGAAGGATCAAATTTTGACGTCTTTTTGGGAGAAGTTTCAGGTGGACTCGTTAACCGGACAATGGGATTACATTGAACCCGTGTTATTTGGTTACACGGCAGGAAAAGTGATCGAAAGTTTTGTCCGTTACCATATATCGCCTCGTCAGCGTATTATTGCCCAGTTCCACGAGTGGATGACGGGAAGCGGTATGTTGTACTTGAAAAATGCCCTTCCACAAGTGGGATGTGTGTTCACCACTCATGCCACCGTGTTAGGACGTAGTATTGCCGGGAACGGCTTGCCTCTTTATGATCCGATGAAGGATTACAATCCGGTGGAAACGGCCCATCGTTTCGGCGTGGATTCCAAACAATCCCTGGAAAGTAAGGCGGCAGAATGGGCGGATTGTTTCACGACGGTCAGTGACATTACTGCGAAAGAATGTGAGCATTTCTTGGGTAAGCAAGTGGATCTTGTTACCCCGAATGGTTTCGAGAATAGTTTCACCCCCAGCGAGGAGGATTATCCCGCCAAGCGTCAGCAAGGACGGGAAAAGTTGTTGAAAGTGGCGCAGGCTTTGTTGGGAAGGGCGGTCGCTGAAGATGCTTTAATCGTGGGTATCAGTGGACGTTACGAGTTTAAAAATAAGGGGCTGGACGTGTTTATCGAAGCACTGGGACGCTTGAACCGGGATGCAGATAATAAACGGGATATTTTGGCGTTTATTCTGGTTCCGGCAGGACACAAGGGTGCAAATCGGGAATTACTGAATAATTTGGAACGTCCCTATCAGGCCGTAGAAATTACACATCCTTACGTGACGCATGAATTGTCGGACCCGCAAAATGATCCGGTCTTGCGTAAGATCGAGGAGCAAAGGTTATCGAACGGGCCGGAGGATCGGGTGAAGGTCTTTTTCTCCCCGAGTTATTTGAATGGTAATGACGGCGTGTTCAATATGCCTTATTATGATTTGCTCGTGGGAATGGATTTAACCGTTTTCCCCTCTTACTACGAACCTTGGGGATATACGCCTTTGGAAAGTTTGGCGTTTAAAGTACCGACGATCACGACCTCCTTAGCGGGATTCGGTTTATGGGTAGAATCCTATTACAAGAAAGCGCATCCGGGAATTGAAGTGATAGAGCGGAATGACCGGAATAACGAGGAGGTGGTCGAGAAGATTACCGATAAAATAAAAGCGATTGCCGGGCTGAACGAAAAAGAGTATCAAGCTGTAGCTAAGAATGCCAAGGACGTTTCGAAGATTGCTCTTTGGGAAAACTTGATCTCATACTACAAGAAGGCTTATCAGATTGCGATAGATAAAATAAATGAACGGATTGATGAAATCCCGGTGGTGGAAGACGAACAGTGGTCGTTTATCGAGAAGAAAGCGGCAACAAATGTTCCGAACTGGATCAGCGTGATCATTCATCGGTCGATTCCTGCCAAATTAAGTGCCTTGGAAGAATTGGCAAATAATTTATGGTGGTGTTGGAACGAGGAGGCGGTTGATCTGTTCAAGAGTATCGATCCTTTACAATGGATGTTGACGCGCCATAACCCGATAGCCCTCTTGGATAAGATTTCTTTAAACCGATACAAGGAGTTGGAGAATGACGAGGAATTTGTGGTCCGTCTGGCAGCCGTGTACGCTAAATTCTCCGAGTACATGGATGAGAAAAAACAAATGAATGATCCTTCCATTGCTTATTTCAGTATGGAGTATGGGTTACACGCTTCCCTGAAAATTTATTCGGGCGGTCTTGGAGTTTTGGCCGGGGATTACTTGAAAGAGGCGAGCGATAAGAAAACGAAGATCACGGGTATCGGTCTGTTGTATCGTTACGGTTATTTCACGCAGAAATTCTCTGCCGCTGGAAATCAAGAGGCTGAATATGAAGCGCAGGATTTCACGAAAATTCCGGTGTCTCCGGCTCGGGATGCAGAAGGAAATTGGTTGACGATTAGTCTTGCATTCCCCGGACGAGAGGTGTATGCCCGAATCTGGAAGGTGAACGTTGGACGGGTTGAGTTGTACTTGTTGGATACGGATTTCGAGGATAATCAGGAAGGCGATCGGAGTATCACGCATTACCTGTATGGTGGGGATTGGGAAAATCGTTTGAAACAGGAAATTTTGCTGGGTATCGGGGGAATCCGGGCTTTGCGGAAATTGAATATTCAGGCGGATGTGTACCATTGTAATGAAGGACATGCCGCGTTTACTGGGTTGGAAAGATTGCGGGAATACGTGTCAGAAGGTCAACTCTCATTTGCCGAGGCGATGGAAGTCGTTCGGGCGTCTTCGCTTTTCACCACGCATACGCCGGTTCCGGCAGGGCATGATTCATTTACCGAAAACCTGTTGAAAAATTACTTCTGGTTTGTGGCTGAACGCTTGAAAATCACGTGGGAACAGTTGCTTGGGTTGGGACGTGTAAATGCAAATGACCCGAATGAGAAGTTCTCCATGAGTTTCCTAGCCGCGAACTTATCACAAGAGGTGAACGGGGTTAGCTGGTTACACGGGAAAGTCAGTCGGGATATATTCAAGGATTTATGGCCGGGATATATGCCGGAAGAGTTACACATCAGTTATGTAACTAATGGCGTGCATTACCCGACTTGGACGGCTCCGGAATGGAAAAAAATACAGATGAGCGTGTTTGGAGAGAAATTCAAAACGCATCATTACGATAAAACTTGTTTTGAAGGTATCTACCAAGTACCGGATCAAGTGATCAAAGAGGTACGTATGGTTTTACGCAGTCGGTTGATCCGTCATATAAAGCATCGTTTGGCTGACGAGAAGAGTACGGCTTATTTCACGCCGCGGCAAATCGTGGAAATTCAAGACACCTTGCGGGATGATATTCTGACCATCGGTTTTGCCCGTCGTTTTGCGACTTACAAGCGGGCTCATTTGCTATTCAGTAATCTGGATCGTTTGAACGAGATCGTGAATAACCCGGACCGTCCGGTTCAGTTTATTTTTGCGGGGAAAGCTCACCCGGCGGATCAGGCCGGTCAGGATTTGATCAAGCGGATCGTGGAGATCTCCAAATATCCGCAGTTCTTGGGTAAGATATTGTTCCTGCCGAATTATGACATGGACTTGGCTCGTCACATGGTGCAAGGAGTGGACGTGTGGATGAATACCCCGACCCGTCCGCAGGAGGCTTCCGGTACGAGTGGGGAGAAGGCTGCCATGAATGGAGTCATGCACTTCAGCGTGCTGGACGGTTGGTGGGTTGAAGGCTATCAGAAGGATGCCGGTTGGGCTTTGCCGATGGAAAGAACGTACGAGAATCAAGAATTCCAAAACGAGTTGGATGCCGAGTTGATTTATAATATCATTGAATCGGAAATCGCTCCGGCGTTCTATGAGCGGGGAGAGAACGGTATCTCCAGCAAGTGGTCTGGATACATCAAAAACACGATCGCGAAAGTGGCTTCAAACTTTACGTGTAATCGGATGTTGACGGATTACGAGGATAAGTTTTATATACCGATGTCTCGCCGTTTCCACCGTTTGAGTGATAATAATTATGCTTTAGCCACGCAGATTGCAGAGTGGAAGAGGAAGGTTAGTCGGGAATGGGAATCCGTGCAGGTGGATGCATTGATTCTTCCCGATAAATCGAAACAGATTATCTCTTTGGGTAAATCTTACCAGGGGAAAGTGGTACTTGATTTGGGTGAGTTGTCTATTGATGACATCGGGGTAGAATTGGTCGCCATGATGAAAAAGGACGAAAAGATTGAGGTTTGTTTCACTCAGGAATTTGTACCCGTCTCTTTCGAGAACGGGAAGGCGATGTATTCCATCGAAGTGACTCCCGATGATCCCGGAATTTTCATGCTAGGATTACGAATTTTCCCGAAAAACATATTACTTCCTCACAGACAGGATTTTGCTTTGGTGAAATGGGTGTAGGATAGTATCGGGTATATACTAATAAAAATGCGGCTCCAAGTTCAATACAGGACTTTGGAGCCGCATCCTTTTCTACAATTTTCAAAATTTGTTTGTAGATGAAATATTTTTTATATCATGGTGAAATAATTGTAATATAGTTATTGTTTTAAGATATTTTTAATGTATATTTACAGATAGTCTTTGTGAAAAGAAAGGAGGTAAATGATTCATAAAGATTTTTGTATCGGCGTAAGTGTATCGAGTATTTAATATTATCTTTTCGTGAGTTCATCTAAATCTTTATAGACAATTTAATTTCTTTGATCATGAATGTAATAAAAAGGAAAAAATATTTTGTCGGAGTGTTTGTTTTAGGTTTTCTATTATTAGCCTCCCGATTATGGGGACAAGATATGAATATTACTTCTTCTTCTCCAGAGATGGCTCTACTAATGAGAAGTGTGAATAATCCTGTCAACCTGAATACAGGTATTGTTAATGTACAAGTACCTTTGTTTTCTATTCAAGAAGGAGGTTTAACCTTACCAATAGGTATAAATTATCAGACAACGGGTATTAAACTTCATGACATAGCTACTTGGGTTGGATTGGGATGGAATTTGTCTGCGGGTGGGAGAATTAGTCGCATCGTGAAAAAGAGACCGGATGAAACTGGTTTTTGTAAAAGTTCTTCTCCCGATGGAGCAGTTGCATCAAAATTATCATCTTGGACAAATAGTACTTATGATTCGAGAGAGAGTGGTGATTTCGATTCGGAACCAGATATATTTTTTTATGAATAGCTGGCGTTTCTGGAATGTTTGTGGTAGATCCGGAAGGAGAAACTCATACAATTCCTCGTACTAATAATAAAATTGAGTGGATTGATAGAAGTTATTTCCGAATAACAGACGAAAAAGGTGTTGAATATACATTTGGAAAGAATTGTAAGGAAGAAACGACGATGACAATCATTTATGATGGAGATCGGGAAGTGAGGCCTGCCTATATTTCAACTTGGTATTTGGAAACTATTGTGGGCGCCATGTATGAAACAATTTCTTTTACATATGAATTGGGAGATGTTTATAAATTTTCAAATTATGATGAAGAATTTTTGGTTGAAGTGTCTGGTGCAAATCTTAATAAACCGGTAATTACGGCGGAAGTCGTAAAAAAAGAGAAGTGGAAACTAGCATAAAACCACAATATTTGAAGGGTATCTCATGGAAGGGTGGACGTTTAGAGTTTGTTTCATCCAAAGGACGTGCGGATTTTTCTAATATGAGAAAATTGGATGGTATTAAATATTTTGCAATAGAAAATCAGTTTGTTAAATCAATTAATTTTTCCTATTATAATCTAGCAGAAAGTGCAGATAAAAGATTAATGCTTTCAGAGATTTTGGATAGTACGGCCGTGGGACAACGTTTGGTTTCTAAATTTGAATATTTGCCTTATTTGATTGGAAAAAGGAATAGTAGAGATTATGATCATTGGGGGTATTATAATGGAGCGGGGAACACTACTAACCGTCCGACAATAAGGATTGGGAATGCTGCTATTGTTGGAGCAAATAGAACGTCTATTTTAGAATATACAGCTGCTAATTGTTTAAAGAGAGTGTATAATAATTGGGGAGGGTATACAGAATACGAGTATGAATTAAATGATGCGGTTATGGATAATATACAGACCCCGATAGGAGGAATAAGAGTAAAATATATAAAGCAACAAGCGACTTCAAATGATTCTTTAATTACAAGGTATTACTATAAAAAGTGTGATTCTCGGGGAAATATGTTGACTGTGTCTAGTGGAACTATTTTTTCTGGAAGTAATTATTGCCTTTGGGCAGAAGGGGGTGGTGATAAATATAACTTTTTATTAAGTTCCCAATTACTTTGTGATGTCTTTGACATAAACGGTAGCCCGGTAAGCTATGCGACTGTTATTGTAAAAAAAACGAATGAATCCAAAAGTATATATGAGTACACGTCTAACGAATCCCATTCGGATCTACCCTCGAAGGTGTATTATATTCCACCTAATTCATCTGTGGTTCAAAATAATAATTTAGCGGTATTTGTGAATACTTCCCGTTTTTGGCATCGTGGATTAATCAACGAGGAAAAATTGTATGATAAGAGTAACAATCTGATCCATGAAAAGACCTATAGCTATTCATTTGGTAGTACAGCAAAGGAAGTTGTGAAAGGGTATCAAACATATACCTCGGTATTTGCTGGTAAAAAGACAAGGCATTTATGTGAGTACGAGTGGACTTCTGAACCAGTTTTATTGAAAACAGAGTATTCAACAGGACAAGATGTAATAAACACGAATACTCAATATACGTATGATAAAGATAATCTTGTTCCGATTGAAATTACTGAAACACAATATGCTCCGTATACAAAATTTAAAACAACAATTACCTATCCGTTTAATTATCCGACAACGACAACAGAAGGTGATGGTTTTAACCAAGGAATAGCTTGGATGAATAGAAGGCATATGATTAATTATCCCATAGAAACGATTCGCTTTAAGAATGATATTGTTGTTGGAGGAAACTTAAATGAATATACCGGAGCTTTAGCTATCGTAGCTCTTAATAACATGAAACAATTAAAAATAAATGAACCTAAAACAACCTATTCTCCCTATGCTTGCGTGAACGGTAAAATGGTGTGTGATCCCGATTATGAAATTATTTCAATTAATGATGCATATAGTCTTCCTGCATATGCGCCAACTCAGACTCGTGCAGGAGTACACGGAAAACCAATATCTGTTATCTATGGATATAATAATACAGTGATTATCGCAACAGCAACAAATGCAACTGTAAACCAAATTTACCATACTAGCTTTGAAGATGTAAATGGTGCTATTATTTGTGATAAAGCAAAAACAGGTGAAAAAGTGTATCGAGGGATTTTTAATATACCTCTGAATCATTTGGATGCAGGGCAATATTTACTGACTTATTGGAAAAGTGAGAATAATGGAGTAACATGGGAGCGGGAAATGACTCAAATAACAGTAAGTTCCACCTCCAAATCCTATTTGATAGGTAGTACGTCAAGCTATGTTGATGAGGTTCGTGTTCATCCTGCAAGAGCATTAATGACAACAGCAACCTATAAACTAGGTTATGGAAAAACATCCGAAACAGATGAGAATGGTTATACTGTTTATTACGAGTACGATGGATTTGGGAGGATAATAAAAGTGTTAGATGATGAGCGTCACGTTATGAAGGGATATCAATATTCAATTGATTAATAATAATTTGAATCATGAAAAATGTAATATTGTTTTTAGTTTTGGTGTTATCTCCAAATTATATTTTCGCTCAATTAAGTATACCTAATATCGATTTTAAAGTGGAGACAAACCCAAGAAGAACATTATTTGGAGAAGTGAATAGTGTTACTTTTAGATATGAATTGAAAAATGCTATGACAGGTAGTATGTTGATTGATTTGATAAACGAGAAATTATCGCAACCTGCTTATAATTGGTTGGAATTTGATTTTTTAAATGATTACGAAATAACATTTAGGGTTAAAGAAAATAATACGGGAGTGACTAGAAGATTTATTTTTCTTTCAACGTTCAACCAATCTGTTGTAGTTATAACTCAAATGGCTCAAGCTAGCGGGGTGAATGTTTTTAATGTGAGTGGAGGTGGGAATACAATTCCACGTATGGTGCAGAATATTTATTTAGATGGATCGGATGTAAATCTAGTGTATAAATTATATGCAGGAGATACTAAAATTGCAACTAAAGTCGGTACAGGAGGGAAGTTAGTTTTTACGGGAGAATTTGTAGGAAATTACTTCATTCGTGTGGAAAGAGATGGATTAGAAAAAAGAATGAATGGAGGTGCAAGTTTTAACTATTTCCCGATAATAAATAATAATATATCATTGTTGGACAAGACCCTTGCTATTTCTTCTGATGGAGATGTAATAAGTACACCGTTTGTTTTTCTTTTTGATGAAGAATCTGGTTGGAATGACTTGAGAGAAATTGTTAAAGCGTGTAATGATGGGCGAGTAAACGGATGGAATAAAGAACATGTATTGTATTTATCAACAGATATAAACAAGAAAAAAGGATGTATACATGTTATAGGTTCTCCTAATATATCTCAATTGAATCGAGAAAGTCGAGTGTATTTGGGTCCGCATGATGAGTTCTTAGTAACTCAGCAACCCGGAGGTAGTGTTAAAATTTTTAATGTATATGGAAATGGGAATTTGATTTTAGGTCAGAAAACTTCAATTTTGTTAGCTGGCTCTCAACATATGAATTATGGATTATATCGAAATAGTTTTAAAGTAAATGAATTGATGGGAACAGGGAAAACTTTAAAATTTTCAAGCTTGACAGAACCAGGAGAATACACGATTAAAGCAGAATGCGAGGGGAAAGTGATCCCGATGAATGGCACCATTCATGTGCGGGATATAAATGTGCATCCACCTTGTGTGACAGAGGAGGTTAGTACTGGAAGTGAACATATAATTCGTAGAACTACTTATTATGATGGGCAAGGGCGTTCGGTGCAGCAGGTTGGTGTTGGGGCATCTCCCGGAGGAAAAGATATTGTAACCCCAGTCGTTCGGGATGGTGCCGGGCGTGAAACGACGACTTATCTTCCTTACGTGATGGATGGTAACGGTGTCTTTCGTGTGAATGCCGAGACTGAACAAGAAACCTTTTATTCGAATCTTTACGGTGCGAATCCCGTGGCATATACAAGTTCAAGATTCGATGATAGTCCTTATGATCGAGTGATCGAGCAAGGAGGGTTGGGATTTTCTTGGCGTTTGGGTGGCGGACACACGACACTTTTTTCTTACCGTAAAAATGTGGCAAATGATAGCGTGAAATGTTATGTATTAGTAGGAACTTCCGTGCGACTTGATTCTACATTTTGGCCTATCAACAGTCTTTCGGTGCAAGTGGTCACTAATCCGGAAGGTGATATGGCAGTAGAATATCGGGATATAGAGGGAAATATTGTAGCTAGGGAGACGAGGTTGACAACAGGAAAACGAATGTTCTCTTACGAGGTTCGGGATATGCTTGGGCGTCTTCGCTATGTGATTCCACCTATTCAGGATTCTCTTTTTACAAGTGGAACGAAATCTCTAACAGAATTATTGTGTTATTGTTATTATACGGAATATGATGACCGAGGACGGGCATATAAACAATACAAACCGGGGGCAGGTTTTGTAATAAATCTATATGACAATCGGGGACGCCTCGTGTTAACTCAGGATGCAGAACAACGGAAGAGGGGCAAGTGGAGTTTTACAAAATATGACGAATTAAATCGGCCTGTCATATCTGGTTTCTGCACGGGGACGGAAACGGAACATCGTGCAGCATTGGCATCCCAGACGATTTTCGGTGAAACGAGGGGAACTGCTTTACATGGTTACACGAACGGGACTTATCCCACGGCAGTCACGGCTAATGACTGTTATCTTATCACGTATTATGATAATTACGATTGGAGCGGGCAATCCGCAGTGGCTTATTCTTCAGTCGATACCGTTGGAGAGGCTAAAAATGATAACGTGATAGGGCAAATTACTGGAACAAAGACGAAAGTGCTTGGAATTGTGTCGCATCAGTGGTTATTATCAGCCACGTATTTTGATAAGAAGTATCGTTCCGTTCAGAGTGTGTCTCAGCTTTATCCTTCCGGTTTGGAAATTGTTTCGAATGCCTATGATTTTACAGGCCAAGTTACTCGGGCGAAAGTGAAACAAACTGTGGGGGCTTTGGTAACGGAATATAACAAGTATTTCACGTATGATCAACAAGGACGGCTTGTGAAGATCGATCAGCAGATAACTGGAGATAATGTTAACGGACGAGTGACAATTATTGAGAATGTGTACGATGAACTGGGGCGTTTGTCTGCCAAGAAACTGCATAACGGGAGGGAAATACAATCTTACCAGTATAATGTGGGGGGAAATGTTACGAGCGTGTCATCATCCGCTTTTAGTTATACGTTAGGTTATGATCAGGTCGGCGTGACAGGGGCTACCGCACGTTATGATGGTAATATCAATGCCATGACGTGGAAAAATGGAGGTGGTATGGAAAAGGCTTATATTTATTCTTATGATCCGTTAGGGCAGCTAAGAGAGGCTATTTATAAAGAAAAGAGCGGGACAAATTGGACTGCAAATTCCACGGGAAAATATAATATGTATGGTCTTGCTTATGATTTGAATGGAAATATCAAGAGTTTATATCGAAATGGAGCAACGGGAACAACTCTTCATGCTCTGGATTACACGTACGGTACAACGGGTAACGGTAATGCCGTCAGTAAAATCACGTTGAACGGGGGTGCACTTGGAACTTATGCGTATAACGAGAATGGTAATATGATAACAGACGGACGGCGAGGTCACTCAATTACTTATAACGAATTGAATTTACCTGCTGAAATCAGTCATGGACAAAATAAAATATCGTATATTTACAGTGCGGATGGCGAGAAGTTAGCCCAGCAAGTTGCGGGGAGTTCTTCGACGTATTATCGGGGAGTGATGATATATAACGGGGATATGCTTGATTGTATTTTTCACCCTTCCGGGGTAACTAGAAAAGTGAACAATGGCTATGTTTACGATTATTTTTTAGCCGATCATCTTGGTAGTACTCGGGTTGTGTTAGAGGCAAGTGCTAGTGCGCTTACACCTATACAGACAACCGAATATTATCCTTTTGGTTTGGCGTTCACGTATAATAATCTTAACAAAAACAAGCAATTGTTTAGTGGTAAAGAGTTGCAGGATGCGGAATTAGCCAAGGAGATAGTGGGTTGGTATGATTTCGGTTCAAGATTCTATGATCCTGTTGTAGCAAGATGGTTTTGTCAAGACCCTGCATCACAATTAACTTCTCCCTACGTGTATTGCGGCAATAATCCGGTGGCGTTTGTTGATCCGGATGGAGAATCGTTTCTTGCAGCTTTTTTTATTGGGGCTATGGCTAATGTCGTTTTAAAAGGATTTATGGGAAATGATAGTGGAAATTTTTGGAAAGACTATCTTATAGGAGGAATTGCTGGTGTTGCAGGATTGGGAGCAGGAATGGGAGTGGGTAATTTAATCTCGTCGAGTTCTTCGATTGGAGGGGGATTTGTTGGAGGTTCTATTTCTGGAGCAACTGGAGGCTTTGCTGGTGGTTTTGTCGGAGGGGTTGGAAATTCATGGCTTTACGGGGGAAACTTTGGGCAAGGTCTAAAAAATGGAATGATGGATGGTAGTATTGGAATAGTTACAGGAGGATTGGCCGGGGGAATAGGACGAGGTTTTTCCGATTATCGTAGAGGGTATAGTTTTTGGAATGGGGTCGGAGAGACTACAGAGTTTTCTTTGGGACAAAGTGCTTTGAAAGGTAATGAAGCATTGATTGCAAAAGAATATGCCCGAGGTCGTCAAGCGATATGGGATACAGATTATTTACAAAATAGAATAAAAGACGAGTTTAATATTGGAGAAGGTGATTGGGGAATAAAAGAAATTACAACAAAATCTGGACGAGGTTACGGGATGGATCGTTATGGAAATATGTACAATTTGAAAACTAGATCAAAAGTAGGTGGATATGCACGTGGGACTTCAAACGGCTCATTTATACATATATCACCGATGACAACAAATTCAAATACAGTTGATTTTAGAGCTATTAGTGGACATGAACTTAATCATGCCTATCATTTTTATCGATTTGGAGCATTAGCAAATAAGATTTATTCTGAACGAGTTGCATATGAATATAGCTTTAATGTTTACTTGAAAAGTGGGAATTTAAGCTCTGCCTATAGAATAATGAATACGGCATTACGTAATAATTTCTGGGGCTATTATCCCAATCGCTATAAGATTCCCGCATATTTTACCTTTTACTGATATAATATGAAAAAGACAAGTACAATATTGATTATAAGCTTACTAGTACTATTGTTTTATTATTTGCATGATGAAACATTAGTAAACGAGAAGGAAAGGCAAGGTCGTGCCGTCGTGTGTGATGCTTTAAAAAATGCCGTAAAGCCACGACGGGTTGATTTCAAATTAGAAAAGCCAGGCACGTTTGAACCACCAATATTAATAGATACTTTTTTTTATTTGATAGACTATGTGCCGGGGGACTCCTTGCGACAGATCGTGTGTCAAGAAAAGATCATTAGAGATAGTTTGTTAGAAAAATTTGTTTTTGACTATTTCAAAGAAAAGCTTTTTAAATTAGGAAAGCCTGGTTGGATTGAAATCAAACGAGACAGTATTAGTGAATACGTGTATTGTTATTCAGGATACTCGAAACAATACATGTTTTTATTGCAATCCTTTCGTTTTGAAAATAAGAAATGGGTAGGAGTGGATTATATGCCAGGGGTTTGGGGGGAGGTATCTCCCCCTAGTGATGAAGATGATCTTGTTCCTATGGAAATGTGATCATAAGTGTACTAAATATTGAAATTGTTAATTATGAGAATTAAAAGAATTACGAAAGTATGGAGCATAGCACTTTAGGGTATAATTTAATTAGGGTATGAAAGTTAATATATTGATAATAATTTTTGTATTAGCTCTCCTTTTTAATGTTAATGCTCAATCCTATTTGTTGGTTGAGGAACAAGAATGTGTTAAGCTAGTGGAATATAGTCCCAGTAATATAACCAGTAATATAAAATATGGAGATGTTCGTGTTGATAACCAAATCGTGTTAATATAAGCAGATAGAATAGATTTCAATTTATTACATAGATGATGGGAAAAAGGAAGTATTTTGGGGATGGAAAAAAGCATATTGGCTTTATAAATAAAATGAATGGGATGGTTTAAACTAGTTAAAAAGATAAAAATATTTGTATTGACAAATGATAATTTTGACTAATTAGAATATAATGGATAACAAAATAGTCTTGCTAATAAGTTTATTATATATCGCTTGTGGAAATCAGAGAGATTTTAGGCAACATGATGATTTTGTGAAATATGTGAACGAAAAGGAAATGATAGATGCTGAGATTACTGTTGATGAAAAGAGAATTTCTAGGAATAAATTTTGTGTGGAATCTCTTGAAAATCTACAAGAGGTTGATGGTAGTACATTTGAATTTTTAGTTCAATTACCTATTCTTGATTCAATAGATTTATTTCCAAGAGATACTTTTGGTATTCGATATATGGATTCTGTATGTTTTGCATCTAAATTGGAGAATGACTTAGATATTTATTATTGTGGAACTTTCTCCATTTGTAAACACGTTGATAATTATTTGTTTATGTTGATAAATGATAATTACATGCCAGAATCAGGTGATTCAAATCAGTTTAAAAATCGATATTTGATTTTAGTTAATTGTCATGATGGAAAAATGATTTCGTCGGTTGTGGTTGCATGTTGTTTTCAGGATGAATTTTCAAGAGAAATCCTGTATACTCGAAAACGGGGTAATCGATTTATTATTCAAAAGAAAGAAGAACCTTTTGATGTCTTGTTCCAAGAAAATAGAAAAAATACGTCTTTTGTTCCTCTTCAAATGACTCGCATGGAATTTGAGATAAATTCAAAAGGTAAAATTATATTGAGATAACAATGTTTTTAATATCCTTCAAAGTTTTATATAGTTTTGAAGGGTATTTGAAAATTCATGATTTATATATCTGATTTCATGTATATAATTTCAAGAAGATGATAATAAGATGTTTTGTATTTATATTCTTGACTTTCTTGGTGAATAAACAAGGATTTGTACTTCAAGGGGGAGTTAATGCTGGGGTGGACGATAGTACTTCCGTTCATAAAGTAGGAACTTACCCCGTTTTTGACGGGGATATTAATGATTTTGTAAAAACACACTTGAATTATCCTTTACAGGCACGAATGGATTCTATTGAAGAGATCGTGTATGTTAGATTTGATGTAGATACTTTAGGAAAAACGCACGGACATCATGTTATATGGGGAAAACATCCCGATCTCATTCGTGAAGCTTTACGGGTAAGTCAGCTTGTAAGCTTCAAAAAAACAGCTACACAAAATGGGCATCCCGTCAAAATGTCGTATGTACGTACTACCTGTTGATTTTCGTTTGTTAAAAGATGGATCGGATGATTTGGTACTTTGTTTACAGAATATGCCTGTGCATTTCCGAGGTTCATTACGAGAAGTGATCACCTCGAATTTGAGTTATCCACGTTCGGCAGTTCTTGATTCTCTTGAAGGGACTGTTTACATTGCATTTATTGTAGATACCAATGGAATAACGAAAAATCATTGGGTTTTACGAGGGGTACGATTTGATTTAGATCAAGAGACTTTAAGAGTTATTCGCTTGATTAAATTTGATAAACCGGCAATGCAAGCTCCCGGAAGACCTGTTAGTGTGTTATACTTTTGTCCCGTGAAATTTAGTCTTGCAAAAGTAAAGACTTCTTCTCGTGATAATATAAAACGCTGATAGAATAATTATAGATCAGACTAGATTGTCTGATCTATAATCTATTTTGCCCGGTACTTATTGTCCCGGAGAATAGTCAACACTTTTTCTTTTACTTCCCCTTGGATGATAATTTCTCCATCTTTCACGGAGCCGCCCACGCCACATTTGTTTTTCAGTAGCTTGGCCAGTTCTTTCAGATTCTCTTCCGTACCCACGAAACCTTGTACGAGGGTGACGATTTTGCCTTTGCGCTGTTTGGAATCGAGAGTTACCCGCAGGTTTTGCTTTTCCGGGGCCAGTGTTTCCTGTTCCTCTTCCTGGTTGTATTCGTATTGGTAATTCGGGTTCGTGGAATAGACCACGTTAATCCGCTCTTTTTTATTGTTTTTATTGCCCATGATGTCTGTATAATTTGTTTTCGGGAACAAAAATAGCAATATTACTCAGATTGTCACGAAATGGCGTGAGTTTTCCGATATGACAGATTGTAGGAAATTACTTTACTTTGTGTGTTCAGTTTGGGGCGAGTTAAGCGGGAGATAAGGAACGATAAGCGAATGATAGACGTTCCCCCTTCGTTTTATAGTCGTTTAGTGACTAACTTTACTATCTAGGAGATATGCCGATGTGATTTGGGGCGTGTCTGACTTCATGCTTACTTCTAACTTCTCTTGCCATTAATCGAAATAAAAATTGTTTTTTCCAAGGGGTTCGTTATCTTTGCGGCTTGAAATCGAAAACGATAGCGGGGTTGAAATAAGTAGAATAGATTAACCTAGAGACTATGAATAAAATTTTAAGTAAGACTTATTTTTCAGAAAAAGTTGTAAAGCTGGAAGTTGAGGCACCATTGATAGCAAAGGCCCGTAAACCGGGTAATTTCGTGATTGTACGCGTGGGAGAGAAGGGCGAGCGGATGCCGTTGACCATTGCTGATGCTAATTTGGAAAGAGGAAGTATTACATTAGTGGTACAAGTGATGGGAGTCTCTTCCCGGAAATTGTGTGCTTTGGAAGCAGGGGATTATATCACGGATTTAGTGGGCCCCCTCGGAAAACCGACTCACATCGAGAAGGTGGGAACCGTGTTGGCTTGCGGTGGTGGTGTTGGTGTTGCTCCTTTACTGCCCATCGTGCGAGCTTTCAAGGAAGCAGGAAACAGGGTCATTTCAGTAATTGCCGGACGTAATAAGGATTTGGTGATTCTGGAAGATGAAATACGGGCTTCTTCGGATGAAGTGATTATCATGACGGATGACGGAAGCTATGGAAAAAAAGGTCTGATCACGGAAGGTATGGAAGAGGTGATCAAACGTGAGAAAGTAGATTTGGCCGTGACCATCGGGCCGGCGATCATGATGAAATTCTGTGAGAAACTGACTCGTAAGTATGATATTCCGACAGTGGCCAGTTTGAATGCGCTGATGGTCGATGGAACCGGAATGTGTGGAGCTTGCCGGGTGACCGTGGGGGGAAAGACCCGCTTCACTTGCGTTGACGGACCGGAGTTTGATGCACACTTGATTGATTTTGACGAGATTTTGTCTCGGTTAGGTGGATTCAAGGATGCCGAGGTGGCCAAATTGCATGATGTTGAGGTAAAACAAGAGGAATCCGAACATACTCATGGCGTGAGTGACCGGAACGAACCTTGGCGTCAGGAATTGCGTCAGAAGGTGGCAGGGAAGGAACGTACTTCTATTGAGCGTGTCCATATGCCCGAAACCGCACCGGAAGAACGTATCAAGAGTCAGCGTATTGAGGTGAATCAGGGTCTGACGGCCGATATGGCTATGCGGGAGGCTACCCGTTGTATGGATTGCGTGACCCCGACTTGTATGGAAGGTTGTCCCGTGGGTATTGATATTCCCGGATTCGTGAAAAACATCGAGAGAGGGGAGTTCTTGCAGGCTGCTGCCGTGCTGAAACGTACGAGTGCTTTACCCGCAGTTTGCGGTCGGGTTTGTCCTCAGGAAAAACAATGTGAATCCAAGTGTTTTTATTTGCAAAAATTGAAGAAACCGTCGGTTGCTATCGGTTATCTGGAACGTTTTGCATCGGATTTCGAGAGAGAATCCGGGCATATTACCGTGCCGGAAGTGGCCCATGCCAATGGAATTAAAGTTGCCGTTATCGGTTCCGGACCTTCCGGGTTATCGTGTGCGGGTGACTTGGCAAAATTGGGTTACGATGTGACCGTGTTCGAGGCGTTGCATGAAATCGGCGGTGTATTGAAATATGGTATTCCTGAATTCCGTTTGCCGAATAGCGTGGTAGACGTGGAGATCGAGAACTTAAAGAAGATCGGTGTGAAATTCGTTACCAACTTTATCGTGGGTATGACGGATTCCGTGGAGGATTTGAAGGCGGAAGGCTTTAAGGCTTTCTACGTGGCTTCGGGTGCCGGACTTCCCCGGTTTATGAATATTCCCGGAGAAAACTATAACGGTATCCTTTCTTCCAACGAGTACTTGACCCGGGTAAATCTGATGGGTGCCGATAGTGAAGATTCCGATACCCCGGTATATCGCGGAAAGAACGTGGTAGTCGTGGGTGGTGGTAACACGGCAATGGACTCCGTGCGTACGGCAAAACGTTTGGGTGCGGAACGTGCCATGATCGTTTATCGTCGGAGCGAGGAGGAAATGCCTGCCCGTTTGGAAGAGGTAAAACATGCTAAGGAAGAAGGATGTGAGTTTATCACGTTGACTAATCCGGTGGAATATATTGCCGACGAACGGGGACGTGTGAAACAGGTACGGGTGCAGAAGATGGCTTTGGGCGAACCGGATGCCAGCGGACGTCGTAGCCCTGTACCGATGGAAGGTTCCGAGTACACGATTGATGCCGACGTGGTGGTTGTAGCCGTGGGAGTTTCTCCTAACCCGATCGTTCCGAACTCCGTGAAAGGATTGGAAATTTCACGTAAGGGTACAATTGTGGTGAACGACGAAACAATGCAGTCTAACTTGTCAGAGTTCTTTGCGGGGGGAGATATTGTGAGAGGTGGAGCAACGGTGATTTTGGCTATGGGTGACGGTCGTCGGGCTGCTAAACATATAGATGAAATGTTCAAAGCGAACTAGAATAGAATTTATTGTTACCTATTAAAGAACGGGGCTGTCTAACTTTTTTATTGTTAGACAGCCCCGTTTTAGTTTCTCTTTGTGTGTAAAAGTTTAGTGTTAATTTTAGTTTGTTTCATAAAAAGTAGTAACTTGCAGCGGATTCGTATTTTTATTTATGGGAGGCTCTATGGAGATACCGATGGATATTTCGACATGGGATGATAAGTGTATGCAGGCGTTTATTCGAGAAAATGCTTCGATGTTCCGTGTGTTTGCTTTCAGGTATTTGCAGGATGAGGAGGCGGTGGATGATGTATTGCAGGAGTCTTACATGAAATTGTGGATAAATCGTTCGAAAATAGGTTCTGTGAAATCGCCTCGCAATTATTTCTTTTCTATTATAAAAAATACGATTGCGGATAAGCGAGACTATTTCCCAAAAGGTCGGAAGGAGCTGGTGCCTGCGGATGTTTCGGATGGTGGGCTTTTGTTGCGCAATATAATAGAGGCGCAGAGTATCCGGATGATTGGGGAGGCCATCATGCAGTTGTCGCCACAGAGTCGGCAGGTGATGCAGATGACGCTGGATGAGATGAGTCTGGCCGATATTGCTACGGCTTTGGATGTGAGTGTCAATACGGTAAAGACAATCAAGTACAGGGCTTTGAAACGGTTGGCAACCCTGCTTTCGCGTGAAGATTTTTTATTACTGCTGTTGTTTTGAGGGTGGGGAAGAGAGGAGGAAAGGTAAGATTTTCGGGAATATTAAAAAAAATTTTTAGATGGTGTCATCCTTTTTGGATGCACTTGCCGTCTATTAGGCAAAATTTAATTAAAATGGAAAGAACAGAAAGAATTGCGCAATTGATTTCCGCCCGGATGCTCGGTCAGGAGTTGACGGAAGAGGAGAAAAGGGAGTTGGATGATTGGTTGGGGGAGGAGCAGGCCAACAAGGACCTTTTGGAGGAGGTAAGGAGTTTGCGTGGGGTACGGCAGTTTGTGCAGTTGGAGCAGGAGGGATATGGGGAGCAGATGGCTGCGGCTTTTGCGGAGAGATGTAGAGGCGGGAAGAGACGTTCGTTGAGGCGGATAGTGCTTGCAGCGGTGGGGAGTGCTGCTGCGGTGGTTGTGCTGGTGGTGGGACTTTGGATGTGGACGGGAGAGGAAGGGAGGTCTTTGCCGGAGGTGGTTGCGGTAGTGGAGGATTCGCTGTCGATACAAAGAGTGGGAACGGTGTTGACTTTGGCAAGCGGTGAACGAATCGATTTGAAGCAGGAGGAGACGGAGAAGGCGGCCACGAGGCAAAGGGGAGAGCGGGTGATTCCTGCGGAGCGGATGGCTAAGGAACATCCTGAGGCATACCACACTTTGTCTGTGCCTGCCGGAGGAGAGTTTCAATATGTACTGGCGGACGGGACGAAGGTGTGGTTGAATTCGGATTCGGAATTGCGTTTTCCGACTTCGTTTGCCGGAGATGAACGGCGGGTGTACTTGAAGGGGGAGGCGTTTTTTGACGTGGTGAAGGACAGCGGGAAGCAGTTTGTGGTGGCTTTGCCGGAAGGGGATATCAAGGTGTACGGTACGCGCTTCTGCATCACGGATTATGGGAATAAGCCGATGTCCGCTGTATTGACCCGCGGGAGCATCGGGTTTACGACAACGGGGGGAGAGGAGGTTCGCCTGAAGCCTGCCGACCGTTTGACGTATGAAGCGGCAGAGGGTGTGTTGAAGGTGGAGCAGGTGGATACTACTTTATATATGTCGTGGATAAACAAGATGTTTGTGTTTAAGGGACAGCCCTTGGGCGAGATTATGGAAACCTTGTCGCGTTGGTACGACTTGGATTGTGTGTTCGCTTCGGAGGATTTGAAACAGGTGCGTTTGTCGGGACGGCTGAACCGTTACCAGAATATACAGGTGTTGTTGAAAACGTATGAGGGAATTGCCGGCTTGCGTTTCGAGATTGAGGGCAGGCAGGTTTTTATATCGAGGAAATAACCGGTGAGATACAAAAAATCCGATCCACAGCTACGACCCCGGAACCGGATTTTATGTGTTGAAGCCTTTTTTATAAACTTAACGCTTTAAAATTATGAAAAAAAGTTCGTATTTGGTGTGGAAAGTTCCACAAAAAATCGAGAAAAAGCTTATGCGATTATCATTATTGATTACCTTGTTGCTTTCGTGTGTGATGCATACGGAGGCGATGGCTCAACGGATAAGTATCCGGATAGAGCCGGATATTTGGATCAAGCCTTTCAACAGATTATCAAACAAAGCGATGCGCAATTGGTGTATAATACGGATGTCGCTTCTGCCATCCGTTGTAAGGGCGCTGTGTTTGAAAATCAGGATTTGAAGAAAATTCTGGATGAGTTGCTGGCGGATACCCGTCTGCGGTGTCGGTTGGAGAATGGAATCTATATTATAGATGATCGGCCAGCGGAGCAAAAGCAGGCAGTGAAGCTAATCGGTAAAGTGGTTGACAAAAACGGGGAACCGATTGTGGGAGCTACCTTGGTTATCAAAGGGACGACTGTGGGAGTGGCTACGGATGTGGATGGAAAGTTCGAAATGAATAACTTGTCAGGTGAGAAATTCGTGTTGCAGGTTCGTTTTATCGGTATGGGTATGCAAGAGGTGACCGCGTATCCTGATAAGTTTATCACGATCACTTTGCAAGAGGAGGTGAGTGAGATGGACGAGGTGGTTGTGGTGGGCTACCAGTCGGTGCGTCGCGAGCGTATGACGGGTAGTAGCAAGACCGTTACTGCCCGGGAAATCGAGGGGCGGGGTCTGACTAATATCAATGAGGTGTTGAGCAGTACGATATCGGGTTTGAATATGGTGAGTAGCGGGCGTCCGGGTGCGGATTCGCAGATTCAGATCCGTGGAATCAACTCCATCAACGGGAGTACGGAGCCTATCTGGATTGTAGACGGAATGCCGATGCAGGGTGAGATTCCAAATATCAAGGTGGGTTCAACGGATTTGCAGTCTACCATTTTTACGTCTGGAATCGGGAATATCGCTCCAGACGATATCAAGTCTATCACGGTTTTGAAGGATGCCGCTGCGACGGCTATTTACGGTGCGCGGGCGGCAAACGGTGTGATTGTGGTGGAGACGAAGAGCGGACTGGTGGGGAAGACCCGTTTCAACTTTTCGCTGAACTACGGTATCAAGGAGCGGCCGCGGAACAATATTGAGATGATGAATACGGCGCAGAAGATACAGTTTGAGCGGGAGATTTTTGCGGATGAAACGGCCTGGGTTTTTCAGCCGGGGCGGGTAATGGATTTGTTGCGTCAGTCAAGTTACGGTGTGATTTCGAAAGAGGCTGCGGAGAGTGAAATCGCAAGGCTTTCGACCATCAATACGGATTGGTTCAAGGAAATCTTCCGTACGGCAGTAAACCAACAATACAGTTTCAGTATGTCCGGCGGTACGGAAAAAACACAACATTACACCTCCCTGAACTTCCAAAGTGAGGTAGGAACGGAACCGAACAACAAGTACAGCAAGTTCGGGATGTCTTCCAAAATCACACACATACCAGTGGAAGCCTTACGGATTACAGGAAGCATCGGGACGACCCTAAAAAATGACCGGGCGACCGCCAGTATCATTTCGCCCCTGAACTACGCTATGTATGCCAATCCTTACGAGAGGCCTTACAATGAGGACGGTTCGTATGCCAGTGATATCACCTATAATGCCAAACAGAGTAGTATTCGTCCTGGATTGGACTGGGAGAATTTCAATATCCTGCACGACCTAAACAACAATACGAATAAGAACAGGTATATTGATGCCGAACTTCAATTGAAGATGGAGTGGGAGATTATCAAGGGATTGATGTTTACCACTCACGGTGTTTATAACATCAATTCGAACCATAACCGGATTGTGGAAGGAGCGAATACCTACACGAATTTCAAAAACAACTGGTATGATTACATCAGCTACGGGGAGGATTTGGACCTCGCTTTAGTAAAAGGTTCATTGAGAGAGGCGACTGCTTACAGTAATGCCTATACGTTCAAGAATACTCTGCAATATACGAAGGACATAAAAGATCGCCATTTTATTAGCGTGTTTTTCGGACAGGAAATATCTGATCGTACAACACAGAGTTCCTTTAATTACTCGCCAATTTACGACGAAGTACATAACATTATTGGTTTTCCTGATTTAACGGGCGTGAATCCCAATAATATTAATTTTGGTCGTTTGGGGAATACAGGGAAGGAACGCATGAAGATGTCTTCTTTCTTTGCCAATGCTTCCTATTCTTATGAAGACAGGTATATTCTGACGGGCGCCATCCGTTATGACGGTTCGGATATTATTGGAAACCGCAATCAGTTTACACCTCTGTGGAATGTGGCCTTGCGTTGGAATATGCATCGGGAGAAATTTATGGAGTCTTTACCTTGGGTGAATCTCTTGTCATTACGTGGTGGTTTTGGTTACACCGGAAGTATAGATAAAAATGCCCTTCCGTTTTTGGTGTATACCTTAGGTCAAAGTATCAATTATGACGGACAGAATGTTCCGACGAGTTACGAATTACCGAACCCGAACATCAAATGGCAGAAAAAGCAAGATATGAATATCGGTTTGGAAGCATCACTTTGGGACTATCGAGTAGAGTTGAGCGTAAACTACTATCACAATATTACCCGGAACGTATTGGATAAAAAGCGTTTGGCTACCTCTTCTGGTCGGCTTGAGGCAACGACCAATGTTGCCAACCTACATAACAACGGTGTCGAGGTGGATTTGGGTGTGACCCTCTTGAAGCGAAAGAATATCCAGTGGTTTGCTAAAATGAATCTGGCCTATAATAAGAATACCGTGAAAAACACTTTCTATAAGAAAATTGAGGATTTGCCAGAGCGGATAACGGCTGCCACTTCCAATAATTACGTGGAGGGGTATGCTGCAGGGAGTTGGTTTGGCTACCAGATGGCAGGTGTAAACCCGATGACGGGTATGGTGTTGGTGTACACCGGCAATGGGGACGCTACGTTGGATATGGGCCTGAATATTGAGGTGCCTAATTCGATGGTTAAGTATCTTGGACAGAAATTCCCTCCTTATGTGGGTGGTTTTTCAACTTCGATTAATGTGAAACAATTTGTTTTCAGTGCGAATTTCGAGTTCAAAGCAGGACATAAAATTATGTCGTTTACGACTTTTAGTGAGCTTACCGGACAGAACCGTCACGTGAATGATATCAACCGCTGGCGCCAAGCAGGAGATGTGACGAATGTACCGCGTTTGTCTCAGTCCACAAAGACGTATAATTACTATATGTTTGACAATCGGTTGGAGAAAGGAAATTACTTGAAGTGTGGTTATATGACTTTAGGGTATAATATTCCTCCTGCTTTCCTTAAAAAGCTCAGGTTCAGTACGGCGCGTTTGAGCTTTACGGCAAAAGACTTATTTACCTTGACGCCCTACCGAGGAATTGATCCATTGCTGATGGGTGAGTTCGGCTATCCGAATTCCCGAAAATATACGATAACCTTGAATTTCAGCCTTTAAATGAGAGAATGTATGAGAAAGATAATAGTATTGATAGCTGTAATGGCAGGCTTGTGTTCCTGTACTGATTATTTGAAGGTGGAGCCGTCTAATGTACTAGCGGTTGCCAATTACGACGATGTGAAAGCCTTATTAGGCGGGTATCTAAGAATGTATGCAGACCCGACTTCCACAACTTTGCAGGGAACGGTGGTTCCTTATCAAGAAAATGACTTTTGGACTTTCCTGCATCTGCTGACGGATGATGTGGATACGGACAAATACATACAGTCGTCTTATGGGAATAATAACAAGACACTTTTCGTAAATACGTTGGACTGGAAGAATTCGGAAACACCGGGTATCATCTGGCAGACTCTGTATCTGAACATCGGTTTTTTCAACACCATATTGGATGAATTAGGACGGGTGGATGCTTCTCGAGAGCAGGCAGATATCGTACGCTGTGAGGCAATGGTGTTGCGTGCTTGGCATTTATTCAAACTCTTACAATATTTCTCTCCCTACCACTCGGACAAACTGGGGATTCCGGTCAATTTGGATGCCCAACTAGTAGGTGATTATGATGCAAGACGCAAAAGCCAAAAGGAAGTTTATGGTATTTTGATCGACGAACTGACGGAGGTGCTGGAGTGCGAGACGAGTCCACGGGAAACGTATAATGTATTTTACGATAAGAAGATAGTAAATGCCTTGTTGGCTGAAATCTATCTGTTCAAAGGTGGTTCCGGTGCTGGTGAGATTACGGACTATGATCATGCTATCCGGCATGCACAGGCGGCGATGGAAGGACGGAAATTACAATCGCTTTCAGAGTATGTGCATTTTCCCGTATTCCCAGAAAAGGAGGGTGTGAAAAAGGATTATCCTCAGGGATTGTTATATGACAACCGGAGCGATCGGGTTTTGCAAAATATCTGTGGAATGCTGCCATACGTGAAGATGGCTGCGGCCGAGAGTCTGGTGAAGATGTATGATGAGAAAGATGTGCGGAAGGAAAATTTTTTCGACGAATCCGGTAATATTCTGAAGTATGCGAATGTAAATCCTATCGGCAGTTATCTACAATTCACTGTATACACATTTTTCTCTTATGCAGAAATGCATCTAATTGTGGCCGAAAGTTATGCCCGGAAAGGGGATGCACAGGCGAAAAAATGGTTGGAGGATTTCCAACGGTGTCGTATCTGCGATTATGATGGCTATAAGGGTAATGATGTCTTGCAGGAAATCCTGAACGAGCGGAGACGCGAATTCTGTTTTGAGTATGACATGCGCTGGTGTGATTTGATTCGTACGCAGGAGGGATGGACCCGCAATTCGTATGGAGATGAGGAGGAGGCAACCTATACGCTGGAGGACGGTGACTATCGTTTCTGTATGCCGATACCTTTGAATGAGGAGTTGCAGTACAATGACATTGAGCAGAACCCAGGCTGGGGATTTTTAATGGATTAAAATTAAAAAATTATGAAAGTATTGTTTCTGATGATATTGATAAGCGTTCTGGTATTTTCCTGTGAAAAGGCGGAGTATGAGTCGTTCAGAACGTATCCTGATGTTTCACAGGTAGCAAGGGTCAGTTTGTCACCCAACAGTCCTGTGCTGATTGCTGACGGAAAGGCAGAATTGACCTTCAAGGTGAAGGCTTATATGGGGGTAGAGGACACCCGTACTATTGAGGTGAAAAACGAGGACGAGGAGGTGATACTCAAAGACTCCGTCTTTACGGACACGATTGAAATCACTGCAGACCGCATCCCGCAGAATGAGATTAAAATCTACTTAGAAGATGGTACGCCTGTCAGCGAGGTGTTCACAACGACAGAGCATATGGGGGAGACGCTACGATTCAAAGCCGCCGTTTACGGTGTCGAGTCGGAAGTTCGCGAAGTTCGGATTATTGAAAAACCCAAAGTGAGCTTCGAACCTATTACGGTACCAATAATCTTCCATGTTGTTTATACAACGCAAGAGGAATACCAGTATGAAAGTATTGGTACGGATATGTTACAGGAAATTCTGGACAGGCTGAATAGAGTGATGAAAAATGAATTGAAAAACGCTCCCTCCTCCGTGGATCTGAATGTGACCTTTGTGTTGGCGGATATAGACCAGTACGGAAAGGCCTTGAAAGAAAAAGGGGTAAATCGAGTGAAGTTGAACGATGGTGAGAACAAGGATTTGTATATCAAGAGTAATTTGGTGTGGGACCCGATGCGCTATTTGAATGTTTGGATAGGAGAGGCAAACGAGTATACCATTGATGTGCAATTACCGCGTTATATTTTGGATAACGGGTCGTTTGTGCAGATGGCTCAGTATCAAGATTTGCAAAAGGTAAAAGATGTGTCTGATATTTCGTACTGGACTTACAAGGAAGTGGGTATCAGTTTAAACAAGAAGCATATCTACCGGATGGCGAATGCCAGCAGCCCGGATGCGGCAGGCGGTTCTGGAGATCGTTTCGAGACCATTATCGGAAAATTTTATGGACTTTATCCTACATGGAAGGATAAGTATAATGGTGCGTTGGATGATTTTTGTTCAGATACCTATACTTATTTCAGAATTTATTCCCGTCCCGAGAAATGGACTTACGAAGCCACTGCTACCAATAAGGAGCAGAAAAACGGACATGAGATTTATTTTGATTCATTCAATATCATGGATGAACATTCTTTCTGTTCGACCATTACTTATGAGCAGGCGTTGCGTATGCGCACGGTGATGGAGAATTGTCCTTTCCGTATGATGCGGAAGTAATTTTTTGGAGGGAAATGTTTACCCAATGGGAAACTTTACACTCTGGGTTTCTCTTGGGTAATCATAGGCAAGTAAGCTCCTTCGTTCTTCTTTATATAGAAAAAATGAGAGCGGGTATTTCAAACATACCCGCTCTTATTTTTCATATCGTTTAAAATCAACAAATTTCATCCAGTTTATCCGCCATGGCGTAGGCGATATTACGGCACGTTTCGAAATCTTCGTCTTTTGGGCAACCGCAAGCCTCGCAAGAAGGAGCAACCACTTCCCATTTGATTTTTTCAGCGAATTGGTTGAAACGGGGCATTGCTCCGCCAGCCCATGCTTTTCCGCCAAAGAAGGCCACCACGTGGTTCTTCACGCCCATGTGTTCCAGTTCGAACAACAGGGTTTCCATGGTTGGGAATGCGTTACCGTTGTAAGCGCAACTTCCGAGGATAACTCCTTTATAACGAAAAATGTCGTTGATGATATATGACGGGTGTGTTTTGGATGCATCGTGAATACGGATTTTCTTGATTCCTTTTTCAGCCAAGAAACGAGCGATTATATCAGCCATTTTTTCCGTGTTCCCGTACATGGAACTGAACACGATCACGACACCTTTGTCCGTGTCGTACTTGCTCCACTTGTCATATTTAGCCACGATGTCGGCAATGTGCGAACGACGGATCGGTCCGTGGGTAGCACATACCATTTTGATCGGAAGGCCACCGAGTTTTTTCAGTGCGGTTTGAGCCGGTTGACCGTATTTTCCAACAATATTGGAATAGTAACGGCTGATTTCCTCTTCCAAGTAATCCAGATCTAACTCGTCGTCAAAGATACCTCCGTCAAGCGTACCGAATGCTCCAAAAATGTCACCACTGAACAGGATACCTTCGGTTGATTCGAAAGTAACCATCGTTTCCGGCCAGTGAAGCATCGGGGCCATGTAGAAATTCAATTTATGTTTTCCAAGGTCGAGAGAATCACCTTCTTTTACTTCCATCAAGTTGTCACAAACCCCGTAGAAGTTTTTCAGCATGGGGAAAGTCTTGGCGTTACCGATGATTTTCACGTCCGGGTAGTGGCACAATAAAGCTTTGATGGCTCCGGTGTGATCGGGTTCCATGTGATTAATCACGAGATAATCCACTTTCCGCCCGTTCAATAACTGTTCGATATTCTCCACGTAGTCATCCATTTTGCTTCTTTCGATCGTGTCGATGACTACCACTTTTTCATCCACGATGATGTAAGAATTATAAGCAACACCTTTGGGAATAGGCCAGTAATTTTCGAAGATATGGGTTCTTCTGTCATTGACTCCAATCCAGTAAATGTCTTTCTTAATTTCTCTCGCTAGATTCATATTGATTATAATTTTATGTATTTCTTTTTCGCTCCCGCGAAATTATGAAAAAAAGGCCGTTAATCGGATGGATCAACGGCCTTTTTTTATAGTTTTTCTCTAACTCCTTATAGAGTGGATTTATTTGATTCCAAGTTTTTTGCGAATATCCTTCGGGATGGCATTCTTGTGAACGATGATGTTCATCGTTTTGTATTTCATGAAAGGTTCAGAAGCGTAGAAATATCCACCGAATTTATTATATTGATTCCAAGAGTTTTTCACGATATAGTAAACCGTACCGTTCTGGTCTTTCGCTTTACCGATTACGTGCATACCGTGATCATCGGTAGTTAAGTAGTTGTCGAACTCTTGTTGTCTCATTTCTTGAGTAATCTCTTTTTCAGGAGCCGGGCCTTGTCTGAAAGCATCCGGAGTTTGGTTCCCTTTAGGCATAGCTTCCCATTTAGCGATTTCGGCACCGCTCATTTCTTTCGTGTCGGTTGTCGGAACCACGGCAACTCCGGGTTGTGAGGTTTGGAAACCTCTTTCGCTCACGTCAGAAGCCCAAGCAAAGGTGTAACCGTTGTCGATAGCGTTGCTCATGACTTGTGCCAGTTCATCTATCGGTAAATTGTAAGACATTCCCCACAACCAGTTGTCCGGAACTTCAATTGCAAATTGAGAATAGAACGGGTGGTGAGTGAATGAAGTCAAGCTCACATAATCATCCATGTTCAAACCAACAACTTCGTCAGCGAAAGTTCTCGGGGTATATTCTTTACCTTTGTATTCGAATTTTTCGGGTTCTTCTCCGAGATAAGCATCTAGAATACCGTCAAAGCCTTTTTTCCAAGCAGTACTTAATTTTTTGTTTGAGTTTTTGATAACAGCGTTAACGTAACCTGCCAACACATCGTCGATTTCTCCGAAAGCGTGGTTTGGTTCACCGTAGTTCAATCCTTTGTAAACGTCCATCGGAACGATACCGTAGTTTTTGATCACGTGCATCACGTCACAGAAAGCTCCGCCGACAGCAAAGTTCATGCTACCGTGCAGGCGAACAAATTTGGTTGCTTTGTCGCTGTAAGCGTGTCTCACGATGTACATGGCTGAAAGATCGATTGGTTCTTTGCCCATACGGATCATTTCTGATTCAAAGAACGAAATTCCGGACCATGACCAGCAGGTACCTGCACGAGCCTGATCTTTTACAGAAGTTGCAGGTAATCTCTTAATATCAGTGAATTGGTAACCTTTCGGTTGATTGCTTTTAGCATCCTGAGCATTAGCCAAGAAAGACAGCCCAAAGATGAGAGCGAACATTAAAGATGTAATTTTTCTCATTTTTTTGAAACTTCGATTATAGATTAATATAATTGTTATCACGTTTTTGTTTACTGCCAAAGATACTATTTTATTGGCAATGTCATGAAAGTGACACGAGTATTAAGAAAATTTTAAGAACTTCTTTTACTCGACGACTTCCCGTTCTACTTTTCCCCACAGGTTGCCCTTAGAGAAAAATTTGTATTTCCGGTTACAAACCCAGAGGAAAATGACCCCGCAGACGAGCATCACCACGGTATCCATGTGCGAAGCCGTTGGTGCCATATCCTTGAACAGTGCGTGTGTTTGCAGGGCGGAGGCGTCATGTGTTACCACAAGGGAGGAAATGACGTTGTTGGCCAAGTGTAACCCCAAAGCCAATTCCAACCCGTCATCCCAGATGGCTACCAGTCCAAGGAGTAATCCCATCAGAATATATTGCGGCATAGCTACCCAGAAACCGAAACGATCCACTTCCGGGTTGGACCCGTGAAGTAACCCGAAGGCAAAACCGGTAAGTAATAGGGCTACCCATCTGTATTTGAAAAGTAGGATACTGCCTTGCATCAGATATCCCCGGAAAATAAATTCCTCGAATGCCACTTGGAAGGGAATGAAAATCAGTATAACGATGCACATCATGATGAAATTGAATGGCTGGAATTGGAACACGAGGTTAGACGTGTCTCCGAATCCGTATTGCGCACCCAGTAGGACGATGGTTAATATTCCCCATATGGCAGCCCCGAAGAACACCCGTTTCACGTCAAAACGATTTCGGCCCGTGAGTATATCCGTCGGTTTCTTGTGATGGAAATATTTCACGCATAACAGAAGTGCGATGACGCCTCCGGCGAACGTGAATAGCATGAGTGCTAGGCCCAGATTCGTGTTCGTGACGGCCAGAATGTTATTCGTCCCCCCGCTTAGTATTTCGGGATTCATGATGATACTGTAAATTACTAACGGGATTGACGCTACTTGTACTGCGGCAAACACGATAATGAGCGTGAGGATGTAAAAATACCATTTGTTGTTACCTTTGTATGACTTTTCTAAAAACATGACGTTGTTAATTCTAAATTTTAAATTTTCCATTTTAAATTTTTAAAACTCCACGGTTTTAAGAATGTGTTCCAAGCTGTACTCGTCGGGGATAAGTACTTGACGGGCTTTACTACCCTCGAATGGTCCCACGATGCCTGCCGCTTCCAGTTGGTCGATGATTCTTCCTGCCCGGTTGTAGCCGATGGAGAAACGTCGCTGGATAGAGGAGGTTGAACCCTGTTGGGTGTTCACTACCAAACGGGCGGCCTCTTCAAATAACGGGTCTTTTACCCCGAGATCGATGTCGCCACTCACCCCGTTTTCCGTGTCGGAAACATATTCGGGGAGTGCGTAGGCTTCCGGGTAACCCTGTTGATCCGCGATGAATTTCGTGATGGCATCTACTTCCGGGGTATCGACGAAGGCACATTGTACACGTACCATCTCGCTATCCTTGGAAATCAACATATCCCCGCGGCCGATCAACTGGTTGGCTCCCGGTGAGTCCAGAATAGTGCGGGAGTCGATCATGGAGGCCACCTTGAAGGCTATTCGTGCCGGGAAGTTGGCCTTGATCACTCCGGTGATGATGTTCGTGGAAGGTCGTTGCGTGGCAATGATCATGTGAATCCCGACGGCACGGGCCAGCTGTGCGATACGAGCAATCGGTTGTTCTACTTCTTTTCCCGCAGTCATGATCAAGTCGGCAAACTCGTCCACCACTACTACAATATAAGGTAGATAACGGTGACCGTTGTTCGGGTTCAGTTGCCGTTTCACGAACTTCTCGTTATATTCTTTGATGTTTCTCACGTGAGCTTGTTTCAACAGATCGTAGCGGCTATCCATCTCGATGCAGAGAGAATTGAGCGTGGCTACTACTTTGTCATTATCGGTAATGATAGCTTCCTCTGCATCCGGTAACTTCGCCAAGAAATGTTTTTCGATGACGGAATAGATGCTTAACTCCACCTTTTTCGGGTCTACCATCACGAATTTCAATTGTGACGGGTGTTTTTTGTACAAGAGCGATGTGATAATGGCATTCAAGCCCACGGATTTACCTTGTCCCGTGGCTCCGGCTACCAGCAAGTGGGGCATTTTTGCCAGATCGAACGTGTAAGGTTCATTCGAGATGGTTCGTCCCAGTGCCACCGGAAGGGCATATTTGGATTCTTGGAATTTCTTGGATGCGATGATTCCCCGCATGGAAACGACTTCCGGATTCTGGTTTGGCACTTCAATACCGATGGTTCCGGCTCCGGGGATCGGGGCGATGATACGTATGCCCAAGGCTGATAGGCTTAACGCGATGTCATCTTCGAGATTCTTGATTTTCGAAATTTTTATACCGGGAGCGGGGACAATTTCGTATAACGTGACTGTCGGCCCGATGGTCGCTTTGATTTTGGTGATCTCTATTTTATAATGGCGCAATGTCTCGATAATCGTGTTTTTATTCTCTTCGAGTTCTTCCGCTGTTACTTTTTGTGAACCGGAAGAGTGTTCTTCCAGTAATTCCAGCGGGGGATATTGATAATTCGATAAATCGAGAGTCGGGTCGTACTCCGTGTCCGGCATCAAGTTTTTGGTTAATTGCTCTTCCAGCTTGTCTGCCATAACAGTCAATTCGATATCGTCATTGGTGAGCGGGAGAGTATCTTCTCTGTGTTCATCTTGATTTTCGGGGTTCTTGTCCACGGATAAATCGAAGTGATGTTCTGTCGTGAATTCCTCTTCCGGATCATGCAATTCCTGTTTTTCTGATTCATCCGGATCGGTCGTGTCAAACTCGTGACGGGGGAAAAGTTCATCTTCAACAGGCGGAACCGTTTCGATATCCAATTTCTCTTTTTCTTCGGTATCAATGTCCTCTTCTTTTTCTTGCAGGTCTTCCGGCTCTTCTGTTTTTGCCATTTCTTCTCGTTTCCGGGCAAGAGCGGCTTCTCGTGCCAAGGCCCTTTCTTCCTTGAGTTGAGCCCGACGAGCGAAGTAATTCTTGATCATGGTCACGCATTTGTTGAAAGCGTTTTCGAAACCAAAGAAAAGAATGGCAGCAAACGAAACAATCAACAGGAAGAATGAGCCAATCTCTCCGATAAACGAGTTAAGCCAAAAACACACGAAATAACCGTGAGCCCCGCCCGGGAATACGTATCCTGTGGGTAAGAACGTGAAAATATATCCCAATAACAAGGAACACCAGATGATTAGAACAAAGCTGATGATGATCTTTTTCCCGAATTTCTTGATATCCCGTCCGGCAATACGCAGCCCGATGATAAATAGCAAGTAGCAGAATATGAATGACGAAACTCCGAACCACCGGTTTATGAGCAAATCGGAAAGAAACGCTCCTAGTTTGCGTCCCGGGTTTCCGACAACAATATCCGGGTTGGTCATTAATTCCCGGGTCTCTTTATCGATCAGACTCTGGTCCATGCCACCGGTGAAAAAGAAACCGACGAGGGACACCAGCAGGTAAATGGAAAATAGCATAAAAATCAGCCCAACAACTACACGTGTCCGGGGATCCTTCAGAAAATTAAAGGAATAGGGGGTACGTGTTTTACCACTCTTTTTATTGTTTATACGTGTTATCATGTAAATTGAAATTATCGAAATCGCAGGTACAAATATACAAAATGTAAAATTTAGAATTTAGGATTTGGAATGAAAAGATTTTGGCACGTCTCAAAACATAGTTAAGGTATATTAATTAAGAATTTCTTAATAGTCAGTTGGCAAGGATATTGCTAATATTGTAATATACAAACAAAATGTGGATACTTTACGTTTAATCTATAAAGGAGATAAAGATATGGCAATGAGAAAATCATTTTTAAATTTAGGACTGGGGGTTGTTGGCGGTTGCCTTGCTTTCGTGGCGATAGATGCCATTCGAGGGGAAAGTGCTGCACCGGTTTCACAATTGGAAATTGCATCTCCAGCGGCGGTTCGTCCTGTTTCACTTGCGTCTAACACGGCTCTTCCTGTTGGGGGAGCGGGTAGCGTGGATTTGAGGGAGGCTGCCAAAAAGACAGTTCCGGCTGTTGTTCATGTCAAAACAGTACAAATGGGACGGGAATATATAGGTAACCCACTATTGGAGTTTTTTTACGGTTATGCCCCGCGTACACGGGAAACCCCGCAAAAAATGGGTATTGGGTCGGGTGTAATTGTCTCTGAGGACGGGTATATTATCACGAATAATCACGTGATCGACAAGAGCGACAAGATTACGGTGACCTTAGATAACAAGACGGAATACGAGGCCAAGGTAATCGGGACAGATCCTAGCACGGATATTGCTTTATTAAAAGTAGAAGCAAACGGACTTCCTTATCTGGAGTACGCGAATTCGGATGACGTGGAGTTGGGAGAGTGGGTTTTGGCCGTGGGTAACCCGTATAATTTAACCTCAACGGTTACAGCAGGAATTATCAGTGCCAAAGCGAGAGAGTTGGGGATAAACCGGAGCCAGATGAGTCTGGAGTCATTCTTGCAGACAGATGCCGCAGTGAACCCCGGTAATAGTGGGGGAGCGTTGGTGAATGCCAAGGGTGAGTTGATTGGGATCAATACGGCAATTGAATCCCCGACAGGCTCTTACTCGGGTTACTCGTTTGCCGTACCTTCGAATATTGCCCGTAAAATTGTCGGGGATTTGAAGGAGTTTGGTACGGTTCAGAGAGCGATGATGGGAATATCCATGTGGAGAGACGAGTTGACGCCTGCTGTGGCGAAAGAGCTGGGAACGGATGAAGTGAGCGGAATATATGTATATGAGGTGATACCTAACGGGGCGGCAGCTAAAGCCGGAATAAAGAAAGGAGATGTAATCAAACGCATAAATGGTATCGAGATAAAGACAAGACCGGAGTTCCAAGGACAGTTGGCTAAATATCACCCGGGAGCGACTATTTCCGTGACTGTGAGCCGTGGAGGAAAATTAAAGGATTTGGATGTGGTACTCCAGAACACGTATGGTGATGTTGCCTTGGTGGATAAGAATTATACCGGAATACTGGGAGCCACGGTGGAGCCGTTGAGTCGGGAGGACCGTTATCGCTATCGCTTGAACGGGGGTGTGAAAATTATAGATATAAAGAATGGCCCTTTTAAAGCGATTGGTCTGGATGAAGGATACATTATCGTGAAAATTAATAACACGGTGATTTATGATAAAGACGATTTGGTACGGGCGCTGAAAGCGGCAGAAAATGAGGGTGTTCTTGTGACAACTATCTCGCCGCGAGGACGTGTCGAGTACTACGCTTTATCTTTACAGAATTAAAAAACGTTAATATTGGAAAGGTGTCGATTTTAACATATTGGTTTATGGATAAATTGTTCTACCTTTGCGACATATTTGGGGGAGAATATTAGAAGACTATGAGACAGCTAAAGATAACAAAATCTATAACGAACAGAGAGAGTGCTTCTCTTGACAAGTACTTGCAAGAGATTGGTAAGGAGGATTTGATTACGGTTGAAGAGGAAGTTGAGCTTGCCCAGCGAATCCGGAAAGGGGATCAACGGGCTTTGGAGAAACTGACTCGGGCAAACCTTCGTTTCGTGGTATCTGTTGCAAAACAATACCAGAATCAGGGATTAAGCCTTCCGGACCTTATCAACGAGGGGAATTTGGGTTTGATTAAAGCAGCAGAGAAGTTTGACGAAACGAGGGGATTCAAATTTATTTCTTATGCCGTATGGTGGATTCGCCAATCTATCCTGCAAGCATTGGCAGAACAATCGCGTATTGTACGTTTGCCATTGAATCAAGTTGGATCTTTGAATAAAATCAATAAAGCATTTTCTCGTTTCGAACAAGAGCATGAGCGTCGTCCGTCACCGGAAGAGTTGGCAGAGACTTTGGATTTACCGGCTGAAAAAGTTGCCGATACTTTGAGAGTGTCCGGCCGTCATATTTCCGTGGATGCACCTTTCGTTGAGGGGGAAGACAACAGCTTGCTCGATGTGTTGGTAAACGATGATTCTCCTGTTGCGGACAAGACGTTAATTAACGAGTCCTTGTCAACGGAAGTAGAGAGAGCATTGGCTACATTGACCGAAAGAGAACGTGATATTATTCGTTTGTTTTTCGGTATCAATTGCCAAGAAATGACATTGGAAGAAATTGGAGAGAAGTTCGGGTTAACCCGTGAACGTGTTCGCCAAATCAAGGAAAAGGCTATTCGTCGTCTACGACACTCTTCTAGGAGTAAGCTATTAAAAACTTATTTAGGATAAATGAAAAGCGCCGATCGGCGCTTTTCATTTATCCTAAAGGATTGTAACAAGTTCTGGATGGGAATCGAAATATTCTCTCAATTTGCGAATAGCGGCATATTTAAGAGTCTTTATCGTGTTCACGGAAACTCCCATGACTTGAGAGATTTCCTTGTTTTCGTATCCTGACAGGACAAGACGCATGATCCTAGCACTCTGTGTGGGAAGCTGGTTAATGGCTTGGATAAGTAGTTGATTGGTTTCTTCTGCGATTAGTAGGTTGAGAACATGGGAATCTTCACTTGTTTCGATTTCTAGTTTCGATATTCTTTTGTTTTCCCGTTCCACACCTCGCAAATAGTTCAATGCTTCGTTTTTAATCATTGTGTAAAGGAAATTTTCAATAAATCTTATTTCCAAGTCTTCTTTGTTTTGCCAGAATTTGATGATAACCTCTTGTGTGATATCTTGTGCAAGATCTTGTGAGCCAATAAAGTGAAATGCCGTGGCACACATGAAGGAATAGTATGTGCGAATGAAAATTTCTAATTGTTGAATTTCTTTCATATCTCATTAATAGTTCGTTTAATGATATTAAAATTTATTGAAAACCATATTTTTTATCCCATCTATAACACTTTCTTTATAAGCCGTTTAAAACCATTCGAATTTAAGGAAGGACCTATCTTGTGTCAAGAATTTCGATTCTCATTAAACGAAGGTTAATTCATATTGAGAGTGCAAGTATAAGAATAATATTTTCTAAAAAATAATTTTCGAAATTATTATTACTTTCATTCATCCCTCTCGTTGTTTAGTGGTGTCTATATATAAAAAGAGAAAACTTATGACGCATAGTAGGGCTCAAATGCTGGCGCGGATAATTATCCGTGTGAAATTAGGAATTGCTTCTTTGGAAGAAAGAGAGAAATTGTTGGCTTGGTTAGATGAGAGCGAGGAAAATCGTCAATTACACAAGGATATTATTCGGGGTAAATGTATAGCGGAAAGGTTGAGGCTTGAAGATGAGATTAACGAGACGACTGATTTTAAACAAGTATACGGGAAAGTTTATAAACGTTTAACAACGAGAGGTGAAAAACAGAAGTTGTTTATTCGGATAGGTATAGGAGGAGTTGTTGCCGCATGTCTGTGTGGTGTGGCATTAGTTATTTCTTCATTATGGTTGGGAAAAGGAAAAGACAGGATAGAGGAAAATATTGTTTCTACCGTGCGACATGAAAAAGTGATGTTAGTATTGGAGGATGGCAAACAGATTGGATTATCGACTGGTGTTCCGGATCGAATTGACCTTGCGCAGGCTACTCTGGTGGGTGAGGTCGGGAGATTGTCATACGAGCCAAGACCGGATTCTATGTCATTAAGGGAAGTTAGACACAAAATATACACGATGGCGGGGGGAGATTATTCATTAGTGCTGGGTGACGGAACGCGTGTGTGGCTAAATGCTGAATCGGAACTGGAATATCCAGTACAATTTGTTGGAAAAGAACGAGTTGTAAAATTAAAGGGGGAGGCTTATTTCGAGGTGATGCATGATTCGGTCAAACCGTTCATCGTGGAGGCAGCCGGGACTAGAACCCGTGTCATGGGGACATCTTTTAATATAGGAGCTTATGATGATGAGAATATTGTTTATACCACGTTGCTATCGGGAAGGGTTGAGGTGAGTCTGACAGGAAAGGATGGGGTGAAACCTATAATTTTAAATCCGGGTGAACAATCCTTGTGGTCAAAAGGAAAGGGCGAGTTTACGATGAAGAAGGTAAACACGGAGGATGTTATTGCTTGGCGGTATGGAATTTTTGTGTTCAACGAGGATGACATAGAGATCGTAACTCGGGTTTTATCCCGCTGGTACGGGACTAAATTCGTATTTGACAGAGAATGCACGGGAAAACATTCGTTTAGTGGGAAAATGAGTAAAGATGAGAAACTCGAATCTATATTGAAAATACTGACCTTGGCCGGAGGACCGGAATTTAAGGTTGAAAAAGATATCGTACATGTAATTGAAAAATAAAAAACCGGAAATGTTTTGCCGACATTTCCGGTGTGATTCACCTTGTTGAGAGCAAGGTTTGTGTTTAATATAAAACGTAACAAAGCTATGAAAAAAAATTGCAAGACAAAAACGTTTTGTAGACTTTCGGTGATGTGCATCTCGTTGTTATGCTGTATCTTGATATTCGGTATAACATCAGTATTTACAACTTCGTCAGCCTACGGACAAAAGACGACACCGCGAATATCGGTGAAGTTGGAGAATGTTAGTGTTTTAGAGGCCCTTCGGGAAATAAACAGGTTGAGTGGTAACGAAGTTGTTTATAAAAAGGAAGAGGTGGAGAAGGAGACGAAAAAAGTTTCTGTGACATTGAACAACGTGACGGTTCTTTCGGCAGTGGCCGCTTGTCTTACCGATACGAAGTTATCATGTGTTATGAGTGATGGAAAAGTGGTGGTTGTTCCTGAAAAAGAACAAAAGGCTTTGGTCGTGACTGGGGTGATTAAAGATAAGGCGGGAGCGCCTTTACCGGGAGCGACGATTGTCGTGAAAGGGAGTTCCGTGGGAACGAGTACAGGTGTTAACGGAGAATACAAAATTGTTCTTCCATCGAGTGCCAAAACATTGATTTATTCCTTTATCGGTTATAAGTCAGAAGAAGTTGAAGTGAATGGACGCCAGAAGATTGACGTGATCTTAGAAGATGATGTGAAAAAAATGGATGAGGTGGTTGTGGTCGCTTATGGTACCCAGAACAAGCGGGATGTTGTGGGAGCCATGTCGACTGTAACTGCGGAAGAAATCAAAGATATTCCTTCTCCCTCCCTAGCTAATCTTTTGCAAGGACGAGTTGCCGGAATGAGTGTGATTAACATGACAGGAGCTCCCGGGGGAGGTGGAACCTCAGTTTCTATTCGAGGGTTTAATAGTTTGTCGGTCGAAGCCGCCCAGCGTTTTAGTAATCCCTTGTGGGTGATTGACGGGGTTCCCATGTATAGTTTTACTTCTCCTGTCAGCGGGTTGAACACATTGGCAGAAATTGATCCGAAGGATATAGAATCCGTACAGGTGTTGAAAGATGCAGCCTCGGCTTCAATTTATGGTTCCCGGGCTGCAAATGGAGTGATTTTAGTGACGACGAAAAAGGGACGTTACAATCAGAAGGCAAGGGTGAGCGTGAACGTGTCACAAACTTTGGTGTTTAATCCCGCTTTACCGGATCTTACGGGAGGTAACCGGGAGCGCTATCATCGAATGGAAGCATTGAGAAACTATCAAGAGGCAGGTTTTAGTGACGAACAAAATCGTTACTTGTACGTGAACTCGTACCGAGAATCTTATTTGCGGGATATTATGTACGATTATTTTTGGGGTAAAGGAAATGGTGCGGGAGTTGTCCTATATCAAGATAGTTTGAATGAATTTTACAATAATTCTACGAATTTGTTTGATTATTATTTCAGAACGGCCCGGGTTACGGATGTTAATTTACAGTTAAGCGGTGGGGCAGAACGAGTGACTTATAATATCGGGTTAGGATATTACACGGAAAAGGGAGTACTGAAAGGAACAGGTTTTAACCGCTTGAAGTTACTGTCGAACGTAACAATTAAACCGATGGAGAAGATGAATGCGAATTTGCGTTTTTATCTCGCTCGAACGGATCGCAGTCGTTCATCAGAAGAAATGAACACTCTTTCGTTTAATACGGGTACGGATTTGGAGCAGATTCCGAAAGAATTATTGAAAACGTCCACGCTTTACCCGGGGAAAGGATCCGCTGCTTTTGATGAGGCGACTAAACGTTTCCGAGGCACGAAAGAAAAGAATGATTCTTATCGTCTCCGGGCGAGTTTTGATGCTAATTATGAGTTTTTTCACGGTCTGACTTTCAAGACTTCTATAGCATTGGATTATTCCCAGCAGAATTTGAATGTTTTCTTGCCTTCGAATTTAAATGATTATAATGAATCTTTTTCACAGGGGCAGATTGAGCGGAATATGATGTTGTTGAACGAGAATCTGTTAACGTACAAACGTTCTTTTGCCGAGAAGCATAACGTGGATTTTCTTGTGGGGCTGTCCACCCAGTCTGATGAGGCAAATGTGCTGGGGGGATACGGCTATAAGGCTCCGAGTGATTTGATTCATTATGTACCTTGGTACGGAAACGTGTATGATGTTACAGCTGATCGTACTCTAAAAGATTATATATCCAAGCGGGAGAAAAGTACGATGGTAGGGGTATTTGGAAGGTTTAATTATAATTATATGCAAAAATACTTGCTATCTTTCAGTATAAGGCGAGACGGTAGTTCTAAGTTTGGGGAAGATGTACGTTGGGCTACTTTCCCGGCGTATGCTGTTGGGTACGCTTTTTCCGAGGAGTCCTTTATGGATTGGTCTAGAGATGTGTTGGATTATGCGAAAATTCGAGTAAGTTATGGAAAGTCCGGCAAACAGTTTTCTGCTCCTTATATTGCATTGGGTTTGTTAGAACCTTCGGCCCCGTTTTTAGGTAATCCAACGGTGACCCCCGAATGGACGGAGGGATTGTTTAATCCTTCATTAACATGGGAAGAGACTGACCAATACGATTTCGGGGTGGACATGGATCTTTTTAATTACCGTTTAAATATTGTACTGGATTATTATTATCGCTATACGGATAAATTATTATACAACATAACGTTACCAGGTAATTATTCTGGATACACGAAGCAATGGCAAAATGCTTACGCAATTTCCAACGAGGGTATCGAGTTACAGATTAAATGGGATATTATGCGTAAAGATAGTTTTAAATGGGATCTGACTTTTAATATTGCCCGTAACTGGAATCGTTTGGAGAAAAGCTATAATGGTGTGGATTTTCAGACTTATGGTGATGCTGGATATTTTGATAGTAATGTGAGTATTATCGGTAAGCCGTTGAATGGACTTTACGTGTATAAAGATAAAGGTTATTACAATAGTGATGATGAAGTCCCTTTTATTTTTGAGAATGGTCAGAAGATTTATTTGCATGGTAACGGTTATCGTCAGTTTTATCGTGCAGGAGACCGGATTATGGTGGATGTAGATGGGAATGGGGCGGTGTATACTTCTTGGCCATTACAAGAAGACCGTGTGTATGCGGGTTCTCCTTTACCGAAAGCCAGCGGGGGAATTATTTCCACGTTGAACTGGAAAGGTTTTGACGTGAACATGCTGTTTACTTACGTGATTAGTCGTCATATTCTGAATGCCGGAAAGGGCGCTTCTGTGGGGACGAGTTTGGGATTAACCATGGATGACTTGACCATTCCTGTTTTTGCAGATCTGGATAAGGTTACTTTCTGGCAAAAGCCCGGAGACAAGACAGACTTCCCGATGAATCGTTTGGAGAGTGGGTTAGGTAATTTCTCGACTATTTTAAGTTCTAACGTGGAGAATGTGAATTATCTGAAATTGAAAACCTTAACTATAGGTTATACTTTCCCGAAAGAGTGGATGAGCCGTATTGGTATGGAGAGTGCGCGAGTGTTTGTTTCGGGGGAAAATTTGTTCACGATAACCAATTATTCCGGTCCGGATCCAGAATCTGTTGACGTGGTTACCGGGGTGGATAATTTTGGGAATTACCCGCTCAGCACGCGTATCACATTAGGTTTAACTCTAAATTTCTGATGTTTATGAAAAAGAATATATTATTACTTATTTTTCTTGCGGCCTTGGTTTTTGCTTGTGATGATTTTTTGACCGAGGAGCCTGAAATTGCCGTGACGAATAATAATTTCTGGAAAACAGAAAAGGATGTGGAGAGTGCCGTTTATGGTTTACATGGTGAGTTTCGTACTGTTTTCGGGGATGTTGTTATGTTATACCGGGATAGAGGTCTTCCTTTTGATTATCTGAATGCAATATGGCAGTACCCTTCCAATAACCAGCCTAGTTACGTGTGGAATGCCAGTTATCCGGCAATATCTTGGGCTAATGAATATAGAGTGATTGCTCAGGCAAATTTAATCATAGATAATATTGGTCGGGCAAATTTGCCGGAGGTGCGGCACAATTATTATTTGGGGCAGGCTTACTGTATACGAGCCTATGTTTATTTTTATATTTTGAGAACCTGGGGTGATGCTCCTTTGATCAAGGAGTCCGTGGATGTTGGGGAGAAAGCTCGTGCTTCATGGCAGGAATTGGCTGATTTTGCTATCGGGGATCTGAAACTGGCGGTGAATATGTTGCCTAAAGCAAAGGATTTACAGGATGCCAGTGGGATAAAGGTGACGAGCAAACAGGTGCCTTCGAGTGGAACCGTTCATGCAATATTGGCTCATCTGTATGCTTGGAAGGCAGCGTTGAATAATGAGCCAGAATTGAATAAGTTGGCTATTGCAGAGGCAGATTCTGTGATTAAATACGGTGGGTATTCTCTGGCAGGAAGTCCGAAAGAAGTTTGTGATGTTGTTATGCTGGGAAATAGCGATGAGGGAATTTTCGAGATAGATTATCAAGATCTACCTGGAGACCTGAAAGGTTCGGGTGCTTTTATTGCCGGAGCTTGTCAGAAATGGCCAATCCAACCGTTAACGACACCTGCAACCCGGCGTTCATTAATGCGACTTAATAATAGTACGGCTATGAAAATGTACATGGATGTATCAGACGAACGTCGAGATGAGTATTTTTATAAGTTAGATTCCATGGCGGGGGTGTCTACTTCGGTTACCCAAGGTGCGGCATATATCAGTAAATGGAGAGGTGTGATCACGAACGTGGGTGGATCAGGTGATGGAACTTTAAAAGCTTATGAGGATAACGAGATACTGATCCGTTTAGCAGATATTATTTTACTTCGAGCAGAGGTGAAAGTTAAAACCGGTGATACTCAAGGTGCAATTAATGATTTGAACACGATACGGGCTAGAGCTGGTGCCCCCCTTTATTCGGCTAGCGAAGGTGATTTGCAAGAGGCTATAGCTAAAGAACGGGATAAAGAATTGTTTCTCGAAGCAGGTATTCGTTTTTATGATATTATCCGTAACGGGACTTTTCGGGAAAAGCTAAGGGGTAAATTCAAGACGTTGACGGATCAGGATGTAGCTGACGGGGCATATTATTTGCCGGTGGGGAACGGTGCGTTTACGAACAATACTTTGATGAAACAGACCGTATATTGGAAACGAAATGGATATGCTTATTAAAACTGCAAAATTATGAAACTACAATATTTTTTATTTTTATTTATTTTGGGCCTTGGAGCGTGTGATGATGACTATTTTCATGATTCTGGGCTGGCAAATGGACGACACGATTGTACGGTATGGGAGTACTTACATACGGATGCTTACAATTGGGATTCGACGATACTGGTGATTGAACGTGCGGGATTGGTGGATTTGTTTGATGGAAAAGATCCTGCTTGTCCTGAGATAACTTTTTTCGGTCCTACAAATATTTCGATTATGCAATTTATGTACAAGACCGTGGATAACGATGATAAAGTCATGTATGAGAGAATAGAAGATATACCCGTGGAGATGTGTAGAAAGATGCTTTTGTCACATGTTCTTCCCAAAAAGATGATGAAAAAAGATTTTGACTACGAGAACCGGGGAACCCTTGAAGGAGGAACCTATATTCAGGCTCTGTCGGGTACGGAATTGCGTGTGTTCCGGGCAAAAAGTTCTTATATGGGGATTGCTGATATTGGAGCGGAATCATTGGGAATTCATGCATTGGTAAACGGCTATATCGTGGGAATTGCTTCTGCTGATATTGAAATGAATAATGGCATTGTACATTCGTTGAGTTATACGTACCAATTTTCTGAACTTTAACTATTTGCGAGATGAAAAATGTAACTGGAATTATAATATTGTTAGTGTTCGTGTTTATTTCCATGATGGGCTGTCAAGATGTGACAGTTGGTTATTTAATGACTTCGAATGCTACTTATACACCTGATTCTATGGTCGTGAAGGCTGTGCTAGATCCGGTGGAAGATGAACGTCAGATTAAATTTGAAATTCCTTGGCAGTCGGCACCTATTGAAGGTGTTCAAGGAACTTTTCCTATGGTTTATTCAATAAAGAGTGTGGCATCTGATAACGGACACCCGGAGGTAGCATCTCAATTTACAGTGGCCCGTAAGGGGGTGATTGAGTTACCTTGGAATCATACGGTTCCTCCCGGACGTTACGTGTTTACCCTAGAGGTATCAAACGAGGGATATACTCGTGTATTGGATTCTATTTATACGGTTATTGTAAAATAACGTGTTGGGTGTGCTTTGATAGGGGAGTGTTTCTTTGGAACACATCCCTTTCGGGTATTTAACCTAAGGATGTCCTTAAATTGATTTTTGGAAGGATTCCATGTTGGGAATCCTTCCAAAAATCATGCATAAATTATCGTGTATAGTAAATAATTCGGGATGAATATACAGCATGTAAATATTGTGGCTCGATACGAAGCGAAACTATTAAGGCGTAATATTGTTTTTTTAGGATTTGTGATACTTGCTATGATTGGAATTTCCTTGTGGCAGGTGGTTAATCAGGGTGGAGATAACGTGTTTTGGTATAAGGTAGCTTTTGCTTCTTCTTTGCCTTTTTTCAATGTTTACTATTATAATTTAGTGCAGGTGCTGATTGCCGTGTTTGTGAGTATGGAGGTCGTGTATCGGGAGAGAAAAAGAGAGGCGATGGAAGTTTTCCTGTGCCGTCCGTTTCGGAATAGCGAGTATTGTATCGGGCGATTTTGGGGGATTTTCAAAATGTTCTTATTTGTGAACGTGTGCGTGTTGTCTGCATGTATGTGCTTGAATGTTTGGGTGATAGGGGGTCCTTTTAATATGTGGGTTTATATTTTCTATTTGTTCACCTTGTCAGTACCTACCTTAGTTTTTGTTTTGGGGTGTTCCTTGGCGGTGACGGAGATCGTGAAAAATCGTTCCGTGTCAGTTCTACTCTTGGTTATTTTGGGTGGAAGCGTGTATTTTTATTTGGACGAGTGGCAATTTGGTATGTTTGATTTCTGGGGAAGGAATTTACCGAATATGTTTTCAGACTTGACCGGACATCCGGATATACAAGTCTATTTGCTACATCGTTTGGGGTATTTCGGTCTAGGAATTGCGGGAATTTTAGTTTGGATGGCAAGCATGAATCGTTTGCGGGATTGTTTGGAATATCGAAGATTGCAATGGGGGACGGGAATGATTGTTATCGTGGGGAGTGTGGTGTGTCTGCTCCTTTTTAGAAATACGATTCGGCAACGAGAGTTACAGGCAGAATTGTATCGGCAAGTTTACGTGGAGTATCAATTGAAACCGAAAGTACGGGTGGTGCGTCATGATATTACTTACGAGTGGAAAGATGGGGAGATGGTTTTAGATAGTCGTATGGTGCTACAGAATCGGAATACAGAATCGCTCTCGGAGATCGTGCTGTATCTTAATCCTGCATTGAAAATTTATTCCATGGGGGAAGAGGGAAAAAAATTGTCTTTCCACAGGGAACAACAACTGGTGGTGATTGAACGTCCTCTTTTGCCGGGTGACAGTGTCACCTTGCAACTGGCTTATAGAGGAAAGATTGACGAAACCATATGCTACCCGGATATATCTTGGGAAAATAAACAAAGTGCGGGGAAGTATGAACCTCGTTCACGTTTAAAAGGTTTGTTTAATTTTGGAGTTCATTATGCTTTTGCAGACGAACGTTATACGTTATTACTTCCAGGGTGTCTTTGGTATCCTGTGACTGTTCCACCGGTCAATGTGATCTCTCCTTATGTGCGGGAAGTGAATTTCTCGGAATATTCGTTACAAGTGAAGGTCGGGGAGGGACAGCAGGTTTTGTCGCAAGGTATTTCGTTGCGCAAATTTGGGAACGTGGTTTTCAGAAACGAACAGAAATTACCGGGAATAAGCCTTTGTATCGGCAATTATCAGAAGAAAGAAGTTCAGGTGGGAGATATTAGTGTCGAGTTTTACTATTTCTCTGATCACGAGGAATTTTTTGAAGGATTTACCCTTCTTGGTAAAGAGATGTTGGTTAAAGAGTTGAGGAGTATACAGGAGCGAATGGAATCGGGTTTCGGGAGAAATTACCCATTTCATAAGTTGATGTTAGTGGAAAGTCCCCTTTCTTTTGTTTCTTTCCTGCAATTTTGGAAGACAGGTAGTGATTTTGTGCAGCCTGAAATGGTGTTCTTTAATGAACGGGGTGCAACACTTCCCGGATATGTTCCGCTATACAGGTGGAAGGCGATGATTGAAGCGAGAGAGGGACCTCTTGATGATTCGGAGAAAATTTATGGGGTTGAAAGGATGAGGCTACTTGCTTGTGGAATGTTGCTTCAGCAGGGAATGTATAGTATTTTACCCATGTATTATGATTACACGAGTTTTTTGTCCTCTGCTACCTATCCCGCTATAAATATGTTGTTAAGTGAAGCCTTTGCCTTGAAAGGACGTTTGACCGTGGGGAGATCCTTGGTAAGACCGAGTGATATAGAGGTGGTAGAATGTTTGAAAAAGAAAAGTTTACGGGAAATTCTTTCCGATGATTCTCTGTCGGATAAGCTACGGGTAGAGATTTTTAAATTGCAGGGAAAGAATCTGGCTTCCATCCTGTCTGCTTTTGTGAATCCTGATGAATTATATCGTTTTTCAGAAAGAATAGCTTCTCGTTTCCAGTTTGATGAAATTACCTTCGACCGGTTTGCGGAAGATTTTCAATTGGAGTTGGGACTTGATTTAATACCCATTTTAGATCGGGTGTACCAGACTGTTGGATTAGCAATTTTGGATGTGAGGGATATTCGGGTGGAACAAGTTGTTACAGAGGGGTACCCCCGCTATTTGCTCTCTTTTAAAGTTCGGAACATTTCGGATGTCGATGGGGTAATCACGTGTGTTGCCGATAATCAGACGATTGAAGAATTGCGGGATGTATATAAAAATGCGATACCTCCGGATTTGGATGCATCCTTAAAGGTACAAGATTACGTGATTGCGGCGGGAGCATGTAAAGAGGTAAAATTTATCATGTATGGGGATTGTGGGTATATAAGTACGAATTTGTCAGCCAATCTTCCTCGTGAATATTATATTGAAGTCGTGAGGGAGGGTATTTCTAAGACGTGTGACCAGTGCGAAGGAATTTTTGATATAGATAGTAATTTATTCCATGAGCCGGGGGTGATTATTGTTGATAATGCGAGTTCCCAGTTTCAACTGGTAGATTCCGGTCAACCTAAGAGATTGCCTTTTTTTGCAAAAGAGCAGAAAAAAGTGTATAAAATGGTGTTCGACAATGTGGAATGGACGGAGATCATCACTTCGACAAGTTATGGTATACCCGTTCAGAGTGCTTTCTGTAAGTTGGCAGGGGAAGGCAATGGTAAGGCAATTTGGACCGTGAATGTTCAAAAGGCCGGAAAATATGAAGTATTCTTTTATCATCAGTTTTTGTCCATGACAGGACCTCCGGTTAGTTCTGTATTTACGGGTTCTCTATTACATTATAGAATATGTAATGAAGTGCTGGATGAAAACGTGGTCGTGGAAGCGGATCTCGTACCCGAAGGGTGGGTCTCTTTGGGAAAATTTGACTTTTCAGTTGGAGAAGTTCAGGTTATACTTGATGATCGGGGGGGAAATATTAGAATGGATGCGGAAGATCAAAATCTGAACGTGATTGTATCCTCCACGGAACAATCGTTACCTAAACAACAACTGATCATTGCCGATGCCGTGAAACTGGTGCGTGTGAAGGAGTAGTTTGTTATTTAGGATTTGAAACCTGTTATATTTTTCGTAATTTTGGAGAATCATTTAAAACTACAAGAATTATGAGAAAGTCATTTTTATTTTTAGCGGATGGTTTTGAAGAGGTAGAAGCTCTCGGGGTAGTGGATGTTTTACGTCGGGGAACGATCGAAGTGAAAACGGTTTCTATTTCCGATAAGAAAGAGGTTACAGGTGCGCATGGAGTTCCTGTGGTGGCCGATCTTTTGTTGAGTGACGTGAAAGAAGAAGAGGCAGAATTCTTGATTTGTCCGGGCGGAATGCCGGGAGCCAAGAATCTGGGAGATTGTACGGCATTGGTGCAAATGATTCAAAAACACTTTGACAAAGGTGGTTACGTGGCGGCTATTTGTGCAGCTCCGGCTTTGGTGTTGAGTAAGATAAAAATGAACAAAAGATATACAATGACTTGCTATCCGGGATTTGAAGAATATTTACCAGAAGCCGAAATGCAACCTCATGGCGTGGTGGTTGATGGCAATGTGATCACGGGCAAAGGTCCGGCATACGCTTTCAAATTCGGTTTGGCTATTTTGGAGCAATTAACTTCCAAAAAAGTGGCTGAAGAAGTTGCGGCTGGAATGTTACTGGATTAACATGAAAAATTGCATTACCCTCTGCATCGTTTTGTTATGTTGCCTGCAAGGGATAGGGCAGAACACGTTGCTCCGGGCGGATGGAAAAGAAATCCGTACCCGGATTGTTCCTCCCAAGGGATATGCGAGGGTAAACGTGAAGGAAGGTTCTTTTGGTGAATACCTGAGGAACCTTCCTTTGCGTTCTCACGGGACTAAAGTGTATTATTTTGATGGCCGGGAAAAATGGAACCGGAGCGTGTACTGTGCCGTGGTGGATATGGAGATCGGTAAGCGGGATTTGCAACAATGTGCCGATGCCGTGATTCGTTTGCGGGCGGAATACCTGTATAAGCATAAAGCGTATGACCGGATACACTTTAATTTCACGAATGGATTCCGTGCCGATTACACGAAATGGGCAGAAGGTTACCGGATCAGCGTGAAAGGAAATCGAGTTTCTTGGTATAAATCCAAAGCAAAAGATTACTCTTATAAAACTTTTAGAGCCTATCTGGACGTGGTGTTCGCTTATGCCGGGACTTTATCTTTGGCGAAGGAATTAACGTCCGTACCGGTGACTTCCATGCAGATCGGGGACGTACTTATTCAAGGCGGTTCACCCGGGCACGCGGTCATCGTGGTCGATATGGCAGAGAATCCCGCAACGGGAGAAAAGTTATATTTGTTGGCCCAAAGCTATATGCCTGCACAGGATATTCAAGTATTGGTAAACCCGAAAGAGCGTGATAAATCCCCGTGGTACACCCTCAAAAGAATGGGTAATATTCTGACCCCGGAATGGAGATTTACGTCAGCGGACCTGAAACGTTTTAAAAATTAGAACGGTTATATTTCTCGAAAGCCCCCAACCCGAAAAGTGAAAAATCATAGCGAATTGGATCAACAGGGTCCATTTCCCGGAGACGTGCAGTAAGTTCTTCCACGGCTTTCCGATCATTCTGGTTACGGGTAAGGAGGCCCAGTTGACGACTCACGTTACCCGTGTGCAGGTCAAGCGGGATCAATAGGGCAGAGGTTGGAATTTCTTTCCACAGGCCGAAATCCACTTCTCCGTCGTGTCTCACCATCCAACGCAAAAACATATTTACTCTCTTCGCTGCTGAACCCTTCTCCACGTTCGCGATATGTCGCAGTACTCTTGCCTCGGCAGGTAAAGAGGTGAAAACAGAATACCACTCTTTTAGAACTTCAAACATATCTTGATGCTTTTGGTAGGCCCGTGTGAAAACGGTTTCTAATCCCCCGTGATGGCGATAAATATTTGCTAGCGATTTCAAAAAGTAAACACAATCGTAGCTATTAAACGTGCGGTGCTTGAAATTGCAGAAACGTTCGTAGTCTTGATCTTCCGCCTGCATCACGAAATCATGGGGGGCATAATCCATTAATTGCATCAACTCCTTGCATTTCTTGATAATCGTGGGCCGCTGTCCCCATGCTAGCGATGCCGCTAGGAATCCGGCAATTTCGATGTCTTCTTTTTCCTCGAAACATTTCGGTATCTGAATCGGATCGGTCTCTATAAAGAATTCCGATTTATTGTATTCTAAATACTTTTCGTCAAGTAACTGTTTTAAATCCTTAGAAAACATTTGAATAATTTACGATTTATGACTTCCGATTTACGATTGAAAAAGCGTTGGTCCCGTGCGGTTGGAATCTAAAATCTAAAATTATTTGACCGCTCTCAACATCTCCCGTTTCCCCGGAGGACCGGGAAGGCGTTTAAGGTTGAAACCGATATTACGAAGAGCTTGTTTTACAGTCCCCTTCACGCAATAGGTCGTGAGAATTCCTTCCGGTTTAAGTGCTTTGTAAAACTTGGAAAGCATTGATTCCGTCCATAGGCGAGGTTGCACGTCGGGGGCGAAAGCATCGAAAAAGACCATATCAAAATATTTGTGAAAATTAACTTCTTCGAAATCTGCCCGATGCTTGTGGAGCGTGAAATAAGGGGTGATGACAACATCCTCTTCCCAAGGTGCGTCATGTAATTGTTGAAACAGGGGTGCATCTTCCGGGGTGAAGAGGTCAGAATAATTAATCTGTTCCACTTCTTGAGGTGTCAGTGGGTATTTCTCGAACGTGTGAAACACCACTTTACGTTCATTATCTCTCGCCTCAAGTAACGTTAGAAAAGCATTCAGTCCCGTTCCGAACCCGGCCTCCAGAACCCGGATATTCTTCTGTCCGTAGTATTCAATACCTGCTTTTATAAATATATGAATAGATTCCTGTATGGCCCCGTGAATAGAATGATAATGTTCATTTAGTTCCGGTATATACAAGGTAGTACTTCCGTCTTCCGTGGTAATAATTTCTCTATCCATCTTCTAACATAATTCTTGACGCAGTAGGTTGGCGAATTCGATGACATCATTTTCCGTGGTGTCAAACGAGCAAACCCATCTCACTTCGGCCGCATCTTCATCCCACACGTAAAAGAAACATTCATTCTGGAGTTTGGTAATTTTTTCTCGCGGGATGATAGCGAAAATCTCGTTTGCCTCAACCTTCTGCGTGATGCTCACAGAAGGAATCTGCTCTGCTGCGTTAGCAAGCTTTTGTGCCATGGCATTTGCGTGTGCGGCTGATTTCAACCATAAATTATCTTTTAGAACAGCCGAGAACTGGGCGGCGATAAAGCGCGATTTGGAATGTAGCTGCATCAACTGTTTACGGATATATTTCACCTCTTTCGACATTGTGGTGTTAAAGAAGACAACAGCTTCACCGAACATCATGCCGTTTTTGGTTCCCCCGAAGCTTAAAACGTCTATTCCCACTTCTTTCGTGATGCTGGCCGGGGTACATCCCAAGTATGCAACGGCATTTGCCAGACGGGCTCCGTCCATGTGAACATACATATCGTGGGCGTGTGCGAAGTCACAGATTTCTTTTAATTCATCATGCGTGTAGACTGTTCCGAGTTCAGTACACTGCGTTAGCGAGATGATCTTCGGTTGGGCGTGGTGTTGATCATCAAATCCATGCATGTGATTATGAATCAGTCCTAGGGAGAGTTTCCCGTCAAATGTGGGAACGGTCAGCAACTTGCTGCCGGTTTGTTTCTCGATAGCCCCGCACTCGTCCACGTTGATATGAGCTGTCTCTGCGCAAATGATCGCGTTATAGGAATGCGTGAAAGCCGAGAGACTCAATATATTGGCTCCCGTTCCATTATAAACGAAATACACGTCAATATCATCTCCGAATATTTGTTTGAAATCTTCGATGGCTTTTTCCGTGTATTTGTCTTCCCCGTAGGAATGTTGATGTCCGAAGGCTGATTCTTCCAGTGCTTTAAATACTTCCGGTAATACTCCGGAAAAATTGTCACTACCGAAACCTCTAAGTCCCATGAATAGAATAAATTAGTTTGTGGTTAAAAGAAAATAATGTATAATGAACAGAATATAAAAAGACTACCTCAAAGTAAATTTGAGGTAGTCGAAATATTAGGTTATCCTAAGAATGACAATAATATACCGGCTGCAACGGCAGAACCGATAACTCCGGCCACGTTCGGCCCCATGGCGTGCATCAACAGGAAGTTTCCTGGATTTGCTTCTTGTCCCACGTTCTGTGATACGCGGGCTGCCATCGGAACTGCAGAAACTCCGGCAGAACCGATCAACGGGTTGATCTTGTTCTTGGTGAACAAGTTCATGAATTTTGCCAGTAATACACCACCGGCACTACCTATACTGAAAGCTAGAACACCGATAACCAAAATGGCTAACGTTTGCAAGTTCAAGAATGCAGCTGCCGTAGTGGTTGCTCCAACGGAGATACCTAAGAATATCGTACAGATATTCATCAACTCATTTTGAACCGTTTTACTCAAACGTTCAACAACACCACATTCACGCATTAAGTTACCTAACATTAAGCATCCGATCAGGGGAGCTGCAGAAGGTAATAATAATGATACAAATATGGTTACAACGATCGGGAATACGATTTTCTCTTTTTTAGATACTTTACGCAATTGTTTCATTACAATCTCCCGTTCTTTCTGGGTTGTTAACGCTTTCATGATAGGTGGCTGTATCACAGGAACCAGTGCCATGTACGAGTAGGCAGCCACGGCAATGGGACCAAGTAATCCCGGTGCTAGCTTGGATGTCAAGTAAATCGCAGTTGGCCCGTCTGCACCTCCGATAATTCCGATAGATCCTGCCTCTGCATAAGTAAAGCCTAATGCAAGGGCTCCCAAGAACGTAGCGAAGATTCCGAGTTGGGCGGCAGCTCCCAAAAGAAAACTTTTAGGATTCGCCAATAATGGACCGAAATCCGTCATGGCTCCAACACCAATAAAAATAATACATGGGTAAATTCCTAATTTTACTCCTAGGTAAAGGTAGTCCAGTAAGCCAATGTTATTGGCATTCGTGAAAGCCTCCCAATGTACATGTCCTCCATCAAAAAGTTCTGGATGGAATAATCCGGCTCCGGGTAAGTTTGTCAATAACATACCGAAAGCTATAGGCAACAATAATAACGGCTCGAATTTCTTTACGATAGCCAAATAAAATAGCACGCATGCCACGACTATCATGACTAAGCACAGCCAATTCCCGGCGAAAAGTTGGGCAAATCCAGTATCGTTCAAGAATTTGGATACTTTTTCTCCCATATCAACTTCCTCTGCACTAGCGGCAAAAGGCATGATAAATATACCGAGTAATAAGGCTATTTTTAGCAGGTATTTTTCCACTTGTCTCATTTTCAATTGTTTTACGGTAAATTAAACCAAATCAACAAGCGGGTCATCCTGAGAAACACTCTGACCAGCAGTTACATGTATTGCTTTCACTTGACCGTCAACACTTGCCACGATATTGTTTTCCATTTTCATGGCTTCCATGACTAATAGACAATCTCCGCGTTTTACTTGACTGCCAACTTTCACGCTAACAGCGGAAATCGTTCCGGGAAGCGGTGCTTTAATGCAGGTCGTCTTGTTGCTTGTTGCAGATGTACTTTGAGCGGAACTTTTATATGTAGTTGAAGTCGGTATGGCAGCAGGTTTACGAGGTGCGGTGGTAGCAACCGTGTTTTTGCTTTCGTATGATACTTCATAAGATATACCGTTCACCTCAACTGTAGCTTTGTCATGATCCGTTACATTCACAGTTACATCGAAATTGTTTTCGTCTATGGTGATTTTGAATTTATTCATAATCTGTTTATTTTACTTATTAAGGTTTCTCATACCGTAAATTTTAGAACTCCACGGAGAATAACGTTTTTCAACTTCTTCGATCGTGATCACGTGAGGTTCCTCGTCATGAGAGTTGAAATATAGATGCATAGCCATGGCGATGGCAGCTTGTTCGTGAGGTGTCGGATGGGTATCCGTTGTCACTACTGCTTTTTCCGTGTCTTGAACTGTTTTTGCGTGATCTTCTACTTGATTCGTCAACTTGGTCTGTAAGTTAATAATCCAGATCAAAAGAATCAATAGCAGAAATACTGTTACCATCCCCACGCCTGTAACGAGGAGTGCGTAACCCCAGTTAATTGCTAATGTAATCATATGAATTACAACGGTATATTTGAGTGTTTCTTCATCGGGTTAACAACGCGCTTGGTCTGCAAAGACTGGAAAGCACGGATAATGCGGAAACGCGTGTTACGCGGTTCTATAACATCATCAATGTATCCATATGAAGCGGCTTTGTACGGGTTCGCGAATGCCGAGTTGTATTCTTCCTCTTTCGTGGCAACGAATTTAGCTTTTTCCTCAGGATCAGAGATTGCTGCCAATTCTTTACCATACAACACCTCGATAGCCCCCTTAGCTCCCATAACGGCGATTTGTGCCGTGGGCCAAGCGTAGTTGAAGTCTCCACGCAATTGTTTACATGACATCACGTCATGAGCTCCACCGTATGATTTTCGTAAAGTAACGGTTACTTTGGGAACGGTTGCTTCTCCGTAAGCAAACATCAATTTTGCCCCGTGAGTGATAATACCACCATACTCCTGTACACGTCCCGGCAAGAATCCCGGTACGTCAACCAAGGTCAACACCGGAATGTTGAAACAGTCGCAGAAACGAACGAAACGTGCCGCCTTGCGAGATGCTTCAATGTCAAGAACTCCGGCATAGAAACTCGGTTGGTTAGCGATAACGCCGACAGAACGTCCACCCATACGGCAGAATCCGACAATAATGTTACGAGCATAACGTTTGTGAACTTCCAAGAATTTTCCGTTATCCACGATGCCTTCAATGACATCCATCATGTTATACGGTAAATTCGGATTATCAGGAATTATTTCGTTTAACCGGTCTTCCAAACGGTCGATCGGGTCATTGCATACGGCAATCGGAGTCTCTTCCAAGTTGTTGGAAGGTAAATAAGAAAGCAAATCACGAATAATAGCGATACCCTCTTCTTCGTTTTCTGCCAAGAAATGAGAAACACCGGATTTCGTGGAGTGAACTTCTGCACCTCCCAATTCCTCGGTTGTGATATCTTCTCCCGTTACGGTTTTCACCACTTTCGGACCGGTTACAAACATGTATGATGATTGGTCAGTCATCAGAATGAAGTCCGTCAAGGCAGGAGAGTACACGGCCCCTCCGGCACAAGGACCAAAAATGGCAGAAATTTGCGGGATAACTCCTGAAGCGAGAATATTCCGTTCGAAAATTTCCGCGTATCCAGCTAAGGAGTTAACCCCTTCTTGAATACGGGCACCACCCGAATCATTCAATCCGATAATGGGAGCTCCCACAGTCATGGCTTTATCCATCACCTTGCAAATTTTTTGAGCTAACATCTCGGAAAGGGCACCTCCGAAAACAGTGAAGTCTTGAGCAAAAACAAATACGAGACGTCCGTCAATTGTTCCTTGTCCGGTTACCACTCCATCACCCAAGAATTTGGTTTTTTCCATCCCAAAGTTATAACAACGGTGTGTTATAAACATATCAAACTCTTCGAAACTATTTTCGTCCAGCAACATGGCGATTCTTTCGCGAGCGGTATATTTCCCTTTTTTGTGTTGGGATTCTATACGCTTTTCCCCTCCGCCAAGCTTTGCCTGCGCACGTAATTCAATTAACTCTTTGACTTTATCTTGATTTGTCATATTATCAAAATTTATATGAGCTGATTATTAAAAAAAATTATTTTGTTCCGCAAAGTTCAGTCAATACTCTGAATGTTGATTTCGGGTGAAGGAATCCGATTCTCAATCCTTCTGCACCTCCGCGCGGAGCTTTGTCGATTAACTGGCAACCTGCAGCCTGTGCATCATTCAATGCGGCTTGAACATCTTCAACGGCGAAAGCTATGTGGTGCATACCACCTCCGTTTTTCTCAACGAATTTACCGATAGGGCCTTCCGGGTCAGTTGATTCCAGTAATTCGATCTTAGTTTGTCCTACTTTGAAGAAAGCGGTTTTTACTTTTTGATCTTTTACTTCTTCAATAGCATAACATTCCAATCCTAATACTTTTTCATAATAGGGGATTGCTTCATCTAAACTGGCAACTGCGATGCCGATGTGTTCAATATGTGTTGGTTTCATAACAAAAAAACATTAAAGTTAGATATTATATTTTAATCATTTAGCTTATTTATGGCGCACTTTCTTTGAATATTTCTCTCGTTCCAATATTTATGCGCGAAACTACTCATTGTTCTTGCGATATTCAAGTAAAAACGGTAAATATTTTCAAAAAAAACGAGTTTATACTTGTTTTAAATAGGGTGTTGATAACTTCATCATTATTCGTTACGTAAACCTTGTTTAGAAAGAGAGACATTTGTATTAAAAATAAAAATATCGGATATTATGAGTAAGCAAAAATTTGTCGTTTTTTTGATCGCCATCATTGGTATGATTGCGACGTTTCTACCTTGGTATGAAATTGGTAGTTTGGGTATGATCATGGGGTATCAAACAGTCGGTTGGTCCACGTTTATCATGTTTGCCTTGGTTTTTCTTTTTGGCTTGCGAAAAGAGGTAAAACAGGATATGTCCATGGGGTTATTATACCTCGGATCATTTTTTTCGTTGCTTGCCGCTTTCGTGGTTTTGTGGCAGATGATCACGCTCGGTTTGGACCAAGAAGGGGGTAGTATGTCAGTTGCCGGTAACACGCTGGCTAATGATACACGTGTTTTATACGGGGCTTACCAAATCGTAATTGCCGGAATCTGTTTGCCGTTCGGGGCTTTCCTTTTCCGTGATAGGAAAAGAAGATAAAAATACAGATGTATTTTTCTGGAAAAAGTTTACCGAGAGCAGGTAAACTTTTTCAACCCTATTATATGGATATTAAAACCTGTATAGAATATTTTTTTCTTATATTTAATGTAGTTTTATTATATCAACTCCTATTCAACTCCCATTCATCTCCTATTCAACGCTAATTATTATAGAAATTATATTGAAAACAAAAAATAAATAAGAAGATAGTAATTCTACTATAATACCTGTGATATTACTCTTTTATTATTTTTATAGGTAGAAATGCTTTCTTAAAACCTAATTAATTGGGTTTGAGATAGGACAGAAGTTATAGAAAATATATGGGAATAATGAGCTTGCAGAATTTATTTATCTACGTGTAGCAAGAGCTTGGCGAAAAAAAGGATAATATATTCGTGTCCGATAATCTTTCGTAATTTGGTGTACATTTCTTTTTTGAGAGATTTCACGGAGTTAAGAGAGATTCCCAGTACGTCTGCGATTTCCGGATTTGATTTACCTTCTAACGCGAGAGTGGCGATTTCAAGGCTGCGTCCGGAGAGCTGGCTGATGGCGGAATGCACGCATCGGATCATTTCTTGGGTGGCGATTTCTTCCAGAAGCGAGTCATCCGAGGGTAATTCATTCTTTAATAGCTCGACATCTTTGGTTTTAAATTTATTCCGTCTCAGGTTGTCCATGCAAATGTTTTTGGCCGTGATGTAGATAAAGGCGATTGCGTTTTGCTTGGTGTAGGAATTATCCAAACGTTCGTACAATTTGAAAAATGTCTCCTGCGTGGCGTCCATGGCTTGTTCCCTGTCCTTCAGGTAAGTGCTGCAAAATCCCCACACGGCTTGAAAGTAATCCGTGTACAGTTCTTTAAATGTATCTATACCGTTAACAAAGTCGCTCATGTCGGGAATTTTATCCACACAAATATAGGGTGAAAAGTTTAAAAGCGAAAATCTTCTTGGTTGAAATGGACAAGAAGTGTATGATCAAAATGTGTTGGAGGGGTACTTGATAAAAGGAGCATTAATGGTTCGTTTAATAATATTGATTTTTATTTTCGTCAAGATGATGACTATAAAGAGAAATCTTTGATGTATGTTTTTGATTTTGAGGGAAGAATAAAAAAATGCACCTATTTGGGTAATTGTGTGTTATTATTACTATTTTTGAGGATTATTAAACGAAGGTTTAATCCTGTTTTGAAATTATGTGAGAAAACGGGGAATTTCGTAGGGATCGGCACTTATGACGGAAGAGAAAGAGAAGATTATTGCTCGACTATATTGTAAGTTGAAGCATGAATTGCGAGTTTATGCCGCTCGCTATTGTCCTGATGAGGCTGAAGATATCGTGCATCAGGCTTTCGTGAACGGTTATGACAAGATCGTGGAAGAACGAAATGAATCGGAACAGCGTTCCTATCTTTATTCCACGGTGAAAAATTTGTGTCTGAATTTTATTCGTAATTCTCGTCCGGTATACATGGATTTATCACCCGAGTTGATGACCGAGTTTGTAGTCGTGGATACTCATGATTATATGTACGAATTGATCGGTCGCTTGCCGCGAAAAGAGCGTCGTATTTTAGAATTAGCCTTACAAGGATATGACACGAGGGAAATCGCCGAACAAATTGGCATGGAGTATAATACCGTGCGGCATTACAAGAAAGAGGCTTACGCTAAAATACGAGAGGCATTGAAAAATGAAATTTAACGGCCTGTTTTATTTTGAAAAGAGAGCCGGAATGAAGGATATTTTACTATTTTTGTGAGATTAGGCGTTGAATATAATCAAATTTGTAAGGTCGTGGATAATAATGGTCGGTTCAATAGTGGACGTGTTCAAGATTTGTTGAATAAGGCACGAATGGGTTGGTGGGAAGCTGATTTCTCTAAAAAACAGTATGTCTGTTCTGATTTTCTTCGAGAATTGTTAGATTTGGGCGAAGATGGGATAATCAGTTTTGTTGATTTTCGTAAGTTGATCCGGGAGGATTATCGTTTACGAACGGTGAACGAATTTCGTTTTGGAAAAACCCAGAATATATATGACCAGATTTACCCGATCGAGGTGAGAGGAAAAATCGTGTGGGTACGAGTGAAATTGTGTTCCAAGGAGGTAGATGCCGAGGGGAATATGAAAACCTGTGGTTTCATGGAGTGTCTTGATGTCCCGGAGAATATGGATACGGAGGAAACGGCGATGGAACGTGTGAACAATTTGTTTGCCCAGCAAAATAGTATCTCTCGCTCGTTGCTTTCATTGCTTCGTTCCGGGGATATGAGCAGTGTTATTAATAAGATATTGGGCGATATTATGCAGCATTATCCGGAGGGGTGTACCTATATTATAGAGTACGATTGGGAAAATCGCACGCAGACGTGTCGTTACGAGGCGGGAAATTACAAGTCTTTCAAGAAAAAGAATTACATGGAGAAATTCCCGATGAGTAATATTCCTTGGTGGACGAAACAGTTGGCCGGAAATGCGTCCCCGATTATTTTTGCCAGCTTGGATGAGTTACCGGAAGAGGCAAGCGAGGAAAAAAGGCGTCTGACGGAGCAAGGGGTGAAATCGCTTATTGTTATCCCGATGTTTTCAAAAGACGGCGTGTCCGGGTATGCGGGTATAGATATTTTGGATAAGCCTCACGTGTGGAAAAATGAGGATTACCAGTGGTTTGCCTCGATGGTGAATATTATCAGTATTTGCATGGAACTCCGGAAGGCGGAGGATAAGGCTCAGGAGGAGAAAAAGTTCTTGGCTGATTTGTTTAAACATATGCCGGTGGGATATGTGCGGATGAAATTGTTTTATGACGAGGAGGGGGGCGTGAAAGACTATTATTTCTTGGATTCGAACACGATGGCTCAGATTCTTTACAACACGAGGGGGAATAGTTGGATCGGGAAATATGCTAGCGAGGTTGATGCGCATTTTGTGGAACGGTTGCCTGATCTGGAAAGGGTGATGCGAAATGGGGTTGTACGGGATATAAATTATCATCTGGAAGAGAAAAATAAGTATTTTCATGCCGTGATGTATTCTCCTTGCAAGGATGAGGTCGTGTTAATGTTTTCGGATATGACCGACACGTTCTCAGCCCACGAGGCGTTGGACCGGAGTGAACGTTTGTTACGTAATATATATCAGAATATCCCGGTCGGGATAGAGTTGTATGATAAAAACGGGAATCTTGTCGATTTGAATGATAAAGACCTTGAGATGTTCGGGTTGGCTAGGAAAGAGGATGCATTGGGAATTAATATGTTTGAAAATCATCTTATACCGGAGGAGATGAGGGAAAGAATGAAGAGAAGGGAGAATGTGAGTTTTTCTCTAGTGTATGATTTTTCGAATTTGAATGGTCTCTATGTTTCTAAGAAGACGGGGAGGTTGAATTTACTAACAAAAGTGACGACGTTGTATGATGCACAAAATAATTTGATCAATTATTTGTTGATTAGCTTGGACCGGACGGAAGCCACGGAGGCGTATAACCAGATTCAGGAGTTCAAGGATTTTTTCACGTTGGTGGGCGATTATGCCCAGGTCGGGTACGCGCATTTTAACGCTTTGACTCGTAACGGGTACGGTTTGGATAGTTGGTATAAAAACGTGGGGGAAGAAATCGGGACGCCTCTATCGCAGATTATCGGGGTACACTCGCATTTCCACCCGGAGGATCGGGTTTTGATGCTTACTTTCTTGTCGGATGTAATTGCCGGGAAACGTACGCATTTACGGAATGATATGCGAATCCGACGGGCTGACGGGCATTACACGTGGACGCGGGTGAACGTGTTGGTGAGGGATTATCGCCCGCGGGAAGGAATGATCGAGATGATTTGTATTAATTATGATATTACGGAATTGAAGGAGACCGAGGCGAAGTTGATCAAGGCGAAGGATAAGGCGGAGGAATCGGATCGTTTAAAGTCGGCGTTTTTGGCGAATATGAGTCATGAGATCCGGACTCCGTTGAATGCGATTGTAGGTTTTTCCAATTTATTGGCTTATGCCCAAGAGGAAAGTGAACGTGCGCAATATATCGGTATCGTGGAGGAGAATAACGAGTTGTTGTTGCAGTTAATTTCGGATATTCTGGATTTATCGAAAATCGAGGCGGGGACTTTTGAATTCGTGTATGATCGGGTGGACGTGCGCCAGTTGTGTGAGGATGTCGTGACTTCACTCCGGGTGAAAGTTCCAGCCGGGGTTGATTTGTGTATAGTTCCCAATTTGCCGGAATGCTGGGTGTACAGCGATAAGAATCGGTTACGGCAGGTTATTTCCAATTTTGTGAATAATGCTTTCAAGTTTACGACTTCCGGGGAAATTGCCGTGGGGTATACGTTGAGAGATGGAGAGGTTGAAATATCAGTGACGGATACGGGCGTGGGTATCGAAGAAGAAAAGCAGAAACAGATTTTTGACCGTTTTGTGAAATTGAATAGTTTTGCTCATGGCACAGGTTTAGGATTATCTATTTGCAAGAGTATCGTGGAACAGGTGGGAGGCCGCATCGGGGTTAATTCGGAGCCGGGAAAGGGTTCTCGCTTTTGGTTCACACATTCATTGGGTAGATGATATTTGTATATCACACAATTGTTAATGTAAGTTAAATATAAATTTTCTTTCATACATTTTTTCTTTTCATGTGTAACATGGATATAAGACAAAAATATAATGAAGGAACTACATAAATTAATTACGAAGGACATCTTTGATTGCTTGTCGGAAGAGGATGCCGGGAGGTTACGAGAGTTGCGTGCCGAGCTGCATATTGATGATGAGGCGTACAGGCAAATGAAAAAGATGATCACCAGCCGGGAGGTTCACGAACGGATCATGGAGGTAAGGAAAAAGCCGAGCCGAATGATAAAGATGATGCGTTACGCTGCCATTCTGATTTTACCCGTGGCTATTGCTGTCTATATCTTCATAAGTCAAGGAAATGTAATAAAGCCGGAAATAGTGGTGCAAAATCAAGTCGAAGAAAAATTACCTGTTCCGGTTCGTAAACAGGCTATGCTGGTTCTAGAAGACGGTTCTGTTCTGCAGCTTCAGAGAGTGGAGGGTAAAAAAGAGGTTACCTCGAATGCCATCACAAATGGAAATGAGCTTGTTTATTCGAAGAAAGATTCTTCAGCGAATAACGTGGTGGTCGAGTATAATACCGTGGTGGTTCCGAAGGGTGGAGAGTATCACGTGATGTTGGCTGACGGAACGAAAGTTTGGTTTAATGAAGAGACTCAATTGAGATTTCCCGTGGATTTTGTTGGTGATAGCCGTGAAGTGTTTTTGAGCAAGGGCGAAATTTATCTGGAAGTGGCGAGAGATGAGAAACACCCTTTTATCGTACACACGGAGAATGGAGATATACAAGTGCTAGGGACGGAGTTTAACGTGAAGTGTCTGCCGGATAAAAAGGTGGCAACGACTTTGGTTAAGGGTAGCGTGCAAGTGAAAAGGAAGGATGCGGAAGTTGTGTTAAAACCCAATCAACATGCAGTTGTGGGTAACGTGATGAACGTGATCACGGTGACCGAGGTGGATGTAGAAGAAATTATTTGCTGGAAAGATAACATGTTCTTTTTCCGGGACGTGGAATTGGAGAAAATTCTGGATCAATTGGCGGAATGGTATGGCTTTACGGTATTCTACGAGAATGCGGATGTAAAGCAGGAGAAGTTTTTTGTTCGAGTGGATAAATATGCCGAGGTCGGTAAGATCTTGGATGTGATTTCTGATGTTGGTGATGTTAAATTTAAAATTAGTGGAAAAGTAGTAACTGTATATAAATAGGAAAAGCGAGTGCTACCAACACTCGCTGCATCCCATGCCTAAAATGGCATAAGTGTTAAATTCTAATTTACAAATGTATGAAAAAAATGTTTGATTCTTGGGGAAGTCATGTTAAAAAAATTCCCCTTCAAGGGTTGTTATGTCTTTTTATCTTGTGTTTGAGTTTGCCTCTTCACGCTCAGAATGAAGAAGGTAAAATAAACATTAACGTGAAGGATGCCAGCGTGAAGGAGGTCTTGGAGGTGTTGAAGAAGTATAACTATCGTTTGGTGTATTCCACTGCCGTTATTGATGCCTGCAAGAAGAAAATAACCTTGGATATGAAGAAGGTTACTCCTTCGCAGGTATTGGATGAAATTTTTAAAGAAACGAATCTGGTTTACAAAATCGAGGGAAATCTGATCACGATTAAGGAGGTGAAAAAGGATGAGTTGCTTGTAGCTCAAGGGGTAGTTAAGGATGAGAATGGGGAGCCGATTCCGGGAGTATCCGTGTTGATCAAGGGAACGGTGACGGGAACGGCAACGGATAATAAGGGGAATTTCTCGTTAAAAGTGAACAAGAATAGTGCGTTGATTTTTTCTTTTCTTGGTATGGAAACGAAAACAGTTTTTGTCGAATCTGAAAAACCTATCCAAGTGGTGATGAGGGAGATGAATAATGAGATGGACGAAGTTGTTGTGACTGGTTATCAAATAATCAAAAAGAGAGAATCTACGTCGTCTATTGTATCATTGAAAGCAGAAGATATTATAGAACCGGTTGGGACTTCATTGGATCAGATGTTACAAGGGAAGGTCCCGGGGATGTCTGTGATGCAAATGACTTCAACCGTGGGTGCTGCTCCGAAGATTCGTATTCGCGGTTCTTCGACAATTATTGGTAATCGGGAACCGGTATGGGTGTTAGATGGTGTAGTATTGCAGGATCCGGTTCCATTAGATGCAACCGAGTTGAATAGTATGGATCGTGTAAATTTGATCGGTAATGCTATTTCCGGCTTGAATCCGGAGGATATTGAGCGTATAGATGTGTTGAAAGATGCTTCTTCTACTGCCTTGTATGGAACTAAAGCTGCTAATGGAGTAATCGTGATTACCACGAAACGCGGTAAAAGAGGGACACCGTCAATTCGTTATAGTACTTCTATGAGTTTTATTGGAAGACCTTGTTATGATGATTTATTTTTAATGAATTCTCGTGAGAGAATAGAAGTTTCTGAAGAAATCTACAAGAGAGGTTTACAATTTGTGGGATTCTCTCCCACAAACGCAGGGTTTGAAGGGGCTTTATATCAATTATATAATGGAATGATTGATCAAAAGCAGTTTAATCAGGAAGTGCAGGAAATGAAAGAAATAAATACAGATTGGTTTGATTTGTTATTTCGTAATTCGTTTAGTCAGCAACACACATTTTCTTTGTCAGGGGCTAATGATCGGGTTGACTATTATTTTTCTGCTGGGTATGCTAATCAGCAGGGATCTTCTTTAAAGGAGAATTCAGAGAGATTCAGTTTTATGTCGAATTTGGGATTTAAGATATCGGATAAGTTTCGAGCAGCAGTAATGTTAGGTGCTAGTGTGTCTACAACGAATCGTCCTACGGTGGATTTGTTCGAGTATGCTTATAATACATCACGGGTAATTCCGGCGTATAATGCTGATGGAAGCTGGTTCTTTTATGATTATTCTGCGGGAGTTATGGACGGCCCTACTTTAACTATTCCATTGGTATATAATGTATTTAACGAATTGCATTATTCGGGATCAAAGAATAAGATCAAAAGTATCAACACGAATATAAATTTAGATTATAAGTTTACTTCTTGGTTATCAGCTTCTGCTGTGTTGTCTTATAATTCTAGCGCTTCAGAGAGTGAAATGTGGTATGATGAACGTACGTATAAAGTTGCTACTTATCGAAAATTGCCCTATGGTTTTGACCGGAAACAATTGACTAATTTGTCTAACTATATGAATAATGTTTGTGAATTACCGTTCGGAGGAATATTGAACTCAAGTTTTAATGGAGGAGATTCTTTCACAGCTCGTGTTTCTTTCAATATTAATAAATCGTTTAATGAGGTACATAGCTTGAGTTTATTGGGTGGTCTAGATTTACAATCTCAAAAATCGACGGGAATCAGTGAAGAGATTTGGGGATATTTGCCAGAGCGTGGAAAAAATTTCGTGTCTTTGGATAAATTGGATGAATGGCCCAATGCTGCAAGAAGAATGTTGCAGATGAAACCGACAATTATAGATGCGACGAATAATAGTATTGCTTATTATGCTTCATTTTCCTATGCTTATAAAGGGAAATATGTGATGAGTGCTAATATTCGTGGAGAAGGTTCAAATAAATTAGGAGAACAAGCTCGTTTTTTACCAATATGGTCGTTTTCTGGACGTTGGAATGTGACAGATGAGAATTTTATGGATCCACTCTTAAATGTGCTTTCGGATTTGGCTATTCGGGCTTCTTATGGTATTCAAGCGAATGTGACAGAAGCACATAATCCTAATATGATAATTTCTGTGGGGTCATTGGATTCAAAATCGGAAGAGTATTATGCAACTCTTAATTCACTACCTAATGAAGGCTTGAAGTGGGAGAAAACTAATTCTTTCAATATCGGGGTTGATTTTGATTTGTTTAAAGGAAAACTTTCCGGTTCTTTTGAATATTTTCATAAAAAGAGTAAGGACCAATTACTGCCTTTGCAGGTAACAAGTACTAACGGGGAAAAAATGGTGACAATTAATGGAGGAGATTTGACGAATAAAGGATGGGATTTATCGTTAGCGTTGACCCCGATTAAGACAGAAGATTTTGAATGGCGTGTATCATTTAACACGAGTAAGGTGTATAATGAAGTTTCTACGACAGCCGAGCAAAGTGTAACTTATGAGCAATATCTTAACGGTTCTTTAGTGAGGGATGGATATGCTTTAAATACATTCTATTCTTATCGTTTTGGAGGTTTGGATAATAAAGGAATTCCAATATTTTTAGGGTTGGAGGATCATGATGAGGAAGGGAATGTTATCATTACGAATCAGGAAGAAGCTTTGAGATCGGCTTTGGTATGTAGTGGAAAACGGGAGCCGGATTTATCCGGAGGATTAAGTATGGGATTTCAGTATAAGAATTTCAGTATTAATTCAACGTTCTCTTTTCAGTTTGGAAGTAAAATTCGTTTGAATGAGTTGTATCAAGGAGATGATTTTAAATTACCTTATCCTGGTCAAAATATGAGTTCAGATTTCGTGAAGCGTTGGAGAAAGCCAGGTGATGAGAAATATACGAATATTCCAGCATTGACAGATGAGTTATATACTGTACGGGGGGTATACACGGGCGGTGAAAATCCGATAAATAAGACAGATATTATGAACAATGTGTCTTCTAATTATTGGCAAATGTACAATAATGCTGATATGCGAGTTGTTTCGGGGAATTTTTTGCGTTGTAATTCTATCTCCTTATCCTATTCTTTTAATAGTGATTTCGTGAAAAAGTTGTACTTGAAATCTTTGTCGTTGAGTTTGGGCGTAAGTAATCCTTTTGTTATCAAAGCGAAGGGGCTGCAAGGACGTGACCCGGAGCAGTTGACTCTAGGGTCAGGTACGATCCCTCCTCAACAGACTTATTCGTTTTCTATGAATGTAACATTTTAATTGAGAAGAGATGAAACAGATTATTTATATGATTTCTTTATTTTTATTATTCGTTTCTTGTAGTGATTTTTTAGATTATAAGGATAAAGACAAGGTGATTCCGGATGAATTAGACCATTATAGTGAATTGGTGTTAGGGGAATTGGTTCAAAAATCAGTTGGGGCGACTGGATATAATCTTTGGTATATGAGTGATGACATGGGTACGTTCATTCCTTCATGGATTGGTAGTACAACTAAAGATGATCGAATTTCTAACAAAAGTTATTATACATGGGCAAAAGAGTGTCAAATAACACCGGAAGGGGATGAAAGAATAGACCCAGCCTGGGAATACTTTTATCATAAAATATTGATGTGTAATATTATTGAAAAGGAAGTGGGTGAATTTGAGGCTGATGTTGACAATGTGAAATTCCGATTGTTAGGAGAAGTGCAGGCTCTCCGAGCCATGTCTTATTGGTATTTGGTAAATATGTATGGGGAACCGTATCGTGATGCTGAACAAGCAAAAACTGCCATGGGGATTCCGATCAATAAGGAAACAAGTATAAAAGATAAGTTATATACTAGAGCTTCCTTGCAGGAAGTATATGATTTAATGGAAAATGATTTGGAAAGTGCTTTGAGAAACTTAGAGGATGGTGAGCAGAAAAATTCTATTTTTCATCCGAATAAAGATGTCGTTCGCTTGTTCCTGTCTCGTATTTATTTGGAAGAAAAAAGATATGATGATGTAATAATTGTGTGTAATGAGGCTTTGAAAGAGACAAATCGGACGCTTATTTCATTAAATGAAATGTTGGGTTATTCTAGTGATACTAAACCTATGTTAAATAAGGATAATAATAGTATACTTTTTTCTTGGCTAAATAAAGAGGCGCATCCCACATCATCATCAAACACATCGATGGGTACGTACTGTCCGTCAGAGGATTTAATCGCATTGTTTGCTAGTAATGATGTTCGTAATTATAGGGATGTCCTTGTTGACTATTGGAATAGTTGTAGGATTGTCAAATTTAATGTAAATTACTCTGGTTGCTGGAATACAAATTATCGCATAGAAGAATTTTATTTTAATCGTGCAGAGGCTAATATCAAGCAGGGAGAATGGGGGTTGGGAATGAAAGATGTGAATGAGGTGTATAGTAAACGTATTGAAGGTGGGAATGGTTACCTAGAAGCGAAAAATGCTGAGGATGCATGGATCCTTTTTCAGGAAGAAAAAAGACGGGAATTTTGTTTTGAAGATATAAGATGGTTTGATATTCGGCGTTGGGGATTAGCTGTTGAGCATAAATATTATGATTTTAGCGTAGACCGAAATTTTGTAACTTATGTTTTGGATGCTAATAGCCCTAATTATGTGCTACCCCTTCCGTTAGACGTTCAACGCCGTAATTTTGAGATAGAGCAACCGGTTCGAGTTGAGAGCAAAACCAAATAAAGGAGATTATTATGAAAAAGATTATAATGTTTGTATTATCGGGATTGTTATTTATCGGATGTTACGAAAATGAAACGATTCATGCTGATTACATGGAGTATGGAAGAATTTACGATACGACTTCTACTGACCCAGTTTTGAAATATATTTCTCAATACTATTATAAGTTCGGAAAGTTGTTGATAGTCGATCCTGATACAGCCGATTATATTTTTAATTTTCAATCCAAATACGATGTACATATTGTGCCTCCTAAACAGGAAGGAAATCATATTGAGAGAGGATTGGAACTTTTGAAAGAGTTATTTTTGAATGGATATAGCGATCAGGTAAAGCAGGAATTATTTCCTTATGCACTTATTATGGCAGATACCATTGAAAATACGTTTAAAGATGAATACGTAAACATATATACCGCAGATCGCTATATTGCTTTTCTGGTGAATGATCAAATATTGGATAGAACGGAAAAAGGAAAAGAGGAACTTTCCAGAGAATGGAATAATACTTTTCTGAATTATAGTATGGATAAAGTAGGTTGGGTTGTTCCGGAAGAGTTTTATCTTTATTCAGAAACTGAATATGGTAATAAGGAAAATTGGTGGATTCCTATAGAGGGAGCTACTGAGAAAGATACAGCAGATATAAATATCGTTTGGGAAAGAGGTTACCCTACTGGAAATTGGACTTATTATTATGATGATACTTGGACGAATAAAATATGGGGATATGCGGTATCTTCAAGCCGAACGGGATATTTGGAAAAATTCTTTGAATTTTTGTTTACGACACCTCAAGAAACGATAAATAAGGCTGTTGCAGACCATGAAAAATTAAGGAAAGCACATGATGTTCTAGATCAGGCATTGAAAGATGATTTCGGGATTGATTATAGAACCATGGTTTATAAAGCAAAGAATTAGTTATAGAAAGAATGTGAAAATAATTTAGGTATAAGTTATGAAAAGATTATTTTATGTGTTTGTTTTACTGTGTTTTACTTTAAATTTTGCGAGCGCTTCTGATGAGTTGTGGGGAAAGAGGAAAAAAAAGAAGGATACATCTGAAAAAGTTGAATCTAGGGATTCTACCTCAAAAACATCTTCCGAGAGTGCATACGAGAAGTTTATGAAAGAAGCTACGGTGAAAAAGGGAATGTTCAATGTAATCAAGAAAAAGGATAAAATTTATTTGGAGATTCCGAAAAAATTGATGAACCGGGATTATTTAATTAGTTCTCGTGTTTCCTCCACGAGTCGCACGTGGCAGATTGATCCGGGAACGATTAATCGTACACCATTATTAATTACGTTCTCTTGTGATGAGAATAAGGTGTATATCCATTTCCCTCATTTGGATTACGTGTGCAAAGAGTCGTCGGAAATGTACGAGGCTTACAAGAGACACAGTAACCCGCCGATCTGGAAAGCGTTTAAAATCGAGGTGATGTCAAAAGATTCTTCCAATTGTGTGATTGATGCCACCCCGTTGTTCTTGTCTTCGATTGCTGAGTTTTCTCCATTCCCGGATCTTCCGGCTGAAGTTCGTATGATAGTCCCGTTTGGAGGTTCTTTTCAGAGTGATCGTTCCAAGATTGAGGAGTTCAAGGCTTTCGAAGATAATATTATCGTGAAGAGTATGATGACTTACACGACGGATAAAGAAGGTCCTTTGACCACGATAGAGGCTCGTAACATTATTATTTTGCCGGAGACCCCGATGGTTCCCCGTTATGCGGACGAACGGATTGGCTTTTTTGAAGAGTCTCGTAAATTATTTGACGAACATCATGATCGTTTGCAACAATACGGGATTATCAATCGGTGGGATTTGCAGCCTAAAGATATGGATAAGTATCTGGCTGGAGAGTTAGTAGAACCTGTGAAACCGATTGTTTGGTACGTGGACCCCGCAATTCCCGAGAAGTGGAGAAAATACGTGAAGTTGGGTATTGCTGACTGGAATATCGCTTTTGAGGCTATTGGTTTTAAGAATGCCATTGTCGTGAAAGATTACCCGGTGGATGATCCGAATTTTGATCCGGATGATATTCATTATAATTGCTATCGATTTGTGACTTCGGCAAAGGAGAATTCAATGGGACCGTCGTGGATTGATCCCCGTTCGGGAGAAATTTTGTGTGGAGACGTGATTTCGTGGTACGGTGTGGTGACTTTGCTGAACAAGTGGAGAATGATCCAGACCGGGGCGGTAGATCCTTCCGTGCGTTGTCCCGTGATGACGGACGAGAATATGGGAGAAGCCATGCGTTACGTGGCGGCTCACGAGATCGGTCATACGTTAGGGTTAATGCATAATTTTGGAGCATCAGCGGCTTACCCGGTTGAGAAGTTGAGAGACCCGGAGTTTACTCAAAAGTACGGGACTACCCCGTCGATCATGGATTACGCTCGGTTTAACTACGTGGCACAGCCCGGAGATTTAGAGAAAGGTGTAAAGTTGACACCTCCTTTAATTGGCGAGTATGATAAATTTGCTATTAAATACGGTTATCAGGTACTCCCGAACGTGAAGAGTGCGGATGATGAGAAAGAAATTTTGCGGGGATGGGTGAGAGAACAGATAGGAAATAAGATGTGTTTTTACGGGAAACAGGTGTTTCAATTTAATTTTGACCCTCGTTCCATGGCAGAGGATTTAGGGGATGATGTGGTGAAAGCAAATACTTATGGTCTTAAAAATTTGAAGTACGTGGCAGCTAATTTCGTGGATTGGATAGCTGTAAATGACGAGGGATATGCTGCGGTGGAAAGTACTTATAAAGAGATTATCGCTCAGTTTGTCCGGTTTATGGATCACGCGATGGTGAGTGTTGGGGGAATGTATATTAACCCGAAATATTACGGTGATCCGGAGCCTCTTTACGAGTATGTTCCTAAAGCGAAACAGGTTGCAGCCTTGAAGTTCGTGCTGAAGAATTTGAACGAGTTGCAGGACTGGATTATTAATGATAAGGTTACCGCTATTATCGGACCTACGGCCAAGCATTACGTGGCTCAAACGCAATTCTTCAACGAGTTGTTGACAAAAGAAATGTTAGGTCGTTTGCAAATAAACGAGGTGGACGGAAAGAATGTATTTACGTTGGATGAGTATATGGGAATTATTTTTGACGAGATGTTTACCAAGAAAACCGGAAATTTGAAGCTGGCGGATATGGCATTTCAGAATTCTTTCGTGGAGAACTTGACCGGTTACATGGATAAAGGAGAGTTCAAGAGTGCGGGGAGGCATTCGTTGAGAGAATGGACGAACGAGACTACTTGTAGTTGTCATGCTTATTGCGAGTCTCGTCATAGTTTTGATGCCGTGGATCCTCTAGGTGAAATCGTGTTATCCCCGAGAATTGACAAGTCAAATAAGCGTCCGATCGTGATGAAGTATTTGCGAAAAACATACAACACGGCTAAAAGTCGGATGAATACAGGAAATGAAAAAACACGTGAACATTATCGATTATTAGTGTTAAAATTGAATTATTTATTCGATTAATTAATTTATAGAGATTTGTGTTTTTTTATCCCCGGGAGAGAGAAGGCTCCCGGGGATTCTTGTGTAATGGCTATGATAGCTAGTTTGTTATATGTTTGAATGAATTATGTTTGATGAGGGGGCAAACGTATTGTTAAAGAAAAATTGTGAATTTCTCCTAGAATCTTGAAACAAAATACACGTTTGTTTCGTATAACGGATTAAGTATATTTTTTTAATTTGAAGATATAATATATCTTTGTATCCATTTTAAATATAATTAGTTGTGTGCTAGAAGTGAAACATAATATCGTGTAAGTTAATGGGTATGACAGACGAGAAGAAAATTATTTTTTCCATGATGGGGGTGAGTAAAACGATACCACCTCAAAGAAAGATTATAAAGGATATTTATCTTTCCTTTTTTTACGGGGCAAAAATCGGAGTGATCGGTTTGAACGGTTCTGGAAAATCGACGTTATTGAAAATTATTGCCGGGTTGGACCCGAATTACGAGGGTAAGGTGATCTGGTCGAAAGAACATTCTATCGGCTATTTGCCTCAGGAACCTCAGTTGGATGATTCCAAGACCGTGAAAGAGGTCGTGCAGGAAGGTGTTCAGGGGGTGATGGATTTGTTGAAAGAGTACGAGGAGGTGAACATGAAGTTTGCCGAACCGATGAGTGATGAGGAGATGGATAAGTTAATGACTCGTCAGGGGGAATTGACGGAATTGATCGAGCATCACGGCGGATGGGAGATTGACCAGAAGTTGGAGAGGGCGATGGATGCCTTGCGTTGCCCGGAACCGGACGCGGAAGTGAAGTTCCTTTCCGGGGGAGAACGTCGTCGGGTGGCCTTGTGTCGCTTGTTGTTGCAGGAACCGGATATTTTGTTGCTGGATGAGCCGACGAACCATTTGGATGCCGAGTCGGTGGAATGGTTGGAACAACACTTGCATCAATATCCCGGTACGGTGATTTGCGTGACGCATGATCGTTACTTCTTGGATAACGTGGCCGGTTGGATACTGGAACTAGACCGGGGTGAGGGAATTCCATGGGAAGGAAATTATTCTTCTTGGTTAGAGCAGAAGGCAAAACGATTGGAACAGGAGGAAAAACAGGCCAGCAAACGCCGGAAGACGCTGGAACGGGAGCTGGAATGGGTACGTATGGCTCCTAAGGCTCGTCAGGCAAAGAGTAAGGCCCGTTTGAAGGCTTATGACCGGATGATGGATGAGGACGTGAAGGAGAAAGAAGAAAAGCTTGAAATATTTATTCCGAACGGTCCTCGTTTGGGAAACAAGGTGATCGAGGCCGAGCATGTGGCGAAGGCTTTCGGGGATAAGGTGTTGTTCGATGATCTTGAATTTAAGTTACCTCCGGCTGGAATTGTCGGGGTGATCGGCCCTAACGGTGCGGGAAAGACTACTTTGTTCCGTTTAATTATGGGCGTGGAGCAACCGGATAAGGGGACATTTGAAGTTGGGCCGACCGTGAAGATTGCGTATATAGATCAACAGCATAAAGCAATAGACCCGGAGAAGACGGTTTATCAGGTGATTTCCGGGGGAAGTGATTTGATAAACTTGGGGGGACGGGAAGTGAATGCCCGGGCTTATGTTTCCAAATTTAATTTCTCCGGGACGGATCAGGAAAAGAAATGCGGGGTGTTGTCCGGAGGGGAGCGTAATCGTCTGCATTTGGCATTGGCATTGAAAGAGGATGCTAACGTGTTGTTGCTGGACGAGCCGACCAATGATATTGACGTGAACACGTTGCGGGCGTTGGAAGAGGGATTGGAAAACTTTGCGGGGTGTGCCGTGGTTGTGTCACATGACCGTTGGTTCTTGGATCGTATTGCCACTCATATTCTAGCTTTCGAGGGTGATTCCAAAGTGGTATATTTCGAGGGAAGTTATTCCGAATACGAGGAAAATAAGAGAAAACGTTTGGGAGATGTTACCCCGAAACGTATACGTTATAAAAAATTAATCGGTTAAGATTATAAAGACGTGCCTAAGAAAAAAGAAAAAAAGATTGTAGATACCGGTTTCGTGCCGGGCATCTACAATTATTGCGACAGATGGTGTGAACGTTGTCCATTGCAGCTTCGTTGTATGAGTTACATGATGGGGAAGAAATTGAAGGAACGGACGAAAGTGAACTTGGGAGAGGAGATGCCGGATGATGACGAGTCGGCGTTAGCCCGTCTGAAAAATATTTTTGATTCTACTTTTGACGTGTTGCGAGAGTTGGCGGAGGAAAGAGGTATGGGGATAGAGGATATTTATTCCTCGGAGAAGGTGGATCGGGGATTCTGGGGGGAGGATTACGAGGATTTGGAAGATGAGGATGAAGAGGCGGTCAGGCAGATAGAACAGGAAGATCTTGTGAAATGTGACCGGATTTATAAGACTCTGGCCGAGAAGTGTCAAGAGAGTATTTATCAATGGTTTGACGAGGCCAAGATAAAAGAAGGTGATGCTCCCAGAACGAAAGAGGTCGGGGATGCGTTGTTGGAGGTAAATTGGTATCTGGATTTGATTCACTCCAAGATTAGGAGGGCGTTGTACGGGTATTATATCTATTCGGATAAGATTAATGCCACGCAGGAAGAGGATGATTATAATGGATCGGCGAAGGTAGCCTTGTTGGCTGTCGAGATTTCTCAAAATGCGTGGATGGTTTTGAGGGAGCGTTTGTCAAGTTTTGAACCGAATATATCTCACTTGATCGTGGTTTTGGAACAATTGGGATTGGAGATCGACCACTTTTTTCCGAAGGCTCGTTATTTCAAGAGACCCGGATTTGATTGTTAATATAAAAATGTGATAGAGGGTTGGCGATAGGCTTTGAATACCGTTTTTCTTGTAAAATCTTCTGTATAAGGGAAGAATTTGAAAAACGGTATACTTGAGGGAAAAGTGGTAATCTGGTTGTGAGATGATGCGTTTTTCTAATCGTTGAGTAGGAAAAATATCTATATTGTTGTTCGTGTGATTATGAAAAAAAATATATATTTGTGATCAAATAAACGAACGATTCTTAATATTATAAATCCAATAATTCTTCTTTCTTCATCATTCTTACTTAGTCATTCATACACATGCTTTTGTGACTAGGTGAACTTCTGTGGCTTTTTGTTTTTACCTTTCTTTTTGGACTATCAAAAATCGTTGGTTTAATGATAGCGTGTAAACTATAAAAAGAAAGGTATATATGTCTGTGTACAAATTATTTATAATCGTGTTGTGTTGCGTGAGTGTTTGGGGATGCGCTTCGAGTAAAAAAGTCGTCTATTTGCAGGATGTAAAGGTAGATGGCCGGATTAAGGCGGCATGTGAGTATCGGACCGTGATTCATGTGGACGATTTATTGTCAATTATCGTGTCGTGTGATGACATTGAGGCTGCCTTGCCGTTTAATACTCCGATGATTGGTTTGGGGAAAGAGGTCACGTCGGGTAATCAACAAGGGGCATCTGGTTATCTGGTAGATAAAGAGGGGTATGTTGATTTTCCTGTATTGGGTAAATTGCAGGTGGACGGTATCTCTCGTAATGAATTGGCAGACCTGTTGAAGGAGAAGTTGTCCGGTTATTTGAAGAACCCGATTGTGACGATTCAATTCCTGAATTTTAAGGTGACGGTTTTGGGAGAGGTGCGCAATCCCGGAAGTTACAAGGTAAATAGCGAGCGTATTTCGATTCTTGATGCCTTGGGAATGGCGGGTGATTTACAGATTAATGCCAAGAGAAAGAATGTTCTGGTGATGAGAGAAGACGGGAACGAGAAAGTCTTTTCTCGTGTCGATCTAACTTCGAGTGAGTTGTTACATTCCCCGTTTTTCTATTTGCAGCAAAATGACGTGGTGTATGTTGAACCGAGTCGTGGACGTATCGTGGGAGGTAACGCAGGAACTTTCCTGCCTTATATATTATCAAGTGTATCCACTTTCGTGGCCGTGTTGGCTTTAATAATAAGATGATAGCCGGAAGAGCTGGTTGCAACTATTTATGAATCTATAAAGTAACAATTTTATGAACGAGAATGTCAGTAGAGAAATACAGTCTGATCAGGAAGATGTCATTGACTTGGGTAAGTTGTTTTATAAGATTCTAGTCCGGTGGCGTTGGTTTATCATCTCGGTGCCGCTGTGTCTGGCGGCGGCACTATTTTATTGTTTAATCAGTACGCCGGTGTATGATATTCACGGGAAGGTGATGATTAGTGACACGAAAAAGGGTGAGTTGGGAACGAACGTGATGATGAAGGAGTTGGGGTTGTTCCGGGCGGGGGATGTGTACGTGGAGAATGAAATGGTGGAATTGCAGTCGAAGAATTTGATGCGGGAGGTGGTTCGGGATTTGGAGTTAAATATACGTTATACTCAAGAATGTTTCTTCCGGGGACATGAGTTGTACAACGAGTCTCCCGTGAAGATACTGGTTGATCATCCGGAGTGCATAAAAGATACTTGCCTGTACGTTCTTTTACAAGCAAATGACGAGATTATCGTGACGGATCCGAAAGGGGACGTGATCCGGCAAGGACATTTTTCGGAGAGTATTCCTATGGGGGATTACTGTATCTCTGTGGAAAAGAATGAGAGATATGCGGGGAGTGAATTACAGAAAGTTCGGATCAATTTGGATTCATACGAAACTGCCACGAAGGCTTTTTATAAAAGTTTGAGCATCACGCCACTAGAAAAGAATACAAATGCCGTGCGGATTGCGCTGAAAGACCCGGTTCCGGGACGAGGTGTAGAGTTGATACACGCTTTGGTGGATCGCTATAACCAGAACGGGGTGACGGATAAACAACAGGTTTCGGCCAAGACGGTGGAGTTTATTAATGCTCGCTTGCAGGTAATAAACGGGGAATTGGGAACGATAGAGAATGATGCCGAACGTTTTAAGCGCACGAATAAGCTGACGGATCTGACTTCTGATGCGGCTTTTGCCATGGAAAGGAAAAAGTTGGCCGGAACGGAGTTACTAAAGGCTCAAACGGAGTTGGACGTGGTGCGAAGTATTCGATTGCTGACGGAAAAGAACGAGGGTGGGGAGTTCTCGTTGCTACCGGAGAATATGGGGTTGACGGACGACGGGTTGAATAACGCTCTTTCCCGTTATAACGAAATGATATTACGACGCGAGAAATTATTGTTGAGTGCCCGGGAGAATAACCCGATCGTGACGGGGTTGGATATGCAGTTGCGAGGGGTGAAGAGTAGTATCCGGGAGGCCATCGGAAACGTGGAAAAGGGATTGATTATAAAAATCAAAGGGTTGGAACGGGAAAGTCTTTCGGTGGACGAACGATTGACTTCAGTACCCACGCAGGAGAAACAATACCGGGCAATAGCCCGCCAGCAGGAGTTGAAGGAGAATTTGTTTCTTTTTCTGATGCAAAAGCGGGAAGAGGCGGAAATTGCGAAATTGGTTTATGTGCCGACAGCGAAGATTATCGAAGATCCTGATGCGGGAGAGGGGCCTGTAAGCCCGAAGAAATCGTTGATTTTGTTGTTGGGGTGTATGTTGGGCGTGTGTATACCCGTGGGGATTATTCTGGGAATGGATATGTTGGATTCGAAAGTAAGGAGTGCTGAAGATATTGAACGGGTGGTTCGTTTGCCTTTGCTGGGAACCTTCCCGGAGGTAGAAAATGGGAAAGTGAAGATTGGGGAGGAGGATTTTATGCAGTCGGAGTCAATGCACTTGATCCGGGAAAAGTTGAGTTATATTCTTAAACAGCAAAAGTCCCCGGTGATTATGGTGACTTCTACCATTCCCGGAGAAGGAAAATCTATGGTTGCAACTCATCTGGCCAACGCATATGCCAAGGCAGGAAGGCGGGTGATTGTTGTCGGGTGTGACTTGCGGAATCCCAGTCTGCATAATTTTTTGGACCGGGATCACCGGGAAGGGGTGTCGGCTTATCTGGCAGGATTGTGTGATGATCCGGAATCGTTGATCTGCCGGATCAGCGATGAGTTGTATGTAATGTTTGGAGGTGTTGTTCCACCTAATCCGGTGCAGTTGGTTGCCGGTCCCCGGATGCGGGAGTTATTGGAATATCTGAAAGACAATTATTCTTGTATTATTCTGGATACACCCCCTCTGGGAGTATTGGCAGAAGGCTTTACGTTGAGTAAGCTGGCGGACGCCTGTGTTTACGTGGTGAGGGCTAATGTGCTGAGAAAGGAATCGTTAAGACTTTTATCCGAGCTGGAAAAAGATAAGCGTTTACCGGATTTAGGGGTTGTTCTCAACGGGGTAAAGGTTGAATCGGGCGGGTACGGGTACGGTTATGTATACGGCTATCAATACGGTTATGGTTACGGGAATAAGAATCGTAAAACTTCTTGATCATGTTGTTTTTTAATAGACGTAAACGATATTTTTTCGAGTATGAAAATGATATACATGCTCATGTTTTACCCGGTTTGGATGATGGGGTGAAGACGATGGATGAGGCCGTGATGATCGTGAAACGGATGGAACAAGTGGGATTGAGACGATTGACGTGTACGCCCCACGTGGCTTACCCGGCTATGATAAATACACCGAAAGATGTGGAGAGTATGTTGTTCGTGTTGAAGTCCCGCTTGCGGGAAGAGGGGGTGCGTGTAGAGGTGGATTCCGGGGCGGAATACCGGATGGGGGAGTTTATGCTGGAGTTGTTGGAAAGGGGAGAAATCATGGCATCGAACCGGGGAGAAGTGTTGGTTGAGCATAGTTTTGTCGGGCCGTCTAATTACGTGGATGATATATTATTTGGCTTACAGGGACGGGGATTTTGTCCTGTGCTGGCGCATCCGGAACGGTATCCGTTTTACGCGAAGGATATTGTCCGGTATTGTGAGCGGTTTAAAGAAAAAGGTGGAAAGGTGCAGGTGAATATACTTTCATTTGCAGGATTCTATGGCAAAGAGGCTATGATGGGAGCCCGAAAATTGTGTGATGCCGCTTTGGCCGATTATTATGCCGGGGATATTCATAGCTTGCAGCAAGAGATGTTAATGGAAAAATATATAGGAGGAGCGTGGTAATTCTTTTTAGAATTGCTTTTTTTGAATGTTTTTTACGCTCCTCCGTTTCTTTTATTTGAATAGTTTATCCAAGCCTTTCAAGAGGTTATTTTTTAATTCTTTACCGGCTTCTTTTTCTATTTTCTTCAATGCTTTAGATAAATCGGGGGTAATCGTCGGTTTATCCAGAGTACCACCAAGTTTGACATCAACGTCCAGTGATTGAATGTTGTTGGCTCCGGGGATGGCTTTCAACACTTTGTCAATGTCTTTCCCGAAGTATTTCCGGGCAATGTTCATGGACATCGTGTAATCCATTTTGCCATCAACGGTTTGGCTGCCGGAGAAGGTGGTCGGGTTACCCGCGATATTCGTGGTAAACGGTTCCACGATAATATTTCCTTGTTCAATCTTGAAGTCTATTTTCAAGTTGGAAATGCTTAAACGGCTTAACTCGTCATTTTTCAACAGATTGGCCAGTTGGGTCATGGCCGGATTATCGTTCAGGACAAATCCCTTGGTTGAGAGGCTACCGCCACCATTGGCCGTTGTCATGATCGGGCTCATTTCTTTGTCCAGATCCGAGCTGAATTTCATGGCAGCGGATATTTTACCGTTGCAGTTCATGGCAATCGGCAGGCTCTGTTTGATGAACGAGAAGGCATTATATGCCGAGTGGATGTCAATGTCGGTAATCCGTAAATTCAAGTCCACGGAAGGCTTGACGGGGTTTGCCGTGTTGTAGGCCCCGTTCATGATCAGGTTCCCGTTCAGCATATCCATGCTCAGATTCTTTAGCGTGGCGATACCACCGGATGTTTCGATGTTTCCTTTGACGGAGTTTATCACGAGGCTATCGAACAAAATTTCTTTGATGTTCGTGCCGAAGGCCAGTTCTATGTTTTTCGGAATAGCCAGTACACTTGATGTTTCTTCTGCCGGGGCCGAACTTTGTGTTGTTACAGCCTGTGTCGTGTCGGTCTCGGAGGTCGTCATGTTTGCCATGAATTCATTCAAGTCGATTTTGTTGGAATTCAGGGTAAAGTTACCTTTTAAGGTCTGGTCCTTGAACACGTAGGGCAGGTAGTTGGCAAGGTAACCGGCCAAGGCGAAGTCTGAAGAGTTGATTTTTACTTTCAAGTCTTTCAAGTTCAACCGGGCGGGTGTGATGGTTACCTCTCCGGACGGAACGGAAATTCCGGCAGGGAAGTCTGCGTTCTTGAACAACACGTTTTGCAGGGCAATCTTACCGTTTGCCGTGAACTTTTCGTATTGTTCTTTCTCTATATATTGGTACTTCCCGTCAAAGGAGAGATCGGTTGTTAAGATACCGTTTAACGTGATGTCTTTTAACGGTAAGGCTTTTTTCAAACTCTCGAAGTTGATAACGCCTTTCATGCCACCCTTTAATGTCGGGTCGTCCGGATTGACCACAAGCAGGTTCATGCTGAACGGGTTGTTGGCAACCGTGAAGGTCAAAGTACTTAAATCTGCCTTGGTTTGTGCGATGGTTCCGCCGGGGTTGGTTACTGCCAGTTTCAGATTGATTTTTTCAACCGATTCGGGAGATCCGGGTACTTCAGATTTGCGTTCAGAATGTTGAAACGCAAGTCAAAAGCGGGAAGATGATTCTCGTAATATTCCCCTTTCGCGGATAGGCTGAGTTGGAATTCTCCGGAAGTTTTGACCCCCTCGATTTCTTTCTGGAAATCTTTGGGAATTAGCGCTAACAGGCTTTCGAATTTCGTGTCGGGTGCGTTCAGATTCAAGTCCATCGTGTATTTGTCGTCATCAATATCAATGTTTCCGGTTAAATCCAGTTTCAAGTCATTCAATGACATATCATTTTTCTTGATGTTGAATTGGAGTTCTTTCAAGTTGGCACCGATTTCGGCTTGCCAGTTGAAATCAGTGTTGTTTACCCACACACTCTTGCCTTGACGCAAATATATGTTTTTGAGTTCCAATAACACGTTTAGTATGGTGTTGGTCTCGGAAAAATTTCCTTGTAAAGCCATATTCACGGCATCAACCCGGGCAAACGTCAGTGCTTGTTCGTCTTGGTAGTTTAACATCAGGTTGCGCACTTCGATGTTGTTGAAAGCGATGGCAGTTTCCGAACTGGATTCTTCCGTGGTTTCCACGGGAGTTTCTTCTGTTTTCACCTCTGTCGTGTCGGAAGGAACCATGATGTCCCAGTTGGCTTTTCCTTCGGCATTGACTTTGGGCATAAAATCACAATCTTTTAATAAAATGTTATTGATTATGATTTCTTTACCGGAAATTAAGGAACGTAAATTTACGGATGCCTCGAAAAGAGGAATATTGATTAAAGTGTCCCGTGTGTTCGTTTCTTCCTTGGAAATGACCACGTTATCCAAGGATACGCTTAGGTTCGGGAAGTTCTTGAACATGCTCAGATGCACGTCCCCGATAGCTAGTTCGGCTTGGATGTATTTTGAGGATTTTTCCTCGATTAATCGTAGGATGTCACTTTTGAAAAAGACGGGTATAACCATCAGTGTGACAATAATTAGCACGATAATAATTGCTAGTGTTATAAATACTTTTTTCATACGCTATAAGTTATGTGTGTTGTTTGCGTTGTAAATGACAGTGTTGTAAATTATTTACGACAAGCTATCATGTATTGTTCTATACAAAGTTATACAAAATTATTTGAAGTAAGGTTTTATTTTTTTGAGTTTAAATAATGGTAAAACTTTTTGGGATTCTAGGATAGAGTAGTTGATTTTGCCGTATTTCCGTTTGGCGTTGAAGATGAGTTGAACATCTTCGTACACTAGATAGGGATGATGTAGAACGGATTTAAAACTCATGGTGTCCAGTTCCTTTTTCCGGATCAGCGCGGGGTTCACGGAGAAATGGGGAAGTAATGAATCTATATTATTCAGGTATTGAAATTTCATTTCTTTGAGTTGACGGGTGGCGTGAAAACCGCCCAGTTGTTCCCGGTAACGCAGGATTTTGCTGGCGTAGTATGGGCCAATGCCCCGGATACTGACCAATGCCGTGCTGTCGGCGGAATTGAGTTCGATTACAAGAGGTTTTGGGGAGACGGTTTGTGTCGTATCAGAAAGTCGGGAATAGGGAATTAGGAAGACCGGGCATTCACTCTTGTGAATGGTTCGTGGTAGCACGAATAATGCCATAGTAAGAATGCCCAATGTTATGATTCCTTTTTTCTCCGATTTTCTGATAAACATGGTTGTGATATTAGCTGTATAAACACCATCGCAAGTTATGAATATTTTACTAAATAGTTGCTATGTTGACTTGATTATTTTACGTGAATTATCCGGTTGCTTTTGATGTCATTGAATGATTTTGGGAGCATGTTAAATACAGGGGATGTTTCAATGCTTCTGCCTTTTACTTGCATTCGCCGTGTTCCGGAAATGAGGGCTAAGGCCTCTGCCAGTAAGGGTTCGTTTTCATCGCCAAGTTGAATGCCGTTGAAAAGATCCTCTTTAACCTCGTGTTGGGGTGTCATGCCTTCCAAGGAGTTGGGATACCCGTCGATATTGGTGAATCGGGAGCATACCGGAAATATTAACCAGTTGGCCAGTTCTTTATCTGCCACTAATTTCCCATTTTCTTCATATTGCGGGGAGAAAGCGTACATGGTGACGTATTTTCCGTAAGTCTTTGTTCCCACGAGTTCGACATCCATAAATGCTTTAAGGCAGGCAATCGTGTACTCGGAGGCTGAAACAGTCTCGCCAGAGGTTAAGATATATACTTTCTGGGAAGGTAAATCCAGATTGCAATTGGTTTCCACGAAAAACCTGTTAAGTAAGTTTTCGTATTGGGAGTCACTTTCAAATATTTCTTGGCAGGGCGAATTCCATGTTTCTTTGGAGAGAAGTGTACCTACCACGGCTTTTTCTTTGGGAACAATCGCGCTGCATAGGAATGTGGAGGCGTCATCGTCGCCTCCGTGATTGTACCTGAGGTCGAGTACAAGATCGGTAATCCCGGCTTCCTTAAATTCGTTGAAGGCTTTTACAATACTGGTGTTGAATGTTTTCGTGAAATTGGTGTACATGAGGTAGCCGATTTTGTGGTTTCCCCGTTCGAAGAGTTTGGTTATAAGAACGGGGTCTGCATCCATTTTCCGGGAAGTGATGGTGACGGTCTTTCCCGAAGGAGCTATGGCATCCCCTTCTTGTTTTCCCATTCCCAAGTGGAGGGTCCCGGGATTGGTAAGTTTGCTGAGGTCGCTTTCTGTAAAGCTTTGCGAGTTCAATTCTACGATAATGTCTCCTCGTTTCAGTTTTTCGGCAGCCGGAGAACCGGGATAAACGTATTGGACGATGGCAAAACATTTGTCACTGTCCTTGAATCGCCCGTAAGCAAGCCCGTAGCCATAAGTTTCCCCTGTTCCAGCCATTTCTTCCAGAAGTCCGTTGGCATCATCAGTGATCAGGGACCATTTGTCTTTGGAGGAAAGGAGGACCTTGAAATATTCTTTCGGGTCTTTTTTTGATTCCGGTTTAATGTTCGGTATTTCGTCATACCACAAGTAGAATGTAGATAAATTGCTCTGAATGAATTGATTCATCCGTGTGGCTAATTCATCGTCTTCCGAGTGATTGTTATCTTTCTCACAGGAAACTAAAAGAGATAGCACAAGGAATAAAGAAAATAGAATTTTTGATGTATTCATGAATGATTTTTTTGTGATTGTTTGGTAAAATAAGTAAAATATATCGACAATTCCTATCTTTTGTCCGAATTTATGGCGAGGAAACGGGAGACTCAATTAAATCATAATGAAGTTTTTACTCTTTTCATGAAAAAAATGCGTGAAAAAAAATCGAAATAAATTTGTGAGAGAAACAAAAAGATATACCTTTGCAACCGCAATTGAGAAACACAATTGAAGGATTCAGTAGCTCAGCCGGTAGAGCACAACACTTTTAATGTTGGGGTCCTGGGTTCGAGTCCCAGCTGGATCACTGAAAGAAAAGCCAAAAGGCGACAAGAAAAAGACAAGTCCTACAAAATCAATATTTTGTGGGACTTTTTTTATTGTCTTTTGGCTACCTTGACCGCCACGAAAAGGTCACTGACAGACAAAAATTAGTGCCTTATTCGTACCCCCGACAAAATTCTTCAAAAAGGGGTACGATTTGTCGGAAAATGGCGAAATGTTGTCGAGATTTGGCGACCCTGCATTTATCTCATTATGAGTTAATAAAAGTAGTTTTGTAACTTAAAAAATGAGGTATGAAATCAACATTCCGAGTATTGTTCTTCCTGAAACGGGACAAGGTGAAAAAGAACGGTAATATGCCAATCATGGCACGTATTACCATTGACGGGAAATTAGCCCAATTCAACACTAAACTTGAAGTCAATCCTAAAAACTGGTCTGCCAAAACCGGAAAGGTAAATGGCAGAGGAGCGGAATTTACCCGCATGAATGAAATGCTAGATAGCATCAAGGCTACCTTGCACAGACACTATCAGACCATTTTAGAACGGGACAGCTATGTAACCGCAGAGAAAGTACGCAATGTGTTCTTAGGTAAAGAGGAAAAAGCAAAAACTCTCTTACAGGTATTTTCCCAGCATAATGAACAATATGCGCTGAAAGTAGGGAAAACAGCCACACAAAAGACATATACCCGTTATGAACTTACCAAAAATCGCCTTGCCGAATATATCCACAATAAATATAATGTGGAGGATATTACCTTTCGGGAAATAAATGTCGTGTTTATCGAGGGCTTCTACCTATTTATCCGGGAGAATTATCCGTGTACCCACAATACAGCCATGAAGTTTATACAGCGTTTCAGAACTATTGTTCTGTTTGCCCACAACTTGGGACTAATTACTTTTAATCCTTTCGGGGCATATAAGCTGAAATTTGAATATGTGGAAAGGGATTTTCTTGAACAAGCAGAATTAGACCGGATATATCAAAAGACATTCGCCAGCAAACGACTGGAGCAAGTTCGTGATATATTTATTTTCAGTTGCTACACTGGACTGTCTTATGTTGATGTCTGCGAACTAACCCCTGAAAATATAAGATTGTCCTTTGACGGTAATCTGTGGATAATCAAGAAAAGACATAAGACAAGCGTAACGTCCAATATTCGATTATTGGATATACCCAAATCCATTTTACAGAAATATGACGGGAAACTGCCCAATGGTAAACTGTTGCCAGTTATCAGTAATCAGAAGATGAATGATTACTTGAAAGAGATTGCAACTGTTTGTGGAATAAATAAGAAAATCACGTTCCACGTTGCCCGACACAGCTTTGCGACCCTTAGCATAAGTTATGGCGTACCCATTGAAAGCGTTTCCAAAATGTTGGGACACACCAACATAAGAACCACCCAAATCTATGCAAAAATCATAGATACTAAACTTAGCGAAGATATGGATATTTTAGCTAACAAGCTAAATAACAGAAAAATATCAGTCATATAAATACTAACTTAAAAATAATAATTATGGACTTACAGATTATCCAAAACAAGATTTTTGAAGTACGGGGTTGCCGGGTGATGCTTGACTTGCATTTGGCGGAACTCTACCAAGTAGAAACACGAGCCTTGAAACAGGCGGTCAAACGTAATATAGACCGCTTCCCCGGTGATTTTATGTTTGAATTGAGTAAAGACGAGTGGTTGGGACTTATCACAAATTGTGATAAGTTCCCTGACAACATCCGTCACACGCCCACCCCGCCTATGGCTTTCACCGAGCAGGGCGTAGCCATGCTTTCTTCGGTTCTCCGTTCCAAAGTAGCCATAGAAGTAAACATTTCAATCATGCGAGCTTTCGTCCTCATGCGCCAAATGGTAATCGGCTACGAGGAACTGTTAAGGCGCATTGAAGAACTGGAGGTAAGCACCGATGCACAGTTCAACGAGCTATATCAAGCCCTTACCCGGCTTCTAAGCCAGTCGAAGCAACAGAAAGAACGCCGTCCGGTAGGTTTTGTTACCTATAACCGTGACAAGAACGAATAGGTAACGATTTCGGTAACGAATTTTCACCTAACAAGCTATATCCCAACAAAGTACACTCTTTCACCTTGCGGGCAGTCCATCGACTACCCGCATTTTTTATTCCCTTTTCCACTTGCACATTCCCCGAAACGCCAGCCGTGCGTGGCATGGCTGACTGATTTTCGTGAAAAGAGCCGTTGGAAACCCGCACAAGCGTACCGCAAGGTGAACTTGCCATACCCTTGCCTTTCCCGCCCGCATGGAGTGTTCCCTAAAAGACGAAAGGGAACAAGCACTTTTCCCCTGTTTCCCTATCTGTAAATCTTCCTCATTATGCAGTCCCCCAGCCGGGACAGTCGTTTTTATCATTTCAATAGGCAAAGGTAGCTACGGGGGCTTTTGGCTCTGCAAATTGGGTTTCATCGAAAAAAATTGTTCCAGCTTCCCGTTGGTCGGAAAAAATTTTTGTCGGAAAAATTTGCATAGCAAGACCCCTTCACCAACCAGCCTATGTGAAACGAAAACGACCGACCCGACCGGAAGACGCATAAAAAAAAAAGTCGGATTTACAGGAAACAGGAAAAAAGTTCAGTGAAACTTTGGGCTCCCTCACCTCTCGAATCCGCATAAAATTAAAAACTTAAAAAATTACAGCAATATGGAAGCAAAGGTATTATCGGAAGCAAAAGTTTATGTAGGCACTTACGGCAAGTATAACAACGGTTCATTGTTCGGCGCATGGCTCGACCTGTCGGACTATTCGGACAAGGAAGAATTTTACGAAGCCTGTCGGGAACTGCACAAAGACGAGGAAGATGCGGAATATATGTTTCAAGACTGGGAGAACGTGCCGGAGGGCTTAATCGGCGAAAGCTGGATTTCTGAAAACTTCTTTTCTCTGCGTGATACGGTAGAGGATTTGGACGACACCGAGCAGGAAGCCTTTTTCGTGTGGTGCAACTACAAAAGCCATGATTTGAACGAGGAAGATGCGGACGACCTTGTACGTGATTTCCGGGACGAGTATCAGGGGGAATATGACGATGAAGAAGATTTCGCCTATGAAATCATAGAGGAATGCTACAACCTGCCGGAGTTCGCAAAGACCTATTTCGATTATGAAAAGTTCGCCCGTGACCTGTTTATGTGCGATTACTGGTTTGAAGACGGTTTTGTGTTCCGAGCGGCATAATCAAATACCAATCCGGGCGGGGTGTCAAAGCCCTGCCCGCTAAAAACGACCAAGCGATGAAACGGAAAAGCATTTATAAAATCCTTTGGCGGGTGTTCCTGCTCTGCCTTGCATGGCGGTTCACCAGCGTAGCCGGAGCAGGCACGGCGATAACGGCGTATATCGTATTTCGTGCCGCCTGTTTCCTGTTCCGTGTCTGCCTTTCAGCCCTTTATGCGCTGGGCGTGGCTCTGCTTTTCCTGTCGTTGCTTTTCTTGCTGATATTATAACCATAAAAAAATAGAACATCATGCAGTCACTTAACAAAAACGGGGTAAGCATTACCCAAACACCGGGAGAAGAAAAAATCACAGAATGCTGTTTAAAGGTTCTCAAGGAATGGATTAATACAGTTACACGGATAGCAAATTTTTCAACGTAATGGCTAAAACACAGGACGAAGCCACCGAAGGCATGACAAGTGCTAGTGAAAAAGAACAGAGAAATAACATCTCTAATTGAGATTAGGTTCTCTAACTTATGCTACAACAAATTCGCAGTACGCCTTACTTAAAAATTGCTCTATATTAAGTTGTTATTTTTTTGAATAATTCATACTCGTCAAGATGATTAGGCTGGATAGATAAATAGAATGTTCTTTCAAAATTTTCATACTTATAATTTACAGTATTTTTTATCTTATTGATGTAATGGAATAATATACACACAAAATCGTGTCCATTCATATTAAATCTCATATCTGCAGGTAATTTATTCGTTATTTCTTTTAAGAAATCTAATATTTCAGTTTTGTATTTGAATAATTTATTTATAGCAATAAAATTATTAAGATAATTATCTATAGAGATATTACAAATTCCAGTCTTTTTGTCAACTTGTAAGCTACTTTCTACTTTTGGATATGAACATTTGAATTGGAAATGTTCATTTATTAACCGTACGATAAAAAAGATATATGCAACTTTAGATACTTCCTTTATCACCAGTTCTGTATTATGAGGAAAGTTTCTTATTCCCAGTTTGAGTATTTTCCCAATGTGATTTATGCTGCATAAATACGATTCCATACAAGAATAATCCGTATATAGTATATGCGGGTCATTTTGAATTTCTGTTAATATCCCATCAAAATCCCTATCTATTAAGCATTTAACATTTAAACTTATATTGTTTTGAGTTAACAATATAGATAGTGCAATGAGTTTATTCTTATTGGATTTTAAATCCAAATCCATAAACTGCTCTTTCACACTTAAGAAATCTATATCATTAACTTCCTTCACAGATTTATCACATTTAACGTATTCAAAATAATTTTCGATTATCAGTTTATCTGTAATTCCTTCAACATATATATATCAACTATATCTTTTTCTAAAGTATATATGGCTATAATCTCATCTATATTTCTCTTAATATCTAACATACATATTTTCCAATTTAGACACACTATTTCTATAAGTTGACAATATTTCAAAAGAATGTGTTGCAAAAATAAATTGAGTGTTATTCTCATGGCTTAGTGCCAATAATGTTTTTATCAATTTTCTTTGCCATTTAATGTTTAATGAAATTTCGGGTTCATCAATTATAAAAATAGTCGCATCGTCAGCTGATGTAATAGTATTAACCAACAATAGAAGCAACTGTTTCTCGCCACTTGAAATCCAATTAAAATTAATAGGTTCATTATCAAACGTTCGTTTTAATGAAAAGCCTGTTGATAGATGAAATTCAATAGTTTTATTTGTAAAATAATCATTTATAGTACGTATAAACATCTCTATTGATTCACAAACAGGTTCCAAAGCCTGTAATTTAGCATTTATACTTTCCAAGAAAGGAGAAATTATTGTTCCAAGAAACCTTTCTTGTTCACTCGTTTCAGCTTTTTTAAGATATTTTTTTATAGCATTTGTGTCAAATTTTTCAATCAATCCATATTCAACAAATTTCGGAATTCTTTTTTCTAATTCATCTAATTCCTTAGTAAGACTAATTTTATCTTTAATGATAGAATCAGCCTCTGATAGCTTTATGTAATTTTTGATTATATCAGAAAAAACCCCTTGAGAATTCTTTTCGCCCATTCGAGAGCCTGTAATTACTCGATTTCTTATCCAATCAATTAAACGCTCAAGAGTCGCTTCTAAATCTAATCTTCTTTCGTTTAATATTTTTTTTATTTCATTTCTTTCTAATCCTTTAGAAAAAATAATGTCTGATTCATTGATAAAAAATCTTGGTGAATTATGTAGATTTGCATTTTTAGATGTAATACTATTTAAAACTTTCCTATCATCAGAAAGATAAAATGTTGTAATATTCAAATTCCTTATATAATTCAGTATTTCTTGATATATAATATCCTCTTTAGAACCAGCATCTAATTGAATTGAGTTGTCAGAATCTGCTTTAAGCTCAATCGATTTTAAAATTTCATTGTTTTTTGCAATGTAATATGTGAATGTTCCACATGTGGAACATTCACGTTTTGCGCCAATCTCTATGCCATTTTTAAGTTGTACAACGAATTTTTTAAATCGAGTTTCCGCTATTTTTGTTTTATAGCCACTTTTATCTCTAGTTGATAGTAAATAAAAGAACAATTTTAGTATTGTTGTTTTACCAGTTCCATTATCTCCGTAAATAATTAATAGCTTTTCTATTCCTTTTTCAGATGTATTTGGCAATTTATACGAATATACTCCAAATAACTCTTCAACAGAAATATGTTCGACTGCAACTTGGGCTATTTCTTTTTTCATATGCAATTGTTTTTATCAGCAAAGATAGCTATTAATAAACACTTGACAATATTTTATCGAGTTTTTATTAACACACTCATCCCCAAAATTTGCTTTTCTTCGTTATTAGCATTATTAAACGATAGCGAAAGTTGCTGCACCTGCCCGAAGCTGTCAATCACATAAATATCAATTGTCTGCTGGTCGGTCGATGCCGAAGTGTAGTAGAGCTGGAACGTTTCTTTCTCCAGCGGGTATAGGTCATTGGGCAGGAACACCGTACCGTTATCCATTTCCAGCTTCCCTTTGCCGTCCGGCTGGAAATACCGTATCTGATAGGTAGTCGGCTGGTAATAGCCGCCACGCACCAGTCGGCAGCGTATTTCGGCTGTTTCCCCGACTTTCAGCCTTTTGAGTACTGGCAGAGTTTCGATGCTGAACGGGTACGCCTGCTGAATATCCAAGTTGTCATTACAGGCGGTGACAAGCACAAGGGCGGCCACGATGTAGCAGCCCATGATGATTTTATACATTACATTCTTCATATACATTGTTATATAGCGGTCAGTTGATAATGAATTTCAGTCCCAAAGATACCTGCGAGTGGAATTTGCCTATGTCCGAGCCGAACAACGCCCGTTCCCTTGCGCTGACAAGCAAGGCTATCCGGTCAGTCAGGTAGGCTTCCAGTTCCAGCGTCAGCGCACCGCCGTAAATGAAGCAGTCCTTATCCAGCAGCGTAGAGCCGTCCGGCAGCAGCTTTTCGCTTCGGTTGCTTGTTTCATACCCGGCGAGTGCCGACAGTCCCAGCGACAGGAAAAAGGTCTTTCGCCTGTCCGATAGGAATTTCAGGTAGTAGCCGCCCTCTGCGGTGAACTGTTCTACGGGTATCTGCATATCCTTGTAGTCATACTTCTTGTGCAAGTATTCCCCGCCAATCACCCAGCGGTTGGCGTTCTTGGTGTAAACGCTGTACGCCGCCCCGATATGGTAGGCGAAATCCGTGTCGGAGTTCCAATGCACCCCGTCCGCCATGCCCGCCGTGACCTGCAAGCCTTTCATGCCCGGCAGGTATCTTTGTGCGTGTGCCTGGTTGAAATGCAGGCACAGCGCAAAGAGCATCATTATAAAGATATGTTTCTTCATTCCCTATTTGATTTTGAGTTCGTTAATCACTTCTGCGTTCACGATGTCGGCGTTTTCCACCCGGATAACCTGATGCCGCCCGCCGTTCTTCTCGTAGAGTTCCACCAACAGCAGCTTGTCGTCAGGAATGGTGAACTTCGGCAGGGCGTACACCGTGCGCACGGTCGATTTCCCGGCAATCTCTATCACCTCGTTGTAGCTGCGTACCGCATCCAGCACCGTTTCCTGAATAGCCGTGCGCTTCGGCACTTTCTTATCGACTATCTTAAACTTGATGAAGTCTGTATCGAAAGGCACGTTGGAACTGTTCTTTGTCTGCGTGTGTACATAGAGCATCCCATTATAGGTGTAAATCCCCTTGATTAAGAACTGTATGCCGAAACGCTTGCTACCCAAGTGGCGCACTTTCCGGTCGTTGTTCTTGTAGATGCTCCGCATTATCAGCTTCACCAGCAGCGGGCTTTCATTACCCAGTTCCCGGAAATAGATGTTCATGCGGGTATGTGAGAAGTCGGACGTATCTTCATTCTCCAAGAAGTCTTTCATTTCGATATTGAGCATTTCCGGTTCACGGGCGTACTTGGCGTTGAATGAAAAGAAACTTCCGTCCTCGCAGATAACGGAGAAGTTCGTTTCGCCCGGAAAGCCCTCTGTCGTGGCTTTCACCCGGATTACGTTCTCCGCACCGTCCGCCTTGCCCGCTATGATGTGGTTGCTTCCCAAATCCACGTAGCGGACGGCGGCGGGGAAGATGATATGCGTAGGCTCGGCACTCAATGCCTTGCCGTCTTTCGACGGTAGGTTTTCAAGAGCCTGCCCCCGAACCGTGCTTACATGTCTCCATGTACACGGCTCTCCATTGGATTCACTCAACTTAGTGTTCATTGGTCTGAATTTTATAATTACAAGATTCGCAAACGGCTAATGTCTTACGGTTTTGTTTTATCAATTTTGCATTCCATGGCGTATCTCCTTTAAGTTGGCGAAGATTACGCACATGATGCATAGTGATATTACCGTTTGACCCACATAGCTCACAAACACCTTCTTTTAGCCTTTCCATAAGGCTAGGTTTCGAAATGTGCCATGTGTTGGGAATAATATCTACAAGACTATTCCTGTAAGCAGTTTTTCTTTTGAAGCCTCCATCATAGAATATTCTGTATTTGGTTGCACCTTTGGCATCTTTAAAGGGCACAATAAACTTCTTATCACGCAGAAATTTAAGTTTAGCTTGTACCATTGTCAGATTTAGCTTCTGGGCAATCGTTTTATACATACTGTATTCCATTATGTATCCGAATGAGTTCCCAATGTCGGAGATATTATTGGCAATGGCATAATAGTTATAGAATCCTCTTATTTCGGTATTATATTGAGCTACTATGTCTTCAACCTTCTTTCCAATCATAAAGGCACGTGGTTTGGGTTTCCAAACCGTCTTTTTCCGTTCTTGGGACATCCTTAAAGCATCATATTCCAAAAGCTTGTTTTTTGCTGTATCCATGTTTACATGCAGCATGACTGAACCTTTTCCGAAGCGTCTTATCACACCTTTTCTATCCTTATGCCTAAAGCTACAGTCACGGACAAATATTTCGTACCCTAAGAATTTAGCTTTATCGTGTGCGTTTGTTATCAGGGTCTTTTCCTCTGAAAGTTCCAATCTTAGCTTTTCTGCCATGAATTTGGCAATGTCCGCCTTGATTGTAATGCACTCGGTTTTACTTCCGATAATTCCAATTAAGAAATCATCAGCGTATCTAACGTACTGGATTCGTCTGTATTCTGTATCCATTGGTTCTTGACAGGTTGTTGCGAAGGTTTGTGCCAACGTTTCTTTTATCTCTGCTATCATTTTATCCCTCACGGATTCATCCGTTATTGATTTCAGCCTCTTTGCAAGTCTTGTTTTCTTGTTATTGAGTCTACGGTATTCCAAACTTATTCGTCTTCTTTCACCTTTATTGAATTTTTCAGCATATTCCTTGATGTATTTGTCGAATCTGTCAAGATAGATATTAGCCAGTATGGGACTGATAATACCACCTTGAGGTGTTCCACTATACGTGTTTTGGAATCGCCATCGTTCAATATATCCAGCTTTCAGAAATTTTCTAATTAAGCGCAAGAAACGCTCGTCGCTTATACGCTCTTTTAGAATATCCACAAGAATGTCGTGGTTGATGTTGTCGAAGAATCCTTTTATATCTCCTTCGATAAACCACTTAACGCCTGTGAACTTTTCTTGAACTTGTGTGAGAGCGGTATGGCAGCTCCGATGTGGACGAAAGCCATGTGAGGTATATTCAAAGTGTTCCTCATATATGGCTTCCAGTATCATTCGGATAACTTCCTGTACTAATTTATCCTCAAAAGAAGGAATACCCAAAGGTCTTTCTTTTCCATTCTTTTTTGGAATGTACACTCTTCTTGCTGGTTTAGGCTGATAAGCCTCTGTTTTGAGACTCTCAATAAGTTTTTCTATTCGTTGAATGCTCATTTGGTCGACAGTTTTTCCATCTGTACCGGGTGTCATATTACCTTGTTTGGCATATATGCGTTGGTACGCGACAGAGAACATATCTTCATTGAATAGAATCCGATACAGCCGTTCATACTTATAACTTGAAACAGAACTATGTTTCACTAAATTGTTTAATATTGTCTCTGGATTTCTCATGTCTCTCACATTATCTTTTGATTATATTAAAGTAATCCAACTGTTCCCCTTTGCCATGTACAAGGCTTTCCCTTGCTCAGACTACTATGGGAACTCCGTTGCCATGTCAGATATTCAGGAGCTATTCTCCATAGCCTTGCGGCGTTCTGATTTAGGCAATCCCCATTTAGATAAGTAATAACTATTTGCTTGACAAATTGTCGGATGCGATTTCCGTCCATTAATCCGCTTATTGCGGTTGTTTCGTAGTTAGTTCTTTTGCTCTGAACGTAACGGTACTCCGTCAGAGAACTACGACATGACGTTTGTAGTTGCCTTCCGTCATTGCTCGCTAAGGTGCAACAGGACTGTCGTTTAACCAATTCGGGCTTCATCCTTATATTTGTCTTTCCACCTTGCCATTCAGTCGCAGCTTGGCAACTGGCTGACTTATGACTTTTCCGACATGCTATGCTCCCTTTTGGGTTTCCCCTCCGGATAAGTCGGATGGTGGTAGGTCTCATTTGAACTCTAACCTAATCTCTTGCAAAGGAGATATTTATTACTCACCCTTATGGGCGCACACCGTCTTGGCAAAGGTCACTTCCATGCCATAGGGCGTAACCATTTGGCGGTACGGGAGTTTCCGGGTAATCCCCCGGTACAAGTCGTTGCCAGCCGCATACTTCACGGTGTCGGTTTCCTGTGCGTTTGCCGCACACACGCCCAGCAAGAGGGCGAACATTACAAAAATCTGTTTCATCGTTAATTGAAATTTAGTGGTTGATAAAATGGTTATTGTTGTTTGGCATACAGCATGACTTTATAGCCTGCTTTCAGCTTCACTTTCACGGTTCGGAACTTCTTGGCGAGGTAGCCGGACGTTCCTTGCAGCAATCCCCTTGTCACGTCCATAGCCACCTGCTGCCCGGCACTTTGGGCAAAGGAAATGCTTGTTCCCAGCCCGCTTCCGATATTCGCCATTGCTTCGTTGAACGCTTCCTGCTCCATAGAGGACGGGACGGAAAGCCCCTTTTGCCCGTCCGTGTCGAACACTGCGAGTTCCACCGGGATGATGTTGCCAGCGTACTCAATCGAGGACACCAGTATGTCGAGCCGTTCGCCCTGCACTTTTGCCGTCCCCGCCACAAGGGTATTCTTCGGCACGACTATGTTTCCCGCCTGCATGGGTTCAAGCAGCCGGAGTTTCACCGCCTGTCCGTCCGTCAGGGTTTGGTCTTGGTGGATGCAGGCGGCTATCGTGTTCCTGCCCATAGCGTAACCCGTGCCTACCGCCGTGTTGAAGCCGTAGTTTCGTGGCTGGCTGTAAGCCCGGATGAAGTCGGCATTGCTCATGGGCTGCTGCAACCCCGATACAGTCGTTTCCCGGATTGCCTGTACCGGGATAGCCGGAGTGCCGATACCGCCGCCGTTCTGCCCGGCTGTCGGTATTTGGGCAATCTGCCCCCTTTCTCTGTTCTGCCCGCCGTCATTCATGTATTTTGCCGCCAGTTCGTAGGATTTTTCCAAGAGTGCCATTTGGTCGTCAGCCGTAGGCGTGGCGTTCTGCTGTTGTTGCAGTCTGTCGGTCAGTTCCGCCACCTGCCGCTTCAAGTCCTCTTTTTCCTCGTCCACCGCCGGGGTTTCGTAGAACGTGCTTAACTGGCGGTTGATGTCCCGGTAAGCGTTTGCCGAATAAGAAGCACCGCCGCCCCTTTGGGACTTCGGTTCTTCTTCCGGCATCAGGTCGATTTCCGCTTGCGGTTCTTCCGTTTCATCGTCCCCCGTGAAACCGAAGTCCTGCAAGGATTGTATCTTGTCCTGCTGTTTGCGACTTATCATCGCCTGCTCGTAAGCCTTTTGCTTGTCGGCTATAATCCCGTCCTCTGCGGGCAGGGGTATGTCGGCGTTGAAGCCGCCCACGCTCTCCACATTCACGTCCTCTTTGCCGGAGGGGGCGAATATCAGGTACATACACCCGGCAAAGGCAAGGAACATCAGCGGGAAGACTATCATTTTCCTGCGCTGCTGTACCTGCTGCGGGGTAAGTTCCCGTTTGGGCTTCTTTTCCTTTTCAGGCTTCCCGTCCGTCTGCGGTACGGTCGTGCCGTTCTCATTCTTCTGTACTTCTTCCATATTCCGGTCTGTTTAAGGGGTTGATACTGTTGATTGTGTCATTGCCCTGCAATGGCAGTTGTTTGATATGTTCTATTTGCAGCCGCCTGCCGTCCTGTTTCCCGATATTGTAGATTGATGAAACGGTGATGTAGATAGACAAGCCGCCGAAAAATAGGAACATCACGAGGATAACCGCCAGCCTTTTGCCCGGCGTAATCCGTCCGCACATCCGGCGCAGGCGGTCGTCCGCCCAGTCCTGTACCTTTTCGATGTAATTTCGTTTTCTCTCCATAAGGCTATCTCTTGACGGTTTGCAAATCCTTGTTCTCGGTAATGGTGAACGCTTCGATGATGAAGCCGTGCGGGTTGTTGTCGCTCCGTGTGGCGTTGAGCAACCGGCACGAGGTCACAAGGCTGCGCACCGTCAGGCTGCTTTCCCGGACAATCAACTGGCGGGCATACGTGTTCACCTTGTAGGGGTACTGGTCGAAGTCGCACTTCACGCTGTCAATCTCCACCGTCTGCGTGACGTTTCCGGAAATCACCCGGTTGTAGTAGCCCTTTTCCGCCAAGTCCTTGTAATAATTGAAAGCGGTCTTGTCGGCGAGGAACAGCGAGCGTTTGATGTTGCTTTCGATAGCCCCCTTGTCGGGCGAGAGCGTGAAGAAAAGCTCGTGGAAACGCCGCACGTGCGATTTGGCTTCCACGGGTCTGTTCTGTGCCATGTCCTGCGAGAGTGCCAGCATCAGGCTTTTCCCGTTGTCGAGGACGTAAATCTTCTGCCGTTGCTTTTCGGCGAAGCTGTACGAGTTCCACACGGCAAAGCCCGTCACCAGTGCGCACAGGCAGATGAATACCAGCGCAAAGAGCCGGATTTGCCGGAAACTCGTTTCGATGTTCGTTAATGATTTAAATTCCATTTTCTTGTATGTTCTAATAATGTTTCTAAAATCTTTCTATTGCAGCCCCTTTGTCAAGGCAGCTACCAAGAGGTTGTCAAAGTAGCTACCAAGTGACGGTCAAGGTAGCTACCGAGTGGAAACCGTCTTATTTGAGTAGTTTCCCGGTTACTTTCCCGCTTGCAGCACCGACCGCAGCCCCGGCGATTGACCCCGCCCGTGCCACGTTGCGGTTATAGGCAGACGTGCCGCCAGCCGACACAATCCAGCTTGCCACCGTAGGAATGGTGAAGTAGCCCACGATACCTATAATCATAAAGATTACATACACGGTGCTGCTTCCGTCAGGAATGAAATTCGGGTCTGAAAGTTCCTGAATGTCCTTTTGGAGCATCAGCGTTTGTATGCGTGCCAGCACGCTGCTGAACAGGTCGGACACGGGCAACCACAGGTAAATGGAGATATAGCGTGAAATCCACTGGGTCAGCGTGCTTTGGAAACCGTCATAGACGGAAATCGCAAACGCCAGCGGACCCAGTATCGAAAGCACAATCAGGAAGAACGTGCGCAGCGTGTCTATAATCAGCCCCGCCGCCTGAAAGAGCATTTCCAACAGTTCCCTGAACCAGTCCCGGACGGACTTCTTGATATTGTACGCCGCCCTGTCCATGTACATACCCGTCATAGTCACCATGTCGGAGGGCGACCAGCCCAGTTCTTCCAGTTGCCTGTCAAATTCCTCGTCCGATGCGAGGTAAGCCGTTTCGGGGCTTCGCATCAGGGCTTCATATTCCAGTCGGTCTTTCTGCGCCCGGTACTCGTTCATGTCGAAAGTCTGCGTTTCCATAAGCTGGTTGCACCCTTTCACCACTGGCGACAGCACCGTGTTGATAGTCCCCAGCACGAACGTGGGAAAGAACATGATGCACAGCCCCAGCGCAAAGGGGCGCAGGAGCGGGTACACGTCTATGGGTTCGGCACGTGCGAGCGACTGCCACACTTTGGCGGCTACATAGAACAGCGCACCCAGCCCGGCTATCCCTTTCGCTACCCCCGTCATGTTGCTGCACAAGGGCATCATTTCATCGTACAAAACTCGCAACACTTGGTGCAGGTTGTCAAAATCCACTGCTGCTAATAACATAGGCATACCGATTTATATGTTACCAGTAGCGTTCATCCGCCGAGCCGTAGAGAGCCAGCACCCGGTCGGTGTCGTTCTTCTTCTTTGCCCGCAGGTAGGACACGGATATGTTCTTGCGGGTGTAGTAGTTCACGAGGTTGCGGTAATTCAATAGATTTCGGTAGGCATTATCAATAATAGCCAGCCGTTCGGCATCCGTCAGTGACATACCCGTGATGTTCACTACATTCTTCAAGTCCTGCAACACGTCCGAGCTTTCCGACATCAGTTTGGCATAGCCGAACGAGATTGCCGACAGTTCGTCAGGCGTGAAATTCGGGTCTGCCAGCATACTTTGGAAATTGCGCACGTAGATTTCGGATATTTCCGCCACCAGTTCAATGGACTTCTTCACCTTGACACCGCCCTTAACCACGTCATGCACCGCTTTGAGCGCATCGTAATATTTTTTACCCTGCTGGAAAATCTTCTGCGCTTCCATGAAGCCGTCCAGCGTGTTCTTGGCTGTGGTGGAAGTCTGCACTATCTGCTTGGTGGTGTTGATGATACCCTGTGCCAAGTTGCCGGGGTCTGACACCACCCATTGGGCGGATGCCTTGCCGATGAAGCAAAGGCATACCGCCATAAGGAGAATTGTTTTCTTCATGTTCCTGATTTTTAAGTTGTTGATGATTGGGGATTGCGTTTGCTTTCCGCAAGCCGCTTGATAGCCAGTTCAAGGTTGCCGCCCAGCTTCTCGGCGAGGGCGAACAGTTCCATTTTTTCGCTTTCCTCTGTCGTGAACGTGTAATATTCTTCCAACGAAACTTCTGTGGCGTACACCGCCGACTGCGTGCCGCCCAGCGAGAAGAAAACTTCCTTGTACTTCCGTCCGGGGTGGTTCGCCATGTTGATAGACAATATCTGCGAACGCTCCTTGTCGGTCAGTCCGAGCAGGTTTTGTATGCTGTCAAACTTGTTGAGATATTTTCGCTGGTCTAACAGGATTTTGCAGTCCGAGTTGTTGATGATACTCTCTTTCACTATGGGCGAGGAAATAATATCTTCCACTTCCTGCGTTACCACAATCGCTTCCCCGAAATACTTTCGGACGGTTTTGTACAAATATTTTATGTAGTCCGCCATGTTCGCTGACGCAATCGCTTTCCACGCTTCCTCGATTAGTATTAACTTCCTTATTCCCTTTAATTTGCGCATCTTATTTATAAAGGCTTCCATGATGATGATAGTCGTTATCGGGAACAAAATCTTGTGGTCTTTGATGTTGTCCAATTCAAAGACAATGAAGCGTTTATGCAGCAAATCCAGTTCCTTGTCGGAGTTCAGCAGGTAGTCGTACTCACCGCCACGATAGTACGGTTCAAGCACGTTCAGGAAGTTATCTATGTCAAAATCCTTTTCCCTGACGTTCTTCTGTTCAAGTTGTCGGCGGTAATCATCCCGGACAAACTCGTAGAACGTGTTGAAGCAGGGCGTTACCGACCTGTCGCCCGTGATACGTTCGATATAGGCACTTACCGCATTTGACAACGCCACTTCTTCCGACCGCTTGGGGGCTTCATCGTCCCGCTTCCACAGGGTGAGTATAAGGGTTTTTATACTCTCTTTCTTCTCTATGTCAAATACCCCGTCCTCGACATAGAACGGGTTGAACGCTATCGGGTTCTCGTTGGTGTAGGTGAAATAAATCCCGTCCTCGCCGTGCGTGCGGTTGTGGATTAGCTGGGACAGCCCCAAGTAACTGTTACCCGTATCTACTAATAGCACGTGCGCGCCCTGCTCGTAATACTGGCGCACCATGTGGTTGGTGAAGAAAGACTTCCCGCTACCGCTCGGCCCAAGTATGAACTTGTTGCGGTTGGTGGTGATGCCTTTCTTCATGGGCAAATCCGATATGTCGATGTGCAGCGGGCGACCGCTTACCCTGTCCACCATTTTGATACCGAACGGCGAAAGCGAACTCTTGTAGTTCGTTTCTTCCACGAACAGGCAGAGAGCCTGCCCCAAGAACGTGTAGAAACTTTCCTCTGCGGGGAAGTCCGCCTCGTTGCCGGGTATGCCCGCCCAAAAGAGCGTGGGCGTGTCGGTGGTGTTGTGGCGTGGTTTGCACTCCATTAGTGCAAGCTGGCTTCCCACATCGTTGCGTATGCGTTTGAGTTCGTCCCTGTCGTCACTCCATGCCATGACGTTGCAGTGGCAACGCACCGAGATAAGCCCCTTGCTGTGGGCTTCGTTCAGGTACTCGTCTATCCACTCCTTGTTCACTTGGTTGGCACGGGAGTAACGGGAGAGCGATTGCATATTCCGGGCGGTCTGCTCGAAGTTCTTCAGGTTTTCGGCGTGGTCGTCTATGAAGATGAACTGGTTATAGATGTGGTTACACGACAACAGCACGCCCACCGGGGCGGCGAATGACAGTCGGCAGTCGCTCCGGTCTGTGGACAGCTTCTCAAATCGGCAGTCCGTCCCGACCTTTCCGGGCAAATTTTCCACGTCCGAGAGCGTGTGCAGGCACAGTATGTCGTCCCCGACACGCATTTCTTCCGGGTACAGCCCGATGTCTTTCAGGCAGGTGGTATCTGTCTGCGAGAGCGAGAAGTATTTCTCGATGATGCCCGCCTTTCCGTCCTGCCCGGTGATTTCCGATGCCGCCAGCCGGGTAAGGGTGACAAACCCGCTGTCGTTCATAATCCTTTCAAACTGCCCGACCGCTTCGATGAACTTTGCCGCCGCTTCCTTGTCGGCTATCTCCCGAGGGAGAATCCTGCCCCGGCAGAGGGTGGAGAAGTCGCTCTGTCGGCGGCTTCTCTCCCTTGTCGTCTTTGTCAGAAACAGGTAGCAGTAATGGTTCAGGAACGGGCGTTCATTGAAGTGCCGTTCAAAGGAGCGGCTTAAAAAACTAAGCTCGTCCCTTTCGGTGTCGGGCTGGTAGTTCTTCTTGATGAAGAAGTCCTGCTTGTGTACTATGGAGTAGTCTGGCAGCACCTTGATTGCCTTGTACCATGCCGAGTGTATGGCTTCGTACTCGGCACTGGTGACGGTGAACAGTTCGGGCAGTTCCACCCTGAAAGCCACCGTTATGTCGGCATCCTTTGAAATGATGCAACCGTTCTCCACCGCCAAAAGTGGAAATTTCCTCTCCAGCGTGGTAGCCTTTAATGTATTCCTCATGTTCTTTCTTCCTTTCTTCTTTTGTAGTTGAACAGCCGGGGTATCGCCTTTCGGCTGATAATGAAGCGTGGGTGTCTTTTGCGTGCGGCTGCTTTCATCAGCCCGTGCGTGCCGTACCGTGCGTTGAGCCGGAACGTCTGCCACACGAGCAGCAGCGAAGCCGACACAATGAAACCGATACATAGCCACTGGTTCACGCCCGCCATGAACAGGACGATGAACACCACGAAGACGGCAAGCAAGCCGCCGCAAAAGATAAAGAGGTACTGGCTTTTCAGCCCCTTGAACTCCACCGGCTTCCCGATACCCCTGTTTACCGGATATTCAGACATAGCCGCTGGTTTAGAGGAAGAACGACCGCAGGATAGTGGCGGCGACAATCAGGAAGATGCACGCCCCGAACCAACTGGCGGCGGTCTTTGAGGTGTCGGGGTCGCCGCTCGAAAACTTGTTATATACTTTTACCCCGCCAATCAAGCCGCAGACCGCCCCGATTGCGTACACCAGTTTTGTTCCGGGGTCGAAATACCCTGTGATTAGGTTCGTGGCTTCGGTGATGCCCGCCTGCCCGTTGCCCTGTGCGTAGGCACTTACCGCAGCGGCAAGGATAGCCGCCGACAAAAAGATTTTCTTTCTCATTGTGATTTGTTTTTAATGCCGGGCGGCGGGTGGGAAGTCCGCCTTACCCGGCTGGTGAATAATTTGAAATTTTAGTGGTCGGGGATAGTCCCGTTTGTCTGTTTGGTTTTCAGGTTGCCAATCAACCGTAATCACGTTGCTTCATGCTGTCAGATTTATACATTATTATATTATAGGAAATCGTTCATGTCGAACGCTTCGTGTTCCTTGCTTGTATTACCTACTTCGGCAGGGACGGCAGCCGTAGCCAGTTCCGCTTCGTTGCGTCCCAGCAGTTCCGCCACCTTTGCCAGCCCGCCATTGATGTTCTCCACCACCGCATCGTAGAGGTTCGTCCCCTCAATGCTTGCCAGTGTCCCGGCGGCTTGCCGCTGTTCCGCTTCGGTGGGGTTGTCGGCGTTCGCCGTGCGTACCGCTTTGCCCAGTTCGTCAAAGCTCACGCCCGTAGCCCGCCCGGTATCATCGTCACCGTCCATGTACCCGGCTATTTCCTCGTCCTCGTAGTCGGGTTCGTCATTCTCGTAACCGGGCGTTTCTTCCACTTCGGCTGCTGCTTCCGAAATGTTTTCTTCCGGCTGTCCGTCAGCCTGCGGCGCAAAAATAGTATCATTTTCAGCCGCTTTCGGGAGGTGTCCCGATTTGTCCTGCGCTGTCCCGATTTGTCCGCCCTTGTATCGGCTTTCACCTATCAGCGTGTAGCCTGAAACCCCGTTTCGTGGAAGCGGCGTATCATCCGTTCTGCCCGGTGATGTCCGGCTGTCCGTGTAGCGATACCACAGCCACAGGGCGATGTAGTACACCAAAAGCCCGGTTAATATGCAATAGGCTACCATAGCTAAAAGGGTTTTTGGAAGTGGCTTTCATACAAGGCGTTTATCTCGTCTTGGTACTGCTCGAAGTGGCGCAGCAGAATGTTTTCCACGTAGCTGCTTACCGTTACCTTTCGCCCGCCTATCACCGTCACGATACGCATCAGCTTCTCGTGCGTGGAACGGCTCACGTACAAGGGCTGTCGGTCTGCCAGTTCCACTTTCTGAAAGTAGGTTTCCCGGTAGTCGCCCGAACCGCCCTTGCGCTTGCGGGGTGTCGGTTTCTCTACTTGCACCGTTTCTGTTTGTGTTTCTTGCGGTACATCATTCGTCTTATTATTATCTTGTTTACTGGGTACGCCCTGCGAGATAAGTTCTTTCATGAAATCCTCGTCTATCTTCGGCATCCCGCCGCTTTGCTTTGCCATATCATTGTAATTTGATGTAGTACGTTATTTCGGTTATCAGTTCTTCCAAGTTGCTTCCCCTTACCAGCAGGCGGCTGGCGGGAAAGAGCGTGGAGCGGAACACCGCCTTTTTATCCGCTACCAGTTCCTTTTTGTAGCGTTTGGTATCGGGGATAAAGGTTTTCATCAGCGGCAGTTCCAGTTCCTTAATCGTCTTGTCGTAGGCGGTGTAAAGGTCTGTTTTCTCCCGCCCGTCCACCATGTTCCAAAAAAGGTACAGCCCGGCAAGTCGGCAGGCTTCATTCTTCACCAGTAGTTTTTGGATAGCCATTGCGAACGACAGGCTGCTTTCCAGCACCACCTTGTCGGCTGAAATGGGGGTGAAGATGTAGTCCATGCCCGCAAGGGAGTTTATCACGCCCTCGCTGTTTACCGTGCCGGGCAGGTCGAAAAACACAATATCCGGCACGTGTCCGGCGGCTATATGTTCGTCAGCCGTTGCAATCGCCTTTTCGGGCGAACTGCACAGTACCGGGTAGGCTTTCTTCCCCAGCCGGGTAAACTGTTCATACGCCATGCGCTTGTAATCTTCATCCGCCCCGACCTGCTCGGCATCCCGCTTTCGCATCCCGGCAATGGAGTGTTGGGGGTAGTCGCAATCGACCACCGCCACATCGTAGCCTTTGAGATAGTAGAGGTAACTCGCCGCCAGCACGGTAAAGGTTGTTTTGCCGACCCCGCCCTTTTGGGTGGAAAAGGCGACATACAGGGGTGTTTTCTCGTTTTCCATATTGCTTTCGTTCATTATTGGTTGATTTATTTATTGCTTTCAATCATTCATTCTTTCCATGTTTCAATCTTGAAATATTGAAAGACTGTTTTATTTCAATCTTGTTTTCCTGCTTTCATTCTTTCTTGAAATATTGAAATCCTGCAATCATGCTTTCTTGAAATCCGATGCAAAAAAAGGGAGAAAAAACGTCCCCTGAAAACCTTGTCCCGATTTGTCCTGCGCTGTCCCGATTTGTCCACCAACTGCCTATTTTACAGCATTATAAATCACCGTTACTTTGCAGCGGAGTAACGAACCGCCGGGGGCGCAGGTGTAAAACCGGGCTGGTGAACGGCAGGGCTTACCGCTTCACGCTAACCCCAATCCGTCCGTGACGGATTTCGATTTTCGTCAGAAAATAGCAAGGTGTGTTTTGTATGCTACAAAACCGTTTTCCGTGCCTGAAAACGCCTTGCCCCTTGCGGGGGTAAAAATCACTCCGAAGTCGTAATTTTTTAATCCAAAGAAGCATGGAAACAAGAAGAACCAACAAGGGTGGTCGCCCCGCCCTCGCAGACCCGGCGAAGCATCGCCATGTCCTTTACCTGAACGACCGGGAGAACGCCCGCTTCCTCTCGCAGTGGGAGCAGTCGGGCGTTACGAGCAAGTCCCGTTTCATCGCCGCCCGGTTGTTCGGCGAGCCGTTCCGGGTGGTGAAAGTGGATAAGTCAGCGGTCGAGTATTGCGCCCGGCTGACCGAATTTTACGCCCAGTTCCGGGCGGTTGCGGTCAATTACAACCAAGTCGTAAAGGCGTTGCACAGCAACTTTTCGGAGAAAAAGGCACTGGCTTTTCTCTATAAACTGGAGAAAGCGACCACCGAACTGGCGGCACTGAACCGCCAAGTTATTGCATTAACCAATGAATGCAAGGAACTATGGTTGCCAAAATAAGCACGGGCGGCAATATGTTCGGCGCACTGGCTTACAACCAAAACAAGGTGGACAGCGAGGAAGCAAAGGTGCTTTTCTCCAACCGGATGCTGTTGGGTGAGGACGGAAATTTCTCTATCGGCGAGTGTATGCGCAGCTTTGAAATGCAGATGCCTGTCCAGCTATCCACCAAGAAGCCGATACTTCATATTTCCATAAACCCGCACCCGGAAGACGTGCTGACAGACCAGCAGCTTTCCGACATTGCCAAAGAGTATATGCGGAAGTTGGGCTATGGCGACCAGCCTTATTTGGTATATAAACATACCGACATTGACCGCCACCATATCCACATCGTGGGGTTGCGGGTGGACGAGAACGGCAAGCCGCTGAATGACAGGTTCGAGCATCGGCGCAGCAAGCAAATCACCCGTGAACTGGAGCAGAAATACAACCTGCACCCGGCAGAGCGAAAGGAACGTGCCGAACGCCCCGAACTTAAAAAGGTGGATTATGCCGCCGGGGACGTGAAGCACCAAATAGGCAATACCGTGAAAGCGGCTTGCTATGGCTACCGCTTCCAGTCGTTCGGGGAGTACAAGGCTTTGCTTGCCGCTTACAACGTGTGCGCCGAGGAAGTCAAAGGCGAGATAAACGGCAAGCCCTATCAGGGCATTGTCTATTCTGCCATGAACGACAAGGGCGAAAAGGCGGGCAACCCGGTAAAGGCTTCCCGCATCGGCAAGTCGGTGGGGTATGAAGCGGTGCAGCGTAGAATGGAGAAATCGGGCGAAGCAATCAAGAACGGCAAGCTGAAAGAGCGCACACGGAAGATTGTCGCCACTGCCATGCAGACCACCCGCAGCCGCAAGGAACTGGAACAGCAGCTAAGAAAGCACGGCATTGACGTGGTATTCCGTCAGAACGACAGCGGGCGCATCTATGGCGTTACGTTCATCGACCACGACAGCCGGGTGGTGCTGAACGGTTCACGCTTGGGCAAGGAGTATTCGGCGAACGTGTTCAACGATTTGTATTCCGATGAAAGAAAAGCGGACATACGGCAGGAACAATCCACGCATCAGGAACAGCCGGGTTTTACGCCGAAATCCGATATCGTTCCGGGTGTGGCTTCTGTGCTGGGTGCTTTCGGTGGATTGTTGGGCGGCGGTGCATCAGGCGGTGACGAGCCGCAGGACACCGCCCGCCAAAAGAGAAAGAAGAAAAAGAAGCGCACAAGGCGCATTGACTAACTTAAAAAAACATTACAATCATGCAACAGGAAGATGATTTGAGAGGGCTTGCACGGGTCATGGACTTTATGCGGGCTGTCAGTATTCTATTGGTGGGAATAAACGTGTACTGGTTCTGTTACTCCACCCTGAAAGAATGGGGAGTGACGTTTGAGGTGATAGACAAGATACTGTGGAACTTCCAGCGCACCACCGGGCTGTTCTCGTCCGTCCTTTGGACGAAACTTTTTGCGGTGGTGTTCCTCGCCCTGTCGTGTATCGGCACTAAGGGCGTGAAAGAGGAAAAGATAACGTGGACGAAGATACATTGCAGCCTTGCGGCGGGAGTAACTTTGTTCTTTCTGAACTGGTGGTTGCTGGAACTTCCGCTGCCACATACGGCGGATGCCGTGTTTTATATCGTTACGCTATCGGCGGGCTATATCTGTATGCTCATGGCGGGTACGTGGGTGTCCCGGCTGTTGAAAAACAACCTCATGGATGATGTCTTTAATACCGAGAACGAAAGTTTCCAGCAGGAAACAAGGCTTATCGAGAACGAGTATTCGGTAAATCTGCCTACCCGGTTCTACTATAAGAAGAAATGGAATAATGGCTGGATAAATGTCGTGAACCCGTTCCGTGCCAGTCTTGTACTGGGAACGCCGGGCAGCGGTAAGTCGTATGCAGTGGTAAACAGTTACATAAAACAGCAAATTGAGAAAGGTTTTGCGCTCTATTGTTATGATTACAAATTCCCTGACCTTTCGGAAATCGCTTACAATCACCTGCTTACACACTTGAGCGGCTACAAGGTAAAGCCTAAGTTTTACGTTATCAATTTTGACGACCCCCGCAAGAGCCACCGATGCAACCCGATAAACGCCAGCTTCATGTCGGACATTGCGGATGCTTATGAAGCCAGCTATACGATTATGCTTAACCTCAATCGAAGCTGGATAAGCAAGCAGGGAGATTTCTTCGTGGAAAGCCCGATTATTCTTTTGGCGGCTATAATTTGGTATCTCCGTATCTATCAAGGCGGTAAGTATTGTACGTTCCCCCATGCCATTGAACTGTTGAACAAGAAATACGCCGATGTGTTCACCATTTTGCGCAGTTATCCCGAACTGGAAAACTATCTTTCTCCGTTTGTAGATGCTTGGGAATCAGACGCTCAAGAGCAGTTGCAGGGGCAGATAGCCAGTGCGAAAATCCCGCTTTCAAGGATGATTTCACCCGCCCTTTACTGGGTAATGACGGGCGATGATTTTTCACTCGACATCAACAACCCGAAAGAGCCTAAAATCTTGGTTGTCGGCAACAATCCTGACCGCCAAAATATCTACTCGGCAGCACTGGGATTATATAACAGTAGAATAGTGAAGCTGATAAACAAGAAAGGTCAGCTTAAAAGTTCGGTGATAATAGACGAGCTGCCAACGATTTATTTTCGAGGGCTTGACAATCTGATTGCAACCGCACGAAGCAACAAGGTAGCGGTTCTGCTGGGCTTTCAGGATTACAGCCAGCTTACCCGTGATTACGGGGACAAGGAAAGCCGGGTGATACAAAATACTGTGGGTAACGTGTTCAGCGGTCAGGTAGTCGGTGAAACAGCGAAAATCCTTTCCGAGCGTTTCGGAAAGGTGTTGCAGAAACGACAGAGCATGACAATCAACCAGCGGGAAAAGTCTACCTCGATAAGCACCCAAATGGACAGCCTGATACCCGCCAGCAAAATATCCAACCTCACGCAAGGTATGTTCGTGGGTGCTGTGGCGGACAACTTCGATGAACGGATAGAACAGAAGATTTTCCACTGTGAAATCGTGGTGGACAATGAAAAGGTGAAGCGGGAAACCGCCCGTTACGTGAAGTTGCCGCAGATTATCGACTTCACCGACAAGGACGGCAACGACCGGATGCAGGAAGAGATACAAGCCAACTATGACCGTATCCGTCAGGAAGTCCGGCAGATTGTCGAGGACGAGATAACCCGGATTAAGAATGACCCGGAGCTATGCCACCTCATAAAAGAGGAAGAATAACCGCAAGGAGGTGTGTCAAAATTCACACCTCTTTTTTTATGCACAAAGCCCCGACTTTCACAATCTGGGACTTTGTTATTACCTAAAGATTTTGTTTCTTTAAGCATAAAGTTTTCGTTATGCCAAAGATACATTTTCGCCCTTACAATCCCAACCAAACAGTGCTTTTTCCTCAAAGAATTGATGAGGATATTGCAGAAAACGATCCGGTGCGCATAGTTGACGCTCTGGTTGAGAGCCTGAATCTTGAAAGTTTCAAGAAATTGTATAAGGAATGCGGCCGCAGCCCTTACCATCCCAAGATGATGCTCAAGGTCATTCTGTATGCCTACATGAACAACGTCTACTCCTGCCGTAAAATAGAAAATCTCCTTCATCGTGACATTCATTATATCTGGCTTGCCGGATATGAGCAACCGGATTTCATTACCATCAACCGTTTCCGCAACCGGGTGAAGAAGGAAATCAACGAGGTGTTTACCCAAACCGTACTTCTTCTCTCTTTCAAAGGTTTCCTCAGTCTGAATGTGGAATACATTGACGGAACAAAGATTGAATCCAAAGCCAACAAGTACACTTTCGTCTGGCGAAAAACGGTTGAGCGGAATCGTGAACGCCTGATGAGGAAGATACATGTCCTGTTAGGACAGATAGATGATGTCATCGCCCAGGAGAAATCATCGAAAAGCTATGAGGCAGTTGAATTCACTCCGGCTATACTGACCGAAATGGCGGGAGAGTTACGTCATGCACTTGAAAGAGTTCCGGAGCCTTCCACTAAAGAGGAAAAGACTGCGCTGAAAAAGAAACGCAAACAACTGAAGGAGCTGGAAGAACACAGGGATAAGCTGCAGGAATACGACAACCATTTGGACACTATGCAAGAGAGGAACTCCTATTCCAAGACAGACAAGGACGCTACTTTTATGAGAATGAAGGAGGATGCCATGCGTAACGGCCAGACAAAGCCCGGCTACAACCTTCAGATCGGCACCGAGAACCAGTTCATTACCGATTTTGCACTCTTCCCGAACCCTACGGATACACTGACCCTGATACCTTTTCTGCAATCCTTCTCAAGCAGATATGACAGATTGGCCGGTACGGTGGTTGCCGATTCCGGTTATGGATCTGAGGAGAATTACCGCTTCATGTCAGAAAACGGTATGGAAGCCTACGTCAAGTACAACTGCTTTCACATGGAGCAGCGGCCGAGATTCAAACCGGACCCGTTCAAGACGGAAAACCTCTACTACAATGAAGAATATGACTATTGTATATGCCCCATGGGGCAGGAGATGCGGAGGATAGGTACCAGACATCTAAAAACTGCATCCGGATATGTCAGCGAAAATGCCAGATACAGAGCCGTCAGATGTGAAGGCTGTCCGCTAAGATGCCGATGTTTTAAAGCAAAAGGAAACAGAACGATAGAATTGAATCACAGACTCAGAAGATACAAGCAGAAAGCCAAAGAACTGCTATGTTCCAAGGAAGGACTGAAACACAGAGGACAGAGATGTATAGAACCGGAAGCTGTGTTCGGACAAATAAAATACAATATGAACTACAAACGTTTCCGCCATTTTGGAAAGGATAAGGTATTCATGGACTTTTCCTTCTTGGCTATTGCCTTCAATATAAAAAAGATGTGTGCAAAAATGAGAAAAGAAGGTATGAATTGGATGATGAGACTGTTTTATGAACTTACAACTGCTGTTTTTAGATGTTGGGAACAAATAAATCAAAGAAGTATCCAAAATATCGCAGCTTAAAAAATGAACCGATTTTTATAGTATACGAAAAAAAGAAGGTACATCGTACATTACGACACACCTTCTTGTTTTTAAGTTGATTTTATTATATAGTTTCTAATTTCGTAACATCTAATACAATATTATCAGCAGCTATACGATTACACACACTTAATTTAATTTCTTCTTCGATTATCTTTTTGTCAAAATCTAACTTATCTAATAAGAAACGATGTTTTATCTCAAATAACTGAAATACATCATCCCAAGTCATTGCGTATATTTCAAATTGTTCTTTTATATGAACTAAAAACCGTTTATTCTTATCTTGAAATGATTTATATTGGTCTTTTATGAAATCATCAACTTTGTTGCTTACAACAAAGAATTTCCACGAACGCATTTGACTATTAAATCGTTCTTCTCCTTTTATTAAGTCTAAGTAATCTTCAATTTGGCGAAATTGTTTTTTGCCTATTGTTACTGTCGGACGTTTTAATTCAACTATGACATTTTCTTCCAACATATTTGAAAAATCCGAACTGTCAGCAACTTTATGTTTTCTACACATAAAAATATCAGGTCGTCTATTCCGTTCCGCTGAATCTATCTGTTGGCTATCTTCATTACCATCTAATATGTATAAGTAATTAGACAACGCCTTTTCAAAGGTATCATCGGCTGATACCAAATGAAATTGTTCTCCAAATAACCAATAATTTTCTTCTATCGCAATTTGAATATGTTCTCTTTCCGTAGAAAACTTTTTTAGGTCGAAAACAAGATTTTTTAGTTGTTCAACAACTTCAAATCTATTTCGTATCATTTTTATAGTTCGTAATATTCGGCTTAACGATGTTGTTCTTAAAGTTTGAGATAGTTGAACTCGTTCTTCTGTTGATAAAGTAACGATTCCGCTAAGAATAGAGAGTATATTTTCTCTTTCGTCTGTATCCAATAAAAGATTTAAGAATCCAACACAAGTTTGTTGTTGTTCTTTCTTTAAGCCTTTAAATATTTTGGGTTGTATGCAGTATATTTCTTTGATTACATTTAATAAATCGAGCTTCCTTTCTTGGTCGTACTTATTATCTCGAAATGCTGGAAGCACGCCATTTCTTTCATAATCAGCGATTAATTTATTCGCCGCACTTTCTTTTACATATTTCTTTTCCTTTTCTTTCAAAAAGGAAAGAAGTTTCTTTTTTAGATTTTTATAAACACTATCCGATTGATTCTTAACTCCATCTATTCTTGGGTGTGGCTTTTCATCAAAGGAAAAGTTATCAAAATAAGGAGAAACAATATAAATACTATGAAAGAAATTTATTGCATTATTATTAAACGATGTCAGTTCCTTGCCAAGTTCATAATTGTTACTATTCAAGTAATAGTAATAGAATTTATCACCAATTTTTTTACTCCAACGGATATATGAAATTTCAAATTCAAAGCCTGAAATAACCTCCGTTACAGTTTCGTCTTCAGTTATCAAATATTCATAGTCAATAGCTGTCCCATTAATAGTTATTGAGTACCCTTTTTCTTTATTTAAATGCAAAAACCAGCCAAATTCTTGGGCAAGAAATTCGCTAAAAGAGGGTTGTATAAAATGCCATGATGATAATTTCTTTAAATTGTAAAAGAACACATCTGTTCCCGTATTACCACTTTTTATTATCTGATTGTTGTCTGTTTCGTAATGGTCTTTATCTCCCTCATTAATTGTTATATCATATTGCAATATTGCCCCATCTTCTTTTTCATATCGTGTTCTCCAAACCGCTTTCGAACAGAAGTTTATAAATGAGAATCTACCTTTCCCCATTTTCCCTCTGACCTCTGATGTCCGTTGAAATGTTTGTTGCTTTTGTGAATCAAGAAAAGCGCCAAATGTAGAAGCAATGGTTGATAAGTTTATCCCTTCTCCATTATCAGAAACAATAAAATGAGATATATAACCAATTTCATTAGCTTCAAATTGAATATTCACATTTGTAGCCTTTGCATCAAAACTATTCCAAATATATTCAGCAATAGCTAACTTATAATCAGACGGTATTCCTGCATTGTCAATACTCTTATTGCGTAGTGTTACTTTACTTCTCATATTTGTATAGTTCTATATTTTTCAAATTTAACCAGTATTTCGTGCAGGTTCTTCAATGCTTCCACAGCCTTGCCTATCGGCGGCATATTGCTTTTGTCAAAGGTCAGTTTCTTCAAATCGGTAATGTACGCCGTAGCCACTTCGGGTAACGCCATGACCGCTTCGGCATCCTTGAATATCGGTGCATCAGCCAGCGACAAGTGCGAACGGGAGTTTTTGTTTAGCCCGTCCTCTATCGTCACCCGGTACATGGCATCCAAGAAATCTTCCGAATGTAGGTAATCGTTATATTCCTGATTGTGGTAGAGTGCCGACAAGTCGTAAACGTCACGGATATGCTTTGCCAACAGTGCGGCTGCATCCTCATTGTAAGACAGCTTTACCAGCCTTGAAATCTTGTCGCAGATAGTCTTTCGGGGATTGATACACTGCGTTTCAAAACTTCCCAGCCCGTAGGTGCTTATCAGTTCCTCTTGCCCGATGCTTTCAAGAAAGGCGGTCACAATCGGTTTGATAACCCGCTTGTCTGCCGGGTAGAACATCAGTTTTTTGTCCGGCAGGTCACAAGATTTTATCTCTAATTCCAAATGCTCTTTAAGTCCCACGCCTTGAAATACATTGTCATACGAGAAATACAGTTTGCGGTAATTACCGCCCGTTTCCGACAAATCTTCCTTGTATATGTCACTGTTGAGTTCGGCTATGTATTTGGAAAGTTTCTTGTTCAATGTCTTTTCCGCCTGCTTGGACGCACCTTTGTCACCCGTAAACACGAACAAGTCCAAATCTTCCGAGAAACGTTCTATCAGCCCGTAGGCTTTGGAAAGTGAAGTTCCGCCTTTGAAGTAGGTCTTATCCGCATATTCGGACATGGAAATATCCCGCAGTATCTTCGATACCCAGTAATCCTTTTCCACGTGCGACTGCTCGTAGCCGAAATGTTCAGCCGCCAGTGCGATGATTTCCTTGAACGCTTCTTTGTCCGAATGTAAATTCATATTTCTGTCCTATGCTGTTTTGTAATCCAAGTTGAACCGTGTCGTGGGAAGAATGGTCTTTGCCATTTCTGTTTGCAATACGGTTTGTCTGATGTCGCCCAGTATATCCGCCACCACCTTTCTGACACGTGGCGGGTAACTTTTCGCCAAAGATACGATTTTTTCCAGTTCCGGAAGGCTATACCCGTTGAAATATTGGCTTTTGACCCGGTTGTAGATGTCCTGCCCGGTGGTTCCGGGTATGCGCTTCATGTCCTTTATCGCATCGAGCAGCCGCAAGTACGGGACAAGGCTTTCATCCGGGTAGTCCATGCTGTATGCTTTCACACACTCTATATCCAAGTTCTTGAAACGGAAACGGCGTACCGGGTTTGGAGTGGCTATCGTTATGGTTGTGGCGACCTGTTCGGTAAGCCCCATTTTGTTATAGACGTAAGCACCCGTGATATAGCCGTTCAGTTTTTCAGTCAGGTAGCGGAACTGTTCATCCTGATAGACAGGCAGCTTTCCCAGTCCCAGCACTGATTTCTTAGGACGATAGTACGCCCCCTTTTCAACCCGAACCAGTATCCCTTTGCGACTCTGTTCGGAGAGTAGCACCGCAACATTGGCGGTCTTTTCCGTTTCAAACGACAAATCCCGGAACGTGAATATACGCCCGGTATCTATCCGTTCAATCTGCCCAAGTATCTCTTTCCTGAATGAAGCCATATTTATGTACTTTGTTTCTATCTGCAAAGATAGTATATTATGTAATCACCTGCAAAAACATAACAAATATTTTGCCGAAGATGTTTTCATTTCTCCAACTGTTGGTTGGATATTTTCATCTGACCCGGACAAATCGGGACAGCGCAGGACAAATTCGGACAGCCGTTTCCGCCCGTCCAAATATAGCATATTTAGTCGCTACCTTTGGGCGGGACTATTCCCGTAACCGCTAAAATTTCAATTATTTATGGCAAACAGAATGACCCCGCCCGCAGAGGGGCAGGAAAAAGACGTGCTGCTGGTCTTGGATAAACAGCAGGGCAAGGTGAGTGCCGTTAAGGGTATCGACAAGGAGGGCAATTTGCAGACCGTACCGCCGACACGGGGCGGCGAGTTCATGCAGGTGGACAAGAACAGCGATGTGTTCAGCAACTTCATTTCCAATTTCTTCCGCAAGTTTCAGGATACTTCCGGGCTGGAACTTTTCAGTGTCAAGGCTTCCGAAGTGGAGCAGGACGCAAAGGCAATCGAGGACAACCACCGCAACCCCACGACGGAGGGCGACAAGCGGGCTGAAATGCTTCGAGTTCCGAAGCCCGACTTCCACGAGTTCAAGCAGGGCTACCGCTTCGACCCGGCAAAAATCGACTGGGAGAACCTGAAAAAAGTCGGCATCACCGCCGACACACTGAAAAACACGAAGGACTTCGACCGGGTGATGCGTGGATACAAGTCCCGCAACACCTACACCGTTTCGGGGACGGTGGGCGGCTTCTACCTCAAACCTACCGATGTCAAGCTCTCTTTCTATCAGGCAAAGGACGGCACGGTAGTACCCAAGCTGCACGGCGTGCAGCAGGACGAGAAACTGTTGCAACGCCCGTTCCATGAACACAGGTTCACCAAGCAGGAACAGGGCAACTTGCAAGGCACTGGCAACTTGGGCGGCATCGCTGAAATCAAAGACCCGAAAAGCGGCGGGCAAATCCCCGTGTTCGTCAGCCGGGACAGGTACACGCACGAACTGGAGTATATGCGGGCTGACAAGTGGAAATGCCCCGACACCATTTGCGGCGTGAAAGTCAGCCCAGAACAGAAAGCCGCCTTTGAAGCCGGGCAAGCGGTGAAAATGGAAAACCTGCAATTTAGGGACGGCACGAAGCGCAGTGCCTATTTGCAGGTCAGTGCGGTGGAGCGTGGCTTGGAGTTCCTGCCGAGGTCTGCCGTCCAATTCTTGCAGCAGGGACAACAGCCCACAGAGCAGCAGGTAGCCGGGATAAAGGACGGCAAGGGCGTTGAGTTCAACGGTCATGTGCAGCCCGGCACACAGGGCAAATCCCCCGACAAGGTGAAGCCGAAAGACGTTACCCCCGCCGCCGAGAGCCGGATACAGGTAGCGGTCAATTCGGAGGGCAAGACCAACGAAGCCACCAAACGGGGCAAAGAGCCGCTGAAACAGGGTCAGGACAAGCCCACCGCCAAGCAGAAAGAGAAGCATGAGAAAGCGCAGGACAAGAGCCTGAAAGCGGACAAGCCCAAGAAGTCCAGAGGAATGAAAATGTAATATCCACCATTAAAAAGTAAAGAATTATGATTGCATTGATAGCAGAGAAGCCCAGCGTGGCAAAAGACATCGCCCGCATCATCGGTGCGACCCAGCGTAATGACGGTTATCTTTCCGGCAACGGGTATATGGTGACATGGGCGTTCGGCCACTTAATCCAGCTTGCCATGCCGGAAGCCTATGGCGTGGCGAACTTCCGCAGGGAGAGCCTGCCCATACTGCCGCCCGATTTCCAGCTAATCCCCCGTCAGGTGAAAGCGGAGAAAGGTTATAAGGCAGACCCCGGCGTGCTGAAACAGTTGAAAGTGATAAAGGAAGTGTTCGACCAGTGCGACCGGATTATTGTCGCCACCGATGCCGGGCGTGAGGGTGAGCTAATCTTCCGCTATATCTTCCATTACCTGAACTGCCGTAAGCCTTTCGTGCGCCTGTGGATAAGCAGCCTTACCGACAAGGCAATCCGTGAGGGGCTGGATAACTTGCAGCCGGGCGAATGTTACGATAACCTCTACCTCTCTGCCAAGTCCCGCAGCGAAGCGGACTGGCTGATAGGGATAAACGCCACCCAAGCGTTGAGCGTAGCCGCCGGACAGGGGGTGTTCTCGCTGGGGAGGGTGCAGACACCCACGCTCGTGATGATATGCAGCCGCTATTTGGAGAACAGGAATTTCGTACCCGCCAAGTTTTGGCAACTCAAAGCCCATACCGCCAGCGGGGGAATAAGTTTCACCGCCCAATCGACCGCCAAGTGGGAGCAGCAGCCCGAAGCCATAGCCGCCCTGCAACGGGTAAAGGATGCCGGACAACTCTTTGTTAAATCCGTTGAGAGGAAAGAAGCCAGCCAAGAACCGCCGCTTTTGTACGACCTTACCACGCTGCAAAAGGAAGCCAATACAAAGCTGAATTTCTCGGCTGACAAGACGCTTTCCGTAGCGCAAAGCCTGTATGAAAAGAAAGTGATGTCCTACCCGAGAACCGGAAGCCGCTATATATCGGAGGACGTTTTCGATGAAATGCCGGAGCGTGTCGCCCTGCTGGGGCAATACTCTCGCTTTGCCGGGTATGCCGCTGGGCTGGACGGCACACCCCTGAACCGCCGTAGCGTGAATGACGGCAAAGTGACCGACCATCACGCCTTAATCGTTACCGAGAACCTGCCCGGCGAACTCACCAAAGACGAGTGGGCGGTTTACGAGCTGGTAGCCGGGCGTATGCTGGAAGCCTTTTCGGGCAAGTGCGTGAAAGACGTTACCACCGCCATATTGTCGGCTGGAGATACCGACTTCACGGTGAAAGAGTCTGTGATGAAAGAAGCCGGGTGGCGTGCCGTGTTCGGCGAGCAGGAAACGGGCGGGGACGAAGAAGCCGCCAGCCTGCCGCCGCTTCAAGAGGGCGAAAGCCTGCCGATTTCCAACGTGGAACTGTTGGAGAAGCAGACCAAGCCGAAACCGCTGCACACGGAAAGCAGCCTGCTTGCCGCAATGGAGAACGCCGGAAAGGAACTGGAAGATGCCGAACTGAAAGCCAGCCTGAAAGATGCCGGGATAGGCACGCCCGCCACCCGTGCGGCGATTATCGAAACGCTGTTCGCCCGCCAGTACATCGTGCGTGAGAAGAAGAACCTTGTACCTACCGACAAGGGGCTTGCCGTTTATGGGATTGTCAAGGACAAGAAGATTGCTGATGTCGAAATGACGGGTATGTGGGAAACCGCCCTTTCCAAGATAGAAGCGGGCAGCATGGATGCCGACACGTTCCGAAAGGGCATCGAGGTGTACGCAACGCAAATCACCGCAGAACTGCTATCGGTGCAGCTATCTGTCGCTACTGGTGAAACCTGTCCCTGCCCCAAATGCAATAACGGGCGCATCCTGTTCTACCCGAAAGTGGCGAAGTGTTCCAACGTGGACTGCACGCTTACCATATTCCGCAACAAGTGCGACAAGCAACTGACCGACAAGCAGATTGTCGAACTGGTGACGAAACGCAAGACCGGGCTAATCAAGGGCTTCAAGGGCAAGAACGGCAAGGCTTTCGATGCTTCGCTGGTACTGGACGAACAGTTCAATGTCGGTTTTTCATTCCCCGAAAAGAAAGCGAAACCGAAGAAATAGCCTATCTTTGCCGCTGAAATTTCATTGTGATAGGTTTTGCAACTTATAATAATTGAAATTTTAGTGGTTGCGCCCGGCGGGAACCGGGCGCATTTTTTATACGCTTCCGCCAAACAGGTAGGTCGAACAGACCACCCCGTTATCCAGCACCCTGCTTTCCGAGAGTTTCCAATGTGAGCCGAATGTTTCCCCGATAAAGCCGATGCCTTTGCCCGCCATGACCGGGACGGTGTATATTGTCAGGCTGTCCAGCAGTCCGGCTTTAATCAATGAAGTAAGCAGCTTGCCGCCGCCCACCACCAGTATGTCGGTTTTCTGTTTCAGTTCATAGACCCTTTGCAGCGGTTCTTCGGTCAGGAACTCCACGCCGCAGTCCGGCGTTACGTTAGTGTCGTAGTGTGACACCACAAAAGACCGTTTGCTTTTGTGCGGCCACCCGCCCCAGTGTTCAAAGATGTAGTTGTAGGTGTTCGCCCCCATAAGCAGGCAATCTGCATCCAAATAGTATTTGCCAACGATAGTTTTTACTTCATCGGGTAACCAATCCAGTTCCTTATCTAAGGTGGCTGTATGTCCGTCAAGAGATACGGCGATATGCGCTTTAATTTGTTTCATCCTATCAGGTATTAAACAGTTGATAATCTTTTTCAACCTATTCGTTGATACCTCAAAAAAGAAGCGTGAACTTACACTGCTCCACTACGAGGTACTGGCATACCCAAAGAAACGAAACAGGCAAGTCCACGCTATGACAAAGCATAGCATAGACATTGCGCTGAAAATCCCGTTTCTTTTGAAAAGTGCCAGTTTTCGTAGTGAGATATTCGGCGAACGAATATGTTATATATAATGACGATATTGCAGCCGAAACTGTTCAATCGCCGTTATTCTCTTATGTTACTTTTGCAAAAGTAGCGAAAATCACCGAAATAACCTTGCAAATAATAGAAATCCTGCCTTATTATCATAACAAGACAGGATTTTAAAGAAGAAAATATATGATATTGATTATCACTCAATCCATGCGTTCACGGATTAACTTGTGTATGTCACTTGCACGGTAGAAATATTTTCCGTCTAACGTCAAGTAAGGCAGTATTCCTTTCTTCCGGTAACGTTGCAAGGTTTTGGTACTCACTTTCAGCATAAAGCACAAATCCTGATTGTCAAGGAGTTTTTCACCGTTCAGGTAATTGTGACCGCTTAACAGACGGTCTATCTTTTTGTCCTGCATATCGAGCCTATCCATGATACGCTCCATCCAAGCCACAAAATTTTCTTTATCTATATACATAAGGCTACCGGATTAAATAAGACCTATCATAAAATAGCTTTGGTTCACCGGGTCTTTAATGATTATCTCCCGTTCACGCATAAAGCGAATATAACTCTTTGCGGTGCGTTCCTTGACATCCAAGACCTGCTGTAACTGTTCGCAAAGGTCTATATAAGTGATATGTGCCTGTCGTCCGAAAATATCACGGGCAACACCTACCAGTTCCCTTTCCTTGCGCTTCTCCTTTTCCTCTCGTGGCTTCTCACCCTTGTAAACGTGCATCCCGGCTTTTTTGTCCCATGCAAAGAGCATCAGTGGAACGTCCAGCGGGCTACCGTCACGCACTTTCAGTGCTTTTACGACCGATTGGGTAGGTTCTTCGTCTTTCTCTATCGAAAGAATAGTAGCCGCCTTGCGCTGTAGCTCACTACCCAAATGTCCCCGCAACTTTAAACCGTTCGGTACGAAGTGCAGCACACAAAGAATACAGGTGTTGTAGATGCCCGCCAACCGGTAAAGTTCATCTATCACCGCCACGCTTTCCGCTTCATCGTTGGCACTCTTTACAAGGTCTGCGATGCCGTCAATGACTACCAACTGGATGCCGCCGTACTGGTAATAGAACTTATCCATGCTCTGCACAATGGCGTTCAAGCGTTCCTTGCGTGACATACCTGTAAGACAAAATGCTTTCAGTTCATCGGGTTTGTCCGGCTGTTTGGCACGTGCCAGCAGGTTACTTACATTCTTGAACAGTTGCACTTCCGACTGTTCGGTATCATAAAGCAATACCGCCTTGTGCCTGCTGTTGGCGGTTATCTGTATGCCCAGTGTATCTACTTCCGCACCAACCGGACAGATGCAGCCTGCCACGATTGCGGCTACATAATTGCTCTTTCCCGTTCCCTCGCCCCCGGTGATGCCGAACAGGTTGCCTTGTGTCCCTAACGGAACGTCACCCGCCGAAATAATCTCTTGCGCTTTGGCGGGCGGATTGTTGAAATCTATTTCGCACGATTTTAGCATAATCAATGTGTCGCTATACAGGTTGTCTAAAAATTCGATAAACAATTTCAGAAAATCTTCACGGGTGTTCCCGGCTTTGAAGTAGTCGGATATGTCCTTTTCCTCTTTCGTTCCCGGAAGTGGTAGCAACAGACGTTTCACGCCAAATTCTTCCAATAGCTTTTCCTGCTTGCGTGAACTTTCCTTGCCAGTTTTATCCATATCGAAAAGCAGGATGATGTGTTTGAATCGGAACGTCAGCCGATAAACCAGCGTGGGCGGGATAGTCACCGTTTCGCTGTTGAAGCAGATAGCGTGAAAACCGTGTGCCGCCAGCGAAAGCACGTCTTTTTCGCCGCCCGTGATAAAGAGCGTATCGCCTTTGGCGGGCAGTTGCTCCAGTCCGAAACAGTAGTTTTCGCCGAAGCTGCCGCCGTAGAGGAAGCGGGGCGTGGAGAACGGGCGGTACAGCTTGATGTGCTGTTTGCCCTTGTAGCCATACATGGGTTCTGCCACCGATGAAGTGTAGGTGTATGGTTTGCCCTCTGCCGTTTCGCTGCTGTATTCCCGGAGCGAACATACCTTGTAACGTTCCAGCAGTTCGGACATGATGCCATATTGCTGCCAGTATTCCAACTCGGAGGGGGTGAACTTCTGTTCCCGGAACTGGTAGGGCTTGACGGGCTTTTCGGGTGTTTCTTCGGGTTTGTCCGGCACTGCCCGGCAGACGGTTGCCGGGGGAATGGAAACCGGAGTGCCGGAAGCCAGCCCCAAGCCCAAATCCCGGTCGATGATTTCCAGTATCTCCACGAAGTCAGCCGCCCTATTGCAGTCCAGCCCCTTTAACTGCCCCACGAAGAAGAAACAATCACCGCTATAATTGTCGTTACCGAAGTCTTTCATCTTGTACATACCGCTATGGCGGTCGAAGTAGATATTACAGGAAGCCTTGCTGTCCTCGTACAATGGGTTAAGGAAGTTCCGACCAATGCGCCAGTTGCCGGGCAGATAGTGTTTGAAAACAGACAATCCGTTATTTGTCCTGCTTAGAATTTCGTCTTTCTTTAGCATAAGCCTCATGATTTGCAACCAAATTACGCATACATTCATCATTACTTTTTATCAGCCGTTCTTCCAACAGGCGTTTTAATTCGCCTATTTTATAGTAACAACGTCCCCCAATGTTGGAATAGGCAATAGTGCCATTTGCCCGTAAGCGTTGTAATGTACGGTCACTGATTTGAAGAAATGTGCAGACCTCGTAACTATCCACCCAAATTTCATCTTCATTCGTTTTGTTTTCGTCCAAACGGTTAAAGATAAAGTTTGCTATGGTGGTAATCTTGTTGTCAAGTTCCTTATAGGCTTTTGACTCAAATGTTATTATCTCCATATTGCTAACTTATTGATTTACCGCAAAGTTCGGGAGAAGAAATAACCTAAAAGTCATGGTTATATCTATCATGGTATTACTTTTTTCAGGCTATTTTAGGGAAATATCGGCGTAAAAGCTCCCCAAAATGTTATTTTTCAAAGTATATTTCACCATAAAAAGAAAGTACCATGTTGGGGTGAACATGGTACTTTTACATACTGAAATACAAAGTGTTATTTTATGTCATCTTTGTTCATCCGCTTAACAAGATTATCTATCAGATGATGAAGATACGCCGTCCGGTCTTTTCTCTCTTTCATGGCTATGTATGAAGCGTAATAATCCCCTAAATCAATGTGGAATATCGTGCTAAGGAAATTCATCATTTCTTTTATTTCCACGTTGCCATTGTTTATGTCGCCCGAAGATACAAGAGAATATCCCAGTTCGATAAGATATGACTTTTTGCCTGTGAAACGGAAAATATACTTATCCAGTTGTTGCAGCTTGTGTTCTAACTGATTAGTATTTCCAAGTTTTAACAACCGTTGATTTAAGTATATACGCAACATTTCGTTACATAATATCTTCGCTATCTTATAATCGTATTCCGTTGAAAACAACGGGTCACGGTCATATTGGAAACTGTCAAGCAATAACTGAATATCCGTTTTCTTGCGAACGAAATACAAACTATCCATATAAGTGGATTTTGACCGATAGTATTGGTAAAAATCCAAATTGTCACGGAAGAAACGGGTTAATTCCTCTAATTCTTGGTTCAAATATTCTTTGAAAATCTCATTGTTACCAATGGGACATTTCATTTCGATACTGTAAACCTTACTGAAATACAGATATTTGTCGAGGATATTAGGCTTGATTTCCTTGAAAAATAGAATTTCGTCTTCATTTGTTGGAAATACATAGTCTGATACAAGCTTTCTTAATTGGCTGTATAGCGGAGTAATGAACTTTACCATGTGCAAAGCATCATCTGCTGTAATATCATTGTCATAATTGAGCAATTTTATTTCAGCATTTATCCGGGACAACATTTCTTCCGCTATTGTTCTCATAGCTACCTATTTTTCATAGCCACTATTTTTTCTAAATCGCCATTCATCAGATAAGGCAAAAACTCCTGTATCTTATCTACCGACCAGTCCCACCATTTCAAAGTCTGCATCTGTTCTATTATATCAAGACTGAATCGCTTTCGTATCTCTTTGCTAGGGATACCACCTACAATGGTATAGGGCGGAACATCTTTCGTCACAACCGCCCTTGTACCAACAATAGCACCGTCACCGATATGGACACCAGCCATAATAACGGCTTCATAGCCTATCCATACGTCATTGCCTATTACGATGTCGCCTTTGTTGTCCCAAGCGGAAGCCACATTTGCCTTATCCAATTCCCAATCTTCATAAAACAGTGGGAACGTGTAAGTCGATAGTGATTTCAGGGTATGATTGGCGCAGTTGAACAGAAATTTTGCACCGCAAGCAATAGAACAGAACTTTCCAATTATCAGCCGTTCATGGTTAATGGGATAATGATACAATACGTTGTTTTGCTCAAACAGACACGGGTCTGAAACAAAATCATTGTAAATGGTATAGTCGCCTATTTCGATAGACGGGTCTTTTACGACAGCATTCAAATAAACGGTTTGCGTGTCACCTTTACGGGGATATATCTTGTTCATCATAACTTTCAGTTCTTAGTATTGTTTATATTTAAGATAAATGACGGATTGTGTACCAAGCAGTATCACATATAAGTATTCCACTGCCCAATATGCCGCTAACGGGACATCACAAAAATCTAATCCCCATAAGCAGAACAGATAAGCAATAGTAGTTGTCACCTGAAAAATGAATACCGTCCGTGTTGCTCCCGTTCCTGTTGCAGCATTCAGATAGACGTAACCGGGTAATGCAAAGAAGTAATTCAATAGCATGACAATAAAAGGCGGCCATGCAAGCTGTATGATAGCGGGATTTTCCGTATAAGCCCCTATAATGTGCTGGTGAAAGAACAACACAAAAGCAATCAGTGGAATGCTTGTCGCATATCCTAAACGGATAATCTTATGGCAAAGCGGAAAAACTTGTTTCTTTTCACCTGCTCCAATCAGGTTACTCACCAAAGAACCGGTGACACCAGCCAACGCATTGACGATAACGGAAAACAGGGCGGAAACACTTCTTACAATGTTCGATACAGCCAATTCCGTTTCTCCCAAACGTTCGATCGCCACGAAGAACAGAAACCAAATGGCTACACTTGTAAAAAACTGGAGCATACTCCATACCGAGATAGAAAATACCTCTTTCAATACCGTTATATCAATACGCCAGTATAAGCCATACGCTTTTTTATCAATGTGCCGAAACATATATGCAGCCAATACAGCCAGCGAACACATTTCGGCAAATGAAGATGCGATAGCCGCCCCCGATATACCCATGTCGAAGCCGAATATCAGGAGCCAGTTCAGCGGAATGTTCACCAGTACGGCAGTGAAAGCTGCCATGTTCAGAGCTTTTGTCTGTGTAATGCCTACCAAAAACGAGCGTAAGGCAAGGAACGGGAAAGAGAACAACAATCCCCAAATACGCCAATCCAAATAGCGGATAACCGCATTATAGACATCATCCGAAGTTATCAAATGTTTCAACAGAACGGGAGAAAATATCTTGGATAGCAGACAGAGGAGTACCGCCAGTATTTGCAAGAAAAACAATCCCTGAAAGAACGTTTTTCCCGTTTCTGCATACCGCTGTTCTCCGTTACGGCGGGCAATTACCACTTGCAACCCCAAACTGAACCCGAAGCCGAGCATATAAATTGCCAAGAACCATATTCCGGCAAGGGCAGATGCGCCCAGTTCCACATCACCCACATGCCCTAAAAACAAAGCATCAGTAATATTTATCAGTTGTTCGATAAGGATGCTCATCATTACAGGAAAAGCGATGAGCCAGATTTTCTTATAGGTATAATTCATTTGTTCAAACCAATATGATACAATATATCCTACCGCTTTAAGCAGCACGACAATCTTATAGATTTATAATAAGGGATAATGACAAAACAATGACAGGCAAACTTAAAACATAAGCCTGTCTATTGCTGAATAGCAATAATTGGAAGTGCTATTCGTTGAGCGTAGCTATATGCACAACTGCCATTTCATATTGTTGAACAACTATTTCTTTTTCTGTTAGTTCTGCAAAGATAGCGTTTTTCCCTGAACTTATATTCTCAATTTATTAATTTCTTTCTGAACCCTGTCTAAAAAGCGGGAAGCGTGCGCCCCGTCCATTTGCGTGTGGTGGAACTGGAAAGAAACGGTAAGTGTCGTTTTCAGCAGGCGGCGCTTGTATTTGCCCCAAATAAGAAACGGATTATTAAAAATGCCGCTATACATCCCGACAGCACCGTCTATTTCATATTGTGCCAATGCGGAAGTTCCGATAACCATGCTTTCCGTCAAGTCGTGATTGACGCAACTTTCAGCCACTTGTTTGGTAAGTCGCAGATAGTGTTGATTAAACACAGATAAATCATCGCAAAAAGGAATATCACACGAACTTACCTCGCCCTTCCGGTTGGCGACAATGGTGTTTACTGCAATGGTGTCGTACTGCATCAGTTTACCGCCAACGGGCAGCATATAAAATTCTTTCACGCTCCTTGCGGCTTTGCCGATGCACCAGCACATCAACATATTAAACTTCATGCCCGATTTCCGGCTGATTTTCGCAAGGCGTGACACGTCGAGTGTCTTAAAGAACGTCACCATCGGCATAGGTGCGTTCATCCACATTTCAAAGGCGTATGCCCGGCCGGTTTCTTGGGGATTTACTTCTTTCATACTTAATGCTATTTTCATTCAATGAATCAGGCGGCAAAAGTAGGAGAAGCGTTTGACCCCGGATAGAACAAACGGGACATTTACACGGGATTGGTGAACAAATCGGAATATGGATTTGATACTTTCAGCAAAGACACGGGCGTATATCCGCAGAATTTCTTGAACTCCCGGATAAAGTGTGACTGGTCGGCATAACCGCTGGCGTATGCTATTTGTGCCTGGTTGAATTCTTTACCCGCTTGATGCTGCATCTGCGCCAAAGCCTTTTGGAAGCGGACAATACGGGTATATTCCTTGGGATTGATTCCGACAAATGAATGAAACAACCGCTCGAACTGCTTTTTGCTCAGGCAGGCAATGGAAGATAATTCGTTTACAGAGATTTGCGGAGTGATATACATTCGCTGTATGGCGGCATCTATTCTTTTAATTCTGTATGTGGTATCCGCCAAATTATCGGCAATTTGTGACACCAGCCATTTTTCTATATAGCTTATGCAAATAGAATTATTCTCACAGTCGAATATTCGTGTAGCCAGTTCATTCAAACTTTTGTTTTCAAGGCTGTAACCGGAAACTTCCTGATTGTAAAAGAGCGATGTCGGCATGTTCAGAAACATACTCATAGCGTGAGGGTGGAATACAACCACTATCATTTCTGTATTTCCGTCTGCATATAGGTGTGACGAGAAATTAACTTGTCCGCTCACAGTCAATTTGTCTTGTGTAACGTTCAGTTCAGGGATATATAACGGTGCTTGTTTATGGAAAATAATTTGAGAGCAACCGATAGGATAAGTAAAGGCATCCAGCGGTCGATTGCTCTTGAATACCCAATAATATCTTATATAAGGTTGCAGCAACTTACATGGCTTGTAAAATTTGAATTCCTCTTGAATCATTTTACAAAGGTAAAAGTTTTAATCCTATCATGTTTATAGCACAACTGCTTTTTTATTTTCACTGACTAATTCTAATACCTCATATCATCCTCATTCATCCGCTTAACAAGATTATCTATCAGATGATGAAGATATGCCGTCCGGTCTTTTCTCTCTTTCATGGCTATGTATGAAGCGTAATAATCCCCTAAATCAATGTGAAATATCGTGCTAAGGAAATTCATCATTTCTTTTATCTCCACGTTGCCATTGTTTATGTCGCCCGAAGATACAAGAGAATATCCCAGTTCGATAAGATATGACTTTTTGCCTGTGAAGCGGAACGGGTATTTGAAGCATCTTTGTAGATTATCTTCTATCTGATTATTCGTTACCAATTTCACCAATCGCTTATTCAGATAAATGCGCAGCATTTCATTGGCGATAATCTTTGCCACTTTATAGTCATATCCGGTTGAGAAATTAGGGTCTTTATCGAATTGTGCGCTATCGGTGCATAAACGCAAATCCGCTTTGCCCCGAACAAAATAATATTCATCGTACACTGTTGAACGTGAACGATAATATTGGTAAAAGTCCAAATTGCGATTGAAGAAATAGGTCAGATTATCCAGTTCCCGATTGATATAATTTCTAATGACTTCATCGCTACCGTTAGGGAATTGTGTTTCAATCTTGTATATCTTATAGAAGAATAGTAACCGACCTAGTATTTCCGGTTTCTGTGTCTTGAAAAATAAAATTTCGTCCTCTTTGGTTGGAAATATATAGGTTTGTATTTTTGTTCTCAAATCATCAAGAACTGTTTGCAGTTTATGTACCATTGAAAGAGAAGTTTCGATAATATCATAGCCGTAGAGGTCGATTTCTGAAATATCAACTTCTATTTGCGCTAACATCTTATCTACTTCATCTTTCATAACAGACCTATGTGTTGTGTATTTTAATAGCCCGTTTGAATAGATAAGAAACTATAATTCTATGGAATAACCATATTGCGGCAAAATATATCCTGCCTAAGATATTCTCGTATTTCACAATAGTAGTTATACTGACTTCCTGTGTTTTATCTTTAACATCCGAGCAGAATAGAGATACATGGAATGTCAGATGTTTATCTTTGGCTCCTATAATAATTTCATTTTCATTCTGTTCTATAACCATATTTGCAAATGATTTATTGATTTTTACGCCAAACGGTTTTACGATTAAGTTGCGTATATAATACATCCTCATAATCCATTTTGGATATTGAGAAAACATTAAATTGAACAATTCATTTACAGACATATATGGTTTTCTGTATATTTTATCTCTAAAGCAATCCTTATAGTTTGCTGGAAAATATTTTTTGATTAACCTACTTCTTAGCATAATGATTTACTCCTATTGTTTTACTTCAAATTTCTCTAAGAGCATACTTTGAAGTTCTTTAAAATCGTAAGTGGGAATTTCAGAACAAATATGTTGAAGTCCAATAAGTAGGGCATATTGAATAGTTGCTACTTTACGTGCATATTCTAATGTATAACCGCAATCTTGACCTAATTTAATTAAATAATCCAATCTCAATTTATCTACTTGTGCTACATATCCCTGTACTATGTTATTAGTGTAGCTCCACGCCCTAATACGCCCCTCACATTTATATTCGGAAGAGGCAGACATTTGAGCTAAAGAATACAGCTTTTCTGTTGCACTGACCAGTTTTTCTGCATTCTCAATGAATGTAAGTGTATTTTCTTTAACCCAAAAAGTCATAAGCGCATCTATATATCCATCTATATTTTTGAAATGATGATAGAACGCTCCTTTTGTGATTTTCAACAACGCACATAAGTTGTCTATTGTAATTTTTGAAATACCCTCATTCTCTATAATTTGGAGTCCAATAATGAACCATTGTTTTTTTTCTACTTTCTTCATGTTAATATCTTTTGCATACCATATAGTATGGTATGCAAAATTATGAAGTTAATACGAAATACACAAATTATTATATCAAAAATGTATCTCTCAAAAGAAACTTAGGTTTTAGTGCAAGGTGCAAGTATATATCTATATATAGCTTGCACCTTGCACTAATCGCATAAGATTTATTTTCAATGATTTGCGTGTTTGAAAATAAAGTGGTATCTTTGAACCGAAGATAAAGGCAGACACAATCCCGAAAAGGGAAGCCAAATGCTCTTTGAAAAAAGTGCCTAATTCGTACCCCTTAAAAGATTGAGGTGCGATAAGATATTGATTTTAAGACTTGTGAGCCGCATGGTTCAAGACCCAGGCGGATCACCAGAAGCGATTACAAAAGTAGTCGCTTTTTGTGTTGATAGGGATTGTTACAATGTTCAGTAAAAATGAGCATGAAACAGAAAGACATCCCATTGGATTTATTCAAGAAGAAGATGGCAAGAAATATTTAGGAAAATATAACCTTTATCCCATGACAAATGAAACCGCCTCTAGGAGAAGAGGCGGTTTCCGGACTTAAAGCGAGAAGGAGTTAACAGATTCTCTCGCCGTTAAGTATCTTAAAAGAGGGGGCGCGGGTTCCCCCTCTGTTTTTGATCTAACTTTTGTAAACTATCAATTTCATTCATCAGATCAAGTTGTCCTAAGTTCAAATACCCCGCGCTCAAGTATTTAACCGATCAATCCTATTTTTAAAGAAAACAGCCGGGTGGGATTCAAACTACTAATGTGAGAAGATGAACGTGGCTCCCCTGTGCGTTTCCGGCTGCTTTCAAGTTTGCACCGGAATAAAAAATCCCGGTGCTATATTTTAGCAATCCGGGAGATTTATAAAATCGGACCGGGCTGCTCTTCGTAGTGGAGGTCTAGCAAACCTTAGGATACGAAAAGCAAGCCTCGACCCGACTATGTATATTACTATACGTAATCAGGTTCGAAGCGTTGCAATCACCGTGATCCTATAAAAAGTTGCTAGCTTCCACTCACAGTGCATAATTGCACGCTATCAATAAAAACTGAACGTCTTGCGTTCTGTTATTGCAAAGATGATAAATAATTATCTCATAAACAAAAAAAACACTAAATTATTTTTCAAGTCTTGGCAAAATAGCGTGATCCTTGTTCATTACTTTATAATCACCGTGAAAGCTGAATCAATCGTGTAACCGTGATCTCTGTTTCCGACTTTCACGTCTATAATATACCGACCACTTGGAACAGTATGATTATACGGGAGTTCGATCACTCCTGTCGGTTTTATTGAAAATTGATTCATGATTTCCGGTTGTCCCCCGTTAATACCCCGTATCTGAAAGTAAATAGGTAATGTCCCTTCCACGCCGTCCATCTCGTTGGATTGCCACGGTATCTTGTGTTCGATTTGATACGCGTCCTCTTCCTCGTCCAATTTTGCTTTCACGACAAGCGAATCGGGCGAGTACATGGCATTAAAAGCACGCATGATATTGATATTAATTTCAATCGCAACATCACTATTTAACATCGAAGATAGCATTGCCACGCCTTGCTCGGTGAAAGCAAAAGGCATATAACGAGTACCACCCCTCGTGTTTGAGGACGCAAATTGCGACCTCAAAGAATTGTATTCTTCTCTCGTGAGTTCAAACATGAAATCGTGAGGGAATCTTTTCGTATTACGCCTAACGGCTTCCTTGAGACGTTTTGTTTCCGTCCCGTACATTTCTGCCAAATCGAGATCTAGCATCACCCTTTGCCCCGGATCTCGTGTATCTTGCTTTGTATTAACTGAAGGTTGTCCATGTTCATTGCTTGATGATTTCGCCTGTTAATTCTGCCCAATCCCCCAAGCAAAAATTATACAATAAAAAAGCGAGGATTGCAAATTCTATCTAAACAGAGGCATCGCCTTGTTGCAAACAGACAGCAATCCACGCTTGCCAAGCGTGAATTTCATGTCTAATCCTGCTATTTAAATTTGGCGATTTTCTATTGAAGATTAGAGTAAACTCACAATATTTTCATGCGGACTGTATTGTCCTGAAAAAAGTTTACTCAAAACCAGTAAACCTATTTCAGGAAAGTACAATTCCGACGAGATCAGATTTGGTTTACACAAAAAGACCGTTATGGGGTAACTGAACTTTATTCATTAGCAGAGTATAAAGTGCGCAACGATGCTTCGTTTGAAAAAGATTACTTATCCGGAAAGTATGGTGCAATTCCAATTGTTGGAGATTTAACCCGTTTGTTTAATACCCAAGAAAATTAAGCTATGACGGCTACTTTGCTAGTAGAAGAATTAAATAAATTTCTATAATATTAAAAAACTGTTTAAATTTCGTGTTGATACGATAAAAATATTGGGTGTCAGTTGTTCAAGAGACTGATACAAGGGATTATCTAATGGTAAAGCCATATAAATTCACTTCCATGATATTACTCTAATCCAACCCGGATAAAGAAGTAATTTAACCCAAATAATCTCGCTCCCTCAGAGATTATTCGATGCTTACCCGGAGCCTAGTCATTCCGTAATGTTTGAGCCACGAGGAAGCTTCGAATGATCTTCGAATAAGGGGGATTATTTCCCTAGGATTTCCGTGGGATTTCCCTTGTTTTTTATTATAAGATAGTTGTTCTCTGAACTAAGTTTGCTTGTAGGCTCCTTAACCTTTCCTGTATTCTCCATAGGGTGTTATCTTATAGTTCATTTAGACGAAGGAGCATTCATCCTGCATTCATCTTGCATTCACCTTCGATTAAATTGATTTTTTAATCGTTTTTGTTTGAATCTTCATGCCCTTATGAAGTATATTTGTTATACGGATAATTTTAGTCGGATGATAGTAGGGCATAGAGGTAGGGTAGGGAATCGGGAGACCAGTTGCAGCCTTCGTGCGTCAAGTTCGAGATTACCGGGTGGCGGGATATTTTGAAAATATAGGCGAATGTATAGAAGTATGAAAATTTATACTTAATTTCGATGGCGAAGAGACTGGGAGCATGGGGTATATGGTCCGGTCGGAAGAACAAAAAAGAGGCAAGAGTATGGACACTTTTTACGAGGAAGATATATTGGGAGAGGGATTTCAACGAGCGACAATCTCTTTGCGCGATGATTACGAGGGACGGGCGATAGCCACGCTTGTTCGCCGTTTGTCGGATAAGGGAAACGGTCGGTCGGTGCTTTATATTCACGGTTTTAATGACTATTTCTTCCAACGGGAAATGGCTTGCCGTTTTAACGAGCAGGGATTTCATTTTTACGCGCTGGATTTACGAAAATACGGGCGTTCGTGGTTGCCTCATCAGAAATTTAATGACATCCGGGATCTTCGGGCTTATTTCGAGGAGATTACATTCGCTTTGCAAATGATTCGGGAGGAGGGAAGCCGGACAACCGTTTTGTTAGGACATTCCACGGGCGGGTTGATTGCCACGCTTTACGCTAAAGAAAACGGGGATAGTTCTCTTTTTGACGGCATCATGTTGAACAGTCCTTTCTTTGATTTTAATAAAAGTTGGTTTGTGAAGAAGTGTATCCCGTTTGTCGCATTGGTGGGTGGTTTTTTACCGGGGATAAAGATTGCCGGAGGATTCACGGAACAATATGGTAAATTCCTGCACCGGGAGAGTCGGGGAGAGTGGGAGTATAACTTGGCTTGGAAACCGCATGTTGCACCCCGGATTAATTTGGGATGGGTTCGGGCTATTCATAAAGCACAACGGGAGTTGAGGCAACCTTTTGAAGTACGAAAACCCGTGCTGGTTTTACATTCGGAGAGGTCTGTCTCGAATTTCTCGAATGAGGAACAAGTGCAGTCCCGCGATGCTATATTGAACGTGAGAGACATTCAGCAGGTAGCACGGAATATCCGGGGACAGGTGGAGATCGTGTCGGTCTTGGGTGGTCTGCACGATTTGGTTCTATCCTGCAAGGAGGTCCGGGGAAAGGTCTACCAGATCATGTTTGACTGGCTGGAGCGTCAGAATGGGACGAATGATCGTAATTGTTTAGGTTAAAGCACGTGGTAAGTTTTATGGTGTGATTAAAAAAAGAGTGGGTCCGCGACCTGATAGTGTGTGTATTTGGGTTATTGTTTTGAAGATTTCGCGGACCCGGTAGCTCTAGGGACCCTCACGGTCAGCTGTTTGCGAGCTTTTGTTTCTTAGTTAAACAAGGGATGTTCCCCCAGTTAACGAATTATGAAAAAAAAGAAATGGTTTTAATGAACCTGATTTTACTCGATGTCTGTTATTTCATTTGTTATTACTGTTTTATTAAACTGATGTAAAGGTACGGGATTTTTATTCATCCAAGTAACCTATATTTGTAGGTAAATGTTGGTCGGTTTACGTTAATAATAGATTGTTTCTATTTTTGTTCGTGTTGTTTGCAGGGAAGAATAGAGGAAAGAGAAAAAATGACTATTTTTAAAAGAAGGAACGGAGTGCTAATGTTGGATGTTTGAATAGGGAGAAAAACGGGGTGACCCGTGTCAAAAATAGTCGTATTATGTTTCTCGTGTTTCGGAGATCTGGTGGTATTTTCCATACTTTTGACTTGAGTTCTTTATGAAAATAGTGTATAAGTATGAAAGATGTTTCACTGTATGAAAGTTTCCTGACGGAATTGCGAAAGAAAATCCCGCAAGGAGCTAAGTTGACAAATACCTTGGTCGATATGTTGTATATCGAGCGGGAGGCGGTTTATCGCCGATTGCGCGGAGAAGTCCCCTTCACGTTTGTGGAGGTTATGACTGTCGCCAAGGAATTGGGAATTTCTCTGGATAATCTGACGGAGACGGACACGTGCAAGAGCCGTCCGTTCCAATTGAAATTGGTGGAGTACGCGAACCCGCTTGACGCGGATTTCCGGATGATGCAGGATTTCGTCGAGATATTCGCTTGCGCGGAGAATGAACCGGACTGGGAGGCCGGTTTCTCGACGAATACCCTTCCCAAATCTTTTTGTTATTATTATCCCGGGATCACGCGTTTTTATTTGTTCAAGTGGTTGTATCAATATAGTAACGTGGATTCGGTGAAGCCTTTTCGGGAGATGGTAATTAGTGACCGGTTGGCCAAGATTCAACAGGATTTTTTACATGGGATGCGGTGTGTTAGATCCTCTTTTTATATTCTCGATCATTTGGTGTTTCACTATTTGGTGACGGATATGTTGTTTTTTGCCAGTATAAACCTGATCACGCCCGGGGAGTTGAAGGAGTTGCAGGAGGAGTTGATGTTACTGTTGGAGAAACTGGAGCGTTTTACGGCGAAAGGACGGCACGAGGACACGGGGAACGAGATGTATATCTATCTTTCTAATATTAATCTTGACACGAGTTATTGTTATGTGAGTAGTCAGAATTGTCATTTAAGTATGTTGAAGGCGTTCACGCTGAATGTAATATCATCTTTTGACTTGGAGACATTCAACCGGTTGAAAAGCTGGATGAACTCGTTGAAACGTTCGTCCACGCTGATCACGGTGAGCGGGGAGAAGGAACGGGTTCGTTTCTTTAATGACCAGCGCCAGTTGGTGTCGGACATGACGAACACGGTCTGAAAAAGTTTTTCGTGACCGTGTTCGTCCTTTATTACAATTTTATGATTTTTTCGTTTGTTCTTTTTAGGTGAAACCATGAAAAAAGGAAAAGAAGGAGTACGTAAAGATGCTCCGATGTCCAGTACACCGCTAAAGGGATCTCTCCGATTCGGTTGATGCAGGAGAGGTAAATAAGGTATATGGCGATCGTGATACATTGGTAGATAAATGCCGCACGGGTGGCTCCCGTGCCTGACACTGCATTACAGAACACGTGTGCGGGAAGGGAGAGTATGTAGTTTGACAACATGACGACAAAGGGCCAAAAGGCTAGTTGAACGAGTTGCCTGTCGGGGGTGTAAATACCCATGACCACGTGGGGAAATAACAGGGCAATCACGATTAACGGGATTCCAAGCAAGTAACCGAGGCGGATGATTTTTCGGCACAAGGGCATGATCTGGTTCCTTTCCCCGGCTCCCGCCAGATTACTGACGAGTGATCCTGTGGTGGTGGAGAAGGAACTTACGATGACGAAAAAGATCGTGGAGATGCTCCGAATGATATTGGCGATCGCCAGTTGCGTGATACCGAGATGTTCGATGAGGATAAAGAAAAGGAACCAAGGGGTCACGCTGATAAAAGAGTGCATCATGCTCCAGACAGACAGGCGGAATAGTTGTCCCATGAGTCGTTGGTTGAAAACGGGGAAAAGGCCGTAATGCCGTTTGTCTATTTTGAAGCGGGTGTAGATCACCAGCACGAATAGCCCTCCGAGTTCGGAGATCGTGGATGCCATGGCTGCACCCGATATTCCTAAAGCCGGAATTTTTCCGGCACCGAAAATCAACAGGTAGTTTAGCAACACGTTCATGCTCGCTAGGGTGATGGCAGAAGCGGTAAGTACACGGGTTTTGGTGATACCCACGAAGAATGCCCGGAAAGCCAACATCGGGAAAGCGAAAAACAGACCGAAGGTCCGCCAGTCCAGATATTGTATGACAGCCTCGTATATCTCTGTCGAAGTCAACAGATGTTGCAGGATGAAGGGTGTGAAAACTTTGGAAAGAGTAACGAGCGAGATGGCGAGTGTGGTCAGGAAAAATAGTCCTTGAAAGAATACTTTTCCTGTTTCCGCGGGACGCCGTTCTCCATTCCGACGAGCAATCATCACTTGTAGGCCGAGGCTGAACCCGAAACCCAATATGTAGAGGGAGAGATAGTACATTCCCGCGATGGCGGAGGCTCCCAGTTCTGTTTCCCCGATATGCCCGAGGAATATGGCATCCGTGATATTTATTAATTGTTCGACTAACACGCTCATCATCACGGGATAGTTGATGAGCCAGATTTGTTTGCTTGTAAAATTCATGATTCAACTTGAATAGCACATATCAAGATTGTTCCACGTGAGTGGAATTACTTGTTATGCCCGGTAAATAAAAGGGTATAATAAACTCTGTTCCCGGAAACGTGTTCTGTTTCCGACAGGCGGGGCCTGCGATCGGAATGCTATACAAGGAGCGTAGCTATATGCAGAGTTGTGCTTTCATGTTGAATAATAAGGTTAATGCTGCAAACATACAAAAAAGATGTGAGATTCTTCTTTTTTGCAAAACTTTTGTATAAAGAATTAAGGGGGAGAGGGTACGTGTAACACTCTATTTGCAGTGACGTATAATGTAATATAGGATAGATATATGAAGTAATAAATTAGAAAGTTATGAAAGAACGTGAAGAAAAGAAGACGAGAGCGACGAGTGGGGACCGGTATGCCCGGAACATTCCTTCAAAACAGGATAAAAGTTGGGTTGGCGAACATCAGATGCAACAAGAACAATTTGACAAGACCGAATTTAAAAAAAGGGAGGCTAAAAAGCATCCCGGAAGAAGGATATGTCACTGATTTAGTGCTTATTTTCGAGGGTAATATATTTTTATTACCCTCGTGTTATTTTTACGTGTAGGATTATTTGTTTATTAAAAATATTATCGTAGATTTGTCGTGATTTTGAGTTTTGATTTGATCGCTACAGAGCGTTTGCCTTCATCGTATTAAAATGTATCGTTAAGCAGACTTTTCTAGACAATATCCGACCTCAAGTATTTAAATTATTAATTTTAAAGTTTGTATTAATGAACATTTACATTTCAAATTTAAGTTACGACGTGAATGATAGTGACTTAAGAGAGTTATTCGAAGAGTACGGTGAAGTTTCTTCAGCAAAAGTTATCATGGATAGAGAAACCGGAAGATCAAGAGGTTTCGGATTCGTGGAAATGTCTGATGACACCCAAGGACAAAAAGCTATTGATGAATTGAATCAAGCTGAATATGACGGTAAAGTTATCAACGTGAACGTTGCCAAACCGAGAACCGATCGTCCGGCTGGTGGTCGCGGTGGTTTTAACCGTAACGGTGGCGGTCGTGATCGTCGCAGTAACGGTGGTGGTCGTAGTTTCGAGAAAAGATTCTAAGGTATCCTAGATATAGAGAAAAGGTGGTTGAAAAACCACCTTTTTTTATTCTGTAACCCGATCTGTAAAGAGGGTTGCTGTTGATGCATGAGAGAAGATGTAGGACGCCGGGTATACTCCCTGTTTATGAACGAGGTGTTCCATGATCTCCTGTTTGTCAGCTCCTACAACGGGAATTAATATCGTAGAACTTTTTAAAATCACGGTTCCTGTCATTGTGATGCGTTGTTGTCCCGTTTTCGGGTGGTGTGAAACCGCGTAAATTCGCTGGTCGGTTAGTAGATTCATTGAATCGTTGAAAATAGAGGCCACGTGTCCGTCAGTCCCGATACCTAGTATAGTACAGTCGAAACGGGGCATATTCGAGTAGCCGGGAAGTTCCCATTTCACCATTTCCGAATATCGTTCAGCTTCGATTTTGGGTTCTTGTTCTCCCCAAATGCGATGGATATGATTTTGAGGAATATCCATGGGCATGAAAAGGAGGCGTTCTGCAATGCTTGAAATTGCTCTCGTCATCTTCCGGTGACACGCATCGTTCATCTACCCAGTAAAAGCGGAGAATATCCCAAGGAATGTCATTCCGGTATTCTTTTACCCATAGTTTGAAGAGTTGTTGCGCCGTAGAACCTCCGGACAGGGCGATATGAAAAGGTTTCGATTTGCTTTTTTTGATCACCGCTATCAAAGTCTCAGTCATTGAGCGTAGCGTTTCTTCGGTAGTTTTATATACTTCTATTTTCATGATTGTATGGATCTAATTCGTACCTGTTTATACGATGCAAGTTACGGTTTATTCATGATATAAACAAGAAAAAAAGTTAAAAACCCTTACTAATTTTAGATTCATGATTTTAGAGTTCAACCGCACGAGACAAGCGCTTATTCTGTGATTTCGTGATTGCCGATTAGGTGGTTATAGAATCATTCAATCGGCAATCACGTAATCTTTTAATCTAAAATCTATAAGTTTGTAACTCGCTGCTGGCGAATGTTTCTCACTGATTTATTGAATCTACGAATGAAGAGGGTGGCAGCAAACATGAGGCCGCCACAGAATCCGGAGAGTAGGCCGGGAGCCCCGAAGTCGAGCAAGATGCCGGCAATATATGCTAGCGGTACGGCGACAAATAGATAGGATACGAGGGCATAGATCATGGGACGCTGCACATCGGTGATACCTCGCAAGGCTCCGAGTGCAGTTACCTGTAATCCGTCGAAGATTTCAAACACGGCGACCACGAAGAATAGGTTGCGAGCTACTTTTATCACCTCGGGATCAGGGGTGAAAATGGACGCGATGGGGGTCCCGAAAAAGGCGTAGATCACGGCTGCTCCGGCCATGAAAATAACGGCAAGGCGGAGAGAAGCATGGGCGTAACGACGCATTTTCCCGATATTTCCTCGCCCGAATTCATGACTGACAAGTATGGTTGAGGCTCCGGCGATTCCGCTGGAGATCATGAATGTAAGGGAAATCATGGACATGACAATTTGATTTGCCGCGAGGGCAATGGTGCCTAACCATCCCATCATGACTGTGATGAGGCTGAGGGATAGAAATTCCACGACCATTTGTCCGGCTATGGGGTAGCCAACTTGTAATAGTTGTTTGATTTTTCGACGGCTCGTGTTGCTAAATTGAAAAAAACGAAATACGGGGCTATATATTTGGGAACGATGGATGTAGAGAAAAAAAGCAACAGGCATCATCAGGCGGGAGATTAATGTCGCTAGTCCCGCACCCGCTACCCCAAGGAATGGCGCACCGAATTTACCATATATAAATATGTAGTTCAGGAAAATATTCATCAAATTGCATGAAATCGTGATCACCATGGCTACCTTCGTGTTTCCAATTCCTTCCATGTATTGTTTGAATGTCATGAACAGAATGAACGGGATGACCGAGAATGAGGTCAGGATATAATATCCTTTGCATAATTCTACAACTTCCACGGGTTGTCCCATCATGGAAAGGTAGGGCATGAGCATGAACAAGAAAAGGGTGAGTACGAGTGACACGGTTGTGTTCAGTAGAAGTGAATTTTGGAAAAATCCGGCTATACGTTCTTTATCATCAAGCGCATGAGCTTGGCCCACAAGTGGGGTTAGGCCGGTGGCAATCCCCATGCCGACAACCATCGTGTTCATGATAATTGCTCCCGCTAATGACACGGCTGCCAATTCTGGGGCACCAAGTTGTCCTACCATGATGTTATCTGCCATTTGTACGATCGCCTGACCGGCTAATGATAGCATGATCGGGAAGGCGATGTTGATGTTCTGTTTGTAATACAGTGAGTTAATTCTCATGACTTGAATTTTAAAAACGGGGACAAAGATGTACATTTATTGTCACAAATAAAAATGTTGAAATCTTTTTGCGGGAATGAAACTAAGTTAATCATCGTTTCCGTATAATGAATAAATGAAACGCAAAAATTTGAGAAATTTAACTATATATTAAGTCAAAAAATTGCGAGAATTGGAAAATATGTGTATTTTTGGTATTGTAAATAGAGAGAAATGAAAGGATTGATATTTCGATATTTTTCGTTGTTACTCCTCTTTTTGATCATCGGGGTAAATCTCTTTGGAAGTGAAAATTCCAAGGGGAATATTCCTATTTCTGATAAGGAGAACATAGAAAAAGCGTCGGAAGAATTCCAAGTTTCCACTACCCCGTTTGATCAGCATGGAGTTTTTGAACGAACTTTAGAGTTTTCAAGCCGGCAGATTGTTAATAATGGAAGTCGGGAACAATTCTCCCTCTCGTTCTATCGAAAAACAGAACTTGCGTCACGTAGAAGTGAATTCCGGATGATGGCAGAAAAGACTTACGGGTATTTTTCCGATTTGTTGGGACTTCGACATTTTCAAGGTTTCTACGTGTTCGATTTGTGTAAAATCATTATTTAGTTATTCCTAGGTCCGTTTTGTCCAGTGTCACGAATGGTGATACCGGTGAGTTGTACTCGCTCATTGAAAGCGTGTTTTGATATGACATGCTGGTATAGAGGTGACTAATGTAATTATGGTATCTTTCTTCGGATACGGACGGACGAATTATATCCTTATTTTTCAGTGTATTATAAAATTGAATTTATTCATAAACGAATAATAATAGTAGACCTATGGAGAATAGTAAAGAAGATGCCAAGGGTTTTACCAACTCGGCATTATTTCAAACATTGTACCCGATCGTGATCATGTTAGTCATATTTGGTTTGGTTTTCTTGGCATTATACGTGGCATTATAATATTAAAGCGTTTAAAATATAAAAAATACTCCTATGAAAAAGACTGCAACAAAACAAGGAACAAGAAGAAGTTTAGGTATTTCTGCATTTCCGATAATCATTCTGTGTTTTATACTGGCAATGGTTATTTATCATTTCGTGTATGGTAATCCGGCTAATTTTATTAATAATGACCCGAATAATCATCCTATTCAGGGAAATTTACTAGGTACGATTTATAAAGGAGGGATCATCGTTCCGGTTATCCAGACTTTGTTATTTACGGTATTGACTTTAAGCGTGGAGCGGTTGATTGCCTTAAAAAGAGCAAAAGGGAAGAAGAATTTGCAACAATTCGTGACGAAGGTGAAGAGTGATCTTGAGGAGGGGAATATTGAGGCTGTTCGCCAAGCTTGTGACGAACAGAAAGGAACCGTGGCAAACGTGATTAAATCATCGCTTTCTACTTATTCACAGGTGTCAGCTTGTGACACGTTGTCGAAAGAAGAGAAACAGTTGGCAGTACGGAAAGATCTGGAAGAGGCTACCATGCTTGAGTTGCCGACGATGGAACAGAATCTGGGGGTAATAGCCACGATCACTACTTTAGGGACTTTGATGGGATTGCTCGGAACTGTAATCGGGATGATCAAGTCTTTCGCTGCATTATCTTCTGCCGGGGGAACGGATTCTATTGCCCTTTCTACCGGTATTTCGGAGGCGCTTGTGAACACGGCTTTCGGTATTGCAACCGGGGCGTGTGCTGTGATTGCTTACAATTTTTTCACCAGTAAGATAGACGGGATCACGCATAGTATTGACGAGATCGGGGCTTACTTGGTACAGAGTTTCACGATTAAACAACGCTAGTATACACTTGTTAATATATACGTTATGAGTCAGAAAATTAAAAAGAAATCAACGTTTATCGACATGACGGCCATGAGCGACGTGACGGTACTGTTGTTGACGTTTTTCATGCTGACTTCCACGTTTATCCAGAAAGAACCGGTGCAGGTGAACCCGCCGCAGTCGGTTTCCGAGATCAAGATTCCCGAATCAAATATCGTCTCTATTTTAGTCGAGCCAACGGGAAAGGTGTTCATGGGACTGGATAAACCACAGGATCGTATCGAGGTGTTGAAAAAGATGGGGGAGAGTTATCAGATTGAATTTTCGGATCAGGAATTGAAAAAATTCAGTCTGTGTAATTCATTCGGGGTGCCTATTCAGGGGATGAAACAATTCTTGGCATTATCGTCGGAAGAACAGGATAAAGTGATCATGAATTATGGAATCCCTTGTGATAGCACGAATAACCAGTTTAAATCGTGGATGCAATTTGCCCGGGAGGTGAACAAGGACTTGGTGATCGCTATCAAGGCGGATCAGAAAACTCCTTACCCGTTGATTAAGGATATTATGGCAACGTTGCAGAATCTGCGAGAGAATCGTTATAACTTGATTACCTCGTTGCGTAATATGCCGGAGGTATGATGGGACTTTATAACTTGTAATTTATTTATTATGGCAGAAATACAACAAAAGGATAGCGGGGAACGCAAGAAAGGGAAACAGAAGAAATTCAGTATCCGGGTGGATTTTACGCCTATGGTGGATATGAATATGTTGTTGATTACTTTCTTCATGCTCTGCACGTCCATGAGTAAACCCCAGACAATGGAAATCAGTATGCCGAGGAAAGATTTGTTGAATGAGCAGGAGCAAAACAAGGTGAAGGCTTCCAAGGCAATGACTATTTTATTGGGTAAGGAGGGGAGAGTGTACTATTATATGGGAGAGCCGGACTACGAGAATCCCGATATGGTGCAAGAAACTGATTTTTCCCCGAACGGTTTGCGTGCAATCCTGTTAGGACGTAATCAGGTGGTGATGCAGAAGATCCGGGAATTGAAACAAAAGAAAGCAAACTTGGAGATCTCGAACGAGGAATATCTGAAAGAGGCTGCCGAGATCAGAAAAGATAAGGATTCTCCCGTTATATTGATCAAGGCTACCGATTTTGCGAATTACAAAAATTTGATTGATGTTCTTGATGAGATGCAGATATGTAATATCGGACGGTACGCGATCATGGATATAACTCCGGGGGATTTGCGATTGTTACAGGATAAGACACACGACGGGTATGCCGATGATTTGAAAGAAGTCATCGAGTACCGGGAGTTAAAACAATAAGACCATGGCAAAGGATATAAATGTAAATTCGGTAGAGTGGTGTGATCTGATATTCGAAGGAAAGAATAAGGATTATGGGGCTTACGAGTTGCGTAAACACTCACCCCGGCGTCACTTGACGGCCTATGTCGTGATTATAGGTTGTGTGGTTCTGGCAATGGTTCTTCCGGCTTTTGTTCGTTTTCTGACACCCGTTAAGGCGCAGGAAAAGATGGTTACGGTGACGGAATTGTCTGATTTGAAGATGGATTTGCCGGAGGTGAAGGAAGAGAACAAGATCGTGGCGGTGAATGTTCCGCCGCCACCGACGTTGAAGACAACGATTAAGTTCACGGCTCCCGTGATTAAGAAAGATGAAGAGGTTCGTGAGGAAGACGAGATTAAAACACAGGATGAGGTGAATCAGGCAAAAGCGGCGATTTCCGTGGCGGATGTGAAGGGTAATGACGAGGAAAACGGTAAGGATATTGCTGATCTGGAAGACCATAAATTGATCGTGGCAAGTGAAGATGAGGTCTTTCAAGTGGTGGAACAAGCTCCCGAATATCCGGGGGGTATGGCTGCCTTGATGAAATGGATCGGTAAAGAGATCAAGTATCCTTCTATTGCCCAAGAAATGAATATAGAGGGAAGAGTAATCGTACAATTCGTGATCGGACGGGACGGGTCGGTACGTGATGTACAAGTGTTGCGTACGGTCGACCCGACGCTGGATAAAGAAGCCGTTCGCGTGGTAAAGGCCATGCGTAAATGGATTCCCGGAAGACAGCGGGGTGAACCGGTTTCCGTGCGGTTCACTTTACCGATCACGTTTAAATTACAACAATAAAAGAAATGATTCTGTGATTTAGTGATTGCCGATTAGGTGATTAAAAGAAAGCGTTGGACAGCGAGTGAAAATTACTAAATCTAAAATCGTAAATCAAAAATTAGAAAGGTTATGAATATTCGAATCGGCTTTTGGCTGTTATGCCTGATCTCCCTTGTGGCTTGTAAAGGGAAAACTTCAGGAGTACAAGATACCTTGTTTAGCGGGGTAATTCGAGTTGCAGTCGACGAAACGCTGTCTCCCTTGGCCGAGGATGAGATTGCAGTTTTTGAAGCGCAATATAATCAGACAGGTATCGTCCCGATATATACGAGTGAAGTGGATGCAATAACCCTGTTGTTACGCGACAGCGTGCGCTGGGTGTTGGCCACACGCCCTTTATCGGGGGACGAATTAGAGTCATTCCACAGCAATAAGTTTTTTCCGGAGTCCATCAAGATAGCTACTGATGGTGTTGCTTTGATTGTAAACAGGCAAAATGCCGATTCGATATTTAATGTGAGTACTTTAAAGAAAATATTTTCCGGAGAGATAACACGTTGGAACCAATTGTCGGCGGATTCGAAATTGGGTGAAATACAAGTTGTGTTTGACCACCGGAATTCCAGCACAGTACGTTACGTGCTGGATTCAATATGCGGGTGGGGTAACTTGTCTGATCGATGTCATGCCGCCGGAACGAATCGGGATGTCATCGAGTATGTTACTCGAACTCCCGGTGCTATGGGGGTAATCGGGGTCAATTGGATTAGTGACGAACAGGATTCTTTATGCCGGGATTTTCGAAAAGAGATACAGGTGGCACGGATCAGTCGTGCGGAGTTACCTACTTACGGGAATAGTTACCAGCCTTACCAGTATTACCTCTACACGGGGCAATATCCATTGTCTCGTGATATATATATTTTACTGAATGATCCCCGGAGCGCACTCCCAACCGGGTTAACCTCCTTTTTTGCAGGAGCAAGAGGACAGCGAATCATTTTGAAAGCCGGATTGTTACCTGCCACGATGCCTGTGAATATCGTGAACGTGAGGGACCAACTTTAACGAATAATTTTAAGATCATGAAAACGAAATTAATTATATGCGGATTATTTTGCTTGCTTGCAGCGAGGAGCGTGAAGGCAGCAGACAATAAGGTCGGAATAGATCTTTATGAATCGGGAATGATCGGGGCTGCCAAGGCTTTTTTCCTCGATAATTTGAAGCAACAACGAGAGGGAGTTTTGCAAGCAGAAACCTGTTACTATCTGGGGGAATGTTATCTGGTGTCGGGGCTTCGTGATTCTGCCGGGGTATACTACCAGAAAGGAATAGAGTTTATGCCTGACTATTCTTACAACCGGATCGGGTTAGTTGGGTTGAAATTGGGGAAAGATGTAGACGCTGAAGAGTTGTTCAAAGAGGTGCTTACAAGTAAAAAAGACAAGAAAGATGCCGGCGTGCAGTTGGCAATAGCCAGAGCATATTTGTATGCAGGTAATATGACAAAAGCAATGGAACACGTGAATCAGGCGAGAGAGTTGGATGCTAAAAGTGGGCTGCCGTACTTGGTGGAAGGAGATATTCTGGCAGCACAAGGGAAAGTCGGGGAGGCTTGTGCCAAATACGAAACGGCCGCTTATTTTAGTCCGGATTGTGTGGGAGCATATTTAAAACAGGCTCGCTTGTACATGTCGGCCAATCGTTCCTTATCATTGGAAAAGTTGGATAAGGCCCGGGAAAAATCCCCGGAATTTTGTGGTATTTATTGTATATTAGGGGAACTGTATGAAATGACCGGAGATAGTAAGGCTGCAGCTGATAATTATTCTAAATTTATTCAGTCGGGATACTATGACCAGAATAATTTGTTGAGATATGCCGGCATACTGTATTTCGATAAACAGTATGATAAGATGTTACCTATACTTCAGTCCGTGTTGAGAGAAAAGCCGGAAGATTTGGTGGCTAAACGTTTATATGCTTATTGTCTTTCTAAACGGGAGAATGGGGAAAAATGTCTGGAGGCTATAAAGCATTTTATAGAATCTACTCCCGAAGAGAGTCAGATTTGTCAGGATTATCTTTGTTACGCGGAACAGTTGACCGTGAAAAAAGAGTATAACGAGGCAATTACTTATTATAAAAAGGCGTTGAATGCGGATGGTAAACGTCAGGAGTTATTGAAAGATATTGCGGATCTTTTCGTGAAAAATAGAGAATTGGATTCGGCCGTGGTTTATTATCAGCAATATTTTGATTTCGTGGAGGAACCGGCCGCGGAAGATTTGTTGAAACTGGGGAAATGTTACTATAATCTGGCTTGTCAGGATTCAGTTCCAGAATTGCAAAAGGAAGAGCTGATAAAAGCAGATACTTTATTCAAAGAGTTAAGTATTCAAGTTCCTAATAGTTACGTGAGTTATTTTTGGCGGGCTCGGGTAAATTCCATGCTTGATCCGGAAACAACGAAGGGGTTGGCAAAACCATATTACGAGAAAGTAATAGAAATAGGATCAGTACAACCGGAACGTTATAAACGGGAACTGATAGAAAGTTATAAATACTTGGGGTATTATCATTACGTGATTGCTGATGCTATTACCACAAAAAATAATGGGAATCCTGATCCGGCAAAAGAAGAATACGGGGAAGCAAAGTCATTTTTCTCTAAAGTATTAACGTTGGATGCCAAGGATGAGGTGGCCTTGAAAGCTCTTGAGAGTATTAAGCTGTGAATCGGTAAAAGCGTGTCGATTGTGGGGATGTTCTTGTATTAGGATATCCCCAATTTTAATAAAATGAAAATTTAGTATTCGTAAAAGATTAAGTTTTGGTACGGAAATTGCTTTACAAGGGGAGAGTTGTTTATTGAATATTTAAATAGATTGAATTATGAAGTGGATTTTGCGGGCGATACCAATTTTACTTTTGATGGTTTGTTTTGGAGGGCAAGCTATGCCGGAGGACATGCCAAGAGAAAGAAGAATGGAGATCACCGGGGAATCGATGAATAGTTCAGAGATTACAGCTACTTTTTCGGCAATTGATCTGACGGACGTGTATGATTTTCTGGAGAAGTCATTTATGTTGACGGATATTGTGGATTTACCCGAGGATGTAGAAATTCAAAAAGACAAACGAGTGAGTTCTGCGAAAGAGATTCTCAAACAAGGTATCGAGGGAAAGAATAGTCATGACGCGTGGCGTGATGAAATCTTTGATTACTTGTCTATGAAACATATCCAGGGATTTTATATTTACTGGATGAACAAGATGATTATTTAATTTGTAATAATCATATAAACGTATACTGGGAATCTAGTACATAGCTTGAATATAATAAGGCTGGGAAGAAACTATTCTGAGTGAATATACGTTAAAGTTATAAGTTGGTATTTAAAGAACGTTTAAATCATATATTATGACACAGAAAGTCGGATACGTGACACAAGTGATTGGTCCTGTTGTGGACGTCATTTTTGAAGGTGGAGGGGTTGACTTACCTCCTATTTACGAGGCTCTGGAGATTGAGAGGGAGAATGGCTCGAAGTTGATTGTCGAGGTGGAACAACACGTGGGAGAAGATACCGTGCGTTGTGTAGCAATGGATACCACCGACGGTTTATATCGCGGTATGAAGGTTTTGGATTTAGGACGGACCTTGACGATGCCTATGGGGGACCAGATTAAGGGACGTTTGTTGAACGTGACAGGTGATGCTATTGACTATCTGGCCCCATTGGATTACAAAGAAACGAGTTCTATACATCGAGAGGCACCGAAATTTGAAGATTTGTCTATCAAGGAGGAATTGCTGCTTACGGGAATAAAGGTGATCGATCTGTTGGAACCTTATTCTAAAGGTGGAAAGATCGGTCTGTTCGGGGGTGCCGGAGTTGGTAAAACAGTGTTAATCATGGAAATGATTAATAATATTGCCAAAGGACATAATGGATATTCCGTGTTTGCCGGAGTCGGAGAACGTACCCGGGAAGGGAACGATTTGTTGCGGGAGATGATAGAATCGGGGGTTATCAACTATGGTGACAAGTTTAAGGAGGAGATGGCAAAGGGGAAGTGGGATTTGGAGAGCGTGGACATGGAGAAGGTGAACCAGTCGCAGGCAACATTGGTTTTCGGACAGATGAATGAACCTCCCGGGGCTCGTTTACGAGTGGCTTTGTCCGGGTTGACGGTTGCGGAAATGTTTAGGGATTCGAATGCTGGAGGAAAAGAAATTTTGTTCTTTATTGATAATATTTTCCGTTTCACGCAAGCCGGGTCGGAGGTATCGGCCCTGTTGGGACGTATGCCGTCAGCAGTAGGTTATCAACCGACATTGGCATCGGAGATGGGTAAGTTACAAGAACGTATCACTTCCACGAAGAATGGCTCAATTACTTCTATCCAGGCCATTTATGTTCCGGCTGACGACTTGACAGACCCGGCACCGGCCACGACGTTCAGTTTCTTGGACGCCACGACGGTGTTGAGTCGTAAGATCACCGAATTGGGTATTTATCCGGCGGTAGATCCATTGGAATCTTCTTCGCGTATTCTTGATCCGGCAATTGTTGGAGAAGAACATTATCAAACCGCACAAAGAGTGGTCGAATTATTGCAGCATTACAACGAGTTGCAGGATATTATTGCAATTTTGGGGGTTGATGAATTATCTGATTCGGATAAAATCGTGGTAGCACGGGCTCGTCGGGCGCAACGTTTCTTATCGCAACCTTTCCACGTGGCTGAACAATTCACCGGAATTCCCGGGGTTATGGTTCCGTTGGAAGAAACGATTCGAGGTTTCAAGATGATTCTCGATGGGGATATGGATGAATATCCGGAGCAGGCATTTATGAATACCGGAACCATTGATGATGTGATCAAGAAAGGGAAAGAGATGATTGAACAAGCGAAGAAAAGAAATTAGAGAATGTAAAATTTAGAGTTTAGAATGAAAAAGATTCCGAGATTGCCGATTCTATGATTGGATGATTAAAATCACTTAATCGAAAATCATTAAATCACTTAATCGATAGGATCTAAAATCTAAAGTTTAAAATCTAAAATAACTAAGGTCATGATTTTAAGAATAGTATCTCCGGAAAAAGTGATTTATAAAGGTGAGGTGCAAATGGTGAAATTGCCTGGTACGGTGGGTCAGTTTACCGTGTTGGAAAATCATGCACCGTTAGTATCGACATTGACTCCGGGAGAAATTGTCTATAAAGGGTCAGAAGAGGAAAAGAGTGTACAGATTCGCGGGGGAGTTGTGGAAGTTCGGGACAATAATGTGGTGGTTTGTATAAATTGATACACCTATGAAGAATGATTTAAAATATATATTGTTGACACTTGTTCTGTTGGTCGGAACGCTAACTGCAGGTGCGGTTAGAGTGGCCGCAACAGGTGTTAGCGGGGAAGAATCGCAACAGGTCGAGGACGAGCTTGCCGTACGGGTGGATTCCGTGATGCAGCAGGAGGAACGGGAGGATAAGGCTTTTGACCCTAAAAAGACTATTTTCGAGCATTTGGGGGACGAGTATGGATGGACGATTATCGGAAAGGTAACCATACCTCTGCCCGTGATTGTTCGGGATAATGGAGGGGAATGGTATTTTTTCAGTTCTTCACGTTTAGCAGACGGGAAAACATATAAAGGATTTCATATTGCCGGGGAAGGAGCTTATGAAGGGAAGATCGTGGGGGTAGATGCTACCGGAAACGAATATCGTCCTTATGATTTTTCTATCACCAAAAACGCTTTTTCCGTGATGATTAGCGGGCTGATCACGATGTTGATCGTGTTCTCGTTAGTTCGATTTTATAAAAGGAAAAAGTTTAAGGCCCCGCGTAAGGGAATGGGTGGTTTGGAAATGATCGTCGAAATGTTATATAAAGAGGTTATTGTCAGTGTGCTGGGAAAGGAATCCAAGCGATATGCACCCTATCTGTTGACATTGTTCTTTTTTATATTCGTATCCAATATGATGGGGTTGATAGCTGTATTCCCGGGAGGGGCGAACGTGATGGGAAATATGTCAATCACGCTGGTCTTGGCATTATGTACTTTCGTGGTGATTAATGTTTCAGGGACGAAAGAGTACTGGAAAGAGATATTTTGGCCGGATGTGCCTATGGGATTGAAATGTCCGGTACCCTTATTGCCTGTTATCGAGATATTCGGAGTGTTCACGAAACCGGTGGCTTTGATGATTCGTCTTTTCGCTAACATGTTGGGAGGACACTTGATTGTGTTGGTGTTGATTTCGTTGATCTTTCTGTTTAGCGTGATGGGACAGGTGGTATTGGGCGTTACAACGGTATTTTCAGTATTGTTTGCCGTGTTTATGAACTTGATTCACGTGTTGATCGGGTTTATTCAAGCATACGTGTTTATGTTGCTTTCAACAATCTTTATCGGGTTGGCGAGAGTGAGGAGAGTTAAAAGCTAAAAACTTAAATCTAAAAGTTTGAATTTAAAATCTAAAATCATTAAATCTAAAATTAATAAATAAGGTTATGGAAAGTTTGATTTTATTGGAAGTAGCAGCAGCCGGGTTAAGTCTGGCTAAGATAGGTGCATGTGTTGGAGCTGGTTTGGCAGCTATTGCTGCAGGTATTGGTATCGGTAAGATCGGTTCTTCGGCGATGGATGCTATTGCCCGTCAGCCGGAAGAGACTAACAATATCAGAACCAATATGATCGTGATTGCGGCTTTGATCGAGGGTGTTGCTCTTTTCGCAATTATCGTTTGTTTATTAGCATTGTTTGTATAAAAAGAAGCTATGTCATTATTTACACCGGAATTCGGATTAGTGTTTTGGATGCTGGTTGTCTTTTTGATTCTTTTCGGCATTCTGGCAAAATACGCCTGGCCGGCTATTGTCCGGATGATGGACGAGCGGGCTGATTTTATTGATAAAGGCGTAGAGTATGCCCGGGAGGCTAAAAGAGATCGAGAAAAGGCACAAGAGGATGCCAAAGATTTGCTGACGGAAGCCCGTAAGCAACAATTAGAGGTATTGCAGCAGACAGAACGGCTGAAACGGGAGATGATAGCGGAAGCCCGAAAAGCGGCAGAAAATGAGGCAAAACAAGTGAGGGAGGCTGCCAATTTGTCGATAGAGCAGGCAAAACGGGAAGCAGAATTACAATTGCGTAAACAAGTGGCATCCTTGTCTTTGCAGGTTGCAGAGAAAGTGATGCGTAAAGACTTGGCTACCGATAAGAACCAAATGGAACTGATCGGTAAGTTGTTGAACGAGCTTGAAAATAAAGAGTAAAGGAGGAGAGTATGGACGAAGGATTGATTGCTCGAAGGTATGCAAAGGCCGTGTTTCGATACGCGCAGGAGTTAAATGCTGCTGATGCAGTGTATGAGAAGATGAAATTATTCGAGAAAAATTATATCGCTCATCCCGACTTGCAGAAAGCTTTGTTAAATCCGTTGTTATCACCCGAGGATAAGGAAATGCTGCTCTCCACGGCTATCGGAATCGAACCGGGAGAGGCGTACATCAAGGGTATTCGTTTGTTGATAAGAAACCACCGGGAAATGTATGTCAGGTCAATTTGCCTGATGTTTCAGAAGATTTACCGGGCTGCAAACGGGATTATCCGGGTGAAGATCATCACGGCGATGGAGTTGTCGGACGAGACGATGGATAAGATCAAAGAGTTCGTGCGGCGTCATACTGATAAGACAATAGAGTTTGTCCATAAGGTTGATCCCTCGATTATCGGAGGTTTTATATTACAGATCGGGTCCCGACAACTAGATGCCTCGCTGATGAAAGAGCTGAAGGAGATGAGTCTCCAGTTTGGATTTTTAGATTATAAATGAATCCTTCGGGAGGATGACAAGAAGAAGGTGTTAGCCTTGTGAGGTCGGAATTTAAAATCTAAAATCATTAAATCTAAAATTATTTAGGGTTATGTTGAAAGCGAATGAAATATCAGATATTTTAGAAATGCAACTCAAGGAGGTCGATACGAAGATGGCTTTCGAAGAGGTGGGAACCGTGATGGAGGTTGGTGACGGGGTGGCCCACGTGTTCGGGCTGGATAATGTGCAGGCTAACGAGTTGCTGGAATTTGAGAACGGGGTTCGTGGGGTTGCCATGAACTTGGAGGAAGATAATGTGGGAGTGATTCTGATGAATGCCGGTGATCGGGTGAAGGAAAATTACACGGTGAAACGTACGGGAAGTATTGCCTCCGTGAAGGTGGGAGAGGGATTGCTCGGACGGGTTGTCAACACGCTGGGTGAACCTATCGACGGAGCCGGACCTATAGAAGGGGAATTGATACAGTTACCGTTGGAACGTAAGGCTCCGGGGGTAATCTATCGTCAGCCGGTGAAAGAACCGTTACAGACAGGGATCAAGGCGATTGATTCCATGGTGCCGATCGGACGGGGACAGCGGGAGCTGATCATCGGAGACCGTCAGACCGGAAAGACATCTATTGCCGTGGATACGATCTTGAACCAGAAAAGAAATTTCGATAACGGTGATCCGATTTATTGTATTTACGTGGCTATCGGTCAGAAAGCATCATCTGTAGCCATGTTGGTGAACACGTTGCAGGAGAGAGGTGCGATGCAGTACACTGTTGTTGTTGCGGCAAACGCATCCGATTCGGCAGCTATGCGTTACTATGCGCCTTTTGCGGGAGCGACGATCGGAGAGTATTTTCGAGACAGTGGTCGTCACGCATTAGTCGTGTATGATGACCTTTCCAAACAGGCTGTCGCTTATCGTGAGATTTCTTTGATTTTGCGTCGTCCTTCCGGGCGTGAGGCTTATCCGGGAGATATATTCTATTTACATTCTCGTTTGTTGGAACGGGCAGCGCGAATTATATCCAGTGATGAGATGGCACAGACAATGAATGATTTGCCGGATGTGTTGAAACCCACTGCCAAAGGAGGTGGTTCATTAACCGCATTGCCGATTATCGAGACTCAGGCAGGAGACGTGTCGGCGTATATTCCGACAAACGTTATTTCTATCACGGACGGGCAGATTTTCCTTGAGGCCGGATTGTTCAACGAAGGGGTACGTCCCGCAATTAACGTGGGAATCTCGGTATCCCGTGTCGGTGGTAATGCCCAAGTGAAAGCTATGAAGAAGATTGCCGGAACATTGAAGATCGATCAGGCCCAGTACCGGGAATTGGAGGCCTTCTCTAAGTTTGGAGGAGACATGGATTCTGTGACGGAGATGGTGATCGATAAAGGGCGTAAGAATGCTCAGTTATTGATTCAGCCCCAGCATGCACCGATGCCCGTGGAGGAAGAGATTGCCGTGATTTATTGCGGTACACAAGGGTTGTTGCGTAACGTGGAGTTGAAGCATGTAGCCGAGTTTGAGAAGATGTTCTTGGAAATATTGCGATCCAAATACCAAAAAGAGATTTTGGAGCCATTGCGGGAGGGGGTTCTGGATGAAAATGTATCTAAATTATTAGAAGAAGTGGCCACGGAAGTGGGGCAGACTTTTAATTAGTTCATAAAGTAAAAATTATGGCATCAACACGTGAATTGAAAGGAAGGATAAATTCGGTACATTCTTCTCAAAAGATAACCGGAGCCATGAAGATGATCTCTTCTGCCCGGTTGAGGAAGTCTGAGAATGCATTGAATCATGCCCGTCCTTACATGGAACAGTTGCAAAATATACTGGATCATATTGCAAGTGAAATTAATGATTATCAGTCTCCGTTGAGTCAGGATCGTCAGGTTCAACGGGTCGCAATTGTTATTTTTGCTGCCAATGAAGGTTTATGTGGCGCTTTTAACCTGCTATTATACAAGAAATTATTGGAGACATTACAAGAGTATGATGGTAAGGTTAAATCGCCTGTTTTCGTTTATCCCGTGGGGAGAAAGCTCGTGAACGATATAAAACGGACGAGGGGGGTGGAGGTTATGCCGATCCCCGATCTTTTCGAAAAAAAACAATATGCAGAAGGAGCAACGGCATTGGCAGATGAATTAATTCGTCGTTTTTTGGAGAAGGATGTGGATCGGGTCGAAGTTATTTATGCTCATTATAAGAGTATGGGAACACAGATCATTAGTCGGGAGCAGTTACTTCCGTGGGTACCTCAGGAAACGAAAGCTCTTTCAGATAAAGAACGAAATAAAGTATATATTTACGAGCCGGATTGCGAAGAGATATTGGAGACGATTTATCCGTTGGTTATCCATTCCACAATGTATCGGTACCTACTGGAAAATCAGACTTCTGAACAGGCCTCTCGCATCTTGTCTATGCAAATGGCAAATGATAATGCTATTAAGTTGTTGAAAAACTTGCAGTTGGAATACAATAAGTTGAGACAACAGAATATTACGGCCGAGTTGATGGATATTGTGGGTGGGTCAATTGAATGATTTATTTGTTTTAGAATTTGGCATGATGTTATGGAATTTCCTATGATGGTACTATCATAGGAAATTGGCCACTCTATTAAATATCCCGGTAAAAGATTGATAAAGCATTTCAGGTGTGGCTCCCGTGTTAGTGGGAAATGGATTTTGATGGGAATACTCGTACGGAAAATCTAATTCTTCCAATATAGTATCAACACATTTGGGACCGAGTGCCTCAATAACTCCTTGTGTTGGCATTACCGTATCTTTTTTGAGCGTGACAATCCGTAGACGGTCTTGAATTCGCTCGAAAAATGATTCCCGGTAATTCTTCATTACCTCGGGACGTATCATCGCTTTAAATGCTTTTTCCATGAAATCCTCTTCATACAAAACGGGGAGCATTCGCTGTTCATCATTTTTTGTCAGAAAATCATTCAGAAAATAATTCTTAACTCTTCGATACGCCTCTCGGTCCATAATATCCCGGGCACTTCCGTCCATTTGGCTGAATATGGAGCCTCCACAGAAGAGGAATAGTTTACTGTCATCCAATAGATGATCCGGGTTGGCAAGCATCAGAATCTGTGACAGGAACGCTCCGATGGAATAGGCGAAAATGTTTATGGATGAATCTTTTTCAAATAGGGGGTGTTGTCCGGTTTTTATTTCCCGGAATAACTGCCATAAATTGAACATGGACTCTTTTCCGGATATGTAAAAACGCAAAGGGGTGTCCGAGAGGCGATAACTTAATGCCACGTTGACAAACGTGGAATTATCCAGATGTTCCACTTCTTGCTTACGACGAGCCACCCAAGGCATAAGGGCTCTCGGATTATACCAGTTACCGGGAGTACGGTTCATGTGGAAAGCTATCGGAAACAAAATAACCGCTTTACCCGTGGCTAAGGATAAATATTCTGCCCAAGTGAGGTATTTGTCCCAGTTACGTTCGTTCAGCCCGTGTAATAACAGGATTGCCTGGTCCGTTTTTCGTGATCCTTTAGGCGTGAATATGGTATACGAAAAACTCTTGTTCTCCTGAATATTATTGTCCGGGATAGAACAAAATTCACTTGTCGGGATCAATTGCTGAAATTGCTCTATTTCATTTACTCCCATGTTCTGGATAAAATGATAAGGACGAATTTCCAGTGGTTGATCTTCTAGGATAACTTTCTTGTCATAAGAAAAAATAGCCTTTAATTGTTTTGTTCTAGTTGAGATTTCCATAGCTCTTGCGATTAATTTTAATACAAACAAACGCCACAATTCTTTGTTTTCAAAATTAATGGTGTGTACCTAGACTTAAAGGGACAAAATCTCATATTTAGGGATGAAATTTGCTCTTTAGGGGTGAAATTTTTTACGGGAAAAATGTATCTTTGTTTGAAATTTATAAAAATTAGAGAGAGATGAACGTGTTGACCCGAAAAATACCAGCTTACTATTACGATAAATCAAATTTAATACGCTTGGTATTATTCACTGCTTTTTTTGATCTGATTTTTATCAATATCTACAAACCTTTCAGTTCTCTGACGTGGTATCCGGTATCGGAATTTAAGTTTTTCATTTTTTCGAGTCTGGTCATTCTTACCGGAGTACTTGCCGTGGCGATCAGTCGTGTGATCATGTATTTTTACACGAAGAAGCATACCCTTAATTATATCGAGTATGGCATCTGGATCGTGTTGGAAATTTTCTTTCTATCGACGTTCTACACGGTTTATTCTTGTTTTTTACGGCCGGAGAGGGACGTGATAGAAACTTTTTGGGAGGCCTCAGAAAACACGTCATTAATTCTTTTATTGCCTTATGCGATCTTGATGCTTTATTTTTCTTGGCGGGATAAGGAACAGAAATTGCAGATGCTTGAAGAGATGAAGGGAGATACCGGGGGGACGAGTGTTATTTCTTTTCGGGATGAGAAAGGTGAATTGCGTTTGTCAATCAAACATTCGAACTTGCTTTATATCGAGTCCGCGGATAATTACGTGCAGATTTGGTATTTGAATAAAGGCGTGGTGACAAAATTCATGTTGCGTAATACTTTGAAGGCGATGGAAGAGACATTTGAAGGGACGAATGTATTGAGGTGCCATCGTTCCTATATGGTGAATTTCGAGCATGTTAAAGTGATTCGTCGGGAGAAAGATGGAGTCTATTTGGAATTCGGGGTTGAGAAAGTTCCCGATATTCCGATTTCAAAGACTTACAGTGAGAAAGTGACGCGCTGGTTCATGTGTTATTCCTCTTCGAATGAGTAAATACCAATACAGACCGCCTTGCCGGGAATTATCCGGGTATGTCCAGTATTACTGGATGCTAGATCTTGAGGATGTATGTCCATCGTGTGAGCCGCATCGTCTTACACCGCAGGGATTCATGGAAATTGTTTTTTATTATCGGGATTCGTACAAGCTTATTCTGTCCGATGGAGAAGAAACTCATCCCCGGGCGACACTTTACGGGCAGCGAACCGAATTTATAGATGTTTTACCCACGGGTAGGGTGGGGCTGATGTCGGTTGTGTTTACCCCTGTGGGGGTACGGGACATTTTGCATTTGCCTCTGAATGAGCTGACAAACCGATACGTCTCTCTGGAAGAGGTGTTGGGAAGAGAAGGGAAAGATATGGAAGAGCAAATGATGAATCTTTCCGGTTTTGACGAACGGGTGGAGGGTTTGGAGTCATTTTTGTTAGGTCGCTTGCAGCGAAGAAATGAATTTGAGAATAACCGGATGCGGATGGTCATGACTCGTTTATTACAGTGTCGGGGAATGTTCAATGTGGAGCAACTGGCCAGTTATGCTTGTTTGAGTAGAAAGCAATTTGAGCGTGTGTTTGCGGCTTACGTGGGATTAATGCCGAAACAATACTTACGGGTGATTCGTTTTTTGTATGCCGTGGAATTTCGAAATCGAATGCCGGAGGTTGATTTGGCAACATTGGCATTCCATACCGGATATTACGATGCGGCTCATCTGGCGAATGAAATTAAGGCTTTAACCGGTCATACTTCGTCAACTCTTTTTCAATTGATGTGTTTTTCCGAGGATGCAGAGAGTATTGAATGGTTTCTAGGTGCATAGAAGGAAATAAAAGTTTTATCGGAACTGAGAATGTCTCTTTTTTCCAATAATTGAGGGGTGATGAGGGGGTACTTTTGTTGTGTTAATCAATAAAATAAATACAACATGAAAACATTCGTAGCTTTTTTTGAGATTCCTGCTGTCAACATGGAGAGGGCAGTTCAGTTTTACGGGACGGTTTTCGGAGAAAAACTGGAGGTTGTCGAATACGGGGAAGAGAAGATGGCTTTTATTTCTTCCGGTAATCAGCAACCGATCGGCTGTATTTTTAATTTAAAAGGATACCAGCCAACCTCTAACAGTATTACGATTTCATTTTACACGGAAAATATGGATGAATCTTTAGTCTTGGTGAGGAAGGCCGGGGGAAAGATTGCCACGGAACCTTGTGAAACTTGTGAGGGATCAAAAGATTATTTTGCTTACTTTTTAGATACCGAGGGAAACCGGATCGGTTTGTTTACACGAAACATTCATCCGGGGGAATAGTAATCCGGACGAGACGAACCATATCTTGCGGGTTGATTTTATAGGGCTGTCCCAAAAGTCATTTTTCAAACTCCTTCCCCCCTTCGGGGTACTCCCTCTATAAACAGAGGGAGAGCTGAAATACTCCCTGTCTTCGGCAAAAATCACCAGTTTCTCCTCTGTTTATAGAGGAGGTGGCACGAAGTGACGGAGGTGTTTTTGAGGATAAAATGACTTTTGGGACAGCCCCTTTTAATATGCTGGTTATTCGTGTTTTTTGGTTGTTGTTCTTTGAAATGAGAGTGAAATTTCTGGTTTAAAATGGGAGTTCTTCTTTTTTTAATCCTGTTAGTAAAAGAATATTTTCGATGGACATACCCATTTCTTTTGCTTGTTTCGCTATCGTCAAAGCCTTCTTTTTTTCTCCTTCAGCTAATCCCTCTGCCTTCCCTTCAATCAATCCTTCGGCTTTCCCCTCAACCTTCCCTTCAGCTAATCCTTCAGCTAATCCTTCAGCCTTCCCTTCAATCCAGCCGGATTGGATCACGCTGCGTTGATATTGTAGGGCGCTCAAATGTGCTTCATAGCTGGCACGTTCTTTGGGACTAAGATTGTCAAGACGTAGTAATTCTCGGGCTTCGGATAATCCGCTAGTCTTTGTGTTGTCGGCAATTTCACCTGTTTTCAAGAAAGCTATCCATTCGTCAAGGGGAGTTTTAGCCAGTTTATCAAACTCGTTGACACGTAGCACGTAGTATTCAGGAAAAAGATCTCCGGCATTCTCACGGATGAATTGTTCTCGTTGTCGTAAAGATAGTTTGAGGGTATCATGTTTATGAATTCCTTCGAAAGAAGTGTTCCCGTGATATACGTAGTCTTCCCCTTGTCCTAGGTCAAAGTACACGGTGTTTATGGAGTATACTTTTTTTACTTGCGAGTAGGGTTCTCCTTTTGTGATGTATTCGGTAATAGCCTTTGATACTCCATACAACATACGATGAAAATAGTCCAGCTCCCGGTTGTTCTGTACTTCGATAATAACGAGTTCACCTTTACTGTTTTCAGCCAGCATGTCGACCCTGTTGAATTTATCTTCAGCATGTTGCTGGTTGCCCTCGCTTTCCAGCATACGATCAATTTTGATACGTTCTCCCAGTAACGTGGAGAGGAATCCCTCGAGAATCACGAAGTTTGATTTTTGTCTTAACAATCGTTTGGTTGCCCAGTCGAATCGTACATAATTTTCTCGTGCCATGGCAGATAAGTATTTTATTTGAATATATGACAAATATACGCATAATTGTGACACGAAAGGTCACGGGCGAGTGATAATTTTTTTGATAGAGCTATCGCAAAATTTGGGACGTAATTATAGCAAAGAAGAGGGGAAATCCCAAGATCCCCTCTTCTGTTTTCCCGTAAGCATATTTTATTTGTGCTTTTTGTTTTTTAGAGGTGTTTCGTGTGTCGTTTCTTCGACTAAATAAGACGGAACATCTTTTTTGTTCTTGCTTTTCTTCGGTTTTTTGTTTCCGGCTGCACCCATGATAAAATCTCCTATAATTTAAGTGTTAAATGTTTAAGTGATTAAATGAGTAGAGATCGGTTATTAAAAAATAGCTGGTCCTATTCACGGACTGGATTAACAAAGGGTGTGCCAAACGGCCTGTCAGTGACACGAAGAGACGAGTTGGCGGTTTCGGATGTCGGATTGACAGTGTGCGGGAAAAAGATTTTTTAATGTTGTTGTTTCATTTTTACTTTGCTATATTTGTCTCGAATATGTGATCGGAATATGATAGAATTGGTGGAACATCGGGATGCTTTTGAATGTTTGTTTCGGGAAAATTATACCCGGTTGTTTTATCATGCTTTCAGTTTTTTGAATGATGAGGAGGAGGCGAAGGACGTGGTGAACGACGTGTTCGAGCGAGTATGGATGAATTTTGAGAAATTGGAGTTTTCTTCTTCCCTTGTTCCGTTGCTGTACACTTTAGTTCGTAATCGTTGCGTGAGTTTGATTCGCCATAAAAAGGTGAAGGAGCGTTTTTCCCGGGAGATTGAAGTGGAGCTGGAAGATCATGAGGAAGAGTCCGTGGAGTACGAGATGCAGATCGAAAAATTGCGTCATTTGATCGAATTGTTGCCGGCTCAAACGAAGAACGTGTTTAAGAAATGTTTTCTAGAAGGGAAAAAGTATCAAGAGGCGGCAGATGATTTAGGTATCTCGATAAATACGGTAAAAACACATGTCAATAAAGCGTTGAGGATTCTGCGGGAGGAATTTACTGAAGATTATATTTTGTTATTTATTCTTTTTAGATAAAAAAATAAAAAAAGTTCGTTTTTGGCATCACCCGTTTAGAGTATGTGAGCGTGTATTAGATGTAAATGGGTAAAAAGTATGGTAACGGAAAATGATCTGGAGAAAATAGAATTTGCACTTTACGTACTGCAGCATCCTGAGATCCGGGGGAAGATGGAGGTACGGGAGTGGTTGGAATCGGGGAAACACCGGGATTTGTTGGAAGAGTTGAGGCGTTTCCGGGAAGCCGGAGAGCTGGAGGCGGCTATGAGGTCTCCGGACGTGGAGAAACAATGGCAATATTTCCGGGGAAAGACGAAACCTCGTGTGTGGAGAATGTATTTGAAATGGTGGTTAAGTGCTGCCGCAGTTGTTTTGGCGTTAGTTGTAACGGATATTTTACTGAATGAATGGTATTTCGTGGATTTGTCATTGGAAAACACTGTCCCGGTTGCACGACAAGTACGGTCGGATGTGAAGTTGATTACCGGGACTGGGAATGAGTTTTTGTTGGGAACCGGGCATATAGATACCTTATTAAAAGGGGAGGGGCTAGTTGTAGATTCCTTGAAAGGGAGGCAATACCTGAAAGTTTTACGGGTTACTGACCGGGTTGCGGAACAATACACGTTACAGATTCCCCGGGGAGCGGAGTATTTGGTGGTTCTTGAAGACGGAAGCCGGGTATGGTTGAATTCCGAGTCTGAATTTCGTTACCCCTCAGTATTTGATCAGGGTAAGCGAGAGGTTTATCTGAAGGGAGAAGGGTATTTTGAAGTAGTTCATGATAAAGAACGTCCTTTTATCGTGAGGACCGAAAAGGTAAGTACCCGCGTACTGGGGACGGAATTTAACGTACAATCTTACACGGGTAAGGCGGTGAACGTGACGCTGGTGAAAGGGAGCGTGGCAGTAAGAGGTAATAATGATCAGGCGAATACTTCGGAAGTTGTGTTGAACCCGGGAGAAAATGCCTCATGGGAGGGAGGACGGTTCCGGGTAGAAACAGTTGATGCCTTGAAGTACGTTGCTTGGAAGGATGGTTTCTTTTATTACGACAATGAGCCTTTGGAAAATATCTTGAACGAGTTGGGGCGTTGGTTTGATTTTACGGTGTTTTACCAGAATCCGGAAGTGAAAAGTTATCGCTTCAAGTTCTGGGCAAATCGTAAAGATACTCCCGAGGAGATTATGGAACGTCTGAATGAAACGGGTAAATTACACGTCCGGTTTAACGGGGAAAGTGTCGTCGTCTCGTTGTAATAGAGAATGTTAAGTGTTTTGATATAAAAAAAGGGGTAGTCTCCAGCTATCCCCTTTCGAGTCACTATTGTTCATGAATATGAACGAATAAAATCTTTAATTACAAAGTTATGAAAAAAGAATCGATTTTTCCTCTTTTTAGAGGATGGAAATTACGAGAGAAGGTGAAGAGTTGCACGTGCTTTCGTTATGCTTTCGCTTTGTGTTTAATCTGCATGACCTCCTTGGTATTTGCCCAAGAGAAAAAATTGAGTTACAAATGGGAGGAGAAATCTTTATCGGATGTGCTGAATACGCTGGAAAAAGTCGGGGTGTATAAGTTCGTGTTTAATTATGATGATGTCAAGTTGTACAAGGTTACCGCGGAGGTGAAGGAAAAAAGTATTCCGGAGATTCTGGATGTCGTGTTACAGGACATCCCGTTGGCGTATAAGGTTTCGGGGGAATACGTGTTGATACGTAAAAAGGATGATGTTTCACCCCGGTGGAGATGGATCACGGGGAAAGTGGTTGACGAGAATAACACCCCGCTACCGGGTGTGACTGTTATGATAAAGGAATTAAAGATCGGGGGGACGACAAGCGTGGATGGAACCTATCGTGTCGGGCTACCCGAGGAAATGAAACAGTTTACGATTGTTTTTTCTTTTGTGGGCATGGAAACAAAAGAGATTGTTTATAAGGGGAAAGAGGTGGTAAACGTGGTGTTGAAGGAATCGACGGAGGTGGTAGATGAAGTTGTCGTAACCGGTTATCAGGTGTTGAGAGAGAAAGGAATGGCTGGTGCTTATTCCAAGATAAAAGGGGAGGATTTGAATTTTACGGGAACGGAGACGTTGGAACAGCTATTGCAAGGAATGTTACCCGGGGTGATGGTGATGAACCAGAGCGGGTTGACGGGGATGCGTCAGAAAGTGCGGGTGAGAGGTACTTCCACGATTATGGGAAATGCCGATCCTGTGTGGGTAGTGGATGGAATTATTCAGGAGGATAACGTTCCTTTCGAGATGAATCAATTTACGACCATTGATCAAGAGAACCTAGATATGATGAAGGATTTTATCGGAGGTGCAATTTCGTGGTTGAACCCGAACGATATAGAGGATATAACTGTTTTGAAGGATGCTTCAGCCACGGCTATTTACGGGGTAAAAGCGGCGAACGGGGTGATCGTGATCACGACGAAAAAAGGGGAGTCTGGACGGTTGACCTTGAATTATTCCGGTAATTTTTCGACGAGCGTGAGAATGAATTATAAAAAGTTGGAATTGATGAATTCGAAACAGCGAGTGGATTTATCCCGGGAAGCGTATCTGCGTGGAGCTAGGATTCCAACCGAGACCGTGGGTTACGGGGGATTGGTGTTAGCTTACGAACGAGGGGAGATTAACGGGGAACAATTTAACTCGGCAGCGAAGAAGTTGGAGACAATGAATACAGATTGGTTTGATATCCTTTATCGTACTCCTTTTAGTCAAAATCATAATATTAGTTTTTCCGGAGGAAATGAGAATTCTACTTACAGGGCTTCATTCGGATTCTCCGACCAGCAAAACACGGCCAGAGGGAATGGACAAACTTCTTATTCTGCGAACTTGAACGTGACTTCGACCTTTTGGAAACAATTGACTATTTCTACGTCTTTATCGGGAGGCTATACGGAAACAACAGCGTTTGCGGAAGGAGTTGATCCATTTGGATATGCTTTTAGGACCAGTCGTGTGATTCCTTGTTATGATGGAGAAGAGTTGTTTTATTACAAGGACGGCGGATATAATTACAATATACTAAATGAATTGGCGAATTCTGGAAACGAGAATACCACGAGTAATTTGAATATTGACGTAAATGCTCGTTGGATAATAACAGAGAATTTGACGTTATCGTTGTTATTGGGAGGTGCGACCAGTACATCCAGTGCGCGGATGTGGTTCACGGAACGCTCAAGATACATCGCCGGACTTCGGGGTTATGAATTCGGAGAGTATAGTGTGCTGGATAAGCCATTCCAAGATTCAAAATTGCCTTTCGGAGGAAAGCTCGTTGAGGTAAACAACCGGAATTTTAATTACACGATGCGGGGACAAGTGGAGTATGTAAAATTATCCGGGGCCCATACCTTTAATGTGATGGCCGGGGTGGAGGTCAGGAGTAATCAATATGACGGTTCTTCCCAAACAAATTGGGGCTATCAGCCCGATCGAGGAATGAGTGTTGTTGACGTGCCAATAGAAACACCGAGCGGGATTATCAATGATGCGTATGCCCGAACAAAACCGGCAATCACGAATGAGTTGTCTAATTATTTCTCTTATTTTGTTTCGGGGGGATATATGTATGATAATCGTTACTCCATTAATCTCTCGATGCGGGGGGATATGTCTAACCGTTTCGGACAAGATACGAAACATCGTTTTCAACCGGTGTGGTCTCTTGGATTACGTTGGAATGTCACGGATGAGCATTGGTTACAAGGGCAGGATATATTGAGTAATCTCGCTATTACGGCTTCTTTGGGTTATCAGGGGAACGTGGCGGAAGGGGTTAGTCCGGATTTGATTGCCCGCATGGAGCCGATCCAGAAAACAACGGGAGAGTACCAGATGAAAATCGTGAAACGTCCGACACCCGATCTAAAATGGGAAAAAACGTTGTCTTCTAATATAGGAGTTGATCTTAGTTTCTTTAAAAACAGAATCAATGGAGTTTTTAATTATTACTACAAGAAAACGACGGATTTGATTACCCAAAGGGAAGTACCGTTAGAAAATGGAGTTAGAAGTATGTATATTAATAGCGGGGATTTAACAAATAAAGGATGGGAATTAAGTTTGAGCGTGGTTCCCGTGCGGACGAAGAATTTTATGTGGAGTATCGGAACCAGTTTCTCGCATAATAACAATAAAATTAAGTCGCAATTGGAGACAACGCAATCGTGGGAAGAGGCAACTGCGGGTACATATCAAAAAGAGGGTTATCCGGTGGGTAGTTTCTGGGCTTTCCATTTTACAGGACTGAATCCGGAGAATGGCGGACCGATGTTTGATCTTTCGAATGCGAACACGAATGCCGCAAAGGATGATGTGACGGAATACATGGTTTACATGGGAACGATTGAACCTCGTACTACGCTGGGATTGAACATGATGTTCCGGTGGAAACGTTTCTCGTTACCTCTTACCATATACCTTAGCCGGGGAAATAAGACATTCCTGACAACTCCTTACACGAAGTCTTATGAAATGCCGAGCGAGTTTAACAATGCTTCCACGGAATTGCTGAAGCGCTGGCGACAACCCGGAGATGAGAAGCATACAAAAATACCGTCGATTCCGGTACGGGAGAATTGCGAGGATGTGTATCCGTTTGGTAATGATAACGGGATAGCTCCTTATAAAATGTGGGAACTCTCGGATATTCGGGTTGTAAATACTTGGTTCATTCGTTTTAATAATTTCTCTTTTAGTTATGATTTGCCGGAAAGATGGATTTCGAGTTTTGCACAAAGTGTGATTATCTCTTTCTCAGCAACAAACCCGTTGCAAATCAAGAGTAAGGATTTCAAGGGAAGAGATCCGGAGGTGGCCTTGGGAAAACAGCCTAGACCCCAGAATTTCTCTTTCGGAATTAACGTGAGTTTTTAATCATAAATGAAGACACGATGAAAACAGGAGTATATATAATGATGTTTGCTCTGTTACTGACAGGATGTAATGATTTCCTGAAAGAAACTAGTCAAGATGAGGTCCGTCCTTCCACGGTGAGCGATCTGGAACAGATTCTGGTGGGAGAGGCTTATCTGAGTGATTATAATATTTATAATATAACGGATATTTTTACCGACAACATGGAATGTTACGGGGTACAAAATGAAAAAATGCAAGGGATTTTTGATGGATTAAAATGGCGTTATACTTGGGATGATGATATGTTTGCGAAAGCCGGTGGCGGTAATTTACCTATTTTTTGGGAAGTTCCTTACAAGGGGATCGGGGGATGTAACGTGGTGCTGGATCATTTGGATAAAATGTATGGAAAGACTGATTTGCGGGAGAATCTCCGGGGGGAGGCTCTCGTGTTGCGAGCATGGTATTATTTCCAGTTGGTGAACCTTTACGGGTTCCCTTACAATTATGGTGATCCAAAACAGAATCTTGGAGTACCTTTAAAATTGAATTCTAGTGTTAAAGATGAAAAATTTACTCGTAATACAGTTGCGGAGGTTTATGAACAAATCGAAAAGGATCTTTTGAAAGGATGTAAATTGCTAAAAGATCATGAAGTTGAAAAGGAATATTTTCGGATCGGGTATATAGCAACACAAGCAATATTATCACGGGTTTATCTTTATATGGAGAATTGGGATAAGGCGTTGGCTTACGCGGACTCGGTGTTACAAGTGAAATCGGCTTTACTGGATTTAAATCAATTTGGTATACGCGATCCTTATGATAATGTTTTCGAGAGCGTATATAGCCCCGTGAGTTCCGATGAGATCATTTGGGCTCGAATGTATAGTGGTACGAGTGTCGGTAGTATTTTAGGATCACAATATAAATATCCTTTTGCTTTATCGCAAGAATTTATAGAAGTACTGGGTGCCTCTTATGATGCCTGTCTGGATGAAACATTAAAGGATTTGAGAGGAGTACTGTTTGTCTCATGGGGGTATGATTCCAAGAATTACGAGACCCCTTGTTATCCTCATGCAGCCGTGAAGGATCGGGATTTCGGGATGTATCAGGGAATTCGCACGGCAGAGTTGTATCTGAATCGTGCAGAGGCTTGTGCCAGAAAGTTTCAGAAGGAAGGAATAGATAGCTATCGTGTACAGGCGTTGACAGATTTGAACGAGCTGAGGCGTCACAGGATGAATAATGCTTTCGAATATGAAACGGTGGAGATCACGGATGCGCAATTGTTACTTGATTTTTGTCTGTTGGAACGTCGTAAGGAGTTGAGCGGAGAGACCAATCATCGTTGGTTTGATCTGAAACGTTTCGGGATGACAGAGTTGACACATTCTTTCTTCGGTGATCCAACGGAAACGAAGTCGGAATATAAACTTGAGAAGGAAGGGTATCTGTTGCCCATCCCGGAGGAGGCGATTCGTTTAAACACGGACTTGGAACAAAATAAAAGGAAGGTTAGTAAATAATTGAAAAAAGTAAGGTTATGAAATATAAATTGTTTTATATATTGCTGATCGCATTAGCATGGGTAGGATGCAACGATGAGGATGCCCTCACGCCGACTTTAGAGTCGGAACCCGTGATACAATTTCCTCAAGGAGATCATGATTATGATGCAAGAATCGGAGATTGGTATACTCGATGTGGTTTTTATATTCTTTATAAATATACTCCCCGGGAGCTTTATTTTAACATGGGACAGTCATGGATGGAAATGACAACGGATACGCTTTCCCGAACGGAGAAGTACAAGATTGACGAAGAGGCTTTTGTAGATGGAGACAATGTTTTCATTTACACGGAAACTGTTTCTGGAAATTACTTATTAGGAGAACATGAGACGGATGCCGGATTCCGTTACATGGCGAAAATTGAAGGAGATTACGTGGTGATCGATGAAGAGTACGAGGAAAATAAAGGCAGAGAGTCATCTTTTAAAATGGATATGCCTGACGAGGCTTACGTGGGGAAACAGGTGGCTTGGCTTGAGGAAATGTTTTTGAATTTGTATCAAGATTCTGTTTTACGAGCTAATTTGCCGTTGAAATTGATGTTGGGCAAAAGTCTTTATAAGTATAGTAGAGGAGCTTCTGAGAAGCTTTCCTTTTATAGTGTTTCTAATATTTTTGCACTAAGTCATGGTGATTCTTCTATTGACAATATGACTATGGAGGAGAAAAGAGTGGGTAAGGAAGATTTACACAAATGGTTTTTAATTGAAAAGTTATACGATAAAATTGTTGCAGTCGTGAAAAGCAGTGAGTTTTTTCATGTGACGGATTATGAGGAAGCCGTGGCATGGGGAGCCAGTAATAAATTTTATAGTCTGGGTGTAGTTGGGTATGATAAGTATAATATCGGTTGGAATTTCCCTGTAGAGACAGCAAAGAATAATGATCTGAAAGGCTATATCGCTATGGTGATCGATTATTCTTCAGATGAATTGAATGCTGTTCCGAATGATGGAAGATATAATAGGTATGATTGTACGGGTGTTCTTGACCCGCTGAAAGATGTGAATGGATTGGTCAAAAAGAAGTATGAGATCTTATTGAAGGAGTTAAAAAAGATGGGTATTGATCTCCAAAAGATAGGGAATCTTTATCATTGATGTAACTTTTACTTTATAAGCCGAGACTTTGTTTTAGGCTATAAAAGGGAAGGCTGACGAAAGCTGTGCGTGAGTCTAGTCAGTCTTCTCTTTAGAATTATTGTGTGTGAATAATCCCGGTGTGGGAGCCGGGGAGATAAGTGATTGCTATTATAAATGTAATATTATTGTATGGAAAATCCAATTGTTAAGGTAGAACATTTGTACCATCGTTATGCGACACAATGGGCAATCGAGGATATTAGTTTCGAGATTGATCACGTCGGGGTTGTCGGGTTGCTGGGATCGAACGGGGCCGGGAAGTCAACCACGATGAATATTATTTGCGGGGTGTTAAAGCAGACAAGTGGGGAAGTGTATATAAACGGAGTCAATTCGTTAAAGGATCCGATTGCAGCTCGGAAGAATATCGGTTTTTTACCACAGAAACCTCCTCTTTATCCGGATCTGACGGTGGATGAGTATTTGCGTTTTTGTGCGGAAATGCGTTTGGTGGATCCGAAAAAAATTAATCGGGCAGTGGAGGAAACCGAGGAACGTTGTGGTATTTCGCATTTTAAGGGGCGTTTGTTACGAAATTTGTCTGGGGGATACCAACAACGGGTAAGTATTGCTCAAGCAATTATTCATGATCCGAAGTTCGTGGTTCTTGATGAACCGACGAATGGATTGGATCCTAACCAGATTTTGGAGGTGCGTCATTTGATTCGCGGTATTGCGGAGGAACGTACCGTGATGTTGTCTACTCATATCCTTTCCGAGATACAGGCAACCTGTAATTCAATTATTATGATCGAACATGGGCGTATTGTTTTTTCCGGGAGCGTGGAAGAGTTTGATAGTTGCATCGAGCCATCCTCTTTATTTGCCACGTTTGATTTTCCGCCATTACCGGAAGAGGTGACGAGGATTGAGGGAATTCGAAACGTGGAGGTCGTGGGGGCACACGGGTTACGAATGTGGTATAATGGTGATCGGGATGTCGTGAAAACGGTAGTTCGGGAGAGCGTGGCACACGGATGGGAATTAACGGAAATTCGTTCAGAAAAGAGTTCCATGGAGGAGGTTTTCGCCAAGTTATCAGGTAAGAGTAAATAATTAAATCAGAATAATCATGAGAGCAATATATAAAATAGCCCGGTTAGAGTTGTCCAATCTTTTTTATTCACCCGTGGCGTGGTTGTTAATTGTTATTTTGGTATTTATGATGGGGTCTATGTTCACGAAGTTTTTCGAAGGGGTTGCCCAATACAAGGAACTTGACGGGGATGCCATGTTTTATGCCATGTCGGAACAGATCTTTTATGGAGATGAAGGTATTTGGAAAACGGTGAAATTAATGTTATTTTTTATCATGCCTTTGTTGACGATGGGAATGATTAGTCAGGAGTTTAACAGGGGATCTATCAAGTTACTTTTTTCTTCTCCTATTTCGAGTCGACAGATCATTCTCGGTAAATATCTCGGAATGATGCTTTACGGCTTGACTATAATGGGCGTTTTGATGTTTTACGTGTTGATTGCGTGGGGGTTGGTGGATTCTTTTGAATGGCAGGCTGTTTTGACCGGGTTACTGGGATTGTTTTTGTTGTTGGGATTTTACGCGGCTCTCGGACTTTTTATGTCGACCTTGACAACTTATCAAATCGTGGCGGCACTTGGTATGTTGGTGATGCTTGCATTTTTGGGAGTTATATCTGAGGTGGGACAGGAGTATGCTTTCGTGCGGGAAGTTACTTATTGGTTGGCCATTGGAAACCGGACGAATAATTTTATCAAGGGGTTGATTGGTAGCGAGGATGTACTTTATTTTGTCATATTGAGTTGTATGTTCCTTGAATTTGCCATTTTGAAGATGCAGTTGAAGAGGGAACGTTGTTCATTTCTCAATAAGACAGTGCGTTATTTGGGTGTTTTTATGATTGCTATGTTGTTGGGCTATTTCACTTCTCGCCCGGTGTTAAAGTTTTATCATGATTCCACGTTTAACAAGATAAACACGCTGACTCAAGCAAGTCAGGATATTGTTTCCAAGTTGGATGGCGGGTTGACCATCACGACGTATGTTAATCTGATGGATATGAATTATAGTATCAATCATAAACGGATTACGAGGGATATGGCCCGTTACGAACGATTTGTTCGTTTTAAGCCGGAAATGAAGTTGAAATATGTATTTTATTATTACATGGACACGACAAGTCGGGCATTTAATTATTATTTTCGTGGTAAAACGTGGAAGGATGCGGTGGAAGATCAAGCAAAACTTCGAAATGCGAGATTAGGACGTTTTTTGACAATCGATGAAGTTCAAAAGGAGATTGATCTTTCGGACGAGGGGTATCGTTTTGTCAGTTTGATTGAGCGGGAGAATGGGGAAAAGACTTTTTTACGGACATTTTATGACTCCCGGAAACTCCCGTCTGAAATTGAGATTTCGGCAGCCTTGAAACGTGTTGCCATGAAATTACCCCGGGTCGGGTTTGTTTCTGATCATGGAGCCCGTTCTGTTTCCGGAGATCGTAATCGGGATTACTCTTATATGATGGCAGAGAAAACGAATCGACAGGCATTGATTAATCAAGGGTTTGATATAGAGAAGGTTTATCTTGGAAGGAACGAGCGTGGATTGGATAGTCTGGACGTGTTGGTTGTTGCAGAGCCTTTAGAACCATTTTCTGAAGTAGAGTTAGATGCATTGAAACGATATATCGAGAGTGGCCGAAATTTGATTGTTGCCGGAAAACCGAAAACGGATATGTATTTACAACCGGTTATGGATATGTTGGGAGTACACTTCGAAGAAGGAATTTTGGTACAACATCCAAAAGATGATTATCCCGTCAATTTATTATCGTGTCGTGCGACACTGGAGGCTGGAAAAATATCTCGTTTCTTTAAGCGGTCGTGTGAGATAGATGATAATTTTACGATGCCCGGAGCTGCCGCATTGAAGGTTGTTGAAAATAAAGGGTTTAAAACGATACCAGTGTTAATAAGTCGGGATTCCGCTTGTTGGAACGAGAGACAGACGATTGATTTCGTGAATGAAGTTCCTTGTTTGGATCCATGTATGGGAGAGCAGGTAGGGGTAAAAACAATCATGCTGGCCTTAAACCGGGAATGTCATGGTCGGGATCAACGAATTATCGTGGTTGGTGATGCCGATTGTTTCAGTATGGGTGAGTTGTCCGCTTTAAGACGAAATTTGCCTTCGTCAAATAGAGTGTTGATTGATGCCATGTTTGACTGGCTATCGTACGAGGAGTTACCCGTGAATACGGTGCGCCCGGGGAAAATAGATAATAATTTCACTCTTAGTTATGAGGCGGCTTCAGCTATGACAATCGCTTTGAAGTGGATTCTTCCTGCATTGATTTTGGCGTTTGGAGTTGTTGTATTGATTCGTAGAAAAGGGAAATAAAATGCGTGCTTTTGACTGATGGATGGAGTTGGGACACAATATTTAAAATTGTGATTTCAACTCCTATTTTGTGTCTTTTAAATGATTTATAGATGAAAAAGGTTGCTTTGTTTATTGTATTGATTTGTAGTATGATAGCTTGTCGTACACGAGATTTTCGTATTGCTGGCTTTTATGAGGGTTCGCAAGAGTGTAAGATTGTGTTGTTTACGAGAACTAACGGGAGCGTGGATACTTTAGCTTTTGCGGATGTGATAAATGGACGTTTCGAGTTGAGGGGAAGAGTGGATGGTGCAAAAGTTGTTTGTTTGGAGGTGGTGAAAGCGTGGAGTGATGAGGTGAAAACAAGTAAAGATTTTATTTTGGAGAATAAAGATTACATGGCGTATTTGAGTTTTCAAAAGGACCATTGTGATATTGTTGAGAATACGGATGCTCGGATTTTAGCGAGTGAATTTTATCGGAATGAAAAACAGTTGGTGGATGGGAAAGAGTTTTTGTTTAAGGTGTATTTGGAGGCTACAGAGGTTGAACGGGATTCTGTAGGAATACAATTTCTGAAACTTATAGATGAGTACGAGGCGAAGGAAACGGAATTAGTAGGAGCAAATCCTAATTTGAATGCTTCTGCCGGAGCTATAGTCAGGGGTATTGTGAATTATGAGCTACGTACACGCCAATTTGACTATGCTTTGGGTTCTGAGATCCCTTCGTTGGAATTGGAGATAAGGGGATGGGAGATGATAAAAGAAAGGTATGGTTTACTTGGAGGTCAGGCTAAGGTATGGTTCCAAGAAAGAGGCTTTGAGGAGCGATTGGCTAAGGTGGAAGGTGAGATGTGGATGATCCGTCAGGCTGTTGCGACTTCGGAAGGGCAGATTGCTCCTGATTTCATGTTGAATACTCCGGAAGGGGATTCTTTTTCTCTTTATGGAGTGAAGAGTAAATTGAAGTTAATAGATTTTTGGGCCTCTTATTGTGGACCATGTCGGGTTGAAAATGCTCACGTGATGGCTCTTTATCATGAATTTCATTCAAAAGGTTTTGAGGTGATTAGTATTTCATCGGATACGAGGGTAAAGGATTGGATGAGGGCCATTGCAGAGGATCAGTTGGTTTGGAAATATCATGGAATGATTTCTTCCGGTGAAGAGTCGGTCGCTAAGATGTATGGTGTTTCTTCAATTCCTTGTACGATTTTAGTGGATGAGAATAATCGGATCATCGCAAGAAACTGGAGGATGGAAAGATTAAAACAAAAGATCACGGAGTGTTTGAAATAAGTTTTTTTGAAAGGTGTTTTGCTTTATCTTTGCCAGATAAAGTTGATTGACATGAAACATAACTGGAAACCGGGAAATATGATTTATCCTTTACCCGCCGTGTTGGTGAGTTGCGGGAGTGAACCGAGTGAATATAACGTGTTGACGGTAGCATGGGTGGGAACGTTGTGTACGAATCCACCGATGTGTTATATTTCGGTGCGGCCGGAACGATATTCGTACCCGATTCTTCAGAAGAACGGGGAGTTCGTGATTAACTTGACCACGAAGGATATGGCGTATGCCACGGATTGGTGTGGGGTACGTTCCGGGAAGGATTATAATAAATTTGAAGAGATGAAGTTGACGCCGGGAAAGGCAGAGGTGGTGAAGGCCCCGATTATTGAGGAGTCGCCGGTGTCGATCGAGTGCCGGGTGAAGGAGATCATTCCTTTGGGGTCACATCACGTGTTCATTGCCGACGTGGTGAACGTGCAGGCGGACGATCGTTATCTGGATAAGGATAGCGGGAAGTTTGAGTTGGCGAATGCTGATCCTTTGGTATATCTGCATGGTGGATATTTTGAATTGGGAGAAAAAATTGGTAAATTCGGGTGGTCTGTGGAGAAGAAAAGGAAAAAGAAGTAATCATTTAAAATTACCGCATGATGAAAAAGACAGTTTTGTTGCTCGTGTTATTTTTAGGAACACTGGCTTTGGGGATGGCTCAAAGTAAAGAAAACGATTTTTTGGAGCAGCCTTATATCGAGGTAACAGGGACGGCCATGATGGAAGTGGTCCCGGATGAAATTTACGTGAAAATCATATTGAGGGAAAAGGATCAAAGGGGGAAGACGGAGTTGGAGCAACAGGAGAAAAAGTTGTTCCAAACGTTGCAAAAAGTAGGGATTGATGTGAAGAAGGATTTAGCCGTGAGGAATATGGCTGGGAATCGCTATAAATTGAAAAGCGGGGCTATGAAGTTGAGAAAAGAGTACGTTTTGTTGTTGCATGATGTTAATGCGCTGGATCGTGTTTTTGCGGGATTGGAACAGATGGGTGGCGTGGAGGCCGAAGTGGAACGGGTGGATCATTCACAGATTGAGAAATTGCGTCGGGAGGTTAAGGAGGATGCGATAAAGGTGGCAAAGGAAAAAGCGACGGGCTTAGCCGCGGCGATCGGTCAGAGTATAAAAGAGGCTATTTATATCAGGGAAGAGCATTGGGGAGGGATGGCTGCCCAATATATGTCGAACGTGGCTCTTGATGCCGGTCGGGGAAGTGCCGATGCCGGAGTGGATTTTGAGAAGATCAAGTTACAGGGGACTGTTCTGGTTCGGTTTAAGTTATGGTATAAATAGGGCATTTTGATATTTATTTGATAACCCAGAACCCGGTTTTACGACCTCCTTCACGTTTGATGATACCAAGAGTTGTCAATTCTTTGATGTGTCTTAATATTTGACGTTGTGATAGGTTAAGTTGATTGGCTATTTGGCTTGTGGTTATTATCGGGTTCTCTTTTATTAGCAAAATAACTTGTTTCTGTTCTTTTGTGACATCTTTTGTGACATCTTTTGTGACATCTTTTGTGACATCTTTTGTGACATCTTTTGTGACATCTTTTGTTGCTGGATAATTTAAATTCCAAAGCGTGATAAAGAAAGAATTTGTTTCAGATTTAAATTGTGGAACGAGTCCATTGCTAAAACTTTCGTATGTTTTGTAATCTTCAATTATTTTTTTGAATCCACTCCCTCGTCTATCCATGTATTTTAAGCGATTGAAGATGTCTGCAATGATCGGATTACGGCGTTTGGATGGAATCGTTAGTAAATCAATTTCTTGAACTTTTGTCCCGTCAGGCATACCTCCCGGAGAATAGACTTCCATCCTGTCGTCAAACATATCTATGTGTACTTCACTACCATATTCTAAATAATCTCGATGAATTAGGGCATTTACGATCGTTTCAAGGGTTGCGCGTTCAGGATAATCTGGCATTTCTATTCTTCCATCACTCGTTTTCATCCATGCTTTCCGGGAGTTTTTATTGACAAAGTCAGTTGCTTGTTGCAATAGGTTGACTAATCCTCCGGTAAGTTCGTTATCATCTATAGCCTCCATGAGACCAGGGGCTTTATCTAATCCGTTCCAGCGGGTACAAAATATTCGAGAATGTTTAATCGGACTTTCATCGGCAAGTAAGGCTCCTGCATTCGTGAGTTCACCATGTTCATCGATGATACCCCAAGAGGCATAGTCGGAATCTTCAAAATCAATACCTGTTCGTTGTTTATATACCGAACGTACTTTTGAGAAAGACATGTTTTGAAATTTATATTGTGATAACATGCTATCGAAAGAACTTCCGCATCCTTTCAATACCAATCGTTTCATAGAGGAACGATCTGCCGGAACACTTTCATTACCAATTCTGATAAATGTTTGTCTATTACCATCACCTATGTAGTAGTAAGGCGTTTCTTTGCCTTGTGCAACTTGAAGGATTATCAGTTCTTTTCCATCTTCAGTTGCATGGAAACGTAGATTTACTTCGGGGATCGGGTCTAACTTTGTTTTTATTTGTTCACTAATTATTTCAGCATCCCTCTTTGCATCAGAAAGTCCTATAATCGTATCGCTATCAGAGATACCAAATATGAGTGTTCCACCGATACCGTTAGCAAAGGCTGAAACACTTTTTAGCCAACTTTTGGGCTTTTTGATTTCAAGCATTTCTTTTTTCTCATATTCAGAGGTTTCTCCAATTAGCTTTTTGATACACATATTCCTTCTTATTGGTACTTTACAAAGGTAGATTAAATTTTAAGAGGTTGGTTATAAAATTGATAGAAATGGAGAGATGTATGAATTAAATTCATTAATAAATGCTCGGAATAATTGTTTCCGTGATGAGTTGTGAAATTCATAATCTCTTTTACCTTTGTAGGAAATAAAAAAGAGGAAAGGCATTTTTTAACAAAAATGTTGTAGAAAACGTAGAAGTTGGTAATGGAGATAAAGAATCAACATATAGAAGTAGAAAAGCATCCGTTAGAGCCGTTCTTGCCGGTAAATGCCAAGTTGTTGATGCTGGGAAGTTTTCCACCGCCAAGAGCGAGGTGGTCTATGGAGTTTTATTACCCGAATCTGCAAAATGATATGTGGAGGATATATGGGGTGTTATTTTTCGGTGATAAAGATTATTTTTTAGAAAAGGGGAAGAAAGCGTTTAGCCGGGAACGGTTAGTTGCTTTTTTGGAAGAAACTGGGGTTGCCTTGTTTGACACGGCAATGGAGGTGATTCGTCAACGGGGAAATGCGTCCGATCAGTTTTTGGAGATTGTTACTCCCGTGGATTTGGATGCCGTGCTGAAACGAATTCCCGAATGTAAGGCAATCGTAACCACGGGACAGAAAGCGACAGATACTTTGCTGGCCTTGGTCGGGGCTGAGGCTCCTAAAGTGGGAGGTTTCAGTGATTTTGGATATAAAGGGAGGGCTTTACGGTTGTACCGGATGCCTTCGTCTTCACGGGCTTACCCGAAGCCTTTAGAGGATAAAGCGGCAGAATATCGGGTGATGTTTCATGATTTAGGAATGTTGTAAGAAGATGAAGACAGTATTGTTGGTAGTGGATATGCAAAATGATTTTTGTTTGCCTTCGGGTTCGCTTTACGTGCCGGGGGCAGAGAAAGACGTGGAGAGGTTAAGTCGGTTGATCAAGGAGAAAATGACTGTTATTGATAAGATTATTCTCACGGCAGATGAACATCATGTGATGGACATCGCTCATCCGTCCTATTGGAAGAACAAGCGGGGAGAGCATCCGGCTCCTTTTACAACTATTTCATGGTGGGAGGTATTGTCGGGAGAGTGGATTCCTTTCGGGGATAGAGAAGAGGTAATTGATTATTTACGTCGATTGATTGAAAACGAGGAATATAAACACATGATTTGGCCGGAACATTGTCTGTACGGGAGTGAAGGGGCTGCCATAACCCCCGTGTTGATGGAGGCCGTGACGTGCTGGGCCAGAGAAGGAAAGTATTACGAGGTGGTGGAGAAGGGCTTGAATCCTTCAACCGAGTTTTTCGGTGCTTTTCGGGCAAATATTCCTTTGGATTATGCTGCTGATACAAAGTTTAATATGAAACTGAAGGACGAGCTAGAGTCGTATGACGTGATCTGGTTGGCCGGAGAGGCAAAAAGTCACTGTGTGGCAAACACGTTGAGGCAGTTGTTTGATTATCCTGAGGTAGTTCAGCGACTGGTAATACTGGAAGATTGTATGGGTAATATTTTGGGATGCGAGGATTTAGCTATTCCAATTTACGAGAAGGCCGCCCGAATGGGGGCTCGTTTTGAGACGTCGGAATCTTTATTGTTTTCATAAAAAGGGGGTAATATGATCATCCATGATTTTTTGGATAATGATTTGTATAAGTTCACGGCAATGAATGCCATACAAAAGAAGTTTCCGGATTCGGAAGTGGTTTATCGTTTCGTGAACAGGGGAAATACGAGTTTCCCTCCCGGTTTTGCTGATGCTTTGAAAAAAGAGGTGGAGGCTATGGCGGGAGTGGTACTTTCAAAGGAAAACGAGAAGTTTATGCGAGCAAAATGTTATTATTTTGATTCGGTGTTTTTCGACCTTTTGAAAGGTTTTCGTTTTAATCCTGCTGAGGTGAAGGTGAGTCAGGAGGGAGGAAAGCTAGACGTGGAAATTCGGGGCTTGTGGTACCGGACCGTGTTGTGGGAAGTTCCTTTAATGGCGATGATCTCCGAATTGTATTTTCGGATGACGGGACAGGTTGCCCGTGATTTGGAACGGAATGCAACGGAGAAAGCAAGAGCCTTCGCGGATATAAAAGCGGAAATTTCCGAATTCGGTACCCGGAGAAGATACTCCTTTGACGTGCAGGATCGAGTGATCGGCATATTGAAAGAGAATATGAAGGGCTTGTTGAACGGGACAAGTAATGTTTATTTTGCCATGAAATACGACTTGATTCCGATGGGTACTCATCCCCACGAATGGTTCATGTATCACGGGGCGCATTTCGGTTATCGGTCGGCAAATGCCTTGGCGTTGGAAAATTGGGTGGATGTTTATGACGGTTATTTGGGTATAGCCTTGACTGACACGTATACTTCCGATGATTTCTTTAATAGTTTTGACACGAAGTATGCCAAGTTGTTTGATGGTTTACGTTGGGATAGTGGTGATCCTTTTGAATTCACGGAGAAAGCATTGGAGCATTACCGGAAACATCGGGTGGACCCGAAAAGTAAGACGATCGTGTACAGTGATGCATTGGATCTGGAGGGAGTGAAAAAGATCAAGGCTTTCGTGAACGGACGTCTGCATGACGTGTATGGAATCGGAACGTATCTCACGAATGATGTGGGGGTCACACCATTAAATATGGTAATCAAGTTATTTGAATGTCGTCCGAAAGGGAGCGAGGTGTTTTTGCCTGCCGTGAAATTGTCGGATGTAGAGGGAAAACATACGGGTTACCCGGACGAGGTCGATTTATGTTTGAGAATGTTAAGATTAAAATAATGAAAGGATATTTATTTTTGGAGTACCCGGCGTGTGGTACTTGCCGGAAGACGAAAAAGTGGTTAGACGAGCAAAAGGTGGATTACACGAATCGGCATATCGTGGAAGAACGCCCGACACGGGAGGAGTTGAAAATATGGTTCGAGAGAAGTGGTTTGCCGTTGCGGAAGTTCTTTAACACGAGCGGGTTGTTGTATAAATCCATGCAGTTGAGAGAGAAACTGGACGGGATGAGCGAGGAGGAACAATTGGAGTTATTGGCGTCTGACGGGAAGTTGGTGAAACGTCCTTTGGTCATCGGGGAGGATTTCGTGTTGGTGGGATTCAAGCCGGAAGAGTGGGAAAAAGTATTGTTAAAATAATAGGTAGTTTTTTATGTTAGTTACGTACGAGGATATACGAAATGACGAGAGTATAAAGTGTTATATCACGGAGGCCGACAAGGCCTTGTCCGCTTTAGGATATACAGAACATTCATTCCCCCACGTGGTGAAAGCGGCGACGATGGCGGAGATGATTTTATTAACTTTGAATTACCCGAAGCGGACGGCCGAACTGGCCAAGATTGCCGGGTATATGCACGATATTGGCAATATCGTGAACCGGATTGACCATGCACAGAGTGGTGCGGTAATGGCATTCCGATTGCTGGACCGGATGGGGATGGACCCGGCGGAGATTGCAATGGTCATCAGCGCTATCGGTAATCATGACGAGAGTACGGCTGCTGCCGTGAATCCGATAGCTGCCGCCTTGATTTTGGCTGACAAAACGGATGTACGGAGAAGTCGGGTGCGTAATCAGGATTTTGCGAGTTTTGATATTCATGACCGGGTGAATTATGCCGTGGAAGAATCCAAGATTTATTTTAATGAAGATCATTCGGCTATTATTTTGGATTTGAAGATTGATACTTCTATTTCGGCCGTGATGGATTATTTCGAAATCTTTTTGGGGCGGATGATGTTAAGTCGGAAGGCTGCCGAGTTTTTGAATATCAGTTTTGAACTGGTGATTAATGGTCAAAGGTTGTTGTAAATAAACCTTGTGATATTTTTCAAAACTTTTTGCGAGCGAAGTAACGGAATAAGCAATTGTGGTCGTGTGGAATATTATTATAAAATGTTTATATTTGCGAAAGAACAATGCTTTTCATTATGGCTATCGTATCGCATAAAGAGTTTAAGGCTTTCTTCGAGACTTTTTTTATTCCCGTTTACACGTTGATGCAACGCTACACGGGAGAGCGTGAATTGTCAAGAGATTTCACGCAGGAAGCATTTGTGAGAGTGTTCGAGCATCGGGGTGAGTTCGAGACGGAAGAGAATGCCAAAGCTTTCTTGTACACCGTAGCCCGTCGTATCTATCTGGATCATTGTAAGCATCAAAAAATAGAAAATCAGTACCAGAATCGGGTAAACGAGGAAGATCCCGAAGAATATGATTTTTTGAAGGAGGTTACTCAACAGGAGGTGTCCCGAATATTGTACGATGCTGTTGATAAGCTACCTTCACAGACACGTTCGATCATTTTATTGAACTTGAAAGGATTTAACAACACGGAAGTGGCAGAACGGCTAGGTGTTTCCGTGAATACAATTAAATCATTGAAAAAGAGTGCTTACGTGACGTTGAGAACCTTGCTGTCAAAGGATCTTTTGATGATTTTGTTCGTTTTAGTCGATAAATAATTTATTTTTACACTCACCCACTTTTTTTTCTCAATCGTCTTCTTAATAAACGCTAAATTTAAATCGTATGAATTTGCTAAGAAGACGTTTTAAAATTGCTCATTGGATTGCGGAAGAGTTTGCCGGGGTGATTATGAAAGAGAATCAAGCCCGGTTGGAGCAATGGCGTGTAGAAAGCCCTGCCCATGCGAAAGAATATGATGAAATCCGGACATATATCATGACGGAAAACGAGCGTAGGGAGAAAGAAAAACAAACAGTAAAGAATGAGTGGCGGAAATTTGAGCGTGTTCATTTCAGAAAGTATGTTATTTGGAGAAGAATAGGCCGATGTGCGGCTATTATGGTGATGCCTTTATTGGTGTGCGGGTATTTCGTGTCTTCCGAGTGGAAATCCCCGGAAGTCATGATTGCTGACAATGTGGAAATTGTTCCGGGGACAGGAAGAGCCCAGTTAATTATGGCTGACGGGAGATTCTTGAAATTGGAACAAAAAGAAGATATGAAATTGGATTTACCCGGGGTAAAAGTAGTTGCGACGGGAAAGAAAATTGTTTACCGGGCAATAGAAGAAGAAGCGAGTACCCCGAAGGTGGAGGAGTACAACACGTTGGTTGTACCTCGCGGGGGAGAGTATATGCTGGAATTGTCGGATGGGACGAAGGTGTGGTTGAATTCCGATTCCGAGTTGCGCTTTCCTGTTACGTTTGTCGGGGATAGGCGAAGCGTGGAGATTGAAGGGGAGGCTTATTTTGAAGTAGCAAAGGATGAGGGGAAACCTTTTCACGTGTTGGCGAACGGGTCGGATATAAAAGTGGTGGGAACAAGTTTTAATGTGATGACTTATCGGGGACGTACGGTTACAACTCTTGTCGAGGGTAAAGTTTGCTTGACATATAAGGATGAATCGGTACTTATGGTACCGGACCGACAGGCCGAGGTGATCACGGAGACCGGAAAGATTTTGATGAGAGAGGTGGATGCAAGGAATTTCACGTTATGGAAAGATGGTGTGTTTTATTTCGAAAATGCGGCTTTGGAGACGATTGCCGAGCGTTTGTCACAATGGTATGATGTTAATATAATTTTTAATGATGAGGCATTGAAACAGTTGAGATATTCGGTTGAAATGAAACGCTATAATAATATTCAGGATTTACTAACTAAAATTGAAAAGACACAAAAAGTAAAGTTTCTAATTCAAGGAAAAAGTATTTATATCCGTAAATGGATGGAAGCCTACGATTTGCTAGAGTGAACTTTGGAAAGAAAATCCCTATAATAGGGGATTTAGAGAACAGATTTCAAAGGTTACTTTTGTCAAAATTTACTAGCATAATCGAATTCGAAAAATTGTAATGTAACTTTAAAATGATGCAAGCAGGTAATGTAGCCCCATTACCTGCCTACTAAGCTCATCATTAAATGAAATGTGAAACCTAAAAGCAAAAGTATGAAAAAAAATGACAACCCCAACAGCTTGAGGAGATTTAAGTTGTGGAGAAAATTGTTAATCGTGAAGTTGCTATGCGTGTGCTTGTTCTTGCAAAACACTGCTTTATCGGCAAGTGTTTACTCGCAAGAGTTAAAATTAACGTTGAAAGGGAATGATATTAGTCTGACCAATATCTTTTCCCAGATTCGGGAAAGTAGTGATTACACGTTTGTATATAATCTGGATGACATTCAAGATGTACGGGTGAAGTCTCTAGATGTGAAAGATGCGTCTATCCGGGAGGTTTTGGACAAGTGCCTGAAAGGAACAGGATTTTCTTACGAGATCGAGGATCACGTGGTGATTATACGTCCGGATCGTCCGGCCAAGCAAGAGGTGAAAAAGGTGACCTTGAGTGGTTTGGTAATGGATCAAGATTCCGTGCCGATAGCGGGAGTAACTGTCCTGTTGAAAGGTACTTACGTGGGTGTAACCACGGATGTCACGGGAAGATTTCAAATGGCTATCCCAGAACAAAAAGAGGTGTTTTTATTGTTTTCGTTTGTAGGAATGGAGACACGGGAAGTCAAAGTAATTGATTTTAAGAAACAGATTCGGGTGGTAATGAAAGAGAAGGTTGGACAATTGGATGAGGTCGTTATTACGGGATACGGGCAGACAACAACTCGTAGTTCAACGGGGTCAACAGCTAGTTTGGGGCAAGAGGTTTTTGCTAACAAAGCGACGCCGACTGTTGACATGTTATTACAAGGACAGGTTGCCGGGGTGAGTGTAATGGCAATTTCCGGTCGTCCGGGAGAGGCTGCCAAGGTCAGAATACGAGGAACGAACACAATCAGTGGGGATGCGGAACCTTTATGGGTGGTGGATGGCGTCCCTTTGCAACAGAACGTTCCGAATATCTCGACGGGGCAGATTAAATCGGGTAATCTGAACGAGATTTTTGTTACAGGAATAGCCGGAATTAATCCGAATGATATTGAGAACGTGACGATATTAAAAGATGCTTCAGCTGCAGCAATTTACGGATCAAGGGCTGCGGGAGGTGTGATTGTGATTACGACAAAGAAAGGAAAAGCGGGAAAGATGAGGGTCAACTATTCGACCACTCTTTCTATTGGACTAAAACCGCAACGAAATCCGGGGTTAATGAATTCTTCCGAGAAAATGGCTTGGGAACAGGAATTATGGGATGAATTTTCTTCGGAATCTTTCGTGTATAATCAAGCGCAAACGGATCCACGGAAGAAAATACATAGTCCGGTGGTTGGTATTGTAGGAATGCTCCGGTCGGAGAAACTTGGTAAAGACGATAAACTTTGGCACGAGGATGATTTTGTGCCAATGAGCAAGGAAGAACAGGATGCTTATATTGCAAATTTGGCAAAACATTCGACGGATTGGTTTGACGTGTTGTTTCGTAATTCCTTCTCGATGAATCATCATCTTTCTTTTTCCGGGGGATCGAATCAATATACCTATTATGTTTCTTTGGGGGTTACGGATGATCGAGGATTAGTAAAAGAAACAGATTATCAACGTTATAACCTGAATGCAAAGGTTGATTTGAATCCATCTGATCGTTTGAATCTCGGTTTTGGTATCGATTTATCAAAACAAAAATCAGATAGCTATTCTATGACGGTAAGTCCTTTTGAATATGCCTATTTTGCAAATCCTTACGAAACATTATATAACCCGGACGGGAGTTATCGGTCAGATCGGACTTATTTCAATCTGGCAGGTATTAATGATGGTAATTTGAGTGATGGGGTACAGCCTCCTAGCGGGTTTAATATTATGCGGGAGATGAAGGAAACATCGAGTTCGGCTGATAATACAAGTGCTTCCGTGCGGATGAATCTTGGTTATGATATCATAGAAAAACTGAGAATTTCAGGATTGGTATCATACACGTATTATAACAATAAGGTAGATGATGTAAAAGGACGGGATACTTATGCCGCTTTTTTAGATAGACTTTATTTTGATGAGAATAATAGCGAGTGGATTCCTTATGGTTCTATCACGCAGACTTCATCAGATGGTTCAAGCTACAATGTTCGGGGACAATTGGAATATCGGGATGTGTTCGGGGATGCTCATCAGGTAACTTTGTTGGGAGGAGCCGAGTTGAGGGGGGATAAGAGCGATCGGACTTATGCGAAGCGTTTCGGGTATGATGACGTGACGGGTAATTCGGCTATGCCGGTGCATCCGAATCCTCAAGTGGAAGATGTGAAACGTTATGCTGATTTGATTGACCAGTTGTCCGGAGAAGTGAGTTCTGAAAGTCGTTTTGCTTCATTCTATGCTTCTTTGGATTATAGCTATTTGAAGCGTTATTTGTTGAGTGTTACCTTCCGGACAGATGGTTCGAATAATTTTGGTAGTGACGAACAGTTTAATCCGACTTGGTCCTTAGGGCTTGCATGGCATTTGGATGAGGAACGGTTTATGCATGGTTTGTATCCTATCGTGAGCCGTTTGACATTACGAGCTGCCATGGGATATACCGGGAATGTTGTGAAATCTGTCAATAAAGATCTGGTGTTGAATTACTCGACAACTTATTGGGATGGATTGAGAACGGGGAATATTAGTGCCGCTCCTAATCCTAAAGTGCGTTGGGAAAAGACAAAAGACATGAAGATTGCATTGGATTTCGGGTTATTCGACGAAAGAGTCAGTGGGTTGGTTGAGGCGTATTATCGGAAGAGTTCCGATGTCGTGTCAACAGTAGATGTTTTGTCTACAACCGGATTTTCCGGACAGGGATTTAATACTTCAGAGATAAAAAATAAAGGAATAGAAGGAACCTTGCGGGTGAAAGTATTGAATGGTAAGGATTTTAAATTCACTCTAGCCGGAAACATAGCATGGAACCGTAATATTTTGTCGAAGTATAGCAAAAAGCGTGTAATAACGGACGGACGATATGAAGGTTTTCCATTGGAGTCTGTTTTTGCCGGACGTTACACGGGAATTGATGCGCGTGATGGTGTGTACACGTATGAGCTGAGACCGGATGCTCAGATTTATAAAGGGACGGATTTACAGGCCGTGGATAATTACCGGTATTATTTAGGAACTTCTGTTTCTCCGGTTACTGGTGGTTTTAACGTGGATTTTTCTTATAGGAATTTACGTTTGAATGTTGGTGGTGTTGTTTCTTCGGGGGCAAAATTGCTGAACATGGTGAATTCTCCGGCAAGCTACGAGATAATCACCTCTAACCGGACGGGAGAAACCCCTCAGACCGTGTATAGTGATCTGTACCGTAATCATTTGAATGTTTCGAAAGATATGGTGAATCGTTGGACAGAGGAAAAGGGAACCGGGGTAAAGTATCCAAGAATAATAGATTTTATGGGAGAGCGATTATTATTGGATCAATACAACGTGCATTCACAAGAAATCACGAAGGGGGTCTATCTGGAAAATGTTTCTTTTCTGAGAATAAAGAATATTTCGTTGTTCTACGATCTACCACAACATATCGTGAAATCTTTGGGATTGAATACGGTAGGGTTCTCTTTTACCATGAATAATTTCATCACGTTTACGAATTATTCCGGTATTGATCCGGAAACACCGGGTACGACTTACCCGATCACCCGCTCTATAACGTTAGGAATAAACGTGGGATTTTAAATGAAAGAAATAGGATATTTAAATTTTAAGGATATGAGAAAGTCAAGTTTATATATTATCATCTCGCTCCTTTTCTGCAATCTTTCTTGTACGGAATATTTGGACGTGAAAAATAAGGGAGAGGTTATTCCGGAAACGGCAGAGGAGTTTTCAGCCTTACTACATAGGCATTTATACAGTATTGACGGGGCTGGAGAGTATGCTTTTTTCGGAGCTCCTTCGACGGCTGCTTCTTACGAGGCTTATACCGATAACTGGGATGCGGATTTGACAACCAAGTTGGATTTGCCGATTTACGTGGGGAGTGATATTAGTAGTTTGTCGTTCCGTTTTAAATCGTTGTACGAGGTTATTCGTGATTGTAATATCGTGATCGGGGAGTTGAAAGAGCGTGATACGGAGTTCGGTAAAAAGTTATTGGCAACGGCTCACACGATTCGTGCCGTGTGCTACTACACTTTGATGCGCAATTATTGTGAACCGTATGACAAGAGTAATGCAACTGAGATGTTAGGGGTACCTATCGTGAAAGAGTTTGATATGGAAGGGAAGCCTGAACGTTCGGATTTGAAGGAAACAGCTGATTTTATTGTTGAAGATTTGAAGCAAGCAATTAGTCTGAACCAGACTGACGAGCATTATCGTTTTTACGTGGATGTTTCTAAAGCGTATTTGGCGAGAGTATATTTCTGGATGCAAGAGTGGGCATTGGCGGCAAGTATGGCTAAAGAAGTGTTGGATAAGTATCCGTTAATTAGCGGGGAAGCCTATAAGGAGATGATTCAAAGTGAGGTGAAACAGTTAGGAAACGTGTTGATACGTTCCGGAATATCCAAATCAGAAGGATACGTGTACACCGATATGCAGAAGACGAAAGGGCGTCCATTATCTTTGGAGTTTGTGAATTTGTTTGTAGAGAAGGAACGGGACATACGTTATACCTTTTCTTTTAACACGGAATTTGTGAACACCAAAATGTTAAAGACCTCCTTGCGAACGGCGGAAATGTGTCTGATCATGGCTGAGAGTTACGTTCATTCCGGAGATACGGAGAATGGTTTGAAGTATTTAAATCATCTGCGAGAGAACCGGATTACCGGATATACTCCATACACGGAATCAAATTTACCGGCTGTCGATCCCGCCGCGTTAGTCCAAGTGGATGCAGAAGGGAAACCTCTGACACCTTTGATGGCTGCAATATTGAATGAACGACGGAAGGAGCTTTATTTGGAAGGTGATCGTTGGTACGAGTTGAAACGGAACGGGCGACCGGAAAGATGGTGTGGGCATAGCGGGGTGAAATATGTTACGGCTAAATTCCTGTACACGTTCCCTATACCGAAGGAAGATATAGCATTGAACTCCGGGTTAATACAGAATCCGGGATATGAAACTTATTAATGTGTTGTATTTAAATCAGAATGAAAATGAGAACATTAAAATATATGTTAGGATTGGGGTTATTCGTGTTATTATTTGCAAGCTGTGATGATGTTGACGATACACCCCCTCGATTGGTGGATATGAAGACTGAATTTGTACTACCAGCACCTAGTCGTTTGACAAATGCTGAACGGGATATTATTCAGGCTAAAAGAGATGCTTACCAAGAAGCGATTGGAAATTAAGGAGTTTGAACGAATAAAAAGATATAGTTATGCGAAAGATTTTATTTGTTTTCTCGTTATTGATAGGGCTAAGTCTTATGTCGGCTTGCTCGGATGATGATAATAGTGATCCGAAGTTGAGTTTCGGACGCTCTATTTATATACTGAAAGCGGCAGAACCACTGGCCGTAGAATTAATGGTTTCGGAACCGGTGACGGAAGAAGTGAGAGTTCCTTTCTCGATCGACGGTACTGCCGTGTTGGATGAAGATTACACGATTTCTGCCAACGAGTTTATACTTCATCCCGGTGATGTGATCGATACGATTTGGGTGACCCCGAAGGAAAACGTGATCGGACAACGGGAGATTCGTTTGAGTTTACAGGAAGTTCCAAATTATCGTTTATGGAATAATCGTTGGGCGATTATCCCGGTGGAAACGAAAGATATTTTTACTTGTTCTTTTTCACAAACCACGATGGATTTGAAAAGTGAAATTGTTGTTTCGATGGGGTTAACCGTGAAAGGGGTTGATTATATGTATAAACGGGATGAAGTTCGGGTGCCTTTTGAAATAGACCCGGCATCTACGGCGGTAGAAGGCGAACATTACGAGATTGTTGGTGGTGGTCGGGAATTGGTACTGGGTATCATGAAGGCAACGGCCGACGTGACGATTCGTTTCTTGAAGAAAGAGGCCGGTAAGGACAAGGTGATTATTCGTTTGGTTGAAGGTGGACTTTTTGAGGGAGGGACGAATGCTTCCGTTACGGTTAATGTGAATGGACCGACTTTGTATGAGGACTTTGTAGGAACGTGGGTTTCACCGACGTTTATCAGTGGAGATTTTATTAAGGGAATGGTATGGGGACATCCTACAGACTGTGATAATCTTCCGGTAAATAATTTATCTACGGATAAAATTGTTTTTGCGGCGGGTGCTACAAACACGTTAAATGTGGATGGTGTACAGGGAGACTTGGCTAGATACCTTCGGAATTGTGAGGTCGTGTATGTCGGAGAGGCTCCGGAACAGCTATGGGATCAAGATGCCTATGGAGTTAAACGGGACGTGGTTACTTTGGAATTGAGTAAAGCAAATGTGAATTATTCGGTGACGAGTATAACAGAAAGAAAAGCGATTGTACTTGTACGCTTGTTGAGTAAAGGTAATGTGCTTGAATTCCGGGTAATTGATTATGAGCCGACAGATTTCTTGACAGGGACATACTATGATGAAACTCATCCAAGTTATGGAGAACCTAAAGAGTATCCTATGAGGGAGTTATATCCACTGGTGTTCCGTTTCACGAAAGTTGAATAATGAGTTTATAAGGTTCATAAAGTTTGTAAGGTTTATAAAGTTTATGAACTCTCTACGGGAAGTTTTGTTCATGGCTGCTCTGGCTACCGAAGGCCGCCTGTCACTTTATGAACCTTATAAACCTTACAAACTTTAGAACCTCTTTTAATGTCTTAATATAAAATTGAAAAGTATGAAAAAATGGATGCTAGTATTGTTCGTGGCACTTTTCGTGCTACCTTGTTCGCTGGATGCCGAGGCAGCCGGGCGGAAGAAGAAAGGTAAAAATGCCGTCACGGCTAAGGTGGCGGAGAAGAAGAGTGCTTATGACAAATTATTTCAGAAAAAGTCGTGCGAGACGGTGAAGAGTAATTTCATCACCTTACATAAGGTGGATGGGAAATTGTATTTCGAGATTCCGGTGAAATATCTGGGACGGGAAATGTTGTTTGCGTCCACGTTGACCTCGACTTCCAGTAATGATTTCTGTGACGTGGGTTACAAGCAAAATGACCCGTTACACGTGCGTTTCACGAAGATCGACAGTACTATTTACCTGAATGAAGTAAATGCTTTCGTGACCTCGAATCCGAAAGAACCTTCCCTGCGAAAGGCTATTGACAAGAACTTTGCGGATGCCGTGTTGTACTCGTACAAGATTGCAGCTTACACGCCGGACAGTACGGCCGTGGTGATTGATGTGACACCGATATTCACGACGGATATGAAAGAATTTGCCTTTCTTCCGACGACGATTATGGGATTGATCCAGTTGAATTCTGTCTTTAACAAAGATGGGGTTGCTTTAGGAGAAGTCAAGGCGTTTGATGATAACTTGAGCGTGAAGTCCATGTTATCTTATAAAGTATCGTTGAAATTCATGTCGTTCTCGTTCTTGGATAATATGCCGTTGACGGCCACGGTGACTCGTTCTCTATTGTTACTGCCGGAAGAGAAAATGCGTCCCCGGATTTCCGATTCACGGGTAGGTATTTTTATCACGAGTAAACAACACGTCTCCACGGAGAAGGATGGGATTCAGGATTATACGCTGGCCAACCGTTGGCGTATGGAGCCTAAAGATATGGCGGCTTTTCAGCGGGGGGAACTTGTGGAACCCGTGAAACCGATCGTGTTTTATATTGATGATGCTTTTCCGGAATTGTGGAAACAACCGATAAAGGAGGGTACGCTACGGTGGAATGAGGCTTTTGAGAAGATTGGGTTTAAGAATGCCGTGCAGGTACGTGATTTTCCGAAGGATGATCCTGAATTTGATCCGGATAACCTGAAATATTCCTGTATTCGTTATTTACCTTCTTCGACGGCAAATGCGATGGGACCGTCGTGGGTGGATCCAACGACCGGAGAAATTGTTAATGCCTCTGTTTTGGTCTATAACGACGTGATTCGTTTGATTAATAACTGGCGTTTCGTGCAGACGGCACAAATTGACCCGTCCGTGCGGGCGAAGAAGATGCCGGATGACATCGTGAAAGAATCCATTGCTTACGTGGTGGCTCACGAGGTGGGGCATTGCCTCGGTTTCATGCACAATATGTCGGCCTCTGCCGCTTACCCGGTGGATTCATTACGTTCCGCATCTTTCACTAACACGTATGGGACAACTCCTTGTATCATGGACTACGCCCGTTTTAATTACGTGGCTCAACCCGGAGACAAGGGCGTACGTTTGACCCCGCCGGATTTGGGTATATATGATTGTTTCCTAGTGAAATGGAACTATCAACCCTTACCACAGGTGAATGATGAATGGGAAGAACAAGCTATTCTTGAAAGTTGGGTGGACGAGAAAGCCGGAGACCCTCGCTATCGTTATGGAAGGCAACAGATTTATTCCCGTTATGATCCGAGTGCTATTGAAGAGGACTTGGGTGACGATCCGATGAAAGCCGGGGAGTACGGGATAAAGAATTTGAAATATATCTTGTCTAATCTCGGAGAATGGGTGAATGACGATGCGGATTTCACGCACCGGGAAGAGCTTTACAAACAGTTGGCAAATCAATACTATCGTTATATCATGAACGTGATGTATAACGTGGGTGGTATCTACCTGACGGAAGTGAAAGACGGTACGAAGGGACAGCGTCATGAGCCGGTTTCAAAGGAAAAACAACGGGCTTCTTTGGCGTGGATACTGAAAGAGTTCAAGTCTTCGGATTGGTTGAGCAAGACGGATTTGAAAAAGAATTTCGCCATGGGAGTGGACATGACTCCGGTACTGCAAAAAAGAATACTGGACCAGTTGGAACGTTTGACCGGAAATATCATATTGTCATCTCATCTCGCATCTAATCCGTACACGATTCAGGAATTCCTGACAGACTTGTATAATGGTGCGTTTGAAAACACGGTGAAAGGACGGGCTTTGACGGATGCCGACAAGATGCTGCAACAATTTATCGTGGATGTTTCCGCCAGTTCGTTGAAAGAGGCCGGAGGGGGAGCGTTGCGGATGTTGACGGATGCGGCTTATATGCCTTCCGTGGAAGAGATTGCGGCCTACGGTTTGGATGAAACCGGATTGATTAACAAGTATCTTGATCAGTTCCGACAAGTGGAGCAAGAACGTGGTCCCGGCTACGTGGCACAACAGATGGCATTAAATGAATTTGGTTATGGATACGGTTTCGTGCGGAAAGTGAATACCGGAGAGATTGATAATTCTAAAGTGTACTTGCAGGATATGGCTTTGAAGGCTCAACGGCTTTTGAATTCCAAGATTGCGGGGGCGACAGGTGACACGAAGATTCACTATCAATCGTTGTTGATGAAGTTGAATAAGTCTTTGAAGGATAGTAAATGATGAACGGGACTGTCCGATAAGTCATTTTTCAAAACTCCCTCCCCCCTTCGGGGTACTCCCTCTATAAACAGAGGGAGAGCTGAAAATACTCCCTGTCTTCGGGAAGAGTCACCAGCTTCTCCTCTGTTTATAGAGGAGGTGGCACGAAGTGACGGAGGAGTTTTTTGAAATAAAATAACTTTTTGGACAGTCTTTTTTTATGATTCTAAACTCTCGTAGAAGAATTTCCAAAGTGTATCATTCATAGGTGGAGGGGCGACGATCGTGATCTTTTCCTGTTTCACCGGATGAGTGAACGTGATCGACCGGGCGTGAAGACTGATTCCACCTCCCTCGTTGGAACGGGGGAAACCGTATTTCAAGTCCCCTTTGATCGGGCAGCCGATCTTTGCCAACTGGCAACGAATCTGGTGATGGCGTCCCGTGCAAAGTTTTACTTCCAATAAATAGTAACGTTGTCCGCATCCCAATAATTTATACTCAAGGATGGCCTCTTTCGCTCCACTTTTGGGTTTATTGTAAGCATAGGATTTATTCTTTTCAGCATCCCGCACCATGTAGTGGGTTAGTTTGGCATGATCTTCTTCGGGAAGATTGCCCACAATCGCCCAGTATATTTTGGTGATCTCCTGATCGTGTTCTTGAAACATTTTGTTCAGCCTTACCAGTGCCTTACTGGTTTTGGCGAACAATACGACTCCACTCACCGGGCGGTCCACCCGATGAGGAATTCCGAGGTAAACATCCCCCGGTTTGTTGTACTTCTCTTTGATGTATGCCTTAACACGCTCACTGAGAGGTTCGTCTCCCGTCTGGTCTGCCTGCACAATATCGGAAACCTTTTTGTTGATAGCGATAATGTGGTTATCCTCGTATAATATCTCCAGATTCTTCATGTATTTTTGATTTATGATTTACGATTTATGATTCATGATTTTTAATCTAAAATCTAAAATCATAAAATCTAAAATTTTAATATTGTTCTCTCTCGTTCGGGAAGTTACCGCTTTTTACATCGTTGATGTAATTACCCACGGCTCCTGTCATTTCAGCATATAAGTTGTGGTAACGACGTAAGAAACGGGGAGAAAATTCCTGATTGATTCCCAGCATATCGTGAATCACGAGAACCTGTCCGTCAACGCCACCCCCGGCGCCGATTCCGATGATCGGGATGGTTAGTTCTTTGGCGACTTGGGCAGCCAGTTTTGCCGGAATCTTTTCCAGCACGATGGCAAAACATCCGGCCTCTTCCAAAAGGTGGGCATCTTCGATCAGCTTTTTAGCCTCCGCATCTTCTTGGGCGCGTACCACGTAAGTACCGAATTTATGGATACTTTGCGGGGTCAGTCCGAGGTGTCCCATAACCGGGATTCCGGCTGACAGGATACGTGTTACGGATTCAACGACTTCTCGTCCACCTTCCAGTTTCACGGCGTCGGCACTCGTTTCCTTCATGATACGGATTGCCGAGCAAAGTGCCTCTTTACTGTTTCCTTGGTAGCTACCGAAAGGTAGATCCACGACAACCAGCGCACGATCTACACCTCTCACCACGGATGCCCCGTGATAGATCATTTGATCCAGCGTGATCGGCAGGGTCGTTTCGTTTCCGGCCATCACGTTAGAGGCAGAGTCTCCCACTAGAATCACGTCGATCCCGGCATTGTCAATAATTTGGGCCATCGAGAAATCGTAGGCCGTTAACATACTTATCTTTTCCCCCTTGAGTTTCATTTCTGATAACACGTGGGTGGTTACTCTTTTTACTTTCTTTTGAACAGACATAGTAATAATGATTTACGAATCCTCGGTATGATTACTTGGATTCGGGTTCTTGAAATGTTCCGATAAGGGTTTGCGACCCCGTTACTTTTTGGCCGAGTTTCACGTCAATTTTAGTTCCTAACGGTAGGTACAAATCTACCCGGGAACCGAATTTAATGAATCCGGCATGTTCGTTCTGGCGGGCTTTTCCCCCGACCGGAGCGTATGAAACAATACGTTTAGCCATGGCTCCGGCAATCTGTCGCATCACGATTTCTTGTCCGTTGGTTGCCTCAATAGCAATGGTTGTTCTTTCGTTTTCCGTGGAAGACTTGGGCAGGTAAGCCGCCATGTATCTTCCTTGGTGATATTTGAAAAATTTGATTATTCCGTTGATAGGAAACCAGTTAATATGAACATTGAAGATGTTCATGAAAATGGAAACCTGAATACATTGTTTTTTCAGGTATTCAGGTTCGAAGGTTTCTTCCACGACCACGATTTTCCCGTCGGCAGGGGCGAGGATCGTGTTATCCTTCACGACAATGTGCCTGTTGGGGAAACGGAAAAAGTTTACCATCAAGAGGTACAAAATTCCGCTGACGATCAGTACCGCCCGGAAAACAATGATATTAGGGATGAAGGCATACACGAGTACATTGATGAAAGCAAAGAGTACGAATGCTTTGAACAATAATATATGACCTGCTTTATGTATCTTCATATTAATTTCGTTACGTTAGTAAAACAGCGGGCAAAGTTAATACATGAATTCCATATAAACAAAAATAGCGGGAATTGTGAATATGATTGCATCGAATCTGTCCAAGATGCCCCCGTGGCCCGGTAGTATGTTGCCGGAATCCTTGATCTCGATGCTACGTTTAAACAGGGATTCCAGTAAATCCCCGTATATCCCGAAAACAGCCACGATACACGAAATAATGGCCGTGTCCCGGATCGTGTACCCCTCGATATAGGGCGACACGCACAAACCGACGATAATGGTCATTAGTCCCCCGCCAATGGCTCCTTCCCATGATTTCTTGGGCGATATTCTGGGGAAAAGTTTATGTTTCCCGAATAATGAGCCGGAGAGGTAAGCGAAGGTATCGTTAACCCACACGAGCAAGAACGGGAAAAAGATGATTTCCGGCATCCATTTCCCCGAGGTCATGTAGGGTAGGTATATTAGCAACGTGAAAGGTAAACTGATGTATAACAAGGCGTAGTAGGAGAAGGCTATGTTCTGGAACCCGTTTCCCTTTTTCCGATAGAGTTCACAGATAGACATGATGAAGGTCAACAGGAAAAAATAGAGATAGCCATCCTTGTAATTGATGTAATTATGCAAAAATCCAACGGTGAAAAGAATGCTACCGCAAAGGATGCAGAAGAACAGGTTCACGTGGATGTTCATGTGTTTCGCCATCCGGCTGAATTCCATCAGGCCAAGAATGTTGATGATAAAGAACAGGATATAAAAACAAATGGGGTGTATGAAAATACACCCTGTTAGTACTATGACAAACAGCAAGCCGCTGATTGCTCGTTTTAAAAAATTACTCACGATCATAATAGTCTTTAATAACTTTCTTGGCTTCTTCTTGGTCATCCCGGCTGACCATCACGCTGATGTCACCAAAGGTTTGGTAAGAAGAATCTTTTTGATTCAAAATCACGGCTGGGATTCCCGCCTCGTCCAGTAGATCTTTCACGATCCCTGCTTCGAGTTCGCTCGTTGTTGTGAAAACAGATACCCAATTTTCCATAGTCGTCGGTTTTAAGTTTATACTGTTTTTTCCTGTCGGGAATCCTTCCGCCTTGCCGTTACAATTCTTCCGGCTGTTGTGTCTCCTCTTCTTCTGTCCACGGACGTTTCCCGAGAATATTTTCCAAGTCATCACTAAAGATAACTTCACGTTCGATCAGCAATTCCGCCACCTGACGGTGTTGTTCCCTGTGATCGCTCAATAACTGTTTGGCTCGCTCGTAAGCGGCTGAAACCATATCTTTTACCTCGGCATCAATCAATTCTGCAGTCTTCTCGGAATAGGGCTTGGTAAAGCTGAAATCGCTCTGGCCCGTGGAGTCATAATAACTCAACATTCCCACCTTGTCACTCATTCCGTAGATGGATACCATGGCGTAAGCCTGTTTCGTGGCACGTTCGAGGTCATTTTGCGCACCCGTGGATATTTCCCCGAACACGATTTCTTCGGCGGCCCGTCCACCCAGCACGGAACACATCTGATCCAGTAATTGGTCTTTCGTGGTAATCTGGCGTTCCTGCGGCAAGTACCAAGCGGCACCCAAGGCTTTTCCTCGCGGCACGATGGTCACTTTTAAAAGTGGGTGTGCGTGTTGCAATAACCACGACACGGTGGCATGTCCGGCTTCGTGATAAGCAATCGCTTTCTTTTCGCTCGGTTTGATGACTTTACTACGGTTTTCAAGTCCGCCCACGATACGATCGATTGAATCCAAGAAATCCTGTTTTTCCACGGCCGATTTATTTTTCCGGGCAGCGATCAGCGCGGCCTCGTTTGCCACGTTGGCGATGTCCGCACCGGAGAATCCCGGGGTTTGTTTTGCCAAAAAGGCATAGTCAATATCTTCGGCGAGTTTCAACGGTTTCAAGTGAACTTTGAAAATCTCTTCCCGGTCTTTTAATTCCGGAAGGTCCACGTATATCTGGCGGTCGAAACGTCCGGCACGCAACAAAGCGCTATCCAAGATGTCTGCCCGGTTCGTGGCTGCCAGTATGATCACACCCGAATTGGTTTCGAAACCGTCCATTTCGGTCAATAACTGGTTCAGCGTGTTTTCGCGTTCATCATTGGCTCCCATGTTCGGGTTTTTCCCTCTGGCCCGACCGATAGCGTCGATCTCGTCAATAAAGATGATACAGGGGGCTTTTTCTTTGGCCTGTTTGAACAAGTCGCGTACGCGGGAAGCTCCCACACCGACGAACATCTCCACGAAGTCCGATCCCGACATGGAGAAGAACGGTACGTTTGCCTCTCCTGCCATGGCTTTTGCCATCAAAGTTTTACCGGTTCCCGGAGGGCCAACCAGCAAGGCTCCCTTCGGAATTTTACCTCCCAGCTTGGTGTATTTATCCGGGGATTTGAGGAAAGACACAATCTCTTCCACCTCTTGTTTGGCCTCGGCTAACCCGGCAACATCTTTGAAGGTAATTTTTATGTTGGATTCTTTGTCAAACAATTTCGCTTTGGATTTCCCGACATTGAAAATGCCGCCACCGCCACCACCTCCGCCGGCTCCCTTGCTCATGCGGCGCATGAAGAATATCCAGATTCCCACGAATATGGCGATGGGCAGGAATAGTGTAATGACTTCTCCCCACCAGTTGAAATCGTCTTTATAGTCAATGAACACGTCGGATGCCTCTTCCGGGTACTCCTTCTGTGCATCCTGTAAATTCTTTTCAAATTGCTCCAGAGTTCCGAAAGGTACGTAGTATTGCGGACCTATACTTTTCTGGTTAAATCCTTTTGCTACAAGGTCGCTGTGGGTTTCCACTTTCTCCGGTTTCAGAGTGATTTCGGCTTTACCGCCATTTCTGACGATGTAAATATCCTTTACCTCACCTTTCGCTAAAAGGTCTGTTTTAAACTTCTGCCACGAGATCCGTTCAGGATTCGAAGGCATGCTGAAAAATTGAATCCCGATAATGAAAGCGGCAATGATGATAAACGACCAGTAGCCACCGAATTTCGGGCCTTTATTGTTTTTCCCACCGACAGGGGGGAAGTTGAAACTATCCTTTTTGTTATTTTCTGCCATATTTAATTTTAATTTTCTTCTACATTCGTTATTTCCGCGTCAGCCCAAAAATCTTCAAGTTGATAATAATCTCGTTGTTCTTTTTGAAATATATGTACAACCACATTTCCGTAATCCAACACCACCCACTGGGCTTGTTGTTCTCCTTCCACGTGCAATGGTTTTTCTCCCAATTTCTCGTTGACTTCGTCGTAGACAAAGTCTGTAAGACTGGCCACGTGCGTGTTGGAAGTTCCATGACATATTACGAAAAAACTACAGAAACAGTTCTCAATTCTTCTCAAATCAATTTTTACAATATCAACAGCTTTATTTTCGTTCAGCGTTTTAATAATTTGTTCCACTAATTTTTCTGCTCCACTCATTCTTTAAAAACTAATTTCTAATTAAGGTACAAATATACATTTTAATATTTAATCCAAACGTGTTTTACGGGTACACTTCACTGTTTTTTATACAAAAAACGTACCTGTAATTTGTGTTTCCAGTTATTATGACGAATTGGCATAAAATAAGTTCGGTTTTTGTCCCGTTTTTTATGGCAAAGGATGAACTCCCGGGTGGTTTATTTTTCTTAATTAGTTTGTATTGTAATTATTTCAGGGTTTTGAGGGCGATTTTTCGACAATGCCGGAAATCTTTTTCCTGCAAGGGGGATTTTTTCGTACCGCCTCTCTCGACGGTGGCGATGATCTTGAATCCGCTCCATTTGAGAATTTCCTTTAGTGCTTTGACGGTTCCTCTCGTTTGGTTGAAAAGTATATTGAACGGGTAAGGAGTCGTGCAGGTACTCACGATGATGGCTTTTTTCCCCTTGTGTAGCGGTTGGGGAATCCCTTTCGGGCTTTCGCCCATCATCCCGTAAACGATGCGGTCGAACAGGATTTTTAATTCTCCCGGCAAGTTTCCCCAGTAACACGGGGCGCCGATAACCAGCACGTCGCACGAGTTTATTAACCGGAGCGTGCTTTGAGCCCCGTCTTCCGGGAGAACACAAGCTAAGTTTTTCCTGCAACTCATGCACCCGTTGCATGGTCTTACCTGTAAATCGTGAACATGTACGGCTGAAACGTTCGCTCCCTGTTTTTCAGTTTCTTCTTTTATGGCCTCCAACATTTTCGAGATGTTCCCGTTTTTCCGGGGGCTTCCGTTTATAATCAGTATTTTCTGCATGAGATCGTTAATGGTGAATTTGTGATCATCCAAAATTAGCTATTTATTTTTACTAGGAAAGATATTGATTGTGTAAAAAATGAATATCCTTTTTTAAAGGTAATAATATACCATTGTACGGGATAGGTCTGGGGGGTAGGTACGGGGTGATCTATTATTAATTGTGTGTTGCATGTTGAAGTAGGAATAGGGTGTATGTTATCTTTGTATAAATCCTGTTAAAATGGCGGCTATAATCGGGCGATAAGGCGGCGATGATCGGGCGAAGGCGCCTAACAGGCAGGCAACAGTCTGGTAACAGTGAGGCAATTCGGATAGGAACGGCAAGTAAAACGATTATTTTAGTGTAGGAAAAAAGTTGGAAACGTGATGGAATCTGAAATTATTACTATATTTGGAATGGCGGAAATAAATCCGGTACGTGAAGACATCGGGAGATGATTTTTGCCGCTAATGAATTGAATAATACTAGTTTATCTTCTTGTATAAGGAGATATGTCCGATAGAAAAAAGAATGATTAAGAGTTAAGAAAATTAAATATTAGTTCAAAAGAGATGGAAAAATATCTGATACCGTTAGTGCCGGGACCTGTTGCTGTCCCTCAGGAGATTTTGAAAGTTGCTGCCACGAATTTCGGGTCTGCCGATTTTGAGCCGGAGTATTTGGCTTTGTATAAAGATACGGAAAAATTGTTGCAGAAGATGATGGAAACCCGTAACCGGGTGGTGATTCAGACGGGAGAAGGTATGTTGGTGTTGTGGACGGCTTTAAAAAGCACGTTGAAACCGGGAGATCGGGTGCTGGTGCTTTCTACCGGGTTGTTCGGCGAGGGATTCGGCGATATGGCCAAGGCGCTGGGATGCGAGATTCGGGTGCTGGATTTCGGTTATGATGAGACGATTCATGACTTTGATGCCGTGGAAAAAGCGATCGTGGAGTTCAAGCCGAAGATGATCACGATGGTGCAGAACGAAACACCTAGTGGAACGACGAACCCGGTCAAGGAAATCGGTGATTTGAAAGTGAAACACGGGGTACCGTTGCTTTGCGTGGACATCGTTTCCGGTCTGGGGGGAACCCCGATACACGTGGACGATTGGCATGTGGATTTCGCCTTGGGTGGTTCGCAAAAGTGTCTCTCGGCCCCGGCTAATATGTCATTCCTTTCCGTGAGTGAAGAGGCATGGAAGATCGTGGCGGAGGTGAATTACGCTGGATACGAGGCCTTGTTGCCTTTCCGGAATGTAACCGAAACCGGGTATTTCCCGTACACGCCCTACTGGCAGGGAACAGCCCAGTTGCATAAGGCTTGCGAGTTGATTTTCGAGGAAGGGGTGGAGAGTTGCATTGCCCGTCACGAGAAGGTGGCTGCTTACTGCCGTGAACGGATTAAAGAGATGGGATTGAAGATATACCCCGTGGAAGGAGCCGTGTGTTCCCCGACGGTGACTGCGGTTTACGTGCCGGAACACATGACTTGGGAACGTCTGGATTCGGAATTGAGAGTGCAGGGTATGGTCGTGGGAGGCAATTATGGTAAACTGGCCGGGAAAGTATTCCGGATCGGTCACATGGGTTCTCAAGCGAATATCAACCTGATCAAGGAGGCAATGGATATACTGGAAACAGTAGTTCATGATATTTAAAATTTAAGGTATAAATTATGGGAGATTTTGACGGAGAAAGGAAAGATTTACCGAATGCCACGGCAGCGCTTGTTTTAGGAGCGCTGTCGTTGGTGTTTTGCTGGTGCTACGGGATCATCGGGTTGGTACTCGGTATTCTGGCGGTGGTACTGGCCTCGGCGCCCCGCAAGGCTTATCTGGAAAACCCGGAGCGATTCACGGAAGTATCCTATAAGAACTTGAACGCCGGGAGAATATGTGGCATCATCGGGATTTGTATCGGTGCGATCATCCTGTTGGCCGTTATCCTTGTGGTTGTTTTTGCTGTATATACTTCGGTAAAACCTCATTTGCTCAACACGATAAATGTATGAATTGAGCATCTGGACGTGGCTGGAGAGGCATCAACTGCCTTGCTTGGTTAAAGACACCTTCGGGATCGAGTGTCCCGGATGTGGATTCCAGACTGCGGTGTTATTGCTCTTGAAAGGAGAGTTGTGGGAGTCCGTGAAAATCTATCCGGGGTTGATCCCCTTGATCGTGTTTATCGGCCTTGCCATGGTGCATTTTGTGGGGGTGAAAAAAATTACTCCCGGGGGAATAAAATTTGCAGGTTTTGTTTGTTTGCTAATAATTTTAATTTCATATTTGCTTAAATTAATAATTCATTAAAATTACGATCATGGAGATAATGGAAATGAAGAAAAAGGATCTTCCTAACGCGACGGCGGTGTTGGTTTTAGGGATTTTGTCTCTGGTATTTTGCTGGTGTTACGGGTTCGTGGGATTAGTGCTGGGAATCTTGGCGGTAGCCATTGCTTCCGGGCCCCGGAGGGCTTATCTGGAACATCCGGAAGAGTACACGGAGGCTTCCTACAAGAATCTTAGTGCCGGACGGGTTTGTGGTATTGTTGGAATCTGCGTGGCGTTGGCTGTTGTCGCTTTCGTGATTTTAATGATATTAGGTGTAACGGCGCTGGGCGTCGGGTCAGCATTGATGCTAGGTTAAAATAAAATAACATATGGACTACAGATTTGAAATCAGTTTACCGACTAGTTCGGATTTTAGATGTGAGATTGCTGTTGGTGGAGAACAGACGTTTCAACAATTTCACGATAAAATAGTTGAGACGTTGAATTATGACAGCTCTCAAATGGCATCTTTTTTCACGCTTGACCGGATGGGAAACCGGGTGAAAGAAATTGCATTGATGGATATGACGACAGAGGACGAGGAAAATGAAACGCTCGTCATGGACAACACGAAAATCAGTGACATCATTAAACCGGGATGTCTTGAATTAGAGTACGTGTATGATTTCTTCTCTAACAAGTATTTTAAGGTAGAGTATGCCGGGGAGTACATTCGTGATTCGTCCGACGTGATGCCGGTGTGTGTGGCTTGCGAGGGTGATATTCCGGAACAGTTCTCTTACGAGGATGGGAACGCTGACTGGGAGTTTGACAAGCCGGAGGAAGAGTACGAGGGGGATTATGACGATAGTTTCATGGAAGAGTTCGGCAACGGGGATTATGATGACGAGGATCGCCAAGACCGAGGTGGTGATGACGAGTACTATCGTGACGAACGCTACGAGAGTTTGGATGATTATATAGATAGACTTTGATAATTTTAGATTTTAGATTTTAAATTTTAGATTCTGGCCGCACAAGGTTCCTTTTTTTCAATTTAAAATCTAAAATCATTAAATCTAAAATGAGTATGGGGACGTTAATCGTGTTGCTTGGACCGACAGGAGTGGGGAAAACGGATTTGAGTATCGAGCTGGCCAAGATGTACGGGACGTCGATTATTTCATGTGATTCTCGACAGATCTACAAGGAAATGTATATAGGAACTGCCGTGCCGGAGCGAGAGCAACTGGAGGCAGTTCCTCATTTTTTTATACAAACAGAGTCTGTCCGGAATTATTTTAATTGTTGGGAGTTCGAGCAACAAGCACTTCGGAAAATCCGGGAGTTGTTCGAGACGAAAGAGGTGGTGATCATGGCGGGTGGTTCCATGATGTACATTGACGCCGTGTGTAAAGGTATTGACGAGATGCCCACGATTGACGAGGAAGTGCGTCTTTCCGTGAAAGAGATGTTTGAACGGGATGGAATCGAGGCGTTGCGGATGTTGTTGAAAAGGTTGGACCCCGTGTCATATACCACGGTGGATTTGAAGAATGCCAAACGGATCATGCACGCTTTGGAAGTTTGCCTGATGACTGGAAAGCCTTATTCTTCTTTTTTGACCGGGAGCGTGAAGGAGCGGGAGTTTGACATCGTGAAGATCGGGTTGAACCGGGAAAGGGAAGAATTGTTCGACCGGATTAATCGCCGGGTAGATCAGATGGTGGAGGCCGGAATGGAGGAGGAGGCTCGTGAACTTTATCCTTTGCGCTATTTGAATGCCTTGAACACGGTAGGGTACAAGGAGTGGTTTGATTTTTTTGACGGCAAGTTTGACAGGGAAGAGGCTATCCGGCTAATCAAACGAAATACCCGCCGATATGCAAAAAAGCAACTTACTTGGTATCGCAATGACTCTGATATTCATTGGTTCCATCCGGATCAAAAAGATGAAATCAAACGATTTCTTTTAAGTTTTGTTGATTTTAAATTTTAAATTCCAACCGCACAAGGGCGACGCTTCTTAATTTCCTACTTTCAACTTTTATCTTTTAGTTTTTAACTTTTAGTTTTCTCTGGGAATACCATCTTGAAATTGAGATATTTTTCATTTTCAATTTTCAATTCTCCATTTTCAATTATTTAGTCCGTCATGTATTGTTTCGAGCGATTTTCTTCCACTCGTTTTGGAGGCATGATCAAGATGAGTAGGGAACCTAGGATGATGATGCAGGCCAAGATGTAATCTCTCGTGTCCAAGTCGGGACGCAAGTCGATGGAGTAGACTGCAATCCATGCCTCCAGACCGAAGGTTAGCATGGGCTGGAAGGCCCGGAAGGTCATGAAGGTTTCGGCAGTTGCCGTTTGCAGGGTGGCGTAGTACAGGTATGTAGAGAGTGAGGTGAGTAGGAAACCTGTCACGCAGGCGGCAATAATCGTCATCGGGTGGAAAATCTCGGTGAGTTTCGGCAGGTAGAGCATTGAAAAGGGAACGGCCATGAGTTCTTTGGCAAAATAGTGTTCCACGAGGGCGATCAGGATCAAGAAAAGCATGACCGACGTGCCACCCCAGAACATGGTGAATCCGGAGATCCCGCATTTTTGGCGTACGGAGGTGTTGGGACTGGCGATAGTGGTTTTCTCTACCACGATGGCTCGTGTACAGCTTGCCAGAACTGCTAGGGAGACGAGAATGGAGACCCGTAGTTGTATGGCTTCCGGGAGGGTACGGATAAATAGGATAATGCCGACCGTGATCACGAGCATCCCCACGATGTCGCTGCTGTGGGGGCTTCTCTTGAAAAAGATGTAGGCCAGTATGGCCGTCACGACAACTTCTATGTTGATTAACAGGCTGGTTTCGGTACTGGTGATGTACAGGTAAACTGCGGCTAGAAAGAAGTTCCGGAATATTTGCAGCAACGTGTACAACCATGAATAACCGACACCTGCTTTCCAGCCTTCTGCAGTTACAGGTTTTCGGATAAGTAATAGCGCGACTCCCCCGGCAAAAATCTGCATGGAGGCGAACACGAGGATGTTGGCCTCGTAGTTTAACAGGCAAAAACGGGTGATGACACTGATAACTGACCATGTTATAACTGATAGTAAGGCATATAAAGCACCTATTTTCATATTTCTTTTGTTGTTTCTCTCCGGATATAACGATTCGATGGGGAAAAGGTTTTTTGTCAAAATAAAATATACCTTTGTTTTAGTATTTATAACAACATGATACAGGAATGATTGAGATATGGTAGAATCGGAAACTAGAAAAGAGGAGTACACGATTCCTTTACGGGAGTTTTTTGATAAGGGAATGACAAGGGAGGTCGCTTGCAGGATAGGACGTTTGAGGGCGTTGAGGCGGGCTATTACCGGACAGATGGAAGAGATAAATGCGGCTTTGTGGAGTGATTTGAGAAAGTCGGGGGGAGAGGCTTACCTGACGGAGATCGGTATGGTGTTGGGGGAGATTGATTATCACGTGAAACATTTGAGACGGTGGGTGAAACCCCGACGATTGGCAACCCCGTTGGCTTTTTGGCCCTCGAAAAGCCGGATCATGTACGAGCCGTATGGTGTTGTGTTGATCATCGCCCCTTGGAATTACCCGTTTCAATTATTGTTGGAACCTTTAATTGGTGCCATCTCTGCCGGGAATTGTGTTGTGTTGAAACCGTCTCCTTTTGCCCCGGCAACGGCGGAGGTTATAAAGAAAATTGTTGCGGCGGTTTTTGAACCCGGTCATGTCGCCGTGTTTGATGGAGAAGGGGATGTGGTGGAGCAATTGTTGAAAGAGCGTTTTGATTATATTTTTTTCACGGGAGGACCCCGTTTCGGACAGCATGTTATGGAAATGGCGGCGAAACATTTAACCCCGGTAACTTTAGAGTTGGGCGGGAAAAGTCCTTGTATTGTGGGGCGTGGTGCGAACGTGGAGATTGCGGCTCGTCGTACGGCTTGGGGAAAGTTTATCAATGCCGGGCAGACGTGTGTTGCCCCCGATTACGTGTTTGTGCATGAAGATCAACGGGCAGAGTTTGTGGAGGCCATAAGACTGGCCGTGAAACGATTTTATGGGGATCGCCCGTATGAAAGTCCCGATTATCCGCGGATTGTTCACTGGGAGGGAACAGAAAGATTAGCGCACTTGATGCATTCTTCCGGACAGGTGGTTATCGGGGGTGAGGTGAACGTGGAGGAAAAGTATATTGCTCCTACGGTACTGATTGACGTGGACCCGAATAGTCCGATTATGCGGGAAGAAATATTTGGTCCCATTCTGCCCGTGCTGACCTACCGGGAGATAGATGACGTGATTCGTTTCGTGAATAAACGGGAGAAACCCTTGGCCCTGTATTATTTCGGACCCGAGCGAGAGGCTCGTGAAGTGTTAAACCGGACCTCTTCGGGAGGGGCTTGTGTGAACGACACGATCGTGCATCTGGCAAATCCCCGTTTGCCTTTCGGGGGCGTGGGAATGAGTGGCATCGGAAAGTATCACGGGAAAGCGAGTTTTGAACTTTTCAGTAATTTGCGTTCCGTGGTAAAATCTTTCACATTTTTTGATAACCATTTCCGTTATCCCCCGTATAAACACTTGAATTTATTGAAAAAATTCATGTAATGTCTGGTGAGTTTATTATATTTGTTGGAAACTTTAAAACAATGAAGACTATGAAAAAGTACATTTGCACAGTATGTAGTTATATTTATGATCCTGCAGTAGGAGATCCGGATGGTGGAATCGCACCTGGAACCGCATTTGAAGATATTCCGGAAGATTGGGTTTGCCCGCTTTGTGGCGTCGGTAAAGAGGATTTCGAACCGGTAGAGGAGTAAAGAAAGTTAAAAGATAAAAACTAAAAGATAAAAGTTGAAAGCTGTAAAAGTTCCATTTTTATCTTTTAGTTTTTAACTTTTATCTTAATAAAAATAGAGGCGAATCGTGAGATTCGCCTCTATTTTTATTAGTGTGCCCATTCGGCAAAGAAGTCATTTCCCTTGTCATCCACGATGATGAATGCGGGGAAGTTTTCCACCCGTATTTTACGGATAGCTTCCATTCCCAATTCTTCAAAGGCAACGATTTCTACTGATTTAATACTTTCTTTGGCCAAGATCGCTGCCGGTCCGCCGATAGATCCCAAGTAGAATCCACCGTGTTTCTTACAAGCATCTGTAACAGTTTGAGAGCGGTTACCCTTGGCAACCATGATCATAGAACCACCGTGATCTTGGAAAAGGTCAACATAGGGATCCATACGTCCTGCCGTGGTAGGTCCGAAGCTTCCGGAGGCCATTCCTTTCGGGGTTTTAGCCGGTCCTGCGTAGTAAATCGGATGATTCTTAAAATATTCCGGCATGGGCTTGCCTTCATCCAGCATGGCTTTGATGCGGGCATGTGCGATATCGCGGGCAACGATAAGTGTTCCGGACAAGTTCAGACGGGTTTTAACCGGATATTTTCTTAGTTCTTTCAATACTTCTTCCATCGGTTGGTCGAGGTCAATGTTTACGGCGGGGGCTAATGCCGGGTTCTCTGCCGGTAAGAAACGAGCCGGGTTCTTTTCCAGTTGTTCCAGAAAGATACCGTCTTCCGTGATTTTAGCCTTGATGTTCCGGTCGGCACTACAACTTACACCGATACCCACGGGGCAGGATGCCGCGTGACGAGGCATACGGATGACCCGCACGTCGTGTACCCAGTATTTACCACCAAATTGGGCCCCGATGCCCATGTCTTGGCAGATTTTCTGAATTTTGGCTTCCCATTCCAGATCACGGAATGCCTGACCGCCATCATTTCCTTCGGTCGGAAGATTGTCATAATACCCCGCGGAAGCTTTCTTCACGGTTGTTAAGCAAGCTTCGGCAGAGGTTCCGCCAATGACTACTGCCAGATGGTAGGGTGGACAGGCTGATGTTCCCAAGTCTTTCACTTTGTCCTTGATGAACTTGGTCAGTGCTTCCTCGGTCAACAAGGCTTTGGTCTGTTGGTACAGGAACGTCTTGTTTGCAGAACCACCGCCTTTGGTGATGAACAGGAACTCGTATTTATTTCCTTGAGTGGCATACAGGTCGATTTGGGCCGGTAGGTTCGTACCGCTGTTTTTCTCATCGAACATGGTGTAGGGAACTACTTGAGAATAACGCAGGTTACGATCCCGATAGGTTTCGAATACTCCTTTGCTGATGGCTTCCGCGTCATTGCCGTCAGTCCACACGTTTTCGCCTTTCTTACCGATAGCGATGGCTGTACCCGTGTCCTGACAGGTGGGAAGTTCGCCTTCAGCGGAAACCACTTGGTTCATCAACATGGTATGGGCCACGAATTTATCATTGTCGCTGGCTTCTGGATCTTTCAGTATATTAGCTAATTTCTGCAAGTGAGAGGCACGCAGGTAAAAAGAAACATCTGCATAGGCTTCACGGGCGAGTAATTCAAGCCCTTCTTTTTGGATTTTCAATATTTTACGTCCTTCAACTTCAATCGTTTTCACGTAGTCTTTTGTCAGTAAGCGATATTCCGTACTATCTTTTTGAATCGGAAATGGTTCTTGATACTTGAATTCTGCCATAATTCTATCTTGTTTTAGTGTTGTAAATATTTTTATTCCTATAACGGAAAAATTTCTTTAATATGTCGCAACGAAATTAGAATTAATAAATGAGAAGTCCAATAAAAAAGCCGGACAAATTTGGTCCGGCTTTTATAGATATTAGACTAATGATTAGTCTTTGAATAACTTGTCAATAGTCATGATTTGGTAATCGTAGAATGCGCGGGTAGCGGCATTTCCGGTTCCCCGTTTTTCTTTGTAAAGAGCTTGTACTTTCTTCAACAATGATAACATGGCAGGACGTCCTACTGATGCTGGAAGTGTGGCAGCTTTCATGGTCAAACGGAAGTAGTCGTATTCTCCCAAGTTGCATTCTGCATGGCTACACAGCTTATGCTGGCTATTCACGCTGTTTTCCAAGCTAGCTAAAGCTTGCGCCGGATCAATAGAGGCAAAACCTCTTTTTGGAGCTGATGCGGAGGCTGCAGTTTGAAGACCGCTCATTTGGCTGGCAATCGTTACCAAGGCGGTTTGTAGGTTCATTTCCTCGTGTGAAAGTGAACGGGACGCGATGGTCGGAGCCATAAGTAACTTGTAAGCGTCATTCACGTATACATCAAGCTTGTAAGCGTCCTTCTGACCGGAACGTTCTCCTTCATATACACTACCAAGAGAACCTGCGCTGAAGATTTTACCTACCACGGCGTATTGCAGTTGGTCGTACATGTTCGGGTCTAATTCCAATTTTTCTCTCAGGTCTTTCGTGATCAACCATTTTGGACAAGTGGTTACTTCGTTTACTAACCATTTGATTGCTTCTTGCTGTTTGGCTTTCGGGATGTATTTTTTAGCTACACCACCTTTGCCGTCTTGTACCAAGTCCGTGAATTCAACACCACCGGGGTAAGCCAACACGTGGCTAAGCATTCTTTGGTACTGGCTCAAGATTCCATTGTAGTACATTTTTATGTCTTTATACGAGGCTCCCGGTTTGCTGCACCATTGTTCCAAGTTGTTCATGATGATCTTGAGGTTCTTGATACAAAGTGAATTGGCTTTCACGTGATCATCTCCTAAATCTTCTGTTTGGTCTGTCGGGTCGAGAGTTTGCGGGAATTGCTGTGCCCCGAAACGATACATCGGATCGTCAGATTTTTCTTCGATCCAGCTATTTAATGTTGCGACTTCGGCTTCCGGGGTATTAGCGTTCGGGATAATCCGGTAACCCCAGTTGATAGCGTAAATGTCGTATACTCCTAGCACGGGCGGAACGAGGTTTACACCGCGTTCGTAGTCTCCGGGTTGAGCCACGTAGTTATTACGGGCATAGTCCATGATACTCGGGGTGGTTCCGTATTTTTTCGTGAATGACGGGCTGCGTAATGAGTCCACGGGGAAAGAGTAACTTGCACCCATGTTGTGCATCAGACCTAACGTGTGTCCGATTTCGTGTGATGCCACGTAGCGTAAAGATTCGTTCATCACGTCGTCACTAAATACTTCCGTACGAACGCGAGGATCAACGGCTCCCGTCTGAACGAACCGCCAGTCGTGTACAAGAGAAATCACGTTGTGATACCAGATCACGTCAGCCACGAGAATCTCACCGCTACGAGGATCCACGTAACTCGGTCCCATGGCGTTAGCGGTAGGGGTTACGGCATAACGTACACAGTTGTAACGAATATCGTCCGGGTCAAAGTTAGGATCATCGGTCGGGTAGTCTTTGGCGATGATTGCGTTTTTGAAACCGGCTTTCTCGAAAGCGATGTTCCAATCTTCAATACCTTGTTTAACAGCACCTCTCCATTTTTCAGGGAATGCGTTATCCACGTAGAACACGATCGGTTTTACCGGCTCCACGAGTTCTCCGCGCAAGTAAGCGGCCATATCTTTGGGCTCGATTCTCCAACGGTGGATGAATTCGAAATCTTCCACGCGGTCTTTATCGCTCGTGTAGAAGTTCCGGGGAGTACTGAAATAACCGACACGTCTGTCTTTGTAACGCATGGGCATGGGATCTTTGTCCAGTTCGACAACAGAACGACGAACAACAAGGGTAAGAGGACCGTTTTGTCCGTTATAGTTCATTTGAGAGGAGATTTCCATGTTTCGAGGGAAGTTCTTTACCTCTTTCACGCGAGATGCGGATGGGTCGAACATGGCGCTCGGTTTTTTACCTGTCATCGGGCTGGAGCCCATCGGGGTAATACATTTTTCATCCCGTCCGAAGAATGCGGTCATGTCGATCAACAACGTGTCACCCTTGGTGGCTTTCACCTCGAAAGTCTTCATGATCGGGTCATTGAAGTTCCGTTTGAAAGATGGGGCGATAGGATCACCTTCTCTTAACACGTCCTCGCAAAGCACGGAGTGCATGTACACGTTCGTGGAATCCGTTGAGAAACGAACCATGAACGGGTCATTAATCATCTGGCCTGCCACGAAATCGGTCGGGGCGCTGGTTTCAGAAAGACGATTGGCAATCAAGTAGATCTTGTCCAAGTTACGAGCTTGGATGGCCCACATTAAGGTTCCTTTCGGGGTGTAGTAAGCATCAATAACTCCCGGCAAGTGTTTAGCTCCTTTCACTTGCTTGTCAAAAGCGGATTCTTTAGGAGCAGGAGGTGTTGCGGTCTGTTCGGTTTTTGCTTTTTTCTTCTTTTTCTTGAAAGGGAAAGCTTGTGCCGTGGGCCCTGCAAGTAATGACAGGGCGACAACCGCGAGTAAAATTTTCCTCATAGTTCTCTTCGTTTAATCAATTAATTATATCTCGTTTATTAGATTTGTGTGCATACATTCTTGTGCAATGCTTTCAACAACGGGCGAAGATATGTAAAAAAGAATCGAATTTATCTTACCGTTTTGTTAAAGTTTCATCTGAAAGACGATTATTATTGTACCTTTGCAAGCAATGAATCTTAAAAACAGATAAAATGAGTTCCGAAACCATATTTTTTATCATTGTTGTTTTCCTGTGCTTGGATTTCGTGTTGGAGAGAATATTGGAATCTTTGAATTCTAAACATATGTCTCCCGTGTTACCCGATAGTCTAAAGGGAATTTATGACGAGAAGGAGTATAGTCGTTTTCAATCCTACAAGCGGGAAAACGGACGGTTGGATAGCTGGAGTTCCGGAGTCGGGTTTGTTGTGATGATCGTGTTTCTCGTGGCAGGAGGTTTCGGGTGGTATAATAGTTGGGTGGTTTCTCTGACGGATAGTGTGGTCTGGCAGACCATCCTTTTCGTGGTGGGGCTTTCCGTGGCTTCTTCCGTGTTGGATATACCTTTTGATTATTACGCGACTTTCCGGATAGAGGAAAAGTATGGGTTTAATAAGACTACGAGGCGGGTCTACTGGCTGGATACGGTGAAAGAGTTGGTCCTTTCGTTGGTGTTGGGAGGGGTGTTGTTGGCGCTTGTGGTGTGGTTCTACACGTGGGCGGGGACTTATTTTTGGTTGTACGCTTGGGGTGCTGTTACCCTGTTTTCCGTGTTTATGGCCATGTTCTACTCGCAATTGATCGTGCCTTTGTTTAATAAGCAGACGCCTTTACAAGAAGGTTCGTTGAGGGATAAGATACAGGCTTTTGCGGGGAAAGTCGGGTTCAAATTGGATAATATATACGTGATTGACGGTTCGAAACGCTCCACGAAAGCAAATGCTTATTTCACGGGGCTGGGGCCTAAAAAGCGGGTCGTGTTGTATGACACGTTGATTGACGAGTTGACGGAAGAGGAGATTGTGGCCGTGCTGGCTCATGAGATCGGGCATTACAAGAAACGACACACGTTACGTTCTATGGTGGTTTCCGTGATACAGATGGGGGTGCTTTTCTGGTTGTTTTCCCTGTGCGTGAATAACGCGGCTTTGTCAGAGGCGCTGGGTGGGGACCGGGCATATTTCCAGTTGGGATTAATCGCTTTTGCCATATTGTATTCTCCCGTGAATTTGATTTTGGGAATCGGGATGAACGTGTGGTCCCGGAGTAACGAGTATGAAGCAGATGCTTTTGCGGCCCGGTATTACGAGGGTGATTACTTGGTATCCGGTTTGAAGAAAATATCGGTGAAGTCGTTAAGTAACTTGACGCCCCATCCTTTGTACGAGTATATCTATTATTCTCATCCGTCGTTATTGAAACGGATAGATGCTATAAAACGTATTCACGAATAAAAATATAAACGAATGAAAGCTATTATTATTACTATCGGGGACGAGATTCTGTTAGGACAGATTCTGGACACGAATTCACAATATATTTCGAGGCAGTTGACCCGTTTGGGGGCCGAGGTGGCGGATATATTGTCTATTGCCGATCAACGGGAGGAGATTTGGCAGTGGGTGGATTACGCGATGAAACAAGCGGAACTGATCATCGTGACTGGGGGGTTGGGACCGACAAAGGATGACATGACGAAAAAGGTGCTGGCAGAATATTTCGATACTCGCTTGGTGATGAATGAAGAAGTGTTGAGATGGATCGAGAAGTTGCTGGAGAACGGGGGAATGAGAATGAACGAGGGAAATCGTAGTCAGGCTATCTTACCGGAATCGGCCAAAATTCTTTACAATCGGAAAGGAACGGCTTCTGGGATGTGGTTTGAACGGGACGGAAAGGTATTGGTGTCTTTGCCGGGTGTTCCTTTCGAGATGGAGGATTTGATGATCCAGAGCGTGATCCCGGAATTGCAGCGCTTGTATCCGCACTTGCATCTGGATTACAGGATGTTGAAAGTGTATGACATCCCGGAATCAGAGTTGGCTCTTTTGTTGGAGAAATGGGAAGAACATTTGCCGGAAGGGTTCAGCTTGGCTTACCTGCCGTCGCCGGGATTTGTGAAGTTGCGCCTGACGGCTAAGGGGGATCAGGTTTTTAACTTGGATGCCCGTTACGATAGCTTGAAAGAGACTCTTGAAGGACAGCATTACACGGAGGGGGAGAATGGAGGAACGGAACGGGAACTTGGGGAATTACTGATGTTGAAGGGAAAGACGATTGCCACGGCAGAGAGTTGCACGGGTGGAAATATCGCGGCTCAGCTCACGTCGATAGCCGGTTCTTCCGCCTACTTTAGAGGGAGTGTGGTGGCGTATGCCAATGACGTGAAGGAACGGGTGCTGGGAGTTCGTCCTGAAAGTTTGGAACAATTCGGGGCAGTCAGTGAACCCGTGGTACGGCAGATGGCAGAAGGAGCCCGCCGTTTGATCGGGACGGATTATGCCGTTTCTACTTCCGGAATTGCCGGGCCGACTGGCGGTACGGCGGAGAAACCGGTGGGAACCGTGTGGATCGGGGTTGCCGGGCCGGAAAGAACGATTGCCCGCAAGTTCGTGTTCTCGTTTACCCGTGAAAGAAATATCGGTAAGGCCACGATGAAGGCGATTGAAATGGTTATCGAAGAAGTGCGTAACGGGGCAGTAAATAGATGAATTATTTATAAAGTGAATCCGTCGTGAATCATAGTAAAAAGGCGGGTCTCGGTAAACTTTTTTGTATTTCATGTTCCTATTTCGAAAATATAAATTACATTTGCACATCTCACTCAGAAAATAATACAACGTGTAGCGACGCTGAAGGTATTATAAAGCCTCCGGTGCGTGGCTATGCGTAGTGTTAAATTTTGGGTGAGATCTTAATTTACAGTCCGGAGGCTTTTATGTTTTGTATGTAATGTAAATAATACATATTGATATTGTTCGTAGGGTAACAATTTTAAAATTCTAATTTCACTAAAATAGCGGGGCCGTGACGGTTACCCGCTTTTCTTTTGTACTTGGCAGGAATTTTGTTATATTTGAGAAATAAATTTTTGCTATGAGAAAGTTTACATTGTTGCTGTTTTTCGTTGTTCTTTGGTCGTTTTCTTATGCTCAGATGGGTGAAGAACAATATTTTGTTGATATACATGGTGATTTGCGTTATGAATCTCGGGATAGATTTCAAGCATCACTTTCCACGAATATCTTCGGGGATAAGGTTTACAAGGATAATCGGGGAAACGAGGTGAAGTATTCGAAGGCAATGTGGGAGAAGGTGCCGGGGAAGGATAGACCTTATTTTGAAGATTTTTTGTTCTCTGAGCTGATACATAAATACCGGGATCGGAGAAACGTGAAGGAGGTGTACGAGATTGATATTTTTGGAGATGCACGATATCGGAATAATCAGGGACAGTCCATGACATTAAGGCGAAATATCATGGGGGAGTTGGAATATTTCAGTAACGAGTTTCGAGCCACGTTAGGAAAAGATATTTTTGAAAATATAATATACAAGGATAATCGGGGAAATAAGGTGACCTATTCAAAAGAGTTTCTTGGCAAGATCCGAAGAGGAAGACATAGAGGAGACGGGAATGTTGAAGAGTTTTTGTTGTTAGGGTTGGCCAAAGATGTCGGGAAAAAGAAAAATTACACGGAAGAGTACACCGTGGATATATTCGGAAATATTGAATACAAGAATAGCGAGGGACGTCGGGTTTCGATAAAGAAAGATCTGTTTGATGACTTCGAGTACAAGGATAATCAGGGGGTAAGTCTTTCTATCCGGAAGGATATTTTTGATCATGTGCAGGTAAATGATGGCAGGGGAAACAAGGTGGATGCCGGGAGAGATATTTTTGGTGATCTCCAAGTGAAAGATAATAAAGGAAATAAATGGAGCGTGGAACGGGATATATTCGGGGATTTGAAGTTTCGTCATAATTATAAAGAGTGTGCCACCTTGAAGAAGAATATTTTTGACGAGAGAGAATATTCCGATAACAAAGGGAATAAAGTCAAGTATTCGAAGGAGGCGTGGGATAAGATGATAAAGACATACGGAAATGACGAGAAGGTTTTTTCGATGTTGTTGAAAAAGTTTTTCGTGGAGTATCGTTAAGACCTTTTGTCATGCGATTGGGATTTTGGCATATACTATGGCGATGATTGTATTGTAGTCTGTCAATAAGGCAGGTGTGCGTGTTAGAGGTGTATTGATTTGCAATTTTTTTTTACGTTCTTGATTTTGGCTTTATGGGCATATTTATGTCGATAGTCGTGTTTTATTAACAAAAAGATGTTGTTTTTGGCATAATATTTGTTAATTATCTCCTTGTTTGAATTGGTATAAAGTTAATTAAAATTTTTAGTGTGATTTTTTCCTATGGGAGTGTAACATTTTTAAACGAAGTCCCGTATTTCGAGTGTTATTTAAGATCAACTTAGATATATAACAAGCAAACAATAGTTAACAAACAGATGATGAATATGAAAAAGACGTTTATTTTGTTATTTGTAGCGATTTTGCCATTATTGGCTAGCGCACAAAAAGAAGAAGTTAAGGTGACTGTGGTAGAAGAAGAGTCTACGGCTCCATGGCGTGGTTTTGTTACCAATGGATTTTGGGATAACTGGTTTATTTCAATAGGTGCCGGTGGACAAGTTTATTTTGGAGAGTATGATAGTAAGGATGATTTCGGGCGTCGGATTACCCCGACATTTGATTTTTCCGTGGGAAAATGGTTGATGCCGACATTAGGAGTTCGGGCTCAGGTTGGTGGTTTCACGTTAAAAGGTTTGACATCTGATCCTGCTAATATTTACGCTAAAGGTCCTTCTCGTGTAGACGGATATTACAAACAAAAATGGCAACAGTTTAACGTGCATGTTGATGGATTGCTGAATCTTTCCAATTGGATTGGTGGTTACCGTACGGATCGTTTCTACGAGGCAGTTCCGTTTGCCGGTTTTGGTATGATTCATGGTTGTTCTTCTGCGGATAACACGAAGTTTATGTTCGTGGCAGGTTTGATCAATAAAATGCGTTTATCTAACGCTTTTGACTTTAACATCGAAATCAAGGGTAGTTTGGTTCCCCAGTCATTTGACGGTGATACCGGCGGTAGCAAAGGTGAAGGTATTTTGGGCGTAACAGCCGGATTTACGTATAAATTCAACCAACGTAATTTTAGAAGAGAGAAACCGACAGAAATCATTTCTACCGGAGTTTCACCGGAAATGTTAAGTGCTGCAGAGGCTAAATTGGCAGAGCAAATTCGCCGGGCAGATCGTTTGCAGGATGAGTTGAATCAAGCTCGTAAGGCTCAACCGCAAGTTGTTAAAGAGGTAAAAGCTGCTCCATTGGCTATATTCTTTAATATCAACAAAGCAAACATTACCGCCAAGGAAATGATTAACTTGAAATACTACGCGGAGATTATCAAGAGCAATCCGAATCAAGTTTATAGAGTTACCGGATATGCAGACAAAGCAACAGGTACTCCTGCTTACAATCAGAAGTTAAGCGAGAAACGCGCTCAGAACGTGGCTGACGCTTTAGTGAAGAAATTTGGTGTTAAGGCCAGCCAATTGCAAGTAGTTGGTAAGGGTGGTGTTGACAATCTTTACGAGGGAGGAGTTCAATTGAGCCGCGTGGTTATCGTTGAATGATATGAAGACTACATAACTACTAACCATATATACATTTGAGGTCGGGATAAAGGGTGATACTTTTATCCCGGTCTTATTTTATTGCTCTTGCGGTTTTATATAACTTTTAGCTTTTCGCTTTCAGCTTTTCGCTTAATTAGTTGTATCTTTGCCCGTGAATAATTAAAAAACAGAGAAATGATAACAAAGAATAAGTTTGTAACCGTGAGTTACGAGTTGAGAACGGCAGCGGATGCAGAACCCATCGAGATAGCTGATGAGAAGACCCCCTTAGAGTTTATTTGCGGTCAAGGGCAAACATTGGAATATTTCGAGATGAACCTGTTGAACTTGAACACGGGGAATTCTTTTGATTTCCATATTCCGGCTGCTAACGCTTACGGTGAGGTGAACGAGGACATGATTGTAGAGTTACCTAAAGATATATTCGCAGAAGTTGAGGCGGAAGAGTTGATTCCCGGAAACGTGCTGCCAATGCAGGATAGTTTGGGGCGTCACCTGAACGGGACAATCGTTACCGTGGGTGACGATACGGTGACCATGGATTTCAATCACCCGATGGCCGGCAAAGATTTGTTTTTCAAGGGTAAGGTGTTGGCAGTAAGAGACGCTACAGATGAAGAACTGGAAAGCTTACATTCTCATAAATGTGGCGGCTGCCACGGTTGTGGATTTGATGGCGGTTGCGGTTCAGAACACTCTTGCGGTGACGGTTGCTGCCACTAATTAATTGAAAATGGAAAATTGAAAATGGAAAATTGGGATAATCAAGTCTTGATTTTCCATTTTTTATACAGACCAAAAGTTTAATCTACGTTGATCTTTGAATATTGAAGTGTTGTTTTCCTTCATTTTCAATTTTCAATTTTCAATTTTCAATTGTTATGAACACGATTGGTAAGTTATACACGTTAACCTCTTTCGGAGAGTCACATGGGGAGGCTCTGGGGGGAGTGATTGATGGGTGTCCAGCGGGACTTCCCTTGTCGGTGGACGAGATTCAGTATGAGCTGTACCGAAGGAGACCGGGACAGTCTTCCGTGACTACTTCAAGGACGGAAGAAGACCGGGTGGAAATTCTTTCGGGAGTATTCGAAGGGGTGACTACAGGTACACCTATTGGTTTTGTCGTGCGGAATAAGGATCAGCGGAGCCGGGATTATGACGAGATAAAAGATTTATTCCGTCCGTCTCATGCCGACTACACGATGCAGGCGAAATATGGTATTCGGGATTACCGGGGCGGGGGACGTTCGTCAGCCCGGGAACACGTGGTTCGTGTGGTGGGGGGAGCTGTGGCTCGTCAAGTTTTGAAAAGACTGGGCATTTCTGTTCATGGTTACACGTCTCAGGTGGGGCCGATCGTGTTGAATAAAACTTATTGCGAGCTAAATTTGGAGGAAACGGAGGCTAATGTGGTACGTTGTCCTGATTCGATGGTAGCGGGGGAAATGGAATTGTTTATCCGAAAAATGCAGGAGGAACAGGATAGTGTGGGAGGGGTCGTGAGTTGTGTTATCCGGGGAGTTCCCGTGGGTGTAGGAGAACCCGTGTTTGATCGTTTTCAGGCCCGGCTGGGATATTACATGATGGGAATTAATGCGGCGAAAGGTTTCGAGTATGGCGAGGGATTCCATGCTGCAAGTATGCGGGGGAGCGAGCATAATGATGCTTTCGTGCTGAGGAACGGGCAAACGAGGACCTTGACAAATCATGCCGGGGGAGTTTTGGGAGGAATCACTAGTGGAGAGGATATTTATTTCCGGGTTGCTTTTAAGCCCGTGGCAACGATCGGGCAGGAGCAACAAACTGTGAATCGTTTCGGGGAAGAGGTGACTTTCATAGCCCGGGGACGTCATGACCCATGCGTGGTGCCTCGTGCGGTTCCCGTGGTGGAGGCGATGGCTGCCATGCTGGTATTGGATATGATGCTGGAGGCCGGGAAAGTACCCTCTCGGGTATGAAAGAAGTAAATATTTTTTTGACAATAAGCTTGTTTAGGATGATATTCTTTATTAATTTTGTTGGAAATTAAATATCAGTGTTATGGCAAGTATTAGAAGATTGAAGAAAGATGTTGATTATTTGACTTTCGCAGTAATCGCCGATTGTATGAATTACAATTCTAGCGTGGGGAAGAGTGAGCCGGAAGTTGTTAACATCGTGAAAAAGATGGTTGAATATAGAAATGAAACGAGAAGTAAAATTTCTGCTCGTAAATCATTTAACGATAAGAAAGAAGCTAGATCTTATTATAAAGGAATATCTATCGATCTATTGAAAACAGTAGACGGAGAATTTACCCGTTTGAGCGAGTTGGTAAAACAGAACGCTTAAATGATGATTGCCCCCAAATGTTTGAGCTACCACGTTCTGTGGTAGCTCTTTTTGATGATGAACGACGAGATTGTATTACCGGGAATCGGCAAGGTGAAGGTGAGACGGGGAAAGAATATCCGTTTCCTCTCGGTGCGAATGGCACCGGGTAGAGGCGTGTGGGTAAACGTTCCCTTCGGGGTAAGTGGACGGCAGGTAGAGGAATTCGTGCATACACAACGGGACTGGATAGAACAGAATTTGGCGAAGATCAAAGTCTACGAGAAAGACACGGGGGTGGGGTTAGGCATGGATTCCGAGGTGAAGACGAAGTTCCACGTGCTGAAAGTGCTTGCCTGTGACGAACTTCGTCCATACTATAAGATCGAGGGAAAAGAAATCCACCTGTATATTCCCCGTGGTACGGCATACTCGAAAATTGCTCCCTACGTGGAAAATTTCTTGGTAGAGATTTATCGCATGGAGAGCAAGCGTTACTTGCCGGGACGGGTGAGGGAACTGGCAACGCGGTTCGGTTTCCGTTACCGGGCATTGTCTTTTCGGAATAATATATCGAACTGGGGGAGTTGTTCGGCGGATGATAATATCAGCTTGAATGTGAAATTGATGAAATTGCCGGATGAGATTATTGATTACGTGATTCTGCACGAGTTATGTCATACGGTTGAAAAGAATCATTCCAGTAATTTTTGGGCGTTGATGGAAAAAGTGTGTCCCGGGTGTATGCAATTGCGTCGTAGGTTACGTCAGTATAATACCAGAGTTTGAACGGTATTCTTTCTTCACGGCTTGCTAGCCAGAACGTGAGAATGAACACGATTCCCAACATAGATAATAGCATTTCGACTCTTTTCATGATGCAAGTTTTAATATACGTTTTATGCTGAAATGTGGCCAAATGTTACGTTCTCGGGCGTTTTTTATTGATATATTTGTAAATGTTGGGAAAAGAGGAATCCAGCTTGAGTTTTATTCGTTATATTTGGTAGTTATTTCTTAAATAAGTGAAGACAATGGAAGGACAATATTGTTATCAATACCCTCGTCCGGCAGTGACCACGGATTGCGTGATCTTCGGGTTTGATGGGGAGATATTGAAGGTGTTATTGGTGGAACGGGGCGGAGAACCCTATAAAGGTTGCTGGGCATTTCCGGGTGGGTTCCTGAATATGGACGAGACGACGGATGAATGTGCCGTGCGGGAATTGGAGGAAGAAACGGGCTTGAGAGATGTGTTTGTAGAGCAATTACAGGTTTTTTCCGGCGTGGACCGAGATCCCCGGGGACGGACAATTACGGTGGCTTATTATGCTTTGGTGAATCCCGTGGGGATAAAAGTGGCCGGATATGACGATGCGGCAGATGCTCGATGGTTCACCTTGTCGGATATGCCTTCTCTGGCTTTTGATCATGAACACGTGTTGCTGGTGGCATTACATCGTTTGGCATTGAAAGTTTATTTACAATTGAACGGGATCGAGGAACTAGATGAACATTTCAAGGGATTTGACTTGAAACGTTTGCAGGATCTGATTCCTGATAAATTATAGGATACATGGATAGATTGGAAATCGTTGAGGCGGATATTACCACGTTGGACGTGGATGCAATCGTGAATGCGGCGAATACTTCCTTGCTGGGAGGTGGAGGTGTTGACGGAGCAATTCACCGGGCTGCTGGCAAAGAGTTGTTGGCGGAATGCCGGACGTTGCACGGATGCCGGACCGGGGAGGCGAAAATTACAAAAGGGTATAATCTGAAAGCTCGTCACGTGATTCACACGGTAGGACCGGTTTATTCTAACGGGCGACAGGGGGAACCGGAGTTGCTGGCGGCATGTTATCGGAATAGTCTTGCCTTGGCCGTGGAAAACGGTTTGAAAACCATCGCTTTTCCTCTGATCAGTACGGGTGTGTATGGTTATCCGTTGGAGGAGGCAACCCCGATTGCTTTGCGTGAGATCAAGGCCTTCTTGGAGACACATCCGAATTTTGAGCGGGTGATTGTTGCTTGTTTTAGTCGTAAAGCTTATGATTTGTATATGCAATTGACAATGGAATAATGACAATAATTTGTAACTTTTAAGCCTGTTGACCTTAACAAAACGAATGTTTGTTGGGAAATTAATTTATAAACAGTAATTTTGTCTGGAAGATTTATAAAAAACAGATATTATGCAAGAGATAGTAAAAGAGATACGTGACGTTTTGTCGGAAGTGAAATATCCCGGCACTTCGAAGAGTATCGTTGCGCTGGATATGGTGCAGAATATAAAGGCTGAGGACGGTAAGGTGGATTTCCGCTTGGTATTCCAAAAGTCCAATGACCCGTTCGTGGGAGCGGTGAGAAAGAAATGTGAATCTCTGTTGAAAGAGAAATTAGGATATACAACTGTGGAGATTGAAACCGTGTTCGTACATGACTTGGAGAAACCTTTGGTCTTGGAGAAGGTGAAACATATTGTTGCCGTGTCTTCAGGTAAAGGGGGAGTCGGTAAATCAACGGTAGCTTCAAACTTGGCGGTAGCTTTGGCTAAATTGGGGTATAAAGTCGGGTTGGTGGATGCTGATATTTATGGACCTTCCATGCCGAAAATGTTCGGGTGTGAGGATGCCAGTCTTTATATGGTAGAAGTAGGAGGTAAGGAGTTGATCGAGCCGGTAGTGAAATACGGGGTGAAGTTGTTGTCGATCGGTTTCTTCGTGGACCCGGATTCTGCCACTGTATGGAGAGGACCGATGGCTTCCAATGCTTTAAAACAGATGGTAGAAGGCGGTTTCTGGGACGAACTGGACTTTATGCTGATCGACCTTCCTCCGGGAACAAGTGATATTCACTTGACTTTGGTACAAACTGTCGCTTTGAGTGGTGCAATCGTGGTTAGTACACCGCAACAGGTGGCTTTGGCTGATGCCGTGAAGGGAATCAATATGTTTGAATCCCCGGGAATACAAGTTCCCGTGTTGGGATTGGTTGAGAATATGTCTTGGTTTACTCCTGCCGAGTTACCGGATAATAAATACTATATCTTCGGTAAAGAGGGGGCCAAAAAACTTGCTGACGAGAAGGGATTGCGTCTGTTGGGACAAATTCCAATCGTGCAGAGTATTATGGAAGGAGGCGAGAATGGTAGCCCGGTAGCCTTGGATGAAGATAGTGTCACTGGACAGGCATTTATAGAACTGGCTCGTAATGTAGCTCACGCTGTGGATGAAACAGGAGAGACCGCAAAACGGGTTCGGGTAACGAAATAATGGAGAAAGGGGCTTGAAAAAGCCCCTTTCAAACTCTTTTATACATCGCATTTATACAAATCACGGCAAACGTGATAAATTCTGCCACGGCTACCGCTAGCCAGATCCCTTTGATTCCTAACCATAATGGTAGGAGGAAGAAGCAAACCACAGGTAATATGAGTCCTCTTAACACAGTAAATATCGTTGCCAGTCGTGACTTTTCGATACTCATGTAATACCCGATAGCGGTGATGTTGATTCCGAAGAAAACATAGCATATCGAGAAAAAGGGAATCCCGCATACGGCATACTTCCATGCATTGTTTGTGTGGTCCGCAATGAACAGGGATACGATTTGTTCCCGTAGTAAAATCGTGAGGACTAAGAAAAACAAGCCTGTTGCAATTGTTGCTATCAATGCCAGCCGGAGTGCTTGTTGCGCACGTCCAAGTGCCGCACATCCGTGATTGAAACTGATAATGGGTTGTGCCGATTGGATGATGGCATTGAAAACCATAAATATGATCGGGAAAAAGTAGCACATGATGCTGAATGCTGCCACTCCGTCCGTACCGAGGTAACTCACGAACACATAGTTCCCGGTTAGCATCATCACACCGATGGCTGCCTCCCCTAGGAATGCCGAGAAACCCAAACGAATGATATATCCGCTATTACGTAGCGTGAGTTGTATACTCTTTCGGCTGAATTTTAGTTTACCGAGACGAACACGAGGGGAATTACGTAATAAATAGGCAACCATGAGAATACATCCCACGATTTCACCGATACCGGTAGCCACGGCGGCACCCGTCAATCCCCATTTATACACGAATATAAATAGATAGTCGAGTACGATGTTGATTACCGTGGAGATTGTTATACACCACATGGCAATTTTAGGTCCGTCAATACGGGTGAAGAAAGTAAGCACGCAGAGAGCCGTCTGGAACATGGCAAAAGCGGCATAAGCGATCAGGTACTCTCGTGCCAATCCGATAATATCTTCGGGAGCTCCGAGGATTCGAGCCACAGATGTCGGGAAAGCCATGACAAGGATAGATACTAACGTCATGCCGGTAAAAGAAACAAGCGTTGCTTGCGTGGCATTGATGTTAGCCACACGTTCTTTTCCCCGGGCTAGGTTGATCGATGCCATGATTGCCCCGCCCATACCAAACATTAATCCCATTCCGGCAGCGAACACGAATAACGGGGCGGCAATATTTACCGCGGCTAAAGCGTCACTACCAATTCCACGACCGACGAAAACCCCGTCGGTGATCACGAATAAAGCCGAGAAAACCATACCCAGCAAGGTCGGGAATAGTTGTTTACAGAACAACTGTCCGACTTTCATTGAACCAAAATCTATACTGTCTCGTTGCATGTATATATAATTTTTTTTAGCTCGGCAAAGGTAGGTCTAATAAAACGGAGAAAAATTAACCTATGATAATTACGGATTATTTTGTGTACTTTTGTCGTAAAATAATGAATAAAGGGAGATTTTAGAATGCTGAAAAGTGCAAGCGGAATGCAAATGTTCGGGGATATAGTTCGACGTAAACGCTATTTTTACGCCTTGTTAATGATTTTGCTAATGATTGGTGTAGCAGAATTGTTGATGGAAAGGGAAATTATCTTTCCGGAAATGGCAGCCTTGACAATCGGTATGTGGATCGTGGATAAACGGGTGTGGCAGGTGAGTCGGGCAAGTATGGTCGCTCTCATGATTTTAGGTGCTGTGGCAGGTGTGTGTATCGTATGTTATTCTCCTTTCCCCTTGCTTGTGAATCTGGCGTTTGCCTTTATTTTTGCCGCAATCTGCCTCACGTTATTTCGTGCAACTTTGGTACCGCAGATTTCTGCCTGTATGTTACCTGTGTTACTGGGGACGGAAAGTTGGGTTTATCCGGTAGCTGTACTTGTTATGTCGGTTATTGTTGTTGGTGGACAATGGGGGATGGAGAAAGTTGGATTGCGGGAGAGGGTGACTTATACGCCCGTGATTGTCCATTGGAAGGATAACTTGGTACGTTGGTCGTTTTTATTGGTGACAGTGATAGCGGTTGCCACATTGGCTATCTACACGAGAAACTTGTACTTCATTCTTCCTCCGTTGATCGTGACTTACGTGGAGTTTGCCAATTCGAAGGCCGGGTTCCGCAATCGTCCCGTACAGGTTTTATTGGTCTTGTTCACGGCGGCTGTTATTGGCGTGTTCTTTCAGATCGTGGGACATAAATACTTGCATTTACCGGAAGTTGTGGTTGTACTCCCGATTTTTCTTTGTATGTTTTCTTTGTTTGAATTTCTAGGAAAGTTCTTTGCCCCGGCGGGAGCTGTTGCTTTGATTCCGATGATCATTCCCGAAGAAGGTTTGTTGTGGTTGCCTTTGCAGGTTCTCGTGGGAGCTACGTTATTTATTGGCTTGGCAATGATCTGTTTCCAGCGTTGTCTGCGCTGGCCTCGGGCGCAGTTGATTGTGTGTCTGGTTCCACCTTTTATAAGGGATTTGAGGAAGAGAAATAAAAGTTTGTAAAGTTTATAAAGTCCAAAGTGACGGGTGTCCTTCGGACCGTGTTTAACGGCAGCACTAGCTGCCGTTGGTAAAGCGCCCCGCTAGGGATCCACGGACCTTATAAACTTTATGAACTTTATGAACTAAAAGGGCTTTTCGCCCTTTATTTAATGTCTTGCTCTCGCTTTGATGATTTCGAAGAAATCTGCCGCTTTCAGGGATGCACCACCGATAAGTCCACCATCCACGTCCGGATTAGAGAAAATAGCGTCGGCATTTCCAGCGTTACAGCTTCCTCCGTAAAGGATTGAAGTTTCGTCAGCTACGGCTTGTCCGTATTTCTCTGCTACAACAGAACGGATGAAAGCGTGCATTTCTTGTGCCTGATCGGGAGTAGCGGTTTTACCGGTACCGATAGCCCAAACCGGTTCGTAAGCGATTACCACATGAGCGAATTGTTCCGGGGTAAGATTGAAGAGCCCGTCGGTCAACTGTTGTTTCACAACTTCGAAATGTTTCTCGGATTCTCTTTCTTCCAGTACTTCACCCACGCAGAAGATGATTTCCAACTTGCTGTCTAGGGCTTGTGCAACCTTCTTCACGAGAATAGGACTTGTTTCGCCATAGTAGCTTCTTCTTTCAGAGTGTCCTAAGATCACGCATTTAGCACCCGTGGAAGCTATCATTTCAGCTGAGATTTCACCCGTGTAGGCTCCGGCTTTTTCCGTTGCGCAATTTTGGGCAGCAACCATGATGGAAGATTCTGTGATGTTATGAGCCACTTTTGCCAAGTGGATAAAGGGAGTACCGAGAACAACAAGAACGCCTTCTCCGCCTTCTTTATATCTCACGTAATCATTCACTTCTCTAGCCAATTCAACTCCTTCAGCGAAGGTTTTGTTCATTTTCCAGTTACCTGCTACAATCTTTTTTCTCATATCTTTATGTTTTGAATTGTTTGTGCTTAATTGTTTCTTTTCCCTTTTCTACGTGGAATCAGTAAATATGCTACAAAGAAAAGAAGGATAATGGAGTAAACCAAATAAATTCGTTGCATTTGTTCCCTTGAATACACGCAATAAGCTGTCAAGTCGGTATCCTGTAATTCTTTCACGTCGGGAACATCTTTTCCGGCCCATTTGTCGAGAATTGTGCCTTCCCGGAGAATGATCACACCGGGGTTAGAACGAATCATGGTTTTTAACTGAATCTCGTCAGCCGTACAAAATTCGTAGGGGACGTGATTCCGCTTTTTATATGCTTCAATATCCCGTTCCGTGGATGAGGTTAACCCGTAGAATCGAATTCCTTTTTTGCGAGCGTACTCCGCCAGTCGGTTGATGGCGGGTTGATATTGTGTATCACTCTGGTTAAGGTTGTATGCTACGGCGAGGATCGTGTGATTATCGTCTTCCAAAATTTCTTCTGTGATGTTACCAAGCGTGGGGTGTTCGATTACAAGGTCATGAATCGGTGTGATATATCCTTTCTTTACCAGTCGCTCCGAGCTACTCTCGTATTCCCAATTCAGCGTGTCTTGCCATGGGTAGTTTTCTTCCGTGAAAGACCGGATCTCTCCGGTTTGCTTGTTTTTATACTTTAGTGTGACTTCGTATTGATCCGGTTTGGCTCCTTCGGGAAGTCTCATGCCTTCCGTGATGTTCTTGCCGACAGCGTAAGGACGGAAATCGAGTACGGGCAGGTGACGATAGCAATAGATGGAAAGACATAGCATTCCGGCTCCTGCTAGGGTGAGAAACGAAAATTGTCCCATCAAGGAAAGCGATGATTTGTATTCCTTGCGGTACACGAAGATCATGATGGCCAACAAGAACAAAATGATATTCTTCCAAAAAGTTTGCCAGTTCGTCAGGATCATGGCATCCCCGAAACAACCGCAGTCACTCACTGGATTCGTTAGTGCCAGTACGAGGGTCAACGGGGTGAAAAAAGCCATGAATAGCAGAGACCCCCATGCCATGCGGGATACCCATAAATTAAACAACAGGGCAGTTCCGATCAGAAATTCTGCCAGTGAGAGGGCGAAAGAGAAAAACAACGTGGTTGCGTTCATCCAGCCCATGCCGAAAGCGTTGAAATAGTCAGTGAATTTGTAATCAGATCCTAACGGGTCAATTCCTTTCACGAATCCGGAATAGATGAATACTATCCCGACAATAATCCTGCACAGGTTTTTGACGAGTCTCATGTTTGTTTATTTTCCGGTTAGACCTTACTCTTGCTCCACGACAAGGCGAATCAACCCGAAAACGGCGTAATTTACCATGTCGAAGTAATTTGCATCGATACCTTCCGATATGATCGTGGTACCTTGGTGATCTTCTATCTGTTTCGTACGGTTAATCTTCATCAGAATCAGGTCTGTGTACGAGCTGACCCGCATCTCTCGCCAGGCTTCATCGTAATCGTGATTCTTGGCAAGCATCAGTTCCTTCGCTTTAAGAAAATAATTCTGATACAGGCGAAGGACTTCATCTTGGGGGGTGTCGTTACCCGGTCCGAGTTGGAGTTGGATCAGTCCCATAATGGAATAGTTGATGATCCCGATAAATTCGGGAACAATGCCTTCCCCGACTTTCGTAATCCCCTTTTCTTCAATACTGCGTATACGGTTTGCTTTGATATAGATCTGGTCGGTGATGGAGGTCGGGCGGAGTATTCTCCAAGCTGTCCCGTAGTCCTGCATTTTCTTTACGAAAATATCCTGACATATATCTATCACTTTATCATATTCTTGTGCTGTATTTGGCATACTCTATTTATTTTTGATAATGAAATCTGAAAAATAAATTGTTAATTTGTCCTGTAAAAGTACTCAAATAATTGAATATTGGAAATCGAAAGTTGAAAATTATGACACATATAACGATCGGAGCGGAAAAGGTTAGCTTGGAGAAACCCGTGGTGATGGGTATATTGAACGTGACACCGGATTCTTTTTATGACGGGGGAAAGTACACGAGCGAGTTGAAGATCATGGAACGGGTGGATGAGATCGTGGAACAAGGAGCCGGGATTATTGATGTTGGGGCGTATTCAACCCGTCCGGGAGCAGCGTTCGTGGATACTCAGGAGGAGTTATCCCGGTTGAGTTTTGCCCTGGAATTGATTCGTAAGTACCACCCGCATCTACCGGTATCGATTGACACGTTCCGGGCCGACGTGGCGAAAGAGATCAGTCATTGTCTCGGATCGGTAATCATTAATGATATTTCCGGGGGGACGATGGATGACAAGATGTTCGAGACGGTGGCGGAATTAGGACTTCCTTATATCATGATGCACATTCAGGGAACACCTCAGGATATGCAGGTTAATCCTCATTACGATGACGTCGTGCGTGAGGTTCGGGAGTTTTTCACGGAACGGATTACTCGTTTAAATGCTTTGGGATTTAATAATATAATATTGGATCAAGGATTCGGTTTTGGAAAGACTGTAGCCCATAATTACGAGTTGATGGATAAAATGGAGTCCTTCCTGGATTTGGGTTATCCTTTATTGGTGGGAATCTCCCGAAAATCAATGATTTGGCGTTTACTGGAGATTACACCCCAAGAGGCATTAAATGGAACAACCGTACTGAACACGATCTCTTTGTTGAAAGGGGCACATATTCTTCGGGTTCATGATGTGCGAGAAGCTGTGGAAGCCGTGAAAATCGTAGAGGCGATGAAAAGGAGTGTATAAACTTTACGACCTATTTCAGTTGTTTATAAAATAGCGGATGGATGACCTGCCATAGCACGATTCCGGCGGTGACGGATATGTTGAATGAATGTTTGGTCCCGAATTGTGGGATCTCGATACAGTCATCCGAAAGATCAACCACTTCCTGCTGTACTCCTTTTACCTCGTTGCCGAAGATGAAAGCATATTTTCGTCCGCTTTCGATGGTAAATTGTTCTAGGGAAATACTGTTTTCCACTTGTTCCACGGATAAAATGGTGTATCCCTCATTTTTTAATGCATGAACCGCATCGGTGGTTTCCTCGAAATACTCCCAATCCACGCTTTCTTCAGCTCCGAGGGCTGTTTTATGTATTTCCCGGTGGGGTGGTGTTGCCGTGATACCACAAAGATATATCTTGGAAAGCCGGAAAGCATCGGACGTGCGAAACACGGAACCAATGTTATTCAAGCTGCGCACGTTATCCAGTACGACCACGAGCGGGAGTTTTTCAGCGTCTTTATACTCTTCCGTGGTGAGTCTGTTCAGTTCTTCATTGAGGAGTTTACGAGACATGTTAATTGAAAATTGAAAATTGAAAATTGAGTATTTTCGATTTTCAATTAGGGTTATTGATTTATTGCTTCACCGATAAGGGTTGCAGGGGTACATTCCGTGACACGAACCTGAACGAGTTCTCCGACTTTAGCCCCGTTATCAGGGAAGACGATCACCTTATTCTGGCTGCTGCGACCGAAAAGTTCATCCGATTTCTTCTTGGAAACCCCTTCCACAAGTACCTCGAATACTTTGCCCACGTCTTTCAAGTTGCTTTGGTGAGAAATTTCCACTTGCATATCAATGAGTTCCTGCAAACGACGTCCTTTTACATCCTCGTCCACGTTATCCGGCAAGTTGCGGGAGGCCATGGTACCCGGACGTTCCGAGTATTTGAACATGAAAGCAGAGTCGAACATCACCTCTTTCATCAAGGCGAGGGTCTGTTGGTAATCTTCCTCGCTTTCATTGTGGAACCCGACGAACACGTCCGTGGAAATTCCACAATCAGGAACGATCTCCCGGATGGCATGAATCCGGTCAAGATACCATTCACGGGAATATTTTCGGTTCATGTCTTTCAGTACGGAATTACTCCCGGATTGGAAGGGTAGATGGATGTGTTTGCAAATATTGGAATGGGTAGCTATTGCACGTAGAATATCATTATTCATATCTTTTGGGTGTGACGTGGCGAAACGGATACGCATGTTGGGTACCGTTTGGGCAACCATGGCGAGTAATGCCGGGAAATTCACTTCCTGATTATCTCCCTGCCAGAGGTAGGAATTTACATTCTGACCGAGTAGTGTCACTTCCTTGTAACCTTTGGATTGAAGGTCTAGAACTTCATTGACAATACTTCTGGGACTTCGGCTACGCTCGCGGCCCCGGGTGTATGGAACGATACAATAGGTACAGAAATTATTACATCCCCGCATGATGGAAACAAATCCGGATATGGCTGTTTCGTCAATTCGGGAAGGGCAGATGTCCTTGTAGGTTTCTGTGGTAGAGAGTTCAATATTGATGGCTTTCTCGCCTTTTTCGGCTTTCTCAATTAAAGAGGGGAGATCCATGTACGCATCGGGACCAACCACGATGTTCACGTTCTTCTCCTGTTCAAAAAGAGCCTCCCCCAAACGTTCTGCCATACATCCCATGATGGCGACCAGCACGTGTGGATTCTTTTTCTTTACCTCGGAAAATCCTTGTACCCGTCCGCGAACCCGTTGTTCCGCATTTTCACGCACGGAACAGGTGTTCACCAGAATCACGTCTGCTTCACTTTTTTCTTGCGTCCGTTGGTATCCTTTGTCTTCCAAGATGGCTGCAACCACTTCACTGTCTGCCACGTTCATCTGGCAACCGTAAGTTTCGATATAAAATTTCTTTACCTTCATTCCTGATTTTATTTGCAGGAGGCAAAGGTAATGAATTTTAGTCTACGGGCTTTCTATTTTCTTTTAAAAATACAAAACCATACTTTCGTTTGTCTTGGAAATACATATAGTGTATATGTTATCGTTATCTCTTCGTTCCTATAGAGCATGTGTTCATCGATAGTATATCGAAGAGATAACGAAGAGATGTAAGAGTTGATGAAACTCAGGAATTTATTAAGTTTTGAGGAAAAATGTATTTGAAAATTTGCATTGAAAATCTTTATGAACTACATTTGCCCCGTTCATTTGTCTAATATGGTCCTCTCTGTTTAAGAGGCGGACGTTTAGGAAAAGGGCGTCTTATTTAATTCTTCGGGCAAAGATCACTCCGTGGATGATCAGGAAGCGCAGCTTTGTCCTAGAATGAATGAATAAAAATTATGTAATGCTTAAATTGTCCGATAGCGAGCTACATTGGTATGTTGCAAATACTTGTCGTCAGGAGAAAAAGATAAAACAGCGTTTGGATAGCATGGGGATCGAGAATTTCATTCCGTTCCAACAAATTGCACGAAAGATTCATGGTGTTGATAAATTAATAGAAGTACCGGTTATTCCTAATCTGGTATTTATTCATACGACCTTTAAATCTTGTATGTCATTGATTCAAGAGTATGCTTTTGACATGCGTTATTTGAGGGATCGGGAAACGGGTAACTTCTTGATCGTTCCCGATAAACAGATGAATGATTTTATGTTCTTGCTTGATTTCTCCAAAGAAATGGTAGAGGTGGTGAACGAGAATCTGAAAAAAGGCGATAAAGTACGTGTCATAAAAGGGGATTTTGCCGGGATCGAGGGTGAATTGATCCGGGTGAAAGGTCATAAAAGAGTGGTCGTAAGGCTGGAAGGGGTCGTGTCTTTAGCTACAGCGTATATTCCTGGTAGTTTTCTGGAAAAGATAGAATAGAAGAATGAAGAATGATTTTTTTCATGACTTGTACATGACCATTCGGGATGTACGAGTAAGGGATTGTTCTGCAATGTCATTATCTCATTTGCTACATGGTTATTTGTCCGTGTACGCGCTGGTTCGGGTTTCTCCCGTTTTAGAATGGGAGTATGGAACATTGCAGGAAATTCATGAACGGTTACGTGAAATAGCCAAGGAATTGTCTAAGGCAATGAAAGATACCTCTATCGAGCTGGACGAAAGGATAGGGTACGTGGCTGATTTGATGGATGCTTATCAAACATATTCGGATATGGATCTTTTGAATGAGGCGTTGGATATGGCTTATCGGATATTGACCGTGGATGAGAAAGGGGAGAGCGTGATTCCGGGTAGAACTCCTAACGTGTGTCGATTGCTTTGTAATTGGTACTATTTTACAGGGGAGGAGTGGTGTTGGGAGATGGCGGAGGGAATTGCTGGAGATTACGATAATCTGGAACAAAAACAAGTGTGGCAGTGGTTGCGGACGGAGAGATGCTTTAAAAATTTGTCAGAAGATACGATGTTTTTGGAGAGATGGAATAAAGAAGAGAAGGAGATTTTGAGTAATATCATTGGTTCTATAGAAAATACCGGAATAGCGGGTAGAGAAACTTTTTGTTTCGAGATATTGGGGATGTGGGAATTGAAGGGTAAAGGTGTTGAATTATAATTGAAATCGTTAAATATATCATGAAGTATTTTGCTTTGATCGGGGTGGCTGGTTATTGACTATTTCAACTTTGTGAAAATCGAACATATTGATGTGGTTTGTTTGGTAAAACATCATATTGGTGTAAAAAGCAATGATAATAAAAGAAATATGTGTTTAATTATCTCTTTCTTGTAAATCAAAAAATAGTTAATAATTTGAATATGTTGTATACAAAACGTATATAAAAAAGAGTGATAAGTAAATGACAAATTTAAAAGAAAAAGCGATTTATGGGATGATTTGGAGTGCTGTGGAGAGATTTGGATACATGTTTATAATGTTTTTATCTAACTTTTTCTTAGCACGTTTATTAAACCCTGACGATTTTGGTCTAATAGGGATGATTTTGATTTTTATTACTGTTGCTAATATTATTGTTGATGGGGGATTTGCATCAGCTCTGATTCAAAAGAAAACAATTAATGATGAAGATTATTCAACGGCATTTTATGTGAATATTGTAATAGCCTTACTTTTATATTTATTACTATATTGTAGTGCTCCTTGCATTTCTAATTTCTATAAAGAACCATTATTAACCTTCTTATTACGTGTCATTGGTGTTGTCTTGTTAACGAACTCATTGAGTGTTGTCCAAATTGCGAAAATAAAACGGGAATTGAATTTTAAATATTTAGGAATAGTTTCTATCGTTTCTTCATTTTTGGGATGTTGTTTAGGGGTTGCTTGTGCCTTTTGTTCGCTAGGAGTATGGAGTTTAGTAATTCAGATGTTGACTATTAGTTTGATTAGATCAATAATGTTATTTGTGACTTCTTCTTGGAAACCTGCGTGCTATTTTTCTATAAAAGTATTAAAACAACAATTTAATTTCGGGTCAATGATCTTATTATCAAATTTGATAGATACTATTTATTCTAATACATTACCATTGATTATTGGGAGATCATTTTCATCTAAAACATTAGGATTGTATACTCAAGCAAGAACTTTAGAGAGTGTGCCTAATCAAACTCTGACAACCATCGTAGGGCAGGTTACATTTCCTATTTTTTCAAAATTGCAAGATGAACCTGATAAATTATTAAATGGTCTTCGAAAAACAACACGATGTTTAGTGTATATTAATTTTCCTTTGATGATATTGTTAATTATTATAGCAGATCCTTTATTTCGCATTTTGTATACAGAAAAATGGGTTGAAGCTGTTCCATTCTTTCAAATAGCTTGTTTGGGAGGGATGTTATCGTCTTCGATACAATTAAATAATTCTATTTTATTAGCACAAGGATTTTCTAAATTATTTTTTTTTAGCCGTTTTGTTAAACAATTATTGGGTTTCTTTTTAATATTGATGATCGCATTTATAGGAAATTTGTGGTGGTTAATGATTGTGGGAACGGTTCTAATTCCTTTATTATTTCTTCTTGTAAGTATTTTTTATACAAGAAGAGTAATGCCGTGTTATGGGTTTAAAGAACAAATTTTAAATATTGGGGATATATTATTGATTAGTTTACTATGTGGATGTATATCTTATGTATTATGTGATTATGTATTTTTAGAATGCATTTTCATTGAATTATGTATGAAAGTAGTAGTGTACTGTTTTTCATATACGTTGATTTCTAGATATTTTCTTGTCAAAGAGTTTCAGATTTTTTATAATGAAATGAAACAATTGTTTGTTAAATTGAAATCAACTAAAATGCATTTATAAATAGATGATTTGAAGTATTGTAACGTAAAACTATTAATATGAAATCTTTTTTGAAGAAAGCATTTAATATATTTTTTAACAAATTGATTTATCGTTATTGTAAATTTAAATTAGATAAATATCTTAAAAATGTCTGTAAGCCCAAAATTAAGTTAACAACGACTGAAAAAAAAATGGTGGATGAGGTATGGAAAAAATTGAAATTGAAGTACAATTATGACTGGTTCAGTTTTTATAAGTCATTTGAAAACGGTTTTTCGCCTTATTATATTCCTCAGGATATATGGAGTGGTATCGAATTTATCTTGAATCCATTACAGTATAGAAACATGTTGTCTCATAAGGGATTTTTACATAAATTTGTTAGTAGTGAGTATTTACCTCATACGTTGATAAATATTATAGAAGGAGTAATTTATGATGAGAATGACCAAATTATATCAAAAGAATGTGCAAGAGATATTCTATGGAATAATCGAGAATTTGTAAAAAAGTATTCAACAAATTTTGGAGGAGGGAATGGTGTTTGTTTTTATGATTTATCTAAAAATAATGATGAAGAAAAAAATAAAATTATTTCAGAAATTTTAGAAACATCCGAAGATTTGATTTGCCAGCAGACATTAAAAATATCGGATGAATTGTCTCGGTATAATCCATATTCTGTAAATACTATACGGGTGTTTACAATAAATTTGAATGGCTCCGTATCAGTTGTATCTTCTTATATGAGAATGTCTTCGTCTCAACGTAAAAATGATAATGTGTGTACGGGAGGGGTGTATATAGGAGTGAAAAGTGATGGAAAATTACATGAATATGGTTTAAATAAAGGTTTTCAACGTTTTTATAAAGCTCCCTCGATGATTTCTTTTAAAGGAGAGAAGATTACTTCTTATGAAAAAATTAAAAATGTTGTGACAGAACAACATGGAAAAATTCCATTTGTAAAATTTGTTGCATGGGATGTCACTATAGATATTAACAATAATATTCGAATAATAGAATTGAATCTTGATTCTCAAAATTTAGAATATCATCAACCTTTTAATGGACCTTTTTTAAAAGACAGAACGGAAGAGGTGATTAATTATGTGATGAGAATTGATTCCAAACGCTTTTGGTACGTATGATTTTAATTGAAAATTAAGATCTTATTAGTGTACCTTCAAAGTGTAGATTTCTTAGGGATCAATTTTAATATTATTTCAGAATTTTATTATTTCCTTGATCTGCTGAATTCTTAGTAATTTATTGTGGAATTAATATCTGATATGCTATAAGGATAATATTGGTTTCATATGTATTTTATGAGTTTACGTGTTAGATTTATCATGTTGTTAATAAAATTATTAGTAATTTAAATGGCAAGGAAATTGGTATTTGTGCTGATAATAACAATATATCGAGTATTGTTGGATAAATTGTACGTTAGCACGATTTCTCCATTTTTTAGTTATGATAGTTTAATTATAAATAGAAGTGAGAGTGTTTACGTTTTTTCTTGGGGAATACTTTTGATTTTAACGTGGTGCGTTTATCCATTCTTGAAAAAAGAAACTAGTTTTATATCTTTTGTGGTAGCGATGTTGTTTTTGTTTAAGGTCATTCCTTTCACGTCATTCATTGCGTGTAATGCTCAACCCTGGGAATTTATTGTTTTACAAACTATTTATTGGTCTCTTATTTTTGTATTACTTAGAGTTGTACCATCATTTCGAATTCCTTACCTTGGTAAAAATACATTATTTATAAATGGGGTTACCTTTATTTTTGTCGCTGTTATCGTTTTTTTGTCGGGTTACTATGCCCATTTTCGTCTACATTTTTCACTAATGGATGTCTATGATTTACGTAGGGAGGCACGAGATTATGATATCCCAATCGTATTAGGATACATTCATAGTGCTGCAGCTAAGGTTCTTCCTTTATTATTAATTTTCTATGTAGGACAAAAGAAAAGAGTTATTGTACTATTTATTGTTTTGGCAATACTTTTGAGTTTTGGTGTAAATGGAATGAAATCAACTTTTCTGAATTTGTTTCTTTGTTTGGGACTCTATTATTTGCACTCTAAATATTTGTTATCAAAATTATCAATCGGTTTAATTTTTCTTTGTATAGTTGCTTTATTTGAATTTTCATTTTTGGGGAGTTATTTTATTTCTGATATTTTAATACGTAGGATATTATATATTCCATCTTTGTTGGATACATATTATTATAATTATGCTATTGAGTATGGTCCTCTTTATTTTAATCCAGTAGTCAATAAGACAGACATTGCATATGTTATTGGTGGTTTTTGGCGTACAAGTCGAACTTGTGCAAATAATGGACTATTTTCTGATGCTTATATAAATCTTGGTATTTGGGGGGTATTTATATATCCTTTTGTTTATACGATTTTTTTTAAATATGTAGAATCCATATTTAGAGGTAAAGATTATGGGATTACCTTCTATGCGGCTTTTATTATTACTTATAACATGATCAGTTCTTTTTTTACAGTCTGTTTGTTAACTCATGGAATGTTTATTTTATGTCTTATTGTAATGTTTATGCCTAGTATAACAAATGCTCCACAACGCAAAATAGTGCCTCATCTATAATTTTATGAATTTGGATATTAATTATTTGTGGTTAGTTTGTTTTTTAGCAGAGATGTGAATTTTTTTATTAATCAAGATATTTAAAATAATAAGATATATAATATAATTATGAAATTCAGTAGAATTATAAAAATTATACGTGGTAATAAAGTAACTAGAACTTTAGCGTACCCTTTAGATTTGATATGTCATCACGTGTTAGCTCGCATTACTGCAGCGCATCCATATAGATATCCAGCACATAATCATAAATGGGTTTATGGAAGAAGAATGGATTTGGAGAATCCGATATCATTACATGAAAAAATATATTGGATGTTATATTGTACAGATACGTCAATATGGACAGAATTGACAGATAAAGTGAAAGTTCGGAGTTATATAGCACGAATGGGATATGGAAATATCTTGAATAAAGTTTATGCAACATATGATAGTCTTCCTGATATGAATACATTGTTTACAAATGCACCTAGATCATTTGTGGTGAAAACAAACCATTGTGGAGGAGGTGAAGGTGTTTATCTTGTTAAAAACAAGGAGGCTGTAAATAAAAAACGAATTTATTCGGGTTTAAAAAAAGTCATGAAGGATAAATATGGAGTTCGTACAGGTCAACCTCATTATGTAGGAATTAAACCGCAAATCATTGTTGAAAGGTATTTAATTAATGAGGAGGATCCGACAAAAGCGTTACCTGATTATAAATTTTTTTGCTTTAATGGAGAACCACGTTTGATTAATCTTGTTGGGAATAGGAGTATTGAAGAACATACATACCTTGATCATTATTATACAATGTCATGGGAACGTATAGTTTATAAGGAAGATGAAAGTCAAGATTTTCCTCGACCAAAATCATTTGACGAGATGGTTCAGGTAGCACGAAAATTATCTTCTCCCTTTCCTTTTGTGCGACTCGATTTTTATGAAGTTGGGGGAAAGCCAATTTTTGGAGAGATGACTTTTACTCCTGGATTCGATATGTTTTGTGGAACTTATGGTGATAAAATTTTGAAACTAGGAAATTGGATTGATTTATCAGGAACTAAGAAAATTAGAGAATTAAATCCCAAATTTTATTGAATCTGAGTGTTTAGTTTGATTTTGAATAATATTAAAATATTTAATAGGAATTCATGAAAATATATAATGAAATAGATTTGTATCGGTATAATACAATGAAATTACATTCTATCGCTAGGATAATGTATGAACCGGAGAATGTGGACGAATTACTGGCTATTTTTCGAAAATTAAAAAAAGAAGATACTGCATTTTATTTGTTATCTGCAGGAAGTAATATCGTCTTTGGAGCAAGAATTGAACGTCCTATAGTATATTTAATGTCCTTTAATACAAATATGTCATTTTGTGAGGATGGTATATTGGAATGTGGTGCATCTGTACGAATTCAATCTTTACTTGAAAAAATAAAGGAATTTTCTTTAGGAGGTATTGAATATCTTGCTTCAGTACCATCAAGTGTGGGGGGAGCTGTATACATGAATGCAGGGAGAGGACGAAAAATAAAACGTTCTATTTCAGACTATATTGAATCTGTGAGGTATTTGGATATTGCTGATATGCAGATAAAAAACATGTATGGGAATGATGGATATTTATATCGGAGTTCTCCTTTTCAAAGTTTAAATACGGTTATTTTGAGTGCAAGATTTAAATTTATCAAACAAGATGTTGATATAACTAACAGATTGATTAAGGAAAGATTGGCTTATTCTCAAAGATATTTGTCTGCAGATAAACCAAGTTGTGGATCTGTATTCTGTCTTATGAATCCAGTGATTATGAGATTACTTAGAGGTACAAGATATGGTGGTGCCATTTTTTCAAAAAAAACATCTAATTGGATATCAAATATAGATAATGCCAAAGTAGGAGATATTGAGGTTTTAATTGGGAAGGCTATTAGATGGCATAAAGTGTTCTTTTCAAGATATAAAATAGAAATTCGATTCTTCAAGTAAGATGCATGTACTTCATATTGTAGATTCATACGGGGGAACAGAGGTGTATAAAAATCTTTTTGTGGCATTAGATAGTTTAGGTATACAACAAACTATTTTTGTTCCTCTTAATGTTAGTAATCATAATAGAATAGGAAATCATTTGATTGATTTTCAGGTGTCAGGATCAAAAATTATTTATTCCATAGCATTAAAGTCTTATCATAAATTCTTGTATCAATTTAAAATTTCTACGATTTTAAAGGCGATAACTTCTTCTATTAACATCGATGAAATAGATTTAATTCATGCAGCAACTCTTTGTGTAAATGGAGCCGTCGCTCATGAATTGAATAAAAGATATAAAATACCTTATATCTGTGCTGTTAGGAACACTGATATGGAATTGTATTATAAATATTTTCGTTGGCGTATAAATTATTTTTTTAAAATATTTAAGGGAGCTTCTCAAGTAATATTTATTTGTCCACAATATCAAAAAAAGTTTATTCGAGAAAGAATCCCCTTTGTTTATAAAAAAAATGCTGAAAAAAAGGTAGTGAATATTCCTAATGGGATTGATCCTTTGTTTCTGAATGATAGAGTATTTGGTTGCCAAAATTTATCCGGGGCAATACATGTTATTTTTGCTTCTGCTTTTGTTAAAGGGAAAGGGCTCAAGGAAATTATTTTAGCTATCGCTATGCTCAGAGATAAAGGATACAATATTGATATTAAGGCAGTAGGTAGAGGATTGCCTTTTAGAAATGAAAATAAAAGATACCTTCAAGAGATAGAAACTATTGCTAACCAATATGATTGGGTACATTTAGAGAATTACATGAATAAGCGAGATTTGAAAATGTTATTTCGTGAAAGTCATATATTCGTTATGCCTTCAAAGCCAGAAACATTTGGACTTGTTTATGTTGAGGCTTTGACTCAAAATTTGCCTATTGTCTATGCCAAAGGACAAGGATTTGATGGGTATTTTTCTGAAGGCTATATTGGATATCATGTGGAAGCCTTTAATGTTGTAGATATTGCTAATAAAATAGAATTGATTATTACAGAATATAACGATATTGTAGGACGTATTGCAAGAATTGATCTGAAAGAGCAATTTAGTTGGGGTGAAATTGCCCAAAAGTATTATAATATATACAAGAGTATAGTTGGAAAATGAAAAAAATAGCATTATTGTCATTTCATAATGCAGCTAACTATGGGGCTGCACTTCAAGCTTTTGCCTTACAGGAGGCTTTGACTCGAAAAGGGTATGTTTGTGAATATATTGATTACCGGAATACGTATCGAAGTAACGCTTACAATATGAGTTATCATGTTTGGTGTAGCCTAAAAGCAAGAAAATTAAAATCAGCTTTTCTTTATTTTTTAGGAACGCCTTTTATGTGTTTACGTAAATACCGATTTAATAAATTTTATCGTAGATATTTACACTGCACAGCTTCTATTTATCACTCATCAGCAGAAGCAAAAGTATTAAATGATAAATATGATAAATTTATTGTTGGTAGTGATCAAGTATGGAATTATGAAAATAATGGTCGAGATTTTGCTTTTTTGTTAGATTTTGTCACTGATGATGAAAAAAAAATTTCTTATTCATCAAGTTTTGGGTTAAGCTCTGTTCCTAAGGATTTACGCAAGGAGTACAAGTACAATCTTTTGAAAATAAAATATATTTCGGTTCGTGAACGTTATGCAGTGAATTTAGTTCGAGAGCTATCAGGTCGGTGTGCCGAATTGGTTTTAGATCCAGTCTTCTTATTAAGTAGAGAAGAGTGGCAACGATTTTTATTAAATCGACCACGTAGTAAGTATATATTTACTTATACGAATCAACCAGGGCAAGTAGAGCGATTTTTTAATCAAACAGGCTATGATATACAGTATTTTAAACATTATAAATTGGCTCGGGCAACATCTTTGTTAGATTTCTTATCTAGTCATACTTGTGTAAAGTATGCGATGTCTCCATCTGAATTTGTTAGTTGTATAAATTATGCGGAACTCGTTGTATCTGCTTCATTCCATTGTATCGCATTGTCGATTATTCTTAACAAGCCATTTATAGCTATTCTTACTGGTGATACAGGAAAAGACGAGAGAGTATTGAGTATTTTACAACTGCTTGGCTTACAAAATCGCATATATTCTCCGTCAATGACGTTAGAAGAAATAAATCTTCCGATTAATTATGAGAGTGTAAACGAAGAGATCTTTAGATTACGGAAGGATTCATTTCAATTTCTTATTAATAGTATTGAAAAATAATAAATTAAATTTATGAATAAAATAAAAATTGCTGTAATCGGTCTCGGTTACGTTGGATTACCTTTGGCTCGTCTTTTTTCAACTAAGTATTTAACTGTTGGTTTTGATATGAATCAAAGGCGAGTAGATACCTTGATGTCAGGACATGATGTGACGTTAGAGGTGGCGGATGATTTATTACAAGATGCTATCCATAATCATGGTTTTAAGTGTACGACCCGTATCGATGAAATTAGTGATTGTAATTTTTATATAGTTGCCGTTCCAACTCCTGTAGATGAGAATAACCGTCCTGATCTTAAACCTTTGTGGGGTGCAAGTGAAACTGTTGGAAAAGTTATTTCAAAAGGAGATATAGTAGTATATGAGTCAACAGTATATCCGGGAGTCACAGAAGAAGAATGTTTACCTGTAGTGGAACGGGTATCAGGATTAAAGTTTAATCAAGATTTCTTTGCTGGTTATAGCCCAGAACGGATTAATCCTGGAGATAAGGAACATACTGTAGAGAAGATTAAGAAAGTTACATCGGGCTCGACTCCAGAGATTGCAGAGGTTGTTGATAAGATTTATAATTCTGTACTTGAAAATGGAACTCATAAAGCTTCTTCTATTAAAGTTGCCGAGGCTTCTAAGATAATAGAGAACTCACAGCGTGATGTTAATATCGCTTTTATGAATGAATTAGCAAAAATTTTTAATGCGATGGAGATTGATACTCACGATGTAATTGATGCCGCTTCCAGTAAGTGGAATTTTATAAAATTAAGTCCAGGGCTTGTAGGTGGACATTGTATAAGTGTAGACCCGTATTATTTAATTCAGAAAGCCCAGGTTTATGGCGTTTTACCTCGAGTTATGTCAAATGCTCGTCGTTTGAATGATGGTATGGGGGCGTACGTAGCAAACCAAACTATTAAATGCATGAACAAAAAAGGGGTAATAGTAAAGGATTCTAGAATTTTGATTCTTGGTATTACATTTAAGGAAAATTGTCCTGATATTCGTAATACGAAAATCGTTGACATTTATCATACGTTCGAGGAGTATACGAATAATATTACTATTTACGATCCGTGGGCAGATATTGATGCCGTTCGTCATGAATATAGTCTTGAAATAATTAATGTTCTCTCAGGTAGAGAGAAATATGATTCTATTATTCTTGCTGTTGCTCATGATGAGTTTCTAAATCTTGATATTCGTTCTCTTCTAGCGTCAGAAAATGGGGTTGTTTATGATGTGAAAGGTGTTCTTCCTAGAAAAATTGTTGATGCAAGATTATAATTAATGATGTTATCTATTGTTTGCCCGATATACAATGAAGTGAGGTATATTAAAGGGTGTATAGAGTCAATTGTAGCGCAGGATTATCCTAAAGATAGTTTGGAAGTATTGTTTGTTGATGGGATGAGTTTAGATGGAACTCGCGATGTTGTACAGCAATTTATGTCTTTATATCCTTTCATTAAATTATTGGATAATCCTAAAAAAATTACTCCCACTGCTTTAAATATAGGGGTTACTGCAGCAAAAGGTTCGATTATTTTTCGTTTAGATGCACATGCTATTTATCCTAATAATTATTTCTCAATATTGGTTAAATACCTTGAAGAGTTGAGAGCAGATAATGTTGGCGGTATATGTAGAACACTACCTGTTAATAATACGAATGTTTGTGTTGCAATTGCTTGTGCTTTAAGTAGTCCTTTCGGTATGGGAAACTCCTATTTTAGAATAGGAATAAAAGATGTAAAAAAAGTAGATACGGTGCCTTTTGGTTGTTTTAGAAAAGAAGTATTTGATAAAGTAGGGCTTTTTGATGAAGAATTAATTCGTAATCAAGATGACGAATTTAATGGGCGGATTATTAAAGAGGGTGGTTGTATTTATTTAATACCAGAGGTTATTATAGATTATTATGCCCGAGATTCGATAAAAAAAGTAATAAAAATGTTTTATCAATATGGGTTATTTAAACCATTAGTAAATATAAAGTTGAGAAAACCTACTACTATTCGACAATTTTTTCCTGTGTTGTTTGTTATTGGTTTAATTGTAGGTGGAGTGTTTAGTATATTTACTTCATTGGTATATATTTATATATTAGTAGTGAGTTTATATTGGTGTCTCGCATTTTATTTTGCATTGAGTAATATACGGAAAATAAAAAGATTAGGTGGAGTGATGCTCTTACCTTTTATATTCTTCATGATACATGTAAGTTATGGTTGGGGATATTTAGTTGGAATTTTTAAGGTGATTTTTAAAAGTTCCTTTTCTGTAGTAAGCAATAGATAAATTTTTTACATATATCAGATTTGTGGTATGTAAATATTGGAAATAATATTCTACATGTGATAAACCTTCTTTAATGTTGTAATTTTTTTTATATGATACCATTTTCACCACCAAGAATTGACCAGAAGGTCATTGATGAGGTTGTTGATACCTTGAAGTCCGGTTGGATTACGACGGGACCAAAGACGAAGGAGTTTGAACGGAGACTGACAGCGTATTGTGGAAACAAGGCGACGTTGGCTGTGAACTCGAATACTGTGGGGCTTGAAGTTGTACTGCGGTGGTTTGGAGTACAGGAGGGGGATGAGGTGATTGTGCCGGCGTACACGTATTGTGCCACGGCGAATGTTATCGTGCATTGTGGGGCGAAACCGGTGATGGTGGATGTGAATGCGGATGATTTTGACGTGTGTTTGGAGAAAGTGAGGGAGGCGATCACGGATAAGACAAAGGTGATTATGCCTGTTGATTTGGGAGGTATGCCGTGTGCGTATGATGAGTTGTTTGAATTGGTGGAGGCTGAGGATGTAAAAACGTTGTTTCAGGCGAAGACGGAAGAGCAGAGGAAGTTGGGACGGATTTTAATTTTGTCGGACTCGGCTCATTCGATAGGGGCGGAATATAAGGGGCGGAAAGCGGGATGCCTGGCTGATGTTTCGGTGTTCTCTTTCCATGCGGTGAAGAATCTGACCACGGCGGAGGGTGGAGCGATCATGTTGAATTTGCCGGAGCCTTTTGATAACGAGGAGGTGTATAGGTATTTATGTACATATACTTTGCATGGACAAAATAAAGATGCGTTGGCCAAGACGAAAAGGGGGGCGTGGCGTTATGATGTGCTTGTGTCCGGTTTTAAGGGGAATATGACGGATATTATGGCTTCTATCGGTTTGGTGGAGTTGTCTCGTTACGAGGATGATACTTTGCATTATCGGAAGTGTATATATGATCAATACACTGATGCTTTTGCCCGATATGGGTGGGCAGAATTGCCGATTTATGAAACGGAAGACCGGAAGAGTTCTTATCACGTGTACTGTTTGCGGGTGAAGGGAATCACGGAGCAACAACGGGATGAGATTATTCAGCGGATTTTTGACAAGGATGTCTCGGTAAACGTGCATTTTCAACCCTTGCCTTTGTTGAGTGCATTTAAGAATAAGGGGTATAAGATTGAAGATTATCCGGTTGCTTACGATAATTATTGCCGGGAGATTTCTTTACCAGTGTGGTATGGGTTGAGTGAGGAGATGGTAAAAACGGTTATTGATGCTGTTATTTGTTCTGTAGAAGAGGTTTTAGCGTGATACGCTTTTGTGATGTTTTCTTTTCTTTATTGGGCTTGATAGTTCTATCACCCATTTTTGTGATTATAGCTTTATGTATCGTGTTGGATAGTCGGGGAGGTGTGTTTTATCGTCAGGTGCGAGTGGGGCGGGATGGTAAGGATTTCCGGTTGTTTAAGTTTCGATCCATGGCAAGCGGGGCGGATAAGAAGGGGTTGATAACCGTGGGGGCAAAGGATTCACGGGTAACACGGGTCGGGTATTTCCTGAGAAAGTATAAACTGGACGAGTTGCCGCAGTTGTTGAACGTGGTGCGAGGAGAGATGAGTTTGGTAGGACCGAGACCGGAGGTGAGGAAGTACGTGGATATGTACACTGTCGAGCAACATAAAGTGTTGGCGGTTGTTCCGGGTATAACGGATTATGCTTCTATCGAGTATGCGGATGAAAATACAATCTTGGGACAGGCAAGTGATCCGGACCGGGCTTATGTGGAGCAAATTATGCCGGATAAGATACGGTATAACATGAAGTATATAAATAATCGATGTTTGAAAGAGTATTTTAAAATTATATTTTTGACGTTGATGAAGATCGTTAAATGATGTAGGGATTACGTGATTGAAAAAGAGATAGTACCCCGGATGAAAGTTCGGGGTATTTTGTTTTGAGGGCTATTGTTTTTTGTATGAAAGTTTCCTATATTTGTAAAAATGTTTACGTTATGAGTACAAAAGCAACAATAGAGGTTGATTTGAGTCTTTTTGAGCAGTTGAAAAAATATGCAAAATCTAAAGGTCGGACGATCACGGAGGTCGTCGAAAAGCAATTAAAAAGCTTGCTTGGAACAGAGGTAAAAGACAAGCCTGTTTCTTCAAAATTAAGGGGAATTGTTAATCTTCCAGAAAATTTTGATTATAAAGAGGAATTGAAAAATAGATCTTTGGAAAAATGAAGCATTATTGTGTAGATACAAATGTCGTCATTGATATGTTGGCAAATCGTGGTGAATTTGCGGAAGCGGCTTCAAATCTTATGGATGCTGCAGGGCGTGGTGAAATTTGCGTGTATATATCCTCCTTGTCATATTCGAATATATATTACATTATTCGACGATATTTGGGGCATGAGAGAACGATAGAAAGTTTGAAAGAATTGTCTAAATACGTGGGAATTCTTCCTGTAAATGGGAAAATAATTCGTTTATCTCTTGATTCTGAATTTGGTGATTTTGAGGATGCAATACAATATTTTTCTGCTTTGCAGAATAGAAAAATCGAAGCAATTGTAACTCGAAATGTAAAAGATTTTAAATTGTCCACATTGCCGGTTCTACAACCATCGGAATTATTAGTTTGATAATTTGTGATTGTTTGTAAAAAGAGATAGTACCCCGGATGAAAGTTCGGGGTATTTTTGTACGATGAAAAAGTTGTAGTAGGTGAAGATGTAGCTGTCAAATCGGCAGGAATTTGGGTTTGGCATAACTATTGTCATTTAGTTGTCGTAAAATTTGAAGTATAATTAAATTAAAAATATAGAGTTATGTCAACAGGAAAGATTGGAGTTTCAACAGGGAATTTGTTCCCGATTATCAAGAAATTTTTATACTCGGATCACGAGATCTTTTTGAGAGAGATTGTTTCGAATGCGGTGGATGCTTCTCAAAAAATGAAAGTATTGGCTTCGAACGGGGAGTTTAAAGGTGAACTTGGTGAGTTGAAGGTAAGGGTGAAGGCTGACAAAGCGGCAGGGACGCTGACGGTATCGGATAACGGTATCGGTATGACGCAAGAGGAAGTGGAGAAGTATATCAACCAGATCGCTTTTTCCGGTGCGGAGGAGTTCATGAACAAATACAAGGATAACGCCGCGGCCATTATCGGGCATTTCGGGTTAGGTTTCTATTCTTCGTTCATGGTGAGTGACCGGGTGGAGATCGTGACGAAATCTTATAAAGAGGGGGCGAAGGCTGTAAAATGGTCATGCGAGGGAAATCCGGAATACACGTTGGAGGAGACGGAAAAGGCCGAGAGAGGTACGGATATTATCATGTATATCAGCGAGGAAGAGAAGGATTTTTTGGAAGATGCTAAGGTGAATGAATTGCTGACCAAGTATTGCAAGTTCTTGCCGATAGAGATTATTTCCGGAAAGAAGAAAGAGTGGAAGGACGGGGAATACAAAGATACGACGGAAGATAACGTGATCAATGATACGAATCCGGCATGGACCCGTAAACCGGCTGATCTGACGGAGGAGGATTACGAGAAGTTCTATCGCGAATTGTACCCGATGGCTCAAGATCCGTTGTTCCATATTCACTTGAACGTGGATTATCCTTTTAACTTGACGGGTATATTGTATTTTCCGAAGATCGACAACAAGTTCGAGATTCAGAAGAACAAGATTCAATTATATAGCAATCAAGTGTACGTGACGGATTCCGTGGAAGGAATTGTGCCGGAGTACTTGACGTTGTTGCATGGTGTGATCGATTCACCGGATATTCCGTTGAACGTGTCCCGTTCTTATTTACAGAGCGATCGTAACGTGAAGAAGATTTCAAGTCATATCACGAAGAAGGTGGCTGATAGTTTGAATGATATTTTCACGAATAAGCGGGAAGACTACGAGAAGAAGTGGGATGATTTGAAAATTTTCATCCAATATGGTATGTTGACGGATGAGAAATTCGCAGAGAGAGCCAAGAGTATCTTCTTGTTCAAGAACACGGAAGGGAAATACTTCACGTATGAAGAGTACGAGAACTTGATCAAAGCCAACCAGACGGATAAAGATAATAAGGTGGTGTTCCTGTATGCCACGGATGCTAAAGAACAGTACACGTATATCGAGACTGCTAAGGGTAAGGGATATGATGTGTTGTTGATGGATGGTCAATTGGATACACATTTTATCAACCATTTGGAACAAAAGAACTCCGATCACCGTTTTGTACGGGTGGATTCGGATGTTATCGACAAGTTGATCCCGAAGGAAGAGACGAAAGAGGTTGCTTTGAGTCACGAGGAACAAGAGGAATTGCGTGCCGTGTTTACTTCCCAGTTACCGAAGGAGGAAGGAATGTTTATGGTTAATTTCGAGGCTATGGGTGAGAATGGTGATCCGGTGATCGTGACACGTTCTGAGTTCATGCGTCGTATGAAAGAGATGGCAGCCATGAATCCGGGAATGGGATTCTACGGGGCAATGGGCGATCAGTACACTTTGGTGGTAAACACGGATCATAAGTTGGTGAACGCAATCCTAGAGAACGAGAAAGAGGAAATGAGTGCTCAGTTGGAGCCGATTAATTTCGAGATCAAGGAGACTGAAAAGAAACAGGCAGAACTGGACGAGTTGAATAAGGGTAAGAAAGACGAGGAGATTCCTCAAGTGGATAAAGATCGGAAGAGTGAGTATAGTAAGACAATAGCCGATCTGAACAAGCAAAAGAACTCGTTGCTGGAGGAGTACGGGAAAGGTAACAAGGTTGTTGGTCAGTTAATTGACTTGGCGTTGTTAGCGAACGGGCTACTGAAAGGCGAGGCGCTGAACAGGTTTGTAAAACGAAGTGTTGAACTGATTAAATAAAAAATTAAGCCGGACAGGTCGTCCGGCTTAATTTTTTCAAAAATAATCACTACTTTCGTTGACGAATTTCGTATAAATTAAAAAAATAGAAGTTATGCAGATTATTTATACTTCCGGAAATTACAAAAGAACTATCGTTAAATCGATCGTGGCGATTGTTTTAGGTCTTGTGCTCGTACTGTGGCCGACAGAAGTGTTAAATTACACGGTAAAGATTATCGGAGCCGTATTTTGTGTTACCGGGATTATCTCTTTTCTGGTCTCTATGCGGGATCAGAATGAACGTTCGGCTAGGGGACTGACTTCTTTTAACGGGATCGGAAGTATTATTTTGGGTATTCTATTGTGGTCGATGGCTGATTTTTTCACCAACATGTTGATGTATTTGTTGGGATTTATCCTGATTGTTGCGGGTATCGGTCAGTTGGTGATGTTGACTTCTGCGAGGAAATTCGGGCATATCGCTCCGTTGAGTTACGTGTATCCGGTAATTATTTTGTTGGCCGGATTGATTGTTTTTGCTAATCCGTTCTCGGCGAAAGAAGGAATTATAACTTTCTTCGGTGCTGTGACAATATTTTACGGGATAACGGATTTGATTAATCATTATAAGGTTAATCAGTTGCGTAAGGAGACACATGAAACCGAGCAACAACAGAAGATGGGAGGTGGAGAGATTGAGGATGCGGAGTATGAAGAAATAGAATAAATGAAGATTTACGATTTTAAATTTTAGATTTTAAATTACAGGATAGGTGCGTGTGATCGAAAAGGTTTAAGAAAAGAAATAGATAAAATGGTGCATATTATTAACAAGGAGGATTCGGTTTATAATCGTTTTTTAGCAGAACTTAGGGATAAAGAAATTCAAAAAGATCCGTTGCGTTTTCGTCGGAATCTGGAACGGGTTGGTGAGGTGATGGCTTACGAGATCAGTAAGACGTTTCGTTATTCAACGCGACAAGTACAGACACCGATTAACGTGGCTGATGTCAGATTGGCAGACGAAGAGGTGGTGGTGGCATCCGTGTTGCGTGCAGGATTACCTTTTCATCAAGGTTTTTTGAACTATTTCGATCGTTCCGGGAGTGCTTTTATTTCGGCAAGAAGAAAATATAAAGAAAATCATATTGATTTTGAAATTCGTTTCGATTCTATTTACACGCCAAGTTTGGAAGGAAAACAGTTATTGCTGGTAGATCCGATGTTAGCCACGGGAGGTTCTATCGTGGTGGCTTATCACGAGTTATTGAAACAGGGAGGAAGGCCCGCACACACGCATATTGCGGCTATTGTTTCCAGTCGTCAAGGTATAGAAAAACTTACAGAGGCTTTGAAAGATGAGCCGGTAACGATCTGGACGGGAGCATTGGATGAGCATCTGACAGAGAGTTGCTATATCGATCCGGGAATTGGTGATGCCGGAGATTTGGCTTTCGGGGAAAAGCTGTAAGAGTAAGATTTTGTGATTGGCGATTAAATGATTTCGTGATTACAAAGAGTATTGGATGGTAGGAGGGAATCATGGAATCTAAAAAGATAAAAACTAAAAGATAAAAACTGAAAGTTAGGAGAAAAGCATTATCTTTGGCGGTATGGAAATGAATAAATATTTGATAGCAGCTTTGTATGTTGTTGCTGGATGCGTGGCAACCCTGCCGATAAATGTGCGTGGGGGGAATGTATCCGTTAGGACAGATTGCTATCGTTTGTTGGTTTCTTCTACCGAAAAGGTAATCACGATTTCTACTGAGAAAAGATCCACGGAGGATTTCGATTATGGCGATTTCTACAATCAGAGTCACGCGGAAACCGTGGATGCTGTAAAAGTTTATACTACTTATTCGTCTGTTGTACTACCGGGTTGGAAAGTCCCGGAAATTGCAGCAAATCCCATCCGGGCTCCCGGGAAAATGGAATGATTTCGGATTTATGATTTTAGATTTACGATTGAATGACTAAAGGAGATTTGTGCTTGGTCATTTTCAATTTTCAATTTTCAATTTTCAATTATAAACTATGGGATTTAACGATATATTAAAAAGTCTTTTTGGTAACAAGTCTGATCGTGACTTGAAAGAATTATTGCCGATCGCGTCAAAAGTAAATGCAGAGTGGGAAAAGATCAAAGGCGTGAGCCATGATGAGTTGAGACAGATTTCAGCTGATCTGAAAGCAAAGATTCACGCTCACGTGAAGGAAGAAGAGGATGAAATTGCTTCTTTGAAAGCAAGAGTAGAGAATGAGAAACCTTCGATCGAGGAAAGAGAGGAAATTTATAACCGGATTGATAAGCTGGAAGAACAGATTAACACGAAGTTAGAGGATGTTCTAAACGAAATATTACCTTTGGCGTTTGCCGTGATGAAAGATACGGCAAGACGTTTCAAAGAAAATAAAGAGATCGTCGTGAAGGCTAACGATTTTGATCGTGATTTGGCCGTAACGAAAGATTTCGTGGAAATTGACGGTGAGGATGCCGTTTACTTCAACTCTTGGTTGGCCGGAGGTAACGAGGTTACCTGGGATATGGTTCACTATGACGTGCAGTTGATAGGTGGTTCCGTGTTACACCAAGGTAAGATTGCCGAGATGGCTACCGGTGAAGGTAAAACGTTGGTAGCTACCTTGCCTGTATTCTTGAATGCCTTGACTGGTCGCGGGGTACACGTGGTTACGGTCAATGATTACCTGGCAAAACGTGACTCCGAGTGGATGGGACCTCTTTATATGTTCCACGGGTTGTCTGTTGACTGTATTGATAAGACAGAGCCGAACTCTCCGGAGAGACGGAAAGCTTACCAGGCAGATATTACTTTCGGAACAAATAATGAATTTGGTTTCGATTATTTGAGAGATAACATGGCTATTCACCCGGAAGACTTGGTACAACGCAAGCATCATTATGCGATTGTCGATGAGGTCGACTCCGTGTTGATCGATGATGCCCGTACCCCGTTGATTATTTCCGGTCCGGTTCCGAAGGGGGACATTCAGATGTTTGACGAGTACAAACCTCGTGTGGAGAAGTTGGTGCGTATGCAGCGTGAGTTGGTTGCCCGGATTTTCACGGAAGCTAAAACGTTGTTGGCTAGCGGTGATCGGAAACAAGAGGAACAGGGGGCTATATTGTTGTTGAGAGCATATAAGGGATTACCCAAATATAAGCCATTGATCAAGTTCTTGAGTGAACAAGGAAACAAGGCAACCTTGGTGAAAACCGAGAATGTTTATATGCAGGAGAATAACCGTCGTATGCCGGAGATTACGGATGAACTTTATTTCGTGATCGATGAGAAACAGAACTCTATCGATTTGACGGATAAAGGGCATGATACGATTACGGCCGCGGGTGAAGATCCGAACTTCTTTATCTTGCCGGATGTGGGTTCTGAATTGGCAGAGATCGATAAGATGAACCTGACTGAGGAAGAGAAGCTGGAGAAAAAAGACCAGATGGTGCAAAGTTATGCCGCCAAATCTGAGCGTGTACACACGGTGAACCAGTTGTTGAAAGCATACACGTTGTTCGAATTGGATGTTGAATACGTGGTGATTGACAACAAGGTGAAGATCGTGGACGAGCAGACGGGACGTATCATGGAAGGACGCCGTTATTCAGACGGTTTGCACCAAGCTATCGAGGCGAAGGAAAACGTGAAAGTAGAGGCTGCCACGCAGACATTTGCCACGATCACCTTACAGAATTATTTCCGTATGTACCATAAGTTAGCCGGTATGACCGGTACGGCAGAGACGGAAGCGGGTGAGTTCTGGGATATTTACAAATTGGATGTTGTGGTTATCCCGACCAACAAACCGGTGATTCGAAAGGATGCTAATGACTACGTGTACAAGACGAAACGTGAAAAATATAATGCGGTGATCGAGGAGATTACCCGATTGGTTGGAGAAGGCCGCCCGGTGTTGGTGGGTACGACTTCCGTCGAGGTTTCCGAGTTGTTGAGCCGTATGTTGAAATTGCGGGGTATCAAGCATAACGTATTGAATGCGAAGTTGCATCAACGGGAGGCAGATATTGTTGCAGAGGCCGGTAAATCACAGGTAGTTACGATTGCAACCAATATGGCCGGTCGTGGTACCGACATCAAGTTAAGTCCGGAGGTACGTGCAGCGGGAGGTTTGGCCATTATCGGTACGGAACGTCACGATTCACGTCGTGTAGACCGTCAGTTGAGAGGTCGTGCCGGACGTCAGGGAGACCCGGGTTCTTCTCAGTTCTTCGTGTCATTGGAAGATGATTTGATGCGTTTGTTCAGTTCCGAGAGAATCATTCGGGTGATGGACCGTTTGGGACACGAGGAAGGTGACGTGATTCAGCATTCCATGATTACCAAATCTATCGAGCGTGCACAACGTAAGGTGGAGGAAAATAACTTCGGTATTCGTAAGCGTTTGTTGGAATATGACGATGTGATGAACTCTCAACGTGAGGTGATCTACAAGAAGAGACGTCACGCTTTGTTGGGAGAGAGAATCGGAGTGGATATTGCCAACAATATGTATGATGTTTGCGAGACATTGGTGGAAGAACACAAGGATGCTAATGATTTGGAAAGCTTCCGTATGGATGTGTTGAAATATTTTGCCGTTGACTTTGATATAAAAGAAGAGGATTTCCAGAAGACTTCTGCCAACAATTTGACTGAGAGACTGTACAAGGAGGTTCGGGATACATTCAGTCGTAAGACGGAGACTATCGCTAAACAGGCGTTCCCGGTGATCAAGAATGTTTTCGAGCAGAGAGGAGAAATGTTCAAGAATATAGTAGTGCCGTTTACCGATGGGAAACGGGCTTACAATGTCGTGGCTAATCTTGAGAAGACGTATAAATCTGAAGGTGAGGAGTTGATCCGTGCTTACGAGAAGTCTATCATGTTGGCTCATATCGATGACGCATGGAAAGAGCATTTGCGTGAAATGGATGATTTGAAACAATCCGTGCAGAATGCAACTTACGAGCAGAAAGACCCGTTATTGATCTATAAGTTCGAGTCATTCAACTTGTTCAAGAGTATGGTGGACAAAATCAACAAGAATGTCGTGTCTACTTTGATGAAGGGACAAATTCCTTTTGAGGCTCCTGAAGAAGTGAAACAGGCTGAAGAGAAACGAACCGATTTAAGCAAGATGCGTACGGGACGTAGTGATGCTCCTGCCGCTCAGACCAATCAAGCTCCCCGTAAAACCGAGCCCGTGAAAGTGGGTCCCAAGGTAGGACGTAATGATCCGTGTCCTTGCGGAAGTGGTAAGAAATACAAGAATTGCCACGGGAAGGGGGAAGAATAGACTGATTCGGTGATTAAGAGATTTGATGATTCCGTGATTATGCAATCATTGAATCTCTTAATCATAATCACTAAATCACAAAATAATTATGGTTTCATTATTTATCAATTGGGATGTTAGTCCCGAATTAATTAGTTTAGGTGGTTTCTCGATTCGTTATTACGGGTTATTATTCGCCTTGGCTTTCGTGTGCGGGTATAAGGTAGAGGAGAAGATGTTCAAGTCGGAAGGGTTGAGCCAGCAGTGGTTGGATAAGTTGTGGATATACGTGGCGGTTGCCACGGTGATCGGGGCCCGGTTGGGACATTGTTTCTTTTATGATTGGGCATATTATAGCGCTCATCCGTTTGAAATTATTCTACCGGTTCGATTCCAACCGGAATTCCGTTTTACCGGATATCAAGGGTTGGCTAGTCACGGGGCTGCAATCGGTATTATTGCCGGGTTGTGGTACTATTCCAAGAAGGTAAGTAGGAAATCAATATTCTGGATTTTGGATCGTGCTGTAATTCCAATTGCGTTGGCAGGATTTTTTATCCGTATGGGAAATCTGATGAATTCGGAGATTGTCGGTTTACCGACTGATCTGCCTTGGGGATTCCGATTTGTACATTCCGGAATGCCTGATCCGTCGACACCCCGTCATCCGGCACAGTTGTATGAGGCGATTTGTTATCTGATCAGTTTTGCTGTTTTAATGCATTTGTATTGGAAGACGAAAGCGAAAGATCGTCAGGGCTTTCTTTTTGGAATGTTTTTGGTACTGATCTTTACCGCTCGTTTTGTGATCGAGTTTGTGAAAGAGAACCAGGAAGAATTTGAAAATGCCATGACCTTGAATATGGGACAATGGTTGAGTATTCCTTTTGTATTGATCGGGATTTACATGATTTGGAGAAGCGGGAAAAAGATAAAAGTTAAAAACTAAAATCTAAAATTAAAATGGCATATAATCCGGAGTTTATGAAGGAGGCAATTCGTATTGCCGTGGAGAACGTGGAGAATGGGACAGGAGGACCGTTCGGGGCGGTAGTTGTACGGGATGGTAAGATTATCGCAACCTCCGGGAATACGGTTGTGCCGGATAATGATCCCACGGCTCACGCGGAAGTGAATGCTATTCGTAGGGCTTGTAGGCAACTTGATTCTTTCCAGTTGAAAGGTTGTGAGATTTATTCCAGTTGTGAACCGTGTCCCATGTGTTTGGGGGCAATATACTGGGCTAGACCTGAACGGGTGTATTATGCCTGCACGAAGGAGGATGCCGCTGTCGGTGGCTTTGATGATTCTTTTATCTATAAAGAGATCGTGTTGGATGGGCCTATGCGTTGTATCCCGTTTGAGAATAAACGAGAAGAGGGTGCGGGAGAGGAATTCAGGCTTTGGCAGACGACCAATAATAAAACGAGATATTAGAAAAGGAGAGTCAAAATTTTTTTGACTCTTTTTTTATATCCTCTCTTTTTCGTGTTCTAAATGAAATTGTTATTCCGTTTAAATTTGTTATATTTGTGAATGACAACGTGGTAGGTCGTGTGTAGAATTTAATTACTCAACCTAAATTTAGAATTATGGAAAAGAAATTGGACTTTGGTAGCGTGTTATCGCAAGGTTTTTTGGTGGGAATGAAAAATCTGCCTTCTCTTTTGGGTGCAATTGTATTATGGCTTTTGACGATCTGGATTCCTTACGTGAATGTGGGGACCACGATAGCTATCATGACGATTCCCATTAAATTCAGTAAAGGAGAGATTTTTTCCCCTCTCTGTATTTTCGAGAAACAATATTATCGTTATATGGGTGAGTTCTTTTTGACTTGTGGGTGGTACACGGCAGGGGTGTTGATGGCCATGATTTTTCTTGTTGTACCCGGTATCGTGTTGGGGATTATTTGGAGTCAAGCCCTTTATCTTGTACTGGACAAGGGGGTGAACCCGGCCAAAGCGTTATCATTGAGTAATAAAATGACTTATGGCAACAAATGGATCATTTTTGCCGTGATGTTTGTTGTTTATCTAGCCTTTTTAGTGGCATCCCTGTTATTGACTTGGATTCCGTTTATCGGGGTTATTATTGCATTTTGTTTGATGGTTATTTATATGGCCATGATATTGGGTTGTTCCGGGATGATATATGGTAAATTGTTGGAAAATTTGACAGAAGAAGATCTTAGATAAGATCGCGTAAATATTGAAAAAGACGCCGTGTCCACGAGATTGCGGCGTCTTTTTTTGTTTTGTAGGTTGCGAACTTTCTCTTTTTTTATTAAATTTGTAAACATCAGGCATTTATTTTCTATATGAATGTTCGAAACCCTGACTTCCGGGGACTTGTTTGGGCGATATCCATTTGTCGTTTTTGTTTAATCTAAGATAAGGAGAAAATGTGAAGGAGAAAGATGTATTGAATTTTTCGTGTGTAGAGTTGGTGAGTTTATTTGAGCGGGAGTTCCCGACGATCATGCAAGGTGCAAGCCTTAGTAAGGATTGGAAAGAGTTTGAACAATTCCTGAAGGGGTACGTGCGTGCCGCTTTGACAAAATATTCGACTTCTTCGTCTATAAAACGATTTTTCCGGATGTTTATGAACGAGACCCGGCATATTCGTGATTTTTCCACGGGGGAGAAGATTCGTTATGAACCGATTAAATGGTTATGGCAAGCTTTACGGGGAGAGGGGGATGGCATACATCCGGATTTTTTGTTGGATTGGTATTATCTATTTAAGAAATACCAGACAGATGAAGTCGTTTTACCGGAGCGGGCACGATGTGATCAATGGCGGGGACGTTGGAAAACCGGGATGGATGAGGATGTAGCTCAAGAGCGACGGGAGAACCGGGAGCGGATATGTGGTTTGTTGATCGAGAAAATAGAGAAGAGAGATAAGTTGAATACCCGTTATCGTTTTGAAGAGGGAATGAGCATGGAGAGAAAACGGGAGTTGGTGAGTGAATGGTGGGGGGATTATAAATTTCATCTCGCTTTAGCTGTCCGGGAACCGGATGAGTTGAACCTGTTCATGGGTAACACGTTATCGCCGGAGTTAATGGAGCTTTTACACCGGGCGAGGCAGAAAGGAATCCCGTTTTTCGTGACACCCTATTATCTTTCCTTGTTGAGCGTTCGGACGGATGGGTACGATGATTCCACGATTCGTAGTTACGTGATCTATTCCGAAGAGCTGGTGGAGAATTTCGGGCAAATCCGTGCGTGGGAAAAAGAGGATGTGGTGGAACCGGGAAAACCGAATGCTGCCGGGTGGTTGTTGCCCAATGCCACGAATATTCATCGTCGTTATCCCGAAGTGGCTATTTTCATCCCGGATTCGATGGGACGGGCTTGTGGCGGGCTGTGCGCTTTATGCCAGCGAATGTACGACTTTCAGAAAGGACATTTGAATTTTAACTTGGATCGGCTGAAACCGACAGACGGGTGGGAAGTCAAGATGGAGCGTCTGATGATGTATTACGAGCATGATTCTCAATTACGGGATATTTTGATCACGGGAGGGGATGCTCTGATGAGTCAGAACCAGACGTTGGAGAAAATTCTGGATGCTGTTTTCCGTATGGCCGTGCGCAAGCGAGAATTGAACAAACGGCGTGGGAAAGGGAAAAAATATGCCGAGATACAACGGGTGAGATTGGGTTCGAGGTTATTGGCTTATTTACCCAGTCGTGTAAATGACGGTTTGATCGAAGTGTTGAAAAGATTCCGGGAGAAGGCGGAACAGGTCGGGATTCAGCAATTTTTCATACAGACTCATTTCGAGTCGCCTTTGGAAGTGACCGAGGAGGTGATTCAGGCTACCCGACGCTTGCTGGAGGCCGGATGGATTATCACCAATCAGGCTGTGTTCACTGTGGCAGTTTCACGTCGGGGACATACGGCGAGGTTGAGAGAGGTTTTGAATCGAATCGGTATTCTGACCTATTATACCTTTTCCGTGAAGGGATTCGAGGAGAATTATGCCTTGTTTGCCCCGAATAGTCGTTCGCTACAAGAGATGTTGGAGGAAAAAGTGTACGGAGATTTACCCGTGGAGTTGGAAAAGGAGATCTTGGAATTGTTGAAATACCCGGAAAGGATTCCCTCTGAATTACCGGATTTGTTGGATAAATACTGGCAACCGTTTTTGGCCACGGATCGAAACGTGATGAACCTGCCCGGAATCGGGAAGAGCATGACGTACCAGACGGTCGGGATGACAAAGGAGGGAAAGCGTATTTTACGTTTTTCTCTGGACGTGGGACGACGACATAGCCCTCAAGTGGATCACGAGGGAGAGATTTATATCGTGGAAAGTAAGTCGATCGCGGCTTATTTACGCCAATTGCAAGCGTTGGGCGAACGTGTGGAGGATTATAGTTCGTTGTGGGATTATACTGAAGGGCGCACGGAATCCCGTTTTGCCCTTTTTGAATATCCGGAACCGAGAATTGAAATCACGGGGGATTTCACGAATCTGGAAATTGATTCGTGATCAGGCGTCCCCGTTAGTTTCGAGTAATCCCAGTGTCCCCGATGCGTTCTGCCCGTTTGCGCTGACAGCGAAACCGTACACGACCAGTTGATTCACGTCCCAGTCTTCCGGTAACGACCATTCTTCTTCCCCGCTTGTACCTCTAGTTCCGAGTTCCACGAGCCGGCTTTTCTTTTCTTCCCGTTCATGAATCACACCCATCAAGCGGTCTTCTTTAGCCATGAAAGGCATTAATGGTTGTTGTTTCCACCGGAACGTGACCAGCCGTTTTTCCTTGTTCACTTCAGCCTCGATGAGGGGTAATCGTAACCCGCCACCGGAGAGCGAGAGCGTCAACAGGTCCACGGTGGGATTTTCCACGTCATCGGCGTTTACTTTGTGAATATTGTCACGGGTGAAGCAGTTGGCGCATATTTTGCCGGAGGGGGAACAATACCCCACGGATAGGATTTTGAGGAAACGGCGACGCAATTTCGTGATCAGGCTAAGTCTGGCACGTTGTTTCAATTGTTCCGGGGTTTTCGCATCCTTCACGAAACCCGGTTTTCCTCTCGCGATTTGAGTTTTACCCACTTTGTAGGAGGTTACGTTGCCGACGGAACCGGAGATGTCTTGAAATATGGTCGGTTTAAAGATTGCCATGATATTCGTGTTTTAAGATTTGGAAGTAGAGAAATACATGCAGGGGGAGTAACGTTTCCCGTCTTGGGCAGCGAAAAAGCAATATAAATGGGCTGTTGTCCATGTTCCTTCCGGGACGGGTACGATGGCTTTTCCATTTGATCGGCAGAATCCCGTGTCATCCAGCACGACGGGTTGATAGGGTTCGTTGTCAAAGATGGCGGCAACGGTCAGTTGGTCGGTCGCTTGCGCGGTGACGGTTGACGTGTTATCCAGCCACTCCAGTTCCAGTTTGTCTGCGTGAATGGCCGTGGCTTTCATCCCGAAAGGTAATTGCAGGCTACCATCCGACAGGACTAGCCGGGGGTAATCGATGTAGTCATTCGGGCCGAACATATTCATGTTTGCGTGAAGGAACCAGTGGTAGCCGGAGCGTCGTTCCTCTTCCCGTGCCACGAGCGTGTACACTTTTTCCAGCATGCTTCCTCGTGTGGCACGATACATGGTCTGGGCTCCGGGGAGCTTTGAACGTTGTGTCGTTTGTCCTTCCGAACGCGGGTTGCTGATGGTGTCTGCCAATTTTCGGGCATACGTTTTATTTCCTACCGTGTAAGTCACGTATCCCCCGATTTTCCCGGAGGCTCCTTGTAATACCGAATCGTTTAATGTTGCCATGTATTTTCTGATTTTGTTGACCTTTCGGTCGTGTTTATGAGTCAGTCTCCTATTTTAAGACTAAAATAATGCTATGTAGGAGTTTTCAAATGTAGATAGATTACTTTAAAAAAACAAATTAATTGCAATATTTAATTTTAATTGTAGGAGGGGGATAGGGCCGGAATGGGAGCGGAATGGGAGCGGCTCGCAATTTGATAAGAATATGTTAGTGATAATGTCACGTTTTGTGACATTAATTTGCATTTATGTATTTGAGGGCCTAGGGTGAATTTTTATACTACAAGCCGTTCACGAGTTTGTAACCTCGAGCAAATTCGTTTTGGATAGCGATGCTTTTATCCGCTTTCAGTTTTTTATTCAGCAGGCAGACGTATCTGGTGAGGGCTTTTTCCTTGTCTGTGGTATAGACACCCCAGAGCGTTTCGCACATTTCCACGGTGGGAATCACCTCGTTGATCCGCAGGCAGAATAGCCATAAGATGTTTGATTCCATACTTTTCAACTCTTCTCGTTTGCCGGAGATGGTGAGCAGTCGGTTGTTTTTGTTGAAGGTGGTGTCGGGAGAGACGCGGAAAAGGCCTTGTTCTTTTTCCGTGTTCAATCGTTTGGTTCTGGCGATAGCCTTGTCCAAGCGAGCTTTCACGTCGTCCACGCTACAACCTTTCACGAGATAATCGTCGGCTCCCTCGTACAGGGCATGGTTGTGATTGACGGAACTGAGAATCACGATCGGAACCTGATCCCCTTTTTCCCGTACAAGGCGAATCAGTTCGTGGCCGTCTTTTCCCGGTAGGTCCATGTCAAGTAACAGGAGATCCCAAGCTCCGGTTTCGTATAGTTGCCATGCCTTGTTCCCTTCTTTGGCAAGGGTTACCGTGTACCCGGCTTCTTCAAGGATTTCCGTGTATATCATGGCGGCCGTGGTGTTGTCCTCGGCATAGAGTATATTTATTTTTTCTTCCATTTGCGTAAGTATATCGTGAATGTACATCCTTTTCCCGGCGGGCTGTCCACCGTGATTTTTCCCTTGTGGGCTTTGATGACGTTGTAGACGTATGTCAAGCCTAAACCGTATCCTTTTTTACTGGTAGAGTCTTTGTTTGCCTGATAATATTTGTTGAAAATATATTTTTGTTGCTTTTTGGGAATACCGGGACCGTTGTCCCTTATTTCTATAACGAAGGTTCCTCTTTTTTGGTAACAGATTACGGTGATCTGTGGCGTTTCTCCGCTGTATTTCACGGCATTATCCAAGAGATTTTGAAGAGCGCCGAGTAGGTAGAAATGTGATGCATAAACAATTTCGGATTCAACGAGATAGCGCAGGTTTAACTGGATATCTTTTTGTTCGTGGTTGGCGAGGTATTGTTTCTCGAATAACGAGAGTATCTCGTTTTTCAGGTTAAATTCGTCCCGGGTGATGTTCAAGTGGGCGAGCCCACTTAACGTTTTAAGCAATTGCTGAGAGCTTGTTTTCAGTTGGTTGGCTTCTTCTTGGATGAGCCTAATTTTCGCACGTCCCTTTTCGTCATCCTCGGGGATGGATTTCTTTTCTACAAGTTCAGACAGGGTAACGATACTTGCGAGAGGGGTCTTCCAGTCATGCACGACTTGTTTAATCATTTCTTCCTGAAGGCGGGATAGATGTTGTTGGGCGTGGGAGAGGTATTGTAAACCTAGAACAAGTAGTAGTGTCAGTGCGACAATGGCGAGGATGTCTTGCCATGATTCCTCTAAAAAGAAGGAGATTGGAAAATTGTAATAAATGGCCAAGGATTCGTGGGAAAGATTATTTATCGGAAAACTGTTTCCTCGTGTTATGTCGGGCGTAGGCGTTTTGTGATGCTGGAATCGGACTATGATTTGATTTGTGCTGTCTAATTGTGCGATGGTGAAATGAACGGCATCGGGTGTTTGGGAGCGTAATACGCTGTCTAATGACAAGAAAAGATGGGTTCGTTCTTGAACGGAGTCCGTTTGCAGGATTTCCACGTACGGGGGAATAACTGATTCTATTATAGAATCCATGTGAATCTGCCAGCGTGTCTTGACGGTTTCGTATAATTTAATACCGGAGAATAATTGATTGATCCACAATAAAATGAATATCGTGAACGTGATATAACCTATTATTCTTAAATCGTGTTTCATTCACTTTTCTTTTGCTATTTCAACATGCACGTTTGTTGAATGGTTACCGCCACATAGACGAGACGAAATTACGTATTTAGAATTGATTTTACAAGGAGTTGTGGTTGAGCGATATGTCGGGAGTGAAATTTTACAATAGTTTTACAATAATTCAGGGTGATTTTCTAGGAAGGAGTTCGTTATGTTTGTAATGGTAAAATAAATCATGAATCAACTAATACTTAAATCGTATGATAATTTTAGAAAATATTAATAAAACGTTTTACACGAGCGAGGTGGAGACACGGGCATTGGAAGATATTAATTTGACGGTGGAGAAAGGTGAGTTTGTGGCTATCATGGGACCTTCGGGGTGTGGGAAGAGTACGATGTTGAATATTATGGGGTTGTTGGATAAGCCAACGAGTGGTTGGGTGATTATTGATGATGTCCGGGCGGATTCTTTGTATGATCGGGATATGGCGAGGATTCGTAACCAGAAACTGGGGTTTATTTTCCAGAGTTTCCATTTGATCCCGTCGCTGAACGTGTTGGATAACGTGTTGCTTCCGATGTTGTATCGCCGGGGAAGTTCCGCATCGGCCAATAAGAAAAGGGCACTGGAATTAATTGAAAAGGTCGGGTTGACTCATCGGTTGAAACATTTCCCCTCGCAGTTGTCCGGGGGACAGTGCCAACGGGTGGCGATAGCGAGGGCATTGATCGGGCAGCCGAAAGTGATTCTGGCAGACGAGCCGACGGGAAATTTGGATAGTAAGATGGGAGCGGAGATCATGGATTTGCTCGTGCAATTGAATCGGGAGGGAACGACAATCGTGATGGTGACGCATGATGAGAGGTTGGCAGAGGAAACCGGACGGATCATTCGTTTGTTTGACGGGAAGTTAGTATTATGAATCGGCGGAAAAATTATATTATCCCGGCGTTTTACCATATCCGGCACAACCTGTCGTTCGCGATTTTTTACGTGTTGATGTTGAGTACTTGGTATCCATCTTACCAGGTGACGAAGGTAAATCCGGCGGAGACTTTAAAATAAAAAGAGAGGCGTATGGAAAGAATAAGAATATATTTCAAGCCAATTTGGTATAATATCATACACCATAAAGCGTATGCCGGATTCTGTGTGTTCGGGACGATGTTGACATTCGTGTTTATCACGATATTGTTGCAAGTGGCATACGTGATATTGTGTGATACGGCTCCAGCTGTTGCGGCGGATCGAATTGTGAGTGTTCCTTTCGTGTTGAGAGATAACAAGGGAGAGGCGGTGAAAGGTTTGAATAAGTCGGATATTCGAACATTGATGAACAATGTGAGAGAGGAGGTCTGTTACACGTCTTATCATTATGAAGCGGTAGATATTATCGTGAATGGACGATATGATGAGTATGGTATTTATTTTATCGATCGCAATTATTGGAATGTGTTCCAGTTTGAGCTTTTGCAAGGTCATTTTTTTACAGAGGACGAGATGCAGATGTCTTGTGTGATCGTTAATGAAAATTTCGTGAGAAGTTTTTTTCCGGATAAATCGGTTATCAATAAGGAAATTCAGATTGAAGGTAACACGTATAGGATTACTGGTGTGGTGGCTGATGTTTCCTATTTTGCTCCGCAGGGAAAGGCTTCTTTATGGGTTCCTGAGAAGTTTAGTAAAAATGAATCAAATGATTGGGTAGAAACTTATATTCTTTATCCAGAAAATATGAGTACAGAAACAATAATTCGAAGTGTAACTAATGCTTATCAATTTTTTGTTAAGACATATTATAATATAGATAAAAGTGTCTCGGTGAAACAGATTAGTACAGAGAAACAGTTTATTCGGAAAATGTATGGAGGTGGTTTATTTCTCTCTGGAGTGGGCGTGATGGTTTTTATACTTTTGGTTGTACCTGTTTTGAATATTGTTTTGTTGAGTATGGCGAATACAAGTGTGCAAGCGAGAGAAATAGGGCTTAAGCGAGCGTTAGGCGCCAGTAAAAAAACGTCTTTTTTATTTATTTTGGTAGAAAATGTTTTGCTGGTTATTATGGGTACAGTTTTGGGGATTCTGTTGACTGTTCCCGTGTGTTGCGGAATCGATTGGATTGTGTTTTCGAACAGTATAGAGGGACAAATGATGTTATTACCAGAGTTGAATTGGACCATTATTTTCATCAGCGTGTTGCCTTTGGCTTTGTTGTTTTCTTTCTTGTCGGGGGGAATTCCCGCATATTTGACTGTGAAACGTCCTATTGTAGATATGTTGAAAGGAGGTACGAAATGATGAGGCATATTTTTACATTGTTTTTAAATCAAAAAAGAACATTCGGGGGTATGCTTGCGGAACAGATACTTGTGTTTCTTGCATTACTATTTTGTTTTGTTATTGTCGGAGAGAAGATTGCTCAATATTTTTCGCCGGGGATATTGAATACTAAGAATACATTTAAATGTATGTTACATCCTGTTTTACCCTCGGAAGATTTTTCGCCTGCGGAATTACAGCAAAAGATGGATCGTGTTGTTGAAAAGGTACGAAAATCTCCTTTTGTGACTGCTTTGGGAAAAAGTAAATGGTTGGTTCCTTATACTCGTCCTGAAGAGATGTACTTGAGTGATTCGATCCAAATAGGAACGAGAAAGATTCAGGTATTTTTGAAGTTTGCGGATAAGTACATGAATCAAGTTTTTCAATTACAAATGGAAGAGGGGGTATGGCTGACGGATGAGCCGTTGGAGGATGGAAGTTATCCAGCCGTGATAACCAGTCAGTTGATGGAGGAACTTAGTTGGTCACAAGGGATCGGTAAGAGAATACATTATAATGGGATCGTGTTTACGGTTGTAGGCGTGGTGGCGGGAATAAAGCAGGAGCCATTAAAGGTTGCACGGCCCACGATGATCGTGCCTAATCGAGTACAACCGGATACGTGGTTTGAATATACAGCTCGTATAAAAGAGGGAGAGGCGGATAATTTTAGGAGTTTGATGAGCAAAGAATTTAATCTGATGATGGGCAAGGATTATGTGAGATTATCTTTTGGAAATATTGAAAAGTGGAAACTGAATGATATGCGAGATGTCTTTATTATCTTACTTGGCATAGGGATTCCTACGTTTTTTCTTTTTTCATTTGCGTTTATCGGAACTTTTGGATTGTTTTGGCTAAATTCTTCCAAACGGCGGAAAGAGTTTGCCTTGCGGATTGTGGTTGGTTCCACGCCCCGAGAATTATATTGTTTTGTGATAAGTGAGAGCTTATTGCTTTCGGTATTAGCGTTACTACCGGGGATTATTTTATTTTGTTTTGTCTATCCGTTGGATCCGGTCTATTTGTCTGCGTTAGGATGTGCTTGTTGGGTGATGATTTTGTTCTCGGTGTTTAGTGCCTGGTGGCCAGCTTATAGGGTGACTCGGGTAAATCCCGTGGAGGCGATGCGAGAAGAATAGTAAATAAAGAGATTATGAATAAATGGAAAAATTATTTAAGATCAGCATTGTGTAGTATAGGGCATAATAAAGTGTATGCTTTGTTCTGCGTGATTGGTACAGCATTTACATTCGTGTTCATTATTATCATGCTTCAACTCGTGTATGATACAACCAGTGATAAAGCTCCTTTTGTGAATGGTGATAGGACAATTGTGTTCAGCACTTTTCAAGATATGAATGGACGGGATGTTGGAGGTATATACTCGAAGAGTACGGCTTGGTTAATGGAAAGGATACGGACGAAAGAGGATTATTTCATGTATTATAATAGTGTCGGGGAGGTGGCCGTGAATGACGTGTACAAGACACTTTCTTTTGCTTTTGTAAATGGAGGTTATTGGAAGATTAACCAGTTCCATTTTATAGAAGGGCGTCCTTTCACAGAACAGGAATGCCTGAATAAAGATGCGTATGTCGTGTTGAGGGAGGATATGGCAGGGATGTTTTTCAAGAGGGAAAGTGTTGTCGGGAAAAAAATGGAGATTCAGGGGAGAGAGTACACGGTTATCGGCGTGGTGCGTAATTTTCCGACTTATGCGATTCGTGCGGACGGGATATGGATACCTCATGTTTTTAATAGCTTTTCGCCTCGTGGGTTTGGGTATTACGATTTGGGTGTTCTGTTTCCCCGGGATGTCCCCGTCCAAAATATGAAAGAAGATGTTGCCGTGGCGGTTAAGGATTATTGGCGGCAAATAAATATGCAAGTGGATGTGAAACCGGAGAATTTATATACATTCCGAGAGGCAAGAATTGATAATTTCGGTTCTGATTTGTATGCTTACGGGATTCCCGTGGCTATTCTCTTGTTGCTACTTATTCCTGCGATAAATATTGTTACCTTGAATATGGCGAACGTGGATAATTATTCGGATGAAATTGCGTTGAAACGAGCTTTGGGAGCAGGGCTTGGGGATTCGTTCATGCAAGTGATCTCTGAGATCGCTCTGTTGGTGATTGTCGGGGCTATTTTAGGTATATTCCTGACGTACCCGGTGGCGGATTGGATCAGTGTGTCATTTTTTAATAACGGAGACGAGGGACAAATATCGTTGATAGAGGATTTGGACTATCTGGTTATTCTATGCGGGGTGTTTCCTCTCTCGTTGTTGTTTACATTATTATCTGGTGGAATTCCGGCATATATTATTGCCCGGAAAAATATAGCTACGGTTTTGAAAGGAGGTTCTAAATGATAGGGCATGTATTAAAGATGCTTTGGCAGGAGCGGAGAAAATATGCCGGGGTATTGATGGAGCAAATGTTGATATTTGTTATTCTGATGGTAAGTATGGTGGCTTTGTTTGAAACGATAGACAAATATCGGGAACCCGGACTATTAAATACGGATAATACGATGATTTTCGGGTATATGTTGCACGGTGGTGGTAATGGTAGTCCGTATGACATGCGGGATGTGGGACAGGGAATGAATATTATTATTGAAAAATTGAAGAAGGAACCGTTCGTGGTGGCGATCACCCGGAGTTACGGTTTGGCTCCTTATCTACGTTCGGATGTTTATTATGACGGGATGTTTGCCGACACGGTTAAGGTGGATGGAAAATCCGTGGTAGTTATTGTAAAGTTTGCTGATAAAGAGGCGCAGAGTGTTTTTCAACCGAAATTGGAGGAAGGTGAGTGGCTTACGAATAATGCTTTGGAGGACGGCTTTCGTCCTGCAGTCATAACTCGCCAGTTGATGAATAAGTTGGGGTGGAGTGAGGCGATAGGGAAAAGATTGTACCTAGCGGGACGTACGTTGACTATCGTGGGGATAAGTCCTGGCGTGAAACAAAATGTTTTTTCCGATATGCCTACGGCGATAATCATTCCTAGGGATGAGGAACAATTATCTTCTTACGAGGAATGTTGTGCCAAGATCAAGCTAGGATACGAAAATGAGTTTCACTCTTGTTTTAGCAAGGAATATAAGCGACTGGGGTTAGCAGAAAAGGCAGTATCGTTTTGTTATGAAATGAGCGGATTGAAACGAGGATCTATGTTCGATGTCGTTTTCGGTGTTGCCATGCGAGCTATTCCCACGGCTTTTTTGTTACTTTTTGCGTTTATCGGGACATTTGGTTTGTTTTGGTTAAGTTCTAAAAAGCGGAAAGTGGAGTTTGCTTTGCGTTTGGTGGTTGGTGCTACGAAACAGCGCTTGATAGGCCTTGTCGTAACGGAAAGTTTAATTTTGAGTGTTTTGGCAGCCTTACCGGGAATGATTTTTTTTGGTTTCGTGTATGAATGGACGGGAGTAAACGTGGCTGCGATTGGGATGACTTTGGTCGTGATGATTGTTTTTGCGGTGTTTAGTGCCTGGTGGCCGGCTTATAAAGTGGCGCAGGTGAACCCAGTGGAAGCAATGCGAGAAGCGTAACAGTAAAAATGGAGATATGATGAAAGGATTATTTATATGGTGGTGTTTATTGGTAGTTTTACCTGTTGCAGCTCAGCAAGAACAGAAGGTTGTTTCTTTGGAAGAGGCGATTCGTTTGGCACGGGAACAATCGCTGGATGCGATGGTGGCAAAAAGTCAGTTGAGATCAGCATACTGGCAATATCGAAATTATAGATCCGATTTGTTACCAAACGTGACATTGACGGGAACATTACCGAGTTTTAACCGGACGTTATCGAGTTATTTGAAGGAAGATGGGACGTACAAATATATTTCCAGTAATTCGATTTCGGAGCAGTTGGCGTTGTCGGTGACACAGAATATCCCGCTGACGGGAGGTGCGTTGTCCTTACAATCACAGGTGGAGCGGGTGGACCAGTTGGATGGTGACAAGACAACGGAGTATATGAGCGTGCCGTTTAACGTGATTTTCTCACAGCCGTTGATCACGGCGAATCCCTTGAAATGGAGTATGAAGATCGAGCCGGAAAAGTACAAGCAAGCTCGTCAACAGTTTGCCGTGAACATGGAAAACGTGGCAGTACAGGCTATATCGTATTATTTCGATTTATTGCTGGCGATGATTAACGTGGATATTGATCGGCAGAATTTGAAAAATTCGGAAAAACTGATGCAGATAGCACAAGGCAAACGTGAGAGAGGATTAATTTCCGATAATGATTTGTTACAATTGAAGTTGAATTACTTGAATGCCTCGTCATCGCTGATTCAGACGGAGCAGGCTTACGAGCAGAAAATGTTTGCTTTGCGTAATTATCTGGGATATAATGAACGCGTGGTGATTGTTCCTGATATGCCGGAAGAGTGTCCGGAAGTCGAGGTGACGTTTAAAGAGGTTATGGAGCTGGCGAATAGGAATAATCCTTTCCGTTATGATGTGGTTTGCCGGATGCTGCAAGCACGTCAGCAGGTGGCACAAGCAAAAGCCGGGAGAGGGTTTAAGGCAGACGTTTATGCTTCGATCGGGTTCACGGGAAGTGATAGGACGTTTAAAGAGACATACCAGAATCTGCGAAACCGGGAGGCGGTTAGCTTGGGGATAAGTATTCCAATATTGAATTGGGGGAAGGGACGGGGACAGGTGGAGTTGGCCCGTTCGCAAGCAGAGATCACACGGGTACAGGTGGAGAAGGAAACATTGAATTTCGAACAAGATGTGATGACGGCGGTAAAACAATATCAGGAACAGAATCGGCTGAACGAGATCGTGCGTTTGGCGGATACCGTTGCCCGGAAGCGTTACAAGACGGCATACGAGACTTTCGTGTTGGGGCAGATCAGTGTGCTGGATTTGAATGCGGCACAGACGGAGCAGGATAATGCCCGACGTACTTATGTCAGTCAATTGTATTCGTCATGGGTGTATTTTTATGCCTTGCGTAGGTTGACTTTGTATGATTTTGAAAAGAGAGAAGATATAATTTATCAACAAGAAAAATATTAGATTATGGATCAGGCAATATCGCCGGAGATAAAAAGACAGCGTAAACGGAAAATGGTCGTAAGGGTTACTATGATTGTGGTAATATGTGTGGGGGTGTTTTCTTTTTTGGTGAATATGTTTCAACCTAAGATTCGGGGAGCGGAGGTGAATTTCGGTGTGGTGGATGAGGGGGCAGTGGAGGTTTCCGTGTATGCCACGGGAAAGGTGGTTCCTTTTGCAGAAGAAATCATCACTTCTCCGGTGTCTTCGAAGGTGCTGGAAGTGTATAAAAAGTCGGGGGATCGGGTGCAGAAAGATGAACCGTTGTTACAGTTGGATCTGGAAACAATACGGACGGAGTACGAAACGAAGAAGGAGTCGTTGGAGATGCAATTGAATAAATTGGATTTACAGCGTAAAACGATAGCGAGTGATTTGGCGGAAATGAAAATGCAGGTGGATATTGATGAGATGATGTTGAAACGAACTTTGGTTTCGCTGAATAACGAGCGCTATCTGGATAGTATCGGGGCCAGTACGAGGGAAAAGGTGCGGGAGGCGGAATTGAATTACACGGTGAAACAAATGCAATTGGAACAATTGAAACGGAAGTTTGAAAATAAAAAGAGTACTTCACAATCGGAAATTCGCTCGCTGGAGTTGGATTACAAGATTGCCAAGAGGAACATGGATTTGTTGTTCAAGACGCTTGGGGAGGCTCAGGTGATGGCGCCTCGTGTCGCCACGTTGACTTGGATTAATGATCAGGTAGGGGCTTCTGTTTCGCAGGGAAGTAATTTGGCGATATTGTCTGATTTGTCGAGTTTTAAGGTAGAAGGCGAGATTGTCGATAGTTACGCGGATAAGATTACCGCGGGGAACCGGGTGAACGTGGTGATCGGGAACGAGAAGCTTTCCGGTACAGTGGGGAATGTCACACCCTCGGTGAATAACGGAATTATCAAGTTTGTTGTGTTCTTGGATGATCAGAGTAATACTCGTTTGCGTTCCGGGCTGAAAGTGGATGTGCATGTTACTCATGCCATGAAGGATGAAACGTTGCGTTTGCCGACGGGTGCTTATTACATGGGACGGGGAGATTATGATCTGTGGGTTGTCAACGGGGATCGGGTGGAAAAGAGGAAGGTTATGCTGGGAGAGAGTGGTTTCGAATACGTGGAGGTGTTGCAGGGGCTGACGGTCGGGGAGAAGGTTATTATCTCGGATATGGGAAAATACAGGGATAAGGAGGTGCTGTATGTGAGGTAAGTTGCCAAGGGTAGCTTGTTAATTTATGATTTATGATTTATGATTTACGATTTATAATTGAAAGATATTAACCCGTGTAGCTGGAATCTAAAATCGTAATTCATAAATCGTAAATAATTTAATTTAGGTGTTTTTGTTGAGAATATTTGTACAGGAACGAATTTTAACTTATCTTGGCTGTTGTGTTTAAAAATGCGTTTATGAAAAAAATCAGTTTTGTTTCAATTGTAGTATTGTGTATTATTTTGCTTGGCGGATGTGCCAGTGAACCGAATCAAGAGGTGAATATTATTCCTCAGCCTCAACAGGTAACAGTTGCGGATGGCGGTTTTTATCTATCTCCCAAAACAGTGATTAACGTGGTGAAGGGTGCGGATGATTTGCAGCCGGCTTGTACTTTTATGAGTACATTGGTTGAAAAATCTTTCGGGAAGGCCTTAACCGTGGCGAATGGAGAAACGAAAAAGAATGCGATAAATATTTTTGTTGACCCATCCATGAAAGCGGATGCTTATGATTTGACGGTGGAGAAGAATGCGGTTAATATAAAGGGAGGAAGTTCAAAGGCGGTTTTCTATGCCATGCAGAGTTTACGGCAGATGATGCCCGTGGACGTGGAGAAAGGAGAGAAGATGGATCGGATCAGGATTCAAAACGTGCAGATTCAGGACGAGCCTCGGTTAGGGTATCGGGGGACGATGCTGGATGTGTGTCGCCATTTCTTCACGGTGGATGAGGTGAAAACTTTTATCGATATGTTGGCTTTACATAAGTTGAGCGTGTTCCACTGGCATTTGACGGATGATCAGGGATGGCGTATCGAGATCAAGAAATATCCGGAACTCACGCAAATCGGGAGTCAACGGAAACAGACCGTAATTGGTAAAAATACGGGAAAGTATGATGGAACTCCATACGGACCCTACTTTTTCACTCAGGAAGAGATTAAAGAAGTTATTCAATATGCTGCCGATCGGTATATCACGATTATTCCGGAAATAGAGCTTCCCGGGCATGCGCTTGCTGCTTTGGCTACTTATCCGGAATTGGGTTGTACGGGTGGACCTTACGAGGTATGCCAGATGTGGGGAGTGTTCCCGGAAGTATTTTGTCCCGGTAACGAGAAGACGTTTGAGTTCTGGGAAGGTGTGTTGGATGAGGTTGCGGAATTGTTCCCCGGAGAGATCATCCATATTGGGGGAGATGAATGTCCGAGAGATGCTTGGAAAAAGTGTAAGAAATGTCAGGCCCGGATGAAACAGGAAAAGATGAAGGAAGAGGGAGAATTGCAAAATTATACCGTTCACCGGATCGAGGCGTATTTGAAAGAGAAGGGGAAGAGAATTCTCGGTTGGGATGAAATATTGGAAGGAGATGTTTCTAAAACGGCGATTGTTATGTCATGGAGAGGTAAGACTGGCGGAATTAAAGGTGCAAAGAGAGGGAACGAGGTGGTGATGGTGCCGAATGACTACGCTTATTTTGATTACTATCAGTCAAAAGATATTGCTAATGAACCTTTTGCTATTGGTGGTTTTGTGGATGTAGCGAAAGTATATAGTTTGGACCCGACAGAGGGATTGACGGCCGAAGAGGGAAAGAAGATTATCGGGGTACAAGCTAATTTGTGGACGGAGTATATCACGACTTTTAGCCATGCTCAATATATGTTATTGCCGCGAATGGCCGCATTGGCAGAGGTGGCATGGACTCCGCAGGAGGCGAGAGAGTACTCGAATTTCTTGAACCGGGCGAAGTTGTTGACGCAACGTTACGAGGCTTTAGGTTATAATTTCGCAAAACATATTCTACAAGAGTCAAAGTCCAATGAATAAAATAGTTTGGATGCTGTTTTTCGGTTGTATCACCTGGGGAATGGTCGGGTGTTCAACCGAAAAAGAGATTCGTACGGAACTGAATTCCGGTTGGCAATTCCGTCAGAGGGATTCGGGGACGTGGTTACCCGCAACAGTACCCGGTACGGTACACACGGATTTGTTGGCTAACGGGAAGATTGAAAATCCTTTTTACCGGATGAATGAATTGCAGTTGCAATGGATTGATAAGAAGGATTGGGAGTACCGGACGGAGTTCACGGTTTCGGAGGAAATAGGGAAAAAGGTCAATCAACGGATCACGTTCACGGGGTTGGATACATACGCCGATGTTTATTTGAACGGGGAGAAGTTGGGAAGTACGGATAATATGTTCCGGACGTGGAGGTTTGATGTTGAAGGAAAACTGAAAGTTGGTCGTAATGAGTTGCATATTGTGTTTGCTTCCCCGACTTTGAAGGGACGGGAAGAGATGGAACGTTACGGTTTGAGACTACCTGCGGATAATGATCAGAGTGTTCGGGGGGAGATGGGAAATGACCGGGTTAGCGTGTACACTCGTAAGGCTCCTTACCATTATGGTTGGGATTGGGGGCCTCGTTTGGTGACTTCCGGTATCTGGCGTCCGGTGATTCTGGAGGCTTGGAATGACGTGAAGGTGGTGGATGTGTTTATTCGCCAGCCTTCCGTAACAAAGGAAAAGGCTCAACTGGTGGCGGAGGTTTGTGTGAACTCGGACAAGCAACAGAGTGTCACGATAGCGATTATGAATGAGGGGAAGATGTTGTTGCAGGAGCAAAAAGAGTTAAGAAGAGGGGAAAACAAAATATCTATTCCTTATGTAATTCAGAATCCTCGCTTGTGGTGGAGTAACGGGTTAGGGGAACAGAACTTGTACAATTTCACGATTCTGGTGACTAGCGAGGAAGGTGTTGTGTCGGAAAAGAAGGTGACGACGGGCTTGCGGTCGTTGAGGTTAGTTCGGGAAAAGGATCAATGGGGAGAGTCTTTCGGCTTCGAGTTGAATGGAGTACCCGTGTTTGCCAAGGGGGCTAACGCTATCCCGAATGACGTGTTCTTGCCTCGTGTAACCCCGGATTTGTATGAAAAAATGGTGTTGGATGCGGCGAATGCCAACATGAATATGATCAGGATATGGGGTGGCGGTATATACGAGGATGATGCATTTTTTGAATTCTGTGATAAGTACGGGATCATGGTGTGGCAGGATTTCATGTTTGCCTGCGCGATGTATCCCGGAAATCAAGAGTTTTTGGATAACGTGCGTCAAGAGGCTATTGACAATGTTACTCGAATCCGGAATCATCCTAGTATCGCTTTGTGGTGTGGGAATAATGAAAACGCTTTGGCTTGGCGATATGGTGCGCCCGGGGGATGGGGATGGAAGAACGCTTTCACGAAGGAGGAACAGGATACGGTTTTCAAGGCTTACTATACTGTTTTTCACGAGATACTTCCCCAAGTGGTGAAGGATTACACGGATGGGGATGATTACTGGCCTTCCTCGCCGATGGCGGGACCGGAACCGGATCAACATGGTTTGGACGGGACGACTTCGGGTGACCAGCATTACTGGGGCGTGTGGCATGGTTTCCGACCGTTGGAAAGTTTTGACGAGGTGACTACCCGTTTTTGTAGTGAATACGGTTTTCAGTCCTTCCCGGAGATGAGTACGATAGAAACGTATGCACTACCGGAGGATTATGATATAGAATCGGAGGTGATGAAATCACACCAAAGGAGTTATATTGGTAACGGGCGTATTTTGGATTATATGAAAATGTATTACTGGGTTCCGGAAGAGTTTGAACAGTTTATTTACATGACCCACGTGTTACAGGGGTTGGCTACGAAAATGGGTATCGAGGCACATCGTCGGAATATGCCTTATTGTATGGGCTCTCTGATCTGGCAGATCAATGATTGTTGGCCTGTTGCCAGTTGGTCGACGACGGATTATTATCATAAATGGAAAGCGGCGCATTACATGATGCGGGATTGTTTTAAAGAGGTGATCGTTGCTCCGAAATGGGAGGGGGATTCCTTGGCAATTTATGCCGTGAGTGATAGGCAGGAAATGATTCAGGGGAGGCTGGTCGTTGAGGTGCTGGATTTTCAAGGAAATTCTATTTCCTCTGTAGAAAAAGGAGTAGATGTGACGGCAAATACTTCAACCGTTTTGTGGAAATTGAACCGGGAGGTATTGCTTGCAGGAGGTTCGGAGAATGAGGTGGTGCTTGTGGTACGTTTGCAGGAAGGCGATCAGGTTTTAGATGAAAAGAATATTTATTTCGTGTATCATAAAGATTTGGATTTACCGACACCTCATTTTTCTGTTCAGGCCGGGGAGGAAAATGATGAAAAATTTATTCAGGTATCCTCGGATAAACTGGCTTGTAATGTTATGTTCTGTATTCCGGGAGAATCGGCTTTCTTTTCGGATAATTATATAGATATAATTCCGGGAAGGAATTATAAGATAAAAGTTGACACGGATTTATCTCCAACACAAATACAGGAGCGGATAAAGATACGCTATGTACATTAAAATATGAAAACTCTTTGACCACGTGTCAAGGAGTTTTTTTTCTTTCATGGTTTTAGTGAAGCAATAAATACGTATTTTTGTATATCATAAAACGATAAATTATGGGCAAAAACATTTTGATTTTAGAGGGAAGTCCCCGGTCAAACGGGAACAGTGATATGCTGGCAGAGGCTTTTGCCACGGGTGCTAGGGCTAAGGGATATGACGTGAGCGTGATAAAAGTTCCGGGCTACAAGGTAAACGGGTGTTTTGCCTGTGGTATGTGCTGGTCAATGGGAACACCTTGCGTGCAGTCGGATGATATGGAGAAGATTTTTCCGGAGATAGAACAAGCGGATATGATCGTGTTTGCTTCTCCTCTTTACTTTTTTAGCTGGCCGACTCAGATAAAAAGCGTTATAGATCGCTTGTATCCTTATGCTTTGGAGAAAAGTGAACGGAGTGTGGCAGGTAAGGAGTGTGCTTTGTTGCTTGCAGCGGCAACGGATGTACAGGAAGAGGCGAAAGGTATGTTGGAATCCTATCGAATTTTGGCAGAATACATGCATTGGCATTCTGTTGGTGAGGTTGTAGCTTACGGGGTTGATAAAAAAGGAGATGTTCGAAATACGGCGTATCTCGAACAAGCTCAGGAGTTAGGTTCTCGTTAAATTTTTAGAAGAATCCGGGAGGAGGTGTTCCTTCCGGACCTCTTCCTTCTTTCTTTTTACCAATAGAGTTAAAGCGATAGGAAACCGTTAGCATGTAGTAGTTTCGCTCATTTGTACTGTAACTGGTTTGTGTGTATAGGTCTTGAATACTGTAATTTAACAGGTTTCTTTGACGTAAAATATCCATTGCTTTGAATCTGACTTGGAGTTGTTTTCTTTTTAGGAATTTTTTCCCGATCTCCATGTTCAAGAGGCTATTGGATTGGTTCACGTTTCCACCTTTTTTACTTAGTGTGTAGCTATATGAATAATCACCGGCAAGGATGAATTCTTTCCAGAATACCCATTTGGCACTTGCATTGACTGATTGAGAGAAAGAACTGGAACCTTCAGTGGTCGTACTCGTGGAATTGGTGTAAGAGGTACGGGAAGATATATTATAGTCCAAATTCTCTGATATGTTGCTATTGATGTTAAGACCGAATGATGCGTTATGAGAGTTCGTCAAGTTCTTTATATTATCGTAGATAGAAGGAGTCCTAGAATAACTGTAAGATAACGAAGGACTTAATCTTAATTTTAAAGATTTGATTTCAAAGGAATAACTGGAATTCATGGAAAGTCCCCATTGACCGTTTAGGTTTACAGGTCGGGTGAGGCGTGCTCCTTGTAATATCTGATAACCGTTGATAACCGTGTCTTTTGAAATAAATTGTGTTGCAGTGGCAATATTGTTAAATGAATTCCGGAAGCTAAGGTTGACATTCAAGAAACTGAAATTTTCTTCACTGACAATATTCCGGTTAAAAGACATGGAGGCTGATTGCGAGAATGTTTTTTTCAAGTTCGGATTTCCTGTCGAAATATTTAATTGGTCTCTCACGTCAAGAATATCTTGTAGTTGCTCGGCTCTGGGGGAATCCGTGTTTCCGTTGTAGTAGAAAGTCATGGTTGACTTTTTAGAAAAGTGATAGCTGAAATTCACTTGAGGGGAGAGATTCAGGTAATTATTTCTCACGTTAGAGTCTGGTGCATTCAGATATTCGTATTTGTTTTCTTCTCTTGATAGATTGATAGATCCACCTGCACTGAAATAAAATTTTTCTTGATTGTACCCGTAACGAATACCTAGGTTATTACTTGATCTAACTGTACTAATTTTATTCGTTAAAGCCGTATCGATACCAATGACTTCCGTGAATAGAGCATCTTTGTAAGACATACTTTCTTTGTCGGAAGTATTCTTGTTGTAGCTAAAAGAGTAATTAAATGATAATCGGGCCTTCTCTGTCAGTGGTTCGGAATAGGAGATAGAACCCGTGTATGAATTTGAGATGCTTTCAGAGGTGTTGATAAGATTCCGTAATGTATCTTTTTTGTTTATGATACTACTATCTTGCTGGGTATTGTTATTTTTGCTTTTACCGATGTTTATGTTTCCATTTAATGTTAGGGTTCGTCCGGTTTTTTGGAAAGCGTGCATCCATGAGAAGTTACCCCCGAAAGAACGATTTTCACTATGACTTTGATTTTTACTATTCGTGATGTTTATCGTGTCATTGTCTTGAATGTTACTGTTCATGTTTAATGATCTGCTATCTGATTTACTGAATGAAAAAGAAGGGGTGAAGTAGAATCTGTTTTTCTTGTTCATGGAGTAGTTGAAGCGAGTATTCACGTTGTGGCTTGAGCTTTCGGACCACGAGTGTGATTCAGAATTGTATATGTTACTTTGGTAACTTTCAGAAGGAAAATATTCTTGAATGCTGGAGTTGGCAGAATATGATTCACTATTGCTACCACTGTAACTTCCTCCGATGTCAGTTCCTTTCTTAAATGTGTTAGCAAAGTCCACGGAGTAACTTTTTCCTCGGTTATTTCCCCCTTTGCCGTGATATTGTGCGTTGGGAAGCTCGGAACCTTGATTGGTGTTACGTAAGCTTCCTTGAATGGAGAATTTTTGCTTTTTGTTGAAGGCATTGGCTGAAGCTCCTAGATTATAGTTGTTGTCTTTAAATGAATCTTCTAGGTCTTCTGAGATGCCGTATCCGAGGTTGGCTTTACCGAACACTTTTAACTGGTTGGGATTCTTGGTTTCAATGTTTAATGAACGGAATCTTTTCCCGTCGTCATATCCTGAGAAATCAGCTTCTTCACTTTTCCCGTCAAACATCTTTATCTTGTTGACGAGGCTGGCCGGAAGTGTTTGAAGTGCGGCCATCGGGTTGCTAAGGAAATATTCGGTTCCATCAATATAGATTTTCTTGACTTCTTCCCCGTTCGCCATTAATTTTCCGTCGACGATTTGGAAACCGGGTAATTTTTTCAACAAATCTTCCAATTCAGCATCCTCTGGAACCTTCAATGCATTTGCGTTGAATTCTGTCGTGTCACCTTTTTGGATGATTAGAGGTGGTTTTGCGGTAATAACAACTTCTTCCAAAACTTCTGGAAGGAGTTTGATCATTCCGATATTTGTATCTGCTTTCACCAGATATTTTTTGCTTGTCGCTTGATACCCGACAAAAGAAGCGGTAATGACCAGTTCACCCGGAAGAAGGTCTTTTAGGGTGAATTCTCCCATGGCGTTGGTTACGGTAGTTGGTTTTTTGTCTTCTCCAATGTAAATGTGTGCGCCCGGCAGAGTTTCGTCATCAGTGTCTCCTGTGACGATCCCTTTTAGTGTATATTTGACTGCTTTTTTTTCAGGTATTGTGGCTGTATCTTTTCTAATCGTGTCTTTTTTTTGCGTTTGGGCAAATATTGTCACGGGCATGGTCAACATGAACAAAAGAAAGACTATTTTGTAGATATGAAGTTGCATATTATATGTTGTTGTTCTGATTTAAACAAAAATAGACATATAATATGGATGCACCATGATAATAAAAGGGTTTATGATTTCTTTAAATACTATTTTAACAAAATATTTAGAAGTCTGTTAGAAAGTGATACTAGCGTAGAGTCCGGGGTGCTTCTGGAGTACGGTAGGGGTGAGTGTGATACGTGTACGACCGTAGGGTTTGGTGAAAATATAGGAACTCCCGATGCCTATTGCAGTACCACAAAGAATATCCCACCAATCATGTTTATCGCAATAAGTCCGTCCCCAAGCAACATAAGTGGAGAGGAGATAAGCCGGAATACCGAATTTCCAACCATATCGGCGTTGTAGAAAAGAAGCTCCTTGAAAGGTGACGGTTGCATGTCCGGAGGGGAATGCATGATGGTTACTTCCATCTGGCCGTTTTTTGTGGATCGTATGTTTTAAAATGTAGCTGGTTCCGACAGCCGTGACCACCGAGAAAATAAGTTGTTTGGTTCCTTGGTAGTCTTTTTTCAATAGAGTGGTAGCTAAACAGAAGACGGGAGTTGCGTAATATATAACGTCTCCGGAGGTCTCTACAGCTTTCTGTTGGGCCGAAACGTTCGTGATTAAAAGTAAAAATAGCAAAGGTGATAGGGCAAATTGAAAAATAATTGTCGGCAATCCTCTTTTCATCTTATTGATAATTAAAATGTAGCCGCAAATGTATAAAAAATGTACGGTTTTGAGTTGAAAAAAATTGATTTATCGTTTTCAAATTACAAAAATAGTCGTACATTTGCACCCGTTATCGCCAATTTAGCTCAGCTGGTAGAGCAACGCATTCGTAATGCGTAGGTCTGGGGTTCGAGTCCCCAAATTGGCTCGAATAGAGGCCTGTCTGATAGACAGGCTTTTGTATTTAAACCTAAACATTATATTTTATGAAACGAGTTATTGTAATTTGTTGTGTATTGATGTGCTTTGGGGGAGTACAATTGGTACAAGCCCAATCATTGAAGGACATTTTAAATTCATCGAAGGTAAAGGATGTGGTGAATCTTGTAACAGGTAACGTGATTAAATTTTCGGATCTTCAAGGAACTTGGAATTACGTGGAGCCTGCTTGTAAAATGACGAGTGGGGATTTGTTGAAAGAGGCGAGTGGTTCGTTAGTGACTTCGGCGTTGGAGAAAAAAATGGTGAATATTTACACGAAGTTGGGGATTGTGCCGGGGAATTTCAGCTACACGTTTAGTAGTGATAGTACGTTTACTAATACGATAGGAAAAAAAGTATTAAAGGGTACGTATTCTTTGGACGAGAAAACACGAGTGTTGACATTACGTTATATGTTGGCAAAAACGATCACGGTGAAAAGTGTGGAAGTACAATTGGTAAAATCGGGGGAACAAGTATCGTTGCTTTTCAATACGGAAAAACTTATGAACTTTGTCAGTGTATTATCCTCTGCCTTGAAGAAATCAGATAAAACAACTACTTCGCTGATGGATGGGTATGATGAGATTCTTTTAGGATTTGAGATGAAGAAATAGTTTGTCAGATGGCGAAAAAGAAGGGACTACCTAACGATTTTGTTGTTAGACAGCTCCTTCTTTCCTTGAATGAAAAACGGCTTAGTAAGCCACGCTCCCCCAGTGCAAGGAGAAAGTGCGATGCTACTTCTCTTTTTTCTTTTGAATGCCGTATTTTAACGTGTCACTGATGACTTGATACTCGATGATGGAATCTTTTTCGACAATCTTGAATCGAGCTTCACCTTTTAGTTTCACGGTTTTAAGGCTGGACGTGTCTTTCGAGTGGATAATCGTGTAAGAACCGGTTGTTGACGTTTCTGATTTTAAATAGACCGTGGTGCCGTCTGCCAGTTTATAAGAGGTTACTTTTTTGGCCGGACTCCCGGATGTGTAAGTAATTGAAACAACGCCCTCTTTCCCTTTTTCTCCATACTGGGTAATAGCATATTTATCTTTTAGAATCGTGATCGTTTCAATTTTGTTAGGATCAATTATTTTCACGGAATCGGCAGAAACTTCTTTTCCATTGACAATAAATAGGACGGGAATCTCTGATGTTGTACTAATACATGAATCTTGGAGTGTTATTTGACCTATTTTGAGAGGAACTGAAGTTGCTTTTACTTTTTCCGTTTTCAAAAAAAAGTGTGGCGTTTTGCTTTGAATAGAATCCTCGGGCAGGGTGGATCTAAAGGTTGATTCTGTGATTACTGTTTTTTGAGCCGTATCAACGGCCGTAAGGGAATTATTTACTTCTTTTGCATCGAGAATTGAAGTAATATCACTAACTTTGATAGTTGAAATCTCGTTTAGTTCGTTCGAGATTTCGGGACGGGCGAAAGCGGTTAATGTGATTGCCGCAACGGGAAGTACGTAGAGGTACTTCATCCGGGCCCAAGGACTGGATTTTTCTTTTAACATCATAGTTATTCGTTTTTTAAGTTTACTGTGATTAAAGCTGTTGGCCATAGAGTAGAGCCTTGTGCCGACAGCTTTTTTTATTAATAATAATTGATACTGTTTTGCGTTGATGCCTTGACGGATAACCGTTTCATCGGCCTCGTATTCATGAATATTCTGTAACTCCTGTTTCAAGAGCCAAGATGCGGGGTTGAACCACTGGAAAATGATACAAATATCGCTGATCAACAGGTCGATGGAATGTCGATTGTGTACGTGAGCCATTTCATGGATGAGAATTTCCTTGCTATTTTCCTGCAAATCTTTCTCGGAAATGACCACGTATTTCATCCAACTGAAGGGAGCGATATTCTTGTCATGGATGATGAGGGTAATACCTTTTTCTAACTTTTCCTGCCTTCCGCCATGCAATAGCCGGAGCATATGAAACAGTGAATAAAGATTGCGTCCGAGGAAGAAAAGAATTCCCAGCAAATAAATACACAGCAGGACGAGAAGCCACAACGGGATGGATGAAGGGAGGGCTTGTACTTCTGTTTGTGGAACGTGGTCTGCTAGGGTGAGAATCTGTTCAATGGTTAGTAACGTTTGTTGTACTTCCGATTCTTTGGGAACGGTTATTTCACAGAACGGGATAAGCAGGGATAACAGTAGAATACCCAGTAATGCTATCCGGTTGAAACGATGGAAGGTCTCTTTGCTGAGTAATAATCTGTAAAACAAGTAGAATCCCGTTAAACAGATGGATGTTTTTAGTATATAGACAAAGAAGGTACCCATAAATAGTTTATTTATCGTGTGCTTTTTCTACTTCGGAAATGAGTTGTTTCAATTCTTCCAATGAAATGTCCTCTTCCTGCACGAGTGAAGATACGGCACTGAGGTACGAGTTGTTGAAATATTTACTGATCACGTTCTTCAAGGTGCCTTTGCGGAACTCTTCTTCACTAATGATCGCATAATATTGATAGGTGTTCCCGTAAACTTCGTGAGCGAGATAACCTTTTTCTTCCAGCCCGCGCACGATGGTGGATAACGTGTTGAAATGCGGTTTCGGGTCTTCGTAAAATGCAAGCATCTGTTTCACGAATAGAGGGCCTTTCTCCCAGAAAAAGCCCATGATTTCTTCTTCTTTGCTAGTTAATCCTTTCATGGTTTATTTCTTTTGCAACAAAGAACTAAAATATTTAGTTTTAAAACTAATTTTTATAGTTAATAAACTTTAAACTCTAGTTTTGATTCGTTATTCTTTTATTTTTAGATATTTAATCTTGTATTTTACCCGGATCGGTAGAATGTATATTTAATTTTAATGGAGGGTAGGAAGTCCTGTAAAAATGTTTATATTTGTGTAGTAGTGTGCTTGTGGGGAAGTTAGTGAATATCGTCTAATTAAAATTGAATGTAATGGAAGAATGGTGGAGTTCTCTGGGGTTATTTATGCAATCGGTGTGGTGTATCACTCTATTTGCCAGTTTGGTATTTGTTATCCAGACAATCATGACTTTTATCGGGATGGATACGGATGGGGGGATGGATGTTGACGTGAGTGCGGATACAGCGACTGATGGGGATAGCGGTCCTTTCCAGTTATTTACTTTTCGTAACTTCATCAATTTCCTACTGGGGTTCGGTTGGTCGATCATCTCTTTTGAAAAAGCGATAGAAAACCAGTTCGTGTTGATTCTCGTGTCGGCTGTGATCGGTGTGTTGCTAGTGATGGCCGTGATGGCTATTTTCAGATTCATGAGCCGCATGGAGCAAAGCGGGACGATTAACATGGCAAATGCCGTGGGGTGTAAAGGGAACGTGTATTTGAAAATTCCGGGAGAAAAACGGGGAGAGGGGAAAGTACAAATCTCGATACAAGGGGCTATCCGGGAATTTAATGCCCTGACAGCAGGCGAGGAATTGGAGACGGGAGCACCGATTCGGGTCGTGGAAGTGATAAACGACAACACCTTACTGGTGGAGCGTTTTTAAATGACTATTTATTATTAATCTTAGGAATATATGGAAAGTATGGAAGGTAGTTTGTATTTGATTGTCGCCATCGTGGCGGTGTTGTTTGTTACGTTTGCGGCGATATTGTCCCGTTATAAACGTTGTCCGTCAGACAAGATTCTTGTCGTGTACGGGCGGACCGGTAAGAATGCGACCGGAGGAGTGAGTTCCGCACGTTGTATTCATGGAGGGGCGGCTTTTATCTGGCCGGTGTTCCAGAGTTTTTCATTTCTGGACTTGACTCCGATCTCTATCGAGTGTAATTTGACGAATGCTTTAAGTAAACAGAATATACGAGTAGATGTGCCTTGTCGTTTTACGGTGGGTATTTCTACCGAACCGGATAGCATGACGAATGCGGCAGAGCGTTTGTTGGGGCAACGGCAGGAAAATATTCAGGATTTGGCCAAGGATATTCTTTTCGGGCAGTTACGTTTGGTGATTGCCACGATGGATATTGAGGAAATCAATTCCGACCGGGATAAATTCTTGGCTAACGTGAGTGCTAACGTGGAGGCCGAGTTACGGAAGATCGGTTTGAAACTGATCAACGTGAACGTGACCGACTTGCGGGATGAGTCCGGGTATATCGAGGCTTTGGGAAAAGAAGCAGCAGCGAAAGCGATCAATGATGCCAAGAAAAGCGTGGCCGAGCAGAATCGATTCGGAGAGATCGGTAAAGCCGAGGCAGATCGGGATAAAGATATTCGTATCGCGGAAACCGTGCGGGACACTCGTATTCGGACGGCCGAGGCTAATGCAACCGCGGTGGAGGGAGAAAACAATGCCAAGATTTTAATTGCCGATTCGGATGCCATCCGTCGGGAGAGAGAGGCCGAGGCTGCCCGTAAAGCTATCGCGGCAGAGAAAGTGCAGGCTGCAAAGGCTTTGGAAGAGGCTTATATGGCAGAGCGGGAGGCTGAGATTGCTCGTGCCGAAAGAGAGAAAGCTACACAAGCGGCTAATATCGTGGTTCCCGCACAGATTGACAAGGAGAAAGCGATTATTGATGCGGAGGCCGAGGCGGAACGTTTGCGCCGGTTGGCGAAAGGAGAGGCTGATGCCATTTTTGCCAAGATGGATGCCGAAGCACGAGGTTTATACGAGGTGCTGACAAAACAGGCGGAAGGATATGCCCAAATCGTGAAAGCCGCCGCCGGAGATCCCGACAAGGCGGTGATGATGTTGATTACCGATAAGTTGCCGGAGCTGGTGAGAACGCAAGTGGAGGCTGTTAAGAATATCAAGATCGACAAGGTTACCGTTTGGGATGGCAATAATGCCGGGAACGGGAATACCTCCACGGCTAACTTCATCTCGGGGATGATGAAATCGGTTCCCCCGTTGAATGATCTGTTTAACATGGCTGGGCTGAATCTACCGACTTTCCTGAAAGGTGCCGCCACGGAAGAGAAAGCTACGGATGCCGGACAACAAGATGAGATCGTTGAAGAAGTTGAGAAGTAGGGGAGATTCTAACTTTTAGTTTCGTTTTTTCGTTTACTAATAATTACCTTTGTGGTATACTTCAATCGGGTATATGACAAAGGTAATTAATCAATTCATAAAATAGAGGAAAGTTTATGCGCTGGATAATTGACGGTGTTGATGATTTGAATCGGGTAGCAAAAGAGTTTCTGGAAAGTACCGGAGGCAACACGATATATGCCCTGTACGGGCCGATGGGAGTGGGAAAGACCACTTTCGTGAAAGCGGTAGCCGGGTGTTTGGGGATAGAGGATGATGTGAATTCCCCGACGTTCGCTATCGTAAACGAGTATCTGACGGCCACGGGAGACTCGGTTTTTCATTTCGATTTCTATCGGGTGAAGAATATTGAGGAGGCCATGGACTTCGGTTACGAGGAATATTTTTATAGCGGGAATCGTTGTTTTATAGAGTGGCCGGAGATGGTGGAGCCTCTGTTACCGAAAAACACGTTGATATGCAAGTTCTCTGAACTGGCAGATGGTCGGAGAGAATTGGTGATTGAAGAAAAACTTTAAAGTGTAGGTTATGGATAACTCGGGTAAATTATTGGGAGCCCAAATTAATCGGGAGTGGTTTCTATACCAGGAAAAAGAGGTATTCGGGGAATACCGGCAGAAACGATTGACAATCGGTTTACCGAACGAGACCGAGCGACGGGAAAACCGGGTGTGTTTAACCCCGGAGGCCGTGGCCATGATGGTTGATATGGGGCATACGATAATGATACAACGAGGAGCCGGGGAGGCGGCACATTACCATGACCGGGAGTACGCCGATGCGGGAGCCCAGATGTTGGATACCTGCGAGGAAGTGTACACGGCGGATATTATACTGAAACCGACTCCGGTGATGCAGGCAGACGTGGAAATGATGCATGATCGGCAGGTCATACTGTCACCGATCGAGCTTTTCGAGTTACGAAAAGAGGCTGTCGTGGAGATGATGCAGAAGAAGGTGACGGCTGTCGGGTTCGATATTCTGAAAGACGAGAACGGGGTTTATCCCGTGGTGCAGATGATGAGTGAGATTTCTGGAAGCTCGGCAATCATGATTGCCAGCGAGTACTTGAGCAATTCTCGGGAAGGGAAAGGTATTTTGCTGGGAGGGGTGACGGGAATCACTCCAGCCGAGGTGGTTATTTTGGGGGCCGGGACTTTGGGGGAATATGCGGCTCGTACGGCGTTGGCTTTGGGGGCTGAGGTGAAAGTGTTCGATCATTCGCTGGAGCGTCTACGCCGGATAAATCATTGTCTGGGACAACGGGTATATACTTCTGTTTTTCATAAGCCGGTTTTGGAACGGGCGTTGTTGTCTGCCGACGTGCTGATCGGGGCTTTGCGTTTCTTCGATGATGATTTCGGGATTACCGTGTCCGAAGAACAGGTAAGGTTGATGAAACAGGGAGCGGTGATTGTGGATATGTCCATTGAACATGGTGGATGTATTGAAACATCAGGACCAACGACTCATGAGAACCCGACGTATGTATATAATGGGGTAATCCACTATTGTGTCCCGAATGTCCCGTCGAGAGTGGCTCGTACGGCATCTATCGCTTATAGTAATTTATTCACTCCTTTATTTGATAAGATTTCCCGGGCGGGTGGCTTTAATACTGCCATAAAAAATGATGCGGGATTACGGCATGGCGTGTATGTTTATAACGGTGTGTTGACGAAACGGGTGATTGCCGATCGCTATGGATTAGTTTCTAGAGATATTGATTTATTGATGGCTGCTTTCTGATCACCCGAGAAAGACAATAATTCCCAGTAGTATTCCGTACACGAGAGCGTATGGGAAAGCCCGTTTTAAGATTCCCCCTTCTTGGCCCTGTAATTGACATGCGGAGGCGGCAATAGCAATACTCTGGGGTGAGATAATTTTCCCGGCAGTAGTGCCTGTGGTGTTGGCGGCGGCAAGCCAAGAAGGATCAATGTCCATGTTTGTGGCGATTCCTGCTTGCAATTTCCCGAAAAGAATGTTTGCCGAAGTACCGCTACCCGTGATAAATGTTCCTATTTCCCCGATCAAAGGGGACCAGAAAGCGTAATACTTCCCGGAGATGGAAGTGAGTGTGTCGGCCAGTAATTGCACCATGCCGGATATTTCCATGAGTGCGGATATACTGACCAAGGCGATAACCATAATAATAGTACTGCGGATTTGTACGAGAGTCTGGCCTAGTAATGTGAATTGTCTGCTTGTCGTTACACCCTGTATCTGTCCCCCGATAAAAGCTCCGGCAAAAAGCAATAAACTCGTTACCTTGAAATTGAAGGGAATAGCCAGTAATATAAAGAAAATGATAAGGCCGTAGACACTCCACGCTTGGTATATTTGCCGGGGCGAGTGTTTCGTGGGAATTGTGTCACTTTTTTTGGTCCATTTACTCCATGCGATAATAATAATGATGGAACAAATACTGCTTAGAATGGCTGGCATCTCCGGACCGAGATATACGGCCGTGGCGTATTGTGCTAGGAAGGATACGCCCCCGACAAGCGTGCCGAGCAAGATGTTCTTGAGTAAAGCTTGGCGGCGTCTGTCGGCCAATATAGCCAAAGTTATCGGGATCAAAAATATAAAAGGATATAATTGTTGAATGGTAGCCTTACACAATTCAGGTAACGGGCAGCCGGTCTCTTCCATGAGAACGGTTTCTGCGATACCGACGGCCCCGAATGTCGTGGGTTCACTGTTAGCGATGAGGCTTGCGAGTACGGCGAACAACGGACGAAATCCCAGCGTTACGAGTATGGCTGCCGGGATGGCAACCGAAGTCCCGTAGCCGGGCATTCCTTCCAGTAGCCCCCCGAATCCCCACGTGATCAGTAATACCTGTACACTCCTGTCCGTGGAAATCGTTGCCAGTTGGTCTTTTAACACTTTAATCTTGCCGGAATCCAGCAGAATATTATAGCTAAATACAGCCATCCAGATAACGGAAAGAATAGTGATACAAGCACGTGCGGTACTGTTTATTAAAGTGAAACCGATCTCTTGCGCGGGTATACCAAAGGCGAAAATGGCCAACATAACGGTAATAACAAGGGTAAGCAGGCTACTCTTATCTCCGGGCCACTTGCATATCCCCATGGATATGACCAGTATAACCATTGGCAGTAAGGCAAACAAGATTTCGAACATGACGTATCGTTAACCTTCTTATTGCTTGAGAATGGAGTCTATAACCGGGGTTAAGTCACTGTTTTTAGGTATTTTAATACCCCGGATTCCGGCAGCCTCCGCCGCCTCGATGTCCCGTGAACCATCCCCGATTAACCACGAGGCTGATTTGTCGATGTCAAACTCCCGGATAGCCTGTTCGATCATGTAAGGCGATGGTTTGCGGCATTTACAGGGGGCAATGCTGCTGTGATGAGGGCAGTAGTATATTTTATCCACGTGCGCCCCATGCTTTTCCAATTCCTTGCACATATGAGCGTGAAGGTTGTCCACGTCTTCGATCGAGTACTCCCCTTTAGCGACCCCGCCTTGATTGGTAACTATGATAATCAAATAACCCGCCTCGTTCAGTCGACGAATTCCGTCGATTACACCGGGATTGAAAACGAAGTCTTCAACTTTATATATGTAATAATGACCTTCATCAGAATTAATGGTTCCGTCCCGATCCAGAAATATAGCCTTGTTCATTTTAGATTTTATCTTTCCAACTTGTAACTTGTCAACCTGTAACCTGAAATTCACCACGGGCAAATTTCAATGCATTATCTTAAATATTAGCTCCTTCAAAAGCTCACCGTCAGAAATGTTTGCGTTACCGACACCTTTTGATTTGAGGTCATACTCCCGTAACCAAGAGATGATGTTAGCACATTTCATGGCGTTATATCGTTTCGCTCCTTCCGTGTAATCTTTCAGAAAATAGGGATTGATACCCAGTAACCGGGCCATTTCTTGCTGGTTTGGGGTACTTTTCTTCTGGTAGTGGTACGTCAGTAGGTTCAGAAAGTACCGGAACAACATGCTGATCGTGAGAACCAGCGGGTTGTTCTTGGGGTTAGCCTCGAAATAATTCACGATACGGTTTGCTTTCAGGTGATCCATCTGTATGATGGCTGCCGTGAGTTCGAACGTGTTGAATTCCTTGCTGATCCCCGTGTGTTCTTCCACCAGATTCTCCTTGATTTCACCGCCACCGGGAAGTAGGAGCATGAGCTTGTCCAGTTCGTTGGCCACCTTGCTCAAATCGTTCCCCAGACTTTCTGCGAGAATACCCGCGGCTTTCAGTGAAATCATGTACTTCTTGTCTTTGCAGTACGAAATAATCCAGTCCGGGATCTTGTTGTCGTAAAGTTTGGCCGACTCGAAATAGATGCAATGCGAAGAACTGCTTAATTTTTTGAAAACTCCTTTACGTTTATCCGGTTTCTTGTTTTTATAGAGAAACACGAGGATCGTTGTCGGTTGAAGATGATCAATATAAGGCAGTAAATTCTCGAAATCCCGGATATTCTGGGCCTCCTTGACAATGACAACTTGACGTTGTGACATCATGGGAAAGCGGCGGGCCGTATCGGTCACGGTGGTCATGGAGACATCGTTCCCGTACAATATCGTTTGGTTAAACGCCTTCTCGTCCTCCGTGAGGGCGTTTTTCTCGATGCGTGTCGCTATATCGTCCAAAAAATAGGACTCTTCCCCCGATAGAAAGTAAATCGGGGCATATTTCCCTGCTTTTAAATCTGCAACTATCTCTTCGTATTTCATAAGGCAAAAGTAATAAACTTTAAATTCCGATCATATCAAAGAGTGGTAATTTTAGTGCCAAGAACAGGATTTATCGCCGGGTGATGTGAGAAGGGCCTCCCTTTTCGATCGAGCGCACGATCTGCTCGATTTCGCGGTCCCGCCCGTTCGGTTCGTAATCGGCTTTCAGGTTATTCCCGAACAACAGAGCCAGCGATTGCCAAAAATAGGCATTCACCGTACCCTTGTACTCCTTGATGTGATTGAAGGACGTGTTGTTTGTTTCCCGGTAGATCAAGCGAACGAGAATCTTCCCTTGCGTGACGGTCAGTTTCATCAACGGTTGCTTGAACGTGTGCATGAGTTCCTTGTACTCTTTCTTGATAATCTGTTTTCGTTTTGCCTCGGAATCCGTTTGCGCTAGTTTATTTTCAATCTCGTTGATCTTGGCGGCGGCTATTTTCGCGTACGGGAACACCTTTCTCACGTTATAAACCATCCTTTGGTTCCGTTGTTGCTGGCGGGCGTATTTCCGTGGATTCTTCAATCGGGCGACGACATCTACTTCATGGAGAAGAACATGGGGTACGGTATCCCTGCCCATAATCACGGACGGGACAACACTCTGCGCTGTTGCAAAGCTGTTAATAAATAAAGATAGGAGTGATATGATAAATATTTTGCACATTTTTATATCTTTGCATTAACGCTTTATCAATACAAAGTTAGTAGATATATTTGACTTGTAAAAATATTAATTAGTGGAAAAGGAATTTCAGGATCTGTTTCAGATACGTCACAATGATGACCGTGTTGAGGTGGGAAAGGTGTTGATTGCAGAACCTTTTCTGGAAGGTAAATATTTTAACCGTTCCGTGGTCTACATGGTGGAACATGATTCGAGCGGGAGCGTGGGTTTTGTATTGAATAAGCCGTTACCTTACACGACTTCCGAGTTGGTAAAAGAACTCGAAGGCGTACATTTCCCCGTGTACATTGGTGGTCCCGTGGAGCGTAATCAGTTGTATTACATCCATCGGAGAAATGACATACCGGACTCGGAAGAGATCGCGAAAGGTATATATTGGGGAGGTGATTTTAAGGCTTTGACGGAGATGTTGAAAGCCGGAAAGGTATTGGAAGGAGAGATTCGTTTCTTTGCAGGGTATAGTGGCTGGACAGATAGCCAGTTGGAGAATGAATTGAAGGAGAATTCTTGGATGGTGGGGACAATTCCTACCGACACGCTGTTTACCATCCCGAACGAGGGATTATGGGAACAAGCCATGAGTTCTCTGGGGGGAAGATACAAGCTGTGGGCGAATTTCCCGGAAGACCCGATTCTTAATTAATTGAGAATTGAGAATTGACAATTGAAAATGAAGAAGATTTGATGAGTTTGGAGATTAGAGGGGACTACCCCTACCGGCTCCCCCTGTGTAAGGGGGAGTTAGAGGGAGTAGTTAAAGCATAGGCCTTGTGCGGTTGGAATCTAAAATCTAAAATCATTAAATCTAAAATATAAAGGCAGGCCGTTCTATCGCTGTCCCGCGAGGGAGAGAGGAAAGTCCGGGCAACGCAGGGCATCGTGCTTCTTAACGGGAAGGTCTCCGAGAGGGGGCAGTAGTGTAACAGAAAATAACCGTTCCGTTCGCGGAATAAGGGTGAAAAGGTGAGGTAAGAGCCCACCGGTATCCCGGGTGATCGGGGTAGCCGTACACCTCACGAGTTGCAAGACCATGTACACTGGCGCTTAGGTTTGCCCGACCGATGTCAGGGGGTAGGTCGCTAGAGCTGCGGAGTGATCTGCGGAGTAGATAAATGATAGAAACCGCAAGGTACAGAACCCGGCTTACAGGCCTGCCTTTTTTTATTGAAAACCGATTAATTCGCAATTTATGAACTACGATTTATGATTCAGGAAAACATTAGTATAATCACTTGATCTAAAATCATAAATCAGTAAATTAATAAAATCTATAACAATAACTAGGACGTGAAATCAATCAGAGAAATATTTAGAATCGGGTACGGGCCTTCTTCCAGTCACACGATGGGACCGGGACGGGCGGCGTATTATTTCAAGGAAAAGAATCCGGATGCCGAGCGCTACCGGGTGACCTTGTACGGGAGTCTGGCATTGACGGGAGTGGGACACGGAACGGATGTTGCCATCCAGAAGATGATCAATCGGCCGGACGACACGGAAATTATATGGGAGTCCACGAAATCCCTGCCCCATCATCCGAACGGGATGTTGTTCGAGGCTTTAAGAAACGGGGAAGTCGTGGATCGTTGGGAGGTATATAGTGTGGGAGGTGGCGCCCTGTGGGATGAACTGGGAACCTTCAAGGAGGAAGATGTCTATCCCGACACGAAAATGACGGATATACTGGACTGGTGCAAGGCCGAGGGGCGCTCTTTCGTGGAGTACGTGGAACTGCACGAGGGACCGGAAATCTTCGACTATCTCGAAGAGGTTTGGAAAGTGATGGTTACAAGTATTCATAACGGCTTGGAAAACGAGGGTGTGTTACCCGGTAACCTGCGGTTGGCACGCAAGGCTTGTTCCTACCACGTGCGGGCCCAGCAATCGGCAGGTACCCTGCGCCATATGGGAATGGTATTTGCTGCCGCTTTGGCAGTTGCCGAAGAGAATGCGGCAGGAGGTAAGATCGTGACGGCTCCCACGTGCGGGTCGGCCGGGGTCGTACCTTCCGTGTTGTTCTTTTTGAAACACGATCAGGAGATTAGTGATAAACGAATTATAAAAGGTTTGGCCACGGCTGGATTGATTGGTAACATCGTGAAGACCAACGGTTCTATTTCCGGTGCCGAGGTAGGATGTCAGGGAGAACTGGGAACGGCTTGCGCAATGGCAGCCGGTGCGGCGGCCCAGATTTTGGGAGGTTCCCCGATGCAGATCGAGTACGCTGCGGAAATGGGATTCGAGCATAACTTAGGTTTGACTTGCGATCCCGTGGGCGGTTATGTGCAAATTCCCTGCATCGAGCGAAATGCCTTTATCTCGCAGAAAGCGCGGGAGTGTGCAATCTATTCTTTGTTCTCGGATGGCCGGCACAAGGTGTCTTTCGATGACGTGGTGGAGACCATGATGCAGACGGGTTGCGATATGCAGGCCAAGTATCGCGAGACAAGCCTCGGAGGTCTGGCTCGTATATACAGGGCTCCCTTGAAAAAATCGTAGCGTCGAATCCGGTGTTGGTGAGCCGGAATGGTACATTAATTGTAACAACTAAGAATAGAAAATCGTAGACCTAAAGTTATACAAGGCTTATGGACAGGATTAAGTTAAAAGTTTTCGGGTTATCCTATCAGAGTATGTCACAAACCGGGGCGTACGCGCTGATTCTGGCGGAAGAGAATGATGCCTTCCGCATCCCCATCATTATAGGGATCGCGGAGGCTCAATCCATTGCCATACAGATGGAACACCTGCACTCACAGCGTCCCTTGACGCACGATTTGATGAAGAGTCTGGCGGATAGTCTGGGTGTGGTTCTGGAAGAGGTTTATATATATCGTTGGGAATCCGGTATCTTTTACTCAGAACTGCGTTTCAGGAATGGCGAGGAACTGCTGAAGATTGATTCGCGTACTTCCGATGCCATCGCCTTGGCCTTGCGCTATAATTGTCCGATTTATATTGCGGCCAGCGTGATTGCCAAGACAGCTATCCCGATCTCCGATCTGGCCACGGGAGAATTTAGCGGGCAAAAGCCTGTTGAACCGGAGAAATCCGAAACAACCGAGTATAACTTCACGATAGAAGAATTAACCCGTTTACTGGATGAGGCCGTGAAGAACGAGGATTACGAGAGTGCCTCTCGCTTCAGGGATATGCTGAAAGCTAGGAAAGAGGAATAATATATAAAACATGAAAACAATGGATCGCATAAAACTTGACTACTCGAAGGTGTTATCGTTTGTAGGGGAAGAAGAGATCGCCGTGCAACGAGAAAAAGCAACAAAGGCTCTAAAGGGCTTGGAAGACGGAACTTGTAAAGGGAGTGACTTTTTGGGTTGGCTCGATCTACCCGTCCACATCACGGATGATGAATTGAATCGTATTTCCGCTTGTGCCAACAAGTTAAGGGAGCAAACCGATGTTGTTGTCATCGTGGGCATCGGGGGATCTTACTTGGGAGCCAAAGCGGTGATCGAGGCCATGTCCGGTAGTTTTGATGCTTATTCCGGTACGAAAGTTGTTTTCGCGGGAAATAACGTGAGCGAGGACTATCTATACGAGTTACAGGCGTTCCTCAAAGATAAGAAATTCGGTATATGTGTGATTTCCAAATCGGGAACCACGACCGAACCTGCCGTGGCTTTCCGTTTACTGAAGGATCAACTGATCGAGCAAGAGGGAGTTACCGTGGCAAGGGAGAGAATCGTGGCCATTACCGACGAGAAAAAGGGAGCCTTGCGAACGATGTCGGACCGGGAAGGGTACGAGACTTTCGTTATTCCGGACAATGTCGGGGGACGCTACTCCGTGCTGACCCCCGTGGGATTGCTCCCCGTGGCTATTGCCGGGTTTGACGTCCGGGCTTTAGTTAAAGGTGCCGTGGATATGCGGGCGTATGGCAAGGAAAATGGGGCAGAGCTTTCCGCCACATACGCTGCCGTTCGGAATGCGCTCTACGAGAAGGGGTACGTGATCGAGATCACGGTGAACTTCAACCCGAAATTGCATTATGTTGCCGAATGGTGGAAACAGCTTTACGGGGAAAGCGAGGGAAAGGAGAATAAGGGTATATTCCCCGCCAGCGTTGACTTCACGACAGATTTGCACTCCATGGGGCAATACATACAGGAAGGACGTCGCAATTTGTTCGAGACGGTTCTTTCCATTGATAAAACGAAATACAGCTTGCAAGTGCCTTGCGATGCCCATGACCTTGATAAACTGAATTATCTGGCCGGTAAGCGCGTCGATGAGGTAAACAAGATGGCCGAACTGGGAACCCAACTCGCCCACGTGGATGGTGGGGTACCGAATATCCGGGTCATTATCCCGGAACTGACGGAGTACTACTTGGGTCAGCTATTCTATTTCTACGAACTGGCTTGTGGTATCTCCGGTGGTATACTCGGGGTGAATACTTTCGACCAGCCGGGCGTGGAGGCCTATAAGAACAATATGTTCATGTTGCTGGGTAAGCCGGGGTACGAGAGAAAATAAAAAGTGAACTGGCAATGCCAGTTCACTTTTTATTTAAATAGAGATTCCTCCCCTCGTTCCTTCTTTCGGATGGCAAAAGTAAGGTACGTGTTATTCAATATATCAATAGTCAGTAATTTCCCGGAAAGTACGCCGGGTTTCTCCAGTATGATTTTAATTGCCTCGTTCGCTTGAAGGGAACCGACAATTCCCGGTAATGCCCCGATGACACCCAGCGGTTGCGAGAAATTCTCGATCTCGTCATTGTACTCGAAAAGATCCCGGTAAGTGGGGCCGTTCTGGTAATTGAACACGGACACTTGCCCGCTGAACTCGCAAATGCTGCCGTAAACGAACGGTTTTCCCAGCTTCACGCAAGCGTCATTAATCAGGTAACGGGCGTGGAGATTATCTGTCGCGTCCATGACAATATCGTATTCGGGAATGATTTCCAGTGCGTTATCCAGTGATAACCGGGTAAAATATGGTGTAATCCGGGTGAATGGATTTAATTGTTTTAATTTCGTGGCGGCGACGGTGACTTTCGGGGTTCCCACGTGAGTCGTGTCGTATAATATTTGGCGTTGCAGGTTGGATTCTGAAACAACATCGTCGTCCATGATGCCGATATGGCCGATTCCTGCTGCCGTGAGGTAATATAATATAGGTGAGCCTAATCCCCCGGCTCCTACGACCAGTATGCTCGTTTCTTTAATTTTTTCTTGTCCTTGAATTCTAATGTCGTGTAGGATAATGTGTCGATTATAACGTTCTTGTTCTTGATTGGTCAGTGGCATCGGTAATGAAAATTCTAATTTGTTCTACTCTTGTTACTTGCTTTCGTTAATGTGTTGTTTGACAAATCGGTTGACGGTGCAGATGGATACTTTGTATTTCTTGGCTATTTTCTTGTAAGGTACGCTGTTATCCATGAGTTCGATAATCTTCTCCTTGTTTTGTATCAACACGTTCAACTGCGGACAACTGCCATACGGGCGCCCTAGTTTTTTTCCCTCGGCCTTTCTTACCGCGAGAGCCTCTCTTGTCCGGATGGATATAAGATTACGTTCGATTTCCGCGACTAACCCGAATGCGAATCCCAGGATTTTACTGTTCAGGTTATTCTCGAAAGTGTACCCTTCTTTCGTGCTATGAAGAACAATTTTACGTTGAATACAGGTATTGATGATATTCATGATGTCAATCAATGTCCTGCTCAATCGCGAAACTTCCGTGACGATAAGGCAATCACCTTCCTGCAAAGATTCTAGAAGATCACCTAGTTTTCGGTCATTACTATGTACTTTTCCACTGACAACGTCATGATACCACTTGTCAATATCAAGTCCCCGGTGGGCTGCAAATTTCTTGATCTCCTCCTGCTGGTTTTCCAAATGTTGTTTGTTTGTGCTGACTCGCAAATATGCAACTACCATAATTAAAATGATTTTAGAGTATTAAAAAGACAAACGTAACAAAAGGAGAAGAATATTTATTGTTTTTCAAAAGTTAAAAGAAGTTAGCAAACATATAATAATAAGGTTTGGCGGCTACCAAACCCTATTATTATTAACTACATCCAAGCGTCCCAATCTTTCCACACGGGTTCATACCCTTGTGCTTTGATGGCCTCGACCATCTCTTGTGGGGTACGGTTATCGTTGATGGCAAATTGTTCCAGTTCCTTGTGGGGAACGACGTACCCGCCCGGCTCCGTGCTTGATCCGGCACTCATGGACGTGGCTCCTAGGTGCATCACGTGATCCCGGAACTCCCGGCTTTCCCGCGTGGACACGGAGATTTCGGCCTGCTGGTCGAGCAAACGGTAGGCGCATATCAGTTGCACCATCTGCTTGTCGTTGATCGGGTCTTTCGGCATGAAGGCCCCGGCGTGTGGCCGCAGGCGGGGAAGAGAGATCGAGTACTTGGAGCGCCAGTAGGTCCTTTCCAGGTATTTCAAGTGCAGGGCCGTGAAGAACGAGTCGGTGCGCCAGTCTTCCAGACCGAGCAATGCCCCGATTCCCATTTTCTGAACCCCGGCCGTGCATACCCTGTCGGGAGTTTCCAAACGGTAGCGGTAATTTGCCTTCCGTCCCTTGGGGTGGTACTTGGGATATTGTTGTTCGTTATACGTTTCTTGGTACACGCATACGAAGCTCAACCCGGCCTCGTGTAACCGGGCGTAGTCGTCCGTGTCGAGAGGTTGCACTTCAAGGGCGATTTGCGAGAACTTGTCCCGTACCGCACGGATCACTTTCTCGTAGTAGTCCACCGTGGTCACGGCAGGCGCCTCGCCCGACACGAGCAGCAGGTGCTTGAATCCCCACCCGGTAATGACGTCGGTTTCCGCCTGTACCTCTTCGAGAGTAAGCATTTTCCGGTGAATATCGTTATCGTGGTTGAAACCGCAGTACACGCAGAAATTCGTGCAGTAATTGGAAACGTACAGGGGAATGTACAACTGGATCGTGTTCCCGAATCTTTCCAGAGTCAGACGGTTAGCTTCCACGGCCATGTCCTCCAGTAACGGTGTTGCTGCCGGGGAGATCAATGCCATAAAATCATCTAACGTGCGATGCGGGTTATTGATTGCCGCGATAGCATCGTTTTTCGACTTATCCATGATGTTCTGTTTCACATCGTCCCAGTCGTAGGTTTTCAAGGTATCGTAAAATGAAGTCATTTACTTGATGTTTTAATAGTTTGTAAGGTTTGTAAACCTTATGAACTCATTTAATCCAAAAATGCCGTTAACGGGGAGCTGGCCTGTGCGTGGCGGTATTGTTTGGCAAGTTTTGCCTCGAATGCCATGCGTCCGGCCTCCACGGCCAGTTTAAATGCCCGTCCCATTTCTACCGGGTTAGGCGATACGGCGATAGCGGTATTCACCAGCACTGCGGCAGCACCCATTTCCATGGCAGCGGCGGCGTGGGAGGGAGCCCCGATTCCGGCATCCACGATTACCGGGACGTTACTCTGTTCAATGATGATCTCCAGCAGGTCGCGGGTCACCAGCCCTTTGTTCGTGCCGATCGGTGCACCTAACGGCATCACGGTGGCGGCCCCGGCATTTTCAAGGTGTTTGCAAAGTACCGGATCGGCTTGAATGTAGGGTAACACCACGAATCCCAGCTTTGCCAATTCCTCGGTCGCTTTCAGGGTTTCAATCGGGTCCGGCAACAGGTACTTGGGATCGGGATGTATTTCCAGTTTTAGCCAGTTCGTGCCGAGAGCTTCTCTCGCCAGTTGTGCGGCGAACACGGCCTCTTTGGCGGTTCTCACGCCGGAAGTATTGGGTAACAAGGTGATATGAGGTGCTTTCAGATGAGCCAGAATATCATCATCCTTACCGTCCATGTTCACGCGTTTCAGCGCGACGGTTACGAGTTGTGATTCGGATGCCAAGATGGCATCTTCCATCAGTTGATTCGATGCGAATTTACCGGTTCCGGTAAATAAGCGTGAGGTAAATTCTTTGTCTGCTATTTTTAAAGCCATACTAATTTTAGATTTTAAATTTTAGATTGAACTCCTCCGTCAGCTTCGCTGCCACCTCCTCTATAAACAGAGGAGGAGCTGGTGACTCTTCCCAAAGATGAAGAGTAACTCAACTCTCCCTCTGTTTATAGAGGGAGTACCCCGAAGGGGGGAGGGAGTTCTTTTATATTCAATTGTTCTACCGTTTCTCTCGTCTTTCCCGTTATATCCTCGCTATTTTTCAGCAAGGAGGAGAGGGCGATGCCCGTTACTCCCGTGCTTAATATCGGTTGAATGTCATCCTCCCGGATGCCTCCGATGGCGTGGACGGGGAGATAGATGCCCTCTTCCCGGCAGGCTTCCATGATCTTTCGGTAACCTTCGAGACCGAGGACCGGGCTGAGACGCTTTTTCGTCGAGGTGTACGTGAACGGGCCCAGACCGATATAGTCTACCTGTTGACGAAAACGGGTCACCACGTCTTCAAACGTGTTGCACGTTCCCCCGATGATCTTCGAGTAACCGAGAATCCGGCGGGCTTCAAGGGGATTCATGTCCTCTTTTCCCAAGTGTACCCCGTCGGCATCCAGCTCAAGGGCGATGTCCACGTTGTCATTGACAAGGAACAAGGCCCCGTGACGTTTGCAAATCTCTTTCACGGTGCGTCCGACACGGATAAACTCTTCCCGGTCAGCCTCTTTCATCCGTAGTTGCACCCATCGACACCCTCCCTTGCACACGGCCTCCACCTGTTCGGGAATAGAAACTCCTTCCTTGTAGTCGGTGATGTATTGCAAGGGAATCCGGTACAAGTCAACTTCCGGGGCGGTGCTTTCCACGCGGTTATGCATCCCTAGGTTCGTGTCGTTAGAGCGGATAAATCCCGCCACGTAGTGCTGCCCCAGCCGACAAGCGTCGGGGAGGGGATAGCCGAGCGTGAGATACGAGGCGATGGCCGAGGAAAGAACGCATCCCGTCCCGTGTTTCCCGTGTCTTGCCCGTGTCACCGAGAAGGTGTACACCTTGTCTGGGGTGACCAGTCGGTCGGAGGCCAGCGCCCCGTCGTTATGACCGCCTTTCCAGAGGATGTTGAGTTTCAGGCTGCGGGCCAGCGCTTGCAGGCTTTCCACGTCCGGGTGATTCCCGAAAAGTGTTTTCAGCTCGTCCGTGTTCGGGGTAATCAGGTATATCTTTCGAAGTATATCCTGCAACTGAGTTAGATTCTCCCCGTCATGGAACTGGAATCCGGCGCTGGCTTTCAGTATCGGGTCCCAGATAATCCTTACCTTGGGGAGAGCCGTCCGGAGATAGTTCACCACTTGTTCCAGCGTGTCGAAACTTTCGATCAACCCGATCTTGACGTAAGTGGGGCTGAACTCCCGGAACAGGACTTCGCATTGCCGGATGATCTCGTCCGGCGTGAGCCACTTCGTCCCGAGGTACGTGTTTTGATTCTGGAAGGTGATGGAACTGCTCGTTCCAAGTCCATATACCCGGCAACTTTCGAACGTTTTGATGTCAGCCGTCACCCCGGCCCCGGAACTTTGGTCAAATCCGGCAATACTTAGCACCTCGTCGGGCAAGATGTTGGTGAAACGGGCAACGGCCTCCGACGGCTGTTCCCACACGTGTCCCAGCAAGGCGACCCCGCGGAATCCCATTTTCCGGCATTCCGCGACTTTTTCCGCGGTGATACCTCCCAAAGCGATTACGGGTACGCGTCTCTTTTGTAAGTTTTCCTTCAGGTATTTCGGGGCGAAGGCCGACGGGTATCCCTGTTTGGAAATGCTGTCAAATACCGGGCTGAGAAAGACGTAGTTCGGCTCGAAAGGCAAGGCGTCGATTTCCTCGAAGGAGTGACACGACACGCTCACGTGGGCGAGTCGATCCCGTCCGGTGAACGTCCGTGCCTCGTTGTATTTCAGGTGAATCCCTCTTAACCCGTACTCTTCTGCCAGTTCGAAGTGGTCGTGCAGGACGACACGTTCCCGGAAACGCGGCCGGATGCCCCGGATGTAGCGTTCCAGCGTGTCCCGGTCTGCTCCCGGCTTTCGCAGGTGCAGCAAGTGCAATCCGCTTTCAAAGAGCTTGTTCACGATATGCTCTTCGTCAGGCAGGGTGCGGGGAGGGGTGATGATTACGATCATGTGTATGTGGTTTGAACTCTATCCTTCTTGTTCATTTATCTTTTTCCTCAACTTCTCGCTGGCACGCATGGAGCAGAAATGTTCCCCGCACATGGAGCAGAAATGAGCCTCTTTGTGTCCCTCGGCGGGTAACGTCTCGTCGTGGAAACGCAAGGCTTTTTCAGAATCCAGCGCGAGATGGAACTGGTCTTTCCATCGGAACTCGAAACGGGCCTTGCTCATGGCGTAATCCCGGTAGTAAGCGGCGGGGTGTCCCTTGGCAAGGTCGGCGGCGTGGGCGGCGAGTTTGAAGGTAATCACGCCTTCTTTCACGTCGTCCCGGTTCGGCAGTCCGAGGTGTTCCTTCTGGGTCACGTAGCAGAGCATGGATGTCCCGAACCAGCCGATCATGGCACCACCGATGGCGGAGGTGATGTGGTCGTAGCCGGGGGCGATGTCCGTCACGAGCGGTCCGAGGGTGTAGAACGGGGCTTCGTCACACCATTCTTGCTCTAGCCGCATATTTTCCCGGATTTTCTGCATCGGCACGTGTCCCGGTCCCTCGATGATCACTTGCACGTCATGCTTGGAAGCCACCCGGGCCAGTTCTCCCAGCGTTTTCAACTCGGCAAGCTGTGCCTCGTCGTTCGAGTCGGCGATGCAACCGGGACGCAACCCGTCACCGATGGATACCCCGACGTCGTATTTGGCAAGAATCTCGCAGATGTCCTCGAAATGCTCGTACAAGAAACTTTCTTGTTTGTGGGTCGTACACCAGTGTGCCATGATGGCTCCCCCGCGGGACACGATTCCCGTGAGGCGTTTCAGCGTCAGCGGCACGTGATGCCAGCGTAGCCCGGCATGGATCGTGAAGTAGTCCACGCCTTGCTCGGCTTGCTCGATGAGCGTGTCGCGGTAAATCTCCCACGTGAGGTCTTCCACCTTGCCCCGCACCTTTTCCAGTGCTTGGTACAATGGCACGGTTCCCACGGGTACGGGCGAGTTACGGATGATCCACTCGCGTGTCTCGTGGATGTTTTTCCCGGTTGACAGGTCCATGATCGTGTCGGCTCCCCAGCGGAAGGCCCACACGGCTTTTTCCACTTCCTCGGAAATAGACGAGGTGATGGGGGAGTTCCCGATGTTGGCGTTGATCTTCACGAGGAAGTTACGCCCGATGATCATCGGCTCGCTCTCCGGGTGGTTGATATTCGCGGGGATGATGGCCCGCCCGGCGGCCACTTCCTGACGCACGAATTCCGGGGTGATATATTCCGGGAAGTTCGCGCCCAGCGGCTCGCCTTTCTCTTTCTTGTAGGTCTCCCGGATCTTGTCGACCATCTGGTTCTCGCGGATGGCGATGTATTCCATTTCCGGGGTGATGATTCCCTGACGGGCGTAGTACATCTGCGACACGCGGTGTCCCGGTTTCGCCACTCTCGGCGTGGTGTTCACGTGTTCGAAGCGCAAGGCATCGAGCGAGCGATCATTTTGGCGTGCCCGGCCGTACTCGGAACTCAGTCCTTCCAGTTTCACGGTGTCATTCCGGTCGGCAATCCATTGTTCCCGGATCTTGGGCAGTCCCTTGTGCAAGTCCACCGTGTAGTTCGGGTCCGTGTAAGGTCCCGATGTATCGTAAACCACGACAGGCTCATTCTCGATCTTCGTCCCGTCCGTGTCAACCGTGGGCGTGAGGTTAATCCGGCGCATCGGCACCTCGATGTCAAACATCTCGCCCTTCACGTAAATCTTTTCCGACCCGGGTAGCGGGCCGCTTGAAATGGTAAATTCTTGGCTCATATCTTATTTAATTGAAAATTGACAATTGACAATTGAAAATTACAGTGGACGTGCTTGAAAACGGGGAATTTCATTTTCCATTTTCAATTTTCCATTTTCAATTGATTCATCCTCCCTGTACTGCCTTGATGATGATAATTTTGCTACCATCTTGAAGCACGGTTTTACCCCAGTCGGGACGGGGAATGACGTTGAAATCCACGGCGATGGCAATGTTGCCCGTCGGGATGGCGTTGGCTTCCAGTACTTCGGGGAGTGTCGTGCCGGGGGCGCATTCGAAGGATTTGTCGTTTATAAATACTTGCATTGTATATAAATTTTTAACTTCTAACTACCCCCTCTAGCTCCCACTTACACAGGGGGAGAACTCGCTACATTGTAACATTGTGGCGTTTCTCGCGTCCGTTTCTCCCCCTGTGCAAGGGGGAGCCAGAGGGGGTAGTCCACTCTAAATTTTAAACTCTAAATTCTAAACTTTTTTCAATCCTCCGGGAAGTCTACAATGAAATCCAGCTTGTATTATAACTCTTTCCCTCCGCCGGCATTACCCGGATCAGGTTCATGGGTATAATCTCAGCCCGTTGTATTACCCTGCCTTCTCGCGGCAGGTAGAAGTGTCGGGAAAATCCCTCGCTTCTTAGGCACCCCTTCAGAATATCTCATGGCAAAGCTACGGATAAATTTTAATACCTGCAACGACAAGTATTAAAAAGTTACAGGAGATGCTACCCCTTAACTTGTGACTTCATCGGCTGATAGGATTTCCCACAAATGTTTTTTCATGTCCACGTGGCCGTTGGGACGGAAGGTGACCCCTTCGTTTTCGAGTAGCGTCCGTTGTTCGGTCCATCCCGGTGCGGTCTGTCCGGCACTGTTCACGACACGGTGGCAGGGGAGCGTCTTGTCGTCCGGGGATTGTGCCATTGCCCGGCCTACCCACCGGGCGTGTTGCGGTCGTCCCGCCAGCGCGGCGATCCTGCCGTAGGTGAGTACTTTTCCCCGCGGGATCTGCCGGGTGATCTCGTACACGTCGTTGAAAAATTCCCGTAATGTTTCGTCCATATTCAATTCTTGCTCCAGCGTAAAGGTATTAAATTTATCGGTAACAATAGCTCGTGCAGGCTCGTTTCGTGTCAGGGCATGAAGGTGGAAAATCAAGGAACGCGCGGGGGTATACATAGAGCCTTTTTTCTTGACAAAAGTAATAAATAATGGAATTCCTGCCAGTTTTCGTGTAAGATGCTGGTTATCTTCACTGTAGGTTAACGTCACCTTCGGTAGTCATTCGGTAAGTGTTCGACAAGTGTTCGATAAGTGTTCGACAAGTGTTCGATGTAAAAGCGAACACTTACCATGCATGATTTGGTAATTTAACGAAAATTTAGTATATTTGTTGTTAAGGTGCCTTTAAGCATTGTTGGAGGATTACAGGAACGTTTAACAAGGAGGTGTTATGAAAAAGAAGAAAAAAATCACGCGGCCGGCCGGCAAGCGACCGGAAACCACCCGTTGCGACGGGGTGACCACGTACTACCGGAAAGGTAAAGTATGCCATTGCAGTAGCAAACGCCCCCCCGGGTCGAGGGAGGAACGTGACCGCCGCCGCGCCGCCCGTACCTTGAACCAGCGCCAGCGGTCCAGCGTGTTCGCCCTCGTGTCGCGGCTCGTGAAAATCCTCACGCGAAAGCTGCGGGACCTCAACGCGTGGGTGTCCCTCGCGAAGGCAACGAACATGACTCCCGCGAATCTCTGCCACAAGGTCAACGGCACCGCGTGCGACGAGAACGGCGTGGCGAACTTCCGCGCCTTTATATTCAGCGTCGGGTGGCTCGCCGTGCCGCTCTTCACCCGCGTCACCCGTCGCGGCTGGGAGATCACCATCGAGTGGCGACCCCACGGCGTCCCCAACGAGACGAGGGACAAGGATACGCTTGTCATCGGCTACTTCTACGATTCCTTGCCCGACGCGCCCCGCGTGCTTCACTTGCCCAACGTCACCCGTGCCGGACGGGTAGCCACGTTCACGCTGCCCGATCCCGTGACGGCAACCGGCAAGCCCCTCTCCCCGGACGAGATTGTCCACCTTTATCCCTACGTGGCGGGTTTCGGGCAGGACGAGTTTTCCACTTCCGTCTATCTCCGTGTCGCCCGCGACGTTGACGAGATTCTAGGGTGAGATCGCACCTTGAATGTTTTCCTAGTTTATAAACCTTATAAACCCTAAAATTCCGAGGTAAAGTGGAACACCAGTTTCTTGTAATTCACTTGCGCCATTTGCAGCATGTACTGTGATTCGGCGAGAAATACGTCACGACCCCACTTGTCCTTGGCCATGTACTGTGCCTTGTGGAGACGGAAATCTTCCAATTCCTTCGGGTCGAGAGCCTCGATCCAGCAAGCCTTGTAAAGATTGATATTTTCCCAGCGACAGGCGGCGCTGTACTCGTGCAGCAAACGGTACTCGATAACCTCGAACTGGAGCGCACCTACGGTTCCAATAATCTTACGATTGTTGAACTGGTTCGTGAATAATTGGGCCACCCCTTCGTCCATGAGCTGGTCGATACCCTTGGCCAGTTGCTTGGATTTCATGGGATCAGCGTTCTCGATGTATTTGAAGAGTTCCGGGGAGAAACTGGGAATACCCTTGAAATGAAGTTTCTCGCCTTCCGTCAGCGTGTCACCGATCTTGAAGTTACCCGTGTCGTGAAGACCCACGATGTCACCGGGGTACGCCTCGTCGATAATGGATTTCTTGGATGCCATGAACGCCGTGGGGGTGGAGAACTTGAGGTTCTTGCCCAAGCCGACGTGCAGGTAGTTGGTGTTACGTCGGAACACGCCGGAACACACTTTCACGAAGGCGATACGGTCGCGGTGGTTGGGGTCCATGTTGGCGTGGATCTTGAAGACAAAACCGGTGAATTTCTCCTCGTCCGGTTGCACGAGACGCTCGTCCGTCTCGCGGGGAAGCGGGCTGGGAGCGATTTCGATGAAACAATCCAGCATCTCGCGGATACCGAAGTTGTTCAGTGCCGATCCGAAGAACACGGGGGCCAGTTGCCCGTCAAGGTATGCCTCCCGGTCGATGGCGGGGTACACTTCCCGAACGAGTTCGAGGTCTTCCCGCAACTTGTCGGCCGAGCGTTCACCAATATGCTCGTCGAGTTCGCCGGAATTGATGTCGTTGATCTCAATGCCATCCTGAATGGTCTGCACGCTTGCCGAGTAGAGGCAAAGGTTCTCGCGGTGTATGTTGTAAATACCCTTGAACTGGTCACCGTTACCGATGGGCCAGCTTAACGGGGTGACTTGTATTTGCAACTCTTTCTCGATCTCGTCCAGCAGGTCGAACGGGTCCTGACCGGGGCGGTCAAGTTTGTTGATAAACACGATGACCGGGGTTTTGCGCATCCGGCACACTTGCATCAGCTTGCGGGTCTGCGTCTCCACGCCTTTCGCTGAGTCAACGACGATAATCACGCTGTCGCAGGCCGTCAGCACGCGAAACGTGTCCTCGGCGAAGTCTTGGTGACCGGGGGTGTCAAGAATGTTGATCTTCACGTCCTTGTACTCGAAACCCATGACGGAAGTGGCCACGGAGATCCCTCTCTGGCGCTCGATCTCCATGAAGTCGGAGGTGGCCGTTTTCTTGATCTTGTTCGACTTCACGGCTCCCGCCACGTGTATGGCGCCACCGAAAAGCAATAATTTCTCCGTTAAGGTCGTTTTACCCGCGTCGGGGTGACTGATGATACCGAACGTGCGTCGTTTTAATATTTCTTCCTTGAAACCCATGCTGATTACGTGTTTTTTTTAGCGGGTGCAAAGATAGGAAAAGGAATTCAGAATTGAAAATATGGAGGGATAGGATTGAAAATAAGGATTATTTTTCTTAAATTTGTGGAATATGGGGCGTTTCGTGAGGTAAAAGTGTAATTTAATTGCAATTATGAGAAGATGTATTTTTACTATCGTAATAGTAGGTTTTATGTGTGGATGCGAGAATGTTTTTGATGATGCTATCTTGAGTATGGATGAAGAGAAAATAGGCTTAACAAGTAATTCCGTTATTCCTCCTCCGATTACAAATAATTTTGTTGATTCATTTAGGTTTGCATTTGAAAGTGTTCAAATTATATTTAATTTAGAAACAGAATATGAACATTGGTATCTTGATAATCAGTTAACACAGATGGATCCGGTAGTAGTGATTACACGACCTCAATTTTTATTGCGTCAATTTTATATCAAAAAAGAAAAAATTCGGGAGTATGATTGGAATGGATACCTTTTAATCGCTTTACATGAATGGTATCATATAGAGTATGGTTGTGGAGATAACGAAAGGGATCATGAACGAATGCTAACGGATGTTGTCTATCACAGGTGGATTCAAAGAATTTTTGGTTGTAGAGAGAATCTTGCGAAGTATTTTGTTTATATCGGGTTTGAAGATACTGAAAAGTATAAGGCTTTAAGCGATGAAGAAAAAATGCTTGTGGAGTTGATTAAAGTAAATTTTAGAATTAAAAAATAGAAAAATGATTAAACTGCTTACTTTGTTAATGCTTTTGGTTGAAGGCTCGGAACGGGATTCGACAGGTTGTGACGGAACAGGTATTCCGGCTTGTTTACAGGAATATTTCCAACACGTGAAGGATAGCGTGAGAGAGCCGGATTTGAATGATGTTTTTATGGTGGTTAGCCCCGTGGAGAAGGGAAAGGGTGTTTATCGGGTGACGTGGAACGATACGATGCAGTTTACGACGCCATCGATCGAGTATCATCTCGAAACAAAGGGATATTATTTCATGCTTGATCATGTTAATATTGACGGTAGCAAGATTGTTCACTCAAACTATCGGGGAAAGGGAGAAAAGCCGTTAGCCCTACCAAGATTTTCGGTACGGACGTTACCTAAGACATTTTTGTCGAAGGTAAAGGTTATGGATTTGAATAAACGATTCGAGGAAATGAAAGGGAGTAAAGAGAAGATGTTAGAGTTCAAGGAAGAGTTCGAGAAAAAACGAATATGGGTAGTAGATGAGACTTTTATGACGGGTGATTTAATCAGACTGGTTGAAACGAGTTTTGCATTCGTGACTATTTAAGAGTGTGATAAATCGAGTGAGAGGGGTAGGTGTGTTTGAAGGCGGCTTTTGATACACCTCTTTCTTTTTGTTGGAGAATGTCGTGGTTCGGGAAAAAAGAAGTACTTTTGTAATAGTTCGTGTCATTTTAATGAAAAAGAGACTATGGAAAAGTATATAGGAGCGCACGTGAGTGCATCGGGAGGAGTGGAGAACGCGCCGTTGAACGCCCGCGAAATCGGGGCGACGGCTTTTGCCTTATTCACGAAGAACCAGCGGCAGTGGAAGGCGGCACCGCTGACGGCGGAGAGTATCGCACTGTTCAAAGAACGCTGCGAGGAATTCGGGTACACGCCTCGACAGATATTGCCGCACGACAGTTATTTGATTAATCTCGGTAACCCGGATGCGGATGCGCTGGAGAAGTCGCGGGAGGCTTTCCTCGACGAGATGCAGCGCTGCGAGCAGTTGGGGTTGGATCGGTTGAATTTTCACCCCGGCAGTACGTTGAAGAAGATCAGCGACGAGGAATGTCTGGCGCTGATCGCGGAGTCGATCAACCTGACGCTGGATAAGACCCGCGGCGTGACGGCGGTGATCGAGAACACGGCGGGACAGGGATCGAATCTCGGCTACACGTTCGAGCAGATCGCCTATATTATCGACCGGGTGGAGGACAAGAGCCGGGTGGGCGTCTGCATTGATACCTGCCATTCTTTCGCCGCGGGTTACGATTTGGCGACATCGGGAGGATTCACCGAGACGTTCGAGCATTTCGACAACGTGATCGGGTTCAAGTACCTGCGGGGAATGCACCTGAACGATGCTAAAAAAGAGCTGGGTTCACGGGTGGACCGCCACGATAGTTTGGGAAAAGGAACGTTGGGCATAGAGCCTTTCAAGTGGATCATGGAGGACGAACGGTTTGACGGTATACCATTGATACTGGAAACGCCGGACGAGGCGTTGTGGCCGGAGGAAATACGGATGTTGAAGGGTTTCGTGAAATGATACCGGTGCGTGCGTCTGTGAAATGGTTGTTGACGGCGGTGGTTGTCCTTTCGGAGATACCTCTCGTGGCACAAGTCTTGCCGGGGGAAGAGGGTATGCTTGAACGGGGAGGGCGCCTCCCCGGTGAGGTGAGCATGGAGGCGCTTGTCGACAGCGTGGCCCGGTGGGGGCGGACGGAACGGGAGAAAGTGATCGTGCTGGCGGGATGGTTCCGTGAGTACATGGCGATTGACGCCGGGAAGTTCCTCACGGGAGGGCCGGACGGGGATTACCGCGAGGTGTTGAAGGAGAGGAAAGGAATTTGCGGGGATTTCACGGGGTTGTTCGGGGAGTTATGCAACAGGCTGGGGATCGAGAACGAGCGGGTGGAAGGGTACGTGGCGGAGGATGGTCGGGAGCGTGGGGAAACGTGTCGCCGGACGAATCACGTGTGGAATGCCGTGCAAGTGGCGGGAGAGTGGTGGCACGTCGATATGATGTGGGCCGTGGGAGCGTTGGGGAGAGATGCGGCGGGGGAATGGGTGTTCAGACGGCACTGGAACCCGGAGTACGTGTTGACGCGGGGAGAGCAATTTCTGACCACTCACATGCCGGCTGATCCGGCGTGGCAGTTGACCGACAGGCCGTACGCCATGGACGCGTTTATCGAGGGGAATTTGACGGAGGGTGAGCGGGGAGATTATTATAATTACACGGATAGTATCGCGGCCTTCCGGCGCTTGCCGAGGGATGAACGACAGATGCTTTTTGCCCGGCGGGCGAACCGTTTTAACCCGCGGAACAAGGAGGTGATGGCGGTGACATACTATAACGAGGCGGTTTTCCTGTTGAATTATAACCGGAAGACGCAGGCCGTGTTGACCCGGGCGAGGGCGTATTTCAGGATCGCGGAAGAGTACGCTAGGGATTTGCCCGGCGTGAAAGAGAGTATTGACGAGGGACTCCGGAACGTGGAGGCTCTAATTAAATAGAGGATGAAAATATTACATACTTCAGACTGGCACCTTGGAAAGCGGTTGAATGACCGGGAGCGTGCCGGAGAGCAAGTGGCCGTGATGGACGAGATTGTGCGGGTGGCTGACGAGGAGGCCGCGGATGCGGTGATCGTGGCGGGGGACTTGTTCGACACGTTTAACCCACCCGTGGAGGCGATCGAGTTGCTTTACCGCACGTTGCATCGGTTGGCACGGGGCGGGCAGCGTTTGGTGGTGGCTATTGCCGGGAATCACGATTCACCGGACCGGGTGGATTCGCCCGACGTGCTGGCACGGGAGAGCGGGATTTTCTTTGCCGGGAACCCGATGATCGTGTCGCAGGAGACGCGAACGGAAGGCGGGGTGACGTTGGTCCGGTCGGACGAGGGGTTTGCCGAGTTCCGATTGCCGGGGTTCGATTACCCGTTGCGGGTGCTACTTACCCCTTACACGAACGGGCAACGGGCCAAACGCTACATGGGCACGGAGGATGCCGACGAGGGGTTGCGGGTTTTCCTGCGGGATCATTGGGCAGGGTTGGCCAACAAGTATTGCGACACGGAGGGGGTGAACCTGTTGGTGGCCCATCTTTTCATGGCGAGGGAGGGCGGTGAGTTGCCCGAAGAGCCGGAGGACGAGCGACCGATCAATATCGGTGGTGCCGATGTCATCTATACTTCGTTGATTCCTCCCGCCATGCAGTACGCCGCGCTGGGACACCTGCATCGCTGGCAAACGGTGGACACGGAGCCTTGTCCCGCAGTATATAGCGGTAGTCCCTTGAGTTACAGTTTCAGCGAGGCCGAGCAGGATAAATACGTGACGCTCGTGGACCTTGAACCGGGATGTCCGGCTCGTGTCACGAAGCGTCGGCTGACGAGCGGGCGTCCCTTGGTGCGTGGCCGTTTCGAGGGGGTGGAGGCTGCCTTGCAATGGCTCGCGGAACATCTCGACACGTGGGTAGAACTGACCGTTGCCACGGATATTTTCCTTACGGCTCAAGAAGTGAAATCTCTGCACGCCGCGCATGACGGTATTGTTTGTATCATCCCGGATGTGCGTGACGCTTCTCTCGTGAACGATCGTGTGGCTTCTATCCACGACTTGCGCTCGGACGTTAACGCCCTCTTTGCCGAGTACTTCCGCCAGCGCAAGGGACAGGAACCGAATGAAGAAATCAGGTCGCTTTTCCGCGAGGCGTTGTCGATGGATGGCGATTCGAGGAAAAGTGACAGTTAAAAGATAAAAGTTAAAAACTAAAAGATGAAACTTTCTAAATTATCCCCCGTGGTTGTCTTCGGTAAGTTACAAGTTCTATCATTTTCAATTTTCAATTTCCTATGTTGCCCGTTAAATTAACTCTTGAAGGTATTTACTCCTACCGGGAGCGCCAGACGATAGATTTTACCCGCTTGACGGAAGCCCGGTTGTTCGGGATATTCGGTCCGGTGGGGAGCGGAAAATCGACGATATTGGAGGCGATGATCTATGCCATTTACGGTACGATTGACCGTTTGAATAATGACGTGAAATATAACGTGATGAACCTGCAATCCGACCGCCTGTTCGTGGACTTCGAGTTCCGGGCGGGAGAGGACGGACGATTGTACCGGGCGACGGTAGAGTGCAGGCGGAACAAGAAGAGGTTCGCTGACGTGAGTTCGCCGAAGTACCTTTACCACGTGTGGGAGGGCGACGAGTGGTTGCCCTGTATGCGGGAAGAAGTGGTCGGGGCGATCGGGCTGACGGCACAGAATTTCAAACGGGTGGTGATTATCCCGCAGGGGAAGTTTCAGGAGTTCCTGATGTTGCGGGACAAGGAGCGTACCGATATGATGATGGAGCTTTTCGGGGAACTCCGGCGCTATGATCTGGGTGGGCGAGTGGCTTACTTGGAGGGGGAGACGACCCGGCGGGTGATCGATTTGCGGGGACAACTCACGGGATTGGGTGAGGTGAGCGGAGAGCAGTTGGCCGAGCGGAAACAGCGTTACGCGGCCTTGCAGGAAGAGATTGCCGGGGTGAAAAAAGAGATTCACGAGGGGCAGGAGCAAATGGAGAGGGGGAAGAAAGTGAAACAACTCACCGACGAGCGGGTGGCACGACAGGAAGAGGAACGAAAGCTGTTGGAACAACGGGAGGCGATGGCAGGTTTGCAGGCTCGCATGGACGAGTACGAGCGATGTTTGCAACAGTTCCAGCAACCGTTGAGCCGCCACGACGAGACGGGGCGGCGGTTGGCAGAGTCTGCGCGGGTGTTGTCCGGTTACCGGGAGCAACTGACCGCTAAACAGGCCGAGCTTACCCGTTTCTCCGGGCAATTCTCTCAATTGAAACAGGCGTACGAGGGACGGGATGTGTTGAAAGAGCGTGCCGGACAATTGGAACGGTTGCTGCATTTACGTGCGATAAGCAAGGAGCAGGATGAATTGAAGGAGCGACACCGCAAGGGTGAAGAAATCGTGGTGGCGACGAGGCGGGAGATCGAGGTGTTACAGGAGCAGTTACGAGAACAGAAAGAGAGGTTAGAACAGTTGAACCAGTCGATTCCCGATATGAAGATGTTATCGGATATTCGGGAATGGTATAATATACAACAGCATCTCCGGGAAGAGTTGACCCGTTGGCAGGAAGAGTTAGCCGGGGTGGATAAGGAAATCGCCCGGGAGGAAGGGGAGGTGCGGATGGTACAGGAGCAGTATCCCGCATTCGGGACGTTACAGGCCATGACACGCGAGGCGTTGCAGGAGGCTTGCCGGGAGAGGCAGGAACAACTTGCCGCCACCGTGCAGAAGATGCGGGAGGAGTGGTTACATTTAAGTACCCGCCAGCGATTGGTGGATTTCGCAAGGGAGTTGTCGGAGGGTGAACCTTGTCCCCTTTGCGGGGCCTTGTCGCATCCCGCACCCTTGCACGTCACGGAAGTCGAGGGGGAGTTGAAGGAGAAGGCCGACCGTGTCGCGGGCTTGGAGGAAGAAGGGAAGATGTTGGAACGGATGATGTCCCGTCTGGCCGTGATCGGGGAACGGTTGCGATCGGCAGGGGAACGGAAAGAACAAATCATCCGACAGCAGGCTGTTGTGCGGGAACGGTTACGGGAGCATCTGACCCGTTTCGCGTGGGAAGGGTTTACGCCCGATAATATGCAGTACTTGACAGATGAGATGAACCGGGTGGCGCTTTTGAATAAGGAGAAAGGGGAGCGGGAGATGGTACGCGGGAACACGGAGAAGAGCATCGAGCAGAAACGAGTGAATCTTGAAAAGTACGTCGCCCGTCTTGACGAGATCAGCCGGGAGATCGTGCAGCGGGATTCACAGACCGGGTTGTTGCGGGAGCAGCAGGCGGGGTTCGATGGGAAGGAGTACGAGGGGTTGCCCGACACGGAAGTCGGTAAGGAGCTGGAAGGATGTAGGCAGCGTTTCGATCAGGTCGGGCTGGATTATCAACGGGATGCCGCACGGTTGCAGGTGATCGAGGCGGATTTCCGGAAGTGGGAAGGGAGCGTGGAGGAAAAAAGTAAGGAGGTGACCCGTTTGCAGCAGGAATTGGAAGAGGAAGTACAGGAGTTGGAACGTTTGTTGAAAGATTCGGCTTATCCCGATCTGGCTGCGGTTCGGGAGGTGCTGGCTGGTAAGCTGGATTTACCCGGGGTGCGGGGAGAGATTAACCGTTACCGGGAGCAGGTTCACGCCGTGCAGGTTCGGAAAGCGGAGTTAGAGGTGTTGCTTGCCGGGGTATCTTATAACGAGGAAGAACACGTTGCGCTATGTCAACGGGTGGAGGCCGCGTTGGTACGGGAACGGGAAATGCTGGCAGAACAGGGAGCTTTAGGGAACCAGATTAAGGATATGGAAACCCGTGTTGCGGCCCGGGAGAAGATCGGGCGAGAGTTGGAAGGTTTGGAGTTACGGTTGACGAATTTGCAGATGTTGAAGGGGTTGTTCCGGGGGAATGATTTCGTGAAGTTCGTTTCGTCTATTTACTTGCAGAATCTCTGTAACGCGGCGAACGAGCGTTTTTACCGGATGACCCGCCAGCGCTTGAAACTGGAGTTGAGCGAGGAAAATGATTTCGTGGTACGTGATTTCATGAACGAGGGGCGAGTGAGGAGCGCCCGCACGCTTTCCGGGGGACAGGTGTTCCAAGCCTCGTTGTCTCTGGCGCTGGCATTGACGGATAATATCCGCCATTTGACAGGGAGTAGCCAGAACTTTTTCTTTCTGGATGAAGGGTTCGGTTCGCTGGACCGGGAGTCGTTGAGTGTCGTCTTCGAAACCTTGAAATCCTTGCGGGCCGAGAACCGGGTGGTCGGGCTGATCTCTCATGTCGAGGAAATGCAGCAGGAGGTTCCGGCGTGTTTATTCGTGGAGAACACGGTGGAGAGGGGGAGCGTGGTGATAATTGAAAATTGAAAATGGAGAATTGAAAATGAGAACTCCTCCGCCCTCCGGGCACCTCCTCTATAAACAGAGGAGGAGTTTAGTTACTCTTCAATCTCAAGATGGTATTTTTAACTCTCCCTCTGTTTATAGAGGGAGTACGGCGTAGCCGGGAGGGAGTTTAATCTAAAATCATAAATCAAGAAATTAGTTGAATCTAAAATTTAAAATCTAAAATGGTAAAGGTCGGTTTGTTATCAGATACTCACGGGTGGTTGGACCCGAAGATCGTGGAGTTTTTCAAGGATTGTAACGAGGTGTGGCATTGCGGGGATATCGGGGACGTGGCGATCACGGATGCACTGGCGAAACGGTTCACGTTACACGCTGTGTACGGGAATATTGACGGGGGTATATTACGCCGGATATTCCCGGAAAAAGAGGTGTTTTATTGCGAGAACGTGAAAGTGGTCATCACTCATATCGGAGGTTACCCGGGGCATTATGACCGGAAGATCGCGGAGACGTTACGGCGGGAACGCCCGCAACTTTTCGTGTGCGGTCACTCGCATATCGCAAAAGTGAAGTATGATCAGGCATTGGGATGCTTGCATATCAATCCGGGGGCAGCCGGGAAATTCGGGTTCCACACGGTACGGACTGCGGCCCGTTTCGAGATTAACGGGGAACGGATTGAAAACCTTGAATTGATCGAGTTGGAAAAATAAATAATTTAAGAGTCTGTTAGGACATTTAATGCTTTCTGTTTGTTACATTTGTGCAAATTACACGTAGAATAGGAAGAACATAAAGTATATAATAAAGTATGAAAAGAGTATTACTATCGGCGGTTGCATTGCTAATCGCCTGTTTGAGCTGGGAAAATGCTGACGCACAACGGAAACCCCGTGAGGTGCAGGAACAAGCGATTAAGTACCAGCGATTAATGCAAATGATTGATGCCGCTTACGTGGATACCGTGAACCTGAAAAAATTGACGGAAGATGCCATCGTGAAGGTACTGGCGGATCTGGACCCGCATTCCGTGTATATTTCCAAAGAAGAGGTTGAAGAGGCGAATGAACCGCTGGACGGGGGCTTTTTCGGGATCGGGATTCAGTTTAACGTGCTTAACGATACGTTGCTGGTCGTGGATGTGGTTGCCGGGGGACCTTCCGAGAAGGTGGGCTTGCTGGCCGGAGACCGGATTATTGCCGTTGATGGGGAGAATATCGCCGGAATCGGGATTAGCAACACGGACGTGCGGAAACGGCTGAAAGGAGAGAAAGGGTCTATCGTGAAGGTGAAAGTGAAGAGAGGCGGTGAGATCATTGATTTCAATATCACACGTGACATGATTCCGATTTATAGCGTTGATGCCTCTTACATGATCGATAAGAATATCGGATATATCAAGATTGCCCGTTTTGCCGCCACCACGGTGGAAGAGTTTGAAAAGGCCGTGACCGAATTGAAAGCGCAGGGTATGAAAGACCTGATTATCGACCTGCAAGGAAACGGGGGCGGTTACATGGGTGCCGCTATCGGTTTGGCCGATCATTTGCTTGACGGGGAGAAGTTGATCGTGTACACGGATAGTCCCGCTTTCGGGCGTATGGGCGAGTCGTCCACACCGGCCGGGTTGTTCCAAGACGGCCGGGTAGTCGTGTTGATTGACGGGAACTCGGCCTCAGCCAGCGAGATCGTGTCGGGAGCGGTGCAGGATTGGGACCGCGGGTTGATCGTGGGACGTCGTTCTTTCGGTAAGGGACTTGTGCAACGGCAATTCCCGTTGACGGACGGTTCAATGGTTCGTCTGACGGTGTCGCATTACTTCACGCCGTCGGGGCGGTGCATCCAGAAACCTTACAAGGGGAAGGATTATCAGGCCGAAGTGTTCGAACGATATAACAATGGAGAGATGTTTAGTGCCGATAGTATCGAGTTGACGGATTCCACGAAATATTACACGAAGAAGGATCATCGTCTGGTTTACGGTGGGGGTGGTATTATTCCCGACGTGTTTGTACCGATTGACACGGGGATCAATTACAGCTACTTTAATCGTTTGCTGGCAAAGGGCGTGATCAATGAATATGTGTTGAATTACGTGGATAAGAACCGGGAATCGCTTAAAAAGAAATACCCGAAGTTCGAGATGTTCCAGAAGAATTTTCAGGTAACAAGTGATATGATTGATGAGATCGTGAAAAACGGCGAGAAGCAAGGCGTGAAGAAGGACGAGAAACTTTTCACCCCGATCGTGCCGGAAATCAAGTTGTTCGTGAAGTCACTAATCGCCCGTGATCTTTGGAATATGAACGAGTTGTACCGAATCTCTAACGAGGAGAACAAGATACTGAAAGCTGCCGTGAAGGCATTGCATGACGGGACGTATGGGAAGATTATCAAGTAACGGGACGTTACTTGATAAGTTGCAGGTTACAGGTTGGCAGGTTACAGGTTTCGGGGATTTGAATATTTGGGTCTCAACTTGTAACCTGTTAATTTGTAAGCGAATTGAAAAAGTTGTTTTTTAGTTCATCCCTTTGGCCTGTTTTTTGTTGCAAATATTTATTGATGTTAACAGTTATGGCGTGTGCAGGGTAGTTGAACCTGTAACTTGTAACTTGTTAACTTGTAACCGAACTGAAAAACTCGTTTTTCAGTTCTACCATATTAACCTTAAATTTAGTGGAATGAAAAAGTTTTTATTAGTGGTGCTTGCCATGGTCATGTTAGGTAGCGTGCAGGCCCAAACGTCGTTTAAAAACAAGGTGGAAGGTTTAACCGGGACGGAATTTTATTTTGGTCCGAAGTTCGGGTTTAACGTGGCAAGTATCAGTGACGGTTTGAACAAGAGTAAGTTTAGTTTCCATCTGGGAGCTTTTGCCGAGTTTAAATTTAATGATCTTTTCGGTTTGCAGACGGAGTTGATCTATTCTCGTCAAGGAGATAAAGGAAAGTCCGGGGGTGTGAAGACATGGGCCCGCGTGAATTATTTGAATATTCCTGTTTTGGCTAAATTTTATGTTTGGGAAGGGGTTAGCGTTGATCTCGGGCCGCAACTGGGTTTTGCCTTGAATGGTAAGAGTAAAACGAAATCCGGTGGTACGGAAGTAAAAACGGATATTGATCATTTGAACACGGTGGATTTGAGTTTTGCCATGGGATTGTCTTACGATTTTAATATGGGATTGGTGGTTTCTGCCCGTTACAATTTGGGGTTGACGAACGTGATCGAGAAAGATAAATTCGGTGGTAATAACCAGAACCGGGTGTTCCAGTTATCAGCCGGTTGGAAATTCTAGGTGTTTATCGTAGAATATAGAAACTCGTAAGTTTCATGACGTGAGATGGATGAGTTTTATTGAAAAGACCGTACTTTGAATATTCAGGTGCGGTCTTTTTATTTAATACCGTATTGTTGCTTGTAAGTCAACGGGAATAATTAATATGACTGATTTTGAGGCTCGGAAGGTGTGATTTAGGTACGAAACTAGGACTTGTTTCGAGTATTATTTAACGAACCTTTTTTGATATTACAAATGTAGTTATTTTCTTTTAATTACCAAAAAAGTTGTCATAAGGTTTAATATGTTTGTAATCAATGGTTAAACGATAGTAATTGTTCTTTGCACATGGCTTTCTAAAAGTCGTTTTGGACGATCTCTATAAACCTTCGTTTAACGAATCAAAAAATGATAGTGTAAAGTGGTTGTCAGACCCGTAAAGTGGGGACTGGTTGCAGGGACTGTCTAAATATCGTTTAGGCAGTCCTTTTGCTATTGTCTTAATAATTTCCGGGTTAATATTTCCGGGGCTTGGAGGTGTTCCGGGAGGTATTCTGCTTGGTTGGCCCGGGAGGGACAGATGTCGATGCCCCCGCGGCGGGTGTAGATACAGGATACCGCGAGAATCTCCGGGTGGAAGAGGTCCCATAAGCGTTTGTAGGTCATTTCACATATTTCTTCGTGGAAATGGTTCTCGTTTCGTAGGGAGACGATATATTTCAAGAGGGAGGCATGATCCGGTAGGCAGTCGGCTTGTATGTGGATGTAGATGCTACCCCAATCGGGTTGTTTCGTGATCTTGCAGTTACTCCGTAACAGGTGGCTGCATACCTTGATTTCCCCTCTTCCGGTTGTCCGGCTTTCCAGTAATGCCGGGTTTTCACTGTACTCGGTGAAGGTTGCCTGTTCGATGCCGGGCATGGCTTCCAGTAGCATGTAATCTTGAAAATCGAAATACGGTTTTTCGGGGGCTTGACGGAAAAACGTGGCTTCTATACGGGTTTGCAGTATTTGTTCGAGGTCCGATTTCACGGTTTGGAGGTATGTTTCTATGCCTGATGGAATGTCTTCCCCGAGGCGGGTCATGTTTAAGGAATTCAAGTATAGTTTCAGCGATTTACTTTCCACGATACATGGGCTGTTGGCCGGGTAAACCAGTTTTAGAACCCCGCACACGGGTAAGCCGTTTCTGGTTAAGAATCCGGCCTCGTAGGCGTGCCAAGTGTCGAATCCCCGGAATAATTCTTCCGGGGTATGAATATCGTAAATCTCCCGGTTTAGGCTACGCGGGACCGGAACGAGAATTGACGGGCAATAATCGGTCGGGTAGGCAACTTGTTGGCCGAGGACTTTGGATTCAATACTCATGATCAGAAGTTTTGCATGTTGTATAATTTCGTGTAGATGCCATCCAGAGCCAACAGTTCTTCATGGCGTCCCCGTTCCACGATTTTACCTTCGTGGAAAACGCAGATCATGTCGGCGTTGCGGATCGTTGAAAGACGATGGGCCACGACGATGGAGGTGCGGTTTTTCATCAGGTTATCGAGGGCCTCCTGCACGAGCTTTTCCGACTCGGTGTCCAGTGCGGAGGTCGCCTCGTCGAGGATCATGATGGGCGGGTTTTTCAACACGGCCCGGGCGATGCTCAAGCGTTGGCGTTGTCCACCGCTTAATTTGCCCCCGCGGTCCCCGATACAGGTGTCATATCCTTTCTCGGTTTGCATGATAAACTCGTGGGCATTGGCAATCCGGGCTGCCCGTTCGACCTCTTCCCGGGTGGCCGATTCGACGCCGAAGGCGATGTTATTAAAGATAGTATCGTTAAAGAGGATCGGGTCTTGGTTCACGTTCCCCATGAGTTCACGTAAACCGTGTAACGACACGTCCTTGATGTTGATGCCGTCGATTAGGATTTCACCCTTGATCACGTCGTAGAAACGGGGCAAGAGATCGACAAAGGTACTCTTCCCGGAGCCGGATTGTCCGACGAGGGCAACGGTCTGTCCTTTTCCTATTTTGACATTCACGTCCTTTAGGACGACGCGGTCCGGACGGTAAGCAAAACTCACGTTGCGGTACTCGATCTCTTTATTGAACCCGTTTAACGGTTTCGGTTGTTCGGGTTCCAGTATGGTTGATTCGGCATTTAGTATCTGGTCGATACGGTCCATGGCGGCGGCTCCTTTCTGAATGCTGTATAGTGCCGTGGAGAATTGTTTTGCCGGGTTGATGATCGAGTAGAAGAGGGCTATATAGGCGATAAAGCTTGAGGCATCCATGAGAGGTGTCTGCCCGAGAATAAGAAGGCCTCCGAACCACACGACGATTACCACGACGATGGTTCCGAGGAATTCACTCATCGGGTGAGCGAGTGAACGACGCCACATCAGGCGGTTCATGATTTGGCGGTACTGTTCATTATGCGAGGTGAATAACTTATCCATCTTATCTTCGGCGTTGAATGCCTTGATCACGCGGAGGCCGGAAAGGGTTTCCTCGATGTTGGACAGGATTTCGCCCATTTTGTCTTGCCCTTCCTTGGAGCGCTTTTTCAAGGTCTTTCCCACCTTACCGATCAAGGTCCCCATGATGGGCAGTAGTACCAGCACAAATAAGGTTAATTGCCAGCTCATAAAGATCATTCCGGAGAGGTAGATCAGGATGATGATGGGGTTTTGGAAGAACATTTCCAACGAGTTCATGATGGAGTTCTCCACTTCTTGCACGTCACCCGTGGTTCGGGCGATGATGTCACCCTTGCGTTCTTCGGAGAAGAAGGGAAGAGGCAATGATAATATCTTTTGGTATATTTTCCGACGAATATCCCGCACGACACCATTCCGGATGAACACGATCTCGTAGGAGGCGAGATAGGAGAATCCCGTTTTGAATAATGCGGCTAGTACGAAGAAACCACCGGCAAATAGTAAGGTGGTCGATGCGGAAAAATGTTGTTTTGATAGCGTGACGTAATAGTTGAAGTTCGTCATCAAGCTCTCCTTGTTTAGTTCGAATGGTACGAGTTCTGTTACTTCTTCCGTCACGTTGAAAAGGATGTTTAGCACGGGTACGAGTAACACGAACGAAACAGAACCGAATGCGGCGGAAAGAATATTGTAGAAGATGTTTTTTCCGAGTCTGGATTTGTAAGGAGGGATGAACCTCTTCAAAATTTGTATGAAATCACGCATAATAATTGAAAATTGAAAGTTGAAAATTGAAAATGAGAATAGAATACATTTTCAATTCTCCATTTTCAATTTTCAATTGTTTTATAGTTTTCCCGTGTAGTTTGACGGGCTGATTTGTTTGAGTTGTTCTTTCAGCTCGGCAGATACGTCAAGGGTGTCGATGAACTCGGCGATGGAGGCTTGGGTTACCTTGCTGTTGGTACGGGTAAGGGCTTTTAACGCCTCGTACGGGTTGGGGTAAGCTTCGCGGCGAAGTATGGTCTGGATCGCCTCGGCTACCACGGCCCAGTTATCCTCTAGGTCTGCCTCGATGGCCGGTTTGTTGATGATCAGTTTGTTTAATCCTTTCAGCGTGGATTTGAAGGCGATGATCGTGTGGGCCAAGGGTACCCCGATGTTACGTAAGACGGTGGAATCCGTAAGGTCACGTTGCAGACGGGAGATTGGCAATTTGTTGCTGAGGTGGTCAAGCACGGCATTAGCAATCCCTAGGTTACCTTCCGAGTTCTCGAAGTCGATCGGGTTTACCTTGTGGGGCATAGCTGACGAGCCAACTTCTCCGGCCTTGATTTTCTGTTTGAAGTAGGCCATGGAGATATACGTCCAGAAGTCACGATCCAAATCCACCACGATGTTGTTGATGCGGCGCAGGTTGTCGAACACGGCGGCAAAGTTGTCGTAGTTGGATATTTGGGTGGTGTATTGTTCTCGTTCTATTTTCAGTTTTTCGGTAAGGAACTTGTTGGCAAATGCCGTCCAGTCGATCTCCGGGTAAGCCACGTTGTGGGCGTTGAAGTTCCCGGTGGCACCTCCGAATTTACCGGAACAAGCTACTTTTTTCAGTAGTTCCAGTTGTTTGGTCAGACGATAGACGAATACACGGATCTCTTTACCCAATCGGGTCGGGGATGCCGGTTGCCCGTGGGTTTTTGCCAGCATGGGTACATCTTTCCACTCTTCGGCCAATTCTTCGAGTTTGGCGATCAGTTCGTCAATCACGGGGTAGTAAACGTCGTGAATGGCATCCCGGAAAGAACAGGGTACTGCCGTGTTGTTGATATCTTGTGAAGTCAACCCGAAGTGGATAAATTCTTTGTACTCGTGGAGATTCAGTGCGTCGAACCGTTCCTTGATGAAGTATTCCACGGCTTTCACGTCGTGGTTGGTTACTTTCTCGATGTCTTTGATCTTTTGGGCATCCTCGACGGTAAAGTCCAGGTATATTTCTTTCAAGTTGTCAAACAGCGCGTGGTCGAATCTTCGTAATTGTGGTAACGGTAACTCGCAGAGAGCGATGAAGTATTCAACCTCTACCATTACCCTGTAACGAATCAGGGCACTCTCGGAAAAGTAGTTTGCCAAGCTATCTACTTTGTCCCTGTATCTGCCGTCAATCGGCGAAATTGCTGTTAATGCTTGCATATGTTATTTGTTTTTCACGTTATTGTTAAATCAAGGAATTTACTTTCTCACGCGAAAGTACAAAATAGTTCGTAAAGTTCATAAGGTCTGTAAAGTTTATAAAGAATTCTAAGGCAACGTCGTTGCCTTGATGTTTGCGAAAAAATGTTTAAATTTACAGGAAATTTAATGCACTGTTTATGGGTTTTGCACGAGATTTTTCGAGAGGAATACGAGCATACGGGAAGGCGATAAGTTTATTGTTTTCTAGTAAGTTGTGGTATTTTATGCTTTTCCCGGTGGTGATTGTCATCGTGTTGTTCGTGGTCGGTAATTATGCCGTGGGGTATTTGGGGGACGGACTTTCCGGTGTGATCGAGGCAAAAATGATGGAGTGGATTGAGGGTATATCATGGTTGGAATGGGTGTCGGGAGTGGCCGGATTCTTAGTAAAGTTGTTAACCCGTTTCCTGTATTATATACTATTTATTTCGTTCGGGGGATACGTGGTAATGGTGGTGATGTCGCCCGTTTACTCGTGGCTTTCGGAACGGACAGAGGCAATTGTGTCGGGGTGGGAGTACCCTTTTGACCTGAAACAATTGGTTTGGGAAATCGGACGAGGTATTGCAATTTCGTTACGTTGTATGATCCTGCAATTACTCGTGATGATTGTGTTGTTTTTCGGTTCTTTTATTCCTTTGGCCGGATTGGTTATGCCTGTACTGACCTTTGGAGTGGGCGCTTATTTCTACGGGTTCGCTTTTATGGATTATGCCGTGGAGAGAAAGCGTTTTCGGGTAAAGGAGAGTGTTCGTTATATGCGACATAATGCGGGAAGCGTGACGGCTATCGGGACTGTGTTTGCCTTGTCGTTGATGATCCCGTGGGGGAGTATCGTGGTTTGCAGTTTTGTGTCGTTACTTTCTGTGGTGGCGGGAACGGTGGTGGTCGAGGAACAGTTGGGGAAGGAAAATATTCAAAAATTGAAAGATATAGCATGATGAGAAAGTGGTTGGTAGTTTTGTTTTTGTTGGTGGGAAACCTGCCGATGTTTGCCGGGGAGGAAAAAAATGATTCGGGGGAGAATCGGGAACTGGTTTACAAGGTGGATATTAAGGACGAAATCGGTCCTAGTATATGGCGGTTGGTGAAAAGGTCTTTTGACCGGGCCACGGACGAAAATGCAGATGTTATTTTGGTGCATATGAATACGTACGGGGGAATGGTAGTATATGCCGATTCTCTGCGTAGTTTGATATTGAATTATCCGAAACCGGTATGGGTATTTATTGATAATAATGCCGCCTCTGCGGGAGCGTTGATTTCTATTGCCTGTGACCGTATTTATATGCGTGAAGGAGCGAATATAGGTGCGGCAACAGTCGTGAACCAAACGGGGGATGCCATGCCCGATAAGTACCAGTCATATATGCGATCGATGATTCGTGCCACGGCTCAGGCGCACGGGAAGGATACGGTGATGGAGAACGGGCAAAGGGTGATTCGTTGGAAACGGGATCCGAGGATTGCCGAAGCTATGGTGGACGAGAGGGTTGTGGTCGAGGGGGTAACGGATAGCGGGAAAGTGGTAACGTTTACTCCGCATGAGGCGATACAATACGGGTTCTGTGACGGAATTGCGGAGAGCGTGGTGGAAGTGTTACAGAAAGAGGGAATTACGAATTACGAGTTGCACGAGTATAAACCGACGACGATGGATCGGTTTATAGGGTTTCTGATCAGCCCGATCGTACAAGGGATTTTGATCATGATTATTATCGGGGGAATTTATTTCGAGTTGCAGACTCCGGGAGTTGGGTTCCCCTTGGTAGCAGCGATAACAGCGTGTTTGTTGTATTTTGCCCCGTTGTATTTGGAAGGGATGGCAAATTACGTGGAGATGATCCTGTTTGTGGTGGGGATTATCCTGTTGCTGCTGGAGATATTCGTGATACCGGGTTTCGGTGTCACCGGGGTACTGGGAATTGTTTGCGTGGTAGCGTCGCTGGTATTGGCGGGGATTGACGATTTCACGTTTGATTTCTTGCCGGATTTTACAAGTGCCATTATTCGCTCGTTGTTTTTCGTGGTGAGTTGTTCGTTACTTTCACTATTCGGGAGTATTTGGTTGAGCCGAAAATTGTTTGGTTCCCGACGATTGAATTTTGCTCTTCACGCAGAACAGAAAGTGGAGGATGGTTTCGTGGGTGTGGATATGGCGGTAAAGGAGGAGATCGGTAAGGTGGGGACTACATTCACAGATTTGCGCCCGGCGGGGAAGGTAATGATCGGGAATGAGGTGTATGATGCTGTGTCGGATACGGGAGCTTTTATTGAGAGAGGAAAAGTGGTACGGGTGGTTAAATATCAGGCCGGGCAGGTTTACGTGGTTATAAATTAAGAGAATAAAAAAAGAGGTCCATCGAGGTATGGCTTGGTGGAATCAAATTGATTAGGACGTTGATTGGTTATTTGATTTTTTTCAGTAGATGATTGTATTCGTGTAAAAAGTTTGGGGTGAAGATGTTGGCGGCTGCATTTTGTTCGATCTCTTTGCGAGACCAGAAGCGTCCCTCGTCTACTTCGTCGTTATTGATGTGAATGGCGTCATGAGAGGTACAAAGAAAAGGGAATACGAGTTCTCGTTCGCGGGAACTCTCCCACACGTAGGAACCGAGGAAACGGGCCTTGAATTTCGTGATACCCAGTTCTTCGAAAGTTTCCCGTTTTAAGGCATCTTCTATTTTCTCTCCCAGTGCGACGTGACCACCCACGGCAGTATCCCACATTCCGGGAAGAAAGTTCTTTTTCATGCTGCGTTTTTGCAGGTAAATGTCCCCTTGTTCGTTGATAAGGTGGAGATGCACGACGGGATGTAGGAGCATGGAGCCGGAATGACAACTTCTACGGGTAGCTTTACCGACGACTTCGCCTTTCTCGTTCACGATAGGTAACCATTCGTCCTGACTGGCTGCTTTGGCAAGTAGTCTGTTCTTAACAAATAATGTGAGAAAAAACAGGACAATCAGAATATACAATAGAGGTCCTTCTATAAATTGATGTATTTCTTCGTCAAAGATAAAGGCAGAAGTGAAAGCTAGGACGGTATGTAATACGAGCAGGTAAAATAGCAGGCGTAGCATCCGGTGCATGGCTTGTTGCTGTTCCGGGGTGACCTGTAATGTCTTGCGGTATGATTCGGGCAATGTCTGAGTCATGTCCACTTTCGAGAATGCGAAGATCCCGATTAGTACACACATGGCTGCCTCTACAATGGTTTGTTGTATCCTTTCAAAAGAAATTCCTTCGAGCAACACGCTGATTGCCGCAAGGGCAATGAAGAACAGGGTGTTGAAGAGTGTCATCTTGTTGATACGTTTCTCCCTGATCCATGAATAGAAAAACTCTCCGGCTCCTAATACGATCACGGCTATCAAACCGATTTTCGGACCAAAAAATTCTTCGGCAATGAAGTATAGAAGAATAAGGATAAAGGAGGGGAGAAGGGACTTCATACAATTGAAAATTGAGAATTGAAAATGGAAAATTGAAAGGCAGGCTACAAGTGGAATGATAACTTGTAGCCTGTAAACTTGTAACTATCTGATTTCAGCGTTGAACAGGTGTTTGTAGGTACCCATTAACTTGTTCATGATTTTGTCGATCTGTTTGTCCGTGAGGGTCTTCTCTTCGTCGAGAAGGGTGAAACTGACGGCGTAGGACTTCTTGTCTGCACCGAGTTTTTCTCCCTCGTACACGTCGAATAACGTGACGGATTTCAGTAATGATTTTTCTGTACGGAACGCCGTTTCTTTGATTTCCCTGAAAGTGACTTTCTTGTCAAGCAACAAGGCTAAATCCCGTTTTACAGAAGGAAATTTCGGTAGCGGGGTGTAGGTTACCTTGAGGTTTTTGATGGCTTTCAGAATGTTTTCCCACGAGAATTCAGCGTAGTAGACTTCTTGATTAACATCTGCTTTTTTCAGAGGGGCTTTACTCAAGATACCCATGGATACGATATGTTTATCCCCGGCTTTGTACGTCAATCCTTCTCGGAAGATGTCCTTGTCAGTGGCATCAATTTTCAGGTTATCGGGGTGAAGTCCTAGACGGGTTAATATCATTTCACAATACGCTTTCAAATAGAAGAAGTCAGTTTTCGTCTCTTTGACATTCCATGTGGTCATGTTTTTATTCCCCGTGATGAAAAGAGAAAGCAAGTTGTCTTCCTTGTATTGTTTTTGCGGGTTGTCAATACCTTCTTTTTTGTTGAAGGTGTAACCCTTACCGAACTCGAATAATTTCAGGTTATTGTTCTTCCGGTTGATGTTGTAAGCAATGTTTTCCAGTCCGCCAAAGAGCAGGGATTGACGCATAGCTCCCAAGTCTGCGCTAAGCGGGTTGAATAACATTACCGTCTGCGTGGGATCGAAACACTTGAAGTCTTCGTAATAACTGGCTTTCGTCAATGAATTGTTCATTACTTCACAGAACCCGTTTGCTGCTAATAGGTCTGAGATGATGTTTTTCAACTGGAAGTCATCCGGCTTTTCGGAATAGCTTAGCGTGGATCTTACGCTGGCAGGTACTTCCACGTTGTTGAAACCGTAGATGCGAAGAATATCCTCGATCACGTCAGCTTCTCTTTGCACGTCAACACGGTAGGGGGGGACATTCAATAAAAGCCCCTCTTCGCACTCTTCCGCAATTTTCATTTCAAGAGAACGGAGGATGTTTTTGATTACCTCATGGTCAATTTTTTTACCAATCAATCGATCTACGTGAGCATATTTTATGAACACTTCGAAATCCTTCACGGGTTCCGGGTAGATGTCGATAGGAGCGCAAGTAATCTTACCTCCGGCAACTTCTTTAATCATCATGGCGGCTAATTTTAGTGCGTAGATCACGATGTTCGGGTCTGTTCCCCGTTCATAACGGAAAGAGGCATCCGTGTTCAAACCATGACGGCGAGCTGTTTTGCGAACGAATACCGGGTCAAAGCAAGCACTTTCTAAGAACACGTTTGTTGTCGTGTCCGAAATACCGCTTTCCTGTCCACCGAATACTCCAGCGATACACATGGGGGACTCGGTATTACAGATCATCAAGTCGTCCTCATGCAATTCTCTTTCCACGCCGTCTAAAGTTGTGAATTTAGTTCCTTTGGCAACGCTTTTCACGATGACTTCGTTTCCTTTTATTTTGTCTTTATCGAAAGAGTGTAAAGGTTGTCCCAGACCGAAAAGAATGTAGTTGGTCACGTCCACGATGTTGTTGATCGGGTGTAATCCGATAGCTTTCATCCGGTTTTGTAACCATTCAGGAGACGCTTTAACGGTTACTCCTTCGATACATATTCCGGCGTACCGACGGCAAGCCTCGGGACGTTCTACTCGTACGGTGATTTTAGCATCCGTACTGTCCGGATGGAAAGTTTCCACGGAGGGAAGAGTATAGTGAATATCTTGTGTCTGTTGTAAATAAGCGGCTAAATCACGAGCTACACCAAGGTGTGAGGCTCCGTCAATCCGGTTCGGGGTAATATCGACTTCGATAACCGTGTCCCGGTAAACGTTGAAATAGTCTGCGGCCGGTATTCCAACCGGGGTATTTTCGGGTAATACCATGATTCCGGCATGATCGGTTCCGACACCGATTTCGTCTTCGGCGCAGATCATACCATTAGAGGCTACACCCCGTATTTTTGATTTCTTGATCACGAACTCTTCATCACCTTTGTAAAGGGTTGTTCCTACAGTGGCAACGACTACTTTCTGGCCGGTAGCCACGTTAGGAGCCCCGCAGACGATTTGTTCCGGTTCACCCATTCCCAAATCAACTGTTGTCACGTGTAAATGGTCCGAATCGGGATGTGCCTCGCAAGTCAACACATGACCGATGACCAATCCTTTTAATCCCCCTTTTATTGCCTCAAATTCTTCGTACCCGCCAACTTCCAGTCCGATACTTGTCAGAATTTTGCAAATCTCTTCAGTGCTTTGGTCGATCTTTAGATAGTCTTTCAACCAGTTCAGTGATACATTCATATTTTGATTTTAAATTTTAGATTTTAAATTTTAGATTCTATTTATTGAGTGATTTATTGATTCTTGATTCTGTGATTTTTCCCCATAGGTTAATCACCTAGTCTTTAAATCGTCAATCACTGAATCCTTTTAACTAAGGTCTAACATACGTTGAATGGGTAACCAAGCCTTTTCTCTCAAGTCTTCCGGGAGCCGTACTTCGTATTGTTCTTTTTCAAGGGCTTCGAGTACTTTTTCCAAAGTAACCTTCTTCATCTGTCCGCATATCGTTTTCGGGTGAATCGGGATGAATTCTTTGGTCGGGTTGTCTGCTTGGAGTTTATGGATGGTTTCTAATTCCGTGGCAATGATAAATCGTTGTTTCGGGGATTCCTTGGCATGTTTGATGATTCCTGCCGTGGAATACATGAAGGCACGGGGATGATTTAATATCCGGTCGTCGTGCGAACAACTGGATTCGGGATGAATCAACACGTCAGCATCGGGATATTCTTCCAATTTATCCAGTACCATCTGGGTGTCAATTTTGTCATGTACGCAACAGTCTCCATTCCAAATTTCCATTTCCCTTCCGGTGACTTTTTGTATATAAGCACCCAAATTCTTGTCGGGAACGAAAAGTATCTTTTTGTCTTTCGGCAGGCTTTGCACTATTTTCAAGGCATTGGAAGACGTGCAGCAATAGTCCGTGTAAGCCTTTACTTCAGCCGTGGTGTTCACGTAGCTGACAATGAGACCATCCGGGTTTGCTTTTTTCCATTCTCTCAAGTCATACCCGGCTACTCCCTCGGCTAAAGAGCAACCGGCTCCTTCCGCGGGGATCAGCACTTTCTTATTGGGGGAGATGATGGATGCTGTTTCTGCCATGAAATGCACACCGCAAAAGACGATAATATCGGCCTCGGTGGTTCCGGCCATCTGAGAAAGTCCTAGGGAGTCACCCAAATAGTCTGCAATGTCTTGTACTTCAGGACGAGTATAGTAGTGCGCCAAAATGATGGCGTTTTTCTCTTTCTTAAGTTGTTTTATCCTGTCGATAATCTCTGTCTGCGTCATAACCTTGTTTTTTGAGACTTCAAAGATAAATATTAATTTAGAATTTAAAATGTAAAATTTAGGGTGTACCTTCCTACATTTTAAATTTTACCTTCTACATTTTTATGATGTTCATGCTAATATCCAAAGCTGTAACCGAGTGGGTGAGGGCACCGACACTGATGTAATCAACCCCGGTAGCGGCAACACCTTGGAGACGGGGGATACTCATGTTTCCGGATGCCTCTGTCTTTGCCCTGCCTGCGATAAGTTTCACAGCTTCGGCCATAGTTTCGTTACTCATGTTGTCGAGCATGATAATGTCTGCACCCGCGTCAATGGCTTGTTGTACCTCTTCTAATGTTGTGGTTTCCACTTCCACCTTGATACTTAACGGAAGATTCTGTTTCACGGCTTTCACGGCATTCGGAATACCTCCGGCAATCTTGATATGGTTGTCTTTCAGCATGATCATGTCGTAAAGTCCCATCCGGTGATTGGAACCTCCTCCGTGGTGTACGGCCATTTTGTCCAGTACCCGCAAGCCGGGAGCTGTTTTCCGGGTGTCCAGTAGTTGGGTATGTGTTCCTGCCAGCTCTTTCATGTAGTGAGAAGTAGCTGTTGCAATACCGGACATCCGTTGCAGGATATTCAATGATAGACGCTCCCCACAAAGTAACGTGCGGTAGCTGGCTTCGATGCGCAGGATGATATCCCCTTTCTTTACGGCAGTCCCGTCAGTAACGAGAGGTTCCCATACTATATCTTTTTCAAATCTTTCAAATACTTGTTTCGCGATTTCCAGTCCGGAAATAACACCGTCGGCTTTTGCTTTCATTTCGGCAACCGCTTTAGCGTGTACCGGGATAATGGCGTTGGTCGTAATATCTCCCGTTGCGATATCTTCTTCAATCGCGAGGTCGATGAGTCTGTCTATGAGCGAATCGTACATATATTAATTTTAGATTTTAAATTCAACTAATTTCTTGATTTATGATTTTAGATTAAACTCCCTCCCGGCTACGCCGTACTCCCTCTATAAACAGAGGGAGAGTTAAAAATACCATCTTGAGATTGAAGAGTAACTAAACTCCTCCTCTGTTTATAGAGGAGATACCCGAAGGGCGGAGGAGTTCTCATTTTCAATTCTCCATTTTCCATTTTCAATTGTTCTGGATTACCGGTGTTGTTTTGATCTCTTTGCCCTTCTGTTGAATGATATGGCAAACATAGTCATCATTCGGGGTGGGGTAGTCGGAACGGAAATGACCGCCGCGGCTTTCTTTACGGAAGAGGGCGGAACGGATGATTAATTCGGCAACGGTAAGTAAGTTTTTACTTACCAGCGAATAGTATTCGTTCTCTTCGAATATTTCGGTTTGTTCCAAGCGGAGCAAGGTTTCCAATCCTTCCTGCAATCCGTTTTCCGTGCGAATAATGCCGGCCTCTTGAGTCATGATGTCGGCTACCTTGTTTTTTAAAGACAGGTAGGCATCTAGTTTCTCTCGATCTAGGGAGAATAAAGGCATGGTTTCCGGAATCGGGTCTTCCCGGCGGTTACGCACGGAATCTTCCACGGCACGTTTCCCGAACACCAAACATTCGATCAGTGAGTTAGACGCCAGTCTGTTGGCTCCCATGATACCGGATGAGGCGAGTTCTCCGCACACGTACAAGTGTGGGATATTGGTACGTCCCGTGAGATCCGTTTTCACCCCGCCCACGGTGTAATGTGCTGCAGGAGCAACCGGAATACGGTCTGTCATGTCGATACCTAATTCCGCACATTTCTCGAAGATGTTGGGGAAACGTTTTCTGATCTTTTCCGGATCAAGGTGTTTTAATGATAAGTAAACGTAGTCCTCGTGGTGTTCTTTCATTTGTTGGAATATGGACTGGGCCACGATGTCCCGCGGGGCAAGTTCAGCCAGTTCATGTTTTCCCACCATAAAGCGTTCGCCTTGCTGGTTCAGTAGGTGTGCGCCTTCACCGCGTACGGCTTCGCTCACCAGATATGCCTCCCCGGTAGGCGTGTAGATAGCGGAAGGATGGAATTGAATGAATTCCATGTCCACGATTTCGCATCCGGCATTATAGGTTAAAGCCAAACCGTCTCCGATGGTTGTGTGAGGATTGGTGGTTCGTTTATAGATGGCCGAGGTTCCTCCGGAAGTCAAGAACACGTTGTGTCCCGTGAAGATCTCTTCCCGGTTCTCGTTAAAATCCCAGCATCTGACACCGTAACATCCGTGTTCATCCTGTAATAGGGCGATGACGGCATGATTATCGAATATTTCCACGGTAGGACAATGCTCCACTTTATCAATCACGAAATTCGTGATCATTCTTCCGGTGGCATCACCTCCGGCATGAAGAATTCGTTTTTGATGATGGCCTCCTTCCAGCCCTAGGGCTAGCTCCCCGTTTTCCGTGTCGAAGTGCATGCCGTCATTGATTAATTCCTGTATGCGGGCAGGCCCTTCATTTACCAGTACGTTCACCGCAGGGTAGTCACATAGACCTCTTCCTGCCGTGATCGTGTCTTGAAAGTGAAATAACGGGGCGTCATCTTCTCCGGTGACTGCTGCAATACCTCCCTGGGCAAAATAAGAATTACTTTCCCTGATGTTTGATTTAGTTAATAGTGCAACTTTCCCATAGGCAGACGCACGATAGGCCGTGTAAAGACCCGCTAAACCACTCCCGACAATGATATAATCGTAATTACGCATTTTTGTGTCATGTAAATTGGCACGAAATTAGGATTTTTTTATCTATATCCCGCCTCTTTCCTTCGTTTTTTCATTTTCTATGGGGCATTTTCCATTTTCCAGTATAAAAGTAGTAATTTTGAGTTTCTAAAGTTGAATAGAGATGAGAGCATTTGGATGGTTCATTATCACTCTTTTACTGGGAGCTTGTTCTGCAGACAAGCCTTCTAAAAAGTGTATTTATCCGGCAGGAGAATTGTTTTTCAGTAAGGAAAAGGCAGGGTGGAGTGAGGTATATATTGGTAAGGAGCGTTCCGACACGGTATTGGTGTACAATCCCACGAAAACGGGGATTCGTTTGGAAGGTTTTAATCATTTCCCGGAGATCACCTGTCGGAAGATCGGACACTCCGAACAGGATTGGAGTTTGGGAGGATATACCGTGGAACCCGGAACTTGTGACACGTTAATCGTGACGTTACGTTTAAAGAATGAGTCCATGTTAGGTAATTATTATAACGTGATGCGTTTCATGATAAACGGGGAGGTGAATTATGATTACGGGTTTATGATTGATGTGCCTGTACGGGAGGATTTTGCACATTGGAGCGAGGAAGAAAAAGCACAAGCCCCTCATTTCATGGTGGACTCGACGGAACGTGATTTTGGAACTCTTCGGGAAGGAGAGGAGGCCAAGATGATTTTTAAAATTCAAAATGTTGGGGAACGTAACTTGATCATCCGTAAAATAGAAACCACTTGTGGTTGTACCGCGGTACTCCCCAGTCAGCGTGTCCTTCTTCCCGGCAAAGAAATGGACTTGAATGTCATCTTCCACTCTGCCGGGCGAAACGGTAAACAGCGTAAAGTTATCACTCTCTTTTGTAATGATCCCCGTCAACCAAGGATCCAGTTGATTGTGAAAGGGGAAGTGAAATGAGGGTTTTATCACCTGATTGACAATTGTGTCTCACTGAATCAACATCGTTTCTTTTTTTCAAGTGAGATCGTGGACGATATTTTTGTCTATGACCTGTAATTCGTGGGTATTCACCGGGTAGATGTAGGGATTTAATACTTGTATGTGTATTATAAATTGATTATATGATATAGTAATGACGTAATATTGATTTTATAATTATTATAAAATTATAATTCATTTCTTATTTTTATAGGAGTTAAATAGGAAATGAATAGGAGTTGAATGGGAGTTGGTATAATATAAGTATGAATAATATTCGTTGAAAATTTAGTATATATCACTTAATGGGGAATAAACAGGGCTTATTAACGGTTGGACGTGTCGCATGAATGGGGACGTAATTCTTCCATTCGTCGAACGAATTGGATTTCCCCGGGTGTATTCCCATGAGATGTAGATAGCGTGTTGTGATTTTATGATTATCTTTGTTCGAGTAAAAAGGAGATAGAAATGGAATTACGAACAGAAAATGTGACGAGATACATCATGCCATTACGAGAGGGCGGTTCATTACCGGCATTGGCGGAGGCGGAGGATGGATTCAAGTACGTGGTGAAATTCCGGGGTGCCGGGCATGGCACGAAGGCTCTGATAGCCGAACTGATCGGAGGGGAGATTGCTCGTGTCTTGGGATTACGAGTACCGGAGTTGGTTTTTCTACAACTGGATGAGGCTTTCGGTCAGGCGGAGGGAGATGAGGAAATACAGGATTTGTTGAAAGCGAGCCGGGGATTAAATCTCGGGTTGCACTTTTTATCCGGGGCTCTTGCATTTGATCCCACGGTAAACGTGATTGATGCGGAACTGGCCTCGAAAATCGTTTGGTTGGATGCTTTACTGACGAATATTGATCGCACGGTTCGTAACACGAACCTGTTGATGTGGCACAAGGAACTATGGTTGATAGATCACGGTTCGTCACTCTATTTTCATTATTCTTGGACGAATTGGCAGAAACACGCTTTGAGTCCTTTTGCAGAAGTAAAGAATCATGTTTTATTACCTCGGGCAAGTCAATTGGCAGAAGTCGATGCCGGATTGAAAACCCGATTGACCCCGGAAAGGATAAGGGAAGTCGTGGCGTTGATACCGGAGGATTGGCTAAATTGGGATGATCTGGGTATTACAAATCAAGAAATACGGGAGACGTATGTTCGTTTTTTAACGGAACGGGTTGCACATTCGGAAATATTTATAAAAGAAGCACAACATGCCAGAGAGATACTTGTATGAATATGCCGTTATCCGGGTTGTCCCGCGGGTGGAACGGGAAGAATTTATTAACGTGGGGATCATTTTGTTCTCCAAGCGGAAAAAATTTCTGCGGGCGAAGTACGTGCTTCACGAGGAAAAATTAAGGATGCTATTTCCGGAAATCGATATAGAGGAGATTCGGGTGAACCTGCAAATTTTCGATCGAATTTGTTCCGGTTCCCGTGATGGCGGACCGATTGCCGGATTGGATATTCCGGAGCGTTTCCGTTGGCTGACGGCCGTTCGTAGCACGATAATTCAAACCTCTCGTCCGCATCCCGGCTTTCTGACTGATCCGGATGTTACTTTTGATAAGTTATTTGACGAGTTTGTGATGTAGATATAAAAGAGAATAGGTGGAGAATTTCCACCTATTCTTGACACACACACTTGAAGGATTATTTCACGATAATAGTAAAACAATCGTTCACGTCTTTAGAATATCCCTCGTTTTTGAAGTTTAATGAAATTAAATAATGTCCTGCAGGTACGTTATGATGTAAAGGAACTTGAATCCTGCCATCTCCCCAAACCATTAAACAATCTTTCAATTTTTGGGCATCTCCCGTATCTGTCGTGATTTGTTTTACTGAAACATAGATTTGGTCTGTACCCTCAATTCCTTCTATAGCAGTACTTACATAGGGTTGATCCCATTTGTTACGATAATAGTCTTCTCCTTCGCCCCCCATACCTTCGAATGTAGGTTGTATTCCCCATTCTTCCAATTGTTCTGGAGTATAGCCAGATTCTATCATATTATCCCACGTGGGATTAGGCCATATTCCCCAAGAGGGAGCGGAAATATTTAACGAACTTTCTTGTTTCACGAGTAGTGTGTCTGGATTATAACCGGGATCTTCCAACCATAAATATCCCACGGTTACTTCATGACACCCAGCGTTTAATCCTAATATCAAAAATATCACGAATATAAATTTGTTTTTCATTATATTAAATTTTAAATACGACATGCTTAGATTTTTCCTAGTACATAGTTGTAATTTAATGCATGGACTACTCCATTTAGAGGTTGAATATTCGGGGTTGCTAATGGTACGTTCTGTTGAGCATTAAAAGAATATATATACATGGTTTCGGGCCCTACATCTGGAACTCCTGCCCATGCGGATTTATCTTTCCATACTCGTATCTTATTACCTCCTACACAAGTAAACTCGGAGAATCCGTCTTGTCTTGTATCCAAGATTAGGTAGTCTGGATTTCGAAAAATGATTTCTTCTTTTAGATGTTTACCTTTAATTACGTGTTTTAGAACAAGTTGACAGCATTCATCTTGAGATAATTCTGAAACTTTTTCAAGATTGTTGTCATAAAGATGGCGTAGTATAGAATAACTTGGTGGAGCAAGAAATGTTATTTCTTTAAGAGAATCTACTTGCCCTTCAAATAAATTTGTCAATTGAGCTCGTTCGATTAATTCCACGGTTAATTCCCAATTGTAAGAATCTCTTCTTAAGAATTCCATTATTGAACAATCATGGTAAGGTGAAGAAATGCCAGAATTCCACCATTCTTGTTTTGTATCGCAACTTGTGAATGTGAATAAAACACAGCTGGATATAAATATGTATAGAAATGTTTTCATTTTAAATTTTGGATTTTAATGTTATACTTTTATTGCCTTTTTAGCCAATAGCTATTTTGTCGCATTAATGGATTGCCTCTAAAATCATCTTGTGATACGGCCATGAAGAAAGCTCCATCAATGAAATCTTGATCTGTGGCGGTTAACCACCCTCCTTGTAATTCAATTCGAGCATAACCATTACGAATAATATCCCAATAGCGTGCACCTTCCATAAGTAACTCCTTTTCTCGTTCCTTAAAAATCGTATAGCGTAAATCACCACCATATTCAGAGGCATCATATAAAGTTGCTTTTGATCGATCCCTAACTTTATTTAAATCTTCAATTGCTCCTGCTGTATAATTTCCTCCTAATCGGGTGCGACATTCTGCTCGTAATAAAATAATATCGGCTAATCGAAAATGTATCATGTTTTGGTCAAAATCAATAAATTGTCCGGCTTGCCATCCTTCTGTTCCTACTCGGGCTATTCGCCATTTATAAGGATAGGCATATCCTCCTGTTATTTCTTCGCTCACTTTGTATTGCATGGAATCTAATTTGTAAAAGAAAGCATTTTTTCGTTCGTCTGTTCCTGGAAACATTTCTCGAACGGTTTTGGCATAAATTCGAAAAGATTTGTTTTTTATTTCACCGGGGTTTTCTTCTGCTTTGACTGGCCAACCTTGGTAATAATATCCCCAGCAAAAGGCTTGATCTCGAGATGTAAGTTCATTTTCGAATCCACGAACCATACTTTCATAAATGATTTCCTTGCTGTTCCCAACTAAGGCTTTTGTACAGATTTCTTCGGCAGAATTTTCTAAATCATATAAATCTGTTCGTTTGATAATATCAGTACAAGCCTGTTCTGCTGTTTTCCATAAATCAACCTCATCATAGTTTTGTTGATCCGGTTGGGCCATGTATTTACAACCAGCTTTCCAAGCACATAAATGAGCTAATACGGCATTTGCGGCACCTTTGCTTGGTGTTGATTTATATTTTATGGCATTACCGTTGTAATCTGTCATTTGATCGAAATCGGGCAATAGTGAGATCGCTTTCTTAGCAAGATCAATTGCATAATCGGCTACTTCTGTCCAGTGCGATTTGGCAACAGCTGTAAAGATAACATCATCTTTTAAAAGAATGCAATCTCCCCATATTCGTATAATTTGTAAATAAGTAAATGCCTTAAAAAAGTAAATCTGTCCTTTATAGAAGTCTTTTTTTTCTTGAGGCATATCGATATGATCAATATAAGGGAGAGAGACATTAGCAGAAGCTATAACTTGATAATAAAATATCCATTGCATATCGGGAATAAAGGATGGATTTAATGTTGCAAAACCTACACTAGGATAATAGTCTGAATATTCACCATTTTGACATGGCCAATAAGAAAAAGCTTTATTCTGACGTATTATTTTTTCTGTTGCATTAAGAGCTGAAACAATGTCTTTCTCTGATTGGAATGCGTTCTCGAAAGTAACAGAATTTTCAGGAGTTACTTTTAGTAAATCTTCGCAACTGGAAAACCATGCCTGAAGAACTAATATAAGAATCAATTTATATGTTTTCATCTTTTAGAATTTTACGGTTAAACCTAACGTGAATTTGCGGGCTAAAGGATAATAATCTCGGTCTTCTCCCCATCTAAGATCAACTGTTTCTGGATCTAAACCGGAATAATTATCCCAACACATTAAATTCTCTCCACTGATGAAAAAACGTAATTGTTGTATACCTAAATGATGAATCCATTTCTTGGGTAAATTGTAACCAATAGAGAGAGTTTTCCACTTTAACCAATTTACTTTTTCCACACGTTGATCTACTTGAGGAGAGAATAATACATTATTTAGATCTTTTTGTAACTTGGGATACATGGCATTATTGTCTCCAGTTTTTTCCCAAAAATTTACTTTCCTTAAATCGACAAGAACGGGAGGAGTGTCCATTTCTGGATTTATGGTTGTGACATCATAACTGTATGTCATGTGACGTCCTAATTGAAATGCAAAAGATAGATTTATATCAAAATTTCTCCATTGAAATTCACTGACAATACCTCCGCTAAATTCTGGTAATGCGCTACCACAAGCTACCATATCTGGTGCTTTCCCATCCCCATTAACATCGATGAATTTGTAGTCTCCAGGTTTAAAATAGGTTAAGGGATTCCATCCTGCAAGATAATGACTAACCCCCACGTTATTGTAGATTATGGGTAATTCGTCTTGTTGATTTACGTAACCATCTGTTTTATAGGCATAAATTTGATTTAAAGGCTTACCAATAATTCGCCTGTAATTAGTTTGATCTTTACCATCGTATGATTTATCAAATCGGTTCCAGTTTTTAGCCCCATTTATTGATAATTTCCAATATAGATTATCTTTTTGTAATATTTCGTATTTTATTAATAATTCAAGACCTTCATTGGAAACTGCCGCAGCATTTCTCCATTGTTTATCGTATCCGTTAAATAGACCAGGAAGAAGGACTAGGGATAACATTTTGTCCGTGTAACGGTAATAGTAATCGAATGTGATACCCAAACGATAATGAAAAAAATCCAAGTCAAGACCGAAATCATATTGATCTGTTTCTTCCCAGGATAAATTCGGGTTTAATAATCCATCGGTGTAATTAGGACTGATTGTTGCTTCTCCTTTATGAGGTTCACTTACTCTCATGATTCCTAAGGCAAGGTAATTTTGATCAAAAATCATACCCGAACGTCCCCAACTTGCTCGAATTTTTCCGAAATTGAACCAACTTGAAAATTGTTTTATAAAATTTTCTTCAGAGAACGTCCATCCCACAGCTACAGATGGGAATGTTCCCCAGCGATTGTTTGTCCCAAAAACAGAACTACCATCTCGGCGTAAACTTGCAGAAAGTAAATATTTCTTTTGGAAATTGTATTCTAGGCGAGCAAAATAAGAAAATAATTTTTTTTCTTGCATGTCAGAACGATAATGTTGAAAAGCGACGGTTTCTGTGTATGAGTTTCCATCTCCATAATCATATATTTGTTGTCCGATTTCTGGCATACCATCAGGAGCATAGTAAATTTTATCACTAGGGGAATTTTGTGCACTTCCGCCATTGTATTCTACTTGATCGTATTGATAGGAAAAACCAGCGATAAAATTGAGATTGTGGTTTTCATTGATCGTTTTGTTGTATGTCAATAAATTTTCGTTTAATACCATTAAGTTGATACCGGTTTCTCCCATACTCATGGAGTACCCACTTTCACTTAGATTGGAAGGTTGAAAATAATTTCTTCTGTTAATAGAATAATCGGCAGCAAGAGAGGTTGATAAGTTTAAATTTTCAACTACATCATATCCTATTTTGAAATTAGTTCTTAAACGAACGGATCTGTTTTTCTCTTTGGTTCCTTTGTAGCTTGTTAATACATCATTCCAAACAATGGAATTTTTTCCTGGTAATAAGGATGATAATTTCAATGGCTCACCAGGGACAGTTTCGATACTAGGTGTAGTACTAAAATATCCATCTGCAGTACCTCTTTTTTTATTACCAATAGAAGCATTTAAACGTAGATCAACATTTAAACGTTTTATAGGAACTATGTTTAGATTAGAATTTAAATCTACCCGACTATAACCTGTTCCTTTCAATACTCCATTTTCGTTGTAGTATCCTAAACCGATACCATAACTTATTTTTTCGGAACCACCATAAACTTGAATGTTGGCATTTGTTATTTTCCCTTTTTCATAATAGATTGGGAAGAAATTGGTTGAGTTATTATAAAAAGGATTAAGACTATCTTGAAACATGGTTCCGTTATCTACGTTACCTTGGGGATCAGGAATCCAATTTCCATCAATACTGGCAAATTCATCTTTATGATCATAGCATTCTTTTAATGAGGTCGGATATTTATATCGGTTTGTTTCCGGATCCAGATAGGCAGAATAAGTTTGTTTAGTAACAGCTAATCTTAAAAGTCTTTCAGCTCGTCCGGTTGTAATTGTGGAAAGTTTTGGTAGTACACTCCAAGTTTGTGAAACATTTACAGAAAACGTTGCATCTTGATCTTTCCTTCCTTTTTTAGTGGTAACAATAATAACTCCATTTGCGGCTCTAGATCCGTATATTGCAGCAGAAGAAGCATCTTTCAAAATTTGTATGGATTCAATCATGTCCGGATTCAAGTCAGCTAATAAATTGTTGCCAGTAATAGGCGATGTAAATGAATTTAGAGGAACTCCATCAACAACCCAAAGAGGATTAGAGAATCGTCTTCCTTGTTCAACATCTAAAGAATTATAACCACGTATAGTGATTGCAATATCTCCTCCGCCTGGTGCTCCCGATATGTTTGTAATGTCCATTCCTGCTACCCTCCCTTGTAACAAATTGGCTATGTTTGATGAAGGAATTCCTTTTAATTCATCGGCTTTAATTACTGATACGGAACCTGTAGCTTTTCTTTTGGTGGTCGTTCCATAAGCAACAACAACAGCTTCGTCTAAGGCTTGTACATCTTCTTCGAGATATATCCGGAGGGTATCTGTTTTTTCCGTGAAATTTACTTTTTGGGTTTTAAAGCCCACGAAAGAAAATTCCAATGTCCCTTTGGTTAACGGGAGTGAAAGTGAAAACCATCCCTTGTTGTTGGTGGCTGTTCCGAGGTTAATATTGGTCAGTTTGACTGTCACGCCCGGAATGGGTTCTTTCTTCTTGTCATAAACCCAACCTTTTAACGTGACGGACTTTTTCTCGTCCAACGTGTCCATTTTAAGTTTTATGACAATGGCATTGTTTAACACGACATACTCCAAATTCGTGTTTTTCAGGCACTTTTGTAGAATTTTCTCCACGTCCACTTCTTTTTCATTCAAATCGATCCCCTTTATCCGGGCGATGTCTTCGTTGTTGTACATGAACGTGAACTGGGTCTGCTGTTTTAACTCCCAAATCACTTCTTCCAGTGATGCGTTTTGTTTTTTGATCGTGACAGTCTGTGCATTCAGGCTAGCAAAAGTCTGAACGACAAAACACGTGAGTAGTAGAAAGGTTAATTTCATACATCTAAAAATTTTTTGCAATTTTCTCTCTAACGGAAAATCACTCTTCCATCTTTTTTTCATACATTTGAAATGTTTTAATTATAACTAATTAATACAGAGGATCGGGAAATGTTGGCGCAGGCCCCGATCCTTTCTTTATTATCGGGCGTGGATGGTTATGGTATTGTCCTTGCGGGCGACAACCACTTTACCACTTTCATTAATAATTTCCAATAGATCGTCAATATTCTTGTACCTGTTCAGATTCGTGGAGATTCGGATTTCCTTGGTTTCTGCCGTGGAATAGAATATGGTCATGTTGTACCAGCGTGCGAGGTCATTCATCACGTCTTCCAGACGTTGGTTCCGGAACACGAACATACCTTCAATCCATCCCGTGTAGAGTTCCGTGTCAACCTTTTGTACAGATGTCTTTCCGGTCTCCTTATCGTATCGGAATTGCTCGGATGGGGTTAATTGCACTTGTGTCTGATCGGTGTAAGCCCATACAGAACCTTCGACGAGAGTGGTATGCACGATGGGTTCGGTGGAGTAAGATTTCACGTTGAATTTTGTCCCGGTGACTTTTACTTGCATTTGTTCTGCGTTGACGATAAAGGGCCACTCCGCGGCTTTGTTTACTTCAAAATATCCTTCTCCATCCAAATATACTTCCCGTTTTTCATCCCCGAATTCCACGGGATACCGTAGCGTCGATTCACAATTCAACCATACTTTCGTGCCGTCTGCTAATGTTACTTGGTAGTCGGCACCTGCCGGAACACGTAATGTGTGATACACGGTTTCTTTGTTTACCTTTTCCGGGGCATTGGTTCCGGTCGTGTATGTTTCCCCTGCATTGCTTTGATAGGAGAGTAGTTTTAATGTGTCATTTGTGATCAACGTCCCGTCCACGGCTTTTTGGTAAATCTCTTCTTGGGACAGGTCAAGAACTTCCCCCGTGGAAACGATTAGTTGCGCACTCCGTTTTCCCACGTGTTCAATTTGTGCCATGGGGGAAACTGACTTTTTCTCTTTCCCTTGTTGTAACAACAAACCTCCCGCTAAAGCCATCAGTACGCATACTCCTGCTGCCACGGAATACCATACCCTTCGGTTGATTTTTTTCTTTTCCGGTATGGAGGTATGGAAATCCTTTTGCATTTGTTGCCATAATTTTTGCCATTCCAGTTCCGGTTCTATTTGTTGACCGTATTCTTTTTGCAAAAATGCCATCCGGTTCGTAGTCACTTCCTCGAGCAAGTGTTTATTCTCTTCTTCCTGCAACCAATTCATGAATTCTTCTTCTAGTAGCCGTTCCGGTTCTCGAAGGTGTTCCTGTATGAATTCTATTTTATCCAGTTTTTCTTTCATTTGTCTCTGGTTTGATCTTTTACACTATATACACAGGTGAGGTTGAAAAATGGGTGAGTGAAAAATGAAATATTTTCAAAGAAAAATTACAAATGTTGTTACTTCCGATAGATATACCTAATTCTAGGGATACTTTGGGGTAGTATATGGGTGTATGAATCTTTTTGCTACTTTGTAGATTGTTTGTTAGAGGTTGAAATAGAAAGAAGGCAAATGTTATCTTTACTTATGATCTGTTAAAATGGCGGCTATAATCGGGCGATAAGGCGGCGACAATGCGGCGAGAGCGCCTAACTGTCTGGTAACAGTCTAGCAACGAACTGGAGATTTGCATGATTAAGGGTAGATTTACTTACTTTAAGGGCATCATTCATGATTACTTATATAAATAGGGTCCGATTATAAAATCGGGAATTTGGGTATGAATATCCGTAATTCATATACAAACCCGCTTGTTCCATTGCTGTAAATTTGCCATCAGAAGTTTAACAATAAAAGATAGCAAATTATGGACGGGAGAAACCTTTTGAAAACAGTATCGAGTTTTGCGCTGCTTACCATGTTGTCATGCAGCCCGACAGTGAAAGAGAATACTGATCAGCCCAATATAATGGAAGTGGAAAAGAAAAATCTCGGCAAACTGTTGGCTCTCTATCCGAAGCCGATGACTGTTGTTGGTACGAAAGTGGAAGGAAAGGTGAATTGGCTTGTTGTCGGACATACGGGTGTTATCGGTCATGATCGCGTACTCGTCAGTATGAGTAAACAACATTATTCCAATCAGGGAATCAAGCAATCGAAAAAACTCTCCATTAATCTCGTTAGCCGGGAGATGCTGCCTAAAGCGGATTATGTGGGTAGTGTGAGCGGGGAGACGGTTAATAAATCGAGCGTGTTCGCTTATCATATCGGGGAGAATGGTACGCCTGTGATTGACGTGTCGCCTTTGACAATGGAGTGTAATGTGGTGGATATTTACGAAACCGAGGGGTTTGATAATTTCATTTGCACCGTGGTTAATACTTATGCGACTCCTGATGTGCTTGATCATAACGGTAAACTCGACTATGCCCGGTTAAAGCCTGTGTTGTTTGAGTTTCCGACTTACTCTTACCTTGCCACAGGAGAGGTGATCGGGAAGTGTCTGAATCTGGATGAGGAACCCGGTATGTGTGCGAAACAACCGATGGCGGTCGATGGTATTGTGCGCCTGTCGAAAATAGAGGTTTATCCGGAGTATCTTGACGAGTATATGAAATACGCGACGGAAGTGGGCGAAGTTTCCCTGCGCACAGAACCGGGGGTGTTGACCATGTATGCTGTCAGCGAAAAGGAGAATCCCTGTATGGTAACGATTCTCGAAATCTATGCCAATCAAAAGGCTTACGAGTTACATATCGCATCGGAACATTTTCAAAAGTACAAACAGGGAACGTTGCACATGGTCAAGAGATTGACACTTACCGATCAGACGCCGCTTAATCCTGCGAATCAAATCAATAATTTCATTCAATAAATCAAAACGACTATGAATAAATTTCTCTTATTTTCAGTATTCAGTATTTTAACATTCAATGTTATGGCACAAGAAAAGATCGTACAGACGGCTGGGCGTAATCAACTCGGAGAGTTTGCCCCTAAATTTGCGGAACTCAATGATGATGTACTTTTTGGTGAAGTTTGGAGCCGCACGGATAAACTGGGTCTGCGTGACCGTAGTTTAGTAACCATCACCTCCCTCATTAGTCAAGGTATTACGGATAGTTCGCTTACTTATCATCTTCAGACGGCAAAGAAGAACGGAATCACCCGTACTGAAATTGCCGAGATTATCACTCATATAGGATTTTATGCCGGTTGGCCGAAGGCGTGGGCTGCATTTAATTTGGCCAAGGACGTGTGGGCAGAAGATTCGACAGGCAATGATGCTAAGGCTGCTTTCCAACGTGAAATGATTTTTCCTATCGGCGAGCCGAATACGGCATATGCGAAGTATTTTATTGGTAATAGCTACCTCGCCCCGGTTTCTCGTGAGCAAGTTGCGATTTCCAATGTTACGTTTGAACCGCGGTGTCGCAATAACTGGCATATCCATCGTGCAACGAAAGGTGGCGGGCAAATGCTTATCGGTGTTGCCGGACGGGGTTGGTATCAAGAAGAGGGTAAGGCTCCCGTGGAGATTCTGCCCGGTACGGTCATCCATATTCCCGCGAACGTGAAACATTGGCACGGGGCTGCCGCTGATAGTTGGTTTGCTCATTTGGCCTTCGAGGTTCCCGGAGAGAAAACCTCCAACGAATGGCTCGAACCGGTTACGGATGAAGAGTACAACAAGCTCGAACAAATTAAATGATGACAACGAAGGAATTTAATGAATATGTAAAGACGCGTAAGGCGCTTAATACAGGGGAAATACATCGTTTTATGGATGCCATGAGTAACGAGGCGAGACGGATCACGTTCTTGTTGAATACGGCATATCGTACACCGGACGAAGTACGTGGGTTGCTTTCCGAATTGTTTGGTTATCAAGTGCCGTCGTCTCTTCGAGTATTTCCTCCGTTTTATGCGGATTATGGCAAGAATATTACTGTTGGGGAGAACGTATTTATCAATGCCTGTTGTCATTTTCAAGATCATGGCGGGGTGACCATTGGCGACGGATGCCAAATCGGGCATAATGTTGTTTTTGCCACGCTCAACCACGGATTAGCCCCGGAAGATCGTAAAACGACTTATCCGGCTCCTATTGTGTTGGGTAAAAATGTGTGGGTAGGTTCCAACGCTACAATTCTTCAAGGAGTAACCATTGGTGACAATGCTGTTATCGGTGCGGGTGCGGTCGTTACGAAAGATGTGGCGGCGAATACGATTGTAGGTGGTGTTCCTGCACGTTTTATCAAAATGATAGACGGGTGATAATATTATAATTGAAAGATATATTTACTTTATTTTACCCAACCCTGCTGTTTTTTAGTGTGTTCTTTATATATTTGAAAAAGAAATGAATGAGAATGTACTAAAAATACAGATATATGATTACAGATATTCGTTTGAGAAGTCAGCAATTGGTGAATCCGGCTTTTAATGATCCCAAGGAGCTTGTGGCATGGATGGGGGCTTTGCAGGGGCAGGAGTATAGCATGGCGAAGTGGGCCGTGGGGTTACGGTTGAAGAAACCGGACATCCGGAAGGTGGAGGCGGCTTTGGAGAAAGGGGAGATCTTGCGGACTCACGTGTTACGCCCGACTTGGCATCTGGTGGTGGCGGAGGATATTCGATGGATGTTGAAGTTGTCGGTCAGACGGGTGAAGTTGGCGTACGATTCGTATTGGAAAAATCATGGAATATCGGAAGAGTTGCATATCAAGAGTCTTGATGTGATCGTGAGGGCTTTGGAGGGGAATCGGTACTTGACCCGACAGGAGATTGGTGAGGAGTTGAGCCGGGCGGGTGTTATCGTGGGGGATGATCTGGTCGGGTATTTTCTGGGAAGGGCGGAAGTTGACAGTATCATCTGTAATGGCGTGGATAAGGGAAATAAAAGGACGTATGCTTTGCTGGATGAGCGGGTTCCCCCGATGAAGGAGTTGCACAAGGAAGAGGCTTTGGCGAAATTGGCAATCAAATATTTCAGAAGTCATTCCCCTGCCAGCTTGCAGGATTTTATCTGGTGGTCGGGGTTATCTATAACGGAGGCAAAACAGGCCGTTGGATTGATTGATGCGGAGCTGATTAAGGAGAGAATCGGGGAGACGGATTGGTTAATCCATCATTCATGTGCAAGGAATGTACGGGCGAAACGGGTTATACATTTGTTGCCCTCGTATGATGAATATCTTATTAGTTATAAAGATCGTTCGATGGCATTGGCGCCGGAATATTATAGGAAGGCTTTTAATACTTTTGGAATTTTCTACCCGGTGATTTTGCATAACGGGAAGATTGTCGGGAATTGGAATAAGTCAGCCAAGCAGAAACAATTCGGGGTAGAATCTTCTTTCTTTATACCGGGTATTGAGGTCGATGAGGGAGAGTTGGATAAGGCAAAAGAAAGGTTTAGAGTGTTTAATAAAGGGGGAAATGACTGATGCCGGATCAGTCGAAATGTCGGTGCGGATGTGAGAATAGGAGCAACAGGAGAGAAGCGGGAAATTCGTCCCGTAAGGTTTTTAGGCCTGTCGTGATGTGAGTTTTCACGGTATTCACCGAAATGTTTAATTCTTCGGCAATTTCTTTATACTTTTTACATTCGATAAAACTGAGTTTCATCACTTGCGAGCAACGTTCGGGGAGGAGTTCGATGCGGGCTAGAATGCGTTCCAACAATTCTTCCCGGGTGGAATCGTCCGATAGCGTGTAAGTCGGGTCGTCGGCAAGGTGTTGACGCACGTGATTATTCTGGATTTTTTTATGTTCCAAGTAGTTCAATGCCCGGTTACGGGTGAGGCTAAACAAGTAGGGGAGAATCGGACGGGTGAAATCAATGGTGGCCCGGTGATACCACAAGCTGAGAAACACGTCGTGTGCAATATCTTTAGAGGTGTCCAAGTCGTTTACCAAGCTCATGGCATGAAAACACAAGGTACGATAGTGTTGCTTGAATAATTGTTCAAACATCAGGCTACTCTGTTTATTGTCTTGCACACGTTCCATAATCCAACTTTGGTTGTTCGCAAAGTTAGGAAAAGTGAAATTAAAAACAAAATAGCCACCGATACGTATTCCTGTTTTTTTAATTAATTTTGGCGTTCAAAGATAAGATTATGGAATGGTTGAGTAGTTTATTAACAGAACATTCAGTGATTCAGGCAGTAATCGTGGTTTCACTGGTGTCTGCGGTGGGGCTGGCTTTAGGAAAAATCAGCATGTGGGGCGTGTCGTTGGGAGTAACTTTCGTGTTTTTCGTGGGTATTATGGCAGGACATTTCGGGTTGTCGATCGATCCGCAGATGTTGAATTATGCGGAGAGTTTCGGGTTGATTATTTTCGTGTATGCCTTGGGGGTACAGGTGGGACCCGGTTTTTTCTCTTCCTTGGGAAAGGGGGGATTGAAATTGAATATGCTGGCCATGTTGGTGGTTTTGTTGGGAATCGTGATGACCTTGGGATTTCATTGGTTCACGGGTGTGTCGTTGCCGGATATGGTGGGAATTCTGAGTGGTGCGGTGACAAATACGCCTGCCTTGGGTGCGGCTCAACAGACGTTGAAACAATTGAATGATCCCGCTATTCAACAGTCGGATCTGGCACTGGGGTGTGCCGTGGCTTATCCGTTAGGGGTGGTGGGTGTGATTCTGGCTGTTATTTTTGTACGTAAACTTTTTGCATCCAGTATATTTTTCAAAAAAAGCGATGAAGATAGCCACAAGAAGACGGTGGTTATGGGATTTCTCGTGAGCAATCCCGGTGTGTCCGGTAAGACCATTCAGGAGATTGCCCGGCAATCGTCCAAAAAGTTTGTGGTTTCCCGGTTGTGGCGGGATGAGAAGGTGATTATTCCGGCATCCGATACCGTGGTGAGGGAGGGGGATTGTTTGCTGATGATCACGACGGAAGGGGACGTGGAGGCGCTGACGATGTTGATCGGGAAGCGGGATACGAGGGATTGGAATAAGGAAGATATTGACTGGGATGCTATTGATAGTCAATTGGTGTCCCACCGGATCGTGATTACCCGGCCGGAGATTAACGGGAAGCGGTTAGGAGCGTTGCGGTTGAGAAATCAATACGGGATAAATATAACCCGCATTTACCGGGCGGGAATCGTGTTGTTGCCCACGCCGGACTTGACGTTGCAGTTGGGTGACCGGTTGACGGTGGTCGGGGAGGAATCGGCCATCGCGAAGGTGGAGAACGTGGTAGGGAATGCCGTGAAGGATTTGGACGAGCCGAATCTGGTGGCCGTTTTTATCGGGATGGTATTGGGGTTGTTGCTGGGATCAATTCCTTTGACGATTCCGGGCATCAGTTTTCCGGTAAAGTTGGGATTGGCCGGGGGACCAATTGTAATGGGGATTCTCGTGGGGGCTTTCGGTCCTCGGATTCACATGGTGACTTACACGACAATCAGTGCCAATCTGATGTTACGGGCGCTGGGGCTTTCCATGTATCTGGCTTGTCTGGGATTGGATGCGGGAACTCATTTCTTCGAAACCGTGTTCCGTCCGGAAGGGGCGTTGTGGGTTGGATTGGGATTTACCATTACGGTGATTCCGGTGATTCTTGTTGCGGCCGTGTCCATTAAATGGATGAAGATTGATTTCGGTTCGGTGGCCGGGATGTTGTGCGGGAGTATGTCGAACCCGATGGCGTTGAATTACGTGAATAGCACGGTGGATAGTGACACGCCTTCGGTGGCTTACGCAACGGTTTACCCGCTGACGATGTTCGTGAGGGTTATTATGGCACAGGTAATTTTAATGCTATTTTTGTAAGTGAGGAGGTCAAATACTCGTAATTCGTCAATGTGCGTGATCATTTCTTGTGAAAATGTTAAAATAAAACAGTTCGCTGGTATAAGATTTGATGCAAGTTAAGGGTTGTTCGTGGTAAGATTGTAACTAAACGTTACGATATTCCGTAAACATATATTCAAACAATGTGAAATGTCAGGAAAAGAAATTCATACGAAAGAGACTTTCCAAGTTTTGGGCATGAGTTGTGCTGTCTGCGCTTTGAATGTGGAAACAACACTCGGCGCTCAAGAGGGAGTTTACGAGGCAAAGGTAAATTTTGCCGGTTCAACTGTTTTAGTGGATTATAATCCGCAGGTGATTACACCCGTGGAACTTCAAAAGGCGGTGGAGGCTGCCGGTTACGAATTGGTGGTGGAAAACACGGAGGATACGGATCAAGCGGATCGTTTGCAGCGGGAAGAGTTTCTCGCATTAAAACGAAAGACGATCGGGGCTATTGTTTTGGCGATACCCGTGTTCGTGATTGGTATGTTTTTTATGCATATGCCCTATGGTAATTGGATTATGCTGGCTTTTACCATTCCGGTGATGGCGTTTTTCGGGCGAGACTTTTTTGTCCATGCCTATATGCAGTTGAAACACGGGCGTGCGAATATGGACACGTTGGTGGCCGTCAGTACGGGAGTGGCATTTTTGTTCAGTCTGTTCAACACGATCTGGCCGGAATACTGGACGAGTCGGGGATTGGAGGCTCACGTGTACTACGAGGCTGCTGCGGTGATTATTGCTCTGATTTTGTTGGGGCGTTTGCTGGAGGCAAAGGCCAAGTTCAGTACTTCGACTGCAATAAAGAAATTGATGGGGTTACAACCCAAAACGGTGACTAAAATTCTTGCCGACGGTAGCGAAGAGGAGGTACCTATCCGTGAGGTGGCGGTAGGGGATGTTCTGGTCGTGAAACCGGGGGAAAAGATTCCGGTGGATGGGGAAGTGACGGAAGGGGCTTCTTTTGTCGACGAGAGTATGATTACCGGGGAGTCGATACCCGTGGAGAAGGTGAAAGGACAACCCGTGTATGCCGGGACAATAAACGAGAAGGGAAGTTTCCGTTTCCGTGCCGATAAGGTGGGGGGAGAAACCGTTTTGGCCAATATTATCCGGATGGTGCAGGAGGCACAGGGAAGTAAAGCTCCCGTGCAGAAACTGGTGGACCGTATTGCCGGAATTTTTGTTCCGGTAGTGATGGGGATTGCGGTAATCACGTTTATCGTGTGGATGCTGATAGGTGGGGACCTTGCTTTCACTCATGCTTTGCTGACGTCTATCACGGTGCTGGTTATAGCCTGCCCGTGTGCGCTGGGATTGGCGACGCCGACAGCGATTATGGTCGGGATCGGTAAAGGGGCGGAACATAATATACTGATCAAGGATGCTGAGAGCTTGGAGCTGATGTACCGGGTGAATGCGATCGTGCTGGATAAAACGGGGACGATCACGGAGGGAAAACCTGTTGTGACGGATATTCACTGGACTCCGGGGGCGGAAGACGAGCGTTATCAATCCATCCTCTTGGAGATCGAACGGCGTTCGGAACATCCGCTGGCAGATGCCGTGGTGCAGAAGTTTAAAGAGAAGGTCGTGAATGAAATATCGGTTTCGGATTTCGAGAATCAGACCGGCAAAGGGGTGACGGCAAAAGTCGGGGATAAGGTATATCTTGTTGGGAACCGGGCTTTGATGGACGTGAATCATGTGGTTTTAGACGATGATAACGAGAAACTTGCTGTCCGGTGGGAAGGAGACGGTAAAACGGTTGTCTTTTTTGCCGGAGAGGGACGGGTGCTGGCATTGGTTGCCATTGCCGATAAGATCAAGGAGAGTTCTCGTCAGGCAATTGCGACGCTGCATGAAAAAGGAATTGATGTTTATATGCTGACCGGGGATAATGCCTTGACGGCTCGTGCCGTGGCAGATCAGGTGGGCATTCGTCATTTTAAGGCCGAGGTGATGCCGGGTGAAAAGGCTAATTTCGTGGAGGCCTTGCAGCATGAGGGGAAAGTGGTGGCCATGGTGGGTGACGGAATCAACGATTCGCAGGCATTGGCACAGGCTGACGTGAGTATTGCCATGGGAAAAGGGTCGGATATTGCCATGGACGTGGCAAAGGTGACTTTGATTACTTCCGATCTGAACGTGATTCCCCGTGCTATCGCACTTTCGCATCAAACGGTGCGGGCGATTCGACAAAATTTGTTCTGGGCGTTTATTTATAATATAATTGGTATTCCTTTAGCGGCAGGGGTGTTGTACGGGATCAACGGTTTTTTACTCAACCCGATGATTGCGGCTGCCGCGATGGCTTTCAGTTCGGTGTCCGTGGTGACTAATAGTTTGAGAATTAAATGGAAGAAATTGTAGCTATTATATAAACCAATAAAAGAAAGCAACATGGAAAAAAAGTTCAGATTTAAGACAACGTTGAAATGCAGTGGCTGCGTATCGAAAGTCACTCCGTTTTTGAATAGTTTGAGAGACGTGACGGAATGGAGCGTGGATTTGCAACATCCGGACAAGGTGCTGACGGTTATGTTGAAGACCGGAGACACGCACTCGGTGAAGAAGGCGTTCGAGAACGCGGGGTATAAAGTTGAAGAGTTCAGATAAACGATGTTAGTTATTTTATCACCGGCCAAGACCATGGATATGTCCGTGGTGGAACAGGAACTTCCGGGTACCACTCCGGAATACACGGCAGAGGCGGAATATCTGGCGGAACATATGCGTCATTTTTCTGCATCGGAGTTAGAGAAAATGTTGAAGATCAGTCCTAAGCTGGCAGCGGAGAATTACGAACGTTATCAGAGGTTTGGTTCACTTTCGAATTCTCGCAAACAGGCTTTGTTTGCTTATAACGGGAGTGTATTCAAAGCTATTGATCCGAATTCTTTTTCTTTAGAGGACTTGAAGTATGCTCAAGATCGTGTCCGGATTATCTCTACGCTTTATGGTTTGGTGCGTCCGTTGGATTTGATTCAAGCCTACCGGATCGCATTTTCCGTGAAGTTGGATGGGGCGAACCTGTATGATTATTGGGTTCCGAAGCTGACGACTCCATTATTGGAAGATGTGCGTAAGGTTGGAGGGATTATGGTGAATCTGGCCAGTATGGATATTCAGGGAGCGTTGAAGATGGACGAGTTGAGGAAAGAGGTGAGGGTGATTACACCGGAATTTCAGGAATGGCGGGATGGTAAATACGAAACAGTTCGTACTTATGCCAAGATTGCACGGGGGACGATGACGAGATATATCGTGATGAATCGTGTCGAGGAACCTGAGGAGTTAAAGGCTTTCAACGAGGACGGGTACACGTTTAATGCTGACCTCTCGGACGAGGAACGTTATTTCTTTACCCGCATAAAGAAGTAAAACGGAAAGAGTTGCAGGTACATATTTCATGTTGCCTCCCAGTCTGCAACTTTTTCTAAAATATTTGGTCCGGAAAGAAACAAAAAAGGTCTTTCGCGGGTATATCTATCGTAATAATTAATCTGATAGAGTTATGAAAGAACGAGAGATAGAACCGGGAACACCTGAAATCAATAAACAGTATTCCATTGTAGTCGATAGAAAAGGACCTTACCTAGTGTATGGTCATCCGCTTTTAAAACAACAGTTTATCGTGCAGAATGTAGAGGGAAGTTCGTGGTCGTACCGGGATGGGGTTGAGTACGATATGAATGATAACCCCACGGCTTTATGTCGTTGCGGGACTTCTGCCAATAAGCCGTATTGCGATGGGGCTCACTTGAACACGAATTGGGATCCCACGCTGACAGCCGATAATATTCCTTTATTGAAAGATGCCGATGTGGTTGACGGGCCTACGCTTGAACTGACGGATAATGAGAAATATTGTGCTTTTGCCCGTTTTTGTGATGCTTACGGGAAGGTTTGGAATCTCGTGGAGGAGTCCGATGATCCGGAGGCTAGGGAGTTGACGATCCGGGAGGCTAATTATTGCCCGGCGGGTCGTTTGAAGGCTTGGGATAAGGATAAAGGGGAATTTATTGAAAATAAACTGGAACCATCGCTGGTGCTGTTGGAAGACCCGCAGGAGCGTTGCAGTGGTCCTTTGTTCGTACGGGGCGGGATTCCGATTGACGATACGGAGGGCGTGAGGTACGAACTTCGTAACCGGGTTACACTATGCCGTTGCGGGGCGTCATCGAACAAACCTTTCTGTGACGGAACACACGTGAGTATTCGTTTCCGGGACGGGTTACCGGGGCCACATGGCGGGGTAAAGTGAAAACTGAAAGATAAAAGAATGGAGAGTGGTTGGATTGGCGTTTGAGTTTTTCTATCGTTCTTAACATTTATTGTTTATTGGCATGATATTTGTTGGTTACTTGTGTAATCAATAAAATTGTAGGATGGATGTGTTTCATATTTTTCTGGCCGTGATGACCGGAATTGCAGTTATTGTTTTTGTAGCCCTGTACTTTGTGAAAGCGGGTTATGGTATGTTTTTCGATGCCAAGTGGGGGCGACCAATAGATAACCGGATCGGCTGGGTTTTGATGGAGGCTCCTGTTTTTATAGCGATGGCACTTTTCTGGTATTTCTCGGATAGGGGATATGAGTTGGTGCCGTTGATTTTCTTTATTTTTTTCGAGATACATTATTTTCAGCGTGCGTTTATTTTCCCGTTATTACTGAAAGGTAAGGGGAGAATGCCGATGGGAATCATGTTGATGGGGATCACGTTTAATGTGTTGAATGCGTGTATGCAGGGAGGGTGGATTTTCTATTTTGCCCCGTCGGATCTTTATACCCCGGAGTGGTTGATGTCCCCGCAGTTTATTATCGGGACGATATTGTTCTTTGCCGGGATGTTCACGAATATACAATCGGACCATATTATTCGTCATTTGCGGCGTCCCGGTGACACGGGGCATTATTTGCCCAAGGGCGGGATGTTCCGTTACGTGACTTCTGCAAATTATTTGGGCGAGATTGTAGAATGGATCGGTTTTGCCATTCTCACGTGGTCACTTTCCGGGGCGGTTTTTGCCATTTGGACGTTCGCTAATTTAGTGCCGAGAGCTAATACAATTTATCACAAATATTTAGGGATGTTCGGGGACGAGGTGAAGAAACGTCGTCTGAAACGGGTGATTCCTTTTATATATTAAGAAGAATAATATGACACGAGAATCCAAGTTATTCACGCCATTAACGATCGGACCGCTGACCTTACGTAACCGAACGATTCGGGCCGCAGCATTCGAGGGTATGTGTCCGGGGAATGCTCCTTCGGAAATGTTACATGATTATCATCTTTCGGTGGCCCGGGGTGGAATCGGGATGACGACAATCGCTTATGCGGCTGTTGTTCGTAGCGGTTTATCGTTTCCCCATCAATTGTGGTTGAGGCCGGAGATCCTTCCTGCGTTACGACAGCTTACGGACGATATACATGCCACGGGTGCGGCTGCATCCATACAAATCGGGCATTGCGGGAATATGTCGCACAAGGGGATTTGTGGCTGCACGCCCATTTCCGCTTCAAGTGGTTTTAATATCTACTCGCCGACGTTGGTGCGGGGTATGAAGAAAGAGGAGATCGTGGAGATGGCAAAGGCGTTTGGACAGGCAGTGAATATGGCTAGAGAGGCGGGATTTGATGCCGTGGAGGTTCATGCCGGACACGGGTATCTGATCAGTCAGTTCCTTTCTCCTTACACGAATCACCGGAAGGACGAGTTCGGGGGATCGCTGGAGAACCGGATGCGGTTTATGCGTATGGTAATGGCGGAAGTGATGAAAGCGGCGGGGGATGACATGGCCGTGCTGGTGAAGATGAATACCCGGGATGGATTCCGGGGTGGGATGGAGGTGCCGGAATGTATTGAAGTGGCCAAGGCACTGGAAGCGGCAGGGGTTCATGCCTTGATTCTGAGTGGTGGTTTTGTCAGTCGGGCCCCGATGTACGTGATGAGGGGGGCCATGCCTATCCGTAGCCTGACGTATTATATGCAACAATTCTGGTTACCGATAGGCGTTCGAATTGCCGGACATATGATGATTCCGACGGTACCGTTTAAAGAGGCTTATTTTTTCGAAGATGCGTTGAAATTCCGGGAAGCGGTGAAGTTACCTCTCGTGTACGTGGGAGGATTGGTTTCCCGGGAAAAGATAGATATGGTGTTGGATGCCGGATTTGATGGGGTGTCAATGGCTCGTGCCTTGTTGAATGAACCGGATTTCGTGAACCGGATGGGGAGGGAGGAGAATGCCCGGAATGCTTGCGAACACGCGAATTATTGTATTGCCCGTATGTATTCTAGGGAGATGGCCTGTCATAAGCATATTCCGGATTTGCCCAAGAAGTTATTGAAGGAGTTGGAATCGGCTTCCAAGAAAAATTGAAATCGGATTTATGGAAGTAATTGATCAGCCTAGTGTTCATCCAGTGGCCATCGTCACGGGAGCCAGTTCGGGAATCGGTTTGGAGTATGCCCGGGAGTTGTGTTCCCGGGGGTATGATGTCGTGATGGTCAGTAATGAGGAGGAGCGCCTTACGCGGTGTGCCGGGGAGTTATCACAAATGTACGAGGTGCAGACGTGGCCTCTTTATATGGATTTATCACTACCCGATGCAGCGGAACATTTGCATGGTTTTTGCGTGGCATTAGGGTTACAAGTGGAGGTGCTGGTGAATAATGCCGGAATGTTCCGGTTCGAGCATATCGTGAATCTTTCAGTGGGTGTTGTGCAGACCATGTTGATGTTGCACATGAACACGGTGGTTTTGCTTTGTCGTTATTTCGGGGAGGATATGAGAAAACGGGGGAAAGGGTATATCCTCAATATGTCTTCAATGTCAGCTTGGTTCCCTTATCCGGGAATTTCGTTGTATGCATCCACGAAGTGTTTTTTGAAGAGTTTTTCCCGGGCTTTTCGTTTGGAGATGCTTGATTACGGGGTGAACGTTACCACGGTTTGTCCGGGGGCGATTGCTACCGATTTATATAATTTACCTCTTCATTTGCAGCGGTTGGCCGTGCGAATCGGTGTGATGATGAAACCTGCCACGCTTGCTCGCCGGGCAATCAACGGTATGTTCTGTCACCGAGCCCAAATGATTCCCGGGGTGATTAATTATTTCTTTATCGGTTTCTTATTCTTTTTGCCTTACGGGGTGGTGAGGTGGATGATAAGGAAAGTGAAAAGAGCAATTGAAAATGAAAAAAATTGAGTGATTGTCGATTTAATGATTAAGTGATTCTATAATCATCTAATCGAAAATCACAGAATCATATAATTCGTAGGATCTAAAATGAACAAGGGTTTGTTTATCATCACCGGGGCTAATGGGGGCATGGGAAAGGCGATCACGAGAGCGATTGCCGGTATGGGAGTTCCCGTGGTTATGGCTTGTCGGAATGTTGAACGGGCGGCAGGAGTGAGGGATGAGATTGTGCGAGAGACGGGAAACGGTCGGGTGGAGTTGCATCAGTTGGATTTGGCGTCGGTTGCTTCCATCCGTTCTTTTGTTGACGGGTTGAACGGACGGGAGGTGAGCGTGTTGGTGAATAATGCGGGAATCATGTGTAGAGATTTCACGACAACCGAGGACGGGTTGGAGATGACCGTGGGGGTGAATTACGTGGGGACTTGGTTGTTGACGAATTGGTTACTTCCAAATATGGGGAGAACCGGGAAGGCCCGGATTATTAACACGTCGTCGGTTACTTGTAAGATGGGAGAGGTTGGAGATCGTTTCTTTAAATTGGATCCGGAGCATTACCGTCGCTTTAAGGCTTATCCCAATTCGAAATTGGCGATACTGATGTTTACGACGGAACTGGCAAGGCGGGTACAGGGGCGTGCGATTACCGTGAATGCGGTTGATCCGGGCGTGGTGAACACGGGGATGATCACCATGCACAAATGGTATGACCCTTTGGCGGATATATTTTTCCGTCCGTTTATTAAATCTCCGGAACGAGGGGCGATGACGGCTATACTTTTGGCAACTTCCGATCAGTATGTGAATATATCGGGAGGCTTTTTTAGGAATAAACATCAGGTGGGACTACCGGAAGCGGCTCTTGATGTTGAGGCTTGTCAGAATTTGTGGCTTCAGACTGAGCAATTCGTGGCCGGACTGGTCGGCTCAAGATTAAAAAAGGGAGAAAATTAGGGTGAAATAGAAGTTTTTAATTTTCAGCTTTCTTATCTTTGTAGGCAAAGAAATTAATATTATGCGATTAGAGGAAAGATACGATAAGGTGTTGGCATGGTTTCGGGAACGTATGCCGTTAGCTGACACGGAGTTACAATATAATGATCCCTTCCAGTTGCTGGTAGCGGTGATTTTATCGGCTCAATGTACCGACAAACGGGTGAATATGGTGACTCCCGCTTTGTTCGAGCAATTTCCGGATGCGGAGTCTATGTCCAAAGCGAGCGTGGAGGAGATTTTCGAGTTGATCAAATCTATCTCTTACCCGAATAATAAATCCAAGCATTTGTCAGCGATGGCGAAAAAGTTGATAGAAGATTTCAATGGAATTGTCCCGGATGATTTCGAGTTATTGCAGACGTTGCCCGGGGTGGGACGGAAAACGGCCAATGTCATGGAAGCGGTGGCTTTCAAGCGTCCGGCCATGCCTGTCGACACGCACGTTTTCCGGGTTGCCGATCGTATCGGGCTGGTAACGGGTGCCAAGACCCCGTTAGAGACGGAGAAACAACTCGTGGCGCATATTCCTGCCGAGTGGCTGTCCACGGCTCACCATTGGTTGATATTGCACGGAAGATATGTTTGCGTGGCAAGAAAACCGAAGTGTGAAGAGTGTGGGATTGCCGAGTGGTGCAGATATCATCAAAAAAAGCTGTCTTGACGAGAGACAGCTTTTTCACTATTTACTACTAACCCTAAAATTGGAACTACTTTGAGCATCCGTTTTTTTTGCAATAAACCCATTTTTATTACTTAGTGTGAATTTATTTATTAGATGCAGGATTCTTGAAAAGGTTGCGTGAAAAAATAAAAAAATTAGAGGATTGTGATTCACAATCCTCTAATTTTTTATTTTAATCCTTTACGCTTTAATAGCGGATCAATAGAAGGTTCTTGTCCTCTGAATTTCTGGTAAAGGGTCATGGCATCTTCGGAGCCACCTTTGGAAAGAATGTTCTCCCGGAATGCTTTTGCTTTTTCGGGATTGAAGATGTTTCCGGTTTCTTTAAATGCTTCGAAAGCATCAGCATCCAGTACTTCTGCCCACGTGTAAGCGTAATATCCGGAAGAATAGCCTCCGGCAAATATGTGCTGGAAGTAGGGACTGCGATAGCGTACCGTGATTTCCGGGATAAGTCCGATTTTTTCTAACGTGGCTTTTTCGAATTCATTCGGGTTAACGGGATCGGTCGTGTTACGCGTGTGGTAAGCCATATCCAGTAAAGCGGCTGCCATGAATTCGGTCGTGACGAATCCTTGGTTGAAATGTCCGCTATTCTCTAGTTTGTCGATAAGCTCTTGCGGAATCGGTTCTCCCGTTTTGTAATGACGGGCGTAAACTTTCAGTACTTCGGGATCAGCGGCCCAGTTTTCCATAATTTGGGACGGGAGTTCCACGAAATCCCTAGGAACAGAAGTTCCTGATACCTTATTATATGTACATTGTGACAATAAACCGTGAAGGGCATGACCGAATTCATGGAAAAGGGTTTGTGCCTCGTCAAAGCTCAATAATGCCGGAACATCCCCCGTGGGTTTCGTGAAGTTGCACACGTTCGTGATGATCGGGGTTACTTTTTTACCCAGTGCGGATTGCTTGCGATAAGCGTTCATCCATGCTCCCGAACGTTTGCTTTCTCTCGGGTGGAAGTCCATGTATAGAATCCCGATGTGATCTCCGTTCGCTTCTTTCACCTCGAATGCCAAAGCGTCCGGATGGGGTACGGGGAGGTCGGTACGTTGCGTGAACGTGATTCCGTATAATTTATTGGCTGTGTAGAAGGCTCCCTCTCTGACGTTTTCCAGAGGGAAGTATTGACGAAGTTCGTTCTCGTCCAGTCCGTATTTGGCTTTCTTTACTTTTTCAGCATAATAGCGCCAATCCCAAGGCTGCAATTTGAAGTTTTTACCCTCCTTGCGAATCATGTCTTGAAGTTCTTTGGCTTCTTTTTTAGCGATCGGTAGAGCGGCATTCCAGATTTGGTTACACAGGTCGTACACGTTCTCCGGAGTTTTGGCCATGTTGTTGTCGAGAATGAAGGCCGCATGGGTATCATAACCGAGTAACTGGGCTTTTTGTACTCGCAGGGAAGTGATTTTGGATATGATTTCTTTGTTATCGTACTCGTTGTCGTTATTGCAACGGTTGATATAAGCCTTGTAGATTTTTTCTCTTAAATCCCGGTTGTCAGCATATTGTAGGAACGGAATCATGCTTGGATTGTGGAGGGTAAAGATCCATTTCCCTTCCAGTCCGACATTCTTGGCTACGGTTGCAGCCGTGGCAATCACGTTTTCGGGTAGGCCGGATAAATCTTTCTCGTTATCGATGACCAACTTGAAACTGTTGGTTTCATTCAGCAAGTTTTCACCGAATTGCAGGCTGAGCATAGATAGTTCGCTGTTCAATTTCTTGAACGTTTCCTTGTCTTCGGGAGAGAGGTTGGCTCCACCCCGAACGAAACCTTGATAATATTTATCGAGTACGGTTAATTGTTCCGGGGTCAGATTTTCTTTCTCCTTATTGTTATATACCGTTTTGATTCTCTCGAAAAGTTTGTCATTTAAGTTGATTGCATCCCAGTGAGCAGTGAGTTTTGGGGTAATCTCTTTGGCGATGGCCTTGATCGAATCGTTCGTGTTCGCTCCTTGTTGATTACCGAACACGGATGCTACTTTGTTCAGTAATTCGCCGGAAGTTTCGAGTGCGTCGATCGTGTTTTTAAATGTCGGAGCCTCCGGATTGTTGATGATCGCGTCGATTTCCGCTTGGTGTTGTTTCATCCCTTCCTCGTAAGCAGGAAGATAATGTTGATTTTTAATCAAGTGGAAAGGGGGGACCTCATGAGGGGTTTCATACGTGTTGAAAAATGGATTTTCATTCTTCACTTGCCCTGATTGGCAGGATTGCAGCGCCAGTCCTACGCAACAAACTAAGTAAGTGACTTTTTTCATTTTGAATTTTATTATTTGGTTTTAGAATGTGACAAATATAATTAAGTCGGGCAGAATATACAAATAAATGATTTTCTCCTTATTTTTGTGGCCTTCAAAAATGGATAAAATTGATATGGATATACAAGAAAATGTTGCAACTTTTATCACGAAGTTACCTAAGGTAATTTTGTTGTGTGTTATCATTTACCTGATTTCGTTGAATTTCAAGGCGGTCAAAGAAGTCCCGAAGAATCAAGAGGTGAAAGCTGAAGTTTCGAATGTTGTTCCGCTGGATGCGGTGAAGAAATATTTTCCGACCTGTACGAGTGTTGAGAAAGTGAACGAAGTTCACTATGTTGTGAAGGCTGGCGGGGAAGAGGTCGGTAAATTACTTGTTACGACACCGATTGCGGACGATCTGATCGGTTATGCCGGGAATGTGCCTTTGTTTTTGGCTGTTTCCGAGGAAGATGTGATTTTAGGACTTACCTTGTTAGATAATAGCGAGTCGCCCGGGTTTTTGAGACGTTTGGAGAAAAAGAACCTGTTTTCGGCGTGGAATGGCAAGACGCTGGAGGAGGCCGAGCAACTGAACGTGGAGGCCGTGAGTGGGGCCACGATGTCGAGTGATGCCATCCGGGGGAGTGTGAAAAGAGCGCTGGAGTTTTACCTAGAACGTGACGGGGGTGGTTTTGACGTGGATTGGATGAAATTGTTACAGCACGCTTTGGGGGGAATCGTGGTTTTGTTGGCGTTAGCCAGTATGTTCAGGGGAAGTCGGATGAAACGTTGGCGTTACGTGTTGCAGGTTTCTTCCGTGTTGATTCTTGGTTTCTGGTCCGGGTACTTTGTTTCATTAGAGTTGTTATTTAACTGGTTGTTGAACGGGGTACCTTGGGGGGCTCGTATTTTGTTGCCCGTGATTGCCGTGTTGGCTTTGGCTTGTCCTTTATTCTTGAATAAGGCTTATTATTGTGCGTATTTATGTCCTTTTGGGGCAGCGCAGGAGTTGGTAGGGAAAGTTCGTAAGAAAAAAATAGCCCCAAAGGGAGTGTGGAAGAATGTATTTAAATATACTCGCGTGATCTATTTTATGGTGATTCTCGCTCTGTTATTGTGGGGAATCCCGTTGGAATTGGCATCGTTGGAACCCTTCCCGGCATTTTTATTGACCGCTGCAACGGGGTGGGTCATCGCTTTGGCTGTCATATTTTTACTCTTATCCGTATTTTTTGCCCGTCCTTGGTGTAACTATTTTTGTCCTACCGGGGCGTTGCTGGATATTTTGAGAAAGGCCGATACAAAGGCGGGTTCGGAGAGAAGAAAAAAAGTGATCCGGGAATTTATTGCCTTGGCAATATTCCTCGTGATATTATATTTTATATTGAGGTAAAAAAAACTTGAAACTTTTTTACCGAAACATTTGATTGTTTGAATAAAAAGTGCGTAATTTGCATCCTGTTTGGAAAGCGTTTATAAAAATATTGAGAGATGTCAAGAATTTGTCAAATAACTGGAAAGAAAGCGATGGTTGGTAACCATGTTTCTCACTCCAAAAGAAGAGTGAAGAGAACATTCGAGATCAACCTGTTTAAGAGGAATTTTTATTGGCCAGAAGAAGATAGATGGATCCGTTTGAATGTATCTGCAGCCGGATTGCGCCTGATCAACAAGAAAGGTATTAGTGCTTGTTTGAAAGAAGCTACTGCCAATGGTTTAATTAAGAACGTATAAAGTAAGAAGAGATGGCAAAGAAGAGCAAAGGAAACAGAATACAGGTGATTTTGGAGTGTACGGAACACAAAGAATCCGGAATGCCGGGTACGTCTCGTTATATCACTACCAAAAACAGAAAGAACACCCCCGAGAGAATGGAGTTGCGTAAATACAACCCGATTCTGAGAAGAGTAACTTTACACAGAGAAATAAAATAATTAAGCTATGGCAAAGAAAGTTGTTGCAACACTTAAAACAGCAGATGGTAGGGGATTTGCAAAAATCATCAAAATGGTGAAATCTCCGAAAACCGGTGCCTATACTTTTAAGGAACAAATGGTTCCTAACGATCAGGTGAAAGAAGCCGTGAAAAAATAAGATTTTAAAATCTTCATATAAGAAAGAGCGTCGTGAGGCGCTCTTTTTTTTGTGTGTTTCGGGAAGTTTGTTCTGAAGGAGGTTGATTTAAAAGTTATTTTTTAACTCCTCCGTCAGCAATGCTGCCACCTCCTCTATAAACAGAGGAGGAGCTGGTGACTCTTTCCGAAGACAGGAAGTATTCCAGCTCTCCCTCTGTTTATAGAGGGAGTACCCCGAAGGGGGGAGGGAGTTTGAAAAATGACGTTTGACACGCTTTCTTGGAGTTACTTACACCGGATTTCATCAGGACAAAAAAAATCATGATTTTTTTACTCGAAAGTGTAACCTATCTCAACAATTCCCGTTATACTCTATGTATTCACAATCAAGGAATGCTTCTTGATGGTTGAAAACTGAAGAGTTAGTTTGAATAATTGAAAAATAAAATTTCTCGATTTTTTTCGAGAAAAAACGAAACCTTTCTTTAGCGGTAACGTTAAAGAAGTAGAATAGATGATGAACTTATGATTTATTTTTAGCTGTTATTAGATTGAATCATCTAGCATAAAGAGAGGGGATAGCTTTGACTGGGGTTTAAGCTGATTTTCTGATAGAGTTCTTAAAAGTACTGGAATATATCCTACGGGACACCACGCACACACACCACACACACAGACGCACGCACACACATACATACAACATCTTTTCGTCAGTCCCAATGTATTCCATTTAAGACGCTACAGGAAATCCCTCCTTTTTTTTATTTTTGATTTCCGATTTTAAATTCCTACCACACATTACTCCATGAATTTTAGATTTACTGATTTTAGATTTTTACGGTATCAAGTTTATACTTTTTATTCGCAAATTGTAAATCATAAATCATAAATTTTTCTTCCATTCGAAATAGTTTCCCTATCTTTGTAAGTTGATTTTTAAGGAATAGGAATTCATGGAGTACAGAGAAGAAGAAGATAACAATATAGCCATATTTGGTGCCAGAGAGCATAATCTGAAAAATATAGACCTGACGATTCCACGGGATAAGTTGACGGTGATTACCGGGTTAAGCGGGAGTGGAAAATCATCCTTGGCTTTTGATACGATATATGCCGAGGGGCAGCGTCGGTATCTGGAAACTTTTTCCGCATACGCCCGTCGTTTTCTGGGAGGCATGGAACGTCCGGATGTGGATAAAATTACGGGGTTAAGTCCCGTGATTTCAATTGAACAGAAAACCACGAATAAAAATCCACGTTCTACGGTAGGAACGACCACCGAGATCTATGACTTTTTGCGTTTGCTTTATGCCCGTGCGGGTGTTGCTTACTCATACGCCACGGGTAGTAAGATGGTAAAGTACACGGATGAACAGATATTGGAATTGTTGCAGCGTGATTTTGCTGGGCGGCGTGTATTGTTGTTGGCTCCCGTGGTAAAAGGACGTAAAGGACACTACCGGGAGTTATTCGAGAATTTACGGAAGAATGGTTTTATTTCGGCACGGGTAGATGGAGAGTTGCGGGAGATAACGATCGGAATGAGTGTTGATCGTTATAAGATGCACGATATCGAAATCGTGGTGGATAAGATTGTCATGGATCAGGCTGATCTGAAACGCTTGAAAAATTCCGTGGGTACTGCCATGAAACACGGTAAGGGCGTGATGATGGTAAAAGATTACGAATCTGACGAGATTAAATATTATAGCCGCCATTTGATGTGTCCGGATACTGGGCTTTCCTATAAAGATCCGGCCCCGCATACCTTTTCTTTCAATTCTCCTCACGGGGCTTGTAAGAAATGTAAGGGATTGGGATTTGTCAACGAGGTGGCGATGGAAAAGATAATCCCGGATAATTCATTATCCATTCATGCTGGGGGAATCTTGCCCTTGGGAAAATATAAAGCATCTCTTATTTTCTACCAGATCGAAACGATTCTGAGAAAACATGGTGCCGATATAAAACAACCGATCCGGGATTTACCCGAAGAGGCTTTGACGGATATATTGTACGGTTATCCGGGACAATTCCGTTTGGAGAATGCGGAGATCGGGGTATCATCCAATTTCCTCACGACGTACGAGGGAATATTGAAGTATGTCACCATGCAGGAGGAAAATTCGACTTCCAAGAAAGCGAATAAATGGGCGGAACAGTTTATTTCCGTAACAACCTGTGACGTGTGTAACGGTCAACGGTTGAACCAAGAGGCTCTGCATTTCTATATTAACGGGAAGAATATTTCCGAATTAGCGAATATGGAGTTATCTGATTTGTACGAGTGGATCGGTAACGTGGAGGAACATCTGGAGGATAAACAGAAACAGATTGCTGGGGAGATTTTGAAAGAGATCCGAACTCGCTTGAAGTTTATGCTTGATGTTGGCTTGGAGTATCTGTCCTTGAATCGTCAATCCATGACGTTATCGGGGGGGGAGTCTCAGCGTATTCGTTTGGCGACTCAGATCGGTTCACAGTTGGTAAACGTGCTTTATATATTGGATGAACCGAGTATTGGGTTGCACCAGAAGGATAACCGGAAGTTGATTCATTCTTTACAGGAATTGCGGGATAACGGTAACTCGGTGATCGTGGTGGAACATGATAAGGAGATGATGGAGAATGCCGATTATATCGTGGACTTGGGACCTAAGGCGGGAAGAAAAGGAGGGGAGATCACGGCTATCGGGGGGTATTCCGATATTCTGGAAAGTGATAGTCTGACAGCACAATACCTGAAAGGGGAGAAGGTAATCGCTATCCCGGCGGAACGTCGAGTGGGGAATGGAAAGAAGATTTCCCTGAAAGGATGTACCGGAAATAATCTTAAAAATGTGAGTGTCGATTTTCCTCTGGGGAAATTGATTTGCGTGACCGGGGTGAGTGGAAGTGGAAAATCTTCTTTGGTTAATGGAACTTTGCATCCGATATTGAGTGCTTATTTTTATAATGCTTTGGCTGCACCGTTACCTTATAAATCGATAGAAGGGATGACTGAAATCGATAAGGTCGTGGTGGTGGATCAAAGCCCGTTAGGTAAAAGCCCCCGTTCCAATCCGGCTACTTACACGGGATTGTTTACCGATATTCGGAAGATATTTGAAAAGTTACCGGAATCACAGATCCGGGGCTACACGGCCGGACGTTTTTCCTTTAACGTGAGCGGAGGACGTTGTGAGGTTTGTAAAGGTGCGGGAGTGAAGACCATCGAGATGAATTTCCTTCCGGATGTTTACGTGCATTGTGAAGCTTGTGATGGTAAACGTTACAACAAAGAGACCTTGGAGGTTCGCTATAAAGGAAAGTCCATCGGTGACGTGTTGAACCTAACGATCAATCAGGCGGTAGAGTTCTTTGAGAATCTGCCTCACCTGCAATCCAAATTGAAGATGTTACAGGATGTCGGGTTGGGGTATATCAAGATCGGACAACCTTGTACTACGTTAAGCGGGGGAGAATCCCAGCGCATTAAATTGGCTACCGAACTTTCGAAGAAAGACACCGGGAGTACGCTATATATACTGGATGAGCCTACAACCGGACTTCATTTCGAGGATATAAATATATTGTTGGGAGTGCTACAAAAGCTGGTTGATAAAGGGAATACCGTGATTGTCATCGAGCATAACCTAGACGTGATTAAAGTGGCCGATTATCTTATTGATATGGGACCCGGTGGTGGTAAAATGGGGGGAACTGTCGTTTGCACCGGAACCCCGGAAGAAGTTGCTTTAAACAAAAAATCCGTAACGGCTCCTTTCTTGCGAGAAGAGTTGGGGGGGAGAAAATGAGTTTATAAGGTTCATAAGGTCTATGGACCTCTGCAGGGTGATTTGGCTACGGCAACTCTCGTTGCCGTTAGTTATTTTCGAAAGATTCTCGTAGTCACTTTAAATGACTGTAGATAGGTTTGCGTATCAAAATATTTTACGTTTTTATTCGAGATTCGTGAACATTCTTTGATTTGTCAGTGATTTCTGTAATTTTGTAAATCTATTATAACGTTTATTGATATATGAATAAAACGATCTGGCGATATGAAGAATTTACTACAGGATAATTTAGAGGGGGATGTTACTTTTAAGAAGATTTTTGTGACTTATTATGCCAGGATTGTTTATTTTGCGTTCCAAATTATGGGAGATCGGGAAGGGGCCGAGGATATTGCTCAAGATACTTTCGTGAATTTCTGGAATCAGAAAGAGAATGTGAGTCAACACGAAATCGCTATAAAGAATTACTTGTATCTGACGGCTAAAAATCTTTGCCTTAATCAAATCAGGCACAATAATATTGTCAAGGAGTATCAGGCTAAAAATCAATTCCCGGTATTTGATGATACGGATATAGTGAATGCTATTGTTTCATCTGAAATTTCTTCCCGAATATACCAGGCCATAGAAACTTTACCCGGTCAATGTCGTGAAGTTACTCGTATGGCCTACGTTCATGGATTGAAAAATCAAGAGATTGCGGATAATTTACAAATTTCTATTAATAGCGTAAGAGCTCATAAACAACGTGCTATTCAGTTACTTCGGGATAAGTTGGATAAAAAAGATTTGTTGTTAATGATAATTTTTGAAAAAAAGTTGAATTTTCTTTAGTCGTTTTTTCTTTTCATGTGTCTTTATTATAAAACAATAGAGATTTCATGGACAAGAAAACGTATCACATTATACAATTGCTTTTTAAGTATTATCGAGAAACGTTAAGCGTTTCTGAGAAGGTTGAGTTAGAGGCTTGGCTGGCAGAAGACAAACGTAATCGGGAATTGTTGAAAAGTTACGAGCATTTTTCTCGGTTTGTTCAAGATATGCACTTTTATGGAGAAACGGATATGGAGAAGGGATATGATCGTGTTTTCTGGAAAATCGAAATACAACAAAAGAAGAAGGTTAACCGGATGCGTTGGATCACGTGGGGCAGTGTGGCAGCTTCTTTGATGATTGTGGTTACATTTGCGATATTATGGCGACAGGGTTCAAGCGAAAGAGAACAATATCTCATGAAAACTCTTGCATCTCCTGATCGTTCCGGTGTGCAGTTACAACTTTCTGATGGAAAGACCATTTCTTTGGCCAAAGTGTTGGAAGTAAAGGAGATCGATGGAAGAAACGTGGCAACAAACGACACGGCGGGAATTGTTTATCAAAATATGCAGGAGGATATATTGCGGGAGGAAGAGATTATATATAATACGGTGATTACTCCCCGGGGTACAGAGTATCTGTTGACGTTATCCGATGGTTCAAGAGTTTGGTTAAATTCTGATTCTCGTTTGAAGTTTCCGGTGAAGTTTTCTAAGGGGATGAGACGGGTTGAACTTGTCGGGGAAGGCTATTTTGAGGTAGCGAAGGATACTTCTTCACCTTTTATCGTGAATAGTGGAAAATTGGAAATAAAGGTTACAGGAACTTCTTTCAATATTGCGGCTTATCCGGATGAAAAAATAGTGCAAACCACACTGGTATCCGGTTCTGTTGACGTGAGTTGTCCGGAATGTGCGGATACTGAAAGCGTGTCGTTGGTTCCGAATGAGATTGCCATTTTCGTACCGGGGATTCAAAAGATAGAAAAGAAGAGGGTGGATATCGCTCCTTACGTGGCTTGGCATGAAGGTTTTCTGACTTTCCATGATGAGAGTTTAGGTTCTATTGCGAAAAAGTTAGAACGTTGGTATGATCTTACTTTTGAATTTGATCAACCGGAAACGGAAGAACTCATTTTTTACGGGAGTATTAAACGACATGAAAATATCTCGCAGGTCTTGGATATGCTGAGATGCACGAATTTGATCGGTTTTACAATTATAGATTCGAAAACAGTACGCGTAACTCGATTATAAAAATCATTATTTATTAAAATTGAACTATATGAATGAATTGAACGATTGGCGGCTACAGTCGTGTAGTCCGAGGTATATCCTTTTGCGAAAGTGTTTTTTCATACTTATCGTGATGTTTTTCAGTATGATGACAAGTTTTACTTCTTTCGGGCAGACGAAGGAAAGGATTACTCTCAAGTTGGAAAATATGGCATTGGAACAAGTATTAAAAAGAATAGAATTGGAGTCCGGCTATCGAATGTTGTACAATAAGGATCTTGTGGCAACGGTAAAAGGGATTACTATTCAGGTTAATAATGAATTGTTAGCTACCGTGTTGGATAAATGTTTGGATAGAACGAATTTATCATACATGATTAAAGAGAACACGATTATTATTGCTAAAAAAGGTTCGGAAAATAGGATTGAGGTAACCACGACAATAATTAAAGGTGTGGTGAAGGATAAGAAGGGAGAACCATTAGTTGGTGTTTCCGTGGTGATAGCCGGAACAGCAACAGGTACAGCGACAGATGTGAATGGTAATTTCTCTTTACCGGTAAAGGATTCGACAGGAACTTTGTTATTCACGTATATTGGTTTCAAGATGCAGAGGGTGGTATTTCACCGGGGCAAAGAAGTGCTGGTTGTAATGGATGAGGATTTATCTGAATTGGATGCGGTAACGGTGATTGCCTATGGTTCTCGTAAAAAGAGGGAATTAATTGGTGCCGTATCTTCTGTAAAGGCAGATGAGATGAAGGAGCTTCCGACCGCAAGTTTTGAAAATTTGTTACAGGGACGCATGTCTGGAGTGGAGGTCGTGAACCAGTCCGGGGCTCCGGGAGGAGGAGGGACATTAGTTGTTGTTCGGGGTTATAATACTTTTAATTCACAGTTTGATGAACCTCTTAGTAATAGTGCTCCTCTTTATGTGATTGACGGAGTTCCCATGTATTCATTCACTTCTCCTCGTACGGGAACCAATACAATTGCAGAAATAGATCCGTCTATTATTGAATCCGTGGAAGTGTTGAAAGATGCGGCTTCAGCTGCAATCTATGGTTCCAGAGGTGGAAATGGTGTAATCCTTATCACGACTAAAAAAGGGAAACAAGGACATTCAAACTTTTCTGCTAATTTTTCATATACAGGTTCTATTTTCCCGAAAGCTCCGAAACATTATGGTGGGATGATGGAACGAAATTATAATATAGCAGCATTAAAAGCTTATCGTACAGCTAGTTTTTTTACTGGGGAATATCCTAATTCAATTGCCGAAGGAAGTGGTTTTATGGGAGGACAATATGATTATTTCTGGAACAAAGGTAATCCTATTGACAAGGATGATATAAAAGCACTTCGTGTCTTACAAGATAGTTTGAATCCATTTTATAATAATGCTACAGATTGGTACAAAGAAGCTTTTCGTACGGGGAAAGTATATAATGTTAATTTACAGGCTAGTGGGGGAACGGAGTTAATTCGGTATATGGTTGCGGCAGGATATTATAGTGAATCTGGAATCATGTTGAGTAGCGATTTTAATAGGATGAATGTGAATGTGGGATTAAATATTCAACCTCATAAACGGATAAAACTAGATACTCGTCTTTATGCAGCTTATACAGATCGTAGTCGAGGAAAGTCTCCGAATGGGAAAAGAATGAATTATAAGGTCGAGGGATTAACAGTGGATCCGAGAACTGCCTCTTCTTTAACATTGAATTCTGGTGTGGTAAAGGATAAATTATTAGAAGCTCTTAATGAACAGATAGATAAAAATAATTCTTATCGGTTTATGGGAAATATGGGATTGAGTTTTGAATTTATAGATGGATTGAATGTAAGGGTAGATGGTGGTATTGATTATAATCAGAATAATCGTAACTTCTTTCGTCCTAGCACGATGGATGTATCTAAAATGAATGAAAATTATATAGAGGAGGGAATTACGCGGAATATTTTCATGCAGGGAGAGGCTCTTCTGAATTATAGATTTTCGATCCAAGAGAAACACAATTTTGAGTTATTATTGGGAATTTCTATGGATAAATCTCAATTATTTGAAAATGATGCTGATGCTCTTGGTACTCCAAGTGATTACATTCACTATATACAGGGAACAACTCCTATTAAATACACGAAACCCGAATGGGGTGATCCCGTGGCTTATGAAACCGTGCATGCTTCTTCTAAATTGGAAGAAAAGATAAATTTGAGCTATTTTGGTCGTTTTGCTTATAATTTTAAAACTCGCTACTTGTTTGAGTTTACTTTGCGTCGAGATGGTTCTTCTGTTTTTGGTGAAGATCAACGTTGGGCAACATTTCCGTCAGTGGCTATTGGTTGGACATTTTCAGACGAATCTTTTTTGAAATCAGTTAATTGGTTAAGTTATGGAAAAATTCGAGCAAGCTGGGGACAATCCGGAGTACAGTTTGATAAGGCTTATCTTGCTCATGGATTGATGGAAATAGGCGCTATTTATGATGGAGAACGAGGAATGAGGGCTAGCGGTATCTTGAATCGGAAACTGGGTTGGGAACAATCGGATCAATATGATTTGGGATTGGACTTGGATTTTCTTGATTATCGGATCAAATTTAAATTTGATTATTATTATCGTTATACGAAAGATAAACTATGGAAAGTAAACCTGCCAAGCGGAGGAAGTTTTTTAGGTGGATTCTCTAAACAATGGCGGAATGCCATGGAAGTTTCTAATGAAGGTATTGAATTTGAAGTTACTTGTGATATTCTTAGAGAGACTAAAGTTACTTGGCGAAGTAAAATAACAGCTTCTAGAAACTGGAATCGTTTTGAAAAATCTTATTCGGGTAAAGATGAGGATACGTTTATTATAGGTAAACCTCTTTTCAATATTTATTTATATAAAGACAATGGCTATTATAATTCACAAGATGAAGTTCCTGTTTATTATCAGGCTGACGGATTTAAAAAGTATTTAATGCCGATGTATGAAACGCAATATTTTACGGCAGGGGATCCTAAAGTTATGGATGTCAATGGCGATGGAAAAATAGATATATCTGATTTCGTGAGAGTAGGTTCTTCTGTACCGAAACTTTATGGCGGTTGGGCTAATGAACTAAGGTGGCGGGATTTTGATTTAAATTTACTTTTTACCTATTCTTTGGGAAGGGATATGTATAAAACTTATGATATTCGTTCATTGGATGCTTATAATGGTGGACAAGGTGGACAGGCATTGTATATCAATACGGATAAGGCCTCTTTCTGGACGGAAAATAATCATAAGGCTCAATATGCTCGTCTGGGAACATTGAATACAATGGGAGGTATGCTGGAATCTAATCTTGAAACAGTTTCTTACATGAAACTCAAGCAACTCACGTTAGGTTATAATCTTCCGAAAGAATGGGCTAGGAAAGTAGGGATGGTTGGATTAAGAGCGTTTATTACAGGAGAGAATGTGTTTATTCTTTCTAATTATTCGGGTGTCGATCCGGAGGTTGTTAGCATAGAAAATGGGCAGGATGATTTTAATACTTACCCGTTAGCACGAAAATGGACCATTGGTTTAACTCTTAATTTTTAAAAACATGAGACTAAAAAGATTGTTATATATAGCGGGATTATTCGTGTGTTGTTCTTGTGGAGATATGTTGGATGTAGAGCCTGAAATTGCTGTAACCTACACGAACTATTTCCAAAATGAACAGGATGTACACAAAACGTATATTGATATGTATGCTAAAATGCGAGAAGTATATTTTCAATATCAATTGCAACCTCATCACAAAATGGGACTAGTATATGACCAATGTAATGAATATTACTCTTATGCAAATGAATTGAAAAATCTCTCTGTTGAGGCCTTTAAAAAAGTTGCCGGGACGAGCTGGATTCTTCACTATAATGTAATCTTTCAATCTAACTTGATATTGGACAATCTGTATCGTGTTCAGAATTTGCACAAAGATAGAGAGAATTTTTACAAGGGACATTGCTATTTTGCTAAAGGTTTGATGTATTATGAAATTGCTAGACGTTGGGGAAACGCTCCGATTACTAGAGATGCCAAAAGTATAGATCCGTTAGGGCGTAGTGATGCGAAAGTTGTATTAGATACAGCGTTGTCTAATGCTTTGAAAGCTTTTGATCTGTTAAAAAACTATGATGAGGCAGTTGATTATAACGGACAGAAATTGAAAAAATATTATGCACATAAGGGAGCGGCTGCGGCACTTTTAGCTAACATTTACGCATGGAAAGGTGGTTTATTCAATGATCCGGATGCTTACAAGGAGACTGAAAAGTACTGTACTTTAATTATTGAAAATAAAGTGGGGATTTATAAAATGGTTGATACGCCTGAAGAAGTCTGTTCTGTTGTCATGGATCGCATGAGTTCTGAATCTGTTTTTGAATTGTTGAATAGTAGTATTGACTTTGGTTTCACGACCGGACGTTTTTCCCCGGGTATAAATTTCCATATAGGGGCAAACTATGGCTATGGGGGATATCCGTTAAACCCCTTTGGCTCTTTGTCTAATAATCAATATGAAAATCTTTATCTCATAAAAAATGATCGGGTAAAGAAGATTTGGGGTGATGAGGATTTAAGACGTGCGGCTTATTTTTGGAAATTTGATGAAATGGCAGAAACTGATAATGAGGTTACGGGCGGCTACGCTTATCCATATTTCTGGCGTAAACCATTATTGGATGCGGCTTGGGTTCCGGCGGAAATGATAAATGTAGATGGTAATAAAATATTTTGGCGTTTGGCTGAAATTTATTTACTACGAGCAGAAGCACGTTGTCGTGCAAATTTGCCGGGGGCAGAAGATGATTTGAATTATGTTAGAAATCGGGCTCATGCAAAAATCTATCCTGCGGATACTGATACTGAAGGTTTACAGATGGCAATATTCAGGGAGAGGGAACGAGAAATGTTTTTTGACGGAGAACGGTATTATGATATTGTTCGGAACGGATACTATAATTTCCCGGGAATGATTTCTGAAACGTTCGAGAAACTTTCCGAACAGGATGTAAAAGATGGAGCGTTATATGTTCCGATAATGGATACGGAAATGCAGCGCAATACTTTAATGCGTCAGAATCCGTATTGGTTAGCAAGATGGTAATGATTGGTAAAATATACAATGTAGTTATTATGAGTAAATTATTAGTTACAATGATAGTACTCCTTTTGATAGGAGGGTGTTCTACAAATTGGAATTTTGAGAATACTGGATTAGCTAAGGAACATTTCGACGGAAATATGTATGAATATCTAAAAAGTGACTCTTATAATTGGGATTCAATACGATTAATAATAGAAAAGGCAGAGTTGGTACCTTTGTTCGAGGGGAAAGACCCGATTACTTTTATAGGTCCCACGAATCACTCTGTTAGAAAATGGATGAATGACAAGTTTATAATTTGTATCAATGACATAGATAAAGATGCTTGTATTAAAATTGTTAAGGATCATTTGTTTGCCGGGAAGATATTACGTGACGATATTCCCCAAGGAAAATATCTTACACAAGAAGGGGGAGATGTTTATACGACTCTTTCTGGAAAGAGTATTTGGATGGGGCTGTTTTATGAAGATTATGGTAATGTTGTAGAAGGGGGAGTACGGGTGATCTATTTAAAGGGAGATGTGACTATTGATATTGCTTCTTCTAACATACAGCCTACAAATGGGGTTGTACATTCATTGAGCTATAATTACGTGTTAGGTGGATTATGATGAACTTTAAATAATTAATTATGAGATGTAGTATTATATATTTAATATGTGTCGTGTTTCTTGTTGCATGTAATGATGTTACGGTAGGATATTTAGAGACTGAAAATGCCGAGTATATACCTGATAACATGGAAATACCTCAAATCGAGGATCTAGACGAAGTTGTGGATGCCCTACGTATAAAGAATAACGCACCTTGGGTAACACAACCTATTCAGGGTATAGAAGGAACTGATCCGATGATTTATTCTATCGAAGAAGTAACTGCGACAGAAGGTGGAGATGCAATGGTATTTAAACAGGAATTGAGGATTATAGGAAACGGAAGTTTCTATTATCCTTTAGAACATAAAGCTCCAGCTGGTAAGTATGTGGTTTCGATTCGAATTACAAACGAGGGATATAGCCATGTCGTAAAAGATATTTACACTTTTGTCGTGAAGTAAACAAAGAGTGATCGTGGTGGCATGAGGGGTCCGTGTTATGCGGACCCCTTATTTTATTTTCTTGAAAAAGCGTTGCCACACGTATTTTTTCGTGTGTGGGTCTTTTGACGTGAGGACGAACGAGGCTTTGCCCACGATAAAGTCTTCGGGGATGGGACCGATATATCGGGAATCCCGGGAGTTGAAGACTTGGTCTCCGGCCACGAAGTACCAGTTTTTTTGGAACGTGTATTCACGGATCAAGGAGTCACGGATGTAGAGTTGGCGATCTTGCGAGTGTACGGGTGCTTGGGTTTCGTAAGCGATCAGGTGGCGGTATAGCGAAAAGTTTAACGTGTCAATGGTGATAGTGGTTCCCGCGGCGGGAAGGTACAGGGGACCGAAGTCTTGGATGTTCCAGCGATGCCAGTAATCGAAGGGGAAAGCGTTGTAAATTCCCGGGGCATACTCCCCACAGTAATGGTGCAGGCGTTGTTGTTCCTCCATGTTTCCGTAGCCGGTTTGGCCGTTGATATGATTGATCCCGGCGATGATTGATAACGTGTCTCCGGGCAGGGCGATACAGCGTTTCACGTAAAATGTTCCTAAATCCATATCCCAGCGACCGTTCGTGTGCGTGGGAAAGTTGAAAACGATCACGTCATTGCGTTTCAGGGAAGAGAACCCCGGTACCCGCACGGTTTCCGGGTGCGCGCCATCCAGAAAGTCGAAGTTTTTGTAAAAGCGGGCTCCCATGTACATTTTGTTCACCACGATAAAATCTCCCGGTTCGATCGTCGGGTACATCGAATCGGAAGGGATGCTGTAAAAGTCCACGATAAAAAAGCGCAACAGGGCGGCAATCACGATGGCCAGCAGGACGGCTCCCACGTACTGGAATATGGATTTAATTACTTTCTTCATTTTTTTCTTGAGATAAAAATACGTTCTAAATAGTAATAAAACAAGGGAATGATGAATAAACTGACGAAGGTTCCGACCGTCATTCCGGCAATAAGTGTGATCGACGTGGGCATTACTAATTTGTAATAAATAAAATGGGACTCTATTGAGTATCTATAATTAGTTTCTGCATATCCCGTTTCATCTCCTCGGCGGCGGAAGAGGGGACTTTGGGGGCTTTTTCGAGTAGCAGGCGGGCGGTGGCGATGGCCTTGTCGGTTTGGCCGCTTTCGTGGTACATCTTGGCGAGCAGGTAGAGCGGGTAGAGGCGGTTGGGGACCATGTGGGAGGCTTTCAAGAAAGCGGATTCAGCTTGGGGATATTGTTTCATGGTTTGGTAGTTTTTGCCCATGATGTTACGGATCATGGGATCGGCAGACAGGCGGGCAGCCTCTTCAAGGATGAGGTTACTGGCTTCGGGTTGTCCCGTGCGGGAGAGGCATTGCCCGTATTCAAAGAGAAAAGCGGGTTGATCCTTCAGGAGAGGGTAGAGTTTCTTGTAATTATCCACGGTGCGTTCGAATATCTGCATGTTGAAATAGATTTGTTCGGATTTCCAGCGTTTGTAGGCTTGTTCCCGTTCCTGTTGCCCGGTGGCGAGGAAATAGACCGGGAGAAGCAGGAACAGGTAGAAGATGCCGGAGAGCCAACGGGAACCCCGTTGTATCGGGGTACATTGTGCCAAGAGCAGCGTGAAGAGGATGAGAAGGGGCAACACGCTGAACGGGTAGGAAAAGCAGGCAAAAACGAGGAACGCGGCTAACGAACCGGTCACGCCTGCCGCGACTTTATTGTCAGGATGCCGGGCGGTTTTGAAGGCCCAAAAAATGATTGTCAGGAAAAGTAATAAACCGATGATTCCAGTTTCTGTCGTGATTTGCACGAATTCGTTGAAGGCTGTCTCGGGGGCATCGGCTACGAGTTCTTCTCCCGCGGGACGCTCCGTGGCAGAGAAATAGGCGGCTTGGGCTTCCCCGTAGGCCCCGGCAAAATGCCCGAACCCGACGCCTGTTGCCGGATGGGAGGCTACAAGGGTGGACGAGACTTTCCAGATGAGTCGGCGTCCATCGGCAGATTCTTTTTTTAACTGGTATATCCCGATGAGAGTCCCGGTGACGAGGAGGAATATACAGATCGTTGCGATGAAGGAGGCGAGCCGATGTTTTTGAAATAAAAACTTCAATCGGTTATAGAGGTGAAAGTAGTAACCTAGTACAATTCCGCATCCCGCGATGGCGGCTAACCAAGCCCCGCGGCTTAACGTGGCGGGCAGGACGAGCAGGAGAAGTACGAGAATCACTCCCGACAAGATGCGGGCTATCCGGCAGGCGGTAAGCGTGTAGTATAAAGCTAACGGTAGTATGGCAACTAGAAATCCGGAATAGGGACCGGGGTTGAAGAATGATCCGGTCAGTTCGAAACGGCTGTGTTGGGAGGGGGTAAAACCGTATAGTTGGGCGAGTCCCCAGATGGCTTCTATTGCCCCGGTGAGCAAGAGTGCCGCATGCGTGAAACCGAGCGGGGCAAATGTTGTCAGCCGTCGGAATATGAAATACGTGACGATGATCAAGATGAAGAGGCTCGTTCGGGTGGGTGCGATTGTCCCCGCGAAGTAGTCGTTACAGAGGGTATAGCCCGCGTAAAGGAGAACCAGCAGGTCAGTTATCGAAAAGCGGAAAGGACGCATCCATGCGAGTGGTATGCAGGCAATTCCTGCCACGATAATAACTTTGTAGAACCAAAAAATCTTAGCTATCCGGTTCCCTAAACTCTCGTCGAGGGCAAAGGCTGTGGACAACAAGAGTATAGTCAGCGTGAAGACTACGATGCCCGATAAGTAGAGGTTAAGGTTTTTCCGGAGCTGCATATCGTTTTATTTTTCACAAATGTAAAAAATATACTATGAACAGCGTTAGGGAATTCTGATAAGATTATGAGAATTTTAAGTGCTTTAAATAATCTTCAAAGTTATCACATTTGATCGTGTTACCTTCTTTTGCATCAATCATTGCTTGCTGGGTATAAAGATTGATGCTCTTCTTGTGCTTTGTGTTGATAGATTGAAGGTGCTTATGCTGTGATGATTGTTTCTTGGCTTTGGAATTATATGATCTTGATTTGTTTGTCATCATAATGCATCCTTTGTTTGATTTGATTACATTATTCTTTTTCTTCCTCTTCTTTCTCGACAGGGTCGGGTTCTTTGGTTTCTTTGAAGATGTCGAATTTGTTCAATGGTTGCATATATTTCAACCAGCGGAAGTCTTTCAGACGGGCTTCTTCGGGATCGGCCAAGAACAAGGGATTGAGTTCCCCGTCGGGCTTGTTGATGAAGACGATGTCCGTGACTTTCCGTTTGTCGATCATGATACGGATGTTGGAGCTATTGGCGGTGTTAACACCAATGATGTTACCTTTATCATCGGGGAAGTAGATGGTTTCCCCGTTACCGTTCACGTACACCATGTAGAGTTCGTTATCCCGGAAATAACCGGTCATATTTCGCCCTTTGATCTGGTCGTACATTTCGGTTTCCTCCCTTCGAGAGACCATGAAGGCCTTGGTATTCAGGTAGAATTCCTTAATCGTTCCATTTCCCGTGAGCAAGGAAATCTTTTCGGCGGTCATTTGGTTGCCACTGGCCCATGCCACTGGCTCATTATAGAGTGTGATGGTGGAGTCGACAGAAAGGTAGACCATCGAATCACACAATCCTTGCAAGTCCTGACTAAAGAACTTGACTTTATAGTAAGCCCGTAAGATCTGGTTCTTGGCAGAGTCCTGATCCATGAACAGGGTATCCCCGTGTACGAAAAGAGAATCTTGTTTTCCGACCATGATTAACAGGGCGCTGTCGGTGACGAATGCCTTGTTTTGTTCCCGGTCCATTTGCGCATATTCACCTTTCACAATCACGTTGTTCACGGTGTCCACAAGCGTGACGTTCCAGTAGAGATAAGCCATTCCGGTTATACTATCGATGACCATGGTATCGGCCACCCCCTCGTAACTCTGGTGCGTGACCCGGTTGTTCTTGTACAGTTCTGCGTGTCCCAAGTTGGAGTCATACCATCCATCCTCGGAGTAGAGGGTGTTATTTTCGTCCTCCTTCCCGTATATGTTCGTGGGTCCCAGAATGGAAACCAGCTTGGTTTCCGTGTTATATTTCAAGGTGTCCGAGAAGATCAGGTATTCGGGAGAATTCACTTTCACGCTGTCTTTGAAGAGAGCTATCTTTGTTTGGGTAAAATAGTTTCCTTTTTTACTATCCAACGTGTTCTGGCTATCTTTCAGTTGTCCCCAGTTGAAGTAATACCCGATGTCGAATAGTCCGTCATAATCCAGAAAATCGGTGGTCAGGATCATTTGGGGATCTTCCAGCGTGACGTTCCGGCGGACTTGAATCAGTTTTTTGTTGGCATCATAGTACATGTAGTCACCGGACATACGGATGCTATCGTTTTTGATCACCCGCACGTGGCCGAATGCTTCAAGATAGTTGGAGTCTGGTAGTTCATACTGGTAGAGACTATCGCACCACATGAGTGTGTTTTCATGCGTCATGTGTACGTTCCCGATAAACCTAGACGGTTTGCCTAGCGTTCCCACCAGTAAACTATCGGCATTAACGATCTTGACTTTAGCTTTTTTATTTCCCTGTGCTACAACTGTCTGCAAGGGGAGTAGTCCCCATACAATACATAATATCCCAACCCATAAACCTGCTCTCATCGCGGAAAAATCATCAATCTTTAATTGTAAATCTTAGCTTGTCAATTACTTGAACCACCCGTCATAATGGAATTTGGAGTTCTTGTAATCTTCGTCGATATGGATATAGGTGTTTGCTTGTTTTTCCTTGATCCATTTATCAAGTACTTCCTGTTGTTTCTTGCTTTTCAACCCGTTTTCAAAGCTGATCCAGTCATCGTCCAGGTTAGCCGTGTGGGAAGGATAGTAAGCCTTGATTTTGATCACCTTGTATTCCTCGCCTGTACGGGTCTGATCCAAGAAAGGAGAGGAAATTTCACCCACTTTCAGTTTGTTTACCTGACGGGCCATTTCTCCTTCGATGGTTTCTCTGGGGAGTTTGGAATCAGCGTCTTCCTCGTTGAAAATCAATCCGCCGTTGTTTCTGGTCTTTTTGTCCATGGAGAAATAAGCCGCGGCTTCTTCAAACGTGGCTTTCCCGTCGTGGATGTAAGTCAACACGGTGTCCAAATGCTGGATTGCTTCTTGCCGTTCTTCATCGGAAATCCGGGGACGGAGCAGGATATGGCGTACGTTTACTTTGTCTCCTTGGCGGTCGATGTATTGAAGAATATGGAAACCAAATTCCGTTTCCACGATTTTAGATACCCTGCCGGGTTTCAAGCTGAAGGCAGCTTCGGCAAATGCCGGGGCCAGTGCGCTCTTGGTTTGGTAACCTAATTCACCACCTTTGGCGGCAGATCCGGGGTCTTCCGAGTACAATACAGCTAACGTGTTGAACGTTTGTTTACCGGCAAGAATCTCTTCACGGAAATCTCTCAACCGGTTACGGATACGTTCCTTCTCGGTGTCGCTGATTCTTGGTTTGATAACGATCTGTTGAATCTCGTATTTATCGGGTACTTCCGGAAGACTGTCCTTGTTGAATTTCCGGTAGAAATACCTGACTTCCGAGGGGGTCACCCGAACGTTTTCCACGATTTTAGACTGCATCCTTTGCGTGATCATCTGCTCCCGAAGCGGGTTACGCATTTCGTTCTTGATGTCCTCGTATGATTTTCCGAAGTAGGTTTCCAGACGTTCCCGGGAACCGATATGTTGCACGTATTGCTCCAATTGTGAATTCAACGCGTTTTCCACTTCCGTGTCGGTTACCTCGATACTATCTATCTTAGCTTGAGCCACTAATAGTTTCTGAACCAATAAATTTTCTAATATTCTGGTACGAGAGTCGGTGGAAGAATTTACTAATCCTTGGGATTGTTCATGTAAAAATTGGTTCTCGATATCCGATTTCAACACGATTTCTTCACCCACGACAGCGATAATCTTGTCGATCACGTTTTTTTGTGCCGAGGCGTAACTAGCTAAAAATAACAGTACAAGCAGTGATAAATATCTCATAATTTATGAATAAGGTTATACTCAATAAAAACGCTCTAAACTAATACTTTTTCTTCAAATCCGCGAATAATCCGTTCGTTTTCGCATTTTTATTTTCATTTTTCTAATCCTGTTAATATATTTTGACGTAATCTTTTCGGAGACCTTCCGTGTTGATGTCTTTTTCCAGATTCTCTTCGAAGGAGATTTTACGTTTGTTCAGCAACAATATCTCAATCTCTTTTTTCACGTAACCGAGAGGTGCTGTTTCATGGGCTTGTCGTAGCTCGTTGATCTTGAGAAAATAGTGATTCTCGTCGTCCTCGATTTCGATGGACTCCTTGTTTTTATATTTGCTTTCCCATTCTGCCGACGTGATGGGCAGGAGGTTCAGCAGGTTACGCAGTTCGATCCATTGGTCGTTGAAGTTATCGAATTTCTTGGCTGACGTGATGCAATACTCTTCCAACGCTTCCTGGTCTTTGGCTTCCTTGGAACGGAACCATTTACGAGCATTTTCAATGTTCGGGGCGGATTTGGGAATCACCACGAACAAGGCTCTCACGACCGGGGTGTTCAGCACGAAGTTGAATTTGTTCGCGTCGTAGTATTGCGAGATTTCACGTTCGCTTACTTCCCGGCTGAGTTTCTGGGAAATCAGTTTCTCCTTGTATTTATGGATCAAGATAGAAGAGGAATAGTCTTCCACTTGTTTCCGAATGTTTTTTTCCTCGTCGCTCAGGTTCTGGGTCGCTTTGTGCAACAGTAATTCTTTGGTAATCCAGTTCCGCACGTAGCTTTGTGCCATGATGAGACTATCCTTCGAGGGGGTTCCCTGGGGAATAAAGCCGGAAACTTCCGATTTCAGCAAGTATTTGTCGAAAACCTTTGCCACGGGTTGCTCGTTTTTCGCGAACTTATCGTTACAAGCCCACAGGAAGGGGATAAAAATCAGTATATGTTGTAGTTTCATGATTTTACGCAATTAATATTCGGGCGAAAATAATAAAAAGCGATTTAAATATACGAGTTTGTGAGAGTTTTTTCGTCTATTTTGTATTTTTGCGAATAGAATTCGAAGAATGACCCGTGATATAAAAGAGATATTAAAGACTTACTGGGGATATGATGATTTCCGATCCTTGCAGGAAGAGACTATCCGTTCCGTGCTGGACGGGAAGGACACGCTTGCCCTTATGCCCACGGGAGGGGGAAAGTCGCTCACGTACCAAGTGTCCGGGTTAGCGATGGAGGGCGTCTGTCTGGTGGTGACCCCGTTGATTGCTTTGATGAAGGATCAAGTGGAGGATTTAAAGAACAGGCAGATTCCGGCCGAGGCGATCTACACGGGGATGAGGCGTGACCGGGTGGAGTCGATCATTAATAAATGTATATATGATACGGTTAAGTTCTTGTACGTGTCGCCCGAGCGATTGTACTCGGAACGGTTCCGGGAAAAATTGAGGTTGATGAACGTGTGTCTGATTACCGTGGATGAAGCTCATTGTATCTCGCAATGGGGGTATGATTTTCGTCCCCCGTACCTGCGAATAGCGGAGGTACGCGAATTCTTTCCCGGGGTGGCTACCCTTGCACTCACGGCCACGGCTACCCCGGAGGTCGTGGAGGATATTCAGAAACAGCTGCACTTTTCGACCCCGAACGTTCTCTCTAAAAGTTTCCGGCGGGAAAATATTTCCTACGTGATCCGGGACACGGAGGCCAAGCCGTTGGAATTATTCAATATTTTGTCTAAGGTGCAGGGGGGGGCGATCGTGTACGTGCGTACCCGGTTGAAGGCTTCTTCGATTGCCGCTTTCCTGAACAAGTCGGGGATCAAGTCTGACTTTTATCATGCCGGGTTATCTTCCGCGCAGCGGGCACGTCGGCAGGAGGCGTGGAAAAGCGGGATGGTTCCCGTGGTGGTGGCGACGAACGCTTTCGGGATGGGGATTGATAAGGCGGATGTGCGGGTGGTGGTGCATTATGACGTGCCGGACAGTCCGGAGGCCTATTTCCAAGAGGCGGGACGTGCCGGACGGGATGGAAAAAGGGCATACGCTGTGTTACTTTCCAGCCGGGCAGCTTTGGGTGGTTTACAAAAACGGATTGATGATGCTTTTCCCCCGAAAGATTATATATTGAGGGTGTACGAGGCCTTGGCGAACTATTATCAGTTAGGTGAGGGCGAGGGACAGGGACGGGCGTTCGAGTTCAATTTGAAACTGTTTGCCCGTAATTTTAAACTCAACGAGGCGAGGGTGATGTCTGCCATCAGTATTCTGGAGGTTGCGGGGTTCTTGGGGTACACGACGGATATAAATTCCCGTTCCCGGGTGATGTTCACCGTGTTACGGGATCGGTTGTACGAGTTCGAGACGGGTGATCCCTTGTTGGAAAGACTTATGGTTCTCCTGATGAGAAATTATGCCGGAATTTTCGTGCAGGATGCTTACGTGGACGAAGGTTTCTTGGCTGATCAGCTCGACGTGACACGCAAGGTGTTGTATGATGCTTTTATTTCTTTGGCAAAACGTAAGATTATTCGCTACGTGCCGGGGGACGTGAAACCTTACATCGTGTATTACCAACCCCGGTTGCCATTGTCCTATATCACGCTCGGGAGGGAGGCTTACGAGAACCGGAAGGAGTTGTTTGTCACGAAGATCGGGGCCATGGCCCGTTATATCCGGGATGACGAAACGTGTCGCCAGCTTTTGCTTATGGAGTATTTCGGGCAGAAGGAAGAGAAGCCTTGCGGGATATGTGATGTCTGTATCGGGAAGAAGAAACGGTTGCATCGGGAAGAGCGGAAAAGTCTGGAGGAACAGATTTTGCAGGTGCTTGCCAAACAGAATACGAATATCCGGGAGTTGGTGCGTCAATTGGGTGAGGACGAAGAAGTCGTGATCGGGCAAGTCCGGAAATTGTTGGATGAAGGGAAAATTCAATATGTTTCGACCTTGGAACTGGGGATAACGAGGAAGTCCTAAATGTTAATTTAGTATAATTGCATTACACTCTTTCCCTTGTCCCGTCGGTGTTTCACTGGTAAGTATTCGATAAGTTACCGATAAGTCTTCGATAAGTTGCCGATACGGGCAGTCAATTTTTCGTTACTTTTTTCTTGAAAAATGAATGAGGTATTAGTGAGACATAGGTGCGAGTCACTGTTGAGTGTTAGGAACGTATTTTATAAGAAGTATCCTAATTTGATGTTGATCGGTAGTCTAATTAGGATTTTTGTTTATATCGTTAGAACTAAATATTATTTATTACTTTTGCGGTTGTAAATATAGAAAAAATATAACCGATGGAATTCATGTTTTTGGGGGATAAACACAATATTCCTGTTATATAGGGAACTATAAAATCTAACCCTAGGCGACAATGTTTTATGATTATGGAACAGATATTTAATAAGGAACAGCAAGGAACTGCGCGATTCATTTTGAATCATCCTTTAGCGAAACTATCGGATTTGCGTTCTAACGAAATAAAAGATTTAGCCGTGGTGTGGTGTTACTATTCGGGTAAGATTGAAGGGAATACCTATACTTACGTGGAAACAGAGGCATTGCTCAAAGATGGCATTACTTCTGAAAAGAAGTATGAAGACGCCAAGATGCTGAAAAACCTATATAATACTTTCATATCAGAAGTGGAGTATATTAATAAAGGGAGGAATCAGGAAATAATTGATGAACGCACTTTATTCCGAGTACATCAGGCTATATCCACGGGTTTGGTTTCCAATGAAGAATCCGGCTATTTAAGAACAAGAGCTGTCCGTATCAGCGGTACGGGATATATCCCTCCAAAGGACTTGCACGATATTCGGGCTAAGTTGAATGAAATACTTTATCAACAGGAACAATTCACAAATCCATTGGAACGGGCTATTTATCTTCATTGTAACATAGCTAAATTACAGCCTTTCATAGATGGAAATAAACGTACCGCCCGAATGGTGGAAAGCATTGCCTTGATGAATGCCGATATTATCCCAGTCTATTCCTCGAAAGATGCTGATATATTGAATTACAGGAAAGGGTTGATAGCTTTTTATGAAACCGAAGATTATTCTCTTTATGCTGATTATTTTCTAAACAGGCAAGTGGAGCGAATAAAAGAAATCGAATAAAAAAGATTCAAATTTGTCGGTACCTTTTTCTTCGTGAAGTGTTATAAGGTAAAATAACACGAAATGAAAAAGGAAACAGAGTATATTATCCAGTTGATCGTGAAAAGACTTCAAGGAGGTTTGTCTCTCGAAGAGGAAACTTTCTTCGCGGCTTGGAAATCACGTTCCAAGGCCAACGAGGAGTTGTATGAACGATTGGAAAATGAATACAAGGAACACACGGAATATCCTTTATACGAGCATTTTAATGCTCGTCGGTCGTGGCCGTCTGTCATGAAAGACATTCGGAAGAGACATTCCATTCGACGCTTGTATCGTGGAGTTGCTGCGGCTGCCATCGTGTTATTGAGTGTATCTTCTTATCTGATGTTTTCGACGGGCGGGGAGGAAGTACTGCCCGTGGCCCGGGTGGAGTCGGGCAACCATTTTTCTTTTGGGAAGCGTGCCTCGCTGATTCTGCCGGGAGGGGATACTTTGCTGATTGCACCGGGGGTGGTAGACACGCTTGACGAGCAATTACCTTTCGTGAGTAATAATGGTGAAACCTTGATTTATCATACTCCCCGGACGGCGGATTCTTTGGTGTATAATACGCTGAAAATACCTCGTGGCGGGGCTTATTCCTTGCAGTTGTCGGATGGTACGAAGGTAATGCTGAATTCCGATTCCCGGTTAAAGTTCCCGCAATCTTTTTCGGGTGATACCCGGGAGGTGTATTTGGAAGGAGAAGGATTTTTCCAAGTGGCAAAGGATGCCGCGAAACCCTTTATCGTGCATTGTGAGAGGTATGCCGTGCGTGTGTTAGGTACTACGTTTAATATTTCCGCTTACCGGAACGATGAGGTTTCGATGACGACGTTAGTCGAGGGACGGGTGAATATTGAGTGCGGGAATACGGTTGTTGCGTTGACTCCCGGACTGATGGCTGCCGTGGCCGATTCGAAAGTGACGACCCGGGAAGTGAACGTGGAGTCCTATATCTCCTGGACGAGAGACCAGTTCAGTTTCAGCGAGGAACGTCTGGAAGATTTGTTAAAAAAGATTTCCCGCTGGTATGACGTGGAGTTCGTGTTTGATGATGAGGAGATCAAGGATTATAAATTTTCCGGGTTTATACCTAGGTACGAGAGTATAACGAATTTGTTTGAGATATTGGAACAATCGGCGAATGTAAGTTTTGTTCGAAAAGAGGATAAAAAAGTGATAATTATAAAACATTAATTCAAGCATGGCCAGCTAAATTAATCATCGGAGTGTCGTATAATAAATTTTAAATGTATGAAAAATTGGAGTATACTGGCTGCGGTAATGCTCGTGGTAGCGTTATGTCCTTATTCAGCTCAGGGAATTGACAGGAAAAAGAAAGAGGTTCAGCCTAAAACGACGAAGGTTGTGCTTGGTAAATATGACGAGTTGTTCAAGAACAAGGCACACGTGGTGGCGAAAGGTGGTTTTATGACCTTGCATAAGGTGGACGGCAAGTTGTTTTTTGAAATGCCTTTAAAGTACATGGGACGGGAATTTTTATTGGCCTCCACGGTAACTTCCGCGACAGATAATAGCATCTGCGTGGTAGGTTATAAGCCGAGAACTCCCCGGCATATAAAATTTACATTATTGGATAGTATGGTCTGTTTGAGGAATGTCAATTCGAAAATGACTTATGACAAGGGACAGGCCGGGCTAGAAGAAGCGATGGAGAAGAATTTCGGGGATCCTATTGTCGAGTCTTACCGGGTGCTGGCGTACACGCCGGATAGTTCTGCGGTGGTTTTTGACATGACGGATATGTTCACGAAGGATGAATCTTCTTTGTCTCCAATTATGCCGAACTCGGGTGGAATACTCAGTCATTCTGCCAGTTTGAATAAAGAGGGATCTATGTTGACCGAGATCAAGGCTTTTGAAGATAATGTAAGTATTAAATCCGTTTTGTCTTATCTGGTCACGACGAAAGCGATGGGTATGCTCACGGTAAAGAAGGATGATCCATTGACTACTCGTGTTACACGCACGTTGTTGCTTTTACCGGAAAACAAGATGCGTCCTCGGATCACGGATTCCCGGTTAGGTATATTTTTAGGGAATAAAGTGTACGTTTCCATGGAAGAGGACGGTATTCAGAAATATTCGGTGGCTAATCGCTGGCGGTTGGAACCTAAGGATATGGATGCGTGGAAACAGGGAAAGTTGGTGGAGCCGGTGAAACCAATCGTGTATTATTTGGATAACACGTTCCCGGAATCGTGGAAAGAACCCTTGAGGGAGGGAATTTTAAGATGGAACACCGCATTCGAGAAAATCGGGTTCAAGAACGTGGTTCAGGTGCGGGATTTTCCCTTGGATGATCCAGAGTTTGATCCCGATAATTTGAAATACTCTTGTGTTCGCTACATCCCGTCAACGACGGCCAACGCAATGGGACCCTCGTGGGTGGATCCGAGTACGGGGGAGATTATTAATGCCAGCGTGCTGATCTATAACGACGTAATCCGGTTGATTAACGGGTGGCGCTTCGTGCAGACGGCTCAGGTTGATCCCCGTGTCCGGGCAAAAAAGATGCCGGATGATGTGGTGAAAGAATCGCTGGCTTACGTGATCGCTCATGAAGTGGGCCACACGCTGGGATTGATGCATAATATGGCAGCTTCTGCCGCTTATCCCGTGGATTCCTTGCGCTCGGCAAGTTTCACGCAAACATACGGAACCACGCCTTCCATCATGGATTACGCCCGCTATAATTATGTCGCTCAGCCGGGGGATAAAGGGGTGAGATTGACACCACCGGATTTGGGGGTTTATGACGAGTTTGTCATAAAATGGTTATACACGCCACTACCTGAGGTAGAAGATGCTATGGCCGAGGTTCCTATCCTAGAAAAATGGTTGGATGAGAAGGCCGGGGATCCCAGGTACCGTTATGGACGGCAACAGGTTTATGCCCGGTTTGATCCTAGTGCGATAGAAGAGGATTTGGGGGATGATCCGGTGAAAGCGGGAGATTATGGGATTCAGAATCTGAAGTATATTATGAGTCATTTGAACGAGTGGTTGGGGGATGATCCAGACGGGCAACATCGTCAGGCCATGTACCAAGCTATCGGTAATCAATACTATCGTTATCTGAAGAACGTGATGTATAACGTGGGAGGTATTTACTTGACGGAGGTGAAGGACGGAACTCCGGGCAAACGCTTTGTTGCGGTTCCCCGGGAGGTACAAAAGAACTCGCTTAAATGGGTGATCCGGGAGTTGAAAACCCAGAATTGGCTGACCGATAAGGAGCTGACGGATAAGTTTGCCTTGGGCGTTTCACTGGCACCGACGGTACGGTATGCTGCCGCGAAGAATGTTGCCGAATTGTACAAGAACGTGGTTCTTTCCGCTCACGTGTCTCGTGATCCTTACACGGTGAAAGAGTTCTTTGACGATTTGTATCATGAAGTGTGGGCTTCTACCTTGAATAACCGGAAACTTTCCGAGAGCGAGAAGATATTACAGCGGGTGATTGTTGAAGTTTCGTCAGAGGGGATGGAAGGAAAGAAGAAAGGTTTACCATTCTTGACAGACGAGGCTCTTTACTTGCATTCCGGTGATGCTTTTGCTCCTTCTGTTGACGAAATCAACGCTTACGGGCTGGATGAGACGGGGATGGTGAGTAGGTATCTGGACGAGTTCCGGGAGATAGAACAGGTGTACGGACGGGGTTTCGTGGCCGCTCATCTTGAAAATATCGGGAACGGGTACGGTTGGCAGCGAAAAGTGACTACCACGGCAATCGACGATTCCAAGGTGTACTTGCAGGACATGCTGGTTCGGGTGAAACAATTGTTGGAAGGTAAGTTATCTACCGCGGATAAGGACACGAAAGCTCATTATCGGGCATTGATTCTTCAAATTGAGAAGGCGCTTAAAGCCGAATAATATACCGGGAGGCGGGGAAAGTCCCCTGTCTCTCGAAAAGAATACCTATTAACAACTAATTATATAAACATGAAAACGAATCGAGTGTTAAACAGGGACAAATGCAGGGGATGGATCAGGTGGTCTCTCGTGATCGGCTGCATTTTGTTTAGTTCTATGAGAATCTACGCTTCGGACGTTCGCTTGGTGAATGATTCGATTAAGCTGGATTTAAAGTTTGAGAAATCGACCATGTTGGAGGTACTCAATACGTTGAAAAAGAAGACGGCTTTGAATTTCGTGTATAATCACGAGGAGATAAAGGGGATTCCACTTATCACGAAGGAGTTCCGGCAGGCGACGGTACACCAGATTTTGGATTATTGTTTGCGCAACACGGGGTATGTTTTTTCCGTGGTGAATGACGTGGTGGTGATCAAAAAGAAAGAGGTAAAGAGAGGTCAGCAAAAGGTTACGATTACCGGGACCGTGTTCGACGAGAAGAATGAACCTCTTCCGGGAGCAACCGTGATGCTGAAAGGCACGACGATTGGCGTGGCCTCTGACGTGAACGGGGAGTTCAAACTGGAGCTACCGGAAAGTGACGGGATGGTTCTCGTGGTCAATTTTATCGGTATGGTTTCTCAAGAGATTCCGGTGACTCGTGACGTTAACTTGAAAATTGTTCTGAAGATGGCGGACACGGCTCTGGATGATGTTGTGGTCAATGGTTTTTACACGAAGAATAAAAACACGTTCACGGGTTCCGTGACCACCGTGAAGGGGGAAGAGCTGGTACAGGCATCCAGCACGAACCTGATCCAAGCGTTGAGTACTTTGGTGCCGGGATTGAGAATCGTGGAGAATAACGCGCAGGGATCGAACCCTAACGCCGTGCCGGAGATTATTATCCGGGGGACCAATTCATTGATGACCAGTGATGAGGCGGGAATCAACACGCCCTTAATTATTCTGGATGGAATCGAAATCTCGCTTGAAGAACTCTACGATTTGGATTTGTTCGATATAGAGAGTGTGAACGTACTGAAAGATGCAGCCGCAACCGTTCTTTATGGTGAACGGGCTTCCAATGGCGTGATCGTGGTGGAACGGGCTCACGTGAAGGATGATAAAGTGCGGTTCAGTTATAATTTTGTTCCTGATTTCAGTTTCCCCGATTTGAGTTCCATGAACTTGTGTAATGCCTCTGAAAAGTTAGAATTGGAACGTCGGGCCGGGTTGTATAATTCGGCTAATGGTAACGCTGACAGAAATTATGCCTATAAGTTGGAAAACGTGCGCAAGGGGATTGACACGGATTGGATTTCAAAACCATTGAGAAACTCTTTCAGTCATTCTCATTCATTGCGGGTTGCCGGTCGGGGAGGTAATATGGATTACAAGGCATCTGCTTCTTTTAAAGATACTTACGGGGTCATGAAGGGGGACTACAGAAGGAATTACGGTCTTAATTTTTCATTGGCTTACCACATGACGAATAAATTGACGATCTCTTATCAGTTTGCTTTCGGGATGACGGATAGCAAGGATTCTCCTTACGGTCAGTTTTCAACCTACACCGAGTTGAATCCTTACGAGCCGGTGTATGACGAGGATGGCGAGTATATCCGGAATTACTATTTCAACAAGTTCGATCCCTCTCGCAACGAGAAAATAGAGAATCCGTTATACAATGCTACGCTTTCCAGTTTTTCGAAATCTAAGAGTAAATCGATCAAAAATAGTTTATCCCTGCGCTGGGATATCAGCAAGTCTTTTTTCGTGAACGGGCAATTCGATTTGAACCTGTCGGATTCGAAGAGTGATAAATATACCTCGCCGGAAAATTCGGCATATGAAAATTACACTTCTCCGGAAGAGCTTGCGCAGAAGGGGGAATACAGGCAAAGCTCTTCCGACGGGAATTCGTACACGGGAAAATTGGTTGCAAACTATTCTATCGCTTTGGATGAGCATGGTAGCGTGTTCGGTATTCATGCCGGGACAGAGATTTCAAGGGAGAAGACTACGAGTAGCCAGATCACTGCCGTGGGGTTCTTGAAGGACGAACTGGACGATTTGAGTTATGCGATGAAATACGATGACAAGGCTCCTAGCGGGAGCGAGAAATTATCAACAAGAGTCGGGTTCTTTGGTGATGTAGATCTTTCCTACCGGAACAGGTATTTTGTCAACGGAGTTTTCCGGACTTCCGGTTCCTCTAAATTTGGTAAGAATCAGCGTTTCGCTCCCTTCTGGTCTGTCGGTTTCGGGTGGAATGTTCACAACGAGGAGTTTTTGAAATGTGATTGGTTGAACACGCTACGTTTCCGGGTAAGCTACGGGTACACGGGTAATGCCGGTTTTTCTCCTTATCAGGCGATCACGACATATAAGTATAGCAATGATTATCGCTATTATGCGGGTGTCGGGGCTTTACCGATCACGATGGGAAACATGGATTTAAAGTGGCAGCGGACGTTGAAAATGAATTACGGGGTCACCGGTGGATTCCTGAATGACCGGTTGCGAGTGGAATTCGATTACTACGTGGAGAAGACGAAAGATATGTTGATCCCGATAGATGTACCCCTTTCCATGGGCGTGGATAACGTGAAGGTTAATCTGGGATCGGCTAAAAATGCCGGGTTGGATTTCTCTATTTCCGGGCAGATCATACAAAAGAAGGATTGGAGCTGGATGCTGACGGTGAATGGCGGGCATGTGTATGACAAGATCGAGAAGATCAGTAATGCCTTGCAACGGACGAACTCGGAAACCACGTCTTCGGACGAATGGAACGCTCCCAAGATTCAATTCAAGGAGGGAGAGTCTCAATATGCGATTTATGCCATGCGTTCCGCGGGGATTGATCCGGCCACGGGTAAAGAGGTGTATATAAATAAAAACGGGGAATACACGTTTGATTACAGTTACGACGATCAGGTGGTTGTGGGGAATACAAACCCGACAATACAAGGAAGTATATTCACGTCGTTCCGGTATAAAGGGTTTTCTTTAAGCGTGTCGGCTGCTTACACGTTGGGAGGTGATATTTATAACACGACACTGGCGAAGAAGGTGGAGAATATAAACATCAAAGAGAATGTCGATCGACGGGCGTTCACGGAAAGATGGAAAGAGATCGGGGACGAGACCCGTTTCTTGGGCATCCCGGAAAGCGGATGGGCTACTTATCTTTCGGAACGTTTCGTGGAGCGTAAGAATGAGTTGTCGATTTCGAATATTAACCTGCAATACGAGTTTAATGTTGAAAAGCTGAAATTGTTCGGTCTGAAACGTCTGGTCGTGGGTATCGGAGCATCGGACATCGGGCGGCTTTCCACGGTTAAATTTGAAAGAGGTACTTCCTATCCCTATTGTCGGAGCTTTAATTTCATACTTAGACCTACCTTTTAATGAAACAATATAATCGTATGACTATGAAAAAGATAATATATATGCTACTGATCGCCTCGTGTGGGTGGAGTTGCGATAGCTTTCTGGATGTAAATCCCAAGGCGGAGGTGATTGACGAGGATATGTTCAGCACGGCTTCGGGCGTGGAGGATGCCCTGTATGGTGTGTATTCGGCCTTGTCCAATAGTTATTTGTATGGTAATTATATGTCGGTGTATTACCCGGAACTGTTCGCACAGAATTTCGTGGATGACGGTATCAAGGGAACGGAGATCGGGAAATTGAACATGGGCGATCTTATGATGGAATCGGATGTGATGAAGATGTGGAAACAAGCTTATACGGCGATCGGTTACGTGAACAATATTATTATAAACTTAGAGAATAAGGACGAGAAGGCGTTCAAACATTATAATATTTACCTTGGGGAGGCTTTAGGGCTTCGGGCTTATCTGCATTTTGACCTGCTACGATATTATGCCGTTCATGTTACCTCGAAAGATGAAACGGCCAAGGCACACGCCATTCCTTACGTCACGACTTACGAGTTTTACGTGACACCCTTTTCTTCGGTAACGGAGGTTTACGATAAGATTATTCAAGATCTGGAACGGGCAATTGGTCTTTTGGCAGACGACGAGAGTTTGATGGAGGCAGAAAGAACGGGACACGCTGCTGATTTCGTTTCAGCCCGGGAGACTCATTTCAATTTGTACGCAGCGGAGGCAGCTTTGGCCCGCGTGTATTGGATGAAGGGCGATTTGAAGAATGCCAAGATCTACGCTCAAAAGGTGATTGATTCTCATAAATTCCAGTTGGTGGATAAAACGGAGGTGGAGAGCATGGTACAGAGTAAGTTGTCTTTTAAAGAGACGATCTGGGGAATTTATACAAGGGATTTCGGGACCTCGATGAAGAATTTATTTATTAGAAGTACGGGAATAGATTTGGCCTCGGATTGGGAGGACTTGTACCTAGATAATCAGGGAGCGGAAGAGGGCGTGGATTACAGGAGATTCTGGTTTGACGTGGACCCGGATAAAGATGCCACGACTTGCCTCAAGCTGATTAACTACGAGTTTTTGGCTGACCCGAATAAATACGATGAACCCGTTATTCTGGGAGTGAACATGATTCGTATCCCGGAGATGTACTATATCATGGCGGAAGCTTTGCTGGAAGAGAATATCGACTTGGCCACGGATTATATGGATGTTGTTGTGGAGGCCCGGGGAATGGTCGGGTTTAAAGACCGGATTCCGGCTCGACAATTGACGCTTGATGATATTATGAAGGAACGCCGTAAGGAATATTACGGGGAAGGCCAAGAGTGGTTTTGCATGAAACGGCAGAACCGGGATGTATATTCAATCATAGGGGCGGTAACCCTGCCGGGAAGTGACAAGATCTATTGTTTGCCTGTTCCCGAAGAGGAAATGAATGCCCGTTAACATTAAAAACGAAAGACATGAAAAGGATAACATTAATTAGTTTTGCTATTGGATTAGCGTTGAGCGCGCTTTCCTGTTCGGATGATGACCTGATGTATAACGTGCATCAGAAAAGGTCTGTCTATTTTGACCGGGAAAGTAAAACAGATACTATTTTTTTCTCTTTTGTTTCGGTTGAAGGGGATGACTACGATTACTGTATCCCGATCCGGGTGATCGGTAAACCCGTGAACGAGGTGCAGCACCCGGTGGTTATGGTCGTTGCCGATTCTTCAACAGCACGGGAGAACATGCATTACGTGATGGGAGAGGTGGTGATTCCCGCCGATAGCGTTCGAGGTGTCCTGAACATCCGGTTAAACAAGACGGGTGACATGAAGGAACGTTCGTATTACCTCTATTTGAGATTTGCAGAGGATGAGTATTTTAAACCGATTGCCGATGATAATTATATTTTGTCGATAGCTGACGGGGAGTACTCCCGGCCGGATTGGTGGAAAGATGCTGATCTGGGAACGTTCTCTTCCGATTTGTTTAAGCGGATGTTGGAAAAATACTGGGAACTGGAGGAACTTCGTCCGGTGGAATATGCTTATTTCGAAGAGAATTACGGGCGGTTGCTTGAGAATGCCCCGGCATGGTTCTGGTCTAGAAATTATCCGGGTATCTGGGTGAAATACGTGTTGAAACCGGTGTACGAGTATTACCAAGAACATCCCACCGAAGGGGTGAATATGCCGAATCCTGATAAATTCATTTGATGTAATCTCCTGTATAGTGATCTAAATAAAAATTGAAGAGCGATGAAAAAGATATATTACATAGTTTTCGCCATTCTGGTAAGTGGTTTACTGGATGCTTGTATTCATGACGATACGAGCTTGGCGGACCCGGACTTCTCCCGGCTTTCAATCATTTCTCAATACGACACGTTGAGCGTGAATCTAAGCGAGGAGTTTGTTTACAAAGTGGATGTTGTGCAAAGCGGGGAGGATAGACCGTTGACTTACGAGTGGGGGTATGCGACCTATAATACCAAGGATGAGAGTGATTATCCGGCAAAGGATTCTTTAAAAATTATATCTAACGAGGCCGAGTTACGTTATACTTTCAGGAAATTAGGTACTTATTATTTGCGATTGAAGGTGGATAATGGGGAGGCGATCTCGTTTAAAGGTTTTATGTTGAACGTGACGACACCTTATGATGAAGGAATCACGGTATTGAGTCAGGATGATGCGGGGAATCCTCGGATTTCGTTTATGAAAACTTTGACCCGGCAGGAAATAGAATCCGGGGTGAAGAAGGAATTTGTTACGGATGTTCTGACAAAGGAGAACCCGGACTACACGATTAAAAATTGCACGGATCTGGCACAGTTCGGTCCCTATCTGCTGTTGGCCTCTCGGGAGGATGGATTGATCTATAAATTGAATGCCAAGACTTTCGGAGTTATGTATAAGAACAGGGTAAGGGATATTATTCCGGATTTCACTTGTAAGGAGTTGATGGGAAGTGGGGCAACGAATTGGATGTTATCAGAAAATGGAAGTGCATATCGTTACGAGCTTACCTTTGATGAAGTGTTGGTGATTGATAATGCTGTTGGGTATGGTTATGATGCTTGTTTCTTTGGATATAGTTCTTCCTATCAATATTTCATTGATTACGATAAATCTATTATCTATTCTCCGACGGGAAATAAAGCAACCTCTTCTTCCAACTATTTCGAGGATTATAATATCATCGGAATGGTGCCTTGGACGATCACGAAACTTTACACGATAGCTGTTTTGAAGGAAGATCCGTCACAAGGTCGAGTATTTCAGACAAGTGGTTCTTTATCCAAGTTAACGGAGTTGATTAAGTTTGATGGAACGGATTTGAAGTTGGATAAGAATTCAACGATCATGTTTAGTAAAACTTACAAGAATGCTTACTATGATTACGGGAATAATATTTATCGTTGGAATTGTACCGGGCAATTCCCGAAGACCCCGTTTATCACATTCCCCGATACAAAGGAGATTACGGCTGTGGCTATGGATCCGGATAAAACGCTGATTTATGTTTGCTACGTGGATAGCGAGAGAAGTGGTTTGAAGGGTGGAATTGACATTTATGATGCGAATGACGGTAAATTGATCGAGTCTTACGGGGGAATTGCCGATCGGCCGTTGAGAGTATTTTACAAGACGAAATGATGTAGGCCCAAAATTTATAAGGTCCATAAAGTAAGGCCGTTCGAAAAGTTGTTTTTCTAACTCCCTCCCCCCCTTCGGGGTACTCCCTCTATAAACAGAGGGAGAGCTGAGTTACTTGCTATCTTTAGGGCAATTCACCAGCTCCTCCTCTGTTTATAGAGGAGGTGGGCGAAGGCCGGATGAGTTAATTTTGTAACAGATAGGACTTTTCGAGCAGCTTTTTCTTTTGTGTGATGAATTATTATCTTTTTTGAGATGGAAAGAACAAATTAACATGTTCTATTTTGTTGTTTCTACTATTTTCGGTACATTTGAAAAGAATATCTTTAAGGTGTGGAATATGATGTTTTTTTATAAATCTGATGGTGATGTTGGTAGAGTCTTCCGTATATGAGCGTTTTGTGAAAGGGGATGAGAAAGCCTTGGAATTGTTGTATGATCAATATTTTGCAACATTGGGAGTTTACGCAGGACGTTTCTTGCGGGAAGAGAATGTTTGCGTGGACATCGTGCATGAGAGTTTTATCAAGACGTGGGAGAAAAGGAAACAGTTTACCTCGTTCCAGATGATTATCAGTTTTTTGTATGCTTGCGTGAGAAATGCTTGTCTGAACGAGTTGCGGCATCTGGACATAAAGAATAAAGTTCTGTTGCAACAGGTATCCAGTCTCGATATTGAAGGGGAAATCATAGAACATGAGGTGAAACGGATTATTTGGACTGAAATTGCCCGATTGGCGGGTGATTATAAAGAGATCATGGCGATGAGTTTGGAAGGGTATTCTACCAAGGAGATTTCGGAAGAGTTGAATCTTTCCGAACAGACGATTAAAAATAAAAAGGGAGAGGCGTTAAAACAACTTCGCAAAAATATGGGACCGTACCAGTGGTGTCTCCGGCTTTTCTTTTAAGGAATAGTTTGCTTGTAATATTCTATATCATTGATTTATAATTCATATATTTGTCTTATTTTCGGGACAAAAAGAGAATCTTCGTGTCGTTTTTGTTTGTGAAATTGAAACTTGGTATCTCTTTTTTCCCTAATCTTGCAACTCGCCAAAATCGATACTTGCTTGATTGAAATTTTTTATTTATTTTATTACTTTTGTTCCCCTTGTTTTGAAATAGTTGTAGAAAACAGGGATAGAAGGTAAATTATGCGATTGAACGTGAATGATAAAGTTGAGGGTTCGCGTCAGGTAGCAATGATGGTGTGATGATGTATTTTACGGGTTTATACCGCATGGTGCGATGAATGATGTTAGGTGCGAATGGATATGTTTAGACAATAAAGTGATAGAAACATATCTTGCACGTATGGTATTAAAAGATCAAATTAAATGAGAGTAGACTTGGTATTGAAGTTTGACGGCAACTTATGTGGTGTTGTGAAATGGATTCTGTTGTTCTGCTGCATATGTTTTCCGGAAATCCCCGTGGCGGGTGAATCGCGTTCTGCCTTGATCGTGATCACGGGAGAGGTGAAGGATGCAGATGGCGAACCACTTCCGGGCGTGACGGTTGTCCTGAAAGGGACTTCTTTGGGATGTGCCACGGGTACGGACGGGAAGTTCCGATTGGAAATTCCGGAACAAAAGGAGATGGTGTTACTTTTCCGGTTTGTCGGGATGAAGAATCAAGAAGTCACGGTTACCAGTACCCGGCATATCCGGGTGACGATGGTGAAGGATATGAAAGAATTGGATGATGTGATCGTGACCGGGTATTACACGCAGGCGAAGAATGCTTTTACCGGGGAGATTACCCGGATCAAGGGAGAGGATTTGTTGCGGGTATCCCCGACGAACCTGTTACAGGCATTGGCAATCTTGACACCGGGATTGAGGATTGTAGAGAATAACGAGGCGGGGTCTGATCCGAACGTCGTGCCTGAGATTCTGATTCGTGGGGCGAGTTCAATCATGACAAAAGGACAGGAAGGGGTAAATGCCCCCTTGATTATGCTGGACGGGGTGGAGATTTCCGTGGAGGATTTGTATGATCTGGATATTTACGATATAGAACAGGTACTGGTGTTGAAGGATGCATCCGCGGCGGTACTTTACGGGGAGAAAGCTGCCAATGGGGTGATATTGGTGGAACGGGTGCGGGGAAAGTCGGATAAGCCGAGATTCAGTTATAATTTCACGCCGATGTTCAGTTTTCCCGATTTGACCTCTCTTCGCCTGTGTGATGCGGAGGAAAAGTTGGAACTGGAGCGTTTGGCGGGATTGTATGACCGGGTAGATGGTAGTCTTGACCCGGCTTATGATTATAAGCTGGAGAACATCCGCCGGGGTGTCAACACGGATTGGACGACGAAACCTTTGCGGAATGCTTTCACGCATAGTCATTCTGCCACGATGACAGGGCGGGGTGGCGGAATCGAGTATAAGGTAACGGGACGGTTCTCCGATACATACGGCGTGATGAAAGGTGATTATCGCCGGAATTACGGGGTGAATGTTTCTTTGTCGTACCGGTTTGCCCGGGATGTGGTGGCCACTTACCAGTTGGCTTATACCATGACCGAGGGAAAGAATAGTCCTTACGGGAGTTTTGCGCAGTACACGAGGTTGAACCCGTACAACCCGGTATATGACGGGGACGGGGAGTATATACGGAATTATTATTTCGATCCGGTAAACCGGACAATGGAACGGCAAGTCAATCCACTGTATAATGCCACGCTGGCAAGCTTTTCGAAAAGTCAGAATAAAGCGGTCACGAATTATTTGTCGTTACGCTGGGATATGAACGAGACCCTGTTTATCACGGGAAACGTGAGTGTGCGACAGGGGGACACGTGGAATAAGGTGTATGTTTCCCCGGAGGATGCGAGTTTCACCTTGCAGGAGATTCCTCAAAACAAGAAAGGGACTTACACGGCATATTCAACCGAGACGACGGATTGGGCGGGGAAGTTGGTACTTAATTATCGTTTACCGCTGAATGATGCTGGGACTACGGTTCTTTCCTTGAGCGCGGGTACGGACATCGGGAAGGACAAGTCTTCTTCGATGCAGGTGAAGGCGGAAGGGTTTATGAAGGACAAGATGACGGATATTAAATTTGCCTCGCAGTACGCGACTACGCGTCCCGTGGGTGGCGAGAAGGAATCGGCAGAGGTGGGGTTCTTCGTGAACGGTAGTCTTGATTTGCTGGGACGATATTTTGTCAATGCCTCTTACAAGACAGCGGGTTCGTCGAAGTTTGGCAGTAAACATCGTTTTGCCCCGGTATGGTCGGCGGGAATCGGTTGGAATCTGCATAAAGAAGGATTCATGAATTTCGATTGGTTGAACGTTTTGCGTCTTCGGTTTAGCGTCGGTTCGACGGCTAACGTGACTTTCACGCCTTATCAGGCTTTGACCACTTATCTTTATGATTCCGACTTAATTCATTATGGCGGGATGGGTGCGGTTCCGATCACGATGGGGAATCCCGATATGAAATGGCAGGTTACCCGAAAGTATAATTGGGGATTGACGGCTACTTTCTGGAAAGAACGGGTGAACGTGGAGGCCAGTTACTACGTGAACAAAACGAAGGATGCCTTGATGCCTTTGACCTTACCGTCTTCTGTCGGTGTTTCTTCAGTGTTGGTGAATATGGGGAAGTTACAGAATTCGGGCTACGAGTTTTCCATTTCTGCACAAGTGGTCAAGCGAAATAACCTGCTTTGGATGGTGATGGTAAACGGATCGCACGTGTTTGATAAACTGACGAGTATCTCGGATGCGTTGAAGGCGGAGAATATGGCGGCTTATTATGGCGTGAAACCTCAGCCGATGTTCGTGGAAGGGGGATCTCAGTTCGGTATATATGCCATGCGTTCTGCGGGAATTGATCCGGCTTCCGGGCAGGAGGTGTATATCAAGAAGAATGGGAATTACACGTTTACTTACGATAAGAACGAGCGAGTGGAGGTTGGAAACACGAATCCCATGCTGGAGGGGAGTCTTTTCACGAGCTTGTCGTACCGGGGATTCACGTTGAATGTCACCGCGGCGTACAAGTTTGGCGGTGATATTTACAACACAACTTTGGCGAATAAAGTGGAGTATATTGATCCCTACGGGAATGTGGATCGTCGGGCTTTCACCAAACGGTGGAAGAAACCGGGCGACTTAGTGCGTTTCCTCGGGATTCCGGAGAACGTGAGTGATGAGAATAGGTATTCCGAGCGTTTCGTGGAACGGGATAACACGTTCGCGATAACGAGTATCATGTTGAATTACGAGTTTAAACCCGGTTATTTGCGCAAGATCGGGATTAAGAGGCTGAATCTAGGCATAGGCGTTGCCGATATTGCCCGGTTCTCTTCCGTGAAACAGGAACGAGGTACGGAATATCCTTTTCAACGGAGTTTCCATATCACGTTTAGACCGACATTTTGATAACTACTAAAGGCAGAAGATGATGATGAAAAGAATATTATTGGCATGTGTCTCTTTATTTTTCTTGGGATGTGGAAATTTCTTGGATATAAATCCCGAATCGGAGGTAGTGAACGATGATATGTTCAGTACGGCGGAAGGTGTGGAGGATGCGTTGTATGGGGTGTATATGTCGATGGTGAAGGAGGATATGTATGGTGGGGATATGTCTGTGTTGATACCGGAGTTGTTGGGGCAAAATTTTGTTACGGATGATGGAACTTACAGGTATTTGTCTACATTGAATTTTGCAAGTCAATCGGCAAAATATATTGCAAAGGATATGTGGAAAGCGAGTTATCTCGTAATTAGCTATCTAAACAATATTATAGAGAATTTAGATCAGAAGAGTGTGAAAGATTTTAAGTATTATGACTTATATCGTGGAGAAGCTTTAGGATTGAGAGCGGCGATCCATTTTGATTTATTGCGATTGTTTGCTGTTCACGTGAATTCAACGGATGAAAATGCGAAAACGGAGGCTATTCCTTATGTAACGAAGTATACTTTTAAAGTAACTCCTTTTTCATCAGTGGAAGAAGTGTATGAGAAAATCATTGCAGATCTGAAAGAGGCTGAAACTTGTTTGGCTGAAGATGAGACCTTGATGCCGAAGATTCGTAAAGGTGGAGAAAAGGGATTTACGGGAGCCAGAGAATTACATTTTAATTTGTATGCAGCGCAAGCAATGTTAGCTAGAGTGTATTGGATGAAAGGGGATTTGGAAAACGCAAAAAAGTATGCGAATAAAGTAATTCAATCGGAAAAGTTCCAATTTGTGAATCAAGAGGATTTGTCGACATTCATGAAGAGACGCATTTCTTTGTCCGAGACGATTTGGGGATTATATACGACGAATATTAGTTCGTATTTGTATGATAGACATGCTGCGAAAACTATAATGATTCTTCATAATGGCTGGAAATTATTATATAAAAATGCAGAAGGACCGGAACTGGGGGAAGATAAACGGTTATCTGCTTGGTTTCTTTCTAAAGAAAATACAGGGAATTCAAAAGATATTTGTGTCAAAATCATGGATGAATCAAATGATGCCTCTGAATATTCCGGAGGTGCATATTTCGGTTTTAGTATGATTCGTATTCCGGAAATGTATTATATTATGGCTGAGGCCTTATTGGGGGAAGGAGATAAAGAACGTGCAAGAGATTATTTGAATGCCGTGGTGTCGGCTAGAGGTATGGTGAAATTTGCAGATCGGGATGTGGGTAAAGATATTACTTTGGATGATATTATGAATGAACGGAGAAAAGAGTTATTTGGAGAAGGGCAATGGTGGTTTTGTTTAAAAAGATTGAATCGGGATATTTATGTTCATGCGTTAGGTGCAACTTTAAAAGGGAGTGATAGAATCTACACCTTGCCTTTACCCACGGAAGAGCTTGATCCTCGTTAAATTATAAAATTAGAAAACGTATGATGACAAAGTATTTGATATATACAGGAATATTCCTTCTGTTAGGAGCTTGTTCGAACAAGGCTATCTATTACAATCCGGACCAGAAGAGAAGTATCTATTTTAATTGGGATCTTAATAAATATGTTTCTAACGTGGCTCCCGATACTGTATTTTTCAGTTTCGCAATTTATGAAGAGAAAGAGGTGGAGTATCGTATTCCGGTGAAGAGTATGGGAATGTCTGTTGATGAGGATCAATGTTTTGAGTTGGAAGTCGTGGAGGATTCAACCACAGCGGAATTCGGTAAACATTATGAGTTTGGTACTTTGATCATTCCTAAAAATGAAGTGGAAGGCGTGTTACCCTTGAAGTTGAAACGGACGGAGGACCTGATGAATCATCCTGTTCTTCTTTATTTGAAGTTTCGGGAGAACGACTATTTCAGACCGATGGAAGGGGATCATTATTGCCTTTCCATTATAGATGGGAAATTGGCGAAACCGGCTTGGTGGACCAGTTATTACCTAGGAGAATATAACAATAATAATGATAGATTATATTTGAAGATACTGGAAAATTTTTGGGCCTTGGAAGAGTTAAAACCCGTGTTTTATGCCGAAAAAGAGAAGGAGTACGGGAAGTTTTTGGAAAATGCCCCGACAGCCTTTTTTCAGATGCCGGGAAATATGATTTGGATAAAATACGTGTTGAAACCAGCTTACGAGTATTATAGTGATCCGGAAAACACGTACGAAGGGTTTGCCATGGTTGATCCGGATCGGTTTATTCGTTAAGCAAATAAAAGTTATTGGAGATGAAAACGAAATACAGTATCGGGATCTTGTGTTTTACCTTATTCGGATTGGGTGCCTGTCTGGATGATCAGTCTTCGTTGGGAGATCGGGAGTTATCGGAAATCACAATTTCCGCACCTCATGACACGCTGACGGCTTATTTCGGTGAGGAATTTGTGGTAAGTGATTTGAGCGTGGAACAATCCGGAGAAGAGCTACCTCTCGCTTATGAATGGAGTTACGGAACGTTGAATACGGATGAAAATGGAATGGCGTCCTATCCGATTAAAGATTCGTTACATATCGTGTCGCACGATCCGGAATTGAGATATGCTTTTCGGGAACTGGGAACTTTCGGGTTACGATTGAGGGTTGATAACGGGGAAACGATCCGGTATAAATATTTTGTTTTACAGATAGATACCGAGTTTTCGGAGGGAATCACGGTGTTAAGTCGGGATGGGGATGGAAAAGGACGGATTTCTTTTATGAGAACACTAACAAAGGAGAAAATTAATACCGGGAAAGCACCTACGTTCCGGACGGATATAATGGAGCAGATAAACCCGCAAACGAAAATGGAAGATGTGACCGACATGGTGCAGGTAAATAATCGTTTATTGGTTTGTTCCGGTGAGGAGGGAAGGATTTATAATATGGATTCCCGGACTTTCGATGTTGAAGGAATGACCTCGTTTAAGGAATTATATCCGGGATGTGCTTTCGTGAAGTTTGCCGGGGTTTCTGCTAATAATAACATATATCTCATCTCTCGTGACAGACGGGGATACGTGTATGATTACGGTTTAGATGAATTAGTGCTGACAGAATATTTTAAAAATCTGGATGTTGATGCGGCAGTTTCGGTGGATAGACCCGTGTTTGTTAATTATGAAACGTCCGTGTTTTATTCACCCTCGCTCGGAGGGGTAAATAGCTCTTTAAACAGGTATGTCGATTTTAATATTTGGGGTATTTGTCCTGTTGGGAGTAGCGTGTATGTCATAGCTACCTATAAAGTGATGCCTTCCTATATCTATTTGTCCCAGACAACTTTCAGCTTAGGAAACCCGACGATTCTTCAATTCTATGATAGTCCGGTTTCACTGAAAGTTAACCGGAATTCGTTGCTTGCCGGAAGTAAATCATGTGATTGTCTGTATTACACGTGTGAGGATGGTATATATTATTGGGATTTGAAGAATCGGTTGGCAACAACCCCTGTTATTTCGATACCTGAGGGAATGGAGATCACCAGTTTGTCGATGAACACGGATGGAACCTTACTATATGTTGGTTTGTACGAAAAAGATGAAACGGAAGCTCTGAAAGGGCATTTGTATATCTACGATGTAAAGACTTCTGTCTTGGTAAATCAATACCACAATATTGCGGATAAACCTATTGCGATTATTTATAAAGGGCGCGTGTAGTAGAACAGGCAACATTAAAACTTGAAGAATAATTTGTAAGAATCTGATATGATGTTGAATACAATTATTAACTTTGCTGACAGCGTGTAAACGTGTTTTATTTAATAATCAAAAAAATAAAGGGGCATGAAAAGAGTTTTTTTCTTTATTCAAATTTTATTTTTAATAGCTTTGTTTTCCGGGGGTAACTGGGATATCGAGGCTGGTAACGTGAATATGTCTTCGTTGCCTTCACAGGCTCGGGATCAGGCGTATTATTCACAATTGGAACAGAGTGGTAATCGTTATATGAAAGATCATGTGTGGTTAAAAAATGGCGATGATCATATTCAAGTCGGGATTTCTTATTTCATGGTATCTGCAATTGGAAATGCAATTGTTTCTATTTCTCCTGCAAAAGCTGTAGATGAAACTTTTGTAAAGGGTGAATTGCTAGCTGAAATTGAAGGTGCAGATGGTTCTACAAAATTGTATGCGCCTTGTGCCGGAGTGGTTAAGGGGATCAATCCTATGATTGAAAATCCTTACGATATGCAACCTAATCAAGTTTGGGTATATAAATGCCATTTGAAAAGAGATCAATTAGGAAATCTTATGAGTGAGCAAGAGTATGCTCAAGCTATTCAATAGTGCATTTTCTTTTTAATGTTAGAATTTGTCTATCTCCACTCTTCAGCTTACATCCTTTTCCTATTTTGTCGTTATCCTTTCGTTATCTTTCCGTTCCTAGGAGCGAGTGGATAACGACGAATAACGAAGAGATAATGACACGTATGTAAGAGAAGGAGTAGAGATAGACTATTGTAAGTGATCAGAAAGATTTACAACCGATATTATTCCCAGAATATTGCACACGGCTGAGATATAGCTGACTTAAAGCCGAGTTGAGTCGTCTTTGTTAGTCCGGGTTTTCTTAATGTGTATTTTTTGACGGATGTTCACGTGCTTAAATGGGATAGAATACCGCTTTTATATTTATACTCCTTGTTTGTTGCCAAAAAGAGATATGTGCAGCCGATCGCAGAAACGCCACCCGTTTCGGAGGCAATGTTCCAGAGTTTTGGGAATCGAGAGGCTTAATTCTTCGGGAGTGGCTCCCATCGGCATCAATAGGATGTCTTCGTTTCCCCATCCATCCAGTTGTTTTAAAAGTGCCTGTATTTCGATGATTTCGTTTTCCCCGGAGTAAACGAATTTTAGTTGAAAGTCTTTTTTGTTTTTACGGGCATACGTGATAAATGATTGTATAGCCGGGATATTAATGCGGGTCTTGTTGTGGTGGTCCATATGAGGTGCAGGGGGAACAGAGCCGGATAATTTTGGGGAAAGACTAAAAAAGTCGATCATCTCGGCACATTCTTCTACATAAAGCGTGGCGTTGGTTTCGACGGTAATATGAAAATGGGACTCTTTTTTTAATTGTAGGCACAATGCCCGGACTTTATCCGCTTGCAAGAATGGTTCGCCACCTGTGATTACGATATGATCTATGTTTCCCCGGTTATGTCCTATAATTCGCACGATCTCTTCCACGGGCAGGGAGAACGAATTCTCTACTTTAAAGGCCGCGTATGCCGTGTCACATTCGCAAGTATTCCCGGCAAGTGTTTTCCACGTGCAATGGAGGTTACATCCGGCTAACCGAATAAACAGGGAAGGTACACCGTTTAATTTTCCCTCGCCCTGTATCGTTCCTGCAACGTGCAATCCCGAGGCGGGCAGTTCCTTTAGCAATTTACCGTCCTTGTCTTTCGTGATCGGGAAAATACCATCCTTCGCCAAATGTAACATACGTGAGTTTCTTAGTTTTTATCTTTTATCTTAATTCCTTCCCACCACTGATCATTTTTCCATTCTTCCCGGATTGCCTCGGAAAAACGGATGTTGTGAACATTGAAATTCACGAGTTTCAGGTCTTCCCGGAAAGCCTCGGCATACCCGGTTGCCGTTTCATGTACCCGAACGGAGGAGAGTTGTACGTTTCCTTCCCCGTTTTTATGCTCCGTGTTTTGCAGGATTTTGTCGATTAGGTAAAGGAATAACAATGCATATCCTTCAGCAGAAGGAGAGACGGGTATTTCAGCTACCCGGCGGTTGTATTTGTATACAAAAGTCTTCAACTCGTCGGATTCTTCCTGCCACAACGAGTAGGTATGGTCGAAACTATCCACGAGTTCCTTCACCTTATCCAGTAGCACGAAGTCCATCACCATGTATCCCCGGTCCAGCTTGTCGGACGTGATAAATACTTCCACGATATACGAATGTCCATGAATGTTCTCCCGGCAACGGTGTGAAGAACAATTCCGCACGATGTGTGCCCCCTCGAATTTGAATAACTTTCTAATTACCATTTATCAATTTTAAATTTTAAATCCTACTAATTTATTGATTTTAGATTTTAGATTTCCACCCACGAAGTCCACGCTTTTTCAATCGTAAATCGTAATTCATAAATCATAAATTAAATCGGTTTTTTCATTTTCAATTCTCCATTTTTCATTTTCAATTAGACAACGGGTCTTTTATTCCCGCCTCTTCAAATGCTTTGGCCCGGAGAAGGCAGCTATCGCAGGTACCGCAGGGTTTTTCGTCGCCGCGGTAACAAGTCCAAGTGAGGCTGTAATCAACTCCTAAACGATTCCCCAGACGCACCTCGTCGGCCTTGGTCATGTGCATGAAGGGAGCGTGAAGGGTGATTTTTTGTTTTTTCTCGGCACCGAGAACAGTTCCTAGGTTAATGGTTTGTTCCATGGAACGGATGAATTCTTCCCGACAATCCACGTACCCGGAGTAGTCAACCTCACTGACCCCGATAAAGATGTCGGTGATGTCGAGGGCGTCCGCGTAGGAGGCCGCCACGGAAAGAAATACCATGTTCCGGGCAGGAACGTACGTGTCCGGAATGGTGGTTCGATTTATATCCCCATCGTGAATGTCCATCTTCTCGTCCGTGAGGGAACAACCATCCCATTGATTCAGCATGATTTTCACGAATTTGTGTTCTTTCACTCCGGCGGCTTTTGCCACGGCTTTTGCCGCTTTTATCTCTTTATCATGTTTTTGCCCGTACTCGAAAGTGATGGCGTATAATTCATTAAATCCTTGCTCTTTGGCAACGTATAGGGCTGTCGTGGAATCCAGTCCCCCGGATAATAAAACAAGCGCTTTTTTCATGATGTTCTTTTCTCCTGTTATTTATAAATACAAAGGTAATATATTTCGGGTTACGATCAACAGAAAATGAAGAGGGGGATAAACAAGACTTTTTGTCAGTTTTTCGATAGTCGTGAATCTTGCCGTGCAGTATTATTCCCGTTCGTTTCGGTGTTCTTGTCATTATTTTTACTTATGTAAAACTTTTTTTGTTTACTATTTTTTGTCGACAGTGTGTTCTATTTTTCACCTATTTATTTTATATTTGTCAGATACTAATATTTGAAAATCGAAGAGTGTTCATCTTTTTAATGACTAATTCATATTTGATATGTTTGGAAAGAAAAAGAATGAAGATGACACTGAAAAAGTAATGAAAGTCAGTGCTGACAACCTGACAATGATAACAATAGGGACGATAGTGAAAGGGATAATCACTATTGCTGGAGGATTACATCTGGAGGGAACGTTAGAGGGAGACATTATTTGTAAGGGAAAAGTTGTGATTGGTCCACAAGGAAAAGTCAAGGGAAATGTGAACTGTGATACTGCGGTGTTGTATGGTTTGTTGCAAGGAGATATTCGTGCGACGAATGAGCTGTACATGAAATCCGGGTGCATGGTGAAAGGTGATGTTTACACGCGTAAGCTGGAAATAGAGCCGAATGCCGGGTTCGATGGTGTTTGTAATACCACCGGGATGAATGCACCCGTGAAGGAAAAAAACACCAAAATGGAAAAGGTCTTGGTGGTAGAGGAGAAGTAGCCCTAGACTGTATTCTCTTAAAAATAGACTTTTAATTTTCTCATGGTTTGGATGTACGATTTTATGACAAGTGAATGGTCGGTTGTTGAAATGTTTGCATAAATAGCTAGTTGGCACGTGTTTGGTCACGTGTCAATTGGGGGTAAATTATAAAACACTTAAATTGAAATCTAAACAGATAGAAAATGAAACGAGAATTTTTAACACAGTTTATGGAGCGACTTATTGTCGAGTTGGAACGGGAGCAGCGGGATGGTACTGCTCATGTTTATCAGAGTACTTTGAAACGGTTGAAGAAATTTGCGAATGGACGTGAAGTTAGTTTTAAGCAATTGACCCCGGAGTGGTTGTCTCAATTCGAGCGGAAACTGTTGTCCGACCAGTTGAAGTGGAATTCTATTTCAACGTATATGCGGACGCTGAGATCTGTTTATAATCAAGCGGTTGAGCGAGGGATAGCCTCTTATATACCCCGTCTTTTCAGCCGGGTGCATACCGGGATCGATTGTCAGGTGAAAAGGGCGGTTTCCCCGGAGGTAATCTGTCGGTTGATGACAGATAAAAAGCCTTTGCCTGAACGGCTTTCTTTTACCCGGGATATGTTTGTCCTGCTGTTTTTGCTTCGAGGGATGCCTTTTGTTGACTTGGCATTCCTGCGTAAATGTGATTTACAGGGGAACGTGATTGTTTATCACCGGCACAAGACGAGACGAAAACTAACTGTTGTGGTTTGTTCGGAAGCGATGGCCATTATAGAGAAATACAAGGACATGTATCCTGATTCTCCTTATTTGCTCCCTATTATTCAAGATCCCAAGCAGGACGAGTACCGGCAGTATTCTCGGATGTTGCGCCTGCATAACTACCGGTTGCGGCAGGTGGGATATTTCTTGAAGATCAGAGAGCAATTGAGTACTTACGTGGCACGTCATACTTGGGCAACCACGGCGTTGCGACAAAATTATAATTCCAGCCTGATCTGTGACGCGATGGGGCATTCATCGGTAAAGGTGACCGAGACTTATTTCCAGCGTTACCGGGAAGATGAGGTAAACCAATTGAATAATGCACTTGTGGCCTTTGTTTTATCAAAGAAGGTGTTGTGTTGAGAATAATATAGGAATTATGTGATATCAAGAAGGTAAATGTCTGACAATTAGTCAGAAAAAAATCCGTTACTTTGTAGGTAACGGAATCTTTTAATGAGTGCAAATTTATATATATATTTTTATTATTTCAAATAATGCGACGATTATTTTTCAATAGATGGTAAAATAATTCAATTTTTTTTGCGTGATAGTTTTTTTGGAGACAAAAAAACTATTACCCACCTCGATTTTCTGAAAGATGGGCGGAGTTTAGATCGCCTTCCTCGGACTACAAAAATTCATTATATAAATAATAACCCGCCGAAAGACCCCTTTTTATTTGAAATTTTATGTTTTACCGTTACCTACAAAGTAACGGTAAATTTAAATAGTGTGTAGTAAAAATTTTTGATGACATTCTGTCAGATTTCAAATGTTAGGTAATTTTAAAGAATGGGTTATGAAAAAAAGATTTAGTTTATTATGGTCATTGCTTGCAATGGTAGTAGTGTGTGCTTGTTCAAAGAGTGGTGGTTCGGATTATCCGGATCCAGAAAAAGCCGGTTTAACGTTTCAAGTTACTTTTGACAAAACCGGAATGGAAGGTAGAGCTCCGCAATCCACGGCAATTCCAGAAACTTCATGGTCAAATATCAAACAATTACAATTCTTATTGTACAACACGTCCGGTCAAGTGGTTTATTCAACCATCGTGAACCCGACAAGTGCATTGACTACTTTCACGTACACGGACGTACCGGTAGGTACCGGTTACACGTTAGTTGCTGTTGCGAACGTGAAAAGTTCTTCCGATGCAATTACCACTTATTTAGATGGAGGTACAACTCCAACGGAATGGACCATGTGGAATGTGCGTCAGAAGACTCTCCCGAATTTGGTGATAGAGCATAAAGCGGGAGACTTCCCGACATTCTGTTCGTCTAAATTGACCACCGCGGGTAATACTGCTTATACCGAGCCGTCAGAAATTTTCATGGGAGCATCAGCGAGTTTTGATGTTACAACCGGAATTACTACTACAGTACCGGCCATTGCTCTGAAGCGCGAAGTTGCCATGTTGCGTGTTCGTTTGAACGTGAAGGATAGCGAGACGGATAATTTGAACACGGTTGATTTCACGAAAGACGCGTCTATCATGATCTATCGTTTACCCGACAACATGAAAGTTGGGGCTGCAAACGCAGGTGGTGTGAGTTCAACGTCAACCGATGCCAATATATTGGCCGTGAAGGACGGTACTATTTTCAACACGGCTAATCCTACTTCAGGATATGATCCGAAGGTTATTTTGGGTGGTAATTTCACCATGTGGAGAGATATTATCGTGTGGCCGAATAATGGAGGACGTGCTGTTAATGGTGCATCAACAGCGGAAGCATCTACCGATCGGCAGTACTTTATCGTTGTTTCCGGACGTGGAGCAACGGGTCATATTTTGGCAAACGGGGATGAAATGGCCGCTGACGGTCCGGTTTACTGGTCCGGTTTGATCAAGGAGAATTTCACGCCGAACACGATTCGCGAAGTGAATCTGACCTTGCGTTCAGGAGGTACCACGGACGTACCGACCAAGCCTAGAGAAGAAGGTGGTTTGACAATCAGTGTCGGTACGCCGGAGGCTTGGAGTAGTAATATCGTGGAATCAGCACTTACACTGTAAAAGAATTCCTTTTTATACACTCAAGATGATTGCCTGGGAGCGGGATCCTCTGCTCCCGGGGAATCTGAAATCAGTGTAAAATCAACAAAAATATTAAATATGGGAAAGAACAGACTTCTCATAGTATTTACGGGTGTGATTATCCTGCTCGCGTCATGTACCTATGATTATTTTAAAGATGAAACCAATTACCAAGTTTACGTACCCGAAGTGGTGGATAATAAGGTTAGTGACTGTCGTGTACTGGTTTATGACGAGACCGGAGTGTTGGTGGGAGCGCGTTACGAGGCTGCCCCGTGGAAAGATCCCCGTATGAGAGCAGGGTTGTTTAGTTTTAGATTACCCCCCGGTGAATATAAAGTCTATTGTTATACCAACACGGATAGTCTTTCATTTGTGGATGAACAACAACTGGAAACCTCTGCTTTTATGTTGAATAACAGCGATTCCGGGGAGAATCATTACGTGCATCCTTCGGACGTGTTGTTCCAGAAGTTTGTACCTGTGATTGATCATCCGGGAATTTTGCGTACTGACACGGTCGAGTTGGAACATTACACGGGACGTGTAACCGTGCGTTTTAAAAATTTTCCGGGTGATGTGTCTCGCATAGCAAACGTGCAATTGTTGACAGAAGGGGCATCCACCGTGCAGTATTTGAAACATGATACGATAGCCGGTCGGCAGACCTCGGATGACCACATGTTTCATTTCGGAGAGTTACCGGCACAGACGACTGCTGATTACTTAGAGGTGGATCATCGTTATTTACCGTCTGTAGAAGGCGAATTTATGAGACTGAATTATACATTCCTTGATAGTGACGGTATTGCTGTCAATCATTTACCGGTGGAAGTGAAAGATAAACTGACCGGGTTGCCACTCAGGTTATTACATGGTCAACGAATCATTATCGAAATCGATTCTTACACCGTGATTAAAGTTGCGATCGTGGGATGGAATGAAGATATAGAGAGTGGTAATACAAACATGGAATGATGCAATATTCATGAATAAAGAGAATACTATGAAACCAGTTGTACGATATATTTTACTTGTTTCCGTTTTACTTTGCTTGTTTGGTGGGGTGCGGGCGCAAAGTGTCAAGGTAAATATACCTTTATGGTTGACCGGTTCACCTAATATCGGTTTTGAATACACGTTAACGCGACAACTTACAGTGAATGCCGAGGGGGCATGGTTACCGTACATGTTTAAAAAGAACGAGGAGGTTTTCCGCGTGTTAATGGGAGCCGCGGAGTTGCGGTATTATTGGAACCCGCAAAATTTTTACACGAATGATTCATGGGATGGATTTTATATCGGTCCTTACGCCATGTATGGCAATTTTAATATCGGGTTATTGAAGCATAATGACCCGCTTCGGAGCCATCGCCGGAAAGGATGGGGGGTATCGGGAGGTATTACTTTCGGGTACAAGTTTGCTTTTAATTCCCGTTTGGGACTGGATTTGAATCTCGGTGTGGGGTATGCTCATTTCCAGTATGATAAATATAAACTAGGAGGAGAATACGTGAAGTTCCCGTTGGAACTCAAGAAGACCAAACAATGGATTGGTCCGACGAAGTTCGGAGTGAGTCTTACATACAATATATTCCGCTAGTATTACAGATAAAATGTTGCTGAAAATGAGAAAAAAGAAGATACACATTCTCTTGTCGGTTGCCGTGTTCCTTTTCTTGATGGACGGGGCAATTCCAGTCGAGGCGCATGAACGAAAGCTGGGACGGGTGGAGAGACGGGCTGACCGTAATTTTGTTAGACAGAAGTTTAATAAAGCGATGGCGCAGTATGAAACGGCTCTTAAAAAAGAAGAGAATCTGCAAAATCAAGCCGCTCTTCACCTGAAGATCGCACGCTTGTATTTCATGGTACGGGATTATAGTTGGGCTATCGGGCATTACGAGAAGGCGATGGAGCTGGAACGGGATTTGTTCCTCGTGGATGACGTGTGTGATTACATTGATGCGTTGCGTTTCCAAGGTCAGACACGGAAAGCCGAGGCGATTTGCTTGGATAATGCCTATAAAGATCAGTATAGCAGGTACCAACGCTACCAAAATACACTGGAGGCTCTTGCCATGCGTCATTCCGTGCAGGAATTTCCCGGGTTCACGGCCAAACGATTGGCTTTGAACACGCCGAATGCCGAGTTCTGGATCGGGAATTACGGGGAACAACCTTTCTATGCCATCAGTTACAGTAAGTTTAACGATCCCGGGAAGTTGTTTTTCCATCGTACTCACTATTACGAGTTGAAGGAGGCCGGGGAGAAAGTGATGTCACAGAAATCACCGAGATATTCCGATTATTTCCGGAGGATTCCGGTGGATTTGCAGAATGGACCGGTGACGTTTTCACCGGATATGCAGTTGATGGTGACCACGGTGATCGAGTACGATAAAAAGAATGTATCGGTGGAGATGGTGGACAAAAAGCATCGTCCTTTCCGGACTAAATTGTATTATTCGGTGATCAAGAACCAGAGTAAACGTTTTGGAAAGTACATTCCGGTTTTCCCGCAAGACCCAGAAAATTCGTATGCTCATCCTTACTTGTTTAATGACGGAAAATCATTGTTGTTCACTTCTGATATGCCGGGAGGATTCGGTGGATTTGACTTGTACGTCGTTCATTGGGACGAGGAGACGCAAGAGTGGGGAACCCCGATGAATTTGGGGGCGGATGTCAACACGGAAGGGAACGAGATTTTTCCCTTGCTTTACGAGGGACGTCTTATTTTTTCATCTAACGGGTTACCGGGTTTCGGTGGGTATGATCTGTTCAATGCCAACTACGATCACGAGGGAGTAGTTCCGGGCAGCGTGCGTCATTTCCCTTATCCGGTGAATTCGGTTTTCAACGACTATTTTATGTGTCCGCTGGATTTGCGAACCGCTTATTTCGTTTCGGATCGGGAAATGGAGTCCCGGGATGATATTTATTATCTGCAAACCGATGAAGATTTGGGGACCCAACAAGGAGACCCTCATTTCGGGATGAGCGAGGAAAACGCGATTTTGGGCGGGGCTTTGTTACTGAACGGGGCCACGGAAGCGGTTACCAAGGAAACTATTTCACTAAAACGATATGCACCGGAAGGTTTGCTAATGACTCTTTATTTTGATTTCGATTCGGACAAATTGACCCGAGAATCCACTCAATGCCTAGAGCAGTTTATCAATGAAATGGGTACCTACTATTTCACCGAGTTGAGATTTGACGGTTTCGCGGACGAGATGGGTAGTGATAATTACAACTATGCCCTGTCGGCTCGAAGAGCAAAGAGCGTGGCCGAGTTTTTACGGGATCATGGTGTAAATATACAATTCAATATAAAGGCTCACGGCAAGGTGAAACTTTCTCCAGAAGAGATGAAGGAAGAAATGGGAACTCAGTCGGAGGGAAATATTGACTGGATCCAAGTGAATCGTCGGGCAAGACGTGTTGAGATATATCATAAGAGGTAGAATTAAAAAGTAAACGATAATATGAAGAAGACAAGAATTCATGGAGTGTGGATATTGTTCCTGTTGAGCGTTGTCACTTGTTTGCAGGTGAAAGCTCAATACATGCCGGTGGTGTTCGATAAGGTGTATGGTGATAAAAATCAGATTCAACTGGTTTGTCCGCTGCCCGGTGATGAAGTAGCTTTAGTAGGTAAAGAAGGTCAGAAATATAACCTGACATGGGTGGAACGGGAAGGAGACGTGGTCTTTTCACTTCCTTTGACGGGTTTTACCGCCGTGAACGAGATAGCGGAGTTGGATAACAACCGGGTTTTGGTGGTAGGACAGTCTACGATGCCGAATGTTAAAGGTAAAAAAGATAGAATCACGTTGTGCGGGCGTATCGCTGTGGTTGAACGCAACGGACGTATCGTTACCGATATTTATGCCGGGGATCAGGGCAGTAATTTCCTGAAAGGGATGTTGTTGCGGAGCGGGGCGTTCGTGGTGTCCGGTTCGGAGCCGAAAGGAGCGGACGGTCGTCAGGGAATCCTATTGAAACTGGACCCGACGGGTAGCGTGGTTTACCAGTATAAAAATGCCGGGGGTGGTTATTGCGACCAGTTCGCGGTGATGGGAAATTCGATTGAATACATTTGTGCGGCGTTCTCTGCCGGAAAGGATAAGGAGCAGGCTCTCGTGGTTCGTCTGGATGATAAGGGAAAACCTTATTACATGACGGCGATCCCGGCAAAACAATTTGTCGTGACCGGGTTGAATGCCAATATTAATGACGGTTCGGTACTGGTGATCGGTAATTCGCCGACAGACGGGGGGATTATTTACAAGATTCGTCCGGAGGGGGACATCGTGTTTGCGAAGAATATGATTCCCGCCAACCAAGGGGCCGCTATGCTAGATCATCTTCAGGTGGCTCGTAATGGTAACATTTTGGTTGGAGGTAGTGGAAGTCAAGGATATTACGCTTTGTTGCGTAATGACGGAACAGCCTTATATTCGGGTACGTCCAAGGGGAATGTACGGGGAATTGGGATGAACCCGGCAACCGGGGAGTCCGTGGTGACGACATACGATATGGGCGGACGTAGAGGTACGTTTATACGTATTCACCCGACCGGGAAAGTGGAGTTCGAGCGTTCACTGGATGGTAATTTTGACAAAATGAAAGTGACTAACAGCGGGGAGATTTTATTGTTATCTTCTTCTGAAGGACGGGTTTGTATGTTTTCGTCCACGGGTGAAAAGGAGTTTGACCGTTACGTGACGGATAATAAACCGACGGCTTATCGTCAGGCATATACCGCTTCATCCGGGGAGTTACTTTTCCTAGGAGCGGGAGGTCGTCTCGTGAAACTGGGACATGGTCTTTATGTTTCGGACGTGAAGATCACGAAACCGGTGAACGGAATAGCCACGGCTATTTTTACCGTGACTCTGACCGGGTATGCCACGACGAAAGAAGGCGCACCAATTCCGGTAAGCGTGGGATATGCTACCCAAGAGAAAACGGCTAATATCGCGAATAATTTTACACCGGTGAAAGGAAAGCTTTCGTTTACCCCATCTCGGGGAACGGCTGACCGTTATCTGGTAAAACAGGATATAGAGGTGTCCGTGAAAGCGAATAATTTGATCGAGGGGATGAAAGAGTTTGAACTCGTACTTTCGGATGCACAGCAAAGTTATCTGGTGAAACCCGTGGGTAAGGCGGTGATCGAGGATCAACAGGCTGTTGTTAAGATGGTTCGTACGGAACAGGGAGAAGAGGGAACAAAAGATATTTTATACGAACTTGGATTATTCAAACCGGATGGAACTCCTTTGACGAACTCGACGGGAGCCAATATCATCGTGGATGGTATCTACGGGGAAGGAACAGCCGATGCTCTTGACTTTGATATGGGATTAACCCCGAGAGTGATGTTTGCCAATGGATCACAGAAATCATCGTTCTCTGTGAAAACGTTGGAGGATACCCGTTATGAATTACCCAAGACGGTCGTGATTAACTTTAACAAGGTACATTGCCTGAGTGGTTCGAACGTGGCTTTTGAAGGGGAGTTGTTGAGTTGTAGCGGGGTGGTTGTCGATCAACCGGCACGTTTAATGATTGCTTCCCTTGGCGATCACAGATTGAACAATAATGTTGTATCGGGATTCTTCACGGTGTCTTTGGTGCGGGCTTCTGACGGGGCTTTGCTTACGAATGCTACCGGAAGTGATGTTATCGTGAATTGTGTGGCGGTTCCTGATGCTTCGGCTAAAGAAGGTAAAGACTTTGTATTCACGAATATGCATGATCTCCGCATCAGTGGTGACGGGAATCATAGTTCCGCGAACGTGTATGGTGTGGTGCTATATAGTACGGATGCAGCGGAAAAACAAGTGAAGTTGAAGATCAAGTCTGTAACTCAACCCACGGGTGCGCAACCGATCAGTGTTTCGGATGCGGAATCCTCGGCCGAGTTCACGATCCGTAAATAAACAGATTCTACTCCCTTCGGGGAGGTAGTGAATGAAAAAAGAGAATTATGGCAGGAAAATATATAAACATATTGTTAGCGGGGTTATTGACTATTCTCCTATCAGCTTGCTCGGACGACAGGGATTCCCTGTCCGGGCAAGCGAGTGGAGATCCTCTACTGACTTTCAACATGACGAGAGCGGGAGGGGATATTGTCAGTAACACGTTGGTCTATCTTTTTGATGGACAGGGAAGTGATGCCGGAAAGTTCAACCATAAGGTTCAAGAGGTAACTTACGGCCCGGATCAACTTTCGATGACTGTTGCTGCCGGGACGTGGAATATAGCTTTGGTGACTGCCAATACTGATTTTAGCAGTGGATTGATACAACCCGTGCGCAGTGTCGCTCGCGAGGATTCGAAGATGTGGGAAACACAACCGGTGGGAGGAACATTGCCTTCCATGCCGGAATTACGTACGGCCAGCATTGACGGACAATTGGTTGTTGGCGGGCAGGATAATTCGGTTGCGGGAACGACGATCTTGTCACGGAATGTGGCCTTGGTGAAGGTGGTTATTGCGGATGCGGGCGGATTGGATGTGAACGGGACGCATAATTTTGAATTAAAAGATGTCCCGACTACCCTGAACTGGGAAGGCGGGTTATTCCCGACGGCAAAGAATCCTAGGGTAAGCACGGTGCCGATGACCGGGATTTTCCGGGTCAAGGATAGCACCTCGTTACCGGGACACCAGCGTAGTGACACGTTGTACTTCATTATCCCGGCCCATAAAGGGAACGATTACTTGAATGCTAACCCGAAGGACACGACGGAGAGCCACATGAAGGTGAGTGTCGACTTGGCTTGTGAGGGTGGAAGTCGCTTTCAAAAAACAGATGTGGTCATCCCGCGGGTTCCCCGTGTAAACGGAATATTACTCGTGCGTCTTCTGGTAGGTGGAAAGTTGGATGTGACGGCTGATGTTTTGGGTTGGGAGGATGTAGAATTGAATGCCGACTTGTCCCAAACCCAGCTTTACACGGACAAGGCGTCCGTGGGACTATCGCATAAAGATACGCTTTACGTGAACACGAATGCCCCGGATTTCACGGTGGATTACCCGGCAGGAGGTTGGATTACTTCCGTCCGGAAGATTGCGGATAACGGGGTTGAGATCACGGCTAACGTGGATACTTACGTGGATGGGCAGCCTCGTAGTTCTTATATCACGGTCAAGGCGAATAACGTGACGAAAAAGATTCCTGTGACGCAAAGACCGGACGAGGGAACGATTACAGTGAATAACAAACGATTGGTTTTCTGCCCGAATCTTCACACGAGCAAACAAGTCGAGATCACGAGTACCGGCGGTAACTGGAAATTCCTGACCACGAATCCCAGAAAGGCTACCGCAAACGTGCAGAGTGGAAATGCCGGGATAAGTAACGTTAACTTCACCCGTTCTTCTGTTGCTTATAACAAAACTTTGGACGAGGGACACCTTGTTTATGGCGATACGCTTGTCATCGTGAAGAATGTTATGACGTTGGATACAGATACGATTCGATTGGTGAATTGTTATATCTACGTGGATAATGATAACACGATTGACGCTGTTGCCCCACAAGGAACAGCAACGCAAGCCGTGACGAACTCGCAAGATGTGATTGTATATGGTGGAACAAAGATGATCGAGAATTTTAATCCTCAACAAGCTTGGATTCATGATATTTCTTGGGATCCGATCGGGCAAATACTATCATTCACGACGGATCGTAACACGGGAAATGCTAACCCAGAGGATGACGATGAACCTCGTTCGGGAACCATGACATTCAGACATGCTTCGTGTCCGGATTATGTAGTAACGGCTAATGTTTATCAAGATATAATCGTGACGATACCGCCTTTCCATTACTTTGTTGTGAAGTTCACTTGGAGTGGTTCTACGGATGTTGATATTGCCGTGGAGTTTACCGGAAATCATCTTACAAATGTAGGTAATGATAATAGTCTATATGATAAAATACCTGTTGGATTTGGTATGCAAGCTAATAATCCCGGAAAAGGGGTCACAGGACCAGGTGGAGGTGATAATAATGGAAGAGAGTCTTTTGCTTATAATGGAGGAACTCTCTTGGAATGGGGGGGAGATGCCACGAGGGGACAAGGAGAAACAACATTTTTCAATGCTCCATTATTTGAAGGGGATGCTAATTCTCCTCGTAAAATAAAATTGGAGGTTTATGCTATTTGGTATACTTCAAGTAAACCATCCAATACGGCTATGAATTTTCATATGTACGCATATGAGAATGGTACGATGGAAAGGGGTACGAATGCATCTGGAGATAATAATAAGTTTAATTTTTATAATAGGGGAGGTACTCTCCTGTATTCAGAAGGTTATGCTATAACCGTTGCAAGTTATGGGCAAAGTAAAGCTAAAACTTACACAACTTCCTATGGGCATATAGCTACAATTACTTATGATAGGGTGAAACATTCGGCTTCGGTTTCTGTGCATGTTCCTAACACGAAATTGACGACTACTAGGAGAATGAATACGAATGTGGTTGAAACTTCAAGTGAAGAGGTGATTGTAGAACCTGAAATGATTGGACGTGGTGAAAATGGGAAAGCCATTTATGCTGAATAAATGTTGTAATTAAATTAATGGAATAATACTATGAAATCATATCTCAAAATAATACCATATTTAATATGCATATTATTCGCCTCTTGTGCCAGTGATGATAGTCATCCTATACAGACACCTCGTCAAGTGAATGTAGCTCTTACTGTGACTCTGCCAGAGCCGGAAAACGTACAGTCGCTTGCTCGTTCCTACACGGACAGCGAGATCCGGAACGTGGACGTGCTGGTGTTCGACGAGGATGGGAAGTTCATGGAGCGGGTGAAGGTGGATGGCGGGGAGTTGACACCCAGCGGGACGGAAATTTCTTTCTCGATACGTTTGGATGCTACTTCGAAACGACGTGTTATCCATCTAGTGCCTAATGGGCGGACTCCTGACGGGGTGACTGACCGGCTGAATTTCGGGGACATTACCCCCACAATGACGGAAAGTGCGGCCATGCTTGCGCTAAAGACCTCGACGTTTGCGGGAACTCTGGTGGATAACGTGATGCCTTTGATCATGTGGGGACGTGTTGAACTACCGACGGGAATTAATATCGTGACGAAGGCGGATAACGTGAAGTTGTTACGTGCCGTGGCTTGCGTGCAGGTAAAGAAAGGTGCGGCCAGCGCCGCAAACGGGTTGAATGATTTCACCGTTCAAAGTATAACGGTGAATAAAGGCTCCGATTGCGGTTACCTGACTCCCACGAATTATTTGATGACTATCACCCCCGTGACAGGGCGTCCTCTTTCCGGTAGTACTTTGAATTACGCCAACGGATGGTCGGACGGGGAAACTCCTTCCTTGTATATTTACGAGCGGAATTGTACGACAAACGATTACATGGGCGTGATCATTAAAGCCAAGTATAAAGGGAAAGAGGGGTATTATAAAGTGGTGATGGTAGATAATGTAGGTACTCCCTTGAATGTCGTGCGGAATCATCGTTATATCATCACGGTGGTTAGCGTGAACGGTCCGGGATATACCAACGTGACGGATGCGATCAATTTTGCCCCGTCAAATGCCTTGAAGGTGGAATTGACGGATGAAGACGCTGATTTCCCTTGCATCGTGGCTGACGCCCAACATCGGATGACAATGTCCAATAACGTGTTTAACCTGTACGGTAAAAACCAAACGACCTCTGTTGCTAACGGTATTGAAATTTGCACGGTATATTCGAGCCGAGGTGTCACGCCCGTGGTGACGGGAGGAACAACTTGGCTTACCGGTTTGCAAGTCCAACCGTTGGGAAGTAACAAATACAAGATTGTCGGAAACTTCGTGGGAACGTCTACTCTTGTATCCACAACTTTGACAATTACCTGTGATAACTTGTCCCAGTCTGTTGAGGTCAGTTGGAACCCGGAAATCTCCACTCAAAAGGATGGGGATTCGTATGTTCTGGATTTAGTAAATACAACAAATCATAACTGGACCATACAGATTATGAAGCCATTGTCTACTACCTGGTTGGCCTTGCATCCTACCGCCAGCTTGCCTGCAGCCTTCCCGGGTGTAGACGGTTTTTTATCGGAGCTTAATAGTAATTATTATACTCATGCTTACCTGCATATCGGCTTTGGAAGTAACAGGAGCGGGATGGTGCAGATGAGTTCGGTTGTTGGCGGTAAGACAAAAGCGTGTAAAATAATCATTGTTCAATAAAATTCAGATGTGTATGGAACTGGAAGAGATATTGCAAAAGGAAAAACGGAATGAAGAATATATTTTTCTTTATCAAGAGGATGGGAATTGGTATGCTTACGAGCATTCTGCCTTTTATTGTTATTCTCTTCTGGGGATGTTCGATGTGGATTGGTTGACGTGTACCACCGGGATGTCTGAACAAAGGATTATCCGGATACGTGTTAACAACTTGGATCGACTTTTATACACTTCTTCGTTACAATTGATCCGGAAACAGACAACGGAATGCGTGCTGATGTGTAAGATTTTGTGTGGAGGTTTCCATTATTGGCGGGGAATGATCGAGATGAAATTCCAAGGATTACAAAAAGAACGGGTTTAGACGTTAATAAGATCTTCGTAGTTTACATAGTTGAAGGACTGGTTTCTATATAGTATAGGAATCGGTCCTTTTTTTGCCCGATCATTTTATGATAGAGGATAATTTTATTTTTTATGATTCATAGGTTTGTTCATTTGAATTTCTAATTTTGTAATTGGATTGAAAATTGTATTGATGCCAAAGAGGGAAGAACAGTTCTTACAACGGATAAATGCGAAGCAGCCGGAAGCTTTTCGTGAATTATTCAGCGAGTTTTATAATTCGCTGGTTCTTTTTGCGATGGGGTTTGTCGAGCAACAGGACGTGGCGGAGGATATTGTGCAGGAGGTGTTTATTGCCGTTTGGGAACGGGATGCCCAATATCCGACTTACAATGCTTTTCGTAGTTTCCTCTATAATTCGGTGAAGAATGCCGGTTTGAATCATTTGAAACACAAGAACGTGGAGGAGAAATATCTTGCCTCGTTGAATCTTGAGGATGAAGGGGATGATATTGATTTGAAAATGATGGAGGAAGAGTTGTATCGCTTGCTATTCAAGACGATAGATGAACTTCCGGATAAATGTAGAAATATTTTTCTATTGCACTTGGAGGGAAAGGGAAACGAGGAGATCGCTCTTTTGTTGAATTTATCCATATTAACGGTTAAAACACAGAAAAAACGGGCCATGTCATATATTCGGGAACGTTTGGGACGGGTGTATTTCGTGATGATGTCTTTGGGAATAATCTGATTTTTTTGTTTTGTAATCTATTGAAAATGAATTGTTCGTAAAGAATCTCGCTTTTGGGATGAAATTTCTTTTATTTTTTGTACCTCTCTTGAAATAGGTTGTTGTTCTAATTATAGAAAAAGGATAAGCAATGGATGATTGTAAATTTAGAATGGTTGAAATGATGCATCTTTATTTGTCCGGGGTGATTACGGATGAAGAGATGCAGGAACTGCAAAAATGGTTGGATGCGGTTCCGGAGAACCGGGCCATGTTTGACCGGGTTTGTAAGGGAAAGGATATTTTATACAAGTATAGAATGTACAAAAAAATTGACCATAAAGCAGCTTACGAGCGTTGTGAAAAACGAGCCGGAATAAAGAGAAAGAGTATCGGAGTGTGGTTGAAATATGCGGCGATGTTATTACTTCCTTTGGGGACGATCTTCGTGCTATTAAGAAATAATGAACGCGAACAACCCGTGGAGGTTGCTACCGTGGATATTCTTCCGGGAGAAACGAAGGCAACCCTAATTTTGGCAGATGGGAAATCGGTAGTGTTACAACATGATACAACCCGTGATATAGTCGTGGGTGAGGGGGTGAATGCGAAGAATTCCGGTCGCGGGATCGTGTATTCTGCAAATGGGAATGAGAAGAGGAATTTACAATATAATGTATTACAAACACCGAGGGGTGGGGAGTACCAAATCACGTTGGCAGATGGTTCGATGGTACAATTGAATTCTGGCACTCAATTGAAATTTCCGGTGGTGTTTGATAAAGAGAAAAGAGAGGTATATTTAACGGGGGAGGCCTTTTTTGAAGTGCAGAAAGATGAAAAGCGTCCTTTTTACGTGATTGCAGACGGGATCAAAATCCGGGTGTACGGGACATCTTTTAACGTGAACACGCATGATAAAGAGCGAGTGCAGACGGCGTTGGTGGAAGGATCGATTGGATTGAGCGCTGAAAAGGGAGGGCCGGAATACCGGATGAAACCTTCACAACTGGGAGAATACAGGCGAACGGATGCATCCGTGAACGTGAAAACGGTAGATATTGAACCTTATGTTTCTTGGAAAGATGGCTTTTTCGTGTTTGAAAATCAAACCATGGAGCAGATCATGAACACGCTTTCTTTGTGGTATGACGTGGATGTTTTTTACACGAACGAGCAATTAAAGAATTTGCATTTTACGGGACACGTGAAACGTTATGATCAGATTGATAATATTTTAAAAGCAATTAAAAGTGCGGTTGGCGTCACTTTTACAATAAAAGATAGAACGATTTGTATTTCTAAATAAAAAACACCGGAAGGTGTTCGAGACCTTCCGGGTATTTTGATAACCTTGATAAGTCATGTTGGCGCATTTCTTATCACTAAGTAAAAATTTATAATGTTCAAAGTTATGAAAAAAAAATCAATTATGTCCTTTTTTTGGCGACATGGAGGACAAAAAAAATGGTTAGTTATGAAATTGACTGCACTATTTATTTTTGTGTTCTCGTTCACCCTTGTTGCTAATACAAGTGCGCAGCAAGAACGAGTAAATTTGAATTTAAAGAATGTGTCTATCCGGACCTTGTTCGGAGAGATTCAAAAACAGACGGCTTTGTCTTTCGTGTATAACATGGAACTGACACAACATTTGGGACAGGTATCTGTGAAGGCAAAACAGGAGGCCGTGGAAAGTGTTTTGAATCGGGTTTTAGCGAACACGGGGCTTTCCTACAAGTTCGAGGGAGACATTATTGTGATTTGTGAATCAATCCCGACACAGCCCGTGCCAAGCGAGCAGAAGAAAGAAATTGTCATTGAAGGGAAAGTGGTGGATAAAGATTCAATGGCAATTATCGGGGCAACCGTTTTGGTGAAGGGTACAACCTTGGGAACAGCAACGGATTTGGACGGTAATTTTAAATTGACCGTGCCGAGTGCCGAGAGCATCGAACTGGAATTTTCATTCGTGGGAATGAAAAAACAATTTGTGAAAGTGAAAGGTTTGTCGAATCCTGCCCCGCTGAAAGTGGTCATGGAGGACGAGGCTGTCGGTGTAGACGAAGTTGTGGTTGTTGGATATGGTGTTACTGCAACAAGAGATTTGACCGGACAGGTGGCCTCTTTGAACGAGGAACAATTAAGTAAGAAAACCGCAACCAATGTGGAGACCATGTTGCAGAATGCGGCAGCCGGGGTTGTTGTTTCTCTGGCATCATCCAATCCGAATGAGAAAATCCGAGTACGGGTTCGTGGAGAAGCTTCGTTGAGTGGTGATAATGAACCGTTATACGTGGTGGATGGAATGCCCGTATCTTCAGATGTGATGAGTGCAATTTCTCCTTCAGACATTCAGTCCATAGATGTTTTGAAAGATGCTTCAGCAGCAGCTATTTATGGGTCTAGGGGGGCTAATGGTGTGGTTATCGTAACCACGAAACGAGGAAAAGGGGGAAAACCGGGTCTAAGTGTAAATTACTCTTTTAGCGTGGATTCTCGGGTGAATAATTTTTCAGCTCTGAATGGGGATGAATTTCGTGAGTATGTGCGTTATGTTGCCGAACAAACGTTAAAAGTTGATGCTGATAATGAAATGGCTAATTCAATACTTGCTGAGGGAAGTGATGAATTGAAAGATGGTAACACGGATTGGGCTGAAGAGTTGGAGCAACCTTCTTATCGCCATGATTTAAATCTATCTGTACGCGGGGGAGGAGATCACTCTAGTTACTATATTTCTTTGGGAGTTATGGATTATCAAGGTATGATTAAACATGATAGTTTTACCCGTTATACTGGTCGAATCAATCTAGATTATGATATCACAGATTTTTTGAAATTCGGGACTTCTACAACCTTAGGGTATACGGATGTGAGTTCTGCAGGAACTTCCCTTTACACGGCAATCGGTTTCCGGCCTGATTATCCCGTTTACGAAGAAGATGGTTCTTATTTTAAGGAAGGGACTTCTTATAATCCGGTAGCACAAAATGAGAAACGGAGTTATAGCGATAATTATAGTATTCTTTCTACTTCTTTTTTGGAGTTGAATATTTGGAAAGGGCTAAAGTTGAAAACTTCCTTGTCTTTGAATCAAAGTATGTCTTTTTCCGAGACGTATACACCAACTTTTTTGACTTCCGATAATAATGGATACGGGGGTGAAAGTACCAGTCGTTCGTTTACCACGGTATTTGATAATACTTTGTCTTATGCCGGAAACATTAATGATATTCATGCATTGGACGCTGTGGTTGGTATCTCGTTTGAGCGTACCAAAGACCGGGGATTCGGTTTGTACGTGAGCAATTACCCGATGGATGAGATATTGACAGGAATTACCAATGCGACAGAATTTGAAAGTAAGAATGGTAGCGGTACTGTTTATGGCTTGCAGTCTTCTTTTGCTCGTATTAATTATCGGTTGCTGGATAAATATCTATTTACTTTCACGGCTCGTTACGATGGGTCATCTTCTTTCGGTTCTAATAATCGTTTTGGTTTTTTCCCATCTGGGGCTATCGCTTGGAGAATAAGTGATGAGAGTTTTATGAAGAATTTAAAGTTCTTGGACGATATGAAAATAAAGTTTAGTGTGGGAAAAACCGGAGTACAGAATTTTGATCGAGGTAGTTATGCAAACAAAGATCTTTATTCTACAAGTAGCTATCTAGGTAATCCTGCTATCGTGCATAGTCAATTGGGAAATCGTGATATTAAGTGGGAAACCACTGTACAATATGACTTGGGAATTGATTTCTCTATATTTCGTTCAGCCTTGAGTGGTAGTATTGCTTACTACGTGAAAAATACTGATGACTTGATTTGGACTTATACTCCTCCTTCAAGTTTGGCTGTTGCTGATATACCGAGAAATATCGGTGCGGTGAGAAACCGAGGTATTGAAATTTCTCTTCGGGCGAACTTGTTGCGCGGACAGAAAGATTGGAATTGGGAGTTGGGATTAAATATGGCCCATAATCGAAATAAAGTGACTAAGTTGGAGAAAGATGGTGGTATTGCAACCGGAATGGATGTAACTGTACAGGGGTCTGGAAATCAAGTCCTCGTGGAGGGATATGCTATGGGAGTTTTCTTAGGTTATGAATACGATGGAATAATTCAAAATCAAGAAACCATTGACGAATTAAATGCGAAAGCGGTTGCTGCGGGAAAATCAACCTACAATGGTTCCGGGCTACTTCCAGGTCATCTATTGATTCGTGACGTGGATAATAGTGGATATATTGACAATTATGACCAAGTTGTGATAGGTTCACCGGAAGCCGATCTAACGGGAGGACTTACTTCTACACTTACCTGGAAAAGGTTAAGTCTTTACACGCATTTTGGTTTTCAGATCGGGGGTAAAAAGTTATTTAATAAGACATTGCAGAATCTTCCAAATCAATTGAGTGGCTTGATTGATTACAATTTGTACAATCGCTGGAGTGTAGATAATCCTGATGCCAAATTGCCAGCTATGTATATTGGTGATTCAAGTGCATCGTTGACAGATCATCAATTGCATAATGCATCGAATCTCCGTTTACAGGAATTGCGTCTCTCTTACGACATTCCACGTTTATGGAACGGGAAATACTTGAAATCAGGGGAAATCTATTTCACCGCAAGTAACCTTTTCGTGATTACTAAATATCCCGGTTTAGACCCGAGTACGATCGGTTCGGCTAGTTCCAATTACGGGTCGAATTACGAGGGATGGAGTTATCCATCCTCACGCACATTCTCTTTTGGGGTAAAACTGAACTTCTAAATTTTGATGAATATGAAAAAGATATTGATAGTATTTGCTATAATTGTAGGATTTGCTAATTGTCAACTGGTTGACGTACTTGAGCAAGATCCAATGTACGAGTTAGATTTGGAAGGGGCGATCACTACCCCAGAAATGGCTGAACTTGCTCTAAATGGAGTGTATTCTTACTTACCTAGTAAGAGTTTGGAATATTTGTTCACAACGTTGAGTGGTAGTTTTATGTCGGGAGCCATGTTACGGGGGAGTTTTATTACTTCCGGTAATGCTATTTATTATTCAGAGCGTAACTTGCCAATACTTTCTTATAGTTCCTTTGGAGACGGGGAGTGGGATGCTGATTATAATATTATCAAAAATGTTAATTATCTTTTGACTGCTTTAGAAGGAATTAATGATAGTGATTTTGAGGAAGGACGGAAAGATGAAATTATCGGAGAGTGTCATTTCCTTTCTGCTTTGGCTTATTTTAGAGTATTGCGTCAGTTTGGAGAATACTGGGATATGTCAAGTACATATGGAGTACTAATCCGTGACGAATTACCTTCCGTGTCGAATGCCGTGAAGGCACGTGCTACTGTGGCTGAAAGTTATGAGGAGATTTTTGGGCATTTGGAGATAGCTATTAATCAGGCACCGGAATACACGACTTCTTCTTTGGCTTCTGTACAGGCGGCCAAAGCGTTGAAAGCGGTTGTTTTATTTTATCAAGGCGAATATGCTGAAGCTGCAACGGCGGCTGATGAAGCGATTACTTCTGTAAACCCACTTGATGCAAGTTTTTCAAATGTTTTTACGAATACGGAAACTTCTACTGAGGTGATTTTCTGTCGGGATTTTGGTTCAGACGAGTTATCTTACATAACTTATTATCCAGAGCAAGCTTTTAATTCCGGGCTTTGGGGAGCAACAGAATCTTACATGAATATAATTGAAGGTGATCCGCGTAAAGATATGGTTATCACGAATAAGGATATCACCTACAAAGAAGAAAACCAGAACGTGAATGTGGTAAGCAAAATGTATCGTTCCGGAGATGCCGTTCCTGTGATCTTTTTGCGTACTGCTGAGTTGTATTTAATCAAGGCTGAGTCATTGGCAAGGAGTAATGCAGCCATTGCTGATGCTTGGGCTCCGGTGAAAGAGTTACGTGAACGAGCTGGAAGTTCAGATATTACTACGCCATCTACACATGAAGAATTACTGGATGAGATTTTCAAAGAGTGGTGGATTGAGATGGCTTTTGAGAATTGGCATGAATGGTTTGCCGTGCAACGTTTCGACCGTTTATTGGAAATGAATGCTTCTATTGCTGAGGATCTAGAAGAACAAGAAGCAATAAGTGAGAGTGCAGCCGAAACTTATTTGACTCAATTAAAATGGAAGAAAATATACAATATTCCTACATCGGAGACGAGTGCAAATACTGCTTGCGAAAAGAACCCAGGATATTAAAAATGTATGAGTATGAAACGATTGATTTTGATATTGTTTGTTGTCTCGATTGTCAATTCGTTTGCACAGACGAAGTTGGATTATGGTATTCAGTTTTATCATGGAACTTGGAAAGAAGCGTGTGATAAGGCTAAAGCTGAGAATAAATTGATATTCGTGGATTTTTACACCCAATGGTGTGGTCCCTGTTTAAATATGGCGGAGAATGTATTCATTCTCCCCTTTATTGGTGATTTTTATAACACGAATTTCGTGAATATGAAAATTGATGCCGAGAATGGGGAAGGGGTGGAGCTTGCCAAGCGTTATGGCGTGAATTCTTACCCAACCTACGTGTTTGTGGATCCCAAGAACGGTGATGTGGTACATCAGAGTAAATCTCGTCAGGAGGCCGAGCAGTTTCTTGCCACGGGAAAAAGTGCATTAGTACCGGAATTGCGTTCCGGTTATCTAATTGAAGAATTTGCTAAAGGGCGTGACGACCGGGAGTTCTTGAAGAATTATATTCATTATAATGCCTCGATTTATGAACGAGAGAATGTGCAGAAGGCTTTTGATATGTTGATTAAAAAGGAGGCAAAATTAACGGATTCGGATGTCTGGGATATATTTAAAGCTAATATAAGAGGTACAGATAATCCTTATTTTCAAGAATTAGTGAAAAATTATGATGTTTTCGTGAAAGCTTTGGGAAAAGAGGTTGTGGATAATAAGCTGTATATGGAGACTCGTAATATTTCTTTGGAAGAATTAAATAGGTTACCGGAATTTAAGGGGAAATCCTTGAACAAGTATCTGGTACAAATTAATGCCTTGGTTCGAGATAAAAAATATGATGAAACCGATGCGTTGATCCGTGCCACGATGGCTGATACGTCTATCAATCAGCAGGATTTTATAGAACAACTTCGTTTTATTGTGCGTGGTAGTTACTGGTCCCCGGAGACTCCGGTAGAATGGTTGGGCAGGTGCGTCTCTTATCTACAATATATTGCTTATAACAGTGACGACCGTCAAGATCCGTATATTCATCAGGAGTATGCCGCTTTATTGGAACGTTTGATTCGTTTGACTCCGGGTGCGGAGAAGGTTTTCCCGAAATCAATCATGGAGAAACCGGAATTCGGTGCAAAAGAATATAGTATGCGTCCTAAGAATCTGGCACAAAAGCCAATGCGAAAGAAGAAATAGTGTGTGATGTTAATGTTTGTAGAGGTCTGTTTAACAACAAAATCGTTAGACAGACCTCTTTCTTATTTATTAAAATCTAATTCCTAATGTTAGCCTGAATTCGTTATCTTTGAATTTCGTTTGAAATTCGGGTGATTCAATTACTTCCCCTTTTGAGGTTTCGTAGTAATAGAATAGACCGTTTAATTTGGAATTCTTGTGAAGATAGGCAAGGTCTGCGTAGAATACTCCAAAATTTAATCCTAACCCCCCCGTGATTGTTTGAATGTCATTCTTTTCATTCATTTCTCCTTTCGTGTAGGGTGAGGCAGAATAAGCATAACCACCTCGTAGACAGAATACGCTATTAAATCGATATTCTGCTCCGGCACGGAAATTATGGGTACCTTTATAAATAGTCTTTATGGCATCATTAGTTGCGACATACTCGTTACCTGAGCCACTATTTGTAAATTTAGCCGAAGTGTAATCAATGTATTCGTAATCAGCACTAATAATAGCTCTTTGTCCGAGGACTGTTGCAAGACTTCCTATTACTCTCCATGGGGTTTTTAATTTGTAGGAATAATCGGTTTCTTGATACATTCCATAAGTTAGATCATTTCCGGGATCAGCTCCTTCAAACGGAAGTTCTACAAATTCTGATGAAACCCAATTTATCGCATAAGCATCTAAATTATAATATGTTGGAGTGTGGATAGCTGCCCCGATACGTATTGCTGGTATAGGACGATAAATCATTCCAAATTTAAAGTTAACTCCAGTACCACTAGTGGTAAAATCTTGATCGAAAGTGAAACCCTTTAATTTGCTGTCAATTTCATCTCCTACAACCCATTCAGTGTAATATGAATAAGATTTGAAATGAAGAGACTGAATTCCTAACGTGGCACCAAAATAAAATTTGTCGTCATAATTAGCTCCCGCAGAGATGGCATATTCAGCTTGATACCCCCTTTCTTTCGTGTATTTTAACTCTTCTACAGAATGGGTGTTATTGATTGGAATATCATATATGTTATTCGTACTTCCTTCTGGTAAATTAAGAAGGTAAGCATCATAAGCTAGTCTTGTGGTAAATGGATTTAAATCGCTTACAGGCTTTCCATCAGCCTCTGCTTTCCATACATCAATCATAGAAGAACCTTTCGATATAAAATTACCTTGATAAATGTTCCTGTTGAAATTATTGAGATTAGTATAATTGAATCCGATATTAATGTTTTTCCATTTGTCACTCATGGGTGTAAATGACAGAACGAAACCTAAATCTCCCAATAAATACATATTTTTTTCATAGTCAAACTTTCCTGTTTTTGCATGAGCAAAGTCAAGCATGGATGTGAAACTAGCCTCTGATTTTCTAAATACACCAATTCCTCCCGGATTTGTACTTAGGGTGGATAAATCACCTCCTAAAGCACCAAATGCACCACCCATTGCTGCTGATCTAGCTGTTCCGAAAGGAGAGATTCGAGAGAATCTAATTGCATCTTCTTCATTTTGTGCAGAGGCAAAAAGAGAGAAAAAGAGCATTAGTGTTAGTATATATGCGATCTTCATATTCTAAATATTGATTCTACAAATTTATTTTCTATGTCCGGTGCTTGTACGTTCAACACGTCCGCCACTACTGCTACTACCACTATTAGAACGTGTTGTGGAACTACTTCCATATGAACCCGTGCTATTTCCTCTAGAATAACTTCCTGATGAATAACCGGAGTTGTTATGCGATGGATTGTAGTTTGAGCCAGACTCGTAACGGCTGCTACTTGATCTGGATTGTATAGCGGAACTTCTTGAAGTTCTTGAATAGGTACTGTACGAACGGGCGTTTCTATTCGTCGTGTATTGTTTTTTAGGTGCATACCGAGTAGTTACAGTCGGTTTGCTGGCACCACCCCAATCCGGTCGATGGTTACCCCAGTTCGGGCCGTGATGTCCATGTCCCGGACGGTGTCCCCAGTGTGGATAATAACCGTAGTAGTGATTCCAATAGGGATCCCATCCCCATGGATCGTAGAAACCATGTCCCCAACCCCACGGGTTATAACCGTAGTAATTATTCCAGTATGGATCCCATCCCCAAGAGTTACCCCAACCGAACGAAGCTCCCCATCCCCAGCGGTTCCAACCGGAACTTACGTTGTTACTCCATGCGAAACTATCAAAACGAGGATCGTTCCAAATTACGGTCCAAATGTATTTTGGGTAATTACCGAAAATTAATTGAGAGTATAGTCCCACGTTCGAACTGCTGGGGAACCACCAGTAGCGACCGTCAATCGTGTACACGTTCCAGTCGGAGCTGAACGAAAGATTCTGGGCAATTTCGTACCCGTTTCCGAAATAGGCGAAACCTTCCGGGTAACGATTCATGATCCGGACACATTCTTCCAAATCATTTTCACTACCTTTAAAGCCTCCGATCCAGTACCCGTCGTCTGCCGGAACAGCAATCCGGTTAACAGTTTGTCCGGTTCGGGCCTCTTCTTTTTGCACCTGTTTTTCAGTTGCATAACGAGCCATACCGATGGAATGAGATTTTGGATTTACACTGTTATCTATTTCCTTCGGATAAACTTTATCATTGTTCGTGTTTTTACTGATTTGAGAACTAGAAGAAGTATTCGAGGTAATGTCCACTCCGGTCTTGTCTTTAATTTCTTGAGCGAAGAGGGAACGTTTACCGGGAACATAGTAGATATCATCTTCCTGCGCTCGCGTAAAGTTTTGCGAGGAAGAGCAAGCTCCTAATAGGATTGCTAATGCTGAAAAATATAATGCTATCTTCATAGTAATAATATTAATTCCTTTCTTGTATGACAAATTCATTGACGATTGGTTTATTTACTTCTAACAAAATGCGTACCATTCATTCGTTGCTTCTTTGTTATAAATATACGTGTGCGGCTTGTTTTGTATTCTATGTTATAAAAATAGAAAATAATAATCGGATTTCCTAGTTTTTGTTTTAAATTTGCTGCTGTTTTATCAAAAAATAATGAGATGGCTAAGTTTTTAACTTCAAGAGAAGAAAATTATTCGCAATGGTACAATGATCTGGTCGTAAAGGCCGGATTGGCCGAGAATTCAGCTGTAAGAGGATGTATGGTGATTAAACCTTACGGTTATGCCATATGGGAAAAAATGCAACAGCAATTGGACAAGATGTTCAAGGAAACAGGACATAGTAATGCTTATTTTCCGTTGTTAATTCCCAAATCATTCTTTTCAAAAGAAGCTGATCACGTGGAGGGTTTCGCGAAAGAATGTGCGGTTGTAACTCATTATCGATTAAAAAATGATCCGAATGGAGGTGGGGTAGTTGTGGATCCTGCTGCCAAATTGGAAGAGGAATACATCATTCGTCCGACTTCTGAAACGATTATTTGGAATACTTATAAAAATTGGATTCAGTCTTATCGTGATCTTCCAATTCTTTGTAATCAATGGGCTAACGTGATGCGTTGGGAGATGCGTACGCGTATGTTCCTGCGTACTGCTGAATTCTTATGGCAAGAAGGGCACACTGCTCACGCGACGAGAGAGGAAGCGGTTGAGGAAGCTCAGAAAATGATTCGTGTATATGCTGAGTTTGCCGAAAAATGGATGGCTATGCCGGTGATTATGGGGCATAAGAGTGAAACGGAACGTTTTGCCGGGGCATTGGATACCTTGACTATCGAGGCGATGATGCAGGACGGGAAAGCCCTTCAGTCTGGAACCTCTCATTTCTTAGGTCAGAATTTTGCGAAGGCTTTTGATGTACAATTTGCCACGAAAGAGGGAAAACAGGAATATGTATGGGCAACTTCATGGGGAGTTTCTACCCGTTTGATGGGAGCGCTGATCATGTCACATTCCGATGATAACGGTTTGGTTTTACCCCCGAAATTAGCTCCACTTCAAGTGGCTATCGTGCCTATCTATAAAAGTTTGGAAGGATTGGAAAAAATCCGTCAAACGGTTAGTGGTCTGATGGATAAATTGAAAGCCGCGGGAATCAGCGTGAAATTTGATGATCGTGACACGCAAAAGCCGGGTTGGAAATTTGCCGATTACGAGTTAAAGGGAGTTCCTGTACGTCTGGCTATGGGAGAGCGTGATCTTGAAAACGGTACGATCGAGGTGGCTCGTCGTGATACTTTGACCAAGGAGACATTGCCATTGGAAGGTGTGGAACAGCATATCGAGACTTTATTGGAAGAGATTCAGGAAAATATATACAAACTGGCTTTGGAACGTCGTTCTAAATTGATCACGAAAGTGGATTCTTACGAGGAGTTCAAGACCTTGTTGGATACGAAAGGTGGATTCTTCCTGTGTCATTGGGACGGGACCCCGGAAACGGAAGAACTCATCAAGAACGAGACGAAAGCAACCATCCGCTGTATTCCATTCGATGCTCCCGACGAAGAGGGTAAATGTATGGTAACAGGTAAACCTTCTCATAAGAGGGTGTTGATTGCGAGAGCCTACTAATTGATGATTGTGTGATTTATGATTGCGTGATTCACGTTACGGGATTATAAATCACTTAATCATAAATCATAAATCTAAAATTATTTTATGCTGCCAGTAGTTGAGCGTTTTATCAGGTATGCTAAGATTCATACAGAATCGGATCGGGAGACGGGTTTAGTTCCAAGTACTCCGGGACAATTGCAGTTCGCTTATCTTCTTTGCGAGGAGATGCAGAAAATAGGAATGCAGGATGTTGCTGTGGATGATTACGGGTATGTTATGGGTTTTGTACCTGCTAATGCAGATAGAGAGTGTCCTTCGATCGGTTTTATCGCTCACATGGATACCAGTCCGGACATGACGGGCAAACACGTGAAACCTCAGATTATAGAGAATTACAAGGGAAATGACGTGTTGTTGAACAAGGAAAAGGGATTCACGCTGTCACCAGATGATTTCCCGGAGCTGATGAATTATGTCGGAACAGATTTGATTGTTACGGACGGTAACACGCTTTTGGGGGCGGATGATAAAGCGGGAATTGCCGAGATACTGACGGCCATGGAATATTTGATTCAACACCCGGAAATAAAACATGGACGGATTGCTGTTTGTTTCACTCCTGATGAAGAAATCGGTGAAGGAGTAGATCATTTCGATTTGAAAAAATTCGGGGCTAAATTCGCCTATACTTTGGATGGTGGTGAGATTGGAGAATTAGAGTGCGAGAATTTCAATGCTGCATTGGCTCGTTTGACTTTCAAAGGACGTAATTTCCATCCGGGATATGCCAAGAATAAAATGGTCAATTCAATCAAAGTGGCTAATGAATTTATGGCTAGTCTCCCTAAAAAAGAAGCACCCGAATATACTTCCGGCTACGAAGGTTTCTTCCATGTTTATTCCATTAAGGGGACAGTAGAGGAGACATTGTTGGAGATATTGATCCGTGATTTTGATAAGGAGCGTTTTGAATGGAGAAAAGACGTGATTGAAAATGGAGTTCGGGAATATTCAAAGAAGTATGATTTACCGGTACTTTTGGAAATGAAGGATCAGTATGCAAATATGAAAGAACGTTTGGAACCGGTGAGATATATCGTGGAAATAGCTAAACAGGCCATGGCAGAACTGGGTATTAAACCTTTGATTGTTCCTATTCGCGGTGGTACTAATGGGTCAAGATTATCATTTATGGGATTGCCCACGCCGAACTTATCCAATGGGGCACATAACGGGCATGGACGTTATGAGTATATACCCGTGTCTTCTATGGAGAAAATCGTGAGCGTGATTGTGAAGATTTCCGAGTTATGTGCTAAAATATAAGTGAGAAAAGCACTTCTTCTGAAGCAGGTTAGAAAATAACCTGCTTTTTTTATAACAAATCTTTGTTGTTTTACGTTTATCAGTCAAAAGATATTAAAATTTAAACCTAAATAATTTAATGAGAGTATGATGAAAAGATTCTTTGCTATTGCCCTATTTGTATTGGGTTTAGGACAATTGTATGCGCAACCGGTAAGAGATACTGCGTGGACAAAAGCCGGTTACTTCGGGTTAAAATTAACGCAAGTAAGTTTGAGTAGTTGGTCTGCCGGAGGTGAGTCTGCCTTGGCATTTGATAGCCAGATAACATATAGTGCCGATTTTAAACGAGATCGCCAGTTGTGGCAAAATCGTTTGGAACTGGGATACGGTTTGACGAAAAATGATGGTAAGAGTGCCCGGAAAACAAACGATAAGATATATTTCGCCTCCACTTACGGGTATCAGATTTACAAGACACTTTACTGGAGTGCTTTATTGAACTTCAACACGCAGTTTGCGAAAGGATACGATTACAATATCGAGGATTCTGACTTTATTTCAAAGTTTATGGCTCCGGGATACTTGATGATTGGTACCGGTGTTACTTGGAGTCCGAATAAGATATTCACGGCCACTTTTACTCCGGCCTCTTGGAGAGGAACTATTGTAGCTGACAGTCGTTTGTCAGATGAGGGGGCTTTCGGTGTGGATAAAGGAAAACATCTGTTATCCGAGTTTGGTGCAAACTTGAAGGCAGAGGTGAATTACGAGTTTTTGCCTAACATGAAGGTTTATTCTCGTCTGGAATTGTATTCCAATTATCTGGAAGATCCTCAGAACGTGGATGTTCGCTGGGAGGTTCAATTAAATATGGCCATTAATAAATGGTTCTCAACGACTTTATCAACTAACCTGTTATATGACAATGATGTAAAGATCGCCCAAAAAGACGGTACTGCGGGGCCGCGGGTACAGTTTAAGGAAGTGTTGGGAGTGGGACTTCAGATAAATTTCTAAGAGCTGATTTTAATATAAAAAAAGGGTTCAGAATTTCTGAACCCTTTTTTTATATGTTGATAAATAAGGTTATTTTGTCACTCTTTCAAGCCATTTCACCATACCAAGCATAACTCCCATAGATACAAGGCATACGATCAAGAATACTGACCAGCATTGCCAGATCGGCCATGAGTTGTACATGAGAGGACCAATCCAAAGTAGAAGGTTACCAAGAGCGGTAGCAGCAAGCCACAAACCTTGACACAAGCCAAGCATACTCTTTGGAGCAACTTTTGATACAAACGATAATCCAAGAGGAGAGATGAACAACTCTGCAACTGTCAGGAAGAAGTAAGTAACGATAAGAACCCACCAATGAGCTTTTGCTGCCATTTGTTCTGCAATAGGAAGACCTCTGAACGCGTCTGCGGAAGGATAACCTTTCATGATTGAGAAAACGGCAAGGAACAAGAATGCCAAACCTGCAATGAACATACCGATGGCAATCTTTCTTGGGGTTGAAATCTCTTTACCGCGTCTTGCAAGGAATCCGAAAATGGCCATAATCATTGGAGTAAGGACAATAACAAAGAACGGGTTGATTGCTTGCCATACTTCAGGAGCAACTGCAGAAGAGTCTACGAAGTCACGTGCAAAGAATGAAAGGGACATACCGTTCTGGTGGAATGAGAACCAGAAGAAGATAACGATACCCAAAACAGCAAATAATGCATACATTCTCTGTTTAATCTCTTTAGCCATAGCAGCTTTTTCCTCTGCCGTGTAAGTTACACTCTGTGCTGCGGCTTTCTTTGCCGGGTTCGGGAATGTTTTTTGTGAAACAAAGAAAATTACAAGAGAAATAAGCATGGCTGCAACAGAGGCAATGAATGAGTAGTGAATACCTTCATTGAAAATTTGCAGGTATTGGAGACAAGAAGCTGTCATATCGGTGATAGCTCCACCGGCAGCAGTCATAAGTTGTTGTAAGTTGGCAAGAGCCTCGGGAGCCATGTTGGCTGCATTATTAATGTACTCGTGACAAAGAGCAGGAAGTTGTGCGTTATAAGACAACCCGTTTGCACCTAACCACCATTGGCGTAAAACCGGAGCGATGAACGGAGCGATTAGACCACCCACGTTGATAAATACGTAGAAAATCTGGAAACCTGAATCTCGCTTGTCTTTTGCGATTTTGAGAGCTTCCGGCCCTTGTTTTGCAGCTTCGGCTTCAAAATTATCATACATTTGACCTACAATTGCCTGCAAGTTACCTTTGAATAAACCGTTACCGAATGCAATCAAGAACAAAGCAACACAAGTAAGAGTTAATAACCAAGTTGTATTTTGCGATGTCGCAAGGATTGGAACAGATAGGATAATATACCCTATTGCCATAACGACAAGACCCGTCTTAATGGTTCCTTTGTAGTTTTGCGTGCGGTCAGCAATAAGACCTCCGACAAGGCTTAAAATGTAGATGCCGGCGTAAAAAAAGGAATAAATGGTACCACTGGCGGCTTCGCTCAAACCAAATTTAGAACATAGGAATAACACTAGCACGGCATTCATGATGTAATAGCCGAAACGTTCTCCCATATTACTTAGAGCCGCAGTGAGCAACCCTTTAGGATGATTTTTGAACATAACTTTTGTTTTTAATTTGTATTGGTAAATAATTAAATTTTTTCGTTCACGCTAATAGTGTGCAAATATAAATTATTTTTTTATCTTTAGTCATTGAAAACGTTTGAAACCTATCGTCATGTTGAAGAATAATAAAATTTTCAAGACATCGGATTTACAAAAATTGGATAAATATACGATTGAGAATGAGCCGGTAACATCGTTAGATTTGATGGAGAGGGCGGCTACTGTTTTTACAGAAAAATTATTGATTTTTTTCCCCAATAGTCATATTTTTAACATTCTGGCCGGTTCCGGAAATAACGGGGGAGACGGGTATGTCGTGGCAAGATTGTTATATCAAAACGGATTGAATGTCAAGGTTTTCGGTCTGCATGAAAACGATCATCTCTCTCCGAATTGTGCCGTGAACAGGGAACGTTTCATTAATATGGGAGGATGTTATATTGAGGTGAAAAATCCGGATAATTTGCAGCCGGACGAAAATAGCGTGCTGGTGGATGCCATTTTCGGGGCCGGGTTAAATCGTCCGGTAACGGGATTTTTGGGAGATATAATTCGTCGGATAAATGGTTTGTCCCATCCGGTTGTGGCAATAGATATGCCTTCCGGTTTAATGGGAGAGGATAACGGGGAAAATAACGGGGCGATCATAAAGGCTGATTACACGTTCACTTTTCAATTTCCTAAGTTAGCCTTTATGTTCCCGGAAAATGTAGTTTACGTGGGACATTGGGAAGTGCTGGATATTCGTTTACACCCGATTATCTTGCGGGAGTATCCTGCTACTTATTATTATCTGACAGAAGAAGTCGTTACATCCCGATTATTGATTCCGGCAAAGTTTTCCCACAAGGGGACTTTGGGTAATACCTTATTAATAGTAGGCTCTTATTCCATGATGGGGGCAGCCGTGTTAGCAGCCAAGGGGGCTATTCGGTCCGGAACGGGACTGCTTTCCGTGCATGTTCCCCGTAAGTTGAAAGAAATGATCCATCTCTCCGTGCCGGAGGCATTAGTTGAAGTGGATCGGAATGAATTTTGTTTTTCCGGTGTAGACAATCTTTCCCGTTTCCAAGCGGTCGGGATTGGTTCGGGAATCGGGACTTCACCTGTCACGGCAGAAGGAATTCGTCAACTATTATCCGTGTGGCGAGGAAAGATCGTGTTGGATGCAGATGCCTTGAATTTGTTGGCAGCGGATTCAAGATTACTGGAACTTCTTCCGGATGGAGCAGTGCTGACTCCTCACTCGAAAGAATTTGAAAGATTAGCAGGAAAAAGTGTAAATGATTTTGATAGATTAAATAAATTAAGCACCTTTGCACGTCTACACCAAGTGTATGTCGTGCTGAAAGGTGCGCATACAATAATAGCTACCCCGGAGGGTGAATGTTACTTTAACATGACAGGTAACCCGGGAATGGCTAAAGGAGGAGCGGGGGACGTGTTGACGGGTGTTATCGCCGCTTTACTGGCAAGTGGTCATTCTCCATTAGATGCAACTATGATTGGAGTGTATGCCCACGGTTTAGCTGGAGATCTGGCTGCAGAGGAGCAGGGAATGAGAGGAACACGTGCCGGGGACATTGCTGATAAACTGGGTTGGGTGTGGAAAAAGATGGAAACATATAATATGGCTAAACAGCGATAGAAAGATGAAAAAGTTATTTTTTATAATCGGGTTAGTGGGATTAGTATCCCTGTCTGTTTCGGGACAGAAAAAGAGAGAGTTGACCACGCAGGTGTCAGTTGATTATACTTTACCAAAGATCAGTTACGACGTGGTTATTACGATGGAATGTAGTCGTTTGATTCCGGGGCCTTTCCGGCAATATGCCGAACAACAGTTAGGTGTTTCTCCGGAGATCACGAGTGAAGGCGAAGAGTGGACGATTAAGAATATCAAATTTATTCCGCGGGCCTTGCCTGATCCGAAAGCTTCTTATACCGTGAATGCTATCGGAGAATATAACTCTATTTTGTTGAATGTAACTCCTGAAGGCTTTTTAGCCGGTGTGGGAAGTGGCAACACGAACCGAACTCGTGACGAAGAGATTGTTTACGAGGAAAAAGAGAAAAGCGTGGGGACAGGTATTAATTACGTGTATTTCGGTATTCGTTCTACCCAGAAGGAAGTACTTGATTCCAATTTCACGGAGATGGAAGTTGAAGGAGAGATGCGCCGGGTATGGGACCCGATAGAACGTCACGTGTTAAAAGAAAATAAAGATTACGTGGATGAGATCACGTCAGAGATATTCAATATTCGTAAAAAAAGATTGGAATTATTGGCCGGAGGTTCGGCCACGGCAGAGGCTTTAAAAGCTCTGGATGAACTTGAGGCAAATTACATGAGTTTGTTCATGGGAAAAAGGGAAACCCGTGAAGTGGTTAAAACCATCTCTTTTATTCCGGAAAAAGCCGATGAATCGATCGTTTTGTTCCGTTTTTCTGCGAACGACGGGATCACGGCAAAAAACAACGTGTCTGCTATCCCTTATATTGTAGAATTGAAAAATATCTATGTTCCGAAGAAAGATGCCCAACAGGCTGGGAATTCCCGTCCGGTTCCGTCTCTATCTTATCGTGAACCGGCTGTTGCCGATTTGTGCTTGCTGAAAGGAAAAGAGACCGTGATGACTGTTCGGAGTGTCATTCCACAACTCGGATTCATCAAGCAATTCCCTTTGGATGTCATCAACAACGAAGGTATTTCCATTGATTTCTACCCGCAATATGGTTCGATAAAAGGTATAATGAAAAAATAAGTTTGATACACTTTTAGATCATGGCGGCGATTAACGAAAAGGGGTTATTGGGTAAATTTTTGGTGTGGCGGGTCCGTTACATCAAGGAAAAGCAATTTATTGTCATGTTGAGTATTCTGGTCGGTATCGTTACCGGCTTGGCGGGAGTTGTGCTGAAAAATATGGTACATTTTACACATATGTTTTTCACGGAACGGATGCAGGTGGACAGTGGTAACTTGCTCTTCTTTATATACCCTTTTATCGGAATATTGCTGACGACATTATTTGTAAAATTTTTCGTGAAAGAGGGAATCAGTCATGGTGTGACAAAGGTATTGTATGCTATTTCCCGTCGCAACAGTATGATCAAGCCGCACAACAACTATACCTCGATGATTGCCAGTACCCTGACCATCGGTTTTGGTGGATCGGTCGGGACGGAGGCTACCATCGTGTTGACCGGGGCGTCCATCGGTTCGAATCTGGCACGCTTGTTTCGGATGAACTACAAGGTGATGACCTTGATGATTGGTTGTGGAGCGGCTGGTGCCATTGCCGGGATCTTTAAAGCCCCGATTGCCGGGATTGTATTCACGATGGAGGTGTTGATGCTTGATCTGACGATGGCCTCGTTGGTACCGTTGATGTTCACGGCTATTACCTCGTATGTGGTTACGTTCTTCCTCATGGGGGATGGTTTCGTGTTTTCCTACCAGATCACGGATAAATTCGTGATGGCTAATTTCCCGTATTATGTTGTACTGGGCATCTTTGCCGGAGTGTTGTCCGTGTATTTCGTTCGGATGAATCTCCGGGTGGAACAATTTCTGGAGCGTATCAAGCAAACGTGGAAAAGAATAGCCATCGGTGGAGCCTTGTTAGGTGTCATTATTTTCGTGTTTCCTCCTCTATACGGTGAAGGGTACACGGCTTTGGATGACATGATGGCCGGACATTCCGATAAGTTATTGAATAATACCTATTTCTTCGGTTTTCGGGATAGTGCCTGGATGATGATCCTTTTCGTGGTTGGGTTGATATTCGTAAAAGTGATTGCCACGGCCTTAACCAATGGTAGTGGGGGTGTTGGTGGTGTTTTTGCTCCGAGTTTGTTCACGGGTGGTGTTGCCGGGTATTTGTTGGCGATGTTGATTAATATGAGCGGAATCCGTATCGTGGAACCCAGTCATTTCGTCTTGGCGGGAATGGCGGGAACGATGTCCGGTGTCATGAAGGCCCCGTTAACAGCCATGTTCTTGATTGCCGAGATTTCGGGAGGTTATGCCTTATTTCTACCTTTGATGCTGACCTCGGTTATTTCTTACCTGACTAGCCAAGGGATGGAACCTTATTCTATTTATGCCCGTCGTTTAGCCATGCAGGGAGACTTGTTGACTCATAACAAGGATAAAGCCGTGTTGACTTTGATGAAATTGAACAAGGTGGTGGAAACGGATTTTAAGACGATCGAGGTGGAGGCGACATTAGGTGATCTGGTAAAGGTGGTTTCCAAATCGAGCCGGAATCTATTCCCTGTTTTGAATTCCAACCAGCAATTGTTGGGGATTGTCTTGCTGGATGACATTCGTAAAGTGATGTTTAATCAAGAATTGTATTCGAAAACCTACGTGCGGGATTTCATGACAACGCCTTCCGTGGTGATTGACATCAACGACTCGATGGAGGTTGTTATGAAGAAATTCGAGGATTCGAAAGCGTGGAACCTCCCCGTCCTTCAAGATCATAAATATATTGGTTTTGTTTCTAAAGCGAAGATATTCAACACGTATCGAAAAGTGTTGATTCATTTCTCCGATGATGAATAGTTTTTAGTGTAACAATTTAGATCGTTTTGCGTTATTTATGGCGATACATTAGATTTAATGTGTCTAAATAACTTCTTATTAGAAAAAAGAAGTTGTATTATTAGAAATAAACTATATATTCGCGGCAAAAATAAGAAATTACATTAAAAACGATATAACTATGTATTGGACACTAGAACTTGCCTCTAAATTGGAAGATGCGCCTTGGCCAGCATCAAAAGATGAGTTGATAGACTACGCCATTCGTTCCGGGGCACCTATGGAAGTGATCGAAAATCTTCAGGATATCGAGGATGATGAAGAAATATTTGAAAGTATTGAAGATATTTGGCCAGACTATCCGAGTAAAGATGACTTTTTCTTTAACGAGGACGAGTATTGATTTATTCGGGTAAATGAAAAGATAACGAACCACTCCGCAAGGGGTGGTTCGTTGTTTTATATGGCAACGTGAAATTTTCCTATTGTTTGGGCGTGGATATTTATTTTTCTCATGTATGAGGATTGTCATTTTTGACATTGAAGGTTCATAAAAAGATAAATGTATGAACTGTTTTGATAAAGTTCACAGGTCGTGTTTATCATGTCATCAGATTATTATTATATACTTATTAGCATGTTAATATTTACTATGTAAGTATAATATATTATTATATAGATAGGAGCGGAATAGGGGAGGAATGGGAGCGGAATGGGAGCGGGTAACATGATGATAAGAATTTGGTCATAATTTTATAACATTTTGTTACACTTGATGCCTTATATTTATAGAATTTGTGGGAATGATGTGCTTTTGAGTAGATTTTGTATATATTGTTTTGTAAATCAGTGTATTAATAGTTGTGCTAAATAATAAAGATTATTTTTTCAAAAAAATGGGAAAATTTATCTAGTTGAGAAGGAGGGGAAGATAAATGTATATAAGAAATGGTAACTTCGTGGAGGTTACCATTTCTTGCTGTTCGCCCAGCACGAATATATTTTTAATTCCTTTAATAAAAAGTTTAATTTAATCTTTTATATTTGCATAAAAGAATGAATGTACATGGTTGTGGATTATTCGGAAGATAGGGAAATGTTAACGTTATTGAGGCGTGGTGAAATCTCTGCATTTGTAGATATATACACCACGTACTTCGACGCGTTGCTGAATTATGCCGATCGTTTGCTGAATGATATGGAGGCGGCCCGGGACGTGGTGCAACAGGTGTACTATAAAATATGGGAAAACCGGGATGCGTTGAATATTTCTCTTTCTATTAAAGCTTATCTTTTTAAATCAGTTTATCATGGCAGCTTGAATACGTTGGCTCATCAGAAAAATATCCAAAAGTACGAGCAGGAACAATTGACTGATTTCTACTTCTCTACAGTGATACAATCCCCCGAGGCGGAAGAGGCTTTGTGGAAATCGGATATAGAGCTGGCTGTTCAAGAGGCCATCGCAACTTTACCCGAGAAATGTTGGGAAGTTTTCGTGTTGAGTAAGATTGAAGGGTTGAAAAACCGGGAAATTGCCGAAAAACTGAATATTTCGGAAAAAACGGTTGAACGTCATATGTCAATAGCATTGAGTAAGTTACGAGACGAACTGGACTGGTTGTTACAAATTATTTTATTTTTTTCATTTTCTCATTGGGGGTAAAGTTTCCCTCGGCTGTCTTTAGTGTATAAAAGCACGAGAAGATGGACGATAAAAAAATCAATATAGAAGAATTACTGGTCCGAATACTGGAAAACCGGGCAGGTTCGGAAGAAATACGATATTTCTCGAAATGGATGGAGGGGCAGGAAAATCGGGTGTATTTTGAGAAGTTCAAGAAAATATGGAATTTTTCCGCGGGAAGTCACGCAAGCCCGGAAATGCTGGAGGCGGGGGTAAGAGATTACCGTCTGTTTATGGAAAAATCTCTGAAATCGAAAATGCGTGTGACGTTGATGTGGAGGATAGGTTCGGTTGCGGCAGTGTTATTGATGATCCTGTCTTCTGTCTTCTGGTTACGGAAAGATGTTCCGGAGGTTTCTTCGGGTGAAAAATATGTCGTTTCTTCGGGACGGGAAGTTATTTTGAAGTTGGCTGATAACAAAGAGATCATACTTGGTGATTCGTTAAACCTGTCGGGGGTGGCGGGAGAGTGGGTCAGTATTAATAAAGTGGATCATCGGGGAATCGTGTATAGGCTAAAAGATTCGATGGGAATCGAAGAAGAAGAATTGAGCTATAATCAAATTATTGTTCCGGCAGGCGAGCGTTTTCTAGTGCAGCTGTCTGATGGAACCAAGGTATGGATTAATTCGGAAAGTGCTTTGCGTTACCCGGCTTATTTTGGTAAAAATATTCGGGAAGTCGAGGCCCGGGGAAACGTGTATTTTGAAGTGGCCAAGGATTCGACCCGCCCGTTCGTGGTGGCATCAAGGGAGTTGACCACGGAAGTGTTGGGAACCCGTTTTGAGGTGAACACCTACGGGGACCGGGATGAGGTGAGCGCGACGTTGGTGGAAGGAAGCGTGCGCGTCGGTGTTGGCAGTCGTTTTGTTGTTATCAAGCCTAATCAACAATTCACGTTTAACACGAAGAGTGGCACTATCAAGGTGAACGAGGTGGATGCCGCGAGGAAAGTGATGTGGAAGGACGGTATACTGGTGATTGATAACGAGGCTTTCCGGGATGTGGTCTGGAAGCTGGAACGCTGGTATGGAGTGTCGATCGTGAACGAGACCGGACTTGTATTTACCCAATCTTTTAGCGGGGAGTTCGACCGGGAAGATATTCATATGGCAATCGAGTCACTGTGTACAAATTTGAATATTACTTACATGATGGATAAGGATCGAATTATTCTGAAGAGGTAACAAAAAAGAGCATCCGTGCGACCAACACTATTCGATGCTCTTTGCGCTAAGCCTTACTTATTAATAAACTTAACATGACAAAATTATGAAAAAAAACAAGTATTCGTTGTCTTTGTCATTAAAATTTCTCTGTAGAGTCGTTTTATTGACAATTTTTGGGACAAGTTTCTTATTCTTTTCAGTGAAAGGTGATCCGGTGGAGCCACAACGGGTGACGTTGGAGCTGAAAGATGTTTCTCTCTCCGAGTTGTTTCAGGAGATAAAGAAACAGACTTCTTTCAAGTTCTTCTATAACGACACGCAGGAGAAGGAGATGGGGAAGATCACGATCAGCGTGAAGAACGAGACGGTGGAAAACGTGTTGGATCGGGTATTCCAAGGTAAGGAGTACACGTATCGGGTTTCCGGAGAACAGATTATCGTGGTAAAGCGTCAAGAAGCGAGAAAGCCAATACAAGAAGTGGTCATCGAGGGAACAGTCTTGGAAAGGGATTCGATGCCTATTATCGGGGCCACAATCGTGTTACAGGGAACGACAACCGGAGTAGCAACCGATGTGAACGGTAAGTTCCGGTTAGTCGTGCCTATGGACGACGAGATTTATATCGAGGTTTCTTTTCTGGGAATGAAAAAACAGGTGCATAAAGTGTTGGGATTACCGACCCCGAAACCGATGCGGATTGTGATGCAGCCGGAAACGGTGGGCGTAGACGAGGTGATTGTGACCGGATATGCTAATATTCGGAAAGAGAGTTTTACAGGTGCAGCCACGACGGTGACAAAGGAGGATATTTTGAAGATTTCTCCGAGAAACGTGATTGACGTGTTACAGGTTTTTGATCCTTCGTTGCGTGTTGTGAAGAATAACGAGATGGGGTCAAACCCGAATGCGTTACCGGAGTTCTATATTCGTGGGCGTACCGGAATGGATGGGGTGAAACAGCTTGATCTTCTTGAAGCACAACAGGGAGGGAGTGTTTCAGAATTTTCATTGACAACTAATCCCAATTTGCCCGTTTTTATTCTGGATGGTTACGAGGTGAATGTCCAGAAAATATACGATATGGATCCGAACAGGATTGCCAATATCACGATTTTGAAAGATGCCGCAGCGACAGCCATGTACGGTTCCCGTGCTTCAAACGGTGTTATTGTGATCGAAACGGTAACCCCTGAATTGGGTAAATTGCAGGTATCTTACACGTTCAATGCTTCTCTGACGGCTCCTGATCTTTCTGATTATAACTTGATGAATGCGAAAGAAAAGTTAGAGGCCGAACTATTGTCTGGTTTGTACGATCTTTCCAAGGCTAATGATATGACGGCTTATGTCATGAAGAAAAACTATATTACACAGGGTGTTGATACCGATTGGATGTCACAACCTTTGCAAAATCAATTTAATCACTCTCATAGTTTGTATGTATCGGGGGGAACGGAAGGGTTTCGGTTCGGAGCAGACTTGAGCTATAGTCATGAGGGGGGAGTTATGAAAAAATCTTATCGTAATCGTATGAGTGTTGGGGTATATGTTGATTATCGAGTGGGCAAGTTACAGATTCGGAACCATGTGTCATACGACCTTGCCAAATCATCAGATTCTCCCTATGGCTCGTTTAGTGACTACACGAAACAACAGCCTTATTATGCCATACATGATGAGGACGGGAAACTGAAACAAACCTTGGCTACCGGTATTCCGAATCCTCTTTACGAGGCAACTTTAGGTAACTTTAGTCGTGGAGAATCCACGAATTTAACGAATAACCTGAGTTTTTACTGGTTTATCAGCGATCATCTCCAATTACAAAGTCAATTCTCTGTTACGAAAAGTGATACAGAAGACAATAATTTCACGGACCCTTTATCAACAAAGTATAGTTCTCAAGATAATCCTTTTACTCGTGGGGATTTGTCTGTTAGCAGTACGGACAATTTTAGTTGGAACGTGAACGCATTTTTGGCTTATAATAATTCGATCGGGAAGAATTATTTGAATTTGTCCTTGGGTATAAACGCTCAAGAGAATCAAACGAGTAGTTTATCGTCTCAATACAGAGGATTTCCTTCAGCAGCTTTACACACGATAGGACACGCCAAGGAGATCGTGAGTAAACCTTCCGGTGCGGATAACAAGACCCGTTTAATGGGAATCTTTATTTCCGGGAACTACTCTTGGGATAATATTATTCTGGGGGATGTGTCTATTCGTTTTGATGGTTCTTCCGAGTTTGGTTCCGATTCACAGTGGGGGTCTTTCTGGTCGGTTGGTGGTGGTATTAATGTTCACAATTTGAAGTTCATGAAGGCTCTCCCGTGGCTTAATCAATTTAAAATTCGCGGAACCTATGGTGCTACCGGTAAGGTGAACTATCCTCCTTATGCAGCACGTGATACTTACGAGGTTCTTTTTGATGACTGGTATTCCACGGGTGTCGGGGCTACCCTGCAAGGTATTGGAAACGAAAAGCTCGTTTGGGAGAAAACCAACACGACGAATATCGGTTTTGATCTTAGTTTTTTCCAAAGCAAGTACAGTTTAACTTTCTCATGGTATAACCGTCAGACCGTGGATATGATTACAGATGTTACCATTCCGTCTTCAGCCGGTTTCACTTCCTACAAGGATAATATGGGGGAAACTCGTAATCGGGGATATGAAATTAGTTTAAGTGCTACCATTCTTAATACGAAGGATTTTGGAGTAAATGCTTTCATTAATTTCGCTCGTAACGAGGGGAGATTGATGAAAATATCCGAATCTTTGAAAGCGTATAATGAACGTGTGGATGATTATTTAACGTTACAACATACGGCATACGCGAATTCGGCTGAAAAATCCGAACCGTTCCTAAAATATGAAGAAGGTGGTTCCTTAACAGCTATTTACGGGATGAAATCATTGGGAATTAATCCTGCGGATGGGGAGGAATTATTTGTAGATCGTTCAGGGAATGTCACGGGGAAATGGTTATCATCCCAGCAGCAGATTATCGGAAATACAGAACCCAAAGGGCAAGGATCGTTCGGGATCAATATTCGGTGGAAACGTTTGACCCTGTACACGAGTTGCATGTACGAGTTCGGAGGGCAACAATATAACTCAACCTTGTTGGGTAAAGTGGAATGTGTTGATTTATCTTCGTCCAATGCGGATAAACGGGTATTGACGCAACGTTGGCAAAAGCCGGGTGATGTCACACCTTTAAAGAATATTGCCAATCGGAAGCTGACCACCCAGTCGACCTCCCGTTTCGTGCAGGATAATAACGAGTTCACGATCAATTCGATCTCGTTATCCTATGAATTCAATCCTGAATGGGTGAGACGTATCGGGTTGGATGTCCTTCGAATACAGGCTAGTACGAACGATTTGGGTACATTTTCCTCTATTAAGCAGGAACGAGGATTGGATTACCCGTTTGCCCGTACCTTTAATTTGGGTTTAAGTGTTAGTTTCTAAAATCATTCGCTTATGAAAACGTATAAAAATATATTATTGTCCGGTTTGTTACTCTTTTCCCTTTCTTCTTGTTCCGATTGGTTTCAAGTGGAACCGGAAAACGAGATTGCTAAAGAAGATTTATTTTCCAGCTATGATGGTTACAGGACAGCACTAAACGGTATTTACCGGAACTTGTCCGGAACATCGCTTTACGGGCAGGACCTTTCGTTTGGTTTTATTAGTTTGCTCGGTCAGAATTATGAAGTCCCTTCTTGGCTAGCTTTGTACCCTGAATATTATTTTCTCGGTAATGCTATAAATTATAATTATGAGCATAATAATATCAAAAGTATCACTCAAGCTATTTGGGAAAAAGCGTATAATACCATCGCTAATTGTAACGTGCTTATCCAGAATACAGAGGCACACGGGAACGACTTTTTCTACGAGGGTGAAAACGAGAAAAATATTCTTATCGGGGAGGCGAAAGGGCTTCGGGCATTGATGCATTTCGATATATTGAGGTTATTTGCCCCGGCTCCTGTAACGGGAGATGATGCGGCTTATGTTCCTTATGTAACGGTGTATTTGACTTCACACCCGACCCATCTGCCAACATCCGTGGTGCTGGATAGTATTATCAGTGACCTGAAACAGGCACAACGGCTATTGGCTTATAACGATACATTGTATAACTATAAAATGATGGAAAGTGCGAGTATGCGTTTTGATGGTAATGTAACAGGTACGGCTCTTGGTGGTGATTTTTTTGCATACCGGGGAACTCGTATGAATTATGTTGCAGCGACGGCCTTGCTAGCTAGAGCTTATCAATACAAGGGAGATCGGGCGATGGCTTATCAATATGCTCAAGAAGTGTATCGTTTCCAAAGTGAAAAAGGTTGGTATCGTTTTACTCCCGAGGGGAATATCAGTAACACGAATGTTCAATATCGCCGATGTAAGTTATTTGATGATATTTTATTGGCTTTTTATAACACGAAAATATTTGACGTTTATAATGACTGGTTCCAATCGTTTTATTCGTCTTATTCACAATTCCCGATTAAGAACAGAACGAATTTGTTTACGGGGGATTTGGCTGACTTTAGGTATCGTTATTTGCTTCACGAGACCGGGTATTCCTTGAAGTGGGTTCCTGTAACGGATGCCAGTGCTTTATGGAATATACAGTATCAATATCCTCTTTTGCCTGTTATGCGTATGAGCGAGATATATTACATCATGTGTGAGTATTTGGCCGAGACGGATTTACCACGGGCAATTAATTTACTCAATACCTTGAAAATAGCTAGAGGTGCGGCCGAATTAAATACTTCCTTGACAAAGGATGAATTTCTGGATCGAATGTACATGGATGCCACACGTGAATCCATTGCTGAAGGGCAGACTTTTTACTTGTATAAACGACTGAATAGGGATATGTACAACGGGGAATACCCGATTGACATGAGTGGTGGAAAATACGTGATACCACTCCCGGACAGTGAAACCATCATCCAATAAAGAATAGGAATTATGAAAAATAAAATATTAACCATATTAGCATTGGCCCTTTTATCGATAGGGTGTGATAAAAGGGAAATTCCCACGTATAACACGGGAAGGCATTATATCGAATTTGAAAATGCGACGGTCGATTCTACTATTTTCACGTTTATCTATCATCCATATGATGAATATTACGACCTTCCGGTTGCCGTGAAGATTGCCGGACAGGATGCAGATCGGGATTTAACTTATAAAATATACGTGGATGAGGAACTTTCCACGGCGGAAACCAAACACTACACTCTGCCGGAGAAGACGGTTATTCGTCAAGGATTTTACCATGATACCTGTTATATTCGCCTAAACAAAACGAGCGATCTGGATAGTAAGAAGGTAAGACTCGTGATTCGTTTGGAAACGACTTCTGATTTAGCGATAGGTAAATTGGAGAATTCTGTGGCTATTATCCAATTTTCGAATACCGTTGATCGGCCGGAATGGTGGGATTCTAACGTGGAACAATATTACTTGGGAACTTACTCGCAGAAGAAATTTGTTCTATTCCTTCAAGTGACAGAGGCTGACCTGACGGGGGCAAGCGACAGCGAGAAACGAGCTTATGCTTTGGAATTTAAGCAATACCTGATTGACCATCGCGGGGAACCGGAAACGATAGACGAGAACGGGCAACCCATGACAGTTCCGGTGTTAGGTTTGGAGTAATAATAGTTTGATAAAGATGAGTATGAAAACAATAAAACTATTTTTAGGATATTTGATAGCAATAATAATGCTATATTCCTGTATTGACGATGAGGGGAATTATGATTACACGGAATTAAAAACCGTGGTGATCAGTAATGTATCCAGTAATTGGTCAACCCCTCTGGGTGAAGAATATGTTATTACCCCGGTTATTGATTATGGAGGTGCAGATTCTACCGAATTTGTTTATGCATGGGTAAGCGAGATTCAGGAGGAATGGAGTGATACTATTTCAAGAGAGAAAGTGTTACGATATACTTTTAAGGAAATTGCACGTTACATGACCGTATTCATCGTGGAGCATGGACCGACCGGTTCATTGACATCGAAACAGATTGATATTAACACGGTATCACGTTATTCCACGGGGTGGACAATTTTATCCGAACAAAATAATAAATCTATTTTGAGTTATGTTCGGGCCGAGCAAGCGGGTGAAAATGAAATAACCTATAATCTTTTTGAAAATATTTACACGGAACTCCGTGGAGATGATTTGGGAACCGGGCCAATCCGCTTGGGACGACATTTTTCTAGTGCAAGTGATGAGATTCTGGTTATCCAAGAAAGTGGTGCTGTAGAAATAAGTGGTCTTGATTTCTCGAAAGTGATTACCACGAAAGAGGAATTTGTAAAAAAAGACTATCCTTCTGGTTTTGTACCGAAACAAGCGGAGTATGGCAGTCGGTTAGAGGCTATTTTAGGAACCGATGGAAATCTTTATACCCGAATAAACCCGAATGGAAGTTTTCAAGTATGCCAATATAATGATGTTCCTGCGATTAGTAATGCTAAAATTGCTAATATGTACTACTGTGCGTATTTGGGTTATATTTATATGTATGATGAATTGAACCACCGAATGATAGGTATGTATGATAGTCCTCAGCTATATACGGAGAAAATCATCTATGTTAGTATGCATCCGGATAGTACGCATTTGCCAACTTTTACTCCAATAAATAATATGGGCGAAGGTACTCAAGTGATGTATATTGATTCGTATAGCGTGGAAGGTGCTTCCGGGAGAGATTTCGTGCAGATTATTAAAAAAGGGTCTGATTATTATTTCCAAACCTATAAAGCTGCTTTTCCTGCTTTAGGTGATGCGAACCTGTATGTCTATGGTGGTAAAGAAGAATTGTTTGTCGGGAATGGTTACGTGAACGATAATTCTAAATATTGCATGGATGGGAGTTCGTACTTCTATTTTACGGCGGGAAATGTTCTTTACTATTGGGATCGGGTGAGTAAGGTTGAGCCGTACTACACGTTTCCCGGTGGAGCCACAATTTTGGATATAGAGCGTTACGCTTACGAGGACAGGGAGGAAATAGCGGTAGGTCTGGATAACGGAGAATTCTATATACTGGATGCGTCTTTCGAGGCTATGACTGGTCAGAAGGAAAAAGTGCTGTTCAAAGCCGAGAATTTGGGACGTGTCGTGGATGTGCAGTATAAATACGGAAATTCGTCTAATTTTAATCAACAGTCAAGACAATAATAATAATTAATTCTATCGTGAGGAGGTGAGTTGAAAGCGATGTTTTTAACTCCCTCACACGATGAATATTGGATATGATTAAGGATTGTAGTAACAATCTCTAAGGGAGTGTTGTGTATAAAAAATAAGTCATTGTAAAAAGAAATTTATGGAAGAACCAATTGTAAGAGTGGAGCATTTATCCCATCGCTATAGTGTTCAGTGGGCGATCAGGGATATAAACTTCGAAATTAACCAGAAGGGGATTTTGGGGCTTTTAGGCTCGAACGGGGCGGGGAAGTCGACCACGATGAATATTATCTGCGGGGTATTGAACCAGACGGAAGGAACGGTTTATATTAATGGTATCGATACCCGTAAGCAACCCGTGGAGGCCAAGAAGTACATCGGTTTTCTGCCACAGAAACCGCCATTGTACACGGATCATAACGTGAGTGAATACCTCACGTATTGCGCTCATCTGCGGCTGATGGATGACCGGGAGGTGAAGGCCGCCGTGGAATCGGCCATGAAACGTTGCGGGATCGCTCATTTTAGCAAGCGGCTCGTGAAGAACCTTTCGGGTGGGTATCAACAGCGCTTGGGAATAGCGCAGGCCATCGTGCATAACCCGAAATTGGTGGTGCTGGATGAACCGACAAATGGTTTGGACCCGAACCAGATCTTGGAAATCAGGGATTTGATTTGGGAGATTGCGCAAGATCATGCCGTTTTGCTTTCCACTCATATTTTGTCGGAAATAGAGGCCATTTGTCAGAATATTAAAATGATAGAACACGGTAATTTGATCTTTTCCGGGACACTTGATGAATTTCATGACAGTGTTAAATCCAATACTTGTATTGTGAAGTTGGAGAATGCTCCTGCGGAAGGGGAATTAGGAAATATTCCGGGAGTGATCAAGGTGAAGAAACTCGATGAACATTCTTTCCGGTTGCAGCTCGAACAGGAAGGAGAAGAGGTGGCCAAACGAGTTGCGGAAATTTGTGTGAACCGGGGATGGAGGTTGAGCGAGATGCAGATGGAAAAGGTATCCATGGATGAGATTTTTGCTCAGCTATCGGGAAAACGAGTGGTTGATAAATTTTAATGTTACAGGATATGAAAACAATATATAGAATAGCGAAATCAGAACTAAACTCTTTATTTTGTTCCCCGATAGCTTGGTTAGTGCTGGTCATCTTTACTTTTCAGATGAGCATGACTTTCACGGACAGGATTATATGGGAATTGAAAGATTTTGTCATCAATAACCGGGAAAAGGATGGAATGACGGCTTATTTTCTGCTTACCGGCTTCGGTACGCCATTATTTCCCGGTGTACTTTCCTATTTGTATCTTTATTTTCCGTTGTTGACGATGGGATTGATGAGCCGGGAATTTAGTAGTGGATCCATTAAATTACTATATTCTTCGCCGATTACTAGCACGCAGATCGTGTTGGGGAAATATTTGTCGATGATGCTCTACGGGTTGATCATGCTAGCGATTGTTACGGTTTACGTGGTTTTTTACATGTGCGTGCTGAAGGACTTTGATTATCCCGTGGCGATTACCGGATTGATAGGTATTTACTTGATCATGTGCCTTTATTCAGCTGTGGGATTGTTTGTTTCCTGTTTAACCTCGTATCAAGTCGTGGCGGCTATCGGTACGTTTGCGGCGTTAACCATTTTGCAGGTTATTGGCGGAGTTTTACAAGGAGTGGATTTCTGGAGAGATATAACTTACTGGATTTGTAGTGGACCTCACGGCCCGATAGCCGGGTTAATTAATAGTGGTGACGTGTTATACTATTTGTTAATGCCTGCGCTGTTTATCGGGATGTCCATCATGAAATTGCAGTTTGCTCGGCAGAGTAAACCGTGGTACACGAAAGTGGTGAAGTATTTGGCTTTGGTGGTCGTGATCGTGGGGATTGGTTATGCAACTTCCCGACGAAACACAGTATGTATTACGGACCTTTCCCGTGACGAACAGTTGACACTAACTCCAAAGAGTCGTGATATACTGGAACGTTACAAAGGGCAGGAACTAACACTGACAACCTATGTCAACATCATGGACGAACATACGGCTGCCAGAATGTTCCCGAAGAGTCGGATTGGGGATATGTCCGTGTTCAGCAAATATTACCGTTTCAAACCGGACATGAAGTTCAAATACATTTATTATTACGATCACGTGTTGAACGGGCATTCCTGTTGTGCACCGGGAGAAGATCTAGAAGAGGCTGCCCGAAAACAAGCTAAGGTGAACGGGTTGGATTTTGATGATGTGCTTTCTCCCGAGGAAATACGGAAGATTCATGATTTAAGCGGTGAAAATAATCAAGTTGTCCGTACGCTTGAGGATAGCGAGGGAAACTGGACCTATTTGCGAATGTTCAATGACCTGAATCCTTACCCGAGTGAACAGGAAATATCTGTTGCCCTGTTGCGCATGAAGGATGGAGCCGTGAAAATGGGTTCTCTCTACGGACATGGTGAACGGGAAATGAACAAAAGTGGGGATCGGGAGATCGGGTGGCTTTTCACGAATGGTTCCGGTCGCGGGTCGTTGATTAACCAAGGTTTTGATCCGGTAAGCGTGCCGCTCACGGAAGAGTGGGCGATCCCGGATGACGTGCAAATCCTTTTAATTATAGACCCGAAAGAACCTTTTTCAGCGGTGGAACTGGAAAAAATCCGTGCTTACGTGGCAAGCGGGCGCCATTTGATCCTCGCAACGGATGTTAATCGTTCGGGGGTGACGGGGGAATTACTCGAGGATTTTGGGGTGAAGGCTTTACCCGGAATGTTGATACAACCTCGTAAAGATGAGGACCCGACGAATATTAACGCTGTTTTCACGCCACAGGCAGGAGCGATTCACCCGACGTTCGCCCAGTGGGCAAGCCGCAACTACCCGTTGAGCATGACGGGGGCCGTTGGGTTGAGTTACACGATGGATAAGGGGTATAACGTTGTACCGTTAGTGGTTTCCCCGGTAGGTTCGTGGACTGAATTGGAAACGACGGATTTCGAGGGGGAAGTCCCGGTGTTTAACCCGAAAGCAGGGGAAATCAATCAACAGTTACCCGTGGTGCTTGCCTTGACCCGCCAATTGAACGGGAAGGAGCAGCGTATTTTGATTTTCGGAGATGCTGACTGGATGACGACCGGGGAGTTTAGCAAGAGTAGATATTATGGAGTGGCAAACGGGCCGTTGACAACGCTTATGTGTAGCTGGATGGCTGATTATCAATACCCGACTTATTTTCCTCGCCCGGCACAACCGGATAATCACTTGAAATTGTCCTACCAGTCACGGGGGACCTTGAAGGTGGCGTTTGTTGTTGTCTTCCCGGCCGTGATCTTGTTGTTATATCTTTTGGTGTGGTTTAAGAGAAGAGGTAAGTAGTAATTATTAAATGATAAAAAAGATATGGAATCTATTGTAAAAGTAGAGCATTTGTCCCATCGTTACACGGTGGATTGGGCAATTCAAGATATAAATTTCGAGGTGAACCGGAAGGGAATCTTGGGATTATTGGGATCTAACGGGGCGGGAAAGTCCACGACGATGAACATTATCTGCGGCGTGTTGAATCAAACGGATGGCACGGTGTATATTAACGGTATTGATACTCGCAAGAATCCCGTGGAGGCAAAAAAGAATATCGGTTTCCTACCGCAGAAACCACCCTTGTATTCGGACCACACGGTTGATGAATATCTTGAATTTTGTGCGGAATTGCGATTGATGGAACCCAAGAAAATCAAGCAAGCTGTAGAGATGGCCAAGGAACGGTGCGGTATCGCTCATTTCAGCAAGCGGTTGATCCGTAATCTTTCCGGCGGGTATCAACAACGTTTGGGAATAGCGCAAGCCATCATACATAGTCCTAAATTCGTGGTGCTGGACGAGCCGACGAACGGGTTAGACCCGAATCAAATTCTTGAGATTCGCAAGTTGATCAAGGAGATTGCTGTTGATCATGCCGTTTTGCTTTCCACGCATATCCTGTCGGAAGTGCAAGCTATGTGCGACGATATCAAGATGATAGAACACGGGCATCTGGTCTTTTCCGGGACGCTGGAAGAATTCGATAATTACGTGAAACCGGACACGTTTATCGTGAAACTTGACAACCCGCCTGCCGACGAGGATATATTGGCTATCCCCGGGGTGACACGTCTCAAACACTTGGATCGAAACACCTTGAGAGTGCAGTTTGACAAGCGGGACGACATCACCGAGGTGGTGGCCGACACGTGTGTGCGTCATGGTTGGGGATTAAGCGAGATTACGTTGGAAAGAATCTCTTTGGAAGAGATTTTTGCCCAGTTGTCAGGAAAAAGATTGATCGATAAATTTTAATAAACGTTATGAGAGTAATATATAAAATAGCAAAATCGGAGTTAGGTACACTCTTTTATTCTCCGATAGCTTGGTTAATCCTAGTCATATTTGTATTTCAGGTTTTTGGTAGTTTTGCGAACTTACTGGAATATACCGTTAACGCGAAAACTCTTGGACAAATGCAGGGGTACCAGAGTTATATGCTTTTCGTGATCGGTGGTTTCGCCCCTTATACAACCATCCAATCTACCCTTTATCTTTACATTCCCTTGTTAACAATGGGGCTTATGAGTCGGGAATATAGTAGTGGTTCTATTAAATTACTTTTTTCTTCCCCAATCAGTAGTTTGCAGATCATATTGGGAAAATACTTTTCCATGTTGATTTATGGGCTGATCATGATGGGGAGCGTGTTGGTACTGGTGGTCGTGGCGTTTTTCTCGATCAAAGATTTTGATCTTTCGCTCGTACTTTCCGGTTGGTTGGGCTTGTACTTGCTCATGGCGACATACGCGGCTATCGGGCTTTTCATGTCGACCTTGACTTCTTACCAGATCATTGCGGCTTTAGGAACGTTAACTTTCATTAGCTTTTTAAACTTTATCGGTAGCTTGTGGCAACATATTGAGGGGGTGCGTGAAGTGATGTATTGGTTCTCGCTTAAAGGACGTGCGGATGAATCTATCCGGGGATTGATTTGTAGCGAGGATATACTTTATTTTATTCTCGTTTCGGGAATGTTCCTCGGGTTCTCGGTGCTGAAACTGCAATTTGCTCGTCGGAGTTGTTCCATGAGCGTGAAAGTGGGCAAATACGTGGGATTGGTAGCCTGTGTTGCCCTACTCGGGTATGTCTCCACGATTCCTCAATTGAAGTGTTTCTACGATGCTACGGCTAACAAGGATCGTACGATCACCCCGAACAGTCAGGAAATACTGAAACAGGTGGACGGAGGCTTGACGATTACTTCTTACGTTAATCTCCTTGACAAGTTTGGCTATCTTGGAATGCCATCCAATTGGTTTAATACCCGGAATATCTTCGAGACATTTACTCGTTTCAAGCCGGAGACTAAACTGAAAAGCTATTATTATTACGATAATAGTGCAGGGATGAATCTTTCCCGCGAGGAAATGGATAAGGCAATAGAGAGACTCGTGCTGACTTCCGATATTAATCCCAAAAGCATACTCACCCCGGAACAGATGAGGGAGAAGATCGACCTCTCTGCCGAGGAATACCGCTACGTGTTCTTGATCGAGCGGGAGAACGGGCAGAAAGCTTTCCTACGTATGTTCGATGATCAGGGAAAGTATCCTTCCGAGGCGGAGATTTCCGCCGTATTGAAGACTATGGTGTCCGAGAGTCCGCGTATTGCTTTCTTGAATGGACATGGCGAACGCAATATTTATGATGGCTCTGGGGTTAATTATACTTCGTTCACGACAGTTCTTGATTCAAGAGGTGCGTTGGTCAATCAAGGCTACACGCCCTATACGCTAATGCTGACGGAAGGGGGAGATATTCCATCGGATGTGGATGTACTCGTTATCGCTGATTTACGAAAAGCTTTGACGGATGATGAATTGATTCAAATTAAACGATATATCGAACACGGGGGAAACTTGGTGGTGATCGGGGAACCGCGTCGGCAGGAGTACATGGCACCCGTGCTGGAACAATTGGGCCTCGCTTTTGTTCCCGGTGTGCTGGTGCAGCCTCGTGAGGGATATGTTGCTGATTATCTTTGGGCAACATTCACACCGGAAGGGGCAAGTTTGGAACCTATTTTTGCCCGTATGGTGGAATTGGGTAATGTCCTCACGATGCCTTCTGCGGCAGCTATTTGCGAGACGGAAAATAAGGGATTCGAGGTGATTCCCGTGTTCACGACGGCAACTCACGGGTGTTGGAATGAGTTGGAAACGAAGAACTTTTCTCTCGAAGAACCCCGTCTAAACACGGCATTAGGGGAGGAGGAAAAAGCCTACGTGACCGGTTATGCCTTGCGTCGTGACGTGCGGGGAAAGGAACAACGTGTCTTTGTGCTTGGGGATGCCGATTGTATCAGTAATGGGGAACTTGGAGCAAATCGAGAGTTCCGTCGCTCGAATTACGCACTTACGGATGGAATGTTTCGTTGGCTTGTTTACGATGAGTATCCTATTGATGTTAGTCGTCCGGCAGCCAAGGATAATGACACGTACCTAACCCCGGGAGGATTTGCGTGGATCAAGATATTCTTGCGTTGGATATGTCCGGTACTGATCGTGGTGTGTGGTTGCGTGATCTGGGTGATGAGGCGGATGAAGTAAAGGATGTGTTTTCTGATCATACAAAGATTCAGGTTTTAGCCGTAAGATGGCTGATACCTGAATCTTTTTTTAGTAGATAATGGTTGAAGGTGTTTCAAGTCTCGGATTAAGCGTTAAATTTGTCGGAATGGATATTGAAATTTGGAGTACATGGAATTATCAGAAGATCAAATTATAAAATTGGCCCCGGATGCGGCATCCGTGAAAGCCGGGAAGGGATTGGCCTCGGCGGCGAAATGGGTGTTACGGGGAGCGAGTGACCGGGCGTTATGGGGGCATTGTCAGGGAAGTGGTAAGAATCCCTACCAGACGCAGGTCGATTTGCAGAATATCGCTTTCAAATGTTCGTGTCCCAGCCATAAGTTTCCTTGTAAACATAGCTTGGGGCTTTTGTTTTTATATGCTTCTCAGCCGGATTTATTCACGACAGGGGAAGAACCCGACTGGGTAAAGGAGTGGTTGGAGAAACGTGCGGGAAAAGCGGAGGAGAAGAAGGAAAAAGCGGATAAACCCGTGGATGTAGAGGCTCAGGCAAAGAGGCAGGAGGCTCGACACAAAAAGGTGCTGAACGGTGTGGACGATTTGCAAGGGTGGTTAAAGGACCTTGTGCGAAGTGGTCTGTTAAACGTTCCGGAGCGGGCGCAAGCCCTGTTTGCTGGGATTTCCAAGCGTATGGTCGATGCACAGGCTCCCGGTTTGGCGGGGATGATGCGGCAGTTACAGGAGATTCATTATTTCGGTGAGGACTGGAAGTACGAGCTGACGGCGGGAGCAAGCCGGGCGTACCTCGTGGCGGAAAGCTACAAGCACCTCGATCAGTTGTCCCCGGAATGGCAGGATGAAATCCGTACTCTCGTGGGATACCCGCAGGCCAAGGAGGAGGTGTTGGCTAACGGGGAACAGGTTTCCGACGATTGGTTGGTTGTTGCCTCGGAAAGTCTGCAACAAGATCGGTTGACGGTAGAGTACAATTGGTTGTACGGCCGACAAACCTGTCGTTATGCGCTCTTCTTGCAATTCTTAACACCGGGAGCTTTGACGGAAACCGCTTTATTACCGGGTAGTGTTGTTGCGGCTGATGTGGCGTTTTACAAGGGCGTGACCCCGACCCGGGTATTATTCCGTGAACAGAAAGGTACAAGAGAACCCTTTATCCCATCCGGAAAAGGATGTTGTGCGGGATTGGCAGAGGCCATGCAAGTCTATCGGGAGAGTATGACCCGTAATCCTTTCACGTATGAAGTACCCGTGTTGGTTAGCGAGGTACGCCTTGTGATGCACGAAAAACAGGTGTGGATTAAGGATAGCAACGAGTATCTGATTCCGTTAACCTTGGGTGAGGCCGGCAAATTGAAAGGTTTTGCCGTGACCGGCGGACGGGAATTCACGGGGTTCTTCCTTGCCGGGGAGCGGTCATGGAGAGTGTTATCGTTATGGATAGAAGATAAATATTACACGTTAAGCAATGAGTATAACGGATAATGTCATAAATATAGCCTTGTTGGGAACGGCTAACCGGGAGATGACTTCCGGCGAGTTACCGGAAGATCTTGCCGGGACGTTGGAGCGGGTAAAAGAGAACGCTACAGACGGGGAGGAGGTCTTCTATAAGGGGGCTGCGGCTTTTTTCGCTTACTATCGTTCGGGTTTGGAACCTTTGAAGTTAAAAGATCCTGTTCCAGTTTCAGAGGCTGGGCCGGAAATGCGGCCTTATGTCGGTCAGAAAGCGGCCGCAATACTAAGTATTTTGCTGGGGGAAAAGTATGCTAATATGTTGCTTTTTTGGTACCGGAAAGCGGCAGAGCGGGAACAGTTGATTCCGCCGGAATATTTGCCCCAAGTGCTGACACGGGTATTTCAACCGGGGAGCCAGACGGCAAAACGGGAGCGGCAATTACTAATCTCTCTGGTGGGTAACCGGGGACGTTGGTTATTACCCATTATGGGATATGCCGCTTTGCAGGAAGAGGATGATGATACGTGGGAAACGGCCACTCATGCTGACCGGAAACTGATACTTTCACGGGTACGTCGTGAGAATCCTGCCCGGGGTATCGAGATGTTACGTGCTGAATGGAAAAACGAGTCTGCCCAGCATCGTGCGGAGTTTCTGGCTTGTCTGGAGACTGGTTTGTCGGTAGCGGATGAGGATTTTTTAGAGGAAGTACGGGGTGGTGACCGGAGTTCTACCGTGCGGGACGAGGCGTTGCGTCTGTTACGTATGATCCCGGAATCCCGAATCTTGCACTTGTTTGCCGAGACGTTAAAGAAGCATTTGCATTATCGTCGTTTGCTTGGTTGGTCTGTGGATCCGATTGCTTACACGGAAGAATTCAAGAAGTTAGGAATAAACGAAGTGAGTAGTAATAAAGGCGAGAGCGACAGTGATTATATCCTGCGACAAATGGCACAATGTATGCCTTTGTCCTTTTGGTGCGAGTTTTTCGATTGTGATCCGGAGACGGCAGCTCAGCGGATGCGTAAATCACCCCCTTTTTCAAAACATATTTACTTGACGGACACGATACTGGGTTATAAAGACCGGGATTGGGCTTACCACGTGCTGAAAGATGAACGGGTACTTCAGTCATCCGACTTGATGCAATTGGTTCCCTTACTATCCGTGGAACAGCGGGAGCAATTGAATTTAAGCGGGAAAGCCGACCGGAATTTTTATATCAGTCAATGGTTCGGCGAGGACGACGGCGAGTGGGGAGAGAAATTCTCCCGGGGTGTGTTGAAGATGATTTACGCCATGGATTATTGTTATTACGATCGTCCGACTTGTGAGGCGCTGGCTTTACGCCTTCCTGCCTCGATGTATGATTACGTGTCCACTTTAGGGGCGTCACGGGAGAGTAGTGCTAGCCACTGGGAGTTCACGGTTCGTTTGCAACAACTGTTATTGATGAAAAAGGAAATAATACAAGCGTTTTAATTTTAGATTTATGATTTTAGATTTTAGATTTTAGATTTCAGCCGCACGGGGCTAGCGCTTTTTAAAGGATTCTTTCATCTAAAATTGTTTGGGTATAAGAGACAAATATCAAAAAGTAAAAATATGGGTTTATTATTAAGACAACACGCGGAACAGCAATTCGAGGAAGAGTTGCACGAGTTAAAGAAGAACGAGACAAATAAAGTACCGGAAAACTGGCAACTATCCCCGCAATCGGTGGTTACCTACCTGATGGGCGGGAAACTGGCAAACGGTTTCGAGGTGACCCCGAAGTATATCGGGCATCGTCGTTTGATGGAGATCGCCGTGGCCACGCTGGTCACGGATCGGGCATTATTGTTGTACGGTCTGCCGGGTACAGCCAAGAGCTGGGTAAGCGAGCATCTGGCGGCGGCTATATCCGGAGATTCTACCTTGATCGTGCAGGGAACGGCAGGAACGGGCGAGGAGGCCATCCGTTACGGGTGGAACTATGCCAAGTTATTAGCCGAAGGTCCTAGCGAGGGGGCTCTCGTGCAAACTCCCGTCATGCGTGCAATGAAGGATGGTAAACTGGCCCGTATAGAGGAGTTGACCCGTGTCGGTTCGGACGTTCAGGACACGCTGATCACGATTCTTTCCGAGAAGACATTGCCTATTCCCGAGCTGGATCGTGAAATACAGGCTATCCGGGGCTTTAACGTGATTGCTACTGCCAATAACCGGGACAAGGGTGTAAATGACTTGTCAAGCGCTTTAAAACGCCGTTTTAACACGGTAATCCTGCCTTTGCCCGACACGATCGACGAGGAAATCGACATCGTGCGTCGCCGGGTGGAGAGTTTCGAGGCCGTTATGGACCTTCCGGCAGAGAAACCTGCACTGGAAGAGATTCGCCGAGTGGTTACCATTTTCCGGGAGTTACGTCAGGGAGCAACCGAAGATGGTAAGACCAAGTTGAAAACTCCCAGTGGTACGCTGAGTACGGCCGAGGCCATCTCCGTCGTGAATAACGGTTTGGCCATGTCCGGGTATTTCGGTGATGGCCGGTTAAACGCCACGGACCTTGTATCGGGAATTATCGGGGCGGTTGTGAAGGACCCCGTGCAGGATCAGGTGATATGGCAGGAGTACCTTGAAACGGTCGTGAAGGGACGCGATGGCTGGAAGGACATCTACCGGGCATCTAGGGAAATGTTATAGTGACTAGTTTTAGATTTAGAAATCGGATTGATTCGGTGATTTAGTGATTTCCGATTCGGTGATTGTAGAATCACGGAATCATGTAATCGACAATCACGTAGTCATTTAATTTATACAATGGTTGATGGAATACATTTTTTAGGCATACGGCATCATGGTCCGGGGTCAGCCAAGAACGTACGAGCGTACTTGGAAGAACTGGAACCCGATGTTATTTTATTGGAAGGTCCCCCGGAGGCGGAGCCGCTTTTGCCGGGAGTACTTCATGAGCAGATGAAACCGCCCGTGGCCTTGCTGGCGTATCAGCCCGACGAGCCTCGAAGGGCCGTGTTTTATCCTTTTGCCGAGTTTTCACCCGAATGGCAGGCCATGTGCTATGCCATGAAAAAGGAGGTGTCATTACGCTTTTTTGACTTACCTTTGGTGCATCATTTAGCTCTTTGGAAAGAACGGGAGGAACAAGCCGTGGCCGGGAAAACCGGCGAAGAGGGGGAGTGCGATGAAGTACAGGGGGAGGCGTCCGCAACCGAGACCCCGGAAGAAGTTCGGGTAGTTGACGTTCCGGAATTACTGCCCGTTGATCCTTTTGCTCATCTGGCGAAAGCGGCCGGGTACGATGATCCGGAATTGTGGTGGGAAGTGAACTTTGAGAATCGTCAGCGTAACGAGGAGGTGTTTGCCGCCGTGAAAGAGGCTGTTTCGGTGTTACGGGAGTATTTCCCCAAGACCGATCGGGAGACTTTGTTGCGGGAGGCGTGGATGCGTAAGATGATCCGGGCTGCCCAAAAAGAGGGTTTCAAACGTATAGCCGTGGTGTGCGGGGCTTGGCACGTGCCGGGTCTGGAGAAGATGCCCACGCAGAAAGAAGACAACGAGTTATTGAAGGGATTACCGAAAGTGAAGGTGGAGTGTACGTGGATTCCGTGGACTTACGATCGGTTGTCTTTCCGGAGCGGTTACGGGGCGGGAATCGTTTCCCCGGGGTGGTACGATCATTTATGGCATTATCCGGATGACGACGGAACCCGTTGGATGAGCAAGGTGGCCGCCCTTTTCCGGACGAAAGGAATGGATATTTCCGTGGCTCACGTGATCGAGGCCGTGCGTTTGGCACAAGTTGCAGCCGCGTTACGCGGTTTGCCCCGTCCTTCTTTGGAGGAATACAATGATGCCGTGACCACGGTGATGGGATTCGGTGATCCGATTCTGTTACAAGTGATCCGGGAGGCCTTGGTGATTAGTGATCGCATGGGGAGCGTACCGGATGATGTGCCTAAAGTTCCTCTTCTCGTGGATGTAGAGAAGTTATTGAAACGCTTGCGCTTACCCCTCACGACCGAGGTGAAGGAATTCCAGCTGGATTTGCGGAAACCGATGGATTTGGAGCGGAGTATCTTTTTCCACCGCCTGAACTTGCTCGGTATAAAGATGGCCCGTCCGTTACGGGTTGACGGGAAGGGGACTTTCAAGGAGGCTTGGTCCGTTTATTACGAACCGGAGCAGACCCTTGCCGTGATCGAGAAGGCCGTGTGGGGAAATACTTTGTCCGAGGCAGTTATCGCGTATAACACCCATTTGTCGAAAGACATCACGTCTATATCCGAGTTGGTGGACTTGCTGGAACGGGTGATTCCCGCGGATTTGCCCGCTCTCGTGGAAGAAATGACTTCCCGGCTGGATGCGCTTTCCGCCTCGACAACCGATGTGCTGGAGATGATGAAGACCATCCCCGGTATGGTGAACGTGGTTCGTTACGGGAGTGTGCGGAACTTGGATTACGGGAAGGTTAACGATATGTTGAACGCCATGATGGCCCGTGTGCTTGCCGGGGGAGTGCTGGCTTGCACGAACGTGGACGAGGATGCGGCAGCAGAGGTCATGGAGCGATTGGTGGCTGTCGATTACGCTATGGCCACGGCGAACCAACCGGGATTGATGGAGATGTGGACGGAACTGGTGAATAAGATCCGGGAAGCACGGGGTTCTCATCCCTTGTTGTCCGGTTATTGTACTCGTTTACTGCGGGATAAGAATATCCTTGGATACGAGGAAACGGCCCAAACGTTGAGTTATTACACGTCTCCCGGGAACACGGCATCCGACACGGCATTTTGGTTTGAAGGATTCCTTAAATCATCGGGTACTATCTTGTTGCTGGACGATCAGTTATGGGATTTGGTGAATAGCTGGCTGGCCACTCTGAACGACGGGAGTTTCATGGAGTTATTGCCCATACTCCGTAGAACCTTCAGCGAGTACAGCCTGCCGGAACGTCGTAAACTCGGTGAGAAAGCCAAGGGAACTTCTGCCGTGAAACGGGTAAATGCGGAAAGCGAGGCGTTTAACGGTGAAGATGCCCGGAAGGTAATTCCGTTGATTGAGCGGTTATTAGGCATTTGGAACGAGAAAAGTAAAAGATAAAAACTAAAAGATAAAAGTAGGAAATCAAAAAACGTTGGCCTGTGTAGGAGGAATTTAAAATCTAAAATTTAAAATCTAAAATGGAAGAAGCTCTTTTAAAGCGATGGCGATTAATACTGGGAGGAAACGAGGCGGATGGAACGGGAGTTTCTCTCTCTGCCGAGGAGAGTCGCGTGGATGCTGCCTTGAATGCTTTGTACGATAGTGACCGTAAAGGGGGATTGAGTGGTTCGACTCCCAAGGTAAGCCGTTGGTTGGGAGACATCCGGGAGTTTTTCCCGCAGACGGTTGTACAAGTGATTCAAAAGGACGCTATCAAGCGATTGAACTTGACTTCGTTACTGACCGAGAAAGAGATGCTTGAATCGGTGGTGCCGGACGTGCATCTGGTGGCAACGTTGATGTCCTTGAGCCGGGTGATACCGGAGAAGAACAAGGCTATTGCCCGGGAAGTGGTGCGTAAAGTGGTGGACGAGCTGATGAAAAAGCTATCGTCACCCATGCAACAGGCCGTTACCGGGGCTTTGAACCGTTCCAGCAGGCGGCGAAATCCCCGCTACAACGAGATTGATTGGAAGACGACGATCGAGAAAAACCTACGGAACTATCAGCCGGAATACAAGACAATTATCCCGGAGGTTCGTATCGGTTTCGGCCGGAAACGCCGGGCGTTGAAGGACATCGTGCTGTGTCTCGACCAGAGTGGTTCGATGGGGGCGTCCGTGGTTTATTCGGGAATATTCGGCTCCGTGCTAGCCTCGATCCCGTCCGTGCAGACCCGTATGGTGGTGTTTGACACCTCGGTAGTTGACTTGACGGATGATTTGCAGGACCCGGTGGACTTGCTTTTCGGCGTGCAACTGGGTGGCGGTACGGATATTGACCGGGCCTTGGGGTATTGCCAGACGGTGATTACCCGTCCTGCGGACACGGTGCTGGTTCTCGTGACCGACTTGTGCGAGGGGGGTAACGAGCGGGAGATGCGCAAGAAGATGATTTCTCTCGTGCAGAGTGGGGTGCAGTTGATCGTGTTGTTGGCTCTGAATGACGACGGGGCGCCTTTCTACGACAAGGAGAACGCCCAATTCTTGGCAGAACTGGGTGTTTCGGCATTTGCCTGTACCCCGGACAAGTTCCCGGACTTGATGGCGGCGGCCTTGGCAAAACAAGATATCGGGATGTGGTTATCAAAGAATATGCAATGAAAGAAAAGAGAAACCGAGCGGAAATCGTGGAACGATGTGTGGAATTATGGGAGGCCTCCGTGCGAGCCACCCATGATTTCCTCGTGGAAGGAGATATAGAGTTTTACAGGCCTTTTGTGCGTGAGAATTGCGAGAAGTTGCCCTTGCTACTTCATTATGAAGGGGATGAAATTGTAGCCTTTTTGGGGTATGACATGACATCTATCGAGATGCTTTTCGTGGACCCGGATTACCGGGGAAAGGGCATCGGTCGTGATCTTATCGAGTGGGCGATCGAGGATGTTCACGCGGAGACGGTGGCCGTGAACGAGCAAAACGGGCAGGCCGTGAGCTTTTATGCCCGGATGGGGTTTGAGGTGGAACGCCGCACGGAAACGGACGGTTGCGGGAAACCTTACCCGATCCTATACCTGCGTTTAAAGAATCCCCCGCAGCGAATGGTAAAGGTGACGGGGGATAAGAAAGCGTATCTTCATCTTCTACTGGATGCGGACCCGTGCGAGGCGATGGTTGACCGTTACTTGGAGGAGAGCGATATGTTCGTTTTGGAGAGGGACGGGAAGGTGATCGGGGAGGCTGTCGTTGACGAAAAGGGGGAAATCAAGAATTTGGCCGTGTTGCCGGAGTATCAAGGGAAACTGTACGGAATGTACATTCTTTCTTTTCTGGCCGGTTACTATAAAGATCGTTTTTCTTGCTTGTGGGTAGGGACGAGCGAGGGTGGCGTGGGGTATTACGAGCGTTACGGTTTCGTGCAGGACCACGTGGTGAAGAATTTCTTCACGGATAATTACCCGGAACCGATCATCGATAACGGGAGGCCTTGCGTGGATATGACTTTACTGCGTTTGGAGATTCGTTAAAAAGAACTATTTTTTGGATATACTTGCTATTCTCTCTGGATGGTAGGCTGGTTGCTTAACTAAATGTAGCCTGTTTTAGGCTTGGTACTAGCCTAGGTAGAGCAGGCTAATACCAAGCTTTTAGCAGGCTTTAAGCAGGCTATGAACCTTCTGAGCCCTTTGCTGGCGCGGGTTACGAGAGGGTGGAAACGTAGATTTGTTGTAATATGCTTTATTTCAGCCACTTAAAAATGTGTTATGTTAACGAATATTTGGAGTTAATGAGTGTGCTTATACTTAAAATAAAGTTAATAGAAATCTAGGCTTTTATTTCTAACTTTTATTTTTTAGCTTTTAACTTTTAGTTTCTTTTTGTATTTTTGGCACGGAAATCATTTAATAAGACGATATTATGGGATTCTTTAATAAAATATTCGGAGGTGGAGGAAATGAAGGGAAGAAAGAGACTTCAGCAGATCGAATACTGCGGGTTATCAAGGAGAAAACAACGACAGAGTGCGTGACGCTGATCCCGTCAAAAGGAACGACTAAACCTTGGGAGAGCAAGATCGGGGGGATGCCTTATATGCCTAAAGGGTTTGACTATCCTTACGAGGAGGCGGGGAGTACGGTTGTCACGGAAGGACAAGCACCTGCGGTGGCTGCGAGCGTGGTAGCCGGGCCGTTTGCCGGGTTGGATGGAGGCACAACCACCGTGCCTTCCGCAGCCGCAGGAGAGGCTGTTGAACAGGTGGAAGAACGAAAGTTGTTGCCCTTGCGTTTCTTGGCACAGGTGAATTTCAGCGAGATGCCGCCGTTGGATGGTTTCCCGACAAAGGGAATTCTCCAGTTTTATATTGCGGGAGAAAATGCCCACGGGTTGAATTTCGAGAATCCGGAAGAGCAGAAGGGATTCCGGGTGATTTATCACGAGGAAGTCGTGGAAGACGAGACGGCCTTACTTTCCGTTTTGCCGACAGATGGCGTGGAGTACCCGGATGGTTTCCCGGTGGATGGTGAATTAAGACTGAATTTCGAGAAATCGTCCATGCCGATGGGGGGCGGAGACTATCGTTTCGATAAATTGCTGTTGGATGCCTATAACGAGGCAAATCCCGATGCCCGGGTGGCCTCTCTGGACCGAGCCCCGGAGGATGAGCTGGATAAGGTTTACGACCAACTGGATATGGGAGGGCATCGCATGGGAGGGTATCCCTTCTTCACGCAGCTTGACCCGCGGGAGTATCATCAGGAGTTGAAGGAAAATTCAATCTTGTTGTTCCAGTTGGATTCGGACGAGACGGACGATTACAAGATCGTGTGGGGGGATTCCGGCGTGTGCAATTTCTTTATCCGTCCGGAGAACTTGGCTAAACGGGATTTTAGCCGGGTGTTGTATCATTGGGATTGCTACTAGAAAGATAAAAACTAAAAGATAAAAGTTGGAGGCCGTGAATGACTTCCAACTTTTAGTTTATAGCTTTTAGTTTTCCTGCATCCACTCCATGTTTGTTGGGTATTGGAACACTTTCAGTTTGAAAAGTGGGAGAATGGCAAACAAGTGGTCGAAAATGTCGGCTTGTACTCGTTCGTAGATTACCCATTGTTTTTGTGCCGAAAAACAATAGATTTCTAACGGGATTCCCGTCGGGGTGGGTTGTAGTTGCCGTACCATGTGGGTCATGTCGAGGTTGATGTTGGGGTTGGCGGCAAGCCACGCCTCCATGTATTCCCGGAAAGTCCCGATGTTGGTCAGGCGGCGTTTGTCAAGCGGGTTTTCCACGTTGGCATTATACTCGTTCAGCTCCTTCATCTTTCCCTCTATGTAGCTTTTGAGCAGGGCTGATTGTTTCAGGTTTTCAAGGTCTTCGTTCGTGAGGTAATGCACGGAATAGATGTCGATGTTGACGGATCGTTTAATGCGTCGTCCGCCGGATTCCTGCATTCCCCGCCAGTTGGTGAATGACTCGGAAACGAGCTTGTAAGTGGGGATCGTGGAGATGGTTTTGTCCCAGTTCTGCACTTTCACGGTGGTGAGGTTGATCTCGATCACGTCACCATCCGCGTTACTACTGGGCATGACAATCCAGTCCCCGATGTTTACCATACGGTTGGAGATTAACTGTATTCCGGCCACGAACCCTAGAATAGAATCCTTGAATACCAGCATGAGGACGGCGGAGATGGCTCCCAGTCCGGCAAGTAGTGCAACGGGGTCTCTATCGATCAGTATGCTGATCACGATGATGGTGGCGGCACAGTAGAAAAATATCTTGATCACTTGGATGAACACCTTGATCGGGCGGTCCTTGGCCATCGGGTAACTATCGTATATCCGGTTGATGCCGTCCAGTATGCTCGACACGATGAGCAGGAAGGAGAGTGTGATCCAGACATTGATCAGTTTCATAAGGAAGGCAAATTGAGTCCACTCGAATTCCTTGAATACGATTTGTATCACGATGGGGGCGATGAGAAGTCCCAGCCGGTTAAAGAATCGTTGATCGAGCATGAGATCATCCCAGTTCGTTGCCGTCCGTTTGGTCAGCTTTAGTACGATACGTGCTAGCCATTGGCGGGTAAGCACGTGGATAATCCAGTTGATGATACCGATAATCACAAGCAGGGCCATGAAGTAGATGATGTCGGAAATACTTTCCGAGTAAACCCCCAAATGCTGTAAGCCGGCTTGAATGTAATTTTCAATCGTCATGTTTCAAATATTTTAGTTGGTTTAACGCAGGAACAAAATTAATAATTTTAACTCAATATATAGAATTTACTGCCATTTTGGATTGTTTTATTTCTGGGAAGGGCTTTGGAAAGGGAGTTATCAGGTCTATAAAGCCCGTGGACCTCTAGCGGGGCGCTTTGGGGTGTGTCAAAAGTCTTGTATGGTATTGTCAACTACCCCCTCCGGCTCCCCCTTACACAGGGGGAGAGCTGATTACCAAACGGTTTCTCCCCCCTGTGTAAGGGGGAGTTAGTGGGGGTAGTTGTTTAAAATTGACTTCTTGGACAGCCCCTTTATGACTAATACGTAACCACCGACGTCTGTTTCTTCCCGTCCATCCACACGGTCAGCGGGGCCTTGAAGCGCACGTGGCGGGAGTATTTAAACTCCTCGATAACGTCCTGTTGCCGGAGGATGTCAAAGTTGATGAAGGCATCTGCGGACTGGAAGGGGATAGCGAAGTAACCCACTTTCATGGAGGTGACGTTATGGAAGAAGTGCGAGCCGAGGGAGGCATCCAGCGGGAAGTCGGGAAGTCCTTGCTCCACGATGACTTTGGCATTGGCGATGTCTGACCATTGCACGGGTATCCCGGTGAGCGGGTCGCGTGTACCCCAGCGTCCCGGTCCGATGAGCAAGTACTTATCGCCTTCCCGGGCGATCTGCGAGTTATGACGTTTGATTTCCTCGGCGATTTCTTCGGTGCGTAATCGGTCAAATTTGTCGGGATCGACGTACACGACATCCCGGATATATTGCAATTTTCCGTTCCCCATTCCTTTATCAGCCTTTAACAGCACGTGTGTCGGGTCGATGGACAGGTCGTCGATGTCGATGTTATACTCGTTTTTGATTAGCGGTTTGATCTGCAAGAGGTAGAAGATGGGGGTGCCGCTCTCGAAGTTAACGGAGAATTCGATCTCGACGGGGGAACCCATGGCCTGCGAGAAAATGTTCAGTAGGATTTGCAGGGTAGGTGCCAACGGGAAATAGTCGTACTGGAGTATTTTGGAGAAATCCACGATGCGGGGTCCTTTGACGGAAAAGTCGTAAGTAATCTGGTCGTTCATGAAGTCGTAGACGGAGGCGGTGTATTCCAGCGTACCGTCACGCTCGGCCTCCGAGATGTCATACGCTTTGATAGCAGCATTTTCCCCGTCCCGGTAGAGGTCGTAATCCTGCGCAAGCATATTCACTCCATAGAAGTAACGTTGCGATGCCTTGATTTTGTCCTGCGTGGAGGCCAGTTGCAACTTGGGATAGGCGGGACTGAAACGATGCGTCTTTTCACCACCCACGACGTAGGCTCCCAACCCGATGGCAGTGACGGCGAACCCGTCTTCCGGCTGGATATAGGAGAAGGGGTAAAAGTTGTAGGACTGGGCGACACCACTGATTTCGGGGTAGTATCGTCCGTTATGTTCGTTACCGATGACTTCCTGTATGATGACGGCCATTTTCTCTTCCTCGATCATGTAGTCGATGGCGTTGAAGTATGCCCGGGATTCCGGCGAGTAGATGGAGGCGAAGACGAGCTTGATGGCGTTCTCAACATCCTCCAGCCGACGCTCGAAGTCCGGGTGGTTGTTGGGGAGCAAGTAGGTGGAATAGACCCCGGCAAACGGTTGATTGAGCGAGTCCTCGAAAAGCCCGGAGGAACGCACTGCTAGCGGTTTAGTCATGACCTGAAGGTACTTCCGCAGGTTGTCACGTAACTTCTCGGAGAGGCGTGCGGTGCGGAAGGCCTCCAGAACGTGATCATATTCTTTGTCCTCAAAGATGACGTCGTAGAGGTTGTTGGTCTCTAGGAAGTTGTCGAATTCATCCACGCCGATAACGGCTGTCTTGGGGATAGCCACGCGTAGGTCGGGGATGAGTTTCTTGAGGTAAACATTCTCGATGAAGTTGGAGAGGAACGCCAATCCTCGCCCCTTGCCACCGAGCGATCCGTCGCCGAGCAGGGTGATGTAGCGATTGGAGTTCACGAGTTTCGGGTTGAACTTGATGATGCGTCCCCGTAGTTTCTTGAGTTTCGATGCCTCGAAGACGTTCGCTATGAAACGGCGTATTTCGTCCGGGCTTTTGAAGTAACTGAAACTGTAACGGCGTAGTTTTTTCGCTAGATTGATTTCGGCCCGTGCCATGAGCCACGTGGAGATCCCGTTGCGAATAGCATGGTATTCCAGTGATTCGTCGGGGATGGTCATGAGTTTCTGGCGGAATTCCTCGATATTGTGTGCCCGGTCGATGGCCTTTCCATTGTGGTCCCGGAAGATGAAATCTCCAAAACCGAGTTGGTTTTTGATGAAGTCCTGTATTTCCCGTGCCAGCGTGAGAGAGTTTTTGTTGATGAAATGGGCGTTCACTTCCCGTGCCCGGCGCTCGTTGTTGGCCTCGTGGCTTTGGAGTAGGCAAGGAATCTTGTTGTCAAGTTGCTGCACGTATTTTATGAGACTGACCCCGGCGTCTTCGTCTTCCACGCCGTTGTGGGCGTAGCGGACGTCGGAGATGACACCGATAATGTTGTTGCGATATTTGTTGATGATGCCCACGGCATCCTCGAAGTTACTGACAAGGATCAGTTTCGGGCGCACCCGCATCCGGAGGATCACGCCCATCTCGTCGTTGGAGGGTTCCTCGGCTATGATGGCCTGCGTCTGGCTCATGATCTCGGTGTAGAGTAGGGGCAGGTAGCGGGAATAATACTTTACAGAGTCCTCGACGACGAGGATCACCCGCACGTCGCCCAGCTTGGTATCGGCTTCTAGGTTAATCTTGTCCTCCAAGTATTTGGCCATGGCGAGAAACACTTTCGTGGAACCGTTCCACACGAATACCCGCTCGATGGATTCGCTGATCTCTTTTTCAGAACTCAGCAGGTAAGAGAGGTCCGCGTTATTGTTGACCAGCATGAGTTGGCAGATGTCGGGGTAGAGTTCTTTGATGTGACGGCTGGTGAGGATAGGGGTTTCTTTGTCCAATCCTGCCATGATGATGATCAAGTCGAAATGGCGTTTTTTCAGCTCGTGCAAGGCTCCTTCCTCGTTTGCCACGGAGGTGAAACGGGGAGCTGCGAAAAGGTTCAGTTGGAGATATTCACCGAATATCTTCCCGGAGAATTGTCCTTCCCGTTCGATGGTGTAGGAGTCGTAGTAGTTGGCGATGAGCAGGATTTCTTTTACCTTGAAGGGCATGAGTTCCTGAAATATGTCGCGGTCGCTCTTTTTCCGCTTGTATATTTTGTTCAAGTCTATTTTTTCCATGATGTTTTGTTTTGTACAAAGCTAAAGATTTGTTGGCGGAATGACAAGAGAAAATAAGATAGGATTTACGATTTATGCTTCATGGCCACGATCGTTTAAATTAACGTTCGGTTGAAAATAATAATCAAAAATATAGCCGCATAGCTATATTTTGTAAAAATATTTGTATATTTGACAAATCGTTATATGAAAATCTATCGTCGAGATGACGAAAGCGAAAAACGGGACCCCCGGGATTTCATATTCTCCCGGGGGATTTACAAAAGGAAAGACAATTATATACTTAACCTGAACTTAAGTTTCGCGCTACATATTTTTTTCATGACGAAAAGATGGATTTTTATATATTGATGCGCGATTTTCCGGGTGGCATTAGTCACCCGGCCTTTTTATATTTTTATTGGGAGTAGTTTGTCATGATTCTACTCATGTGTAGAGTCGGAGTACATGGAATTATCCGTGGGAGAAATACACGAATTTATTCCTCCGATTAAAAAGATTTTTATTAACTTGCGACGTTTTATTGTAATGGTAACATTTTGATATGAACAAACGTGCTATGCGATCCGGTTTGATGTTGTGCTTTTCCCGTTGGAACAGGAAAGGGTACGCTATTTTCGCCTCACTGGGACGGAATGTTCGGATCGGGCGGCTGGCTATTCATATTTGCGAAATGTCGTTACAGAAATCTTCGAGGAAGGGCGTGATCGTGATGCTGGCGGAAGTGTTCGAGCGGTTGGAGAGGTTGTTCGAAGGGTACGTGGAGAAGGTGAAACGAGCGGGGTGCGAGTTATTGCCGACTCGTATGGGTATGGAGGATGTCTTCATTAATTCTTATCATAATTTGAAATTTGAAGGTATTCCTGTCCTTGGGCAGGGTACCTTTTTTATTTTTTAACAGGAAACAGAAAATGAAAGAAGAAAATATTATAGAGGAATTAAAGCGAAAGGTGGAAGAGGGAGGACAGGTTACCCGGGAAGAGGCGTTGGTATTGTCACGGGTGGAAGATAAGAAGGCTTTGTACGAGGCGGCCGGGGCTATTCGGGATCGTTTTGCCGGGCGGTATTTTGATACTTGCTCGATCGTGAACGCCCGTTCGGGACGTTGTTCCGAGAATTGTAAGTGGTGTGCGCAGTCGGCCGTGTTCAAAACGCACGTGCAGGAGTACGAGCTGATTGACGAGGAGAGCTGCGTGGAGCTGGCCCGGTTGAATGCCAAGTACGGGGTGAACAAGTTTTCGTTCGTCACGAGCGGGCGTTCCTTGTCGGATAAGAATATTAACAAGTTGTGCGAGTATGCCGTCAAGATCAAGCAGGAGATGAAGATTAACCTTTGCGCTTCCATGGGGTTACTGACGAGAGAGCAATTGAAAAGACTGAAAGATGCGGGTATAACCCGCTATCATTGTAACTTGGAAACGTCCCGCCGTTATTTCTCTACTCTTTGCACGTCCCACACGATGGACGAGAAGATCGAGACGATTCGCCATGCGCTTGAGCTGGGGATGGAAGTGTGTTCCGGGGGTATCATCGGCATGGGCGAGACGATGGAAGATCGCATGGACTTGGCGCTGACGGTACGGGAGTTGGGCGTGAAATCTATCCCGATGAACGTGCTGAACCCGATTCCGGGTACCCCGCTGGAAGGAGCAGCGCCACTTACGGACGAGGAGGTGTTGACGACGGTGGCAGTTTTCCGTTTCATCAATCCCGATGCCTTTTTGCGCTTTGCCGGGGGACGGGCGCTGATCGCTCATATCGAGGAAGATGCCATCCGGGCCGGGATTAACTCGGCTATCGTGGGTGATCTTCTGACCACGATCGGCTCGAAGGTGATAGAGGATATGGAGAAGGTGAAAAGATTAGGCTTTACGACAGAAGATAATCTTTAACTTTTAGTTTTTAACTTATAACTTTTAACTTTATAAAGTGAACACGGCAGAATTATTGAAGTTTGACAGGGAGCATTTGTGGCATCCCTATACGTCAACGGTTAACCCACTTCCGGTTTATCCGGTGAAGAGGGCGGAAGGTGTGTATATTGAACTGGAGGACGGGACGCGTCTGATTGACGGGATGTCCTCGTGGTGGTGCGTGGTACACGGGTATAATCACCCGGTTATTAATGCCGCTATTGAAGAGCAATTAAAGAGTATGTCACATGTCATGTTTGGCGGGCTAACACATCGCCCTGCAGTAGAACTGGCCGAGAAACTGGTGGAACTGGCCCCCGATGGGATTGACAAGGTATTCTATTGTGATTCCGGCTCGGTGGCCGTGGAAGTGGCGATGAAGATGGCCCTACAATATTGGTACGCTGCCGGGAGAGACGATAAACGCCATTTTCTGACGATCACGAAGGGATACCACGGGGATACGTGGAATGCCATGTCCGTGTGTGATCCCGTGACGGGAATGCATAATATATTCCGGGGATCACTGCCCATGCAGTATTTTATTCACCGGCCGGAAACCCGTTACGGGGAGCCTTGCCTACCGGAGCATATTGAAGAACTGAAACAAAGCCTGCGGAATAACCACAACCGTATTGCTGCCGTGATACTGGAACCTATTGTGCAGGGTGCCGGGGGAATGTGGTTTTACTCGGCGGATTACTTGCGGCAGGTGAGTGAGTTATGTAACGATTACGACGTGTTGCTGATTTGTGACGAGATTGCCACGGGGTTTGGGCGCACGGGTAAGATGTGGGGAGTGGATCATGCGGGTATCGTGCCAGACATCATGTGTGTAGGGAAAGCGATTACGGGCGGGTATATGAGTTTTGCTGCCACGATGGCGACGGAGAATGTAGCTACCCAGATTTGTGCGAAAGATCCCGGTGTGTTCATGCACGGTCCGACGTTCATGGGTAACCCGTTGGCTTGTGCCGCGGCAAATGCCTCGCTGGATCTGATCAAGAGTTATGACTTGACGACCATGATCGGGCATATTCAAGACCAGTTGGAAAGAGAGCTTGCCCCGGCTCGGGAATTCCCGAACGTGGCGGACGTGCGGGTGTTGGGCGCTATCGGCGTGGTGGAGATGAAGGAACCCGTGAACATGGGGCTGATCCAAGCCGCTTTCGTGAAAGAGGGCGTGTGGGTGCGTCCGTTCGGTAAGCTGGTGTATGTCATGCCGCCTTTCATCATCCGTGATTGGGAACTGCAAAGGCTGACATCCGCCTTGTTGCACGTGATTTCGTATTTGAAGTAATTGAAAATGCAAGGATTTGTAACCTGTAACTTGCTAACTTGTAACTTTGCCGAAGGCAAAACACTATGAATAAAGAACGATATATTAATAAACTGAACAAGATAAAGGAATCGGGGAATTACCGGGTGCTGCGAGACGTGCAGCATAACGGTTTCCTGATACATTATAATGGACGGGAGATGCTGAATCTCTCGTCGAACGATTATTTGGGGTTGGCGTCGAACCCGGTGTTATACGAGGATTTTCGTAAGGAGACGGACGTGAAATTGTTGTCGTATAGTGCCGTGTCGTCCCGCTTGTTATCGGGGAATCACGAGTATTATAACTTGTTAGAGAATGATTTGAGCGATTTGTACGGGAAGGAGGCCGCCTTGGTGTTAAATTCCGGTTATCATGCAAATATCGGAATATTACCCGCATTAGCAGGGAAACGGGACTTGATCGTGGCAGATAAGCTGGTACACGCCAGTATTATCGACGGCTTGCGGTTGAGTGAGGCCGAGATGTTGCGTTACCATCATTTAGATTACGAGCATTTACGGGAAATCTTGTTTAATCATCGGGAGGAGTACGAGAACGTGTTTATCGTGACGGAGTCAATCTTTAGCATGGATGGTGACGTGGCAGACTTGCAGGAGTTGTGTGATCTGAAGAGGGAATACGATACGTTCCTGTATGTGGATGAGGCGCACGCTGTCGGGGTTCGGGGTACGAACGGGCTGGGATGTTGCGAGGAGCAGGGCTGCATGGATGATATTGATTTTATCGTGGGTACTTTCGGGAAGGCATTTGCATCTTACGGGGCTTTCGTGGTTTGTGACGAGATGTTTCGGGATTTCTTGGTGAACACGCAGCGCAGTTTGATTTTCACCACGGCATTGCCTCCGGTAAACGTGGCATGGACTCGTTTTATCCTTAACCGGATGCCGGATTTTTACTCTTATCGTATGAAACTGACCGGTCTTGCCGAACGACTGCGAGTGACACTGGCAAACCGGGGATTCGAGACCCGGGGAGATTCTCATATCGTGCCTTTCCTGTGTGGGAGTAACGAGAATAGTGTTTATATGTCCGAGTTGTTCCAAGATAATGGTTTTTTTGTGTTGCCTGTGAGATACCCGACCGTGCCGAAGAACGAGGCACGTATCCGGTTCTCGTTGAATGCAGCGATTCCGGAGGAGGATTATGATTGTTTGATGGAGTTTATAGAAATTAGTCTTTAATAATTTTAGATTTCATGATTTTAGATTTTAAATTTCATCCGCACAGGTCTGATCCTCAACTTGAAACTGATAACTCGTCAAAGGCGATCTCATGAAAAGGAAATGGATTACTAAAGAGGGAAACCGGGTGCTCACGTTATTTTTTTGCGGTTGGGGTATGGATGAACATACTGTGCAACACGTGAGGGGTATGGGTGATTTGCTTTTGTTCTACGATTACCGGGATATTTCCGGGGAGGATGCACCGGAGGTTGAGGGGTACGAGAGTGTCCGGGTCGTGGCTTGGTCGATGGGAGTGTGGGCAGCATCGGTGTTGTTGAGTCGTTGGAATATTCCTGTTTCCTGCCGGGTGGCTATCAACGGGACAGAACGCCCGGTGGATGAGCATTATGGGATTCATCCTAAGATATATTTGCTGACCGAACGGGGTATGACCGAACAAGGAAGAGACAAGTTCTTTGCCCGTATGTTTTCCGGGAAGGAAGAAATGGAACGTTTCAAGGAAAACAGGCCTTGCAGGGCTATTGATGAGCAAAGGGACGAATTGCGACTTATCCGGGAGCAGTCGGCACGGGAAATGCCCGAAATGCACTGGGAGCGGGTTTATGTTTCCGAGGGGGATGTTATCTTCCCGGTGGAAAATCAACGAAACTGGTGGGGGAATCGTGTCGAGATTATTACGCTACCGGGGGGACATTACCCGTTTTACGTGTTAGATAATTGGGAAAAGATATGGAAATAAATAAAGAAGAGGTAGAACAGCGTTTTAGGCGGAGTCGGGTCAGTTACAATGACAATGCGCGAGTGCAGAAAATGGTCGTTGATCGGATGGTTCCCATGATTTTGTCATCCGTGGAGCGTGTGCCGGAGAAGATATTGGAGATCGGTTGCGGTACGGGTTTGTTGACCTCGCAACTGCAACGAACTTTTCCGAGTGACGGGTTGTACTTGAATGATCTGGTGGAGGAGTTGTGTTATCACGCGGCGACGGTTAATCATGTGCCGCTGAAGCATTGTTTCCCGGGGGATGTGGAGAAGTTGTTTTTGCCCCTTAGTTTTGATCTGATTGCTTCTGCGTCCACTTTTCAGTGGTTTACGACTCCGGAAGAAACGTTCAAGAAATTGTCCAAGCGATTGGAGCAAAGGGGGGTGTTGGTGTTCAGTACCTTTGGGAAATTTAACTTGCGTGAAATTCGACTGACCACGGGGGGCGGGCTTGATTATCGGAATAAGGAAGAACTGGAAAAGATGCTGAAACCTTACTTTGAAATCGAATTGATAGAGGAAGAATTTCATATGCTTGAATTTGATACCCCGTTAGCGGTACTCCAACATCTGAAAAAGACGGGGGTGAATGTTTCGGGTGATCCGACAATCTGGACGAAAGGACGGGTGGATGCCTTTATCAAGGACTATAACGCCCGCTTTGCCATTGACGGAAAGGTTGCCCTAACTTACCATCCGCTTTATTTTGTGTGTAGGAGGAAATGAAGCTAAAAGTTAAAAGCTAAAAACTAAAAGTGGAGAGTGGAAAGATTCAGTGATTGCCGATTCAATGATTAGGTGATTAAAAAGAGCGTCGCGTAGAGGGTGGGAATCACTAAATCGGAAATCACTAAATCAAGAAATTAGTAGGATCTAAAATTATTAAATCTAAAATCAATAAGGTGGTATATTTTGTAAGTGGAATAGATACAGATGCCGGAAAGTCGGTGGTGACCGGGTTACTGGCTCGCTCTTTGAGAAAGAGAGGGGTAAACGTGATTACCCAGAAGTTTATACAGACGGGATGGGTCGGTATATCAGAGGATATTCTGAAACACCGGGAGATTATGGGAATCGAACCGCAACCCGTGGATAAGGATGGGACGACGTGTCCTTACGTGATGACGTATCCGGCCTCGCCTCATTTGGCGGCGGAGATTGATAAGGTGACGCTGGATATGGAGCGGATTACGGTTTCAACCCGTAAACTGGAAGCTTTGTACGATATGGTGTTGCTGGAGGGAGCCGGGGGACTGTACGTGCCTGTTACTAGGGATTATTTCACGATAGATTATATTCAGGAGTATGATTATCCTTTGATTCTCGTGGCGTCTTCCAAACTGGGAAGTATTAACCACACGCTGATGAGCCTAGAGCTTTGCCGTACGCGGGGAATTAAGGTGGCGTGTCTCGTGTACAATCGTTTCCCGAATGATAGTGAGTGGATCACGAATGACTCGATTACGATATTCAAACATTACTTGGAACAATATTTCCCGTCGACAGCGTTGATTGAGGTTCCCGTGGTACACGGAACCGATTATCCGGACGTGGATGTCAGCGCATTGGAGGGTAGAAGATGAGAAGAGTGGAGCTACTTTCCCCGGCAAAGAATGTTGATGTGGCGATTGCCGCTATCAATAACGGTGCGGATGCCGTGTATATCGGTGGTCCGGCTTTCGGGGCCCGGAAAGCGGTAGGGAACAGTCTGGAGGACATAGAGAAGGCCGTATGCTATGCACATCGGTTTTATTGCCGGGTGTTTGTCACGCTGAACACGATTCTTTATGACGAGGAGTTGCCGGAGGTAGAACGATTGATTCACAGCCTGTACCGGATCGGCGTGGATGCTATTATCGTGCAGGACCCGGCCATATTGAAGTTGGATTTGCCACCGATAGCGTTGCACGCCAGCACACAGATGCATAATTATGATCTGGAGCGTATCAAGTTTCTCGATCGGCTAGGATTCCAACGTATCGTGTTGGCGCGGGAATTGTCACTGGAACAATTACGGGAGATTCGCCGGGAAGTGAAAGCCGAGCTGGAGTATTTCGTTCACGGGGCCTTGTGTGTCAGTTTAAGCGGACAATGCTATATGTCACATTACTTGACGAAACGATCGGCTAACCGGGGCGAGTGTGCCCAAGCCTGCCGGATGCAGTGGACGGTGGAGGATGATGCGGGAAAGGTGGTGCTGAAGGATAAGTATGTGCTTTCGCTGAAGGATTTGAACTTATCGGCTCATTTGTCGGAGTTGGTTGAAGTAGGCATTGATTCTTTCAAGATCGAGGGACGGTTGAAGGAGGCGGATTACGTGGCAAATGTCACGAGTTATTACTCCGGCCGTCTGGATGAAATTGTGGCTCGCAATGAGGATTTGGCACGAGTGGGAGCCGGATACGTGAAGACCGGTTTCGAGGCCGATCCCGAGCGGAGTTTTAACCGGGGATACACGGACTACTTCTTCGTGCAGAGGAAAACGGGTATGGTGAGCATGGATTCCCCGAAGTCGATGGGGAAGAAGGTGGCCATGGTGAAGCAGGTGAAGGGAAATCAGATGTGGGTAGAGTTGTTGGAACCCGTGCATAACGCTGATGGGTTGTGTTACTTTGATGGCCGGGAATTGCGGGGAGTGAAGGTGAATACGGCCGAGGGAAATCGTCTGACTTGTAACGAGAGATTGAACGTGAAACCGGGAACGTTGTTGTACCGGAATTATGACCACGAGTTTGTAACACGTCTTGCTAAAGGGACTTCCGTGCGTAAGATTAAAGTGAAGGTTGACGTGTATGCGGAGGATGCTCGGCTGGTACTGGTGGCCACGGACGAGAATGGGGTTTCCGTGATGATACGGAGTGACGAGACGTTCGAGGTGGCCACGAATCCCGCACAGATGGAACGTGTGGTGGGACAATTGCGGAAGAGCGGGGACACGGAGTACGATTGTTGCGAGGTGGAATATCTCGATGAAACGGTGCTTTTCATTCCTTCTTCCGTGGTGAATGGCTATCGTCGGCAATTGCTGGATACCTTGAGCCGGGAACGGGAGGAGCAACGGGAGAGATGGGTGCAGGAGCCTTTGAACCGGGATGTGAAGTATACTGGGAGTGCCGACTGGCGGCTGAACGTGGTGAACCGTCTTGCAACGGAGTTCTACCGGGAGCATGGCGTGGAGACGGTAGAACCGGGATTCGAGAAGGAAAACAAGCGGGGCGGTCGGGAAGTAATGACTACCCGCTATTGCCTGTTGTTCGAGCTGGGGATGTGTCGTAAGACGGGGAAGGATAAGGTGTTGAAATTTCCGTTGTATCTTTCCAACAATTTGGGACGGTTCCGGCTTGAATTCGATTGTAAGAATTGTTTCATGAAGGTGTTATCTATTTAATTAATGCACTAGTTTCAGCCCGACAACTCCCGTTAGGATCAGGAACACGAAAAGGAGACGGTATATATTCGTCGAGTCATGGAAAAAGAAAATTCCCAATAGCACGGTACCGACTGCACCGATTCCGGTCCAGATGACGTATGCCGTGCCGATGGGGATGCTCTTTTGTGCCAGATAGAGCAGGAATCCGCTCAGCCCCATAGAGACCACGGAAAGGGCGATGAAGTGGTAGAAGTATTTCTCGTGTAATCCGGCAAGTTTAAAGCCGAGGGGCCAACCGATTTCCAATAATCCGGCACATACCAGTAAAATCCATTGCATAGTTGTATTTATTAAGTGTTACGGGACAAAGTTAGGGCGACCGGGAGGGAAAATACTTGATAATTATCAAGAAGTCTGTATATTTGTTTTTACAATAATAATATCTTGTATGATTGATGAAAACGTGTTGGAACGCTTGAAACCCTACCTGACGGAAGTGAGTTACCCGAAAGGGTATGTTTTGTTCAACAACGAGAAGTTGGAGAGAAATATCTACTTTATCAAGCGGGGAATGGCGAGGGCATTTGTCGAGGTTGATGGCCGGGAGGTCACGATCTGGTTCGGACAGGAGGGAGACGTGATTATATCTGCCAGAGGGTACGTGTACGGGGAGAAAGGTTACGAGACTATGGTGCTTTTGGAAGATTCGGAACTCTACCGGGTGAGTGGGAAGGATTTACAGGATTTGTATTGTAACGATATTGTTATTTGTAACTGGGCAAGGCGATTGATTGAGCGGGAATTTGTGAGGACAGAACACCATCTGATTGCCAACCTCTCGGAACCTGCAGCCGATAGGTATATGCAGTTATTGCGGGAAAAACCGGAGATACTGCGTCGGGTGCAGTTGCAGCATATCGCATCTTTCTTGGGGATTTCCTCGGAACATCTGAGCCGGATTCGGGCGATCACTAAAAACAGAACGAAGTAACGAAAAGTTTCACGAACTGAAACTGTCCTGTTTTTTCCGTGTATGATTTTGTCAACCATGAAAGAAAGGCTTGATAAAATGGGAATATATCAGTGATTTTTACTATCTTGCACAAATTTATGTAATTATTGCAAGGAAGTTATGCGAATTATTCAATATATCGGTGTGATTCTTTTCTTTTTCCTCGTGTCCTGCGAGAAAAATGACGTGGAGCCACAGAAGACAAGGACGTTGATGGTTTATTTGGCGGGAGATAATAATCTTTCGGGGCATATGCAGAAGAATATCAGTTCCATGATGTCCGCTTGGAAGAAGAGTTATAATGCGAATATTGTGATTTATTTTGATGCTCCCAATGCCGCACCGGAGCTTTACACGTTCCGATTTAACGGAAAAGAGGTGGAGAAACAAGTGCTAAAAACGTATGAGGAGATGGATTCCGCAGATCCGGAAGTGCTGAAAGAGGTGTTGAACGAGATGCAGGATTTGTACCCGTCGGATTCTTACGGGTTGATTCTCGGTTCACACGCTTCGGGGTGGATTCCTTCTGGTGGGAGCGGTCGGAGTAGTCGGATGTTATATGCCGAACCCGTGCTGACCCGGAGTTTCGGTACGGATTATACCGGACCGAACGAGATGGACACGCGGGATATGGCAAAGGCAATTCCTTTCAACAAGGAGAATCTGGAGTTTATCCTGTTCGATGCTTGTCTGATGTCTTCTATTGAAGTGCTTTATGATTTGCGGGACAAGGCAAAATACGTGATTGCCTCCCCGGCTGAACTTCCGGCACCGGGTTTCCCTTATGCCCGGGTGATGCCTTATTTCTGGGGGAAGGGGACGAATTTGGAAAAGGATTTGGTGAAAGTGTGTGATGAGTTTTGGGATTATTATAACACGTATAATGCCGCTAATCGGTTTGGTACGATTGCCTTGATAAAGATGGACGGGATGGAGCATTTATTTGATCTTACTCGTGAGGTTTTGCAAGGGAAGAAGGATTACGTGGCTGATATATACCAGAAAGCTGTTTATTGTTATCCTATGGTGGAATACTCCAAGCATGACAGGTTTTTTGATTTGGGAGAGTATATGAAGTATATGACCGAGGGGAGAGAAGGACTTTACAAGGAGTATCGTGATTTTTTGGATAATCAGGTCGTGATCTATAAAAATGCAACGAATCCATTTTATTATACGGAGATACCGGAAGAAAAATTTAGCGGGATTGCAACTTACATACCACTCAGTATATGGCCTACCGAGACAAACGCTTATTGGGGATTTTCATGGTCGGGTGTCTATGATGTGGTAACGGAATAGGTGATGTATTCCTAAATCCCGGCTTTTCTTGGGGATATAATGGCTCGTAATTTTATTTTTGAGAATAAATAGTCTCGTTGTTGGTTTATTTGACAGGATATTTGTTCATGTTATTTTTAATTATCGTCTGTTAAAATGGCGGCTATGATCGGGCGATAAGCGGGCGAGTATCGGGCGATGGCGCCTAATTGTCACCTAACAATCGCTCAACTATCAGGTAACGGGGATGGATAACCCCGTGGAAAGGGATGTTAACCCCCTCATTATTGCCAGTGACTTGCAGGTATGTTGTGCCGTACTCTCCTTAATATCTCATGTGTATTTCAAGAGGAGATCAATTAAAAAAATACAGTTCGTGTAGTTAACCTATCGTTAACCTATCGTTGACCTATCGTTAACCTACTAACGAAACTACGGCACAAGTATAGAGAGACACGCCTACATCATAGTTCTTGATTTTCTTCGGCGATCGTGTAAAACAGGGTTGCTCCTGTTTCAATCACTGCGTCCGGGAAGTCATACTGCGGGGAGTGGAGCGGGGCGCAGTTTTCCCCGGAACCCAGACCGAACATGGCTCCTTTATATTGCTGTGTGAATAAGCCGAAGTCTTCGCCCCAGCTGAATGGTGTCTGTAATTCTAAGTATGGTAAATTGTTGCGAATGGCTGCACTTTTTACCAGACTCACGGACTGCGGGTCGTTTTCATTGGCGGAGAACGGTTCCAACCATTCCATCTCGTGTTGCAAGCCGGGAGTACGTTCGCACTCGGTGGCTACCAGATTTTTTAGTTGCTCGGCGTGTTGGTGTAGCAGTTTGTCTGTCTTGGCTCGAAGCGTGGCCCGGATCACGCCGTTTCCAGCCGACACGCCGTATGCTTCTTCCCCGACGTGTATTTCTACTATGGTAGAGAGAAAGTAGTCGTCGGATTGCATATCGGTGTTATTCCAGCGTGATAACTCATCAACAATTGTGAGCATGGCGGGAATAGGGCTGATACCCTTCTGTGGTTCTGCGGCGTGTGAGGTTTTTCCCGTGAGCGTGATGGAAACGCTCACCACGGCACACGTGAAACTACCTTCCTTGCAGAGAACGGCGTGCAACGGGTAGCCCGGTATGTTGTGCAGGGCAAACGTCTTGTCGATCTGGTAATAGTCCAGCACCTTCGTGTCCAGCACGGCTTTTGAGCCAGAGCCGTTCTCTTCTGCCGGTTGGAAAAGGAGCAGTATGCGTCCTTTTGTCAACGGGTGTTCCGATAACATTCGAGCAAACCGGAGCAGTATGGTCGTGTGGCCATCGTGACCGCACTTGTGCGCCACTCCCGGAGTTTGTGAATGGTGGGGTATCTCGTCCGGTTCTTGTACAGCGACGGCATCTATGTCTGCTCGGAACAGGACGGTGGGACCGTCTTCCGAGAAAAAGTATTCTACGAGCAGCCCGTGGCCGCCCACGTGACGGATGATTTTGGTCGGGTTGAATGCTTGTAATTTATCCTCGGCGAAACGGGCCGTCCGAGCTTCGTGTCCCGAGAGTTCGGGGTGTTGGTGTAGCTCACGGCGTATTTGATAAAAAGTATCTTCTTGCATAGCTTTTCAATTTACACCGCGAAGGTAAAATAATTAATTATTCGTGTGGTTACATTTATTTTCTATCTTTACGTCGAATTATAAAAGAATGCAGGCATGAAGTTAAATAAGTCGCAAGGGGATTTGTTGAAAAGGGTGATCGAGCGATGGGAGGCGGACGGCACGATTGACGTGAGTACGGCGGATCGGTTGAAGGAAAGTTACACGGTGCGATCTTTCGAGTGGAAGGAGTTGGCGAAGTATTCGTTCTGGATAGCCATCGTGTGCGGGGTGATTGCCGTGGTGTCAGTGTTGGCGGATCATTTGATCATGGATTTACTTGAAAGATTGTTTCTTTCCTCCTATTCTTTGACCAGCGGCGTGTTTGCCGTGGGAGCGGCCTTGGTGTATTACTGGGGGTGGCGACGACGGAAACGGATGCCTTACAAGGTTTTCAGTAACGAGACAATTCTTTTTTTGGGCGTGTTGCTGACGGCAGTCTCGGTCGGTTACTTGGGGGCGGCCATGGATAACGGGAGCGGGCATTTTTCCTTGCTTTTCCTACTGGCGGCGGTGATTTATGCCGTGCTGGGCTTTTACTTCTCGTCGGTGCAGGTGTGGGTGTTTGCCTTGTTGTCGCTGGGAGCGTGGTACGGGGCCGAGACAGGGTATCTGAGTGACTGGGGCAATCATTTTCTGGGACTGAATTACCCGCAGCGTTACGTGGCTTTCGGGGGATTGCTGGTAGCATGTCGTTTCTTGCTGGCCGGAAAGAAGTGGTTCACGACTTTTGATTACTCTACATACGTGGTGGGAATGCTTTACCTGTTTATCTCGTTGTGGTTCCTTTCTATATTCGGGAATTCGGAAAGCTGGATTCGTTGGTATTCCATGAAACAGGTGGAGTTGTGGGCTTGGAATTTGCTGATCCTTTTCGGTTCGGTAGTGGCTATATTTGTAGGTTTGAAACGGGATGATGCCGTTGCCCGTGGGTTCGGGATCACTTTTTTTCTGTTGGGTATTTACACGTTGTATTTCTCCCTGCTGTGGGATGTCATGCATGCCGGGTTGTTCTTTTTTATACTGGCTGTATCTTTCTGGTTGCTGGGGCGTAAAGCAGAGAAGGTATGGAACTTGGAGTTTCTGCGAGACCCGAAGAAATTGAATGATGATATGAATTAAGTTATGGATACACTGGTAAGTTTAGGATACTGGGGGTTGTTTATCGGTTCTTTTCTGGCGTCAACGATTATCCCGATGAGTGCCGACGTGCTGTTGGTAGGCGTGCTGGCTTTAGGGGGGAACGTGTGGGGATGCTTGGCGATAGCCACGGTGGGTAACTGGCTGGGAGGGTTGACCTCGTACTGGATCGGGTGGCTGGGACGCTGGGACTGGATTGAACGCTGGTTCAAGGTGAAACGAGAGAAGTTGGAGCAACAGAAAGGACACGTGGATCGTTACGGCGTTTGGCTTGCTCTTTTCACGTGGTTGCCGATCGTGGGAGATTTGTTTGCCATTGCCCTCGGATTTTATCGTGTCCGTCCGAAGATGTCCGCTTTCTATATGCTCGTGGGGCGTTTCGCCCGCTTTCTGGTGTGGGTATTGCTGTATATCAAGTACGCTGATCGTTTTATCGAGTGGATCAGTTGATCCGGTGACCGTTACCAGCTACCACTGGAACCACCGCCACCGAATGAACCACCGCCGAATCCACCAAATGACCCGCCACCGCTGCTGAATCCACCGAATCCGCCGCTACTGCCACCGCCCATGGGGAAGATGAAGAACCCGCCGCGACCGGAGGTGTGACCGGGTGAGTAACCTCCGCCGCCCCGTTTTCGGAATATGAGTGACAGGATGATCACGAAAACAATGAACCCGATCACGATGTCAAAAGGACTGCCTTCGTTCTTTTTCTTGTACTCGTCCGCGGTGTATTCTCCTTTTGATAAGTCGATTAGCACGTCAGTGGCTTTGTCAATACCTTTGTAGTAGTTGTCAGCTTGGAAAGCGGGAATGATTTCATTACGGATGATGCGGGAGGCCGTCACGTCCGGAACGACACCTTCCAACCCGTAACCGACGGAAATGGCCACTTCTCCTTTTTCTCTTCCGGATTTGGGTTTAATCAGAATGACGATACCGTTGTCTTTTCCCTTTTGTCCGATACCCCATTTTTCCCCGAGACGGGCAGCATAGTCGTTGATGTCGTACCCGTTGAGTGAAGGTACGGTGACCACGGCGATTTGGGTGGAGGAGTTATTATTGAAGTTTACCAGTTTCTTTTCCAGCGCAGCCCGTTCTTGGGTGCTGAATAATCCCGTGAAGTCATTCACGATGCGTTTCGGGGTCATGGGTTCCGGAATATCCTGAGCATGAACGGAGAGCAGGGTTCCCGCGATGACGGTGAATAATATGAGGAGTTTTTTTATCATTTTGCTATATATTACAAATTAGAAGTTCAGGTTGTTCGTGTAAACCTGTGATGTTCCTTTACTGAAAGGAGATTTCGTCGGGAAGTTCATTCACGTCATCGGTTTGATAGGGGAAGTATACTTTCAATTGTTCACCGGCGGTGATGACGGCTTCGCAGATGCCTTCCGTGATCTTGCCTTCCTTGAATTTTGCAACCATGTTTTTCATGATTGAATCCCAGAAGTCCGCGGGTACTTTGGCATTAATCCCGGCATCTCCAAGGATCGCGGATTTGTGGTCGAGTAAGGCCACGTAGATCAGTACACCGTTTCTTTGCGCCGTTTTGTGCATGTTTAAGTGGGCAAAAACGTCGGCAGCCCGGTCAAGTACGTCTATTTTACTACGGTTTTCGATATGTACCCGGATTTCCCCGGACGTGTCTTTTTCCGCTTGCTTGATAGCGGCTACCATGGCATCTTTTTGTTGTTGGGTAAAAGCTTTTTCGGGAGACATAAGCTGATGATTTTAGATTTTAAATTTTAGATTCCAGTCGCACGAGGCCAACGCTTTTTGATTTTTATCTTTTCAACTACCTCCTCTAACTCCCCCTTACACAGGGGGAGGACATGCTATATTGTAGCATTCTAGCATTCCTTGCATCCATCTCTCCCCCTGTGTAAGGGGGAGTCGGAGGGGGGTGTTTAAAATTTAACTTCCGGAGCTTTTTCTGCACCGGCGGCAGCCTCAAAGTAAGGTTTCGGGAGGAAACCGAACATCCCGGCGATGATGTTTTTGGGGAATGAACGAATGTAGGCGTTATAACCTTTCACTTCCTCGTTGAATTTGCGTCTTTCAACGGCAATTCGGTTTTCTGTTCCTTCCAGTTGGGCTTGCAAGTCACGGAAGTTCTCGTTGGCTTTCAAGTCCGGGTATTGCTCGGAGATCGCCATCAAACGGGAGAGGGCAGAGGAAAGTTCGCCTTGCATATTATTGAATTTCTGGATGGTTTGCTCGTCCAGTTGATCAAAGTTTACTCGCATTTGCGTGGCTTTTGCACGGGCCTCCACGACTTGGGTCAACGTGTTCTGTTCATGCTCCGCGTAGCCTTTCACCGTGTTCACGAGGTTCGGGATCAGGTCCAGACGACGTTGGTATTGATTTTCCACGTTCGACCATTGGGAGGATACATTCTCACTCCGGGTTACCATCTGATTGTAACTTCCTTTGAACCACATGAAGATTCCAATCACGATGACGATAATTACTCCTATTACAATATAACTCTTTTTCATGTTTTGCTTTTATTTTAGTGTTACGAGTACAAATATAATGCTTTATTGATTGTCCTCTGCAGAATGAGGATGTTAAGATTTAAGATTTTAAACTTTTATCCTTTAGTTTTTATCTTTTAGTTTTATTTATCACCCGGTCGTAAATGTAGAGCAACAAGGTAGTGCCTAGCCCGATAGCCAGTATTACCATCCATATGTCGGAGGGGGAATACTCGTTCCATAGTAGGTTGGTTAACTCGTGAGGGGTGAGGTTGACTTGTTGGGCTACATGATCGAAATAGGCGTTATTTGACAAACCGTCCGGTAGCTGGAGGTCTTTTTTTGCAACAAATTGACGAGTGATCATCACTTTATCCGCCATGTTTTGGTAGACTACACCGGAGATAATTCCGGCAAAAACGTTACCAATGAAGACGGGGATAAAGGAGTAGCCCATGTAGAGAGCCTTTTTGTCGTGTGGGGCAATTCGGCCGATATATTCCGTGATTTTCGGAGATCCGGCCATTTCTCCCAGCGAGAAGATCAGTATCGCCACAAGCGTGAACAGCACGTTTTGCGAGAATAGGGTGAGGGCCATTCCGATGGAGCAGACAAGGAATCCCGAAATCATGGATTTAAGGGGTTTCATGCGCATCACGACACTTGACACGATAATCTGGAAAATAATAATGTAGAGGGCATCGAAGTTCGTCACGAATTCAGCATCCATAACTCCCGGAGCCGGACTGTAGTTGGTGCTGATGAAAGGGATATACTTTTCAAAGAAATGGTACAACACGCTCGTGTCTATCCATTGCGAGATAAAGACGGGTAGGGTGAAGAAGAGTTGGTTGTACATGGTCCAGAATCCGGCCACGATGAGCAGGAATACCACGAATTTCAAGTCTTTCACAATACTGAACATATTCCGGAATATATCCCCGAAGGTGCGAGTGAGAGAAGTCTGTTGTACGACTCCCCGGTGGGGTTCCTTGTAGAAAAGAAGTAGCACGAAGTTCAGCGCGATAATACCAGCCGATACATAGAACACGAGGTTGGACGATCCTTTGAACAAAAGGGTGACCATCGGTCCGAAGAAGGCGCCTATGTTAACCATCATGTAGTAGATGCCGAACCCGATGGAGGCTGTTTCATCCGTTGTGGTCTTGGCAATTGTGGCCGAGATGATCGGTTTGAACAGGGCGGCACCCAGAGCCAAGTAAAGGTACATGAGGAATACTCCCGTGAACGTGGAGAACATGGGTAGGAGGACGAAGGCGGACGTGTAGATCACGAAAGCGAGGGCCAGTACTTTTTTATAACCGTAGCGATCAGCTATGGCCCCGGTCAAGACGGGCAGGAAGTAGAGTATTCCCGTTCCCACACCCATCAGGATTCCTTTTTGACTTTGCGTGAATTCCAGACCACCCATGTCGGATGATCCCGTAAGGTAATTGGCAAAAAGCATGAAGAAACCATACCATGCCCAGCGTTCAAATAATTCAATAGTATTAGCCACCCAAAAGGTGCGGGGAAATTTACGAAACACGCCCATCTTTTACGTTTTTAGTGATTGATTGGCAAATATAACGAATTCGACAGATGAAAGGAAGTAAACGTTCTTTTTTCTGAGAAATAAGCTATTGAGATAAGGGTTTTTGCAATTATTCCAAGAAATATGGTGTAAACTGAATTATATTAACTATCTTTGTGCCGTGAAACATTGTGAGTTCATTTTGATCTTTATCTTCTTTGTATTTTCCGGACATATTCCGTTCGGCTCTTTCCATCGTTGAATTGACCTTTGTAAGCTTTCTTTGTTCAGACAGTTTCTTTGCCCGAGTAGGTTTATATGTACGAACCGAAAATGGCTGGAGGCAATTTTAAACGTAACAATTATTTATTATGACATTTAGAGAATTAGAAATTGCAGAGCCTATTTTAAAGGCTATCTGTGAAAAAGGATATGAAAAGCCCACCCCGATACAAGAGAAGGGTATACCTGTGGCTCTTGGTGGTGGCGATATGCTGGGAATTGCCCAGACCGGAACCGGTAAGACAGCGACGTTCGCTATACCGATCCTGCAACATTTACTGGCTGATCGTTCGGAGGAAAAAAGTTCGGAAACACGAGGCAATAAAGGACGTCTCGTGAAAAGACGGGCAATTAAGGCTTTAATCTTAACGCCAACCCGTGAATTGGCTATCCAGATCGGAGAGAATATCACGGATTACGGGAAGTACACGGGGATTAGGCACGCAATTATATTCGGCGGAGTGAAACAAGGACCGCAGACGGATCTGTTGCAGGCAGGAGTAGATATTCTTGTTGCCACACCGGGACGTTTGCTCGATTTGATCCGGCAGGGATACGTGAATCTTTCATCAATTACGCATTTTGTTCTGGATGAGGCTGACAGGATGCTGGATATGGGATTTATTGCGGATATACGACGTTTGTTACCCATGCTGCCGACAAAGCGGCAGACGCTGTTTTTCTCGGCAACGATGCCTAAGGATATAGTGAATTTGTCGAGAAGTATTCTTTCAAACCCGACGAGGGTGGAGGTAACCCCGGTTTCTTCTGCCGTTGACACGGTGGAACAATGTGTCTATTTCGTGGAGAAACCGGAAAAGAAGAAACTTCTTGTTTCCTTGTTGAAACAAGAGAAAAAGTCGGTGCTTGTTTTTTCACGTACCAAGCATGGGGCAGATAATATATCCCGCTTGTTGAAGAAGTCCGGCATCAAGAGTGAGGCGATTCACGGGGATAAATCACAAGGACAACGCCAGCGAGCTCTGTCGAACTTTAAGGCAGGAGCTATCCGGGTGATGGTAGCCACTGACATTGCAGCTCGAGGAATTGATATTCAGGAGTTGGAGATTGTCATAAATTATGATCTGCCTGATGTGGCTGAAACATACGTACATCGTATCGGGCGCACCGGGCGTGCGGGACATTTCGGTACAGCGGTGACGTTTTGTTCGGAAGAGGAACAGTCTAAGATTCGGGAAATCCAAGTTCTAACTGGCAAGAAAATCAATCGGTTGTCTTTTCAAGCATGATGACTGAACGTATATAAAAAAGAACGATCTGTGATGCAGATCGTTCTTTTTTTATATAGAAATAATAGCTTATTTCACTAGATTCATGGTGTCCGTCGCGATAACCAATTCTTCGTCCGTGGTGATGCTCATCACGATTACTTTGGAATCGGTGGTAGACAGTACTTTGTCTTGTCCGCGAACGCCTTTATTGGCGGCAACATCAAAGTGAATACCCATGTATTCCATGTTGGTACATACTTGTTCACGTACTTCACTGTCATTTTCCCCGATACCCCCGGTGAAGACGATCAAATCCGCTCCGTTTAGGGCGGCAGCATAGCTACCCACGTATTTTTTCACGTCGTAAGCAAGAATATCAAGGGCGAGGCGAGCCTTGTCGTTTCCGGATTCAGCTGCAGCCTGTAAGTCACGACAATCGGAAGAAACTTCAGATACTCCTTGCAATCCTGATTTCTTATTTACTAGGTCGTTTGCCTGTGCTGCGTTTAAACCTTCTTTCTCGCAGATATACAATAATGCTCCCAAGTCAAGGTCTCCCGTACGGGTTCCCATGATCACACCAGCATTGGGAGTGAAACCCATGGAGGTGTCAACGGATTTACCTTTGTTGATGGCGGTTATGGATGAACCATTACCCAAGTGGCAAGTGATGATTTTTTTCTCCTCAATATTCCATCCCAGTATTTTACATGCTTTTTCAGCCACGAACTTGTGAGAGGTTCCGTGGAATCCGTAACGACGGATACGATAATCCTCGTAGTATTTGTATGGGAGCCCGTAGATATATGCTTCTTTCGGAAGAGTTTGGTGGAATGACGTGTCGAATACTGCTACTTGTGGTACGCCCGGTAACAGTTTCTCCATGGTCTCGATTCCTTTCAAGTTTGCGGGGTTATGAAGTGGGGCTAACTCGCAGCAAGCGGCGATCTTTTTCTTGGCATCCTCGTCAACACGGGCGCTCTTAGCAAAGAATTCACCTCCATGAGCTACGCGGTGTCCCACGGCATTAATGTCCGTCAAGGCCTTGATTACCCCATGTTTCGGGTCAACCAGAGCTTTCAAGATCAGATCGATCCCGGCTGTATGGTCCGCGATAGGTTCTTCTACCACGTATTTATCTTTTCCTTCCGGTTTGTGAGTGAAACTTCCCACGGGTAAACCGATCTTTTCCACCAATCCTTTAGCGAGTAACGTCGGTTCTCCTGCCATGTCAAGCAATTGATATTTAATAGAGGAGCTACCGCAGTTTAAAACTAATACGTTCATTATAATTTAATTTGAAAATGGTAATACTTGTTGAGTCTATAAAAGTCTATTTTGCCGCTGCCTGATTTACCGTGATGGCAACAAGGTTCACGATGTCGCTTACGGAACAACCTCTTGACAGGTCGTTAATCGGGGCTGCCATTCCTTGGAGGACGGGACCCACCGCTTCAATTCCTGCAATACGTTGCACGAGTTTATAGCTGATGTTTCCAACTTCAAGACTCGGGAATATCAACACGTTAGCTTTACCGGCCACGGGACTGCCCGGGGCTTTGCTGGCACCTACCGATGCCACGAGGGCCGCGTCAGCTTGCATTTCACCGTCGATCATCACGTCGGGAGCCATTTGTTTGGCGAGTTCCGTTGCTTTCACTACTTTGTCAACCAGTTCGTTTTTAGCTGATCCTTTGGTGGAGAAACTTAACATGGCAACTCTCGGTTCGATTTTAGCGATAGCTCTGGCTGTTCCGGCAGTAGCCACGGCGATCTGGGCCAATTCTTCCGCGGTCGGATTAGGCAGTACGGCACAGTCGGCACATACGATTAGGCCGTTTTCTCCATATTCCGGTTTGTTGGTTAATAACAAGAATGCTCCTGATACAACAGACATACCCGGTAAGGTTTTCACGATCTGTAACGCGGGACGTAACACGTCTCCGGTAGCATTTTTTGCCCCGGCAACTTCACCATCGGCATCCCCGCTCTTAATCATCAAAGTGGCAAGGTATAGCGGGTCAAGAACGAGTTTCAAAGCTTGTTCTTTTGTCATACCTTTACTCTTGCGAAGTTCAACCAAAAGGTCTGCATACGCTTCTTTCTTCTCGTGATTTTCGGGATCGATGATTGTGGCTTTACCGATATTTTTCAATTCGAATTTCTCGGCCAACGCTTTAATTTCAGCCGGATTACCGATCAAGATGATTTGAGCAATACCTTCAGCTATCAAGATGTCGGCTGCTTTCAACGTACGTTCTTCTGTTCCTTCCGGAAGTACAATCCGTTTGTTGCACTTCTTCGCATTTTCTTTGATTTGTTCAAGGAGATTCATGATATTTTTATTTTAAATATATAGTTACTCGCAATCGTTAGCGCGAAAGTAGAAATAAATAATCAATTTGTAATGCAGACATTACAAAAAAGTTCATTTTCGGGGAAAAGTTTATTATTTACTCTTATTTCATTTTCCGAGCTTGAAACGAATACGCAATACTCCATCATTGAAATCGAACGAGATGATGCGGAACGTGCCGATCTCGGCCGTGTTGGTGACATGAAGTCCGATGCAGGCGCATTGATCGTAATCCCCGATACGAATTACCCGCACGGTCTTTATACCCGGTTCAGGAAGGCGGGTAAGGTTGATGCCTGCCGGCACCTGATCGATCGGGTAGAAAATTTCTTCCACGTTGATGTTTTGTTGTATAATGTCGTTTACCGCTTGCTCCACGGTGGCAATGTCTTCGGCAGAAGGTGCCGTTTTGAAGTGGTAATCACATTTGGATTTCTTTTTCTCTATATGGGCGGAGAAAGAACGTTCACAATGGAAGTATTTGACCATCTGAGAATTTAGTAGGTGTTCCGCTGTGTGCATCGGTGCGATTGACACATCCTGAAATTTTGGGGCTGCTTGGCTTATTTCCATCATAGACAAGTTTTTATTTTTAGACATAAAGACAAAAGTACATATTTTTCTGATGGGTGGTTATATATGTTTATATTCTCTGAATTTTCTTTTTATTTCGATACGTTCACCACCAAAGTTTATTAATAAGCCGTGGTCTGTATTGGTAGCGGTTAAGTAATTTACTAATTGGGTTTCGTGTATGGGAAGGAGATGTTGTACCGCTTTAAGCTCAATGATTATTTTTCCTTCTACGATTATGTCCGCTCTAAATTCTCCTACAATTTCATTTTTGTAATATACATTTATAGGAGTTTCTGTATCTGCATGAATACCTTTTTCTTTTAATTCTATTATCAATGCTTTCTGATAAACATTCTCAAGAAAACCCGCAGCAAGATGTGTTCTTACATCATAAGCACACTGAATAACAGTTTTTATCAGATTTTCTATTTCCATATTTCTTTTTTGTTCTTATGTTCTTCTGTCTTATAAACAAGATAATATGTCTCCTTTGTGTACGTTGGGGAATGCTCTTGTTTGTTGGGTTGAATCTTTTGTTCCATATTTTTATTCGTGTTTGTCAAAGATGAGTTCATATTTTCTTAATCTTCGTTTGGATTTAAATGTCCATTTTTCCGGATTCCAGTAGGAGTATTCCACGGGAGTTGTATTGGCATAGATATGTTGAATCCATTTTCCCCAGAATTGAAGGTCATTGTCTTCAAACCTGTAATCATCTGGTTTATAATATTTGCCGCATAGTTCAGATCCTTCTTCCAGTACTATTTTGGTGTGGGGGTAGACGATATGGGTAGTATCATTCAATCGAGTGTCCATGTTTTCTTCGGTTCTCCAATTCCCATATAGCCGGAGCGTGTCGTAATTCACGATGATCCGGAGCGTGTCGTCTGTATTGTTAATCACGTGGTACTCGTCTTGACACCAGTAATCGCATCCTGTAAATAGAATTGTTAGTAGGGAGAAAAGTAATGTTTTTAGTCGGTTCTTGTTTTTCATGTTGTATTGTTATTGGTTGCGTGTAATATAAAATGCCTGAGGTGTATCTTGTAACTACAAGTGTAATGCTTTTTAGGAGAATAAACAATCGAAGTGAAAATAATTTCTTGGTTTGAATTAAATCACTAACTTTGTCGCTTGATCGGGTGGGATTTTCCCGCCGCGGGATCACTTGACAAGTGGTTCCGGTTTAAATTTAGGTTTAAATAAAACTGTAATTATGAAGTTATTAGAAGGAAAGACCGCCATTATCACGGGGGCATCAAGAGGAATCGGAAAGGCTGTGGCATTGGAATTTGCCCGTCAAGGAGCGAACATCGCTTTCACCGATTTAAGATATGATGAAATAGCTCAGGAAACCGAAAAAGAAATTGCCGCTTTGGGTGTGAAAGCTAAAATGTTTGCTTCCAATGCTGCTGATTTCGCGGCTACGAATGCTACCGTGGATGAGATTGTTAAAGAATTCGGACGTGTAGATATACTTGTAAATAATGCTGGTATCACGAAAGACACCTTGTTAATGCGTATGAGTGAAGAACAATGGGATGCCGTGATCAACGTGAATTTGAAATCTGTGTTTAATTTCACGAAAGCCGTGTCTGCCGTTATGTTACGTCAGAAATCGGGTTCCATTATCAGCATGAGTTCCGTGGTAGGAGTGAGTGGTAATGCCGGACAAGCAAACTATGCTGCATCTAAAGCCGGGATTATCGGATTCACGAAGAGCGTGGCCAAAGAACTTGGCTCTCGTAATATTCGTGCTAACGCTGTTGCTCCGGGATTTATCATTACCGATATGACCGCGCAATTGTCTGAGGACGTGCGTAAGGAGTGGGCTGCTAAAATTCCATTGAAGAGAGGCGGTACTCCGGAAGATATTGCAAAGGTATGCGTATTCTTGGCTTCTGATTTGTCTGCTTACGTGACAGGTCAGACAATCCACGTTTGTGGGGGAATGAATATGTAATATCCGCCTAAAAGTTTGGTTATAATTGTCGTAGATGGAGACGGTAGGGGTATTGAAATTCAATACCCCATTTTTTTTACCGGATGTTGAATTGTGAAACAGGAGCCTTCTCCAACTTTGGAGGTTACTGTGATCGTCCCTTTTAGATGCTCTATGATTGTATGGCTGATTGCCAAGCCTAGTCCTGTTCCTTGAACAAAATTGTCACCCTTGTAGAAACGTTCGAAAATACGGTTTATCTTATCTTCGTCAATTCCGCTACCTGTGTCTTTCACGAAAATGGAAACCTGATCGTTATTCTGCTTGTAACCAAGTGTGACTGCTCCTTTGGAGGTGAACTTGATAGCATTGTTGATCAAGTTGTTAATGACTTGTTTTAAGCGTAGGGGATCGGTCGTGATGATCGTGTCGGTTGCAGGAAGGTCCAAAAGTAATTCTACCTCTTGCGGGACATTTATTTGTTGGGCTCGTAGGATATTTTGTAATAAAGGCGTAAGCGGTTGTTCTGTTATGTTGAAAACCATCGTGTTGGATTCTATTTTTGAGAGATCGAGTATGTCGGATATAAGTGCTAGTAGCTGTTCGCAATTCAGGTATATCAATGATAAAAATTCTTTGATCTCCTCTTTCTGGAAAGACATATCTCCATCAACCAGTAAATTGGAAAAGCCGACAATGGCATTTAACGGTGTCCGTATTTCATGGCTCATGTTGGCAAGGAATGCACTTTTAAGTTTATCGCTTTGTTGTGCTTTGTCACGGGCTTTGGTTAATTCTTCTTCAATTTTCTTGTGTTCCTGTGTACTCATGCAGACACCAACGAGCCGGAAAGGAGTTTGTGTTCCTTGACCGAGATAAGTGGATTGGGCCTCGAACCATTCCCATTGTCCGTCGCCTCGCCGAAGACGGTAGCTCACGGGGGTCTCGATTAAACTTCCATGAACAGTGAGCGTAAGAGCCGTGATTACCCCTTCAATATCATTGGGATGCACCATTTGGGCAAATTGTTCGTTTGTTAGCGTGCAATCCCCGGCAGGAATTCCAAGGTATTCGAAATAACGGGGATCAATAATCATCAGATTACATTTTATATCGTATGACCAAGGAAATATTTTCGTGCGGTGTAGGGCCATGTTCAACACGTATTCTTGGGTAAGTTCGGTCACGACGTTTCGGAACGTGAATATGATATAATTTGAATCTTCTTCTCCGGTAACATTTTTGAAATAGCCTTTCACTAGAAAAGAGATGGCATTGGTTGCCCCGTGGATGAACGTGTCAGGTGGGAGTGTAACTTCCTGCTCGTCTTTTTGTAGGAGACTCAAAAGTTTATCCAGAATATTGAGGTTCTCGTGGAAAATTGAAAATACTTCCCGAATGTTTTTATCCCTTATGTCTTGTTTTTGTACTCCGAGTTCGGTAGCGGCCTGACGATTTACCTGTTTGATTGTCCCATTCGGGGTTAATAGAATAAATCCCGCCGGTACGGAATCAAGAAGTTCTCGAGCGAACTTTTGTTGCGTGTCTAATTGCTTCTCCTTTACCAGTCTTTCGTATTTTCGCTTTCGTGCTATCAAGTAGAAAATGAGGGTAAGAATGACGATAGCGGCCAATAGAATAATGTTTAATGTTATACTATATTGAATAGATGCGTCGCCAGTGAATAAATTTATCTGGTCAATCATGATATTTTGTGTGTTGTGTTGTTTAATTGATTGTTCCTGTATTCCCGAGGGGACATCTTCATGATACGTTTGAAGAATTTCGTGAAGGTGGATGGAGAAGGGAAATTCAGGCTATAACTGATTTCCTGTATGGTCTTGGTACTTGAAACAAGTAGGGATTTTGCCAGCGTGATCACGTAATCGTCAATCCATTCCCCCGCAAATTTTCCGCTAGCGGCATGAATGACTGATGATAGGTATTTAGGGGTTAGACATAATTTGTTTGCATAGAAAATAATGTCTCGTTCTTTGAGGTGATATTCTTCGACGAGCGTGATGAAGCGGTTGAATATGCTATTGGGGTGTGATAACTCAAAATCTTTATCTTGCATATGACGATAAACGAAATTGTAAAGATCATAAAATAAAGCATGTGCTAGTTTATGTACGGCTAGTTCAGAAAAATGAGGATTCAGTTTATCTGTTTTCCTAGATAATAGTGAATAATATGATTCCAATAGTTTAATTTCACCCTCTTTAAGTCCAACAACCGGATGGAATTGCATTTTAAATCGCAAGGGAATCATTTCTTGGCATTTCTCTTTGAAGTAGTCTGACGAGATGAAAATAATCTTTGTCTCGTAATCCAGTGTTGTATGAATCGGTTTGATGACTTGCTTGGGAAGTACGACAATCAAGTGGTTCTTTTTGATATGATAGTTTTGAGTATTGATCATGATTTCCGCTTCTCCCCGGGTACAAAGCGAAAAAGAACAGGTTTCTGTCACGATGAACCCCTGCCTACTGATTTCTTCTCCAATGAATGCTTTTTCATGGGTCACATGGTTATAAATGATTAGACTTTCCGAGGTATAATCCGGGGGTACCCGCCGGGCGAGTTCCTTGATATTGATAGTCGCATATTCTTTCATTTTTCCATCTAAATAGTTAAGCAAAGGAATGAATAATCTACTACATATCCAACGACATTCCGACGTTTAGTTTATTTATACCGTCCTAAAGGAAACTAATAATTTATTGACAATTCGCACGCTTTATCCGGGAAGTTGTTTTTTCTCGATGACCGTTTGGTTATTTCCCGGAATATTTCTACTTTTAAAACATCGTATTTGAATGGTTGCCGAAAAGTCAGGCCGTGATTGTGGCTCACTTTTTGTAAACTTAAAATAAAACAAACAAGTAATTTCATGGAAAGGCGTGTAAAATATAAGATGAAGGCCGGGCTAAAGATAGTCGGGGCATTTTTATTTGTGGGCTTATTAGCCTCATGTAGTAGTTACAAAGTGCTGAATATAGACGTGTTGCATCCGGGAGAGCTGAATATCGGAAACAAGAATGCACAAATTTTGTTTATCGACCGGAAATTGGTGCATGAGTCGGATTCTCTCTCTGCGTACCAGTTGTTTGCTAGTTTGCGGTTACGGCGGGACGAGGTTGTCAATCATTTCTATAATGGGGTGCGTGATGGGTTACGTAACGGGGTACAACCTATCTTACTGGTTAAAGGGTTGGGATTGAACACGGGATATATTCCGGACGGGTATACTCCTGCACCGATTTCCCCGGCAGGTATTGCCGCATTGGAAAAGATTTCCGGACAAACATACGTTCTCTCGGTGGAATATTGTAAGTTCGGGTTGGATGGTGCGAGTCGGTTGATGCTTGATACCAATCTTTTCGTGCGTTTATATGACCCGGATGGTGTTGTGGTGGATTCCGCAACTACTCATAAATTGGATGATGTGGACGAGACGCTGTTCGAGGGAAATAATTATGATATAATATGTAATTTTTTCTACAATAACGGGGTGAAGTACGCGGAACGTTTGACGCCGACATGGAAACCCGAACAACGTAGGATTTACACGAATAACCGTCTGTTGAATCTCGGTTACTATCATTTTGAGAACGAGAATGATGAAGAGGCTCAGCGGATATGGAATGCGGCCTTGAACCTGAAGCCCAGAGTAGCGGCTCGTGCTGCGGTGAACTTGGCATGGTTCTATGAAAAAGATGGTAACTTCTCGTCAGCGAAAGCTTTATTGGAGGCGGCTTTGAAAACATTACAAGCAAATAACATCAATGACAATTTGTCCGTATATATTACGGATTACATAAAGCGTTTAGAGAAACGTATCAAGGATGAAACCAAAATTATGGAACAGTTATAAACGATTTTAAAGCATGAGAAATTTCGATTATTACAATCCCGTGAAAATTCTTTTCGGGAAAGGAAAAATTGCCGAGATCGCAAAATGGATTCCGAAAGGGATGAAAGTTATGATGACCTACGGTGGTGGAAGCATCAAGAAAAACGGTGTCTACGAACAAGTGATGGATGCGTTGCAAGGGTTTGATATTGTAGAGTTCGGGGGTATCGAACCGAACCCGAAATACGAGACTTTGATGCGGGCCGTGGAATTGGCAAAACAGGAAAACGTGGGATTTCTTCTGGCTGTAGGAGGAGGTTCCGTGATTGACGGGACGAAATTTATTGCAGCTGCAACTTGTTTCGAGGGGAATGAACCTTGGGACATCGTGGCAAAAGGCGCACGGGTGAATGCGGCACTGCCGTTGGGAGCTGTACTGACCCTTCCGGCTACAGGATCGGAAATGAATAGTGGCGGTGTGATCACTCGCCAGTCCACTTTGGAAAAACTGGCGTTCAATTCTCGCCACGTGTTCCCGAAATTCTCTGTACTGGACCCGATGGTGACTTATTCATTGCCCATGAAACAAGTGGCTAACGGGGTGGTTGACACTTTTGTGCATGTCATGGAACAATATTATACTTTCCCGGAACAAGCTGAGATTCAAGATCGTTTCTCTGAATCAATCTTGAAGACTTTGATTGAGTTGGGACCGAAGTTGATTCATGCCGAGAAACCGAATTATGAAGATCGGGCCAACTTCATGTGGGCAGCCACGATGGGGTTGAACGGTTTGATTGCCTGCGGGGTATCGCAAGACTGGTCAACTCACCATATCGGTCATGAATTGACCGCTTTCAACGGGTTGGATCATGGGATCACGCTGGCGATCGTTTTACCGGGAGTGATGAATGCCACAAAAATTAAACGTCGTGAGAAATTGTTGCAATATGCCGCACGTGTGTGGAATATTGACACAGATCAACCTGATGCTGCCGATCAAGCGATTGCCCGTACGGAACAATTTTTCAATGAATTGGGCGTGAAGACCCGCCTGTCTGATTACGGCGTGGGTATCGACACGATCGACCGTATTGAAAAGCGTTTCCGTGAACGGGGGGATTTTGCCCTAGGTGGTATCGATGATGTGAACGTGGATAATGTGAGAGCGATATTAACTTCAAGACTTTAATAATTGAAAATGGAGAATTGAAAATTGAAAATGGCAAAAGTGTCTTTTTTCAAATTCAATTCTCCATTTTATTCTGTTTACAGAAATTGAAAATCGACTTTTAGTTTAGGATTAATCCTTCTAATTTTCAATTTTCAATTTTCAATTTTCAATTGCCTATGTTGCGTGTATATCGGGCCTCAGCCGGTGCGGGGAAAACGTTTGCTTTAACGATGGAATATTTCAAGATCGTTTTCAATGTTTCTTCTGAGTATAAAAATGTGCTTGCCGTGACCTTTACCAATAAGGCCACGGAAGAAATGAAATCCCGTATAGTGCGGGAATTGAACAAGCTGGCGGAAGGTCAGAAGAGTGATTACCGGGAGGAACTTAAACGGACGCTGAAATTGACAGACGATCAGGTAAGGGAACGGGCCGGAGTGTTACGTACTTTGATTCTGCACGATTACGGGCGGTTATCCGTGACGACAATTGATCGTTTTTTTCAACGGGTAATCAAAGCGTTTACCCGTGAACTGGGGATATTTCCCGGTTATAATGTCGAGTTGGATAGTGACTACGTGTTACAGCGAGCCGTGGATCAAGTGATGCAACGCATGAATAAGGATAAGGAGCTAAGGGCGTGGATTACCGAGTTGATGAGTGATAGCGTGGAGGATGCCAAATCGTGGAGCGTGAAGAGTAAGATCGCGGAGCTGGGGAAGGAGTTGTTTGGAGAGAGTTATATGCTTTTCGACAAGGATGTGAGGGACAAGTTTAACGATCGAGGATTCCTGAAAGGTTATAAGATGTTCTTGCAAGGTGTGATCTCCCGTTTCGAGGATCGCATGGAGATGTTCGGTCAGTCTGCTTGCCGGAATATCGAGGAGAATGGATTGCACGCGGAAGATTTTAAAGGAGGGAAACGAAGTTTTATAAATTATTTTTACAAATTGCGGGATAAAAGTCTGGATAAGATTCCCGATTCTGCCCGAAAAGCAATAGATAATCCGGATGAATGGGTGACCAAAAAGCATGATTCGTCGATCCGGACATTGATTGAGCATATCTACCCGGAACTGAATACGAACTTGCGGGAAAGTGTTGAGTATTATGACGAGAATTTTCGGGATTACGTGTCTGCGGTTTTGCTCTCGAAGAATCTTTACCAATTGGGGATTCTGAATGACTTGTACGGGGAGGTGAGAGATTATTGTGACGAAAAAGGGCTCATGTTACTGAGTGACACCACCCGGTTACTTAACATGCTGATTGCCGGGAATGATACTTCTTTCCTGTTCGAGAAAACAGGGAATTTCTACAAGCATATCATGATTGACGAGTTTCAAGACACCTCGACCATGCAATGGGGAAACTTCCTGCCACTTGTCGTGAACACGCTTTCAGAGGGAGGAAGGGCTATGATCGTGGGGGACGTGAAACAAAGCATCTATCGATGGCGTAACGGGGACTGGCGTTTGTTGGCGGAAGGGGTAGAGCGTGATTTGGCTACTTTCGGTACGGATAACGTGATTCTGGAGCATAATTGGCGGAGTTACAAGGAGGTGGTGGAATTCAATAACCAGTTCTTTATCCTAGCTGCACGGCAATTAAAGGAGTTGTATGACAATGAATGTGGAGAAGAGAATGTTTATTCCCGTTCGATCACCGAAGCCTATTCCCGGCCGGAGCAACTTGTGAGCCGTTCGGGAAGTGGGTACGTGGAGATCCGTTTCAGTGGGGAAAAACAAGAAGAGGGGAGTGATGCGGAGATCATGGACTCTGTCGTGGATGTTGTCAATGACACGATGCACCGGGGTGGAGAACTGAAAGACTGTGTGATTCTTGTGCGTAACGGTAAGGAAGGTGCTTTCGTGGCTGATTACTTGATAGAATATAACAAGCGGGAGAATATTCCTTTTCCGATACCTTTTATATCTAATGATTCGCTATACGTTTCCTCGTCGCCTTACGTGGAATTAATTATTAACGTGCTACGTTACATGGTGGAACCGTATGATGCGGTGAATCGAACGGTGTTGCTTTATAATTACCGAACTTTTGTCAGGGGTGAAGATACTTCACGGGAAGATGTTCTTTTCAAGGCCGGTAGTACGGACGAGAGTTTTCTTGACACGATCGACTTGCCGTTTTTACGGGAGCCGGAGAAACTGACATTTAGTTCCTTGTTCGAGATCACGGAGACGATTATTGAGGCTTTCGGTTTACGGGCTAGGATGGAAGAATTGCCTTACTTGATCGCTTTCCAAGATATTCTCTTTGATTACGAGAAAAACAACACGAACAGTATTCCTATTTTCCTTGAATGGTGGGAGAAGGAAAAGGATAAAAAAGTGTTATCTACCTCGGAAGAAGTGGATGCCGTGCGAATTCTCACGATACATAAATCCAAAGGGTTGGAATTTAAAACGGTTATTATTCCTTTCTGTGCTTGGGAGCTTGATGATATCCGTCACGGGCGCCGGATATGGTGTAAGAACCGGGAGGAGGGGTTTAGGGATTTGGAGTATGCACCATTGAACTATTCCTCTAAACTGGCAGATAGTCATTTCCGGGAGGATTACCTCAGTGAACACGTGAAGGCTTATGTTGACAACTTGAATCTGCTTTACGTGGCGTTCACGCGGGCGGAACGGGAGTTGTATGTTCTGCCTTACGCACCCAAGATAACGAAAGAAGGGAAACCGTCAGATATTGGTGCTTTTCTCTTTCAAGTTTTGGAGGCAAGCGGGATGCCAGAATGGAATTCCGAGGATTCGAGCTTGATCATTGGGGAGAAACAGTTGATAGCCGGTAAGGAAAAAATAGAAGACGATGATACATTAAGTCTGGCGGAATATCCGATTTATGAATTGAACGAGCGAGTGAGTGTCCGCTATAAATATGAAGATTACACGGACCCGGAGACAACAGAGATTTCTGCCGTTGACGAGGGGAAGATGTTACATGAGATATTCCGTCGTATCGAGACGGTGGATGATGTCGATCGGGCGGTAAATGATATGTATCATTCGGGTTTACTTACCTTGGTGGAAAGGGAGGAATACCGGGAGCAGGTGGTGTCTTATTTGAATAACCCAGTCCATTCGGCATGGTTTGATGGTCGATATAAGGTTATTAATGAACGGGATATACTTTTCTGTAACTCGGGAAAAGCTCGTCCGGACCGGGTTATGGTTGATGGGAAAAAAGCCATTGTTGTGGATTATAAATTCGGTCAGAAAGAAGAAAAATCGTATATCCGGCAGGTTGGTTTTTATTGTAAAACATTACGACAGATGGGCTATACCGATGTGGCAGGTTATATTTGGTACGTTCCCTTGGGGAAAGTAGTGTCCGTGTGAGAACATAAAAAATGGGAAGTTTGCATTTGAAACTTCCCATTTTTTATATCCGGAGATTTATTATCTACGATAGTCTAATCTCTTTTTGCCAAGAGGAACACTAACACCTAAGTAGGCATTTACCCGGTTGGCGTCACCTGCTGATTTGGTCATCAAATAGTCGGAACCGATGAAAACAGGGCCTAATTTCAAGCCTATTCCCAGCGTTTCGAAGTCACTATGTAAGAAAGAGTAACTTAATGTTGCCCCGAACCAGTTTCTCGGACGATAGTTTGCTGAAAGTGTCAATTCGGAGTAAGCTTTAGGCTGAGTGAATTGAGTAGAGGACAACAGACCGAATCCGAGCTTGTTATTCAAAAGGGTATATTCTGCTCCAAGGTTCAAGGTTGAACGAAGACTGGTACTCCGGCTTTTGGTTTTCTCTTCCGTTTGGAATTGGATCAAGTCGAAGTCGAACACGTCTCCAGCCTCGTAATTTTCAGGATGTTCAGGGTCTATATTCACGAAATCACCGTAATCGTGTTCACTGTCAGTCGTGGCAATCGTGGTGGATGATTTTGACCAGCTAATGAATCCCAAGTCGAGAATGGCAGCTGATACATTAATACAACCAAGAAAATTATAACTTGCCCCTAAGTCGATGCCGAATCCATAACCGGATACACCGGGCGAATCGAAATCAATATCATCAATATATCCACCATCTGAACTATACCCAAATTCTAATCCTTTCATGGAAGTTTCCAAACGTCCTTTGGTTTTTACTTTCCACGATTGATAGCTTGAAATATCGCTGGTATTTACATTTGCGTAGATTTGGTCAATTTTAGCGTCTAGATTACCTAGTCCAACCAAAACTTTCACACGTCCCCCGATAGTCAAATCCTTTGTTACCGGACGTGAATATCCCAATCCTATTTCAGTGAAAATATCTGCGTGGAGTTCCATATCCCGAATGTCGTATTGTGTGTTAAGTTCTTCGAATGAATCCGGATCAATATTAGCGTAACGGGCAAATTCGAACATCTTCTTCGGGATGGAGGCGCTAATGATGGACCGGGCACCCAAATTTACAGTCCAGAATCCTTTCCCGCTGTAAAAACCGAAAGAAATAATGTCCACCGTCAAGTCGATATTCATCGTGTTCTTGTTGTCCAGACGACTGATGAACTTATCGCTATTCAAAAAGTCATTCTCGTTTTCGATAATGTCGATAAAATCATCGATACTCAATTTGTTGGAAGAAGCAGATAACCCGATGGCACCGATAGCCGGGATATTAAAATATCCTCTGGCGGGTTGCAAGGCAGGGTTCATTTTAAGTCTGGCCGGAACGTTGTCCATGAAATAAGAAGTTCTAAGTCCTTGTGCAAGACCCTCAGAAATTCCCATAATAGACAAAAGTATAGCCACACAGATAACTTTCAAAAAGGTAAAACTTTTTTTCATAAATAGTGTCGTTTATAAATCTGATTTGATATTTATTACGACACAAAATTGTCATTTTATTTTAGAATAGACAAGGATTATTATTAATTATTTGTTTCATTTTAATGTAGTGAAAGCATAATTTATCATCTGATATTTGGAAATGTAAAATAGATACTCTATCTTTGCACTCGCAAAACGAAAGAAGTTCTGCTTATATTGCGGGATGGAGCAGTTGGTAGCTCGTTGGGCTCATAACCCAAAGGTCGTCTGTTCGAGTCAGGCTCCCGCTACAAAATGAGGATCGATGAAAGTCGATCCTTTTTTTTATTCAACATACAAAGCTAACACGTTTGAGACCTACCCTCCTAATTTTTCACGTGAGACAATATATAGAGAATAGATAATTGTTGTATTTGCTATATAGTTACATTTTGGAATGTATAAAATACGCTATTTTCTTTGTTGTGTGGATGAATAGTCATACCTTTGTAAAAATAAATAATTCTTTGTGTATGAAAAAGGTGGTGTATATTTTGAGTTGTATTTCTCTGTTTTTATCATGTAGAGGTAAAGACGTGTATAAAGCTCCGGAGGCAGATTTGAATCTGTTGAAACCATATGAGGATATGGAGGTCATCGTTCCGGAGGGGTATGCCTCGATTGTCAAGTTATATGATGATACCTTGGCAATTTGTACTTATTCAACAACAATTTCGATCCCTACTTTCTGGGCGTCTAAATTGGGTCGGGCATCTGAAAATAGTCCGATCACAATTGAAAATGTAAAGAATGAGAATAATTATTATCAGGGTGTGTTAAATACTTGGCAGGTCGTGGCCTTTGAGGATAGTCGGGAAGGAGATTATGACTATAATGATTTGATCATACACGTGAACTGGAGCATTCGGGAAAATAATTACACGATATCCGTTCAGCCAATTGCTTTAGGATTTCCAAGAAAATTAAGCTGGGATTCGAGAAAATGGATGGTAATATTTCGAGTGTGAACGAGGTAATCGTGGCCGAAGATTGTCGGAAAGATTTATTTGAGGGGAGAGAGGGATTTATCAATACTTTTTCCGGCAAAGAAAAGGTGATTATTAATAATGGTAAATATAAATACCAGAAAGAGTTGGCGAAACAGAGTAATGATCTTAGATGTGCCGTGAATTGGTTCATTGAAGTAGATGGCGGGACAAGATTATATGCTATTACGAATAACCCGATATGTCTTAATCAAGAGGGAAGACCTTACGGATTGATATTCACTAGAATCTATGATAAGTATATTTATTGTAACGAGAAAGGGGAGCGTTGTGGAGTTGACTGGTTTCTATATCCCCAAGAGCTTGTGAATATATCTGATATTTATGATTTCGACGGCTATATGAAAACAGGAGATATTTCTATTTTCCGAACTCCCAAAGAAGGTTTTTATGACGCCATAGGGAAAGGTGAACCGATGGGAAAAGAGGGGCTGATATATTGTCCGAATTCGTTGTATAACGTGAAACTATAATGGTAGGTTAAAACGGGGAGTTTTCCCCGTTTTTTTATTCCTTTTCTCGTTATTTTTCAGTGCATTTTGTTTGGTGGGTTGATATTTATTTGTACTTTTGCGCCCGTGTTATAAAAACATAATGTCTAATTTATTAGGAGATAAGCATTTATTATTTATTATGGCAGAAGAACAAAAAGAAATGCAAGTAGAACTTGCACAAGAAGAAACCAAGAAAGTTGCTCCCGTAGCAACAACAAGCGCTGAGGCTGACGAGAATTTTGACTGGGAAGCTTATGCAAATGATGATGTAATCCCCGCATCTGAAAAAGAAGAATTGGCTAACAGATACGCCGAGACTCTTTCATCTGTAGTAGAGAAAGAAGTTGTTGAAGGTACTGTTATCTCAATGAACAAGAGAGAAGTCGTTGTAAACATCGGTTACAAGTCAGACGGTATCATTTCATTGAACGAATTCCGTTACGATCCGGAATTAAAAGTGGGAGATAAAGTAGAAGTTTACGTTGAGACTCAAGAAGACAAGAAAGGTCAATTGACTCTTTCTCACAAAAAAGCAAGAGCTTTACGTAGCTGGGATCGTGTTAACGCGGCGTTGGAGAACGACGAAATTATCAAGGGTTACGTTAAATGTCGCACGAAGGGCGGTATGATCGTTGATGTATTCGGTATCGAGGCATTCTTACCGGGTTCTCAAATCGATGTTAAGCCGATTCGTGATTATGATATCTATGTTGGCAAGACCATGGAATTCAAAGTGGTTAAGATCAACCAAGAATTCAAAAACGTTGTTGTATCTCACAAAGCTCTTATCGAGGCTGAATTGGAACAACAGAAGAAAGATATCATCTCTAAATTGGAAAAAGGACAGGTACTTGAAGGTACTGTTAAAAATATCACCTCTTACGGAGTATTCATTGACTTGGGTGGCGTAGATGGATTGATTCACATCACTGACCTTTCTTGGGGTCGCGTAAATCACCCGAACGAAATCGTTGAGTTGGATCAGAAGTTGAACGTTGTTATTCTTGACTTCGATGACGAGAAAAAACGTATCGCTCTTGGTTTGAAACAATTGACTCCGCACCCGTGGGATGCTTTGAGCGCAGACTTGAAAGTGGGTGACCGCGTGAAAGGTAAAGTAGTGGTTATGGCTGATTACGGTGCTTTCGTTGAGATCGCTCCGGGTGTAGAAGGCTTGATCCACGTATCTGAAATGTCATGGTCTCAACACTTGCGTTCAGCTCAGGACTTCATGAAAGTGGGAGACGAAGTAGAGGCTGTTGTTCTAACTTTGGATCGTGACGAAAGAAAGATGTCTTTGGGTATCAAACAATTGAAAAACGACCCGTGGCAAAATATCGAAGAGAAATATGCTGTTGGCACGAAACACAAAGCTATCGTGCGTAACTTCACGAACTTCGGTGTATTCGTAGAGATCGAAGAAGGAGTTGACGGATTGATCCACATCTCTGATTTGTCTTGGACGAAGAAAGTAAAACACCCGGCAGAATTCACTCAAATCGGTGCTGAGATCGATGTTGTAGTTCTTGAAATCGACAAGGATAACAGAAGATTGAGCTTAGGTCACAAACAATTGGAAGAGAATCCGTGGGATGTATTCGAAACGATCTTCACCGTTGATTCTATCCACGAAGGAACGATCACTGAAATCTTCGACAAGGGTGCTGTTATCGCATTACCTTACGGTGTAGAAGGATTTGCTACTCCTCGCCACTTGGTAAAAGAAGACGGAACTCAGGCTAAGGTTGACGAGAAATTACCGTTCAAGGTGATCGAGTTCAACAAGGGTGCCAAGAGAATCATTCTTTCTCACTCTCGTATTTTCGAAGACGAGCAAAAGGCGGTTGATAATGCCAAGAAGAAAGATGAGGCTAGCGCTACTAAAAAAGCAGTGAAGAAAGTGAAAGAAAAATTGGAAAAAACAACGTTAGGTGACATCACCGAGTTGGCTGCTTTGAAAGACCAAATGGAAGCTAAAGAAGAGGAAGAAAAGAACAATTAATTTGTGAAATTCGAATTGACTATATTAGGGTGCGGTTCTGCCGTACCCACGCTTCAAAGAAATGCTGCCGCTCAGGTACTCAATGTACTTGAGCGGTACTTTCTTATTGACTGTGGCGAGGGTACTCAACAACAGTTGAGACGCTTTAAAGTGCCATACAATAAGATCAATCATATTTTTATTTCCCATTTACACGGGGATCATTTTTTCGGACTAATTGGTCTATTATCCAGTTTTTCATTACAGAACCGTCGGGCTGAATTACATATCTATTCAGACAAGCGTTTGGAAGAGATCATCGAGTTCCAACTGAAAGTGATGAACTCTCGGCTGAATTACCCATTGATATTTCATTACCTAGACCGTGAACCCGGTTTAATATACGAGGACCGTATGATGACGGTTCATGCTTTCCCACTGAAACACCGTTACGAGGCTCCCGTGACGGGATTCCTATTTGCCGAGAAAGAGAAGGAGAGAAATATTAAGCGGGAGATGACTGATGCTTTCTGTGTTCCCGTGGCCTTCATGCACCGTTTGAAGAAGGGGGAGGATTTTATCACGCCCGAGGGGGAAGTGATCGCGAATAGTCGTTTAACAACGGCTCCGCCAGCTCCTCGTTCATATGCTTATATGACAGACACGCTTTTCCGAGAATCTTTTGCTGAATACGTACAAGGTGTTGATTTACTCTATCACGAATCTACTTACGGGAACGAGTTTGAAGGATTGGCCAAAGAAACTTTTCACAGTACTGCAGGACAAGCAGCGCGAATGGCAATGCTTGCCGAAGCAAAACACCTTCTGCTGGGACATTTTTCGTCCCGTTATCCCGATCCGCCCCCTTTACTGGAACAAGCACGGGAGATTTTTCCAAATACGGATTTGTGTTATGATGGGGCGGTATTCGAATTACCTGCGGTGAAACGGGGGTAATGTTGTCATGACTTACCTCGCTTTTGGGCTAAGGCTTGTCTAGTCTTTAGTATGATTCCTTTTACATTTAATTGATAGTTCATTTAGATCACGGAGCATTCATCCTGTATTCATGTTGCATTTATCCTCGATAAAATAGATATTTGAGACGATTTTGTTTGGATTCGGGGTAAGGGGTGAAGTATATTTGTTATAGGGTGAGATATGCTTGAGTGATGGGAGACTAGGGCGTAGGGTTAGTTCAATATGGGGGGAAGTAAAGCCGCGAGGTTATTATTTATGTTTGATTTTTAATCTTATTTCGTATATTTGCTTTCTGGGTGATGAAAATTTAGATGAAATGATAGATGAGGAGTTGATTTTATCCGGGGTAAATCGCAAGAACGAAAAGGCTTGGGCAAGTCTTTACGATCATTATTATGCGGCATTGTGTGCATACGTGAACCGGATATTGAAAGGCTCCGAGAGTACTGAGGATTTAGTGCAGGAGGTTTTTATTGCCATCTGGAGGTCTGAAAAAAGATTTGCTTCCATGCAAGATTTGACTCGTTACTTGTATCGGGCTTGCTATAATAATGCGTTGGTGTTTGTGCGGAATAACCAGATTCATGATACGATATTGAACTCAATAGGAGCAGAAAGTGATTTTACGGCTGACGATGTGTATGCTCAAACGGTTCGGGAGGAAGTAACCCGGCAGTTGTACGTGTATATTGAAGCGTTACCTTCGGAACAGAAAAAGGTTATATTAATGAGTATTGAAGGGTATTCATGGGATGAAATTGCAGAAAAATTGGGGATAAGTGTAAATACGGTCAAGACTCATAAAAGTCGTGGATTCAAATCTTTACGTTCAAAACTGCAAGATTCCGTGTGTTTATTTTTAATTTAATTGAAAAAAAGAGCCTCTTCGTGTCATCTGAAATCAAGAGTTGTGTATTATGAGTATACAATGTGGAAGATAACAGATGATGAAAAAGAAAAACATATATGATGATGCGTCTTTGATCAAAAAGTCGTTGATAAAAGATTTAAGTGATAAGGAGCAAAAGGAATTAGATCAATTGCTGGATGACCAATCCTTACAAGATGTATACAAGGAGTTGAGTGATCGTGGTTATTTGAAAAAGCAATTTATGGAATACGAGAAGTATTCTTCCCAAAAAGCTTATCGCGAGTTTAAGGAAAGAAGAGGACATTCCGGACGAATCAGAATCGTACGTTGGGTTGCTGTGGTTGCCGCCGTGTGGGTGTTGGCATTGGGTGTTACATTATGGATGACTTTTGGGAAGAAAGAAAATGTCGCTCCACTTCCGGTGGCCTCGAAGATTATTCCGGCTGGGGAGAAAAAAGCTACATTGACGTTAGCGGATGGAACGGAGGTTCACGTTGAGGAAATAACCGCACAAATATTGCAGGAGAAGGGGATGAATATTGAATATAGGAATGGGGAGATTGTTTATCACAAAAGTGAAGAAAAAACGACAGAGGTTGTTTATAATAAACTTGAGGTTCCCCGGGGGGGTGAATGTATGATTAAACTAGATGACGGGACGAAGGTATGGGTAAATGCGGAGACGAAGTTGAAATATCCGGTAACCTTTGTCGGTGACCGTCGGGAAGTGGTTTTGGAGGGTGAGGCATTTTTTGATGTGGCAAAAAACGAAAAACCTTTTATCGTGAAAACTTCTTTTGGAGATGTACGGGTGTTGGGAACAGCCTTTGGAATAAGTGCTTATGCGAGTGAACCGGAAAGTTATACTACTTTGGTAAGGGGTAAAGTGAGCGTTGAGAGAGAGGGGATAAAACCTGTTGTTATTTTACCGGGAGAACAGGTAGTGACTTCTAAAGATGGGAAGATGATCAAACAGCAGGTGGATGTTGAAGAGTTCGTGGGATGGAAAGATGGCATTTACGTGTTCAAGGAGAAGAGTTTGGGTGAGATTATGAAAACTTTGGAAAGATGGTATAACATATCCGTGGATTTCCAAGAGAAGAGTTTGGTTGATTTGCCATTTACGGGTAATTTGAAACGTTATGATGATATAAATGTATTTTTCGATGCTTTGACTCGTACCGGGGATATGAAGTATCGAGTGGAAGGAAATCAAGTGATCCTATTTAAATAAAAACGAGATAACGGACTACAAATTTCTCAGGTTCGATGTCCATTATCTCATTTAACAAGTAATTTACAAATCTATGAAAAAAAATCCATTCTTGAGGTGGAAAAGGCTTGTAAAATGTAGAAGCTTTTTTCACGTGATGAGTTTAACACTTATCTTGACATTGAGTAGTTTGTCGGGATATGGAGCGAAAGCCGTGCGAGACACTATTTCTTTGAATTTGCAAGAAGTGAAATTAGAGAGGTTCGTGGAAGTGATGAAACAAAAGACAGGATTGAATTTCCTGTATAATTCATTGCTGTTTAAAGATGCGAAACTAATTTCCGTGACAGCAAACGGGGAGAATTGGGAATCCGTGTTGAGGAAAGTTCTAGAGAAGGAAGGTTTCACGTATGACGTGAAGGATGAGATTGTAGTGATCAAACGGAAGGTTGAGAATGATCATGACAAGTTGGTCATTGTTAAGGGACAAGTTGTTGATTCAAAGAAAGAACCACTTCCGGGAGTAACCGTGTTATTGAAGGGAATGACCATCGGAACTGTGACGGATTCCAAAGGAAATTTTTCAATTCGGGTTCCTCAAGGTGTGGATTCTTTGATTGTCAGTTTTATCGGTATGCAGACCGAATATCTGAAACTTGAAAAAGATAAGTTGGAATACACGGTTGTTATGAAGGAAGATGTGACTCAGTTGGGAGAGGTTGTTGTGACTGGTTATCAGGAATTTGATAAGACCAGAATGGCTGGTTCTGTTTCTTCTATTAAAGCAGAAGATTTGCATTTCAGTGGAACTAATACGTTGGAACAGGCATTACAGGGGCGATTACCGGGTGTTGTTATCACAAATACAAGTGGACTGGTCGGGGTACGGCAAAAAACAAGAGTTCGGGGAACTTCGACGTTGTTAGGTAGCCAGGAGCCGATTTGGGTCGTGGATGGGATTATTCAAGAAGATCCACTTCCGTTTGATGCGCAAACCTTTAATAGTGTAGGAGAAATTAATTCAGATAACTTTGATTATATCCGGAATTTTGTAGGTAGTTCAATTTCGTGGTTGAATCCTAGTGATATCGAGAGTATTACAGTCTTGAAAGATGCTTCTTCTACTGCAATTTATGGGGTCCGGGCAGCTAATGGTGTAATTGTCATTAAGACAAAACGAGGAAAAACGGGAGCCGCTTCAATTTCTTATTCTGCTTCTTTGAATGTGGCAGAACAAGTTACTTACGATAAATTGGAACTGATGAATTCTAAAGAACGAGTTGCGGTGTCTCGTGAAATATTTCAAAGAGGTTTAACAGCTTCTTGGACAAATAATAATATTGGTTATGCCGGGGTATTAAAGCAGTATTTGGATAAAGAAATTTCTGGAGATGAGTTTGAGCGGCGTGTTGCTAAGTTGGAAACAACAAATACGGATTGGTTTGATATTCTTTTTCGTAATCCATTCAGTCACAATCACTCGATTTCTGTTTCCGGTGGTAGTGAAGATATACGTTATTATACATCTTTATCGTATAATTCCACCAAGGGAACTGCTGTCGGAAATGATTCTGAGTCTTATGGAGCGAATGTGGGGTTGGATATGACGGTAACGAATAAATTTAGGGCTTCTTTCTCGTTGTCTGGATCTCATGGAACGACAAAAGGTTTTACTATCGTTAATCCTTATGAATATGCCACTAAGACAAACCGAGCAATAGCGGCTTATGAAGATAATGGAGATTTGTCTTATTACCAAAAAGAAAGTGGTTATTTGTTTAATATTATTAATGAAAGAGATGAATCGGGAACTTCTAATAAAACTTTTTCTCTTAACTCGAATTTGAATTTGAATTATGATTTTACGGAATCTTTGAAGTTTCAGATGCTAGGAAGTGTGAATGTAGCTTCAGTTATAGGAGAAGCTTGGGCTACGGAAAGAACAGAATATATAGCTAAAATTCGGTGGTATGATTATGGCGTTTACAAGGCTGTTGATGCTGAATATAAAAATTCACAACTTCCTGTGGGAGGTGAGTATAGTCAGGATGAGAACAAATCGGTATCTTGGAATTGGAGAAATTCTCTTTCTTATGATAAAGTATTTAATGGGAAACACGCTTTAACAACCATGTTGGGAGTTGAATTAAGTAGTACAAAGAATACAGGTTATTCTTCAACAACATATGGTTATTTAAAATATAGGGGAAAATCATTTGCCCAAGTTCCGATAGTTCGGACTAATCCGTATGGTAATACTCAATCTGCAAATGAGTTATTGGAAAAATTTACTCGTAAGATTACAGATAAGAAAACTAATCAATTTGGGGCCTATTTAACAATGAATTATGCTTATGATGGAAAGTATGTGGTTAATTTTAGTGTACGATTAGATGCATCCAATCGTTTTGGCCGTTATGCCAATGAAAATTTTAACCCAGTATGGGCAGGAGGACTTCGTTGGAATGTTTCTAGGGAGACTTGGTTTAACAAGCAAAATATCGTGTCAGATTTAAGTTTACGTTTTAGTTATGGTTATCAAAGAAATATGGCAACTAATTATAGTCCATCTTTGATTGTAAAGGTTCCTACTGGGTCTGCTAGTGAAATCACAGATCAAAATACAGGAGATGATTTACTTGAAATTAGTTCTCTCCCGTATGAAGATTTGCGTTGGGAGAAAACTTCTTCGTACAATTATGGGGTAGATATGGGCTTGTTTCAGAATAAAATTCGTGTTGGTTTTGAATATTACTTGAAGAAAGGAAAAGATATGATTACTTCCTTATTAGTACCTCGGGAATATGGTATAGAGAATATGCCAGTGAATGGTGGGAGCATGAATAATTCTGGTTGGGAATTAAGTGTAAGTTTTACCCCTGTACGAACAAAGAATTTTACTTGGGATATGGGACTGAATACATCCAAGAATAATAATAAGATCACGGAAGTCGGGATACAGAATCTAACCTGGAGAACGGTTGTAGGTGGAGAGTATTACAAAAAGGGTTATCCTGTTTCTTCATTTTGGGCTTTTGACTGTGAGGGGATAGATCAACAAACTGGTTATCCAATTATTAATTTGGACGTACACGATGGAAGTGACCCATTGAATGATCCTACTGCTTATATGAGGTATGCCGGGAAATTGGATCCGGATTTTACGGGGGGATTAACTATGTCTTTTAGATACAAACAATTATCTTTATCCACCAATTTTTATTTACAAGTTGGAGGTAAAAAGTTTTTAATGACTGCTTATGAGTCACAAACACTTCCTTCTGAATATGAGAATCTATCTTCTGAGTTGAATAATCGTTGGAAACCGGGGGATACGAATGCAAAATTCCCGGGATTGCCAGATAAAAATGTTGTAAATTCTTTGCTTCCGGATACTAAGACATACACAAATGTTTACGAGATGTATAATTACAGTAATGTACGGGTAGTGAATGCTTCGTCATTAAAATGTAATAGTATTGCATTGAATTATTCTTTCCCGGAGCAATTAGCAAAACGTTTTGGAGTAAAATATATTAGTATGGGTGCAAGTATGTCTAACCCTTTTACTATTGCTAGTAAGGATTTCAAGGGACGGAATCCCGAGGTTGCAACGGGAGCACAACCGGTGACCAGTTCGTATTCGTTTAATCTTAGTGTAACTTTTTAGTTGATATGATTATGAAAAATAACTTATATGTATGGCTTTGGGGAATTTTATTTATCTGTTCTTCTTGTCATGATTTCTTTAAAGAATCAAGTCAAGATGAGATAAAACCGTCTACGGTAGAAGATTTACGCTCCGTGATGTACAAGGAGGCTTATCCTTATCAGTTTGCATCAGATAGTTATTTGATGTTATTGACAGATGAAATACAATGTAATGGTTCTTTGAATGAAATGTATGCAACAAAACATGAAAACGGAACTCCTGTGTTTACTTTTAATCCAATGATGTTTGACGGGGGAGAATCGTTTCCGGATGATGTAAACTCGTGGAAAGTGTATTACGAGAAGATTATGGGATGTAACGTGATTATTGATTATATTCCAGAGGTGTCCGGAACTGAGCAGGAAAAGAATGCGTTACTTGGGCAAGCAATTTTATTACGAGGATTTTATTATTTGAAATTAGCAATGATTTATTGTCAAGCTTATAATGCGGAAGGTGTTGATCCCAAAACGGCATTGGGAGTACCTTTGATATTAACGATGGACTTGACTGATGATTATCCTGAACGATCTTCATTAGAGACCTTGTATGGACAGGTAGAAGAGGATTTGTTAACAGTAACTTCTTTATTAGAAGAAAATTATGAGCCGGATAATGTTTACCGGGTAGGAAATATAGCTGCTTACGTATTACTTTCTCGTTTTTATTTGTTTCGTGGAAGTGATGAAGATTTGGATAAAGCGATTCAGTATGCCCAAATGGCAATAGAACAAGGTCCGATGTTAACACGTTTGTCTATGTTGGTAGGAACAGACAAAAGTATTTATGATAGTGATGCTAGTTCAGAAGTTGTTTGGTGTTATGGGGGTAAATCTTTTTATAATTCTAGTTCTCCCTATTTTTTCACCCAATCTTATCAAGAGATTGTTCCTTGGGATGTATCGTCTCAATTGTTGGGTGCATATGGAACAAATGATTTAAGGGATGATGTTTATTTTAGTACAGACTTTGTTAGAGGAACTTATGGAAGTAAGATCGGTTATAATTCTTCATATGGTGGTGACCACGGTATTCGTATGGCTGAAGCTTATTTAAACCGGGCAGAAGCATTAACCCGTCGTTTCATGACAAAAGGCGATGAAAATGATCGGGTACAGGCATTGAATGATTTGAATACATTGAGAGAGACTAGATATGTTGCCGGGACTTATGTAGATGAAGAGATTACGAATGCGCAGGATTTATTGGATTTTTGTGTGAATGAACGTAGATTGGAGTTATGTATGGAGGAAGGCTTCCGTTGGTTTGATATTAAACGTTTTGGTTTATCTGTGACTCATAGATATATTGATAGTGAAGGAACAGAACGGGAATATGTATTGGAAAGTAACTCTTTATTGTATGCTTTACCTATCCCGTATGATGCAATGGAACGAAATTATAAATTAAAACAAAATCCCAGATAAAATATGAAATGGAGTTATTTTTATATCGAATTATTGTTTTTGTCAATATTGACAGTTTCATGTTACGATGAAAAGGATTTGGAACCTTCAAATATAGTTTCCAGTTATTCTGTTCCTCAAGGGACACATGATTATGATGATGTAATTGTAGATATTTATGATCAATATAGTAGTTGTTTATTATATAAGTTTACAGACAAGGATACTTATTGGACTCCTTCCGGTTGGATGAATGGAAGTTTGGGAGAAGAGGGAACAAATGGTTACATTGTAACTCCGGCAGACGAGAATTATGTTGGTCAACAAGTAGATTTACTTCAAAATGCATGGTTTTCTTTCTATTCGGATGAGTTTTTGAAAGAATTCTTACCCGTAAAAATTATGCTTTGTTCTAATATAGACTCTGTATATGCAGAATATGATTTTTCTGAAGGTTTTAAAGTGATATACAAAGGAAAGGGAGTAAATGCTTGGTATAATTACGATAATATATGTGTATCTTATGGTAATGAAACTGTGATACAGATGACGAAAGAGGATACTTTAGCTTTCCGGAGGAAAATAAATCAGATTTTTATAGAGAGTATGATTGGGAGAGGTAAAACTTCACCTACGAAAGAATTTGAGGAAGTTACAAACTATAAAACAGATGGTATCAATAGTATGAGTCCTGTGGAATTATGGAAATTAGGAGTTCCGTGTGCTAGTCTGAAGACCTATAGTGTTTCGGTTGAAACAGATTGGACGAGTTTCTTGATGATGATGATAACTTTTAGTGAGGAATTTTTAACAAGAACTCCCGAATATTTCAATGAATGGGATCATTCTATGGCGAACTGGGATGGTATCTTGAATCCGGCAAAAGATGTAAACGGTCTTTTGAAAAAGCGGTATGATATGGTGCGGGATTATTTTATCGAGAATTATAACATGGATTTGCAAAAAATAGGCAATGAATTAAATCGTTAGTATGAAATATTTGTTGATTATATTGTTTTCCCTGTACGTATTAAGTAGCGGGGCTGAGAATCGTGTGGTTCAGAAAGAGGATGAGAAAGAGGTGTCTATAGATGAATTTATTCATAAAGATACCCCGAAAGATGCCGGGTTCTTTCATGTTTATGTACAGGATGGAAGATATTATCTGGAAGTACCGGATGATAAACTTGAACGGGATATTCTGGTGGCCGTAACGATCATAAAGGGAACGGCACAGAAAGAGCGGAGTACGGATGCTCGTTTCGGGTATGGCGGGGACTCCGTGTATGATCGGTTGATTCGTTTTATCAAGAATCAGGATAGAATTGAAATTGTATCTCCTCAGGTATTTTACCTGGGAGATACTCCCGCCTTGTATGATGATTATATTAAAAATGTGATCTCTCCCGTGATGTATTCTTTGGAGATTAAAGCCAAATCTGCCGATAGTTATTTGGTAGATATTACCGATTTGTTTCTGAGTGATTGTGATTTGTTTTCCTTGAAAGGAGCGAAGGTAGCCTTAAAATTAGGCGGTTATCAGCAGGAGCAGTCCTATGCTTTGGATGTAAAAGCTTTTCCGGAAAATATAAATTTCCGTTCCATGCGTGGTTATGCTGTTGACGGGGAAGTGAAGGATGGTGGGTACACTTCTTCTCTTTGGGAGGTGGGGGCGTCATGGTTTCTTTTACCGGAGAAACCGATGAGACAAAGAATGTTTGATGATCGGGTGGGGTATTTTACCTTCGTGTTGGATGGGATGACGAAACGGAATGACCAGATGGAAAAAGCGGCATTTGCAACTCGTTGGCGTTTGGAGCCGAAACCGGAGGATATGGAAAAATATTTGCGTGGAGAACTTGTGGAACCCGTGAAACCGATTGTTTTCTATATTGATCGGGCAACCCCGGAATATTTGGTGCCTTATTTTATAAAAGCGGTAAATGCGTGGCAGGGTGCTTTTGAGAAAGCCGGATTTAAGAATGCGATTTACGGAAAGTTAGCCCCCTCGCCGGAGGAAGACCCTGAATATAGCGAAGGTGATATTCGTTATCCGTTAGTATCGTACAAAGCCTCCCCGATTCCGAATGCTTACGGTCCGATGGTGTTTGACCCTCGATCCGGGGAAATTATCACCTCGCATATTGCAATATTTCATTCGGTTCTGGATTTGTTACAACGTTGGTATTTCGTGATGTGTGGGGCGGTTGATTCCCGTGCAAGAGAATACCCTCTAAGCCATGAGGTAATGGGAGAACTGGCGGCAACCGTGTTGACTCATGAAGTGGGACATACGTTAGGACTTCGGCATAATTTTATCGGTAGTACGGCCTATCCGGTGGATAGTTTGCGTAGCAAGGCTTTTATCCGTGAACATGGTTTGGGAACTTCCATTATGGATTATCAACGTTTTAATTATTTGGCACAACCGGAAGATGGTTTGGAACCGCAAGATTTATTGCCTCGTATCGGGATATACGACGAGTTTGCGATAGAATGGGGGTATCGTTGTTTTCAGGAGACAAATAATCTGGTGGAAAATGATTTGAAGTTACGTGCTTGGGTGGATGAAAAGCGGAAGGACCCGAAGATGTTTTATATCGTGGAAACGGATTATAGTGATCCCCGAGTACAATCTGAAGATAGTGGGGATGACATCATCAAGGCGAATCGCTTGGGAATGAAAAATTTGAAATATATCATGGAGCATCTGGAAGAATGGACAAAAACGAGTGATCCGGATTATTACGCTTTACGAAGACGCTATCTTTCCGTGTTGAGTCAGTACCAGAATTACGTGAACCACGTGATCCGTTACGTGGGTGGTAGTTATACGGATAACCCGACGAGGGAAGAAGAGAGTTTAACGGTGTATCAACCTGTACCTAAGGAAAAGGAAGAGGAGGCACTTGCTTTCTTGGAAGAATACGTGTGTCGGGAACCGGAATGGCTTTTTCGGCCCAATTTAATGGAAAAGACCGGTATTAATTTTGAATATTATGAGCAGGAACCGGCCAATAGTATGATAACTAAATTGTTATTAAAGTATTCGATATTACATAAAAACCGGCAATTAAACCCGGATGGTTTGACTATTGACGAGTTGCTGGATCGTATGTACGTGACTCTCTTTGAAGAAAAGGGTAGGAGTGGAGAATTATCCCGGTATGACAGGGCATTGCAAAAGGGATTTGTGCAGGATCTTGTCGTGAACGGGGAGAATCCGACGACTTTATTTAACGGGGTTGGAGTTCGTATCAAGCAACTGGTTTCGAAAATAAAACAATATGTGTTGACCGCCTCGGGGGAGGGACAAGATGCGTTGACGGTCAGTCACTACAAAACACTTTATAATTTTATTACTCTGTGGGAGAGCGGAAAGAATAAGTCATTGATTGAATTGAACTAAATATATTAGGGATGAAAGTATTGAATGTATGTTTGTTACTGATAGTAACTTTATTGATGTCTCGTCCGGTTGTTGCGCAAAATAATGCAGAACCGATGACATTCAGTCAATTTAAGGAACAGAAAGATTTACAAATAAATAACGGTTTTTACACGGTTTATCGTTTAGGAGATAAATATTACTTGGAGATTCCAATGGAAGGAATGGGAAAAGAGGTTTTGATCACGACACAAGTGGTGCGGGGATATTCGGCTTTTCTTTCCGAGACTTCAGGAGTTGTCCGGTTTTCGATCGGGAAAAACAATCGAGTTCAAGTGGTTCGTAACCGGGTTACGGATGTTGCTGCGGATTCAACTGATTTTTGTATGGCGAATGCGATTCGAAAATCAGGACTTGTACCGGTGGATTTTACCTTGCCGATAGCGGCTTGGGGAGAAGATAAGCAGTCGGTGATTATTGAGTTAACGAACGAATTGAATAATCCCGGAAGTGGGTTATTTAAGGTGAGTTCTTATAGTTTATTAAGCCATCCGGATCCTAATCTTTCTGGAATTGACGGTTTCCGGATGTTGAATCAAGGGGTTGTTTTTTCGGTGACACGTACCCAGTCGGATTTTTATGCAAATCCTCAAATGCAACAGGGATCGGATGTCGCCTCTACTTTTGCATTGGAAATGGTTATTCAGCAACTGCCAGAACATTCCGTGACCTTGAAAGCCAGTCATCCGGCTTATGGTTTTGAAACAATCGGGATTACCGAATATGATACCAAGAGATACGTGGCCCGTAAAAAAGAGTATATACAGAGGTGGCATCTTTCGGCTCCCGTGAAGGAGTTGCGAAAACAGAAGAAAGGTTTGACTATTGAACCGGAAAATCAGATTTGCGTGTACATCGATCCGATCACCCCGGCCCCTTTTGTCGAGAGTATCAAGAAGGCCATGCAACAATGGGAAAAAGCATTCGAGAGTGCCGGATGGAAGAATGTCTTCCGTTATAGTTCGGAGGCGAAAGATGCAGCCTTGACTTACCGGACGATTCTTTTTCGTTGGGGAAATGCTTTTAACGATGTTAATTTTTCCATGATTGCCAATCCTGTGAATGGTGAAATATTATGTGCCCGAATTAACGTGATGGATGCCATGGCAGATGAATTGTTAGGCACTTATTTCTTGCAATGTGGGTGGCTGGACGGGAGAATCCGGAAGGATCTTCATAGCTTGGGGGTACGGCAAGATGTGTTGACCGTTCAACTGGCATCGATTTTGGCCAAGGTATTGGGAATGAAACCTAATAAAGCCGGAAATACCGTTTTTACCCCGGATAATATTCGTTCCGAGAAATGGTTGAATAAATATGGAATATCGGCATCAATTACTTCCGGTATGGTGTTTAATTATCTCGCTCAACCGGGTGACCGGGTAAGTGTCAAGAATCTTTTTCCTCGTGTTTCCATGTATGATTATGATGCGATTAACTATGCTTATGGCAATAGTGATGCCTTACCTTCCATGCAGGCGGCTTTCTATGCCCCGGAGGATAAATGGGACCCCTATGCTCAAGACGGTTTCTTGTCAAATGATATTTTGTCGGCAAGTGTGAAAGGCATCGAATCGGTACGGGAGATTTATCCTCAACTGGGAGAATGGATGAACCAGTTACCGAAAGATCAGAATACATGGAAAAGTGTATCCGATTTCTCGCTGAAAGTGCTTGCACTATACCAGACTTATCTGACTCAGATTGTGAAATTGGTGGGAGGTCGTTCTATTCGTCCGGTCATAAAAGGAGTGAATGAATCTCCGGTTATTTATGTCCCGAGAGAACTTCAGGAAAAGGCTTTACAATATTTAGAGACAGAAATTTTGACACAACGTCCGGAGTGGGTTCATTCCAAAGAAATGCAACAAACGGGGACATACGATATAAACCATATGATGGTAGGATTGGCCGAGAAAATCACGCAACATTTTATAGATCCGAAAGTCATCACTTCCCTCGTGGCGGCAGAAAGTGCATACGGGGAGAATGCGTTCACGGCGAAAGAATTATTCGCGTATGTTGATCGGGTTATTTTTGAAAATTTTGATACCCGGAAGGCTGTTACTACCTATAAACAAGGAATACAGGCTTGTTTTATTTCGGATTTTGCCCGAACAATGGCACAGAATAACATCTCTTTTGGCTTGGGAAACGAGTCTGCGGGAGTCCTTCATGCCTATTTCGTGGAACTGGCGAGAAAAGTGAAGGAATTGAGTGAAACTCACCAAGATTCCCTTACCCGGGAAAACTACCGGGTGATGCTGATGCGAATGAACCGAGAGTATTTTGATAAACAATAAGGATATGAGAAAGATTTTATTTTTGCTTGTAGGACTGTTGGCATACTGTCAGGCAGAGTCACAAAACAGGGAAATCGAGTTTGAAAAGTCCACTTTGCAGGATGCTTTAAATAAGGCTACTGCCGCGGGAAAAATGGCTTTCGTGGATTGTTACACGGAATATTGCGGCCCTTGTAAGACAATGGCGGCGTTGGTTTTCACGTTGGATAGTGTTGCCGACTTTTTTAATTCCAATTTTGTAAATGTTAAATTGGATATGCTGTCGGAAGATGGGAAACAATATGCGGATAAGTACAAAATCGGGGCCTATCCTTCTTTCCTACTTTTGAATGGTAAGGGTGAGTTGCTTTATAAGTTTGTCGGGGGAAAATCGGCAGATGTGTTTATGGCCGAAATTAGAAAGGGGATGAAACCTGATAACCGGGTGAAATCAATGGATGATACTTACGCCACGGGTAAGTATTCCAATGATTTTTTACGGGAGTACGTGCAGTTGAAATTGCAGTTGCTTGAGAAAGGGGAAAGCCTTAGATTGGGGAAGGAGTATTTCGATAAAATTTCGCCAGAAGAACGTTTACAACCGGAGAACTGGTTCTTGTTTGCGGATCGGACTCTGGGCGGGATCAATAGTACGAATATGCGATACTTGCTTGAGCATTGGCAGGATTTCGTGAGGGTACAAGGAGAAGAAAAAGTGTATGAACGAATTACAGCTTTCTACCGGGATATGACGGAATGGGTGTTACAAGGTTGGTATTTCCGGGATTTTGAACGTAATCCGGAGGATTTCGTGTACTATCGGCAACGGATTTCGGCAATTCCTCTGCCTTGTCAGAATGATTACTTGGTTATGATGGACGTGGCGAAAGCGGTCACCTTAAATGATTCCTTGACGGTTCGGGGACTTTTGGAAGATCATGTTGCCGATTTTAGCAATGAAAATCAACAAATCATGTTCGGTGGGATGGGATGGTTCCCTTCCTATAACGGGGTATATCATGAACAGTTACTGGAAATTGCCCGAAAGGTGGTTCAAGGTGGTTCAACCTCTAATTTGGCCAACTATTTAAAGACTTTACTTAATCCGGATGAGGCATACGTGGGCGAGAAATATGACGTGCAGAATCTGAAGGATAAGATCGGTTCCACGATGATTGTACCTTTCTTTCACCCGGCGAAACCATTGTTTTGGTACTCTTACGAGAAACAACCGGGCGAGAGAGCGTATTATGCCTATGACCCGAAGGAGGGGAAACGAGAGGTGTATAACTACCGGATTATAGATAGTTTGGTCCGGGAGATATTGCCGGGGGAAGAAGAGAGAATATATTATAACCCGGAATTTGATGATAACGGGTTGGTGGCTAAATTAGAGGTCGGGGGAAAGATATTCGTGTATGATGCCAAGAATAAGGCTTTGATTCCTTCTGAACGCAAGAAATATCCTTCTATTCGTCCGTATGGGGTTTCTCCCGATCTGAGATACGAGCTAATCGTGAAAGAGTATAATCTTTGGTTGGAAGATAAAGAGCAAAAGAAACAGGTACAACTGACTTTTGACGGGGATAAGGATTACGAGTTTGAAACGGCAAATACCGAATGGTTGTCGGATGACGGGACTTTTTATCTCACGAGAGAAGACAAACGAAATATCCGGACGTTTCCTCTGGTGTATTCACTTCGGGAACCGGCACCGACAGTCAGCGAGTACAAATATGAATTACCGGGAGATACCGCTGTTTTAAAACAAGAGTTGTTTATCGGGAACGTAAAGACGGGGATGTTTAAAAAGGTGGATGTGGTGAAATGGCGGGGGCAGCTATTGGAAGTGCTGAAAGTGGCAGATGTACAGGATCGGGTCTTTTTCATCCGTAAAAAGGGGACCCGAAATGAATTTGAATTATGCTCGGTCGATGCGAAAACAGGGGAGGTAAAGGTGATTTTGCATGAAGTGAGTAAACCATATCTGAATGAAGAGTTATTTAGTTGCCGGGTATTGAATGGAGGAAAGGATATTCTTTTGTGGTCCGATCGTTCCGGGTGGGGGCATTATTATCACTATGATGGTAATGGCAAGTTGCTGAATGTGGTGACTTCCGGGGAATGGACAGCGGGACGCATAATGAAGATTGACACGGTGAAAAAACAGATTTATCTGTACGGGTTCGGTAAGGAAAAGGGGAGAAACCCGAATTATACTTATTTGTATCGTGTAGGTTTTAATGGAAAACGATTGACCTTGTTAACCCCTGAAAATGCAACACATAGCACGTTTGTTCATCTGGGAGGAGGTCTGATCGTGGATAATTTTTCCCGTGTAGACACGGTACCACAAATTTCCGTACGTGATATAAACGGGCGCTTGCTGACTATTTTGGAAAAAGCGGACGTTTCTCATTTGTTGGCGTATGGTTGGAAGTACCCGGAACAGTTTACCGTGAAGGCGGCTGACGGGAAAACGGATCTTTACGGAATTATGTGGAAACCTTATGATTTTGATCCTAGCAAGAAATACCCGATCGTGTCGCAAGTATATCCGGGGCCACAAACGGAAACCGTGTGGACGGATTTTACCGTGCTGGATCGTTATAATAATACGGCTTTGGCACAAAGGGGGATTATCGTGGTGTGTTTCGGACATCGGGGCGGTTCTCCCTTCCGGGACAAAGCGTACGCTACCTACGGGTACGGGAATTTACGGGATTATGCGTTAGCGGATGACAAGGCGGGATTGGAACAATTGGGACGTAAATATTCTTTTATTGATACGAATCGGGTAGGTATTTTCGGACACTCGGGGGGTGGTATGATGGCTTTTGCTGCAATCTGTACTTATCCTGATTTTTACAAAGTGGCTGTGGCCTCATCGGGTAATCACGATAATCGTATTTATAATCGTACGTGGGGAGAGACTTATCAAGGAATCGGGGACGATTATAAGTTTACCGTGAAAACAAATCAGAAACTGGCAAAATACTTGAAAGGTCGTTTACTTCTGGTGACAGGAGAGGTGGATAATAACGTGCATCCGGCTAACACGTACCGGGTGGTGAACGAGTTGATTTTGCAAGGAAAGGATTTCGATTTGTTGATCTTACCGAATCAAGGTCATGCTTTTGATGGGCCTTATAAATCTTATTTCGAAAAGAAGAAAAGGGATTATTTCACGAAATATTTACTGGCTGAATAAATTGTAATACGAATCGTGTAAGTGTGAAAGGAGATTTCCGGTAAAGCGGATTTCTCCTTTTTTAATATCGTGGGAAAGAAAGGTTCTTGAAATAATTCTATCTTTGCAGCGTCAAATTCAGATGGTCATTATGGCAAGAAAAGAAATTACATATACTCCCTCGGCAGAGGTTTGTTCGAAAGAGATTCATATTGTGTTGGAAGACGATGTGATCGTGGAAGTCGGTTTCAAGAAGGGATGTGCCGGGAATACGCAAGGGGTGTCGGCCTTGTTGAAAGGAATGAAAAAAGATGAGGCCATCCGTCGGTTGCGGGGAATATGCTGCGGACGAAAGTCAACTTCATGTCCCGATCAGTTGGCTCAAGCCTTGGAGAATATGGCGTAATTTAACCGTGTTTCTACCGATATAATTGGCAGAACGTTGAACAAAGCCGAGATAAAGACGACACAAAGCTGAGATACAGCCGAGTTGTGTCGTCTTTATCTTTTGGGGATGTCTTGGATGTGCATCGCCTAAGCCCTAAACAGGGATAAATAAGGGTAGAAAATAGTACCGTTTTCTATTTCAGGTATTCTATAAAGTGTAAGTAAAACGTGTGGTAATATTTATTCAAAACTATACTTTATGGAAGAATCAATTGTTAAGGTAAAGCATTTATCTCATCGTTACAGTGTACAATGGGCGATTCGGGATATTAATTTTGAGATAACGGAAAACGGTATTTACGGTTTATTGGGTTCTAACGGGGCGGGTAAATCGACGACGATGAACATTATGTGTGGGGTGTTGAAACAGACAGAAGGGGAGGTTTTCATCAAGGGAGTAAGTATGAGAGAGAACCCGGTGGAGGCCAAACGCTATATCGGTTTTTTACCCCAGAAACCACCCCTGTATAATGATTTAACCGTGGAGGAATTTTTGGCTTTCACGGCTAATATTCGTCGTATTCCCACGGGAGAGGTGGCCGAGGCGATTAAGGTGGTGATGGGACGATGCGGGTTAAGCCATTTCCGCAAACGGTTGGTTCGCAATCTATCGGGAGGGTATCAGCAACGTTTGGGGATAGCCCAAGCGATTATTCACAACCCGGCATTTGTCGTGCTGGATGAGCCGACCAACGGGCTGGACCCGAATCAGATCGTGGAGATTCGGCATTTGATTAAAGAGATTGCCGAGGAACGTACGGTGATTCTCTCCACGCATATCTTGTCGGAAGTACAGGCAACGTGTGATTATATCCGGATGATCGAGGAAGGACAGGTCGTTTTTGCCGGAACGGTGGAAGAGTTTGATAATTATATCGTACCGAACACGATATTCGTGAGTCTGGCATCGGCCCCGCCGGTGGACGAGTTGAAGATGCTTTCCGGTGTGGAGGATGCGGTGAGCATGGGAGGCATGGATTACCGGGTAAACTTTTCGGATTCCCGGGAGGCGATTACCCAGATCGTGGAGGCAAGTGTGACCCGGAATTGGCAATTGTTGGAGATACGTATGGAGAAGAGTTCCATGGATAGCGTGTTTGCCGAATTGTCGGCCAAGAGTAAGAACCGCTAAAAAGGAGAGCTTATGAAAATGATATTCAAGATAGCGAAGACGGAGTTACAGTCTTTGTTTTATTCACCAATTGCTTGGTTACTTTTGGTGGTGTTTGCTTACCAAGTCGGGATGATTATGTCCGGGATGCTGGAAGATATTGTGGTTCGGCAGGCCATGGGATATGAATCGTGGAGGGTAACAACCATTTTTGGAGAACTTTTCGGGAATGTACAGGGAACCCTGTATTTTTATATTCCCTTGCTCACGATGAACATGATTAGCCGGGATTTGAGTGGCGGGACGATCAAGTTGTTGCAATCGGCTCCTTTGCGTAATGCCGAAATCGTGTTGGGTAAATACTTGGCATTGATGGTATTCGGGTTGGCGATGATGGGTGTTTTGTTATTTTACGTGCTTTTCGGGGTGTGTACGATTCAAAATATAGATTTCCCTTACGTGTTGACGGGAATGTTGGGGCTTTACCTGTTGTTATGTGCATACGCGGCGATCGGTTTGTTCGTGTCGAGTTTGACTTCTTATCAAGTGATGGCGGCTTTCGGGACGTTGTTCATTTTGGCCATGTTTAATTACGTGGGTGGTGTGTGGCAGGATTACGAGTTTGTGCGGGATATTACCTACTGGTTGTCTATACGGGGACGGACGGAAGAGTTTATTTACGGGTTGATTTGTAGCGAGGATGTGTTGTATTTCCTGATCGTGATTTTCCTGTTCCTGACGTGGACGGTCTATCGCCTCATCAACCGGGTGCAGAAACGGAGTTGGACTACTCGCTGGGGGATTTATCTAGGCGTGTTCTTGGTGTCGATGATGTTGGGGTACATGAGTTCCCGCCCGGCATTGATGGCATATCATGATTCTACCCGTACCAAGAGTAATTCATTGAGTAAAAGTAGTCAGGAGATCGTGGCATTACTGGATGGAAAAGTGAAGATCACGACTTACACGAACTTGTTGGATCGGGACTTTTGGAGTACGTTACCCGATCATATTAATTTTGATAAAGAGACTTTCCGGCCTTACACGCGGTTTAAACCTGACATGAAAATCCGGTATGTTTATTTTTACGATAATGCGAATAATCCGGAGTTGGAGGAACAGTATCCTGATATGAGTGACGAGGAACGGGCCAAGCAAATCAGTGAAAATTATGGTGTGCCGTTCTCGATATTTCTGGCCCCGGAAAAGATGCGGGAGATAGAAGATTTGAGTGCCGAGGGCAACAAGACCATCCGTGTTATTGAATTGGAAAATGGTCAGAAGGCGTATTTGCGTTTCTATTTCCACGGTGGTTGGAAAGAGTCTCCGGGAGAGGCCGAGATTTCGGCTGCGTTCAAGCGGTTGGTGTCGGAAGTCCCCACGATCGGTTTCCTTGCCGGACATGGCGAACGGAATATTTACCGGGAGGGGGATCGGGAATACAAGCGGATTTCCAGTGATAAAAATACCCGCTCGTCAATGATTAATCAAGGGTTTAATATTGAAGAGGTTTATTTACATTCATCCCTTCCGGATAGTATTGATATTCTGGTGATATCCGAGTTGAGATCACCGTTATCGGCAGGAGAGATGAACTATTTGCAGGAGTTTATCGGTCGGGGAGGAAGTCTTTTCGTTTTGGGTGGACCCGGACGTCAGGAATTGATGAACCCGATTATTGAACAGTTTGGTGTTCGTTTTATGCCGGGCCAACTGGTGCAACCCACCCCGTTACTTCAGGCGGATTTGATTCAGTCCGTCCCGACGGATGAAGGTGTTGCGTACTGGTCCGATCTGGATTATATCCGGAAGAATGAAGGGTGCGTGGCTATGCCGGGGTGCGTGGGATTAGAATATACTCCGATAGAAGGGATAACAGTTGTTCCGTTATTTTCAACCGATACGGCGGGGTGTTGGAATAGAATCGTGGCGACGGATTTCGTGCGGGATTCGGTGTATTATACTCCAGAAACAGGAGATCAAGCGGGAATTTTCACGACGGCATTAGCGTTGACCCGTGATGTGAACGGTCGAGAACAACGGGTTCTCGTTGCCGGAAACACGGATTTTCTTAGTAACGGGGAGTTTGCCACGGGACGGAGAGAGGTTCGGAATTTTAACGGGATATTGAAACATGCCGCTTTTTACTGGTTGTCACATGAAGAGTTACCCGTGAATACGGCAGGAGATAGCCCTATCGACCGGAAATTGTATATCGGTGAGGCCGCGATGGAGGTTTGGTCTATCGTGTTTATGGTCGTGATACCTGTTATACTGGCTCTTGCCGGGATCATTATATGGGTACGTCGTCGCGGGCGTTAATCTTTAAAAGTTTGTTTTATGAATATGATATATAAAATAGCAAAGACCGAGTTACAGATGTTGTTCTATTCGCCTGTGGCTTGGCTGGTTTTGATTATATTTACGTTTCAATCGGGGATGATTTTCTCCGGGATGATTGAAATGATCGAGCGGGAACAGGCTATGGGGTATGACCCGCTATTTATCAGTTCTTCGCTTTTCAATCGACTGTTCTATAGCGTGCAAGATTATCTTTTCCTGTATATTCCTTTGCTGACGATGGGATTGGTCAGTCGGGATCTGTCGGGTGGAACGATCAAGTTACTACATTCTTCGCCCATGACGAACACGCAGATTATTTTGGGAAAATTTCTTTCCATGATGATTTTTGCCTTGTTGTTAGTGGGGATATTTGTCGTTTACGTGATTTATTGCCTGTTCGTGGTGGAGAATTTCGATGTGTGCTATATTCTTACGGGGATTCTGGGCATTTATTTGCTGATATGTACGTATGCCTCGATCGGGTTGTTCATGTCGACGATTTCTTCTTACCAGATTATCGCGGCGGTGGGGACCTTTGTACTTTTGACTTTCTTGAATTTCGTGAACGGCATTTGGCAGGATATTGATTTCGTGCGGGATGTTACGTTTTGGTTATCTCTTCGGGGACGAGCGGAGAGTTTCACGGGAGGATTGATTTCCAGCGAGGACGTGATTTATTTTATAATGGTTCCGGGGATGTTCCTTTGGTTCTCGATCATAAAGTTATCGTCCCGGGTAAGTCATAGTTCCAAGGGGCGGAATGCCATGAAGTACGTGGGTGTGTTTTTGGTGGTGGCTGTTGTTGGTTACTTGAGTTCCCGTCCTCATTTGATGGGATATGTTGACACGACTAGGGAAAAGAGCCGAACGTTGACCCCGAATAGTCAGGAGATCGTGAAAAAGTTGGAGGGAGGTCTGACAATTACAACTTATAGTAACTTGCTGGATGATGATTTTATGAAAGCCATCCCCCGCTACCAGAATTACGATAAGAGTAATTTCCGGGAGTATATTCGTTTCAAGCCGGAAATTAAGATGGAATACGTGTATTACTATGATTCGGTTCAAAACACGAGGAGAAGGGGATTTTTGGCTGATCTTCCTTTGGAAAAGAGGGCCCGGCAAATTGCTCACTCCCACAAAATCAAGTTTTCGAGGTATTTAAGTCCCGATCAGATTAAACAGGTTATTGATTTGACTCCGGAGGATAATCGTTTTGTCCGTCAGGTAACGAGGGAAAGTGGGGAGAAGATGTTCCTGAGGCAATTTGATGACATGATGCGTGATCCTTCCGAGGGGGAGATTTCGGCAGCCTTTAAACGGATGGTGATGGAGCTGCCCACGGTCGGGTTCCTGACCGGACACGGGGAACGGGATATGAATCTTTATAGGGACCGGGATTATGCCTGTTTCGCACGTGATAAACGGTTTCGGTATGCTTTGTTGAACCAAGGGTTTGAGGTTCAAGAGGTGAACTTGAACGAGGATATTCCGACGTTAGTTAATATTCTGGTGATTGCCGATATGGCAAAATCCTTGACCGGGGAAGAGATGGAACGTTTACAGCGGTATATTGACCGGGGTGGAAATTTGTTTATCGTGGGTGATCCGAATAGCCGGGAGTACATGAACCCGTTGACGCAACTCTTCGGCGTGGAGTTCATGGAAGGGGTACTGGTGAAACCGACGGAGAATTTCCAGCCTGATTTGGTTATGTCCCGGCCGACAGCTGGAGCTTTGGAATTATCGTATTTCTACGAGACAATGGATAGCTGGAAAATGAGTGCTGTTATGCCGGGTGTTGCCGGATTGAAATATGCCGAGGATAAGGGGTTCAAGGTGACCCCGGTGTTGCAAACCGATACTCTTGGAGTGTGGAACGAGTTGGAAACGACGAACTTTATAGATGATACGGTTCGCTTTAATCCCGCAGTTGGGGAGGTAGAACAGTTATACACGACGGCAGTAGCTCTGGTCCGTCCGATGGGAGGTCGGGAACAAAAGATCGTGATACTGGGTGATGCGGATTGCATCAGTAACGTGGAACTTTTCAAATCCCGCGAAGAGATTGAATCCGGTAATTTTTACATTATCCTAGGTTCTTTTGCTTGGCTTTCAGACGGGGAGGCTCCCGTGGATGTGCGTCGTCCGAAGTCGATTGATAACCGTTTGTTCTTGGGAAAGACGGGGGTAAAGGTGACGGATATTTTATTCAAATGGTTTATCCCGATTGTTCTGCTGATAGGTGCGATTTTCGTGGCCATCAGGAGAAGAGGAAGATAATTTTCTTGGAAAAAGTAGTACCAATTTGTGTTTCAAGTATTCTTTAAATAGTTATGAGTATAGATAGCATACATATCATATTGGATTTGATTCTGAAATCTTGGGCAGGGACGCTCACGCAACCGGAAGAAGAACGGTTGAACGAGTTGCTGGAGGACCCGGAGTGGGCACGGCTGAAACAGGATTTGGAAGATGATCGTTTTATCATGGGACGTTTTAAAGAATACGAGAAATACGATAAGATTGCCGATTTTTCATGTTTCTTGAAACGAATCCGCAAACATAAGAAACGGAGGGTGTTGACCGCAAGTGTCCGCCGTACGATTTACGTGGCGGCCTCTTTACTTGTTTTTGTCATGGCCGGTGGCGTGTGGTGGTCGGAACGGACAGCGATGATTTCCCCGGAAGAGGGGCGGGAAATCGTGATAGAGACGACGATTGATCGGAATAGTGTACGGTTAATTTTGGGGGATAACCGGATGATTCCGTTGACTCATAAAAACGAGGCTATCGTGTTAGGCATGAGGGGTATATTACATTCTGAGGGCCTGAGAACTTTGAATTACAAGTACGTGAAGAGTGATTCTCTCGAAAACGTGTCCGAGTACCACACGTTGATTGTGCCGAAGGGAGAAAGGCAGAAGGTTATTTTTTCTGATAGTAGCTGGGTGATACTGAACGCGCAGTCAACCATGAAATACCCGGTGGCGTTCCGTGGGGAAGAGAGAAAAGTGTACGTGGAGGGAGAGGCCTATTTTGAGGTGACAAGAGATGAGGAACACCCGTTTATCGTGTCGGTCAAGAATTTTGACGTGCGGGTGCTGGGAACCAGCTTTAACGTGATGAGTTATGATGATGAATTTGCATCGAGTGTTACTTTGTTATCCGGGAAAGTGGAAACGACTTCCGGGCATGATACGGTTCGGTTGTCACCGGGCGAGCAAGTGTCGATAACAAGTGATAACCGGATGACGGTTCAAAAAACAGATATAAATGTCGTAGTGTCATGGATGGATGGAAAATTCGGTTTTAGTAACGAAAGACTGGATGTGATCATGAGGAAGATTTGTCGTTGGTACGATGTGGAAGTACTGTATGCGGTTCCGGGAATCAGAGAACGTCGCTTTACCGGGGCGCCTGCAAATAATATGCCGTTGAAAGAGCTGTTGGAGGCATTAAGTACCACGACAAATCTACAATTCTCTTTACAGGATGGAGTGATAACCATTAAACAAAATTAGAACACGTAAGAAATTAACATTTAAACATGAATTAATAGAATCATAGGTATTCTAAATGGGAGAAGTATACCTACTAACTAATCTACGAACTGTGGTGAAACCCGTGCGGGAGATCGTAATGGGATATGATGTCAAGCAAGGTTTCATCCTTATGAAAATTAAAACTGATCTATATGAAAAAGAAGAAGTCTAATCTATCTGCAAAACGCGGGAGAGTTGGCACGTTGTTGATGCTGGTGATCCTGTTGCAGTCCTTTGGAATCGGAGTCAGTCGGGCGCAGTCGAACGATGAGCCGAGATTGACCGTGGAGTTCAACGAAACTCCCTTTATAGACGTGATCAATTACATTAAGCGTCACACGAAGTTTGATTTCCTTTATAATAACGAGGAGGTGCAGAAGATTCCGGCCGTGACACATTCTTTCAAATCTGTTCCGGCGTCACAGGTGCTTCAAGCCTGTTTAGAGGGAACGGAATATACTTTCCGCTTGTTTCAGAATATGATCGTGATCCAAAAGCGGCAGAAGACATTAGAGCCTGTTAGTGTTCGGGGAAAGGTGTTGGACGAGAAGGGAATGACTTTACCCGGTGCCACGGTAATCGTGAAGGGAACGAGTATCGGGGGAAGCACAAATGATCAGGGAATGTTCGTGTTCAGTTTGCCCAAGATGGATACGATTTATCTGTTGGTGAGTTTCGTGGGAATGGAAACTCAAGAGGTTGCGATCACGAACTTTACGCGGGAAGTAGTGGTACGCATGAAATTTGACACGAAAGAGGTGGAAGAAGTGGTCGTAACCGGTTACGGTAATGTACGGAAAACGAGCTTCACGGGTAATTCGGTGACGGTTTCCCGGGATGAACTGTTGAAAGTTTCCAAAACGAATGTCATGAAGGCTTTGGAGGTGTATGATCCTTCGTTCCGGGTGAAGACCAATAATCAATGGGGGTCCGACCCGAATGCCTTGCCGGAAATGCAGATCCGGGGACAATCGAGTATCGGGGTGAAGGATTTGGACCGCAACACGCTTTCCAAATCTGCCTTGGAGAATAATCCCAACCTACCGATTTTTATCATGGATAATTTCGAGACCACGATACAAAAAGTGTATGACATGGACCCGAACCGTATCGAGAGTATAACGATACTCAAAGATGCGGCGGCGACAGCGTTGTACGGTTCTCGGGCAGCCAATGGCGTGGTGGTCATCACGACGGTAGCCCCCAAATCGGGGGAAGTGCGGGTGACTTACAACATGGTTGGGACAATCTCAATGCCTAACTTGAATGATTATAACCTGATGAATGCCCGTCAGAAACTAGAGGCAGAAGTGGCATCCGGCATGTACGATGGGGAAGGAGAGGATTTTTGGATACAAAAAATGAGAATTGAAGAATACCAAGGGAAACTGAAAAACGTACGGGAAGGAGTAAACACCTATTGGTTGGCGAAACCCTTGCGTACGGAATTTAACCATAAACATAGTTTGTATCTAGAAGGGGGAAACGAGGAATTCCGTTACGGGATTGATTTAGGGTGTAATAACGAGAACGGGGTCATGAAAGGATCTTACCGGGATCGTATCGATGCCGGATTCTCGATTTACTACACGACTTCGAAAGTACAGGTGAGTAATTATATCAGTTATGGCGTGACAAAAGAGAAGGAATCACCTTACGGGGAATTTTCGCAATATACCAAGATGTTACCCTACGAGCGCTACAAGGATGACGACGGTAAAATGTTGCGTATTTTACAATGGTCGCGGGTATTGGATTTCGAACCGTACAACCCATTATACGAGGCCGATTTGGGTAATTTTGACAAGGGGCAAACTAACGTGCTGGTCGAAAACTTGAGCGTGAACTGGTTTATCAAGCCTACTTTCTGGGTAAAAGGAGAGTTGGGTATCAGTCATTCAACGGGTAAGCGGGAGGCTTTTATTGATCCTTTATCCGTTAAAAATAACTTGGAATATGGTGATGACCGAACTAATGTGGGGAGTTTAACATTAACGAACACGGAATATACCTCGTGGGAGGGGAAACTGGCTATTTCCTATAATGAATCGATCAATAATCATAACATCAATGTCGGGGGTGGATTGGAAGTAAAAACGACACGCAGGCGCACGAATACCGGAACTTATAAAGGGTTCCAGTCTGCCGAATTTTCTTCACCCGAATTTGCCCGGTCGATGCCTTATAAACCTAGTTTTCAAGAAGTGCAAACTCGTCTATTCGGTATGTTCGCTCGCTTGAACTACTCGTATCAAGACATATACCTTCTGGATGCATCCCTTCGAATTGACGGTTCTTCCGAGTTCGGTTCCGACAAACGTTACGCTCCTTTCTTTTCAGGAGGTTTGGGATTGAATATTCACAAGTACGATTTCATGGAGAAATACGGTTTTATCAATCACCTGAAAGTGCGTGGTTCCTTCGGGCAAACGGGTAAGGTGAATTTCGCCCCATACGCGGCCGTTCCTACTCACGAGATTGATATTGACGAATGGTATATTTCCGGTCCGGCAGCAAGCTTGATGACAACCCGCGGGAATAGGGATCTGAAATGGGAAAAGACCAATAAATTCGATGTCGGTTTCGAGTTGGGTTTATTGAAGAATCTACTTTACCTTGAGTTTTCATGGTACAATGAAATCACGAACGGCCTGATCACCGATGTCACCTTGCCAAGTTCCACGGGATTCAAGACATACAAGAGTAACATGGGAAAAGTCGAGAACAAAGGATTCGAGATTCAATTCCGAAGCGATTTACTCAGCACGGCAGATTGGTACGTGGCCGTCTTTGCCAACTTGGCGCACAACACGAACAAGATAAAGAAAATATCCGATGCCTTGAAGGCTTATAATGATGCGGTGAACGAGTATTACAACCAAGAAATCGAAAGTCTCTGGGACAAGGACAATCCAAACCTGAACCGGGTGATGACGAAATACGAGGAAGGGCAATCCCTTTCCGCAAAGTACGGGTTGAAATCCCTTGGAATAGACCCTGCGAACGGTCAGGAACTCTACGTGTACCGGGATGGAACGGTAAGTTACGACTGGAGCGCGACAGAGATGCGGAATATCGGGGATGAAATGCCTTGGGGTACCGGTTCTTTCGGTGTGAATTTACGGTGGAAGAACATCACGTTCAGTACCAGTTTCCTGTATGAATTCGGTGGCGATTTCTATAACGAGACGTTGATAGACAAGGTGGAAAATGCCAAGATCGAGGAATATAACGTGGATCGTCGTGCCATGAGCCAGCGTTGGAAGAAATTCGGGGATGTGGTCATGTACAAGGATATTAAGGATAATACACAGACTACCGATCCGACTTCCCGTTTTATGCAGAGGAATAACGTGTTGAGTTGGAATTCCATGACGATTGGTTACGAGCTGGACCGGGAGATGTTGAAACGGATCGGGATAGAGAATATCCGGATTGAAGTCGGAACGAACGATCTGTGGCGGCTTTCCACGGTGAAGGCTGAAAGAGGTTTAAGTTACCCGTATGCGAACTCGGTAAATTTTTCCGTGAATGTTAGATTCTAATCGAATTAAAACTATGAACATGAAAACAATAAGATATATCATGGGACTTTTCCTGTTTTTTACCTTAACCTCCTGTAATGATTGGTTCGAGGTAAGCCCGGAAACCCAAGTGAGTAGTGATGACCTTTACGAGAAGGGAAACGGTTTCCGGATGCAGGTGAACGGTTTGTATAAAAGTTTGGGGAGTAGTAGCCTGTATGCCCAAGAATTAACGTGGGGTTTCCTAGATGTTCTGGGGCAGTACTACATCCGGCAGAATTTAGATAACGCTTACCAAGAGGTGAATGATCGCCAGTACGAAAATGCCAATGTCCTACCGATAATCGACGGGATTTGGTCGGGAATGTACAAGGTTATTGCCGATTGCAACAATATTATCGAACACGTGGATAAAGCCTCCAACAGTATTTTCGAGCTTGGTGAACCCGAACGGTTGAAAATACGGGGAGAGGCTCTTGCCGTGCGGGCATTTGTTCATTTCGATTTGCTTCGGCTTTTTGCCCCGGCTCCCGCGGTGAATGAAAATGGCTCGTGGATTCCTTACGTGACCAGCTCGGAGTCCGTGATTAATAATAAATTGACCGTAAAACAAGTATTGGAAAACGTGGAGCGTGATTTACTAGAGGCTCATACGTGTATGGTTCCGTGGGATTCGGCCATCGTTTATAGTGATTATTATGACGAGGAAGTTATCCGGATATGGCATATCATGGAACGTTTTTGGACGGATTGGAATACCGAAAGTGAAATCGCAGAATTCTTCGGTCACCAACGTTCTCGCATGAATATGGCATCCATACGGGGAATATTGGCACGCGTGTATTCCTACATGGGAGAGAAAAAGAAAGCGTACGATGCCATCGAGGAGGCATTCGCAATGGGCGGTAAGTGGGAACCGTGGGGATTTGAGAACATGGACTGGCTTGAGCCGGGGTATGGTCGCCTGTTGAGTGATGTGGTTTTTAATGTTTATAATACTCGTGCGGGAGATATAAATGCCCCGTTTATGACGGCCGAACGGCCGCTTTATATACGTAATGTTTATGATTTATTCCCGGCACAGCATCAGATAGACGGTCGGTTTGAGCGTTTGCTCAGTATGTTGAGCGGAAATTACTTGTCTATCAAGAGTAAAAAAGGGAATAATGATGTTGCATATCTTCCTATTTTACGCAAGAGCGAATTGTATTACATCAAGGGTGAGTACTTGGCATCTATCGGGCAAATAAGCGAGGCCGTGGACTTGCTCAGGGAAATCAGAAGTGCCCGCGGGGATATATCTTTGGATGATCTGAACATGATCTCCACCGAAGCCGGGTACATTCAAGCCATGCTGACCGATGCCCGGAAGGAGTTCATCGGTGAGGGACAATCATTCTACTTGTTCAAACGCTTGAACCTGCCTGTTTTTGACGGGATACAGAATATTGATTTCCGTGACCAGTATGCGCTGCCTGTTCCTAAAAGCGAGGAAGTGGTCTTTTAGAATTTGTAAACCTAAAAAAGTAAATGAAGATGAGATACATAATTATAATTCTCGTGACCATGTGCGTTTTCACGGCTTGTTCCGAGGATAAGTTCACGACTTACGATTCGACGAGGTACCTGTATTTTGCGAAAGGAATAACGGCCGATAGTATCACCGAGTCTTTTTTCTTCTACCCGGACGAGACCACGCATGATATTCGGTTGGAGCTATTGTTTGCCGGGGATCCGGTGACGGAGGCCATGACCTACCGCGTTGACGTGGATGAGAGCCTGACTACCGCCGTGAAAGGAACGGATTTCGATTTCGAATCGGAGAGAACGTGGCCGGTGGGTAAGGAGCGGGACACGCTTGTGTTGAAATTGATCAAAACGCCAAAACTCGATAACCAGATGTTTCGGGTAGTACTAAAAGTCACTCCGACAACTAATTTCGAAGTCGGCCCGACCAAGAATGCCCGTAGCCAGCGGGTGATTTTTACCTCTAAGGCGATTGCCCCGGCGTGGTGGGATGCCCATATCACGCAGTACTACCTTGGTGATTATAGTGATGCAAAGTATGCCGAGTTCATCGAGGCTACCGGCATTAGCGATATGACGAACTTCGGGCCTACCGAATTAAGGTATTACGCCTTGAAATTAAAATACCACTTGCTGGAATTGAAGAATGGCGGGAATCCGGTCATGGATGGTGACGTGGAAATGAGTGTTCCTATTGTTGGATAAATAAAACAAATGTCATGAAGATACATAAATATATATGGTGTGCTATGGTGATGTTTTTCCTTTTCGGTTGTTTTGACGATAAGGGAAATTATGACTATGCGGGGATTCCTGAGGTGAAAGTTCTCGGTTATATCACGAATGAGGAGGAACTTGGGAGTTTCTGGGATTTAACGGTTGGTGACGTGGTGATAGTCGAACCTATTCTTGAGTACACGGGTGATTCCACGGCTCTCGCTCTGAAATTTGAGTGGATTGCCGAGAATGGGACTACTGATGAGGTGAAGACCATCGGGTTTGGGAAACAACTGGTTTGGGAAACGGATATGGGTGGTTTTATAAGAGTTTCCTTGTTTATCACCGACACGTTGACAGGCTATCAGATCATTCACGAGGAGTTAGCGATGTGGCCCACGAACAGTGAATCCACCTCCGAGGCATGGATGGTACTTTCCGAGGTGGATGGGAAAGCTTGTTTCTCTATACTTGAAGATGCAAGTAACTGGGAGGGTACTAATTACGTGTACCGTTTCCGCGAGATGGTGGATTATTATCCGACACAGAACGGAGGACAGGAACTGGGCGGTCATCCGGTCAAGATTATGAATCATTGGCTGGGGGGCGGAAGTTCGTCAGCCCCCGGTATGTTACTCCTTCTTCAAAACGGGGGTATTGGTCCGATCTACATGGGGAATCAGGATTATCGTCGGGCTCTGGACTTGAAGGATGATTTCATTAATGGCGTGTTACCCAACGTGATCTTCAAAGATGCCGTGGCGAACCAAAAGAGTCATATCCTACTCTCGGAGGACGGGGGACTATACATGAAAGCAGTCGAAAATCTGGATGTATGGTTCACGGGTAAATACCTCGATGTCCCTGCCACGATAGAGGGAGGAATGAAAATCGATCGTTTGATACGGATGCCTTACTCCGGAAATACCACGGGAACTTTCGCTCTCGACGTGCTACATCATCGCTTGCTCTTCATCCAAGATCATAACGACTTGGAGTACGAAGGCGTGTGGGGAGATGCGAACGCAATATCCGAGATATTCACGGAGTCTGTTCCCGGTATTACTCTCGCCTTGAATAACCTGAAAGACATTGATGTCCTGTATTGTGGCTCTTACGTGGGACAAGTCATATCGGAATGGGGAATTCCAGATCGGACATCTGATGTGTTTATGCTTTATAAAGACAACCGGGCGGGGAGTGAGACCGTCGGGCAATATTGCATCTATACCTTCCAATTTGCTTACGATTTTGAACTATGGATTAACAAGGCTATCCCCAAAATCGAGAGAGCATTTCCCGCGGCTTTCCAGTATGCGATTCGAGAGGATGGGCAATTCTTTGTTTCACCCGCCGGGCAATATGAATTTCTGTTCTTTAGTTCCGGTGCTTCCCATAGTGAATTGTGGGGATACATATTCCGGGGAACGGGAGGAACAGACCCGATCAAGTTGTTTGACTTCGGAGGTCGGAAAATAGCCCGGATCTCGTCGACAGATGCGGGAAATGGAGGTAGCTCGATGGGAATGGATTTAACTGTGGCGCTTGAAACCGGGGAAATATACATGTTCAACGTGAATAACTCCCACTTTGGCACGGGTATCACTCCGAAGTGGACGTCAACCAAGAATTACGGTAAGATTGTTGATATACGGTATGATGGCCCGGCTAAACATGCGATTTAAAATGATATGGAGTGTCGTGCCGATAGAAGGCCGTTTAACCATCCGGCTATACAGCCGGATGGTTAAATAAATTTATTAAAATCGTTTATATTTTGTGTTTTTAAGTAATACCTATCTCATTTTTAGGTATTTTTATTCTGAATACGTGGCACTAAGTGATAGGATTTATTAGATAAACAAATTGTAACAAACGAAGAACGGGACAAAGGAAAATGTGAATTAAATTCTTCTGACGAGGGGTAGATAATCGGTGATTATTGAATCTTCGCCCCTTGGCTGTTCTTGTGTCTTCAATTGATGTTTTATCTCGATGTAAATGATATTTGACGTCTAATAGAAATAGATATGGTAAACCTTGAATCTATTTTGTCGGGCATTAACGCAAAGAATGAAAGATGCTGGGAGCAACTCTACACGTCTTGCTATGCGGCGATGTGCGTGTACGTGGAGTCGATCGTGAAGGATATGGATTGCTCCAAGGACATCGTGCAGGACTTGCTGGTGAATCTCTGGCACTCGGATATTCGGTTCGCTTCCGGCCGGGAATTGATGGGGTACTTGTATAAATCTTTGTATAATAATTCTTTACTATATATCCGTAACAAGAGAAAAAGAGCGATGATTCTTGATAAAATAGACCAAGAGAAAGAAAACGAGGATTTCTCGAAAGATTTCATGCTGGACACCGTGCAGGAAGAGATCGTACGTTTGCTACATCTTCATATTGGTGATTTACCGCGAGTGAGACGGCAGATCATGAAATTAAGTATCAGTGGTTTCTCCGGGAAGGAAATTGCCGATAAATTGGGCATTAGTGTGAACACAGTGAAGGTTCAAAAGAACAAAAGTATCAAATATTTGCGTGATCGGCTGATTCATTGTCGTCGGGAACTGGACTTGTGAGTGGCGTTTCGGAATATATTTTACATGGTGTTAAATTTGTGATTTTATTAAGAAAATGTTTGGTAAATATAAAATAATGTTATATATTTACAGAGAGCAATGATAGGAGCGAGAGTTTGATTTGAGTTAGTAACTTTTAAAATGAAAAGAGATGAAAACTAAATGGAATCAAATGGTAATCGTAGTTCTACTACTGGTCGTCATCACGAGTATTGTTGTTTACACGTGGATAAGTTTTGCGGAGTTAATCAATTTCTTTGATCATGCTGCGAGCGAGGCATTCACGGGAATGAAAGTGGTGGGATTGTAACGGAATTAACGTTGTGAACCCGGGGATGTAAAACTTGGGGGAATTGGTTAAATGGTTGATTAACCGAGGAAGGAATAAATGGCGGATAAATTTTCCGAGCAGTGTCAATAACCCGATAAATATTGTTATTTTTGTAGGTGTAAAAACGTACAAGTAAATGGCATCTAAAACGATTCGGGTATTATCTTTATTTTCAGGTTGTGGTGGAATGGATTTAGGATTGGAAGGAGGATTCTCTATCCATAAGGGATGTATTAACGAGAAAAGTAATCCTGATTTTATTGAAAAGCAGGAGCGAGGTGAATTGGTAAAATTACATTCTACTCGTTTCCAACTTGTTTTCGCCAATGATATTTTGAAAGAGGCCCGGACGGCTTGGACCCATTATTTCGCCAAGTACGGTTACACGCCGGATGTTTACCGGGAGGAAAGTATCGTGGATCTCGTGAAACGGCACAAGGCAGGGGAACTGGTTTTCCCGGAAAAAGTAGACGTGGTTACAGGAGGTTTCCCGTGTCAGGATTTCAGTGTGGCGGGGAAACGTAACGGTTTCAATTCTCATAAAGATCATAAGGGAAAAATTATTGATGGGGAGATTGCCTCGGAAGAAACCCGTGGTAAGTTATATATGTGGATGAAAGAGGTTATTGAAATCACGAAACCCAAGCTGTTTATCGCGGAGAACGTGAAAGGATTGGTAAATCTTTCCAATGTGAAGGAGATTATTCAACAGGATTTTTCCCGGGCAGATGGAGACGGGTATATCGTGCTGGAACCTCGTGTTCTGCACGCCGCAGATTACGGTGTTCCCCAATCCCGTGAGAGGGTGATTTTTATCGGTATACGTAAATCTGCGTTAACACCCGCGGCCCGTGAGGCTTTGATGCGTGATGTTATCCCCGATGAATACGTGCCTTATCCGTCACCCAGTCATGCATATCATATTAAGAATAAGGGATTAATGCCCCCCCAGACGGTGGGAGGGATGTTTGCCGGACTGAAGGAACCGGAAGATAGTGATGATCCTGCACAAAAGGTCTATTCCAAAGCCAAGTTTATGGGTACTCATTGTCAAGGTCAGACAGAGGTGGATGTTAACGGGATCGGGCCGACGATTCGGGCAGAACATCATGGTAACATTGAATATCGACGACTGTCAAAAGAACATGGCGGTATCATTGACAAGGAATTGAAAAAGGGATTGAAAGAGCGTCGTTTAACCCCGCGAGAATGTGCGTTGATACAGACTTTCCCTCTTGATTATGAATTTGTGATTCCTCATGAGGAAAACAAACAGAGATATATTCTAAGTCCTTCGGCAGCCTATAAGATTATTGGAAATGCCGTTCCGCCTTTATTGGCTTACCATATAGGAAAACGAATTGAGAATTTGTGGGATCTTTATTTCGAACCTGATGAAGTCATTATTTAGTTTTCATATGCAAGATGATCGTGCTTTCGAAGAGCTATTAGCAAAAGTAATAGACTTCATGAATCGGGAAGCATTGACGTTTCCGAAAATGTATACTGGTTTATTAGGTAGTAAATTAGAAGACAAAGTCGTGGAGGTATTGCAACAATGTGCTGTCGGGACAATGTTTTGAAGATCAGATCGTGAAATATTCCGGGCAACGTTTTCCTGATATTGTTATCGGTGGTTATTATGGGGTTGAGGTGAAAACAACGAAAGCTAATCATTGGAAGTCTACGGGAAGTAGTGTTGCTGAGGGGACTCGAGTGGAAGATGTGGAGCGAGTATACCTTTTGTTTGGAAAAATGTGTGAACCGGTTTGTTTTGTTTGCAAGCCTTACGAAGAGTGTTTATCGGAAGTTGTGGTAACTCACTCTCCTCGTTATTTGGTAGATATGAATTTATCAAAAGGAGAAACAATTTTTGACAAGTTGGGAATTCCTTATGATGAATTGCGTTGTCAACCGAATCCAATTCGAACCATTCTTGATTACTATCGTTCCCGGCTTAAAGAAGGTGAAGAATTATGGTGGTTGGATAATGATCATTCTAAGGTATCTAACCTTGTGATTCGTATGTGGAGTTCGCTATCTCCGCAAGAGAAACAGAGATACCAAATTAAAGGATTTATCTTTTTCCCAGAGTTATTAAGTAATCGTTCGGATAAATTCAATCGGATGGCTGTTTGGCTTGCAACTCAAGAAGGAGTTGTTTGTCCGAATCTAAGAGATATTTTCTCGGCAGGAGGGAAGGAGTGTATTACGAAAAACGGAGAGAGTTATTCTGGTGTGTCAAAAGTGATTGGGAAACTTTACCGGGAATTATCTGCAATAAAAGAATTTATTCAGCAGGTTGATGATGCTGAATTGCAGGAGTATTGGAAATGTCAATTCAATATCGGGGAAAAATGGGAAACGTGGTGTCAATTGGCAATCAATAATCTTGAAACAATCAACACAACCGGAATCCCTTTGAAAAAATTAATCTGTTAGTTTCGTTTTCTACAATTTTAACCGGAAAATATCGGATACTTGTTTAAAGCCGTGATGCTCGAAGAATTGATGGGCAGAATGGTTGTTGACGCCCGATTCGAGGTAACAATCCTGTATTCCTTTGTCCCGGAAACTTTCCGTCGCTCTTTGCAGGAGTTCCTGTCCGATACGCTTTCCCCGGTATGCGGGATCGACACTGAGGTCAAAGATAACCCCGTAAGGTCTGGCTCCGTCATTCGTGATACCGAACAAAACGAACCCGATAATTGTTCCGTTTTCCAGATAAAGCAGGAGCGTGTTGTCCGGGTTTTCTACTTGTCGATCGAGATAATTTAGCCACATTTCCTTGTAATTAGGAGCAAGCTCGTTACTCTCGAGAGCGATTCCCATTTGTAGTTCCCCGTGGGAAATGTAGGCTTTGTGTGATTCGATAATGCGAGAGAAAAATTCGCAAAGTTGCGTCCTGTAATCGATAGAATATGTCTGTATCATATACGTGAATTAAATTTGATGTGATTTCATTTTACTATGCTTTTTCCGGAGATAATGAATAATTACCCGGATCATGATTTTCATGCTGAAATATATACCAATAGAAGTGATAACAACCAGAACGACAGCCGTGAATACCCCAAATTCCTTGGAAATCATCGAGAACACGGGAGCCTCACCGTTACCTTCCAATAATACCCCGAAAAGGGAGGCTATGGAAATGAAAAGAAGAATATTCTTCGTGCTGTTAGCCTCTTTCAGATCGGCTATATTGTTGGCATTTGTTAGGGATTTATCCACTCTTTCCGTGATGTCCTTTAATTGCTGCTCGTCAGCGTCAATTCGTAGTCTTCGGCTTGTCTCGTGATACATATGCTTGTGAGACATATAGCGCAGGTAGCGTACCGAATCGAGTTGCAGTATTACATCGGATAAGCTGATACTTAGGCGGGCATTTTGCTCGATCATGTCTAGAATCTTGTCATTGATGATTGTGAATCCCTGTTGGCCGTCCTTTGATTCCGGGTGACTGTTATCCTTGATCGCTTGTCGGGAATTGAAGATATATTTATTCAGCACGTAGTTGATCGTGTGTTTTTTAGCCAACAGGATTTCGACTAGCACAAGATATTCCGGCCAACTGACGTGATAACGGTCTCGTCGGGCCAAGTGTTTTTTCCAGTCGGTGGGAGCCTCTTTCCCACGGTTTCCGTACGTACCGATAACGAGACTCATGTTTTCATTTGCCAGCACAAGATCATCGGTGTCAATGGCGATGTTTTTCCCACAAATATCTTCAAAACTGGAATCCATGCGGTAGGGCCACTCTTCGGGGTAAAGACTCATGAGGCCCACGAGTTCCGCCTTGTGACATTGTTCGATATGTTCGATAACTTGGTCTTCCCGCATCTGGTCAAAACGGATTCGTCCCTCGTGACCGATACTTTCCCAAATATCCAGAAAGATATAATTATGCCATCCGTATTCGAACTCTTGGGATTCTTTACTTTTTCTTGAATCGTTTTGTCTTTGCCTGTCAAAAAAATAGCGGTAGCGTTTTTGTACTTCATCGAAAGTAACGCCTTTCGTTTTCACGGTTGTCGTGTGGACGTGTGATTCTTCGTCGATGTGCAGGTCACTGATTGAAACGACTTTCAGGGAACCGTCGATTTCTTGGCCTTTCTTCTTGTTGTTGTAAACCCAATGTTCCACATGTTGCACGATCCCCGCTACGGCAATCAGTTGATCTGTGTTGAATGGAACATCTGTTTGGCAAAATTTGGTCCCGTTAATTCTTCCCGTCGGGCTCACGATAATCCGGTAGGAGATTTCAACTGTCTTGTTGAAAAATACGGCAGCCCGCACGTGTACGTGTCCCCACAGTCTAGCGGGAGTGTTCCCGTCAATGTCAATACATATATCGAACCCTTTCAAGCGATAACGGTTGATGACTTTATCCGAATGGGTAAACAACTGGTTGTCAAAATGCCCGTCATCATCCTTCTTGATGAAGAAATTCGTTTCGGGGTTTAAGGGAATTTCAATTCCGGCAGAAGTAAAGGTCTGTATCAGAATGACGGAAAATTCATTGTAGATAAGACCGGATTCACACTGGTTGTAATTTCTCATAGTACGCACGTTTCGTGCAAATATAAGCAAATTTTATAAATAAAACGGAGAAAGTATTTTTTCATAAAAGCTGATTTATTAGGAGATATTAAAAATATTCATTAGCTTTCCTAACTCGATAGAAATAAGTGTTTAATCAATAATAATAAAAAGTATGATGCTAGGAGGAGTGGTTGGAATTTTGTATGTGGTGTTAAAACTAATACTGTTTGTCGGTTTGGTTATTTTACTTTGGAATGTTTATGTCGCATTGCGGATATACATCAAAAAGAATAGTGATGTGAAATGGAAAGAAAAAGACTGACTTGTAAATGTCAGCCTTCTATTAATTCTTTCACGAAAGGTGTTGCCGGGGTATTCCTGATATGATCCGGGGTGTCCAGTTGCTCAACAAGCCCTTTGTTCATGACCATAACTCGGGTACCCAGTTTTAGAGCTTCTTTTATATCGTGGGTGATAAACACGATAGTCACTCCTAACTGCTCGTGAATGCGAATAATTTCACTCTGTAACATTTTACGTGTAATCTCATCAACCGCCCCGAACGGTTCGTCCATGAGCAGGATATCCGGGTTTGCGGCAAGGGCTCGGGCGATACCAACTCGTTGGCGTTGACCACCGGACAGTTCTGCCGGGTAACGGTCGAGCATATCCCTGTCAAGACCGACCACATCAATCAATCGTTCCACCGCTTTGCGGGTACGTTCTTTGTCCCTGTGATTCAGTAGGCTGGGGACGTAAGCGATGTTTTTACGAATGGTCATGTGGGGAAACAACCCGATACCTTGAATGACGTACCCGATGTTACGACGTAAAAGTGTTTGGTCCTCTTTCGAAATATCTTTCCCATCGACATAAATGATCCCGAAAGTGGGAGAGATCAGCCCGTTAATTAACTTTAGTACGGTTGTCTTCCCAGAACCGGAACTTCCAATAATGGTTAGGAACTCGCCTTTCCGGATCTCCAAGTTGAAGTCCTTTAATATTTCCCGGTTCCCGTATGATTTATTGACGTGTTCAAAACGAATAGCAACATTATTTTCCATAACTCAATTGTGGATTAAGTAAACCTTTTTTCTTTAAAAACTCCACGGCAACTTCCCGTTCCGTGCGATGTTCCACGTCGACTTTGTAATTCATGTCGGCCATTTCCTGATCAGTCAGTATACCGTTCATCTTTTCCAGTATCCTTTCCAGTTCCGGGTGTTCCTTCAATGTTTCCTCTCGTACGATTGTTGCGCAATAGTAGGAAGGGAAGAAGTGCTTGTCATCTTTTAGAACCGTGAGATTCGCGTGGCTTAACTGCCCATCCGTCGTGAAAATGTTGATTACATCAATCTTGCCGGATTTCATGGCCTCGTACTTCAATCCAATGTCCATATCCAAGTTTTTCTTGAATTTGAGGTTATAGTAGGCGCAGAGATCCGCGTACCCGTCATTAATTTCGTAAAAGTCATATTCCGCCCCGAAAGTGAATAAAGCGGGATAAAGGGCCAGATCGGAAAATGTTTTTAAGTTATATTTTTTTGCCATTTCATTACTTACAGCCAAGCTATAAGCATTGTTAAAGCCGTAGGGGGCAACCCATTTCAGCCCGTATTCCCGGGAATATTCTTTTTGTAACTCGGAGAATAATTGGTCGAGTGGGAGTAGCGTGTCTTTTTTCAAGATCACCAACCAGCCTGTACCCGTGTATTCCGGGTAAAGGTCGAAATCTCCCTTGACCATGGCCGGATGAATGTTGCTCGTGCCACCACCCACGCCTTTCGTGATTTTCACGTGCAAATCGGAGTTTTCTTCAATGAGCAGGGCAAGCATCTCTCCGAGAATGAATTGTTCGCTCATCGGTTTGGTGGCAATATGGATCGTGTCCTTTTTCGACTCGCATCCCGAAAGGAGTACGAGGCCAATGAATAGTGCAAGTAGTCCGTTTTTCATGTTTTTTTTCATAGTAATTTACGTTTTCTTTTAATATGCTTTTCGTAGCGTCCCACACCCCAATCTGCCAGCAAGGCTAGCAGGGCTATTAATAAACTCCCGGCAATCGTCATGGCCGAATTATTGGTTGTGATTCCCCGGTAGATGGCTACTCCTAATCCCCCGGCACCGATAAATGCGGCGATACCCGTGAGGGCGATGGTCATCACGACCATGTTACGTATTCCCGACAGGATAACAGGAAATGCCAGTGGAATCTGTATTTTATAGAGTATCTGGAAGGTCGTGCTGCCCATTCCCCGTGCCGCCTCGATAATCTCCTTGTCGATGCCAATAATTCCCGTGTAGGTATTATGGACCATCGGAAGCAGGGCGTAAATGCTCAAGGCGATGATGGCCGTGGTGTTACCGATTCCGGAAAAAGGAATCAAAAAACCGAACAGGGCAATTGACGGGATGGTGTAAATAAAGTTCGTGAGGCCCAACACGGTGGATGAACTTTTCCGGTACATACTAATCATGATTCCTAGTCCCAATCCAACCATCGTGGCGATCACGATGGACATCAGTGATATTTGCAGGTGCTCCCACGTGAGGTCTAGGAAAAAGTGCCAACGTTCCACGTATAGAGTGTAAATCTCTTTTATCATTTGTATTGCGTTTAAAAGTTAAAAATAATAACCCACGTTCACGTTAAAACGGGCGTGCCAAGAATCACTTTCGCCACCGGTACCGAAACCATTGAAATTAGGTCCCAGCCACCCGTGATTTTTACCTAGAGCGTAATCCACGTAAATACACACGGGGCCACCGTCCAGCATACATCCCGTGACGTTTTGGAAACTATCTTTGTAATCGTTGTTCTGTTTGTCGAGCCAACCGAAGTCGTTGTACACTTGTATTTTCTTTAGAAATTTCCTGTTTACCGGGATCGTGTACCCGGCTCCCAACATATACACGTTTGCCTTGGCGGCTACCAGATAGGGGGCCCCGTAAGCCGTCATCGAGATCAGCTCATCGTCATCTCCCTCGCCATTTTTAGGGTTCATGGCATAAGTTGTCAATTGTGCTTTCAGGCTGACTCTTTTCGTGGTTAGTTCATAATGTAGGGCGAAAGCGTAATGTGTACCGTTCTTGCGGGTGTCGAGGTTGTAAAGTTGTCCGAACTCTGCCGATCCGCCTAATCGTTGCCGGGTAGATTCCCCGAATTTATAAAAGGCTTGTCCGTTGATTTGATTGATCTCTTTGTTCCGTCCGGCCACGTCGTAACCGTATCGATCATCGGAAGTCTCGTTATCTGACCCGAAAAGTAGTTCATCTGCATTCTTGAAAAAAGCGAAAGTAAAATCCCACGTGTCACCTTGATATAAATACTTGATTCCCATGTCTGAATCGTCTTCTAGTCCGATGTAATAAGCGATTTGCAGGAAGAAATTGTGCGAGGCGATAGGTTGAATACCGAAAGGCACTCCCGTTAGTCCCAGTTGCATTTGACTTTTGTCGTTGAACTGGTAGCCGATCCACCCGTATTTCAGCATGGGACCACCGAAATCTTTGCTGTAAAAGCGGTAGTCTGCGCTTAGAATGATATTTCGGTAGGAGCCTGACAATTTGAAGTATAACACGTCGAAACCAAAATCTCCACCCCGGTCACGATGTCCGGGTTTCCAATCGCAGAAATTGTAATTAAAACGGAGCGCTCCCCCGAGTTTGAACTTCGGTAACACCCGTTCTTGTGCCTGACTTATCACCATCAGTAACGTTAGGCATATTCCTAGAAACAGTCTTTTATATTTCATACCCATTTTTATCTTTCAAGGTATAACGGGAATGTTAAAAAATAGTTTCCTTAAATTTATCGTTTGTTAGTAAAATCAACTTGAAAGTAACCAGACGGTGGAAAAGTAGAACCTTTTTAACTTCTTGGCGTTAAAGAAAAAAGAAACGAAATAAAAAATAATAAGATGAACAAGAAATTTTTAAATTATACGGATTGGCAAGGAACTGCCGACACGCTGCACATGTATCTTCAGATGTTGGGAAAAGTGAAATTGATGCGTTGTCATCAACGTCCCGAGTGGGCACACGTGCGTCTTTACTTGACGGTGGAAGGGGTATCCACGGGGATTATACCCGGTGATAATTCTCCTTTCGAGATTCAGGCAAACTTCATGAAACATCTGGTCGTTTTCCGTAACGGGAACGGGAAAGTGGTTACGTTTACTTTACAGGACGGGCTTTCCGTGATGGAATTCTACAAACAGTTCATGAAGGGACTGGAAGAGATCGGTTCCCCGACAGCGATCAATGTCCGTGCTCAGGAGTTCTACGATCCGATTGATTTTGACAAGGACACCAAACATCATCATTACGATAAGGAGGCCGTGAAACTTTGGCATCAAAATCATCTTTTTGCGTACGAGGCATTACGGGGTTTCCTTTCCGGTTTCCGGGGAAAAGTGGATGGGCCGGCTTACTATTTCGGTACGATGGACCTCACGGGAATCGTGTATAGCGGTGAATCGGCTCCGTTTGGCATGAATAAACCGATTTCAGATCATGCTTTTGATGAACGTTATTTCGAGTGCGGTTTCTGGCCGGGAGACGTGAATTATCCTCGTCCTGCTTTCTACGGGTTGCCTTATCCTTTCATAAGTGATATAAAAGGTAATGATCATTTGATCCGTCCCGCAATGGCAATATTCAAGCCCGAGAAGAAAGAGTTTTTTCTGACACTAGAAGATGCTCTGGCTTATGATGACCCGTTTGATGCCGTCCATCAATTCCTGCAATCTAGTTTTGATATTATGCAGAAAGTACGTCCGTGGCAGCATCTGAACTGGATTACGACGCCGTTAACTTATTCAAAATAGTTATATCTTGGGGTGAAGAGGGTGAAGTTTCTCCCTCTTCTGTTGCTTGCAATATATGCAACCCTCGTAATGTACCGTTTGTAACTTTCCACAACCGGGACATTGGAATTTCTCCTGTTGTTGCTGTAAAAAAGCGTTTTCCCCGTACTCTTTGATAAATTCTAAATTCTCGATCATGCTCATGTTGTAATGAGTACGGTAGCGCTCGTCTAGTTGACGGAGGCGCCGACAAGGATATTGGGAACACTCAAAACAATATAACTTTCTCTTGTCACATCTTGTGATAACGCAGTTGGTACTTCTTCTTCTACATCCCGGGCAATTCTTTTTCTTGTTTTGGAACGAGTGGCATAATTCGCAGTTCATCCCACATGGTGCTAGCGTGGTTATCATGTTTATTTGCTCTTGCATATTGTTGTTATCTCTTCATGCGAATATATGAATAAAAATAGAATAAATGGATTTTAATAATAGAACAATATTTGTAAAACGACTTGATTTTTATAATTATTTTTCATATATTTATAGTACGATATTACTAACTAAATTATGAACGTCATGGGAGGCGAAGGACACGTATTTGATATGATTCGACGCACGAAACAGAATCGAAAAATGCTTCAGGAGCGTCGTGACCGGATGAAAGATCTCGTTGAGAAAATGAACGAGAAACCTTTAACGGGGTATCCGAACAAGTTGGCGGAAGGGGAAATGGAACAAATCGAAAGAGACATAAAATCGAGAGAACATGACGAAAAGGTGTATTACACCCGTTTCATGTTTGCTTTTCTGGGAATTTTGCTATTAGTTATGCTCGTGGCATGGGGAATGTGGAGAATGCTGGGAGCGTGAAAGTATTGGACGAGATACACTATAAAGCTTGTTACACTTGTGATTCGCTGGTAAGTGTTCGATAAGTGTTCGATAAGTATTCGACACGTGTCGTCAATTTATTCCTGATTTATCCTTGATATTTACTCATGCTATCGACGAGAGAGTGCTGGGACACCGATGGCATAAGGGGTAAATGAATTCAGGGCTGCTCAATGTGAATTGGCAGCCCCGAATCGTTATTTGCTAGAAAAGTGTTAGTGTCACATGGTTGTACCGATTAATCCTTTCGTGGATTGTTCTATGAAATCAAGGATACATTGAATTTCCGGTCCGATAGTAATGGTCTCCTTGATTCTCAGTAGGGCGTTTTCAACGCTTGTCCCACATTGATACACTTGACGGTAGGCTTTGGCTATATCGTCAATGATTTCTTCCGTGAGTTTTTGCTCTTTACGCAGAATGTAAGCGTTGATTCCGTAATAGGCAATTGGGTTATGGGCAGCGACAATGTAAGGGGGAACGTCCTTGTTGGCCCGGCACCCGTCTTTTACTAGGGCCCAAGTGCCGATGCGACACCCGTGTTTCACGATCACTCCACTACCCAGTATCACGTTGTCATCGACAATGCAATTCCCCGCTGTCTTGGCTGCATTTCCCAGCACGCAGTTGTTGCCGAGATGGGTGTCGTGTGCCAGATGCACGCTTTCCAGCAGGAAGTTCCCATTGCCGACAATCGTGCAATCTGTTGTGTTAGTTCCCCGATTGATGATCACCTTCTCCCGGATCGTGTTGTTATTCCCGATTTTTAAAAGGGTATCTTCTCCCTTAAACTTGAAATCTTGCGGAGTGGCCCCGATAATGGCTCCCTGATAGACCGTGTTGTTTGTACCCATGCGTGTACCGCTCAGAATGCTGGCATACGGCATGATTGTGCAGTTATCCCCGATCTCGACGTTCTTGTCGATATAGGCGAAAGGATGGATAGTTACATCCTTTCCTATTTTTGCATCGGGATTAACGTAAGCTAGTGGACTTATCATGATAATTTGTATTTAAAGGTTATTCGGTTCGTCCACCACCTAGGGCATGATACAAGTTAACAACGGCTTGTATGCGTTGGAACTCGTCGGATATTCCGGAGAGTTGGGCGCTGAGCAAGGACTGTTGTGCCGTGAGCACTTCTAGGTAAGTGGATGTTCCTAAAGTTAGTAATTCTTGCGTGTATTCCACGGATTTTTCTAAAGAAAATATCTGCTTTTCACGTTGTTCTATTTTATCTTGTGCCGTTTGGTACTGCACCAACGCGTTGCTAACTTCACTTCCTGCGTTTAATATTGCCTGTTCAAAACTAATCAAGGCCTCTTCTTGTTGTGCCTTGGCAACTCTTAAACGGGCCGTGAGGGCTCCCCGGTTGAAGATCGGTTGTGTCAGTGATCCCACAGCAGAGGCAATCATCTTACCCGGGTTCGTGATGTATGACCCGGAGCTATTGGTCCAGCCGAGCGTTCCGCTGATTGATATTTGCGGGTAGAATGCCGAACGGGCTTGGTTCGTATTGTAAAACGTGCTGGCTAATGCCATTTCGGCCGACTTCACGTCCGGACGGTTCGATAATAATTGAACGGGTATACCGACATTTAACAGGGTAGGCAGGGATTGATCTTCCAGCTTACCTCGTTCGATACGCTGCGGGGCTTGTTTCAGCAATAGAGAAAGTGAATTTTCCGCTTCCCGGATGCTTTTTTTCAAGTCGGGAATAGAGGCGGCAATCATGTAGCTGTTAGCCTCGCTTTGCGCGATAGCGGCCTCGTTTACCATCCCGGCCTCTTTCATCGCTTTCATGGTTTCCACGCTTTTTTGCCATAATACGGCTGTCTCTTCCGTGATGGCCAGTTGCTTGTCCAGCATGAGCAGCGTGTAATATGTGTTGGCAATCGTCGAAATGACTTGTGTCTGAACGGCTTGCTTGTACGCCTCGCTTTGTAGTAAGGTCGCTTTTGCTCCGCGTTTGGCATTCGTTAATTTGCCGAACAGGTCAAGTTCCCAACTGGAAACGACCGGGAGCGAGTAAATCTGCGTGGCGGCAGCTTTGTCAAAACTACTTACTGTTCCCTGAGGAGATAATCCTAGGGAAGGTAAGTATGCCAAGCGGGAGGACATTAATCCTGCCTCTGCCTCTTTCACTTTCAAGATAGCAGTTTGCAGGTCACTGTTTTGTTCCAGTCCCTGACGAATTAATTTCTGTAATTGGGGGTCCGTGAATACCTCTTCCCAGGGTAAATTACCCATGTTCGTGGTATCCGATACCAGTGTGTCATTTACAGAAACCGGGTCCCGGTACAGGCCTTCCATATCCACGTCCGGGCGGTTGTATTTCTTGTAAATGTTACAGCTGCTTAACAGGGCACCCATGCATATCGTGTATATAACAACTTGTTTCATCTTTCTTTATTTTGTGTATTGTTCTATTTCAGATTCAAGTTCCGTGTTATCCGTGTCATGCCATTCGATCGGTTTAATCTTCTCTTGCAGGTATTGGAATGCAACGAACATGGCAGGTACCGTGAAAATCTGGCAAATCATACCGATTAACATACCACCAATTGCTCCGGAGCCCAACGTGCTGTTACCGTTTGCACCAACACCGCTAGCGAACATCATCGGTAGCAAACCGATTACCATGGCCAAAGAGGTCATCAAAATCGGACGGAGACGGGCGGAAGCACCCAATACGGCGGCAGAGACAATGCTCATTCCGGACTGACGTCTTTCAAGGGCGAACTCGGTGATCAGGATGGCATTTTTCGCCAATAGACCGATCAACATGATCAAGGCAATCTGCATGTAGATGTTGTTTTCAACACCCATGAACTGTGCAAATATGAAACTGCCCATTAACCCGAAGGGTACGGAAAGTATAACAACCAATGGTAGAATATAGCTTTCGTACTGGGCGCTCAGTAACAGGTACACGAACACGAGACAGAGTACGAAGATTAACGCAGTTGTACTTCCGCTGGCACTTTGTTCCTCACGGGTCATACCGGAGAATTCATATCCGAAACCGGTGGGCAATGTTTCTGCTGCCACTTCCTCGATAGCTTTGATGGCTTGTCCGGAACTGTATCCGTCGGCAGGAGAACCGTTCACGCTAATGGCCGTGAACATGTTGAAACGTTTGATGTTATCCGGACCGTATACCTTGCGTAGCGTAACGAATTGGGTAATCGGTGCCATTTCATTTCCGTTTCTAACCATGATTTGGTTTAAGGTTTCCGGGTTGGCACGGAAATTGGCATCAGCCTGAATCATGACACGGTACAATTTTCCGAAACGGTTAAAGTTAGAGGCGTATAGACCTCCGTAATATCCCTGCAATGCAGACAGTAACACGTTGGGGGATAGTCCGGCTTCTTTACACTTGGCCACGTCAATGTCTACCATGTATTGCGGGTAATTCGGGTTAAATGAAGTTCGTGCCGCGGCGATTTCCGGACGTGCATTTAGTTTTTCCAAAAAGTTCTGGGTGATGTTGAAGAACTCGTTCAAATCACCGCCTGTTTTGTCTTGAAGGTTGAATTCGAATCCATTCGTCAAGCTATATCCCGGAATCATCGGTGGGGCGAACAATAGTACTCGTGCATCCTTGATCAATCCTTGGGTTTGCATGTATAATTGTCCGATCACGCTGTTTACATCTTGGCCTTTGCTTCGTTCATCCCACGGTTTCAGACGGCAGATAAACGTACCGTAAGAACTACCTTGTCCGGCAATGAAGCTATACCCGGCAATTTCAGTCCGGTCGGAAACAGCTGGATTGTTGGCGATTAGACTGTCCACCTGTGCCAAGGCGATTTGCGTGGTTTCCAATGATGTGGCAGGTGGGAGGTCAACGATCACGAAGAAGGTTCCCGTGTCTTCATTAGGTACCAATCCCGTCGGGGTTTTCTGCATCAGGAATACAAGGACCACCATGCTGGCAACTACTGTCACGAACGTGATTACCTTGTGGTTGATGAAGAAATTGATCCCTTTCTTGTATTTGTTCAATGTCACGTCGTAGGCGGCATTGAAGGCGGCGTGGAACCGGTTAATGAGTCCTTTTTTCTTGTGATCCTCGCTCTTGTCGTGAGGTTTTAAGAAAATGGCACACAATGCGGGACTTAATGTCAAAGCGTTGATGGCGGACAAACCGATGGAAACTGCCATTGTCAAACCGAACTGACGGTAGAATGTACCGGAAGTACCGGTGATGAAGCTCACGGGGATGAATACGGCCATCATCACGAGGGTGATGGACACGATCGCTCCGGAAATTTCGCTCATGGCATCAATAGACGCTTTAAGCGGGGATTTATACCCTTGATCCAGTTTCGCGTGCACGGCCTCAACCACCACGATGGCATCATCGACCACGATTGCGATAGCCAGCACGAGGGCGCAAAGTGTTAGCAAGTTCATGCTGAACCCGATCAGGTAAAGCACAAAGAACGTACCGATCAAAGCAACCGGAATCGCTATGGCGGGAATCAACGTGGACCGGAAGTCTTGCAGGAAGATAAATACAACGAGGAACACAAGGATAAATGCTTCGATCAAAGTTTTCAACACCTCGTGGATAGAGGCGTACAGGAAGTCATTGGCACTAAGTAATATACTGTATTCAACACCGGGAGGGAAGTCTTTGGAAACATCTTCCAACAATGCTTCGATGTCTTTGATGATTTGCGTGGCATTGGAACCCGCTGTCTGGAAGATCATACTGGTGACTCCGGGGTGACCGTTTGCGTTGTTCGAATAACCGTAGCTTAATCCGCCCAGTTCGATGCGGGCAACGTCTTTCAGCCGTAAAATTTCTCCGTCGGAAGTGGCCCGGATGATTATATCCTCGAATTCCTCTGTCGTCTGGAGACGTCCTTTGTATTTCATGATATACTGGAACGATTGATCGCCACTTTCCCCGAATTGTCCGGGAGCGGCCTCGATGTTTTGTTCTGCCAGTGCAGCCGTAATATCGGAAGGCATTAACTTGTATTGTGCCATCACGTCGGGTTTTAACCAGATACGCATGGAGTAGTCCGCTCCAAATGCCATCACGTCACCCACACCGGGAACACGTTGGATTTGCGGAATCAAGTTAATCTTCATGTAGTTTTGAAGGAACGTCTGATCAAACCGGTCATCCGTGCTGTAAACGGTAAAACCTAGCAACATACTGGTTTGACGCTTGCTGGTGATTACTCCCACTTGGGTAACTTCGGCAGGCAGGAATCCTTGCGCTTTGGCCACGCGGTTTTGCACGTTTACCGCGGCCATGTCCGGGTCTGTTCCTTGTTTAAAATATACCTCGATGGAGGCGTCTCCCGTGTTGGTAGCGGTAGAAGTCATGTACATCATGTTTTCCACACCATTGATTTGCTCTTCCAACGGAGCTATCACGCTGTTTAGCACCGTTTCCGCGTTTGCTCCGGTGTAAGACGTGCTTACCCGAACGGTAGGGGGGGCGATGTCCGGGTATTGCGTGACGGGGATGGAAACCAACCCCAGAATACCCAAGATCACGATGATAATGGAAATCACCGTGGAGAGAACGGGACGTTTAATAAAATTATCTAATTTCATAATCTTAATTCATTCAAAGTCATTTGTTCATGTTCTTCCATTATCGGGCGATTGCCTGTTGGCGTTTGGCTGCCGATTCAGCCGGGGTGATTGCTTTGATGGACATACCGTCTCTCACGGATGTTCCCACTCCTTCAACCACGATGCGGTCCCCGATGTTTAGCCCGGAGGTGACAACATAGTTTTTCCCGTCGTTAATGGGTAGTATGGTGATCTCTCGGGTTTTTACAACAGAACTGTCTGTTACAACGAAAGCGAATTTCTTATCTTGGATTTCCGAAGTTGCCTTTTGGGGAATAATGATTGCGTTGTCTGATTCCTCCGGCAACAGGATAACTCCTGATCCACCGCTACGCAAGATCCCGTTCGGGTTAGGGAAGGTGGCACGCACGCTGGCAGAACCCGTCGTTTGATCAATTACCCCGCTTAACGTTTCTATCTTGCCTTTTTCGGAATAGATTGAGCCGTCAACCAATTGTAATTCCACTGCCGGCATCTGGTTTAATACTCCTTGGGTAGCCCCGTTGCTTTGACGGGTTAGTTTGAGAAGGTCTTTCTCGTTCATGGAGAAATAAACGAACATCTTGGAATTGTCTGATACCGTGGTTAACGGTGTTGCCATACTGGGGCTAACGAGACTACCGACACGATAGGGTATCTTTCCGATAACTCCATCCGCGGGGCTGGAAACTTGCGTGTAGGACAGGTTTTTTTCAGCGTTGATTAACTGGGCTTCAGCTTGGGCCAAATTAGCTTTCTGTTGTGCTAATGTGTTTTCTGCCGTTTGTAATTCGTACTGGCTGATAATGTTTTTTTGCGCCAGCATTTTTTTATTCTCGGCGGTGAGCGCCGCTGTTGCAACTCCTGCTTCTGCAACCTTAACAGCTGCACGGGCCACGTTCACGGCTTCCTCGTATTGTACGGGGTCAATAACAAACAGCGTTTGACCTTTCTTTACTACCGAACCCTCATCCACGCATAACTTCGTGATGAATCCACTCACGTTCGGACGAATCTCAACGTCCTGACATCCCTTGATTGTTGCCGGATAAGAATTATTCAACTTTGATACGCTGGGCTCAATCGTGATGACTGCATATTCAGGAACTCCCGCTTGGTGTCCTGCCTGCTTGTTTTCGCAGGCAAAAAGAGCAGTTCCTAACATAATAACAATCAATCTTTGAGACAAAATAATCATTGACTTTTTAATTTTCATATGCTAGATTTTAATTAATTGTATTCGTGTATAACTTTAAAAACGCCTTATAAAAGGCGACACAGAGTCGAATAGACAAAAGGTATACCAAAATTGTAAATAGAAATGTAGATTTTATTTCTTTTATAGAAAAATTATACATGTGAGCAGTTAATTTTAAGTTTCTGCTCAATTTTACATTATCTTTGCCGAAAAGGTTTGGATCATGGAGGTTTTTATAAAGAAAATAAGGGAGGCTTACCCGTTATCGGATGAAACCGTTCGTTTATTGTTCGGTCACACGGAAAGAGTTGTTCTTCCTAAAGGAGAATTATTGATGCGGGAGGGAACGGTTGCAAAATATACTTATTTTGTAATAAAAGGATTTGCCCGAGGATTTTTCCATAAGGAGGATAAGGATATTACGATCTGGTTTGCCTCCGAGGGTATGTCCCTTTTGTCCATGAACGGGTATATGTTTTCAACTGCCGGGTACGAGAACGTGGAGCTGCTGGAAGAATGTGACCTGTTGAAAATATCAAACGAAACATTAAATCGTTTATTTGATTCCAATATTGAACTGGCAAATTGGGGACGACGGATGTCTGACGGGATTATATTGAAATTCGAGAAATTATTCATGGAACGTTATTTCATGTCGGCCTCGGAACGTTATCATTTATTGGTTGAACGGGAACCGGAAATTCTTAAGAAGGTTCCACTTCGTCATATCGCATCATTTTTGGGAATTTCTCAAGTGTCGTTAAGTAGGATCAGGGCGGGAATTCAGTAATTTTAGATTTTAAATTCTGATTGTACAAATCCAATGTTTCTTAATTTTATCATGTTTTGACTCGATACTATTTTTTACATATGTAAATTGAAAAGTCGGGAATTTTACAGACCTTTGGGGCCGTTAATTTAAAAAGCAGAAAATAAAATGCGGCAGTTGAAAGGTGTATTATTAGCGATGATTTCATCATCCACGTTCGGGTTGATTCCATTGTTTGCCCTTCCGGCAATGCAAGAGGGGGTGGGATTGGACTCCGTATTGTTTTATCGTTTTGCCATTTCCGCGGTGGTCGTGGGTGCCTATTTGCTTTTACGGCGTGTGGATCTTCGGATAACTTTAAAGGAGTTTGGAACGATGTTCCTGTTAGGAGGAGCGTATGCCTCTACTTCACTTTTTCTGACAGCATCTTACCTGTACATTCCTAGTGGGGTGGCCACAACGATTCATTTTCTTTATCCGGTGTTGGTTACCGCTATCATGATTGCTTTTTTCAAAGATAAAATATCACTCTCGGTAATCATTGCCACGGTACTGGCTATTCTGGGAGTCTATTTATTAAGCAGTGGTGAAGGGGAAGGAGTGACGAGTTTGAAAGGACTTTTCATGGTACTGTCGACCGTGGTGACTTATGCCATATATATCGTCGGGGTAAATAAATCCTGTATACAGCACATGGATGGATTAAAAATGACCTTTTATATGTTATTTTGTTGTACAATCATCTTTGGAGCCAACATTCTGTTAAAAGGGCAGGGATTGGATATGATGCCGAATGCGAATGCCGTGGTGCATATCTTTTTGCTGTCTTTAATCCCAACTCTTGTGTCCGATTTAACGTTAATATTGGCAATACAACACGTGGGATCAACCACGGCTGCTATAATGGGGTGTATGGAACCCTTGACGGCAGTAAGTATGGGAGTTTTGTTTTTGGGAGAACGTTTCGGGTTGGGGCAGATACTGGGAGTTGTTATCGTGCTGGTAGCCGTGTTCATCGTGATCCTGTCCAGTCATCCGGGACATTTTTCTATGAAACGTTTGATCCCGGCATTTATGAAAATAAGAAAATAAAATTAAAGATTCGTGTTATGGTAAATTTGATTAGAATAACGGAGCCGACAGATATTCGTTTACAAAAACTTATCCCACTCTATAAGGAGGCTTTCCCGGAAGAGGAGAGGCGAAATATCAAGCAATTGGAACGGTTGATTCGAGAAAAAACAGAGATGCATTTTAATGCCATAGAGACGGATGGTGTTTTGGCCGGTTTATTTATCTACTGGGATATGCGGGATTTTTATTACCTTGAACATTTAGCCGTTTTCACCCCAATGCGTAATCTGAAAGTCGGGCAACAGGTGTTGGATTATATCGCGGAACATTTAGACGATACGCGATTGTTGGAAGTGGAACCGACCACGGATGAGATGACCACTCGCCGGGTGAATTACTATCGTCGTAACGGGTATGAGATTCTCGACAAGACGTACATGCAACCTTCTTACGATGAAGACATTGAAGTCGGTAATCTTTGGATTATGGGGAACCGGAAATCCGATCGTTTACAGGAGTTCATAGAGCGGATAAAACAGGTGGCTTATAGGGAAAATCGATAATAATGAAACTTTCTTTAGGCGTGCTACTTATTTAATGATAACCTACACTTTCGCTAAAGTTAAACTATCCTTTCCTTTGATCACGAACATAGCATGAACACATCAAGTACATAGCATGAACATTGGTGTATGTATATGCTATGTTAGTGTCGTGTCTGTATTCCCTTGGTGTTTTAGTGTAAGGATAGAGAAGGGGCGGCTGAAAATTAAGTTTACTATAAGGGGAGGGAGGAAAAAAGATAAGGATCGATTTCTCGATCCTTATTTTGTAGCGGGAGCCTGACTCGAACAGACGACCTTTGGGTTATGAGCCCAACGAGCTACCAACTGCTCCATCCCGCAATATTAGTCAAAACATCTTCTGTTTTGCGTCTGCAAAGATAGTACATATTTATCGTGTATGCAAGTATTTCCTTCTTTTTTTAGAATAAATAAAATTAGTTGTCATGAAAGGAAAGAAAAACGGGAGCAACCATCGTTACTCCCGTTTGATATTTAGCGTGTTAGAAAATTACTTTCCTAACATTTCACATACTTCGTTGAATACACATTCTCCGGTGAATCCGAATTTCTCATCCAATACTTTGGCAGGGGCTGAGTATCCGAAGTGGTTTACACCGTGAATACGGCCATTGCAACCAACCAAACCTTCCAAGGTAACAGATAAACCTGCTGTCAGTCCGTATTTCGGTTTGTTAGCCGGGATAACTTGTTCTTGGTATGCTTGTGGCTGGTGACGGAACAAACCTTCAGAGATCACGGACACGATCTGTGCGGTGATTCCTTTCCGTTCCTGAAGAAGTTTGGCTCCTTCCACCAAAGTAGAAACTTCAGAACCGGAAGCAACTAACACGACATCCGGGTTCTCTCCGGTTTTGCATACCACGTAAGCACCTTTTTCCGCTTGTAAAGCCTCGTCATAACGATCTGTTCCCGGAAGATCCGTGATGTTTTGTCTGGACAGGATCAAAGCGGTAGGGGTGGAGGTGTTTTCCATTGCCATCTTCCAAGCAACGGAAGTCTCGGCTGCATCGGCAGGACGCAAAGCCAACAAACTCATCTTTCCGGAATGATTCTCTAATTTCTCCATCAAACGCAATTGGGCTTCATGTTCGATCGGTTGGTGAGTCGGTCCGTCTTCTCCCACGCGGAAGGCATCGTGAGACCAAACGTATTTCACCGGAACTTCCATCAACGCAGCCAAACGTACGGCAGGTTTCATGTAGTCGGAGAACACGAAAAAGGTTCCGCAAGCCACGAAGATACCCCCGTGAAGAGCGATACCGTTACAGATTACAGCCATGGTCAACTCTGCAACTCCGGCTTGGAAGAATGCCCCGCTGAAATCTCCTTTCACGAGGTTGCGGGCTCCACCTTTGATAAATCCGTCGGTCTTGTCAGAATTACTCAAGTCGGCAGAAGAAACGATCATGTTCTCTACCTGTTGAGCCAAGGCTACCAGCACGTCAGCCGAGGCGGCACGTGTGGCAATGTTTGCTTTATGTTGAATTGCTTTATAGTCAATTTCGGGAGCTTTACCGGATAAGAATTTGTGCAGTTTGGCTGCTAATTCCGGGTTTGCTTTTTCCCAAGCTGCCTGCTCTGCTTTTTTAGCTTTGGCGTAAGCCCGTTTTTCATCAAGTACTTTAGCGTAGAACTCGGCTACTTCCGGGAAGATCGTGAAGGGGTTTTGCGGATCGCCACCCAAGTTTTCAATCGTCTTTTCGATAGAAGCCCCGGCCCCGGTTAAGGGTTGTCCGTGAGTGGAAACTTTGTCGGAGAAATCTTCCCCGTTAGCACCCATGGCACCTTTACCCATCAAGGTTTTACCGATAATCAATGTCGGACGTTCTTTTTCGGCATTGGCGGCTTGTAATGCTTTGATGATCTCGTCAGCGTTGTTCCCGTTGATCGTGATCACGTTCCAGCCCCAAGCCTGATATTTGGCCGCGGTATCCTCGTGAGTTACTTCATTTACACGGGTAGATAACTGCACTTCGTTTGCATCATAGAACATGATCAGGTTGGATAATCCCAATGTTCCGGCAATACGTCCGGCTCCTTGTGAAATCTCTTCCTGTATGCCACCGTCAGAGATAAAAGCGTACGTTTTGTGGGCCATCCATTCTCCGAAACGAGCTACCAGAAAACGCTCTGCTATAGCAGCTCCGACAGCCATGGCATGACCTTGACCGAGAGGACCGGAGGTGTTTTCCACGCCTCGTTTGAAGTCCACCTCCGGGTGTCCGGGGGTTACACTTCCCCATTGACGGAAGTTTTTCAAGTCTTCCATGCTATACGTGCCGATCAGGCTCAACATAGAATACAACATCGGGGACATATGTCCGGGGTCAAGGAAGAAACGGTCCCGGTTTGCCCATGTCATATCATCCGGATCGAAATTCAAGAATTGAGAATACAACACGTTAATGTAATCAGCGCCACCCATTGCACCTCCCGGATGCCCTGATTTGGCTTTTTCAACCATAGAAGCTGAAAGGATGCGGATGTTGTCCGCTGCTCGATTAAGGATCTTATCCATGCCTATATTTTTTTGATGAAAATTTTAAATTTTCGGCAAAGGTATGCTTTTCTGTCGGGAAATCAAAGTATCTAAAAATTAAAAGCGTGATGGGTATGTCGATCATGAATCTACACCGTTTTTTCCCGGTTACAGGCCGTGATCAGTAGGGAAGTTGTTGCTAACACGCTGCCGATTCCCGCGACTCCGGCCCATCCGAACCAATGCCAGCAGGTTCCGGCAAGAAAGGTCCCCAAGGAGCCTCCGATGAAATAGGTCGTCATAAAGATCGTGTTTACCCGGTTGGAGGCGGAAGGGCAAAGTTCGAACAAAGAGGTCTGGTTACTGATCTGGATACATTGCATCCCGATGTCAATCAGGATGATGCCTGCAATAATGGCAATGTACGAGTTTTGTCCGGTATAAAGGATTGACCAAGAGAGGAGAATTAACCCGCAACCGATGAAGTTAAAACGTTGGACACCCACTTGTTTCACGTATTTTCCGACAAGTGAGGCAGATAAGGCCCCGGCAATACCACATAATCCTAACATCCCGATAATATTACTCCCGGCATGAAAGGGAGTTTGTCCCATTTTGAATGCCAGACAGGACCATAGCGTTAGAAATGAACCGAAACATAAACCGGCACGAATAGGGTAGAGGCGCACTTGCGGATAGGTTTTCAATAACGAGAAGAGGGATTTCATCAGTTCGCTGTATTTACCTTGGAAATTAGGTTGAATATCCGGTAGGACTTTCATAACTACCACAGAGCAGAGTAACATGAGAACGGCTGCAATATAGTACATTTCTCTCCACCCGAATATTTCTCCCACAAGCCCGCTGACTACCCGTGAGGCCAGAATTCCGGTTAAAAGCCCCGACACCACGATTCCCACGTTACGCCCCTTGTGTTCGGGTCGGGAGAATTGTGAGGCTATCGGGATAAAGATTTGCGGGACCATGGAACAGATACCTGTCACTAGTGAGGCTCCTAGAATTACGTTGATCGAGGGGGCCATGGCTATGGTTAAAAGGGAGAGGATCAGTAGGGAAAAGTTGATAATGATGATCTTTTTCCGTTGAAACAAGTCTCCCAATGGAACGATAAAGAGTAATCCTATCGCGTACCCGATCTGGGTTATCATGGCAATCAAGTTGGTATGAAATTCCGATACGTTCAGATCTTGACGTATCATGTTCAGCAAAGGCTGGTTATAATATAAATTGGCGACGGATATTCCGGCTACAATAGCTAACGTCCACAAGATGGAGGCCGGTAAACCACCGTTTTCTTTAAGTGTCTGTTTCATGCCGCAAAAATAAGCATTGAAATCAGAATATTTACCACTTCGTGTAAGGATATTTTGTCAACATGGCGTTATAATACCGATTGTCTCCGGTCACCTCTTTATCAAGCCACGCAGGTTTCGTGAAATTCTCATTTTCTGTTTCCAATTCAATCTCTGCCATGACTAATCCTTCATTCTCCCCATGAAATTCATCCACCTCGAAGGTATGTTTTCCGGATTTAACAAGATAACGGATTTTGTCGATAACACCGGGTTCGCAGAGCTGTAGCAATTCTTCCGCTTCGTTTAAAGTAATTTCTTTTTCCCATTCATAACGGCTGATTCCGGAGTGATTCCCTTTCCCCTTGATCGTGAGAAATCCCTGCTCTCCTTTGATTCGTACTCGGACAGTACGTTCCGGTACGGAAGAGAGGTATCCTTGTGTGATGCGGATCGATTGGTATGCTTCCGGTTTGAAATCTCCTTTCACTAAGAATTTACGTTCAATTTCTTGAGCCATTTTTTAAGTTTAGAGTTTAGAATTTAAAGTTTAGAGTTTAAGGCGGGATATTATAGTATTCACTTTAAACTCTAAACTCTAAATTCTAAACTATTTATAAGTTCTTGTCCTTGTACATATTTTCCCACCAAGCGGGTTCACCTTTCAGGTATTTGGCAAAATAAGCCATGATGGTGTTACCCCAGATGATTCGTTGGTTGTAATCCACGACGGCATGATCTGCATTCTTGATTAATACGAGTTCCACGTCTTTGCCCAAGAGTTTCAGCGCGGTGTAGAACTGGATACTTTCACCCGTGGGTACGTTTACATCGGCCGTACCGTGCAACAAAAGCATGGGGGTTTTTACCTTGTCAGCGTTGAATAGCGGGCTTTGATCCACGTAGATGTCCTTTCGATTCCACGGGAAAGCATGAGCCGATGCGTTCGTGCTGTAACTATATCCCCAGTAGCCTTCACCCCAGTAACTGGAAATGGAGGAAATTCCGGCATGTGAAATGGCACAAGCGAAGATGTCCGTGCGGGTTTGCAGGTACATGGTTGTGAATCCACCGTAAGAGGCTCCCATGCATCCGACACGTTGTGCATCCACGAAAGGATGTGCTTTCAAGAATGCTTTCGTGCAGGCAATGATTTCGTCTGCCGTGATTTTACCCCAGTTGTTTTGATGACGGGCTGAAAATTCTTGTCCGAACCCGGTCGCACCAGAGGGTTGCATCACATATACAATATATCCATTCGCAGCGTATAGATTGAATGGCCATCTTCCTCCGAAAGTCCTTTCTACCGGGGTTGTTCCCCCGTAGTAATACACGATCATCGGGTATTTTTTCTTGGGATCGAAATTTGCCGGAAGATAATAGCGTCCGTCTATCGTGGTTCCTTTCTTGTAATTGTAGTCCCAGTCTTTTACTTGTCCGAATTCTATATTTTTGTATTGTTCACCTTGCGGATCGGCCCATTCCTGTGCATTGAGGGTTGCCAAGTCCAAGGTATAGACCCGCGTCGGGTAACTCTCGTCTGAGGCAGTGTAGATCCCGGTATTTCCGTTTTGAGCCAAACTGATCTTTTGTACGAGATCACCCGGACATTCTATTCTCGTGATTTTCCCGTCTTTCCCATACCGGAACAAGTAAACGTAATCGGTATCCCCGGCCACGATATAAATATTCCCGTCGGTATGCCAGATGTAGTTGGAGACTGCAGGATTGAAATCTTTTGTAATCGGAGTTACTTCTTTGGAATTTAAGTCATAAATGTATAGCTGCGTGTCGTATCCGTTCACGATCTGTCCTTTAGCAATCTTTACCCCGATTTGTCCGAAAGCGTCAGCCGCTCCGGCAATTAATAATTTTGAATCATCGGGAGAAAAGACACATTGAATGTCAACCAGACGGTCTTTCCAAAGCGTGTCAAGTTGATTCGTGCGGGCATTCAACAGGTAGACAGATTGTTTCCGGTACGGGTATTCGTTATAATCCGGTCGTCCGGTGCTGATTAAAATTTGGTTACCATCGTGACTGATGTCCATGATGGAAGTCGTTTGGTTTCCCCAAGTTAAGCGAGTATGTATGCCCGTTGCCAAATCATATTTGCATAAGAAATACCGATTGCGATAATAAGCCTGTCGATCTTCGATCCCGTCGAGTTTGCGGAGTTCCCATTCTTTCGGGGTGTAATTCTCATTTTTGTAATAGATAAGATAACTCCGGTCCGGTGACCACGAGAAAGAACTGATCGTCTGATCGTCCCGGAACAAGCGTTCCATCTTTTGTTGTTCGATGTCGTAGGTGTATAGGGAGTTTCCCGTTCCTTCTTTTATCAGGTAAGACAACTTGTCTTCTCCGGGTATCCAAGTCAAGTTACTGACATTGTTGCCGTAGAACGTGTACACGATCTCTTTGTCAGCAATTCTGTACACGTTCGTTATGGAACTGCTTTTACCTTTTATAATCTCACCTTCTGCCATGATCAGGTATTTTCCGCTGGGAGAAACCTGAATTCCTCCGATTCTGGGACCGTTCAGCACGTCCAGTATATTTTTCCCACGTTTGGGGGATAAGGTAAATTCCACCGGGGTATCCTTGAAATCGGGATCTGCAATAAATTGAGCTGAAAATAGTTTGTCGCTTTCTTTCGTTTGCAAACTTTTCACGATGATGGAGTGTTTTCCCGGAACCCATTGCAGGGTACATTCTTGGTTTACTGCTTCGGTTCCCTTGTGGCTGGTATACGTGATTTTTTTCACTCCATCCACGTAAACTTCGGCATTCCCATAAAATGAAAATTGCAGTTTCCCGCTCATCCATTGCGTGTTTTCGACGTAAACGGCATATAATCCGATTGCCGGAACGATACTTTTATTTTGGGAAATAACAATGTTATCATTCACGGTTGCAGTTTCCCAAGTGAGAGAGTGATATTGTAGTTCTTGTTCGCCCACGGCAGGGGTTAGGTTTTCGATATTAAACGTGGAAAGAGTTAATAAATCCGCTTGGGAAAATATTTTGTTTTCCACGTTTTTCATGTCCCCGAAAGCCGGAAACTCTACCGGGACGGGAGGTAATCCCATCCATTCCCTGACTGTCTGCCCGTGTAACTGCATGGTACAGATCAGCATGAATAAAAATAATAGTTTTCTCATTTTATTGTGTTTTGATCATTTGAATTCTCTTTCGCGAAAATATGGATTATATTTTAACTTGTAACCCTGTTGATTGTATCTTTTGGACTGTTATAAATATCTTTCTTGTAAATCAATGATTTATAAATAGATGCTTTTGTATCTGTTCGACATCTATTGCCAGAAAACGAAGAGGCTAACTTGCAAATACAGAGATGATAATAAAAAAGTGAGAAAAAAAGTGATTTTTTTATTACACCAAACGCACCCCAAATCGCTTTAGTATAAAAGCCAAAAAAGATGTTAAGCAAAGAAGAACATATAGCCCGGTTGATTTTCCTGCATATACAGGGAATGACGGACAATGTGCAGGAAAAAGAACTGAACGAATGGAGATCGGTTTCCCCGAGGCATGAAGAACTTTTTCAACGAATGTTGTCAAGCGAACACGTGGAAAAAAGTATTTCCCGTTTCGTGAAAACGGAAGAAGAGGAGGAGAGAGGATGGTGGCAACTCCAACAGAGAGCACGATCCGGTCGATCTGTTCGGAAGATAAAATGGTTCCCGTATGCGGCTGCTATTGTATTAATATTAAGCGTGGGAGGTGTTTTTTATTTTTCCGGGGATAAAGAACAAACCGAAATTCTTCCGATAGCTAAGAATGAGGTGCAAGTTCCCGGTTCCCGGGCCGTTTTGATTTTACCCGATGGGCGTAAAGTTGATCTGGAAAACGAGGTGTTACGTTCTGATCTGGCTCAGAGTGACAGTTTATTATTGGTTAGCGCCAGATCTTTAAAATACAGGGATATTGATTCTCCCGACACGACGGAAATTTTTCACACGTTGGAGATTCCACGGGGTGGAGAATATTTACTTACGCTATCAGATGGTACGATGATCTATTTAAATTCGGAATCAACGTTAAGTTTTCCCGTGAAATTTCAGGGTAAGGAGCGTAAGGTGTATTTAACCGGTGAAGCCTATTTTAAGGTGGCGAAAAATACGGAACATCCTTTTGTCGTGACAGCCGGAGAATTGGAAGTGCTGGTTACCGGAACTACTTTCGGTGTTCGGGCATATAAAGACGAAAAGGATATACAAACCACGTTGGAAAGTGGTCAAGTAACGGTAAGGGTGGAAGGTAAAAGTGTGAAACTTGTTCCGAATAAACAAGTGTTGTTTAATAAATCAACGATGGGGTTGGAAGTTCGGGACGTGGATGTCGATTTGTACTTGGCATGGGCGGACGGACGTTTGGTGTATGATAATTGTCCGTTGGAAAAAATCCTGACCGACTTGGGACGATGGTATAACATTGATGTATTCTATAGTCGGGATGAATTGCGTTCATACCAATTCTCTTTGAACATGAAAAAACACGAAGAATTTACTCAAGTATTAGAATTAATCGGTAAAACCGGAGAAGTACAATTTGAAATAAAAGATAACACGGTTATTGTAAAATAAAAAAGTAGCGCTGCTAACACTACTTTTCGTATTTCACTCCCTGTTGGCACAGGGTGTGAGGAATTGTTGAATTCAAAAAACAAAGTTATGAAGAAAATTTCTAATGTCGTCGGGAAGAGGCGGTTTTTATTCCTCCTTTTCTTAATTTTCACAACCCAAATTAGTCTGAATGCGTATTCGCAGGAAAGAAAGATTACGTTTTCATTGAAAAATGCGTCTTTAAAAGAGATTATCAGTGAGATCCGTAAGAATTCTGATTATGATTTCGTTTATCGTGACGTGAATCTGGAATCATTTGCCCGACAAGATGTTGCTTTTAAAGATGCAACGATTGAACAAATTTTAACGGATTGTCTTAAAGGGACTGATCTCGGTTACGAGATAAATGGTAAGACGATCATTATTCGTAAAAAGGCTGTAAGCCAAGAAGAAAAAAAATCGAAAACAATTACAGGTAAGGTTTCGGATGAGCAAGGAAACGTGTTGCCGGGAGTTACGGTTATCATTAAAGGTACGACCTTGGGAACGGCAACTGGTGCTGACGGGGAGTATAAATTGGAAATACCCGGTGATAGTGAGCAAGTCTTGATCTTCTCTTTCGTCGGGATGAAGACTCAAGAAATTGCCGTCGGTTCGAAGACGCAACTAGACGTGAAGTTAGTCGAGGATTCGGAAACATTGGACGACGTGGTTGTGACCGGTATTTTCACGAAATCCAAGGAAAGTTACACGGGGGCTGTTACGGCCGTTTCTGCCAAAGAGTTGAAGATGTACAAAGGCCAAAATCTGTTAGCCACGTTGCGTAACATCGACCCTTCAATCAATGTCGTGATGGACAATGCTTTGGGAAGTAACCCGAACGTGATACCGGAAATTAATATCCGGGGTAATTCCTCTTTACCCATGAGCGTGGATGAATTAAATCAACAAGCATCCAAACAATTGAATGCTCCGTTAGTAATCATGGATGGATTCGAGATTACTTTGCAGAAGTTAATGGATTTTAATGACGAGGAGATTGAAAGTATCAACATACTGAAAGATGCTTCTGCCACGGCAATTTATGGTTCTCGGGGTGCAAATGGTGTTATTGTTGTTACCACGAAGGCTCCTCAAGCCGGTAAATTGAAAATTTACGTGCAAGGAGGAATGAATATTGAAATGCCAGACCTTTCTTCATACGATTTATTGAATGCCCGTGACAAATTGGAATTGGAGCGGATTGTCGGACTCTATGATGATGAAGATGATGTCGTTAACGATCGGGCGTTAAAGGAGAAATATGGTCAATTATATTCGGAGGTGTTGAAAGGTGTGAACACGCATTGGTTGAGCCAACCGGTACAGACCGGTATTGGTCAGAAATATAATTTGCGTCTAGAGGGTGGAAATGAGTCTTTTCGTTGGGGAACAAATATTTCTTATAATTCTGTTATAGGAGCGATGAAGGGATCCGAGAGAAATACTTTCAGTGGTACGGTAACTTTGTCATATTCCGTGAAGAATGTGCTCTTTAAGAATCAGACTAGTATTGATATAAATAAAGGAAAAGAAAGTAAATATGGAACATTCTCTGATTATGCCAAAATGAATCCGTATTACCGGATAAAAGATGAGAATGGAGAATATATCAAGGTGTACACGATAAAAGGGACAAAACAGTATAACCCGCTTTATAATGCCCAGTTGGGGGTAATCGACGAGGATAAATATACCTTGATCACGAATAATTTTTCTATTGAATGGAGCATTAATCATGATTTGCGTTTACGAGCTCAATTAGGCTTACAAAAGAAAAATAGTACTTCTGATAATTATTTACCTGCCGATCACACGACTTTTGCGACTGCTACAGATAGTGATAGTTATTTTCGCAAAGGAAAGTACACTTACGGAACAGGTGAGGATATTAATATTGATGCAAACGTGACGTTGAGTTATTCAAAGATATTTCATGAAAAACACCAGCTATATGCCGGATTCGATTATTCTATAGCCCAGAAGAAAAATCATTTCTACACGTTTATCGTGGAAGGATTTCCTGATGGTAAATTGGATTTCATCGGTAATGCTTTGCAGTATGAGAAAAATGGGGTACCGAAAGGTACGGAAGAATTGTCTCGTCGGGTTGGTTTTACCGGGAATGTCAACTACATTTATAACAATCGTTATTTCATGGATTTATCTTTCCGTGTGGATGGTTCATCGTTGTTCGGGACAAAAAATAAATTTGCCCCGTTCTGGAGTGCCGGTATCGGGTGGAACGTGCATAACGAGAAGTTCATGCAGAATCAGAATATCGTGAATAATCTTCGGATTAGAGGATCGTACGGAGAAACCGGATCTCAACAGTTTTCTTCCTATCAGGCTTTGTCAACTTTCCAGAGTTATACGGGAAAACGTTACATTATTTGGAACGGGTCTGAGTTGATGGGATTAGGAAATGAAAAGTTGAAATGGCAGGTTACCAAGCAATTAAACGGTGGTGTTGAAGTTGGACTTTTCGACGGACGCTTGTCGGCATCTTTCGATATTTATAGTAAAAAGACTTCTAATTTGTTGTCTCAAATGGATTTGCCTTTGGCGAACGGATTCAGTTCTTACGTGGATAACGTGGGAGAGGTGAAAAATACGGGCTACGAGGCCATGATTAGTGGATATTTAATGCGTGATACGCACCGGAATATCATCTGGTCTATGACAGCCAAATTAGCTTACACGAAGAATGAAATTACCAAGCTTTCTGAAGCAATCAAACGGCAGAATGAGCTTTACAAATCAAAAGATGTAGAGATTAATCAGTTATTGTATGAAGGGTATGCACAGAATTCAATTTGGGCTGTTCCTTCCATGGGAATTGATCCGAGTACCGGATATGAAATTTTCTTGGATAAGAATGGGAATATCACGGATAAATGGAATCCATCCGACAAGCGTTATTTTGGAGTCGATGAACCTAAATACAGAGGTAATATCAGTACTTACTTTGCTTGGAAGGATCTTTCCGTGAATCTGTCATTTGCTTATCAATGGGGGGGCCAACAATATAACGAAACCTTGCTTAACAAGGTGGAAGTGACCAATGGTGAAATTGATAAGAATAATGTTGATAGTCGTGTGTTGAAAAAGAGATGGCAGCATATTGGAGACGTGAAACCTTACAAGGGATACGGTTCCGTGGAGACAAAAGCAACTTCCCGTTTCGTGATGGATGATAACGTGTTCCAATTCCAAAGTGCCAGTGTGGAGTATCGGTTACATTCAGATTTCTTGCGTGACAAGTGGAAAGTTGAGACAATCAGTATCGGGGCTAATATGTCGGATATATTCTATATTTCTTCTATCAAGCGTGAAAGAGGAACTTCTTATCCGTTTGCCCGCAGACTGGCTTTAACCCTTTCATTAATGTTTTAAACAATGGTATTATGAAAAGAATTTTACTATATATCACGTTATTCGCAACTTTATCGCTAGCCTCTTGTAATGATTGGCTGGATGTAAAGCCGGAGACTCAAACCGATGAAAAAGATATGTTCAAGTCGGTTTCCGGGTTTAAAAATGCCTTGACTGCCTGCTATATTAAATTGAATTCCAAAAATTTATATGGGCTAAGTTTGACGATTACGGATATTGAATTTATGGCCCAACATTGGAGTTATCAGGAGAGTAATTATCGGGGGGCAGAGGATCTCAAGGCTTTCAAATATGAAAACGATTATCCGAAGACATTAATATCCGCAATTTACGGGGAGATGTATAATACAATTGCCCAAGCCAATATTATACTACAGAATATGCCCGATCACAAGGAGGTGATCACGAACGAGGATATGCGGGCAATTGTAGAGGCAGAGGCATTAACGATTCGGGCATTTTGTCACATGGAAATATTACGTTTGTTTGGGCAAATGCCGCAAAATTCTGATAAACAGGTATCTTTGGCGTATGCTAAAACCGTGTCCACGGTGATGATTCCGCATTATTCATATAATGATTTCACGAATTTGATTCTTGCTGATTTAGATGCGGCTGAAGCTTTGTTTAAAGATCATGATCCGTTATTTACTTATTCTTTCCAAGAATTGGATAATTTCTTCGATACAAAAAATTATAATGTAGAGCTGGCGGACGAGTTTATGGGATTTAGACGTTTCCGTTTCAATTATTATGCTGTGAAAGCAATTCGGGCAAGGTTGTATATGTATATGGGGAAGAAAACAGAAGCATATACTGCAGCAAAAGAAATTATTGATGCCGTCGATAAGAATGGTAAGAAAGTTTTGGAATTGGCGGGAGCGGGAGATATTAGTAGTAGTAATTTTGCTTTGCCTTCAGAATGTATTTTGGCTTTAAGTAATTACGAGATTGAAAGTAATACAGAGAAATTGTTTAAATCCGATAAAACTGAAAGAATATACCTTACAGAAAAACAGTTTAATAATGATTTGTTTGCCGGACAATCTACGGCCGTGAATAACCGAGTGCAAGTGTGGGATCGTACACCTGATAATCAAGGGGCTATAAAACCTTTGCTAAAAAAGTACAATCAACCGTCCTCAACCACGAACACGGATATGGAGGTGTTGGCCACGCAGAAACAGGTGGTTCCATTGATTCGTTTGTCCGAGATGTACTTGATTGCTATCGAATCTGCTCCCACGCTGAATGAGGCTAATGCTCTTTATATTCCTTATATGAAAGCGAGAAACGTGGATGCGTCTCCTTTACAACAAGAACAGTTGATGACCGAGATAATCCGGGAATATCGTAGAGAATTCTTTGGAGAAGGACAAATGTTCTATACTTACAAACGTTTGGGAATAAAAAATATGTTATGGAAGACGGATCGGGAGGTTGGCGAACAGGATTATATTGTGCCATTACCAAGTACAGAACTGAACGCAAATTAAAAGTAGAAAGCTATGAAAAAGATAAATAAATATATACTATGGTTATTACCGATTTTCGGATTATTCGCATGTGAAGATGAGATGGGGGTGTATAATTCACCGGAGAATCGTTTGAATTTTATATATGAACCATTCACGATGGCCGATACCGTGATTCCTCGTACATTTGTTTACGATGTTGAAACCCGGGTATTCGATACCGTTTGGTTGGAAGTTGAAACGATGGGGTATGTAGAAGATCATGAACGTTCGTTTGTACTGGAACAAGTGAAGAAAGGAGAGGGAGAACAAGCCGTGGCAGGAAAGCATTATATTGCTTTTGATGATCCGCTTGTTGCCGATTATTACAAGATTCCAGCGGGAAAAAATACCGTACGTTTTCCGATAATATTAAAACGTGATCCTTCATTAAAACAACAGGAGGTGACATTATGTGTTCAGATCGGTCACAATGAAAACTTTATTCCCGGCTACGAAAAATATCAGAAGAAGATCATTCGGGTGGCAGATATATTGATGCAACCGAAATACTGGGATTTTTATGCATCGTATTATTTCGCTGGAAAATATGGTAAAGTGAAGCATCAGTTTATGATTGATGCCACGGCAGATTTAGGAATCAAGATGAACGATGACTTTTTCTATTCGTTAGTTGGTGATCCGAGTAGCGTTGATATGGGAATGACGGATTATTGGTTCTATTTCTTCACTCGGAAATTGGCTGCTGAAAATGAGGCGAGAGCTGCCAGAGGTGAAGAACCCCTTCGAGAGGCACCGGAGCCCGGTGAAACGGAAGGTGCGTTAGTTAGATTTACCCGGTATGAAAGATAATAATGACAAGTTATGAAAAAGAAAATATACAATATATTATCAGTCTGTTTATTCGCGTTACTTGTTTCGGCATGTTATGACGACGAGGGAAACTATGACTATCATGAAATCAGTACGATTAATACTGAAGGATTGGAAAAGAGTTACACGAAAACGTCCTACCAGGATGTTCTTCATCTGGAACCAACCGTTACGGCAACGGGTGGGGAGAGTGATTTTGAATATTTATGGACGTTGAACCTGACGAAAGGGTCGGGTACGACTTCCAATAAAATAGAGATAATACTGGACACGATTGGAACTGATCGGGTGTTGGATTTTCCGGTAAATATTAAACAAGGGTTTTATGATTTGACATTTCGGGTAACGAATAAGAGCAATAAACTGGAAACGTATCAGGTGATGTCTTTGAGCGTGGTGACTAAATTTTCAGAAGGTTTCTACCTGTTGAAAGATATGGGAAATTCAACAGATGTGGATTTGCACGCTTCTGATAACAGTTTAGTGGATAATATTTTCTTGAAAATGGATGGGGAACATATGCCTGATGCACCGGTTAGCTTAGGGTTAGATCCCGGATATTGTTTTGTTGATGAAACCACGGCAGAATACGTGATCACGAAGGCTTTAACTGTTTGCACGGAGAAGGATGTCCGGATTTCTAATATCGAGGATATGAGTACGATTTACACTCATAGTAACATGTTCCTTGGTGGTGAGGCTCCCGAAGAAAAGCCGTATTATGTGTGGCGAAATGCATACGGGGTCGGATATATTTCTGACAAAGGAGCATACTTTTCTACACAAGCATCCCTTTGGGATTTGTTAGGAACGGGAAAGTTCGGATTCCCCGCTATGGTAAATGATGACGAGGAAACAAAACCCAACCAGAACGGTGTGTTTGCGAGTACTTGTTTTTATTATTTAGACGAATTGAAAGGACGCTTTTTGTTTTTGGATTTTAATGGTAGCTTACATACTTATAGTGATTTGGACAAGAATGGTGAAGAAAAACCGAATAAGCCTAACGGTATAACTCACCATCTGAAATTCTTTGGAAAGAATTACATGGATGAAACGAGTACAGGGTATGCTTTGTTTGAAGATGAGAATACTGCAGGAAAACATTATATTTATCAGTTGGTGTTGGGAATGGATCCTTCTAACCCGATTGAAAAGGTAACAGAAGTTGCAACTTCGTCTAAATTGAACGGGGCGAATCTGTTTGCCGTGAATGAGTTGACAGCTAAAGTGATGTATTTTGTAAACGATAATCAATTGTATATGTATGATCTGGTACAGAATACGGAAGAGTTACTTCGTCCGACGGATATGGCTACGGGAGAAGAGATTACTTATATTAGTAATCGTTACTGGTCGGGTTCTGATAATGCAGATAAAAACTTTGATTATTTGGTATTTGCTACTCATAAGGATGGGAAGTATAAAGTGTATTTATACGAGATTCTTGGAGGTAAGCCTTATGGTAAGCCGGTGCGCGTGCTGGAAGGAGAGGGGAAAGTGGTGAAGATGCATTATGTCGATCCGTCTATGTCCATGGTTAGTTATAGTTATTTTCCTAATTCTTTTTAATGAATCTTTTTAATGAATCTTTTTTCAAAGGAGATGCTTAAAGCGTCTCCTTTGAAATATATACCTCTTACAACATGAAAATCATAGATTGTATTGTATTGGGTGTGGCGTGTCTAGCATGTACACCTTCGGATTATTATACCCTTCAGGGTACCCTGCCCGAAAATAGTAAAGCCACTGAAGTTTATTTACTCACGGGGGAAGGGAAAGGTACTGATACTCTTGCAAAAAGTACGGTACGTGGGGATCGTACTTTTACATTAAAAGGTAAGGCGGAGAATCGTTTGCTTTATTTAAATATGGGAAACTATGGTGGAAGAGTTTATTTTTATTCAGAACCCGGAGAGTACCAGTTGAAAAAGATAGGTAATAATTATTTAGTCGAGACCGGGCAGGAAGGAATGCAATCCCGGTTAAACGCTCATCTCGAAAAGATCGAGAAGAACTCGACGGAAAGGTTCGATTTGCAAAAACGAATGGCAGAAACAAGTGATGAAGGGGATTTAGAGTCATTGGGACGAGAAAATGAACGATTATGGAAACAAGGGAACGATCTGCTATTGGATATGGTGACTGATTTCAGTGGTAGTTCCGTGGCGGCCATGTTGGTACAGGATAATATGTGGATAATCAGTTATGATTTTAAATTATTCACACGAACTGTGAAAGCGATGGGGGATGGACCTGATTCGGAAATAAGAAAGGAGATCATGGAAAAATATGAGGCGGCAAAACAAAAACAATTAACGGGTAAAGCCCCGGATTTTACTTTGCCGGATCTAAAGGGGGAAAACGTAAAATTGTCGGATTACAAGGGGAAATATTTATTGATTGACTTTTGGGCTTCTTGGTGTAAACCATGTCGCATGAAGATTAAAGAGTTGAAAAAAGAATATGGTCGTCTGCAAGAATTAGGGATTGAAGTGATTGCTATTTCCTGTGACAAGAAAAAGGAGGATTGGTTAAAAGCCGTGGAAGAGGATCAACCTATATGGAAACAATTACGTGTTGATCAGGAGATAAACGGAAGTGATACAGCCGATGATTATAAGGTAGAATTTTTGCCTACTCTATACTTGATTTCTCCGGATGGGATGGTTTTGGATACCAATCCGGGAATGGAGGAAATTGAGCATGTTGTAAAAAATAATAAATGAAGAAATGATACATCTAGCAATAAAATTCGTGTGTTTGTTAGGACTTTTATCTGGAACCAGTTTGCTGACACAAGCTCAACCACAGTATGTTGAACCTGCAATAAAGATTGGCGTGTTTGATTCAGAAGGGAATCCTATTGATAAACCTAAAGTAATTGTATATGATAGTCTTCATCGGTTTGTAAAAGAGGAAGTTGTTAATAAAACTGATTTTAAAGGGCAGATTAAGAAAATAGAAATACAAAACTTTGGAACGTATTATCTCCAATTTAGTAAAGAAGGGTATGAACCAATCGAGGAAGTTCGTGTCACTTGGAAAAATGATATGGTGAATAAATCTCCAATTGTAAAGATGAAACTTTTAAATGCTAGTAAAAGTCTTTCGTGGATGTGGTGGGGGATAGGTGCAGTTATGCTACTTATGGCATTACAAGGGTATAAAATTTTTAGAAAGAAATATAATAATAAAAATTTATGATGTTATGAAAAAGTATTTAATGATTTTATTCGTTCTTTGTGGTTTGGCTTCATTTGGACAAGATAATTTGTATATAACTTTAGTTGGTAATAATTTCGGTAATCCTATAAAAGGAATGGGTATTTCAGTCCATGAAGCTGGCGGGAAAAATTATCATGGAATAACTGATGTTGATGGAAGGGTTTCGTTTAAGATTAGTGTTTTTCATCATTTTAATGTATATGTGGAAAATCCGACACTTTGGTATACAAAACCAATTGTTGATTTAATGATGCCTAGTAATCAATTTTTGTTTATAACTGTTACAATATTGGGTGATTATCGTTTTTCTCAAAATCAGAGAGAGGAAATAGAAGAGGTGTGGGAATCATATTTTATATTACCTAAAAAGATTTATGTAGAAATGGCTTAAATATTTTAATAACTTAAAACGCGAAAATTATGAATATCAATCAAATACTATTAATCAGTCACTATGAGGCAAAGCTACTAAGGAGAAATTGGTTATTCATTTTTCTCGTGTTTTTATTGGTAGATGGGAGTCTGGCGGCTCAATGGTTTATACAAGTGGACTTTCCTATTCATTTTCTGAATGCACTATCTTGTTCGATTCCTTTCGTGAGTGCTTTTCTTTTCAATTTTATTCAGGGAATTTTTATCCTCTTTATAGCGGGTGATTTTATCCGGAGAGATCGTTCTTTAGACTCTTTTGAATCGCTAAGCACACGTTCTCATGGGAATGGCGATTACGCAATGGGGAAATTACTGGCTGTTGTGGGGAGTTTCGTGGTGTTGAACGTGCTGGTCATTGTGATTACATGGGGGTTCCATCAATTTTCAATGCAATCATCTCCTGTTTTTTTCCCGTATGTATTTTATTTCATGACATTAACTCTCCCTTCTTTATTGTTTTTGGTCGGGATAACTTTGTGGATAACCGTCACGATAAAAATATGGCCCGTGGCGTTATTGTGCTTGATAGGATATATCTTTTTTAATGTTTTTGTTTTGACGGATTATTTATATGGCAGTTTGGACTATCTGGCGATTTCGATACCTAATGTGTTCTCGGATGCCACGGGAAAACACGTGGGACTTTTCCCGTATGTGACTCAACGAATCGCATTTGCCATGTTAGGTATTGCCTTCATGTTGCTATCTGTAGTTAGATTGAAACGTTTACCGAATAATCCCGGAAATAGACGATGGATACAATGGATGGGGGTTATTGTGCTGATTACAGGAATCTGGGTAGGAGGAACTTATTATTTCCATTTTGAAAAAGACCGACAGAAAAGACAGGAGTTTGTGAAATTGTACATGGAGTATGCAACACGGAAACGTGTGGAAATTATCCGTCAACATATCGAGTATAGCCAACATCGAACTCGGATGATCGTGAATGACACGCTGACTATTCGTAATCCCTACCGGGAAAAAATAGATGGATTTTTCCTTTTCCTGAATCCCGGATTATATGTTGATGGCATAACGACTGGAGAGACTAGCGTGAATTTCGATCGAAAAGATTTTGCCATATCATTACACCATTCTTTGGAGCCGGGAGAGGCGAAAGAGTTCGTGATTCGTTATGCCGGAGAAATTGACGAGAGTGTTTGTTATTTAGATATTCCGGATCAGGATTATTATGCGACACAATGGAGTATTAATATTTTGAGATACGGGAAACATACAGCTTTGGTTGATGATAAATACACGTTGTTAACTCCCGAATGTTTATGGTATCCGACTGTGGAGTTTCAGACATCTCCCGTGGCATTACAATTTGCCGACAGGTATTTTACGGATTACGTGTTAACCGTTATCCATGATTCAAGTTATACCGTTATATCTCAAGGGGAGGCTTCACAAACGGGGGATGGAACCCGTTTTGATCATGCTCACGCATTGCCGGGATTAACATTGTGCATGGGCAGGTATAATAAACGAGAGATTACGATTGACGATACTCGTTTTGAATTGTATTATTTTGATGAAAAAGGAGCCTTGTTCTCTTCGCTTGAGGCGACTAGAGAAGGGCTTGTGCAAGGAATTGGTGAGGCTAAAGCATATTTTGAAAAACTAACCGGAGAAGTTTATCCTTTTCATAAATTGGCTTTCATTGAAACCCCGGTTAGTTTTTGTGCTTATCGTGGCGAAAATAGGAAAAGGAGTGAACGGATTCAACCGGAATTAATCTTTAAACCGGAAAATTGTTGCGATCAATCAGATTATCTTCCCGTAAAGGAGTATGCGGATAAAAGAGAAAAAGCCGTTATCGGAAGTTCTAGAACAGAGATCGAAAGTGAGGCGATTCGTAATTTTTGTACGGCGAATGTAGGGGAAGAAATTAGCGTGTTGAGAAAAATGGCGTTGCCGGATTTTATTGCCGGGCAGCAAATTACACCGGAAATAATAAAGAATCCGGCTTCAATTCTTCCCATGTTTACTGATTTTAGCGATTACATTTATTCTGAAAATTTTCCGGGCATTAATCGAATTATGACAGGAATGCGAGCAAATAATCAAGTTGATATACAATGGGAATTATACAAGGTCGGAGAAACCGGTGAACATAAAGCGATACGGACTCTTTCTTCGCAAAGTTTACGAGATGTATTGAAAGGAACGGGAAAGTCTTGTGATTTAGATGCTATTTACAAGCTAAAAGCCGCTTATTTGAGAAAACAGATTAATATAAAAGTGAATCAGGATAGTTTTGCTGTTTTCATGAACAATTTCCGATCTAGGAATTCTTTTTCTCGCGTTACTTTCGAATGTCTGGCGGAAGAATTTGAACGTGAATTTAATTTCGATCTTGTTGAGGCAACATGCGAATTGTATGACCAACATGGACTTGCCGCACTTCGTGTACAAGATATTGAACAATACACGGGGAAGGGAAACGAAGGGCCGATGCTTGCTTTCAGTGTATGGAATTCTTCAGACGTGAACGGAATTATTTCCGCGTACACGGATAAAGGCGATGGTTCAAGAGATTTGTTGAATGTAGGGGATTTTATGATCCGGGCCGGTGAATGTTCCCGGATTTGTTTCCCGTTATCCCATAGTGTAGGAGGTGTGATCTTGCAATCTAATTTGGCGCAGAATATCCCGGGTAATTATATTTACAATTTCATGGAATTTCCCCAGGAAGCGCTTGTTCATGCGGGACGGAAAAAGTTGGAACCCTCTTGCTTTTTACCGTCTTCAGGAGAGATTGTCGTGGACAATGAGGATCAAGGATTTCATGTTTTCGCTTCGGAGACGAAAGAATCCTTGTTAGGGAAATTATTGCAGGATAAGATGATCGTGGAAGATAGTGGGGTCGATTTTCTGACCGACAATGCCCCGGGATGGGTTAGTTCCGTTTATATAGATGCTTACGGTTTTCCCGTACGGAGTTTTTTAGGTAAAAAGACGAAAAACAGCCAGGCCCGTGCGGAATGGAAAACGGAAATTCCGGAACAAGGAGAGTATGGGGTGTCTATATACAAGTTAGACCTGGATTTCAGGTACCAAAGGCAAGCTGATTCAGTGGCCTATTATTACACGTTGGAGCAAGGAGATTATCGTGCGGATATTGTGATGTCGTTTCTCCGAAATGGACTGCAAAACATTTATCTGTCAGACAATCTCGGACGAAAGGAAGAATATTCTTACCAGCAACAAATGCCTCAATGTGGTTGGATCCAAGTAGGTGTTCTCCCGCTAGCCAAGGGTAAAGTAAAACTAATTTTACATGATAAGGGGGCTTTCCCGGAACAATTGGTTTTTGTGGATGCGGTGAAGTGGGTAAAGAAGTCATGAATGTAGTAATAATCGAGAAGGCGAAAACACTAATATAGAGACGATAATAAATTCAGAATTTAAGTTCTTGCGTGAAGAAATCTAATTTGAATAAAAAGTTATAGGAAATCTAATGAAAAAAGGAATATTATTTTTGATATTATTTTTCTTGGTCGTTTGTAAAGGAACTGGACAAATCTTACAAGGTTATGTCAAAACCTTGGAGGAGAAACCTGTTTCTCAAGCCCATGTTATTTTACTAAATTCAGATTTAAAGGTTATTGCCCATGCTGTAAGTGATGATGATGGTTTCTTTTTAATCCAAGCCGTGGAAAAGGGGATGTATAAATTGAACATATCCTGTGTAGGATTCGAGATTTTACAACAAAATATTTTGATAGAGGGAAATCGAGGAGATTTAGGTGTGTTTAGAATAAAAGAAGGGATTACCTTGGATGAAGTAACTGTAATAAAGCACAAAAAATCTTTAACAACAAAAGTAGATCGGATCATATATGATGTGGAGCAAGATTCAATGGCCAAAAATTCTGTGGCGATGCAGATACTAGAGAAACTTCCGTTTGTTAATATTGACTTGAAAACGAAATAATTACAAGTGATGGGAGGGACGAATTTCGTGATTACGATTAACGGGAAAAAGAATCTTTTTCTTTCGGAGGCAAATCAATACGTAGCTCGACTGTTACAAGGAGATAAGATGAAACAAGTTGAATTAATCACCTCGCCACAAGGACAATACAGTGATAAGACTGCCGTGATTAATATCGTGACAAAGGGGAGTTTGCCGGATGGTATTGTCGGGAATATTATGATTGATTTCGGTAAAGACTTCATTAAACCGAATTTAGGGGTAACTTCAAAAATTGGGAAATTGGTGTATAACGTGAATTATCAACCGGGATACACCTATTATTCGGAGTTAACAGATAAGACAAAGGTAATAAATTATAGGGATGACACGATACACAGAACGGAATCAGAATTGATAACTTGGTCGAAAGATGATTCGCATGAGTTACAATTAAACGCAAGTTACGATTTTTCAGACAATGATTTACTCACCTTTACCGGGCAATACACCTACTATCGGGAAAGGGAGTTTCAGGAAGGAAAAACTACGATATGGAATAAAAAAGATAACAAGGTACAAATTTATTCCTTTGAAAATAGAAATATCAACAGAGAGGAGCGGTGGAATGGAAAAATTAATTATCAGAAGTCGTTCCGGAATAAAGAAGGGAGGCTTTTTACTGCCACGTATGGCGTGGAAAATAATCAAGGGAAAAAACAGTATGGACAGGAGTTAACAGGGATGTTGGGGATAGAGGATTCTAGGGGAATATTTAAGAATAGCTTGCGTTTAACGGAACACACAACAGGAGTGGATTTTACGAATCCAATAAATGAGAAACATTCATATTTCCTGACGGCTAAACTTGTTGCCAGACAGTATCGCAGTGATGAGGAATTGAATTATGATCAATATGTTTCGGCATTTCGGGCAAGTTATTTTTTTTCTACAATCAAAATGAGTTTAAGGGCAGAAGTGAGTTTTGAGAAAACAATGAATAATATGCAATTTAGTAGGAAGAGCGAAAAGGTACGAAAGAATTTCTTTAATGTAACGCCCAGTGCTTCAGCTATATTTTTATTAAGTCGGAAATCTACGTTTTCAATATTATATTCAGTACCTTCTTTCCGCCCGGATATTTATTATCTGAATCCTTTTGTAGATCGTTCTGATCCTTCACATTGGAAAGTTGGTAATCCCGATTTAGAACCGGAAATATCCCAGTTGCTCTCGATGAGTTATCGCTTTTATACAGAAAAGACGAGTTTAGCTTTTTCAGCAAAGTATAAACATTCAGGTAATGCCATATATCCTTATGACTACACGAATGAAACAGGAGTGCTTGTCACTACTTACGGGAATATGAATCGTTCGGAAATGCTTTCTTTTAATATGAACTTTGAATACAAAATCCCTGATAAACTTCAAATATGGTGTACAGGAGAGGCAAAATATACGTATTATTCTATCGCTAGAAGTAATTTTCCACTTTGGAATTTTAAATCAGCTGCAGGAGTTTATGTCACATTATTCAAAAAGGCCACTATTGGAATTATTGGCAATATTCGTCCTATGTCAACATCTGTGCAACATACAAAATTTGAATATCTCACGACAGCTACTTTGAGAGGAGAATATGCTTTTACCTCAAGGCTATCTTTCCTCGTTGATGTGGACAAGTTTTTATGGAAACATATCAATGTGGAAAACGTGAAAGAAACAGACTCGTTTTACTACCACAAAGATGAACAATGGCGAGGTCGGTGGGTGTCGTTTACCCTAGTCTATAATTTTGGACGCTTGTGTGATCGTGTAAAGAAAAGTGGTCGGGGAGTAAAGAATGAAGATAGAGTGAAAGAACTATAGTTTCCTTGATAACATGAAATTTTAATTTAGATGTATAAAAGTATGGAAAGAACGTGTTTCAATCTTTCCCGCATATAGTGATTGGCATTGTTCTTGTGCTTTTTCACGGTGTTTATTGAAATATCCAATAACTGGGAAATTTCTTCATGAGATTTCCCATGAAGACTGAGTTGGTACACTTCTCGGCAAGAAGGGGAGAGTTCGTTAAAGACGGTTTGGATCATCTGGAAAACTTCTGATTCAACGATGTTTTCCAGAAAGAATTCTTGGTCTTCTTTTTCGAGAACAATTTTTTCGGCATATCGATTCGCAATGTTTCTGCGACGAATTGTGTCAACAGAGAAACTACGTACGATTTTGTACAAATAAGCTTTTATCGTGCTTTCTGTTTTAAATTCGTTCCTTTTTTCCCACAAATTGAGAAAGGCATCTTGTACTACATCTTCAATGGTCGCATCATCATCTACATATTTAGCTGAAAAATAGCGCAATGTTGATGCGTATTTGTCATATAAATAGCGGAAAGCTTTATCGCTGTCTTGTCCCCAGAAATTTGTTGTTATTTGACTTTCCATGTAAATGCCGTATCTTTAAACCAACGATTAATAATCAGTAAAAATATAGGTTATTAATGGTTATTTTCACATCGAAATTATGTTTTTATTAATTTTTTTATTCCCACTGGGAAAGAGACTCTAATAAAAGTAATTTCGATCTTAAAATAACCAATAATCAACACTTTTACTGATTATTAATCGTTCGTTTTTTGATAGGAAGATTATGCTTGTTTTGGCATATTGTTATAACAATTAATAATAGCCTAGGAGGGTGTGTTAGATTTATCCGTGTTTTTCTCTTTTTTCGTTCATGTAAGAAAAAATCTTTTTTATTCCAATCCAATTCTCGTGTATTATCACTAAATTTGCCCCTTTAATATAAGATTGATAACATTAAAAATTGGGAAAAATGAGAATTATTGTATCTGTAATTTTATTGGCATTTATCACTGTCAGTTGCGGTACTAACAAACGTGTTTACGCACCACCTTTTGAGGAAGAGGAGACAGAGACTGTTGTAGTGAAAGAAAACGTGCAAACCACGGCACAAAATCCCACAAAGAAAACTGAAAATACAAAACCTGTCGTTTCTCGGGAAGAGAATGTAACTATGACTCACGGGGACGTGTTGAAACGTTATAACGTGATTGTCGGCAGTTTTTCAAACGTGGACAATGCTTTGAAATTACAGGCAAAATTGAACGGGATGGGCTATCACAGTATTATCATGAAGAATAGTGCCGGGATGAGTCGGGTAAGTATTGCTGGATTTGACGAAGAGGCATCCGCTCGTGAAGAATTATTAAAAGTTCGTGAACAATATCCGGAGTTTGCAGATGCATGGCTGTTGATTTCCAAGCAAAACTAAATACGAGATAAAGATGATATAAAAGGTCGGCATTAGCCGACCTTTTAAGTATCAAATCAATTCAAATCCCACAATATCAGGACCGCTATCATCTTTTTTCTTCGTTTCATCATTTCCAGATAAGACATTTTCTTCGGAGGCATCCCGTGGTTCTTCCGTTATTTTTTCTTCTATTAATACTGTTGTGGAGTCTGTAATTTCAGAATCCTCTGTTACAAGTGTAATTTCTTGCCCTTCTTGTAAAGTCGGTTCGGTGTGAGAGAGGATTTCCGGATCTTCATTTAAAGAAATAACTTCATGTACAACTGTTGGTTCCTCTATCTCTTCCGTAGGACTCTCAATATCAATAACGGAATTTTCTGAGATGATTGTTGTCATGGCAGCTTGGTTCTCTGAAAACGAAACATCTTCTTGAAGAACACCGTTTTCACATCGGAATACTTTTCCCGGAAAATGTTTTATTAGGTCGTATTGGTGGGTGGCGATAACGACTGTTTTGCCACTATCACAGATGTCTTTCAGTAGTTCAACTAATCGATAGGAAGTTTCCGGGTCGATGTTTCCGGTAGGCTCGTCAGCTAGGATGATAGGAGGGGCGTTTAGCAATGCTCGGGCAAGCACGATGCGTTGTTGTTCACCGCCGGACAATTGATGTGGGAATTTATCTCGTTTGTCAGGAAGTTCGACTTTATCCAACACTTCGTTTATCCTTTCCTTGATTGCTTTCTTGTCTCTCCAGCCTGTGGCTTTCAGCACGAATTCCAAGTTTGCGTAAACATTCCGGTCTGTCAGTAATTTAAAATCCTGGAACACGATCCCGCATTTGCGTCGTAAGTAAGCAATTTGTGATTTCTTGATCTTGCTCAGTTGGTAACCGGCAACTTCTCCTTTACCGTAAATAAGGGGGAGTTCGGCATATAATGTTTTGAGCAAAGATGTTTTCCCGCTCCCGACTTTACCGATCAGGTAAACGAATTCACCTTCTTTGATCTCCAGAGATACATCTTTGAGAATCGTGTTTTTTTGTTGCCGGATGACGGCGTTTTCCAGTTTTATAATTGCTTCCACCTTATTAATTTTAGATTTTAGATTCCAACCGCACAAGGCCACCGTTTTGTAATCACTGAATCTTTTCAATTTTCCATTTATAGTTCCTTTAGTCCTTTGATGTTTGCTTCCGGATCGGGAGAGTTGAAAACGAAACTACCTGCTACAAGGGCATCGGCTCCGGCATTTACCAAGCGTTTTCCGGTTTCGAAATTAACCCCGCCGTCAATCTCGATAAGGGTATGAGAGTTAGATTCCATGATCAATTTCTTCAGTTTGTCAACTTTATTGATAGTCTGTTCAATGAAAGACTGTCCCCCGAATCCCGGATTAACACTCATTAATAAAACAACATCAATATCCTCGATAACATCTTCCAACAAAGAGACTGGGGTATGTGGGTTCAGTGAAACCCCGGCTTTCATGCCCTGTGCTTTTATTTGCTGGATAGTGCGGTGCAGATGAGTACACGTTTCGTAATGTACGGTCAATATGTCTGCTCCGGCTTTATGAAAAGCCTCCACGTAACGTTCCGGTTGCACGATCATTAAATGTACATCCAGTGGTTTCGTGGCCATTTTTTTTATTTGGGAAACTACTGGAAGTCCGTAAGATATATTAGGGACGAATACGCCATCCATGATATCCAAGTGAAACCAATCGGCTTGGCTACGGTTGACCATTTCAATATCTTTTGATAGATGCAGGAAATCTGCAGATAATAGCGAGGGAGAAACAATAACGCTCATTTTAAAGAGTTTAAAATTTAGAATTTAAATTATTTGTACCAGCTAGCATACATGGAATAGGAATTCACGATTCTTTCCACTTCGTCACGTAAGAGTTCCGGACCCATTTGTTTCAATTTTTTAGCGGGAGCCCCGGCATATACCCAACCGGATTCAACAACGGTACCTTTCGTCACCACACTACCGGCAGCCACGATGGAATTACTTTCAATGACAGCGTTGTCAAGAACGATAGCACCCATACCGATCAGTACGTTATCATGAATCGTGCATCCGTGAACCACGGCATTGTGGGCGATAGAAACGTTATTCCCGATATTGGTCGGAGATTTTTGATACGTTGCGTGTATCGTCGCGTTATCTTGAATGTTTACTTTGTTGCCTATTTTAATATAATGTACATCACCTCTCAGAACGGCCCCGTACCATATACTACAATCGTCACCCATCTCCACGTCGCCAATAACAGCGGCATTTTCAGCTAAAAAACAATTCTTGCCGAATTTCGGCGTGTGTCCATTTAATTCTCTGATTATTGCCATAATATAATTGAAAATTGAGAGTTGAAAAATGGAAAATAAAATTCAATTTTCAACTTCCCGGTTTGTAAACTAATTTAACGTGTCGAAATTACGAAATATATGGCAGAAAACAAGAGGGGATGGTCTTTTTAAAGATTTCATTCTTGAGGCTGGAAAAATTTCTCTGATTTTTTTTGCTTTTAGAAAAAAGGTGTTACTTTTGCATCGCAGTTGGGAATAACCCACGGCAGAGTTCTTAAATGGAATAGTAAATGCGAAAATAGCTCAGTTGGTAGAGCATAACCTTGCCAAGGTTAGGGTCGCGGGTTCGAGTCCCGTTTTTCGCTCACTTTTAAATGCGAAAGTAGCTCAGTTGGTAGAGCACGACCTTCCCAAGGTCGGGGTCGCGGGTTCGAGCCCCGTTTTTCGCTCCTTGTGACGAGATCAATTATTGGTCTCGTTTTTTTGTGTAATGTGTTACTCCCAAATTCTTTTCAGTTATAAATCAATGTATATCCCTTATTCCAGCCTTTTGCCGGGGATATAATGGCTCGTAATTTTATTCTTGAGTGTGAATAGCCTCGTTATTGGCCCGGTTGACAGGTTATTCGAGTATGTTATTTTTGCTTTCCATCTGTTAAAATGGCGGCGATAATCGGGCGAGCATCGGGCGACAATCGGGCGATGGCGCCTAACAGTCACCTAATAATCGCCCCACCGCCATGTAACGGACATGGATAACCCCGGGAAAAGGGATACTAAACCCGGGATTAATTTTAGAGTTTAGAATTTAGAGTTCAACTTTTAGTTTTTATCTTCTCAACCACCCTTTCACGAGGGGAGAAAATGCTTGGTGATGTGAATAAGAGACTATTCCGTGAAATCAACAAATGTCCGACTTTCCCGAATCTTTTTGCAGTAATCACTTACTTTTACGTGTTCTGGATGAACTTTATAACGGGCGAGCGCTTCGGCATCGGCAAAAGTGGAGATTAGGACCGCATCGTATGCCATATCGGATTCCTTTTCATTGATTCCGACCTGTAATGATATGATTTCCGGAACGATACCGACCAGTCTTTCCAAGCTTTCTTTCATAATTAACGCGTTCTCTGCTTTTGTTTTTCCCTCGGCAAACTCCTTGAGTTTCCACATGACAATATGTTTTAGCATACTTTTTGATTTTAAATAATACGTTGCAAAAGTAGTCTTTTATAAAAAATAAAACTAATTTTGGATGCAAGGGAGGATCAGATGGGGGGATTGAAAAATAAATGTAAAACAAACGAGTTATGGTGGAGAAGGCCAAAAAATCAAAAGCGTCAAAAGATCAGACTGCTACAGATATAAATTTCAAATTCAAGAGTATTCGCACAAGTTGTAGCGAGGTAATTGATTTTACCGGAAACAAGCATTATCGTACGGTTTTCCGCTTGAACGAGGTCGAAACTTTGTTCGTGGACACGGAAGTGATAAATAAACAGTTTGATGAAAAAGCTTGGGATGCGGAGATTGTGGCGGCTTTGATATATATGCATGGAGAGCAACCTGTACTGGTGGCACAAAAAGGAGGAAAAGTTACCATCCCCGAAACGGAGTCTGTTTTTCAATTTTCAACTGCTTTTTCTGTCGAGGACTTTACAGACTTTAGGTTTCAAGAAGGAGCTTATCGGGTACAAGTGATGATAAACGGGCAAGCCGGGGTGTCGGATGAAATCCATTTGTTGGAACCGCATGATTTGTTCCGGGATTATTTTCAATTGTTGGATATTGGGTTTGACAAATGCGTGGAGGAAGCTCCTGATGTGCAGCGTCCTCACTCGTATCAGGCCTTTGCAGCCAAAGGATTGGAAGACGTTCGGTTCTATCTGGTGGCGGAGAATTTTTTATCGAGTGAATGGACGTATGAATTTTTGATTAACGTGTTTGACGCTAACGGAATACTAAAAGCTAATCGAGTAGCTAAAGGAAATTATTACATTCCGAATCGGGAAGGAAAGCGTTTGCTTTGTTTTGCCTTGGATTTAGGGGCAGGATTGAGTAATTTTTGGGAAGAAGGGAAATATAGGGTTGAAGTATTGTGTTTTGATCAGCCTGTGATTCAATTGGAGTTTTCGATCGGGGAACAGGATTTACCTTACAATTTTACCGACGAAATTGCCGGAATCAACGGGCAGGTACATGAAGTGGCGGGAGAACCTTCAACTCCACAAGATAAGGAAGAGGCTCTATCCCGATTGTATCAGTTAGTGGGATTGCGTAAAGTGAAAGAGGAAATTACCCGGATGTACGAGTTGGCAGAATTCGTGAAAATGCGACAAGAGAACGGTTTTAACGATAAACTTCCGGTTTTGAATATGATCCTTATGGGGAATCCGGGAACAGGTAAACATTTGGTTACCGAGATCACGGGAGAGATGTTTTACCGTTTGGGAGTACTGTCAAACGGTAAAGTGCATCGGTATAAGAGAGAGGATTTTACCCGTCCGGGAATGGCTGCGGAAGAACAGTTGATTCGGGAGGCTATCACGAAGAGCATCGGAGGTATTCTGTTGATTGAGGATGCAGATGAATTGTACCCGACCAATGATCCGAATGATCCTTCTATGCGTATTTTTACCGTGTTGTTGGGAATTTTGGAACAAGAGCAACCTTCTTTGTTGGTTGTCATGGCGGGCGATGTTATGGCATTGCAGGCTATTACAGAAGGAATTCCCGGCGTGAAAAAATGTTTCCCTTACCAATTTGTATTTGATGATTATTCGGCAGAGGAATTGATGGAAATTACTCATCAAATGTTGGAGAAGCGACAATTTAAGTTTACCTCGGAAGCAGAGGATAAGTTTTCCGATATGTTGAAGGATTGTTGTTCCGTGAGGGAATCCGGCTTTTCCAATGGTCGGTTTATAGAAGAGCGACTGGATGATGCCTTGACACGGATGGCCAAGCGATTGATGGTAAATCACAAGGGTACACATACAAAGGAAGATATGATGTTGATCAAGGTGGAAGACATCGAAACACTGGAACAGCCGGATCCGAGTAAGTCTGTTGATGTGTTGAATGATATGATCGGATCTAAAGAGTTAAAAAACAGTTTGATTAGCTATATTAATTATATCTATTTTATCCGGGAAAGACAAAAGCATGGTTACGCGGATGTGATTCCGCCTTTGCACATGCTGTTCACCGGGAATCGGGGGACGGGGAAAACGACGGTGGCCCGAATGCTTGGGGAGATATTCGAGTCGGCCGGGATTCTGGAAAGTTCTATGGTGACCGTCAGGAGTAGGGGTGAAATTATCGGTGATGGTTCCATTCCTCCACAACAGATTGCCATGTATATTTTCGAACAGGCAAGAGGGGGTATTCTTTTCTTGGAAGATGCTCACACCTTGTTTCAGGATAATGTAGGGGCCGCGGCATTAGGTGTTATTTTCGGGCAATTGTCGCCTACCGATAATGGAGATACCATTGTTATATTGAGTGGTGACCCGGAAGCGATGGATAAAGCTCTGGCCGGAAATCCGAGAGTGAAGTCTCTTTTCCCGTATCATTTCCATTTTTCCGATTACACGCCGGAAGAGTTATTGGAGATAGCGATTCAGAAGGTGGCAGAGAAGAATTATACCCTGCATCCGAAAGCGAAAGAGGCATTTAAAAACTTGGTATCCCAAGTATGTAACGAGCATGATAAATTCTTTGGAAATGCTTTATTTGTCGAGAAGATGGTGGATAAAGCCATTCACAACCTATCTGCTCGAACCATGAAGATCAGGAAGGAGCGGGAACTTACTCGAAAGGAGATTACGACATTGATGGCCGTGGATATTCCGACGGCAACTTCCGAGCTACCCAATTCTTATAAAGATACTTTCGACGAGAAAGAGATTGCCTCGGCTTTGAAGGATCTGGATCACATGGTGGGACAGACGAAACTCAAAAAACAGATTCATGATTTCGTGGATTTGGCTCGTCATTATAATCAACAAGGGACGAAACTAAATACCCGTGTATCATTACAATGGTGCTTTACCGGGAACTCCGGAATGGGAAAAGGAACAGTTGCTCGGATTATTGCCCGTATTTATAAAGCTATGGGGATTATAGATAAAAGTGAGGTTACAAGTTTTAAAGTAGAACGTTTACTCGGGTTGACCGAGGAAGATGTTATACAAAGTATCGGTATGGCTCTATTACAATCGAAAGGAGGGTTATTTTTCTTCGATGAAGATTCCAGTAGTCTGAATGAAGTTTCCGGTTTCCGGGATCGGGTAAGGGCGATTCTTGTGAATCAGTTGGCAACACAACCGGGGGCTTATAACGTGATCTATGCGAAACAAGATCCTCCCCGTCAGATTATCAACGACGAGGTTGAAAAGGTTTCTGATATGATTAATATTCTTGTTTTTGAGGATTATACGGCTGATCAGTTAATGGAAATATTGAAACGTGATCTTGCCACGGATAATGCCCGGATGACGAGAATGGCTCAACAACACATGGAACAATTTATATCTTATATTGTCGCGAATAAAAAACGTAGTCATGCCAGTGCCCGGTTAATCAAACTGGTTGCAGAGATGATGATTCGGAATCGGGTACAGCGCTTGGCCCAGAATAAGAAAGCGAATGACGTGGATGTGAAACATTCGGTCACGAAACAGGATGTTGAAATGTTCACGCCTACCATGTTGGATAGTATGACATCAGAAAGGAATACAATCGGGTACAAGCAATGAATCGCAGAATACTTCATCTTGCTATTCCTTCTATCGTGTCTAATATTACCGTTCCTTTGTTGGGATTGGTGGACGTAACGATCGTGGGACATTTAGGGGCGACAGCCTATATCGGTGCCATCGCTGTGGGAGGATTGTTATTTAATATTCTTTACTGGAATTTCGGTTTTCTACGAATGGGAACCAGTGGGCTGACTTCACAAGCATACGGTCGGAAAGATAAAGATGCTGAAATACGGGTACTTGTGCAGGCGGTGAGTGTCGGTTTATTTTCAGCCTTGGCCATGTTGATTCTGCAATACCCGATAGAACGGCTGGCTTTTCGACTATTGGATACAAGTGCGGAGGTGGAACAATACGCGGTCTCTTATTTTAGAATTTGTATTTGGGGGGCCCCGGCGGTGTTGGCACAATACGGTTTCACGGGGTGGTTTATCGGAATGCAAAATTCCCGTTACCCGATGTATATTGCCATTGTGATGAACGTGATTAATATCGTGTGTAGTTCCTGTTTTGTCTTTTTGTTCGGGATGAAGGTGGAAGGCGTGGCTTTGGGGACAGTTGTTGCGCAATATTCAGGAGTGATGATGGCTTGGTGGCTTTGGTTTTATAATTACAAAGAACTGCGGGGACGGATCACGTTTAGAGGAAGTCTTCAATTGATAGCTATGCGGCGTTTTTTTGCCGTGAACCGGGATATATTTCTTCGGACACTTTGCTTGATCGGAGTGACAACATTCTTTACTTCAACAGGAGCCCGTCAAGGAGATGTAATTCTGGCTGTTAATACATTGCTCATGCAGTTGTTTACCTTGTTTTCCTATATCATGGACGGTTTTGCATACGCGGGGGAAGCTCTGTCGGGGCGTTACGTGGGAGCCTGTAATTTGGTACAATTGAAACGGGCGGTGAAGGCATTGTTCGGCTGGGGAGTTGGTTTATCATTGGTTTTCACGTTATTGTACGGGATAGGAGGAGAGAATTTCTTGGGATTGTTAACGAATGACACGGTCGTGATAGAGACTGCCGGGCATTATTTTTACTGGGTGCTTGCTATTCCGCTAGCGGGATTTGCTGCCTTTCTGTGGGATGGAATTCTGATCGGGGCCACGGCTACCCGTTTTATGTTATGGGCCATGCTGGTGGCTTCCGGTAGTTTTTTTGTGATCTATTATTGTTTTTCCGGGGCTACGAATAACCATATGTTATGGTTGGCTTTCTTGGTTTACCTTGCGCTACGCGGGATTATGCAGACTTTATGGAGCCGAAAGGTGTTCACTTTAAAATATCTCCAAAGTCTGAGATCATAAATTGAAGATCGGATAGGTTTATTTGCCCGCTTTTTATTATATTCGCGGTGCAAATACGTGTAGTTGAAAATAAACAAATAAAACACATGGCTATAGTATTCTATCAAAAAGATGCAACAGTGTATGCCGTACACTATAAAGAATCGGAAAATCCTTTAGATGTAAGTAAGTTAGAATGGTTATTCAGTGGGGCTAAGAAAGTTCAAAGCGATTCACTGGAAAGCTTTTTCGTGGGACCTCGTCGGGAAATGATTACCCCGTGGAGTACTAATGCCGTGGAGATTACTCAGAATATGGGTATTTCCGGTATCTTGCGGATAGAGGAATTTACTCGTGTGGAAGATGAAAAAGCGGCTTTTGACCCGATGCTTCAAGCATTTTACAAGGGTCTGAATCAAGATACGTTTACTATTGATAAGAAACCGGACCCGATCGTGTATATCGAGGATATCCGGGCATATAACCAACAGGAGGGATTGGCGCTGAATGAAGATGAAATCTCTTATCTGGAAGGTCTGAGCAAGAAATTGAACCGTCGGTTGACAGATTCCGAGGTATTCGGTTTTTCACAAGTGAATTCCGAGCATTGCCGTCATAAGATTTTCGGAGGTACGTTTATTATTGATGGGGAAGAACAGGAAGAGTCTTTGTTCTCCATGATCAAGAAAACTTCCCGAACGAACCCGAACCGGATTGTTTCGGCCTACAAAGATAACTGCGCTTTCATTGAAGGACCGGCCACGGTGCAGTTTGCCCCGGCAACACCGGACAAACCGGATTTCTACACGCAAAAAGATATTAACACGGTTATTTCATTGAAAGCGGAAACTCATAACTTCCCGACCACGGTAGAGCCTTTTAACGGGGCCGCAACCGGTTCCGGTGGTGAGATCCGTGACCGTATAGCCGGGGGACAAGCATCACTTCCGTTGGCAGGCACGGCCGTTTACATGACATCATATCCGCGCTTGGAGGCAGGTCGTCCTTGGGAATCGGCTATTGATCCTCGGAAATGGTTATACCAGACTCCGGAAGATATTCTGATCAAGGCTTCTAACGGGGCATCTGATTTTGGAAATAAATTCGGACAACCCCTTATCGTGGGTTCCGTGTTCACGTTCGAGCATGAGGAACACGAAAAGACGTATGGTTACGATAAGGTAATCATGCAGGCGGGTGGTATCGGTTTTGGTAATAAAGAACAAGCCATGAAAAAGACCCCGGAAGTTGGCGAACAGGTTGTTCTGCTAGGGGGTGATAATTATCGCATCGGAATGGGTGGTGGTGCCGTTTCTTCCGTGGATACGGGAGTATATGCCAACGCTATTGAGTTGAATGCGGTGCAACGTTCCAATCCGGAAATGCAAAGACGGGTATGTAATGCCATCCGGTCTATGGCCGAGAGCGATGTAAACCCGATTGTTTCTATTCACGACCACGGGGCAGGAGGACATTTGAACTGCTTGTCCGAGCTGGTGGAGGAAACAGGTGGATTGATTCACTTGGAGAAATTGCCTGTCGGTGATCCTACACTTTCCGACAAAGAGATCGTGGGAAATGAATCCCAAGAACGGATGGGCCTCGTAATGAAAGCAAAGGACGTGGAGACCTTGCGGCGTGTGGCTGATCGGGAACGGGCTCCGATGTACGTGATCGGGGAGACCACGGGAGATCATCGTTTCGTGTTTGAGGACGCCAGAACCGGAGAGAAGCCTATTGATCTGGAGATGACGGATATGTTCGGAAATCCCCCGAAAACAGTGATGGAGGATAAAACCAAAAGAGAACATTTCGCCGATGTTGAATATAGTGAAGATAAAGTTGAAGAATATATCGAGCAAGTTTTGCAGCTTGAGGCTGTTGCTTGTAAGGATTGGTTGACAAGTAAAGTTGACCGTTCTATTACCGGTCGTGTGGCCCGTCAGCAATGCGCCGGACCTTTACAGTTACCTTTGAATGACTTGGGTGCCATGGCTCTCGATTATCGTGGAGAAAGAGGTATTGCCACTTCCATCGGACACGCTCCGGTAGCTGCGTTGGCAAATCCGGCTTGCGGTTCGAGATTGGCTATTGCAGAGGCCTTGACCAATTTGGTTTGGGCTCCTATCGAACAGGGAATTAAAGGTGTATCGTTGTCTGCTAACTGGATGTGGCCTTGTAAAAATGCCGGAGAAGATGCCCGTTTATATAAAGCCGTACAAGCTGCCAGTGATTTTGCTATTGAGTTGGGAATCAATATCCCGACGGGAAAAGACTCTCTTTCCATGACGCAAAAGTATGGCAAGGATAAGGTGTACGCCCCGGGAACCGTGATTATTTCTACCGTGGGTGAGGTTACCGATGTGAAGAAGATTGTTTCTCCGGTACTGAAACCGGATCAAGATTCTGAAATCGTGTATATTGATTTCTCTTTTGATAAATTGCAATTGGGCGGTTCCAGTTTTGCTCAAGTGTTGAACCGGGTAGGTAAAGAGACCCCGGATGTAAAGGATGCCGATTATTTCGTGAATGCTTTCATGGCAATACAGCGTTTGGTTGAGGAAGGGTATGTTTTAGCCGGACACGATATTTCTGCCGGAGGTATGATCACGACCTTGTTGGAAATGTGTTTTGCCGATAATCGCTTGGGATTGGATATTGATTTTTCTTACCTAGCTGAAAAGGACATCGTGAAGATCTTGTTCGCGGAGAATCCGGGTGTACTAGTACAGATTAAGGATTGCAAGAAGGTTGCCGCTATCTTGGATGAAGCGGGAGTGGCTTACAATTTCTTGGGACGCTTGGGTAAGGCCGGAAAGTTGAATATCAAGAAAGACGGTAAAAACTTCCACTTGGATATTTCGTCATTAAGAGACTTGTGGTTTAAGACATCTTATTTGTTAGATCGTCGTCAGAGTGGCAATGAGTTGGCCCTTGAAAGATATAAAAACTATAAGAATCATGATCTGAAATACAAGTTTGCACCTTCATTCAGTGGTAAGCTTTCCCAATATGGATTGGATGTTAACCGTGTTAAACCTTCGGGCATAAAAGCTGCCGTTATCCGGGAGAAAGGATGTCAGTGCGAGCGGGAAACGGCATGGGCGATGCACTTGGCCGGTTTTGACGTGAAGGATGTTCACATGACAGACCTTGTTTCTGGAAGAGAGACTTTGGAAGACGTGAACTTTATCGTGTTTGTTGGTGGGTTCTCGAACTCGGACGTGCTTGGTTCTGCTAAAGGATGGGCCGGAGCTTTCAAATATAACGAAAAGGCTCGGGTGGCTTTGGAAAACTTCTATAAACGTGAAGATACTTTGAGTTTGGGTATTTGTAACGGTTGCCAGTTGATGGTTGAGCTAGACTTGGTCTACCCGGAACATGGCGAGAAGGCGAAGATGTTGCATAATGCATCCCACAAACTGGAATCCGCATTCTTGAGCGTGGATGTCGTGGAGAGCAATTCCGTGTTGTTGAAGTCATTAGTCGGATCTCGTTTGGGAATCTGGGTGGCTCACGGAGAGGGACAATTCCAATTACCTTACGGACAGGAAGAATATAATATTCCACTTCGATACAGCCATGACACTTACCCGGCGAATCCGAATGGATCACCTTTTGCCACGGCAGCTATTTGTAGTAAAGACGGGCGTCACTTGGCAATGATGCCTCACTTGGAACGTTCTCTTCACCCGTGGAACTGGGCATATTATGCCGAGGATCGGAAGGAAGATGAAGTCAGCCCGTGGATTGAAGCGTTTGTAAATGCTCGTTTGTGGATTGAAGAGCATAAATAATATAAGTCTTGCAAATCAAAATAAAAGAGGGCAACCCCAAAGCCATTTAAACAAGACTTTGGGGTTGCCTTCTTTTATTTCATACCCCCTTACATGAAGAGGATTTCTCGAATTTATATGTATTTTTTAGATCAACTATCTCGGTATAAGATGGTTATCAGACAACAAGTGCTTTATTACTCTTATAATACGCTGTTACTCTATTGTTTGGCTAGGTCTTCTCCGTGCTTTCTCCGTGTCACTAGCGAGTGATCGCCGGAGGAAATACATTTGAACACGGCACAAATCGAGATGGAGACATATAAGAACATCGAAGGAACATTAGTATGATCTAGAGGTAATCAAACAACGACAAGATTTTGTTCAACAAAATTTAAACAAACTCTAAATAAAATGATATATTTGTGAAAGTAGATATAAATTTCTCGATCATGGTTACAGAAATGTCTTTCGTTAGGATTTTCTTTTTATGGAGTATGTTATTGTCGGTTATTTGTATCGATGGATTTGCCCAGTCCACAAAACAAGAGTCGGAAGAGCAGGTGATGCCCCGGTTGGTAGGGCGTCATTATCAAAGACAGGAAAATATTTCGGGGAAAGAAATATTGGTAGAGGGGTATGTACGGCATTTGTATGCGGATTCTATCACGAAAACTATTTCCGTGCAATTAGACCGTTTTTCAAGGAAAGGGGTTCCACAAGGTTCGGGAATACTTTTTGTTTGGGACACGGAAAAGGAACGATCCTTGTGGCATTGTAAAATTAATAGTGATATTGAGAATCTCAGTCCTGTTCAGAACGTGTTATTTTTGACATCCGACTTCAAGACCCGGTGCTTTGACCGACGGAGTGGAAAGGAACGTTGGAATGATAGAGGTAGCATTAGTTACGTGGATCAGAAATGGGGCGTGGGGATAAGATGTAAAGATAATTTGGGAGGTACGGAGGTTTCAAAACTGGAAGGGATCAGCTTGCATAACGGGAAGAAAATATGGGAAAGGAAGATCTTTTCCCAACAAGGATGGGCGGATATGTTACCCTTGAATGATTCGGTTATTCTCTTGCTTTCAGATGCCTTGTATGCGATTAACATGAAAAACGGGGAAGGATGGAGGCATGAGATCTTTTTAAAAGAATTACCTTTCCCTAAAGCTGAAAAGGAATTTATGCAAGGGTTTACCTCGAATATTCTCATTGAAAAAGAGAAAATATATATAGCATCATGTGATCGTTTGTTTTGCTTGGATCACACGGGAAAAGTGCTTTGGTTACAGGGGGTATCCCGAAAAATAACCGGTGAATCCCAGATATTTACAATGGATAGTTCGCTTTACATGGTAAACTACGGAAGTGGTCTCGTTAAAGGCTCGATGACGAAAAAATGGGGGATTCCTTATGTCGCTAAGTTTAATAAGAATACGGGGCTTCAAGAAGCGTTTTCCTCATTTCCAACAACTTTGGGAATTGTAAATCACGTACAAGTGTCCAAAGATACTTTGTATGTATTATTTGATCAACATCTGATAAAATTGTCCTCGTTGGACTTGGCACGGGGAATTCAAGTAGAATTTTCTCTGGATAGAGATCGGGCAGGATATTTTGCCAGTAACCGGATATTTGTTTTGGAAGATTCTAGATACAAGACATTGCAGGAGATGGATAGTACTCAATGTTATATCCTTACCGGGAAACAAAATATCTTGTGTGTCAAGGCGGATGTGCAGGGTGCAAGAATGTTATTGCCGAGCGAGTATTGTCTGTGTTACCTGACTTATCAAGGGTATTCTTTTCTTTCCCGTGGAGAGGAAACTATTGTAATCGCTCCTTCGGGAGAGTTATGGGCTCATTTGCGAATCAGTAAAAATGCCGTACGCGTTGGGAATAAATTGTATGATGCCCAAGAAAACAAGATAACCATTGTTGATTTGGACGAGGTGATTCATTAATTTTTATTCAAGTTATAGTAAAAAGCCTGTTTTTTGATTATTATTCTTACTTTTGCCGAAGTGTAAAAAAGTACGATCAATATGGATTTGCTCAAAAAAAGAATCTTACAGGATGGAAAATGCTTTGAAGGTGGCATTTTAAAAGTGGATAGTTTTATTAATCACCAAATGGACCCGATTTTAATGAAGTCGATCGGGGTGGAATTTGTGCGTCGTTTCGCGAATAAGGATTTTAATAAAGTGATGACCATTGAGGCTAGCGGTATTGCTCCGGCAATCATGGTGGGGTATCTTTTGGAATTGCCCGTGGTCTTCGCCAAGAAAAAGCAACCGAAAACGATGGAAAATATGATTTCAACGACGGTACGATCTTTTACAAAAGATCGGGAATATAATGTTTGTATCAGTAAAGATTTCTTGAGTAAAGAGGATCGTGTGCTTTTTATTGATGACTTCCTTGCAAACGGGAATGCCGCGAATGGTATTATTGATTTGATTGACCGGGCGGGGGCGCAACTTGTAGGCATGGGATTTATTATTGAAAAGGCTTTTCAACATGGGGGCGAAGTACTGAGAGAACGTGGGATTCATGTTGAATCTTTAGCTATTATAGATAGTTTGGATAATTGTCAGATAAAAATAAGATAATCCGGCATGAGTGAAACGACCAATCGTCAGGTTAGTTCGGCCATTATTTATGGAATAGAGGACCGTCCGCCTTTTAAAGAGGCTTTTTTTGCTGCGTTACAGCATTTATTAGCCATTTTTGTTGCCATTATAACTCCACCGTTAATTATTGCCGGAGCGTTGAACCTTGACTTGGAAACGACGGGTTTTCTCGTTTCGATGGCTCTTTTTGCCTCCGGTGTCTCGACTTTTATTCAATGTAGACGGGTTGGACCTATCGGAACCGGGTTATTATGTATTCAAGGAACAAGTTTTTCGTTTATCGGCCCGATTATATCTACGGGATTGGCGGGTGGTTTGCCTCTGATATTCGGGGTGTGCATGGCAGGTTCAGTGGTTGAGATGCTGATAAGTAGGATTTTGAAATATGCCAAGAAAATCATTACCCCGCTGGTATCGGGAATTGTGGTAACATTAATCGGGATGAGTCTGGTGAAAGTAGGTATTACGGCTTGTGGAGGGGGTGTTATTGCTAAAGAAAACGGTACTTTCGGTAGTTTCGAGAATCTCGGATTGGCTTTACTGGTGTTAGTTTTGATCATCTTTTTTAACCGGAGTAATAATAAATATCTACGGATGAGTTCCATCGTGATCGGGTTAGTCGTGGGATATGTGGTCGCTTATTTCATGGGTATGATAGACTTCTCTTCTGTACAGAGTTATTCCGGGGTAAATATTCCTGTTCCTTTTAAATACGGGTTGGCTTTTAGCTGGTCGTCATTTATTGCCGTCGGGTTGATTTACATGATCACTGCTATCGAGGCTTATGGTGATATTACGGCTAATTCCATGATTTCGGGGGAACCCGTGGAAGGAGAGAGGTTTATTAAACGGGCTTCCGGGGGAATCCTTGCCGATGGTTTCAATTCTTTCTTGGCAGGGGCATTTAATTCTTTCCCGAATTCCGTGTTTGCCCAGAATAACGGGATGATACAATTAACGGGAGTGGCCAGTCGTTATGTGGGATATTATATTGCCGCTTTTTTAGTGATATTGGGACTTTTTCCTGCTGTCGGGCTGGTGTTCTCGTTAATGCCGGAACCGGTTCTGGGGGGAGCGACACTACTTATGTTCGGTACGGTCGCTGCTGCCGGAATCCGTATTATTGCCTCCCAGAATATAAACAGGAAAGCCACGCTGGTTATAGCATTGAGTTTCTCCTTGGGATTAAGTGTCGAATTCATTCCGGAAATATTGAACAGTTGTTCCGATACCATTAAAAATATATTCTCATCCGGGATCACGACGGGAGGTTTGACGGCAATTGTGTCGAATGTACTGATACACGTGAAAGAATAATCGTGAAAACAACCTTTAAGAGTTGATTCTTAAATTAGATTATAGCATAAAATGATAGGAATAGAAGAGATTTACCCTTTGGCTGTTGAATTCCGGCGTTATTTTCATCAACATCCGGAATTCGCCATGCAAGAAGTGGAGACACAACGCTATATTGCGGAAGTACTGGAACAGAATGGAATCCCGTACCAAAAAGTGGGGACGGGATTAATTGCAACCGTGGGGAAAGGAGAGAAATGTATCGCAATCCGGGCTGATATGGATGCTCTGAAAGTCAAGGAAGAGACAGGATTATCCTATTGCTCTCAAAATGAAGACATGATGCATGCTTGTGGGCATGATATGCACATGGCTATGGTTTTAGGGGCTGCACTTGTTCTTAAATCCGGAGAAGACAAATTACAGGGAACAATAAAAATTGTTTTTCAACCCAGTGAAGAGAAACGTCCGGGAGGGGCTCGTTTATTACTTCCCGAACTTTTAAAAGAACCCGTTCCGCAAGCTATATTCGGACAACACGTTTTCCCGAACCTTCCGACCGGAACTATCGGAATTCGTCCCGGGGCCTTTTTCGCCTCTTCAGATAATATTATTTTTTCCGTGGAAGGTAAAGGTACTCATGCTGCCATGCCACACATGGGTTCGGATCCCATATTGGCCACGGCTTGCTTGATACAATTTTACCAGACGTTAATTACTAAATTTCGAGATCCGTTGATCCCGGCGGTTCTTTCGATCACGTCTATTCATGGTGGCACGTGTAATAACGTAATTCCGGATCGGGTAGACGTGTTGGGAACAGTTCGGACACACGATAACTCTTTACGATATAAGATATTCGAGTTAATCGAGGAAAAATCAAACACCATTTGTGATTTATACGATTGCACATTCCATTTGGATAAAACTTGGAATGGATTGCCCGTGTTGGTGAATGATAAGAGTTTGACAGAATTTGTGAAGAAAAATGCAACAGATTTACTGGGAGAACACAATGTGATCCCAATGGATCATCTTACCTTAGGAGAAGATTTTGCCATTTACTTGGAGAAGATTCCGGGAGTATTCTGGGTCTTGGGTGTTTGTCCGCTGGAACAGGAGAGTATGCCTCCACTTCACAATCCGAGAATGGCTCCCGACGAGAATGCTATGAAAGCGGGTATTGCGCTAATGGTGGAAAATTGTGTCAGGATGTTGGGTTAATGAAATACTTTAGGACACATATTAAAAATCCCCAAGAGTTAGAGTCTTGGGGATTTTTAATCGTATATTCCGATATTACTGTAAATCTGCAATATTTACTTCTATTGCAGCCGGATAAATTCTTTCCGGGTCGAAAAATGCAGCACAACTGTTCACCATGTTTTTAAGTTGTGGTTTAACTTTTCCCTTGAAAGCCTCTTTTCCATTTACTACCAATGTAATTTCCTTGTCTAGATCTACCAGTTGATCATTCAAGTAAATGATTACTTTCCCTTTTGTTGCGGGTTGATAGCTCTTTTCAAAATCCAGTTCGATACCCCAGTTCGGATCAATTTCTGTTGCTTTATAAGTAACTAAATCAACCTTTAAGGAAATATTATTCTCTTGTATATCCATTTCATAATGGGTTCTGGATTTCGTATCATCATTAGAACGTTCTTCAACAAATAAGTTGTAGAATCCATTACGGTATAAACCATCCATTTCAAAGTTCTCCCAACTTACATGCTTGGGATAGGGATTCCGGGTATATTGTTTCAACCAAGGAGTTGTAAGCTTGTAATCTATACCGTGTCCCATACCGGGAATAAGTTCTATACGATGGATATAATGACCCGGGTTGGCTTTTTCTAATTTATCAAACGCATCTTTCGTGCGTTGCGTAAGCTTATTCCTGTAAAATCCCCTGTCGTTTGCTCCTGTTAACAGGGAGAAGGCGATGTTTCTGCAATTTTCAACGGGTGCATTCTTCAGAGGTTCCCCTCCAGCCATCGGGCCTGCTGCAGCCAGATAATCCGCATAAAATGATGCTAACCGTTGACTACCGTATCCGCCTTCTGATATTCCGAAAAAGTAAACTTTATTGGGATTTATTTTTCCGGATACGAAAGCTAAACGTAACATCTTTTCCCAAGCAAATTGCTTTGCCTTTTGCCACCAACGATAGTAATCGCCCATGTTGGGGATCTGAGGTATGAAGTAAACCGATGGAGCATCATCGAACTTTTGACATATGTTGATTCCCGTTCTCCATTCACTGGCTTTATCTCCAGAACCATGCGTGTATAGATATAATGGGAAACCTCCTTCCGGTTCTGCATCCCCCTTGTAACCCCAGTAATACGGCATGATTGCATTGGGTTCCAGTTCCTGTGGGAGAGTCCATTTTCCTGAATTTGCTTTTTCCAGTTTATCAAGATTAATCAGTTTCTGCTCGGAGAATTTGTTATTTGCCTCCTTCCATGCATCCCACACGATTTGCTGCATCTTTTTCACATCAGTTGATTTGAGTGTGCTTTTGTCTTTATAGGCATCAGCATTACCTGACAGGTGACCGGAGAAATGGGTCGTGATTTTTTCTTTTGTTTTTACATCCTGTTTTTTCAAGGATACTTCTTGAGCTATGCTATAATTTGAAAATGCAAGGACTATTAACAAGCTCAACATTTTGAACGAATAAATGGTATCTTTCATTTTTGTTATTTATATTTTGTATCGTTACAAAACTACAAAAAAATATGCAAAGATACTTCTTTAGAGCCATTAGAGTGTTCCTTGGATTCCCGTACTCAATAAAAAATGACTGGCTAAATTTATTAACCAGTCACTTGTAATCTATTACTAATCCTAAATTATTACTTGTAGATTTTTCCAGAAAGTTCTCCGCGAAGAACCATCAGTCCGTTCATGGCTAATGCTCTCATTTCATCTTCTCCGGCATATACTTTTATCGGAGCGATAAATCCAACCATCTCTTTCACGTAGTCAACCAAGAAGGGGTTGTGAGCGATTCCTCCGGTTAACAGGATACCATCAACTTTACCTTTTAGCACGGCAGCCATTTCACCAATAGCTTTACCTACTTGGTAAGACATGGCATCTTGTACCAATTTATATTTCGGGTCTTCTTTTGCCTTTATTTCTACTTCGTAAGCATCGTTTGTTCCAAGATAAGCCACTAATCCGCCTGCACCTTTCAACATTTTCTTGATTTCTGCTTCGGTTTTCTTACCGCTGAAACATAGTTTTACCAACTGACCGGTAGGAAGACTTCCTGAACGTTCCGGTGAAAAAGGACCATCACCATCCAAAGCATTATTCACGTCAATTACCCGTCCGTGATCATGCGCTCCAACAGAAACGCCTCCACCAAGATGCGCAATAATCAAGTTTATATCTTCGTATTTCTTCCCAATTTCTTTTGCATAAGTCCGTGCTATTGCTTTTTGATTCAAGGCATGGAAGATTGATACTCTTGTGAAATCAGGATGTCCGGTCAAACGAGCTACCTCTTGCAACTCATCTACTACTACGGGATCTGCAATATAAGCTTTTGTTCCGTTGTTAAGAGATTTTGCGATATCGTTTGCGATCAGACCACCTAAATTGGAGGCATGTTCGCCAAGAGGAGGATTATTCAAGTCGTTAATTAAAGCTTCATTTACCTCATACACACCGGATTCGATAGGTTTAACTAAACCACCTCTTCCAACGATCGCGTTGATCTCGTTAATATTAAATCCGGCATCCTTCAGTTCAGAAAGAATAATATCTTTCCGGAATTGGAATTGTGAAGCCACGCTATCGAATTTCGCAATTTCCTCTGCGGAATGTTTGATGTTCTTTACAAATTTCTCTGTTTCATCTTCAAAGATTGCAATTTTCGTGGAAGTTGATCCCGGATTGATCGCAAGAATTTTAAATGACATAGTTTTAATTGTTATTTTAAATATTAATAATTATTCTTTTTCGCACGTTATGAGGCTGCAAAATTTATAAATTGTAAGCAAAACTCAAAGAAAAAGTGATAATTTATTTATAATAGAGAATCAATCCGAATAAGCGGATGAATAAAGGGTATCAACAATGGCTTGAGCAATGATCTTTAGGTAGTACGGGGCATTTTTTATAGAATCTTGAATAGAACGGGCATACTGGCTCATCGTGAATACTTTATCGAAACGGGTAAGGACCTGTTTTTCTGCCAATCCGACAACGGCATAAACCGGAACGTTTTGTTGCAAACATAAGGTTGCAACTGTTCCCGGAATTTTGCCATAAAAGGACTGGATATCAATTTTTCCTTCTCCGGTGATAACAATTCCGGCTTGTAAAAGATTGTCGTGGAAATGGGAGAGAGTCAGGCAATATTCGGAACCCGAAATAAGTTGTGCATTTAGTAAAGCGTGCATGGCTGCCGTGATTCCACCTGCGGCACCTCCATGTTTCAACCGGGTTACATCTTTACCTGTATGCTGTTTTAATAAAGCACTCCAAAGGCACAATTGATTATCAAGCATGACAACTTGTTCTGGTGATGCTCCTTTTTGCGGGGCAAACACAGCGGCTGCACCTTCCGGTCCACAAATAGAATTATCAACATCACATAGTATTGTAATGTGGATTCCTTTAAACCTTTGCTGCAATAATTCGATATTAATATCCTTAATACCTGTAATATAATTTCTGTTCAGAGAGTTATTGACAATTGTCAATCCCATTTCTCGCAGAGCCCCTGTTCCTCCATCCACGCTGGCACTTCCTCCAACACACAGAATCAAATTGTTCGCTCCTTGCGAGAGGGCGTGATTGATTAAAACACCGAATCCTGCCGTGTTCGTGTTCAAGATGTCATATTCCTCTCGTTTCAAATGTTTCAGACCACAAGCTTCGGCTAATTCAATGATAGCCGTGTTGTCTTTTAAGTAATACGAGGCAAAATGCTCACGTCCCAAGGCATCTACCGTTTTCGTCTTGATAGGGTGTGCATGAAGGTAATGTGCCACAATTCGGGCTGTTCCATCACCGCCATCTCCTAATGGAAGAGAGATCGTATGAAATCCACATTCCTCTAATTCAGAGGCTAGGATTCGACAAAACTCGAAAGCATCCAGACTTCCCTTGAATGAGTTAGGAGCTAGAAGAATATTACGGTTGTTTATGAGGTTCATGGTTAGATATTGTCAGGATGCACGGGATGTGCTTGGACTCCTTTTTCATTGGCCAGCAATTTTTTCCCGTCTTCGAAAGCCTTGCAGTAATCAGGATCAAACAGATTTCTGTCCGGCCATTCTTTTACCCGATCCATGGCACGAGCCATCATACCTTCAATCTTATGAGGAAAACGAGGTCCGGTCCAATTGCTCGTGTTTGTGATAAATGCCCAACAGAACCCGTCCCGTTGACGTTTCAACATGGCACTGGTTCCCGCCAAAGTACCGGAACGCCACCAATCACCTTGATTGTTCGTGTTCATCCAACCAAGAGGCAAAGCATTTTTCACACATTTCGTCATGGTCTCCACGCTTTCTTTTGTCAATATATCCGGATATGAATCGTCAGCGTCTATGGCAGAAAGGAAACGTAATAATTCCGTCGGGGAAGCTACCCAGCCACCGGCACCGTAAAGAGCCTCGATATTGTTTCCCCCGTTACTGCGATATACTAGCGTGTCCCGCCCATCGCATGAACGGATCAGGTCTGCGTCTGATTGTTCGTAATACCTGACCTCGTTGAAATATCGGTCTTTATCCAGATTATGGGCCAAGTGCATATCGTAACACCCGGCAGGAATGAGTATGCTGTCTTGAATAAATTCTTCGTAGTTTTTTCCTGAAACTTTTTCTATTACCCTTGATAATATTCCATAACCCACGTTTGAATAACATGTGCTTGTCCCCGGTGTGAAGCCTAAACGTCGAGATAAAACAAATTTAATGATGGTATTCAAGTCGGCTGGTGCCGGAACATTCATTTTTTCTGCGATATCTACCGGGCAGAACATGGGGTCTCCTGCACGATTGGTGAATCCCCCCTGATGGCGTAGAAGATTTTCCACGGTGATATTATTCACCCGTTTATCTTTTATCGGGGCATAAAGTGTCGTGTCACTTAAAATACCTTCCTCGCCAAATACTTTATCATCCAAGGATAGAATCCCGTTTTCAACTAATTTCATGATTCCTGCCGCCGTGATTAGTTTGGAAACCGAGGCAATTCGGAAGATGTGGTTCACATCGGTTTTCACCTCATTTTCTTCGTCGGCATACCCATATCCCTTGCTATAAATCAGTTTCCCATCTTTCATGATCGCGAGGGAAGCCCCTTTTATTTCCCACTGATTCATAAAACGTTCAATCGTTTGATCTAAACGCTTGGTTTCAACTAGATCAGAATATTCATTCGTGAATAAATCATGTACCGCTACGGCAAGCGTGTCTTGGGGAATAGAATCTTTTTCAACCTGAATTTCTTTCGTGAAAGAATTCCAAGGTCTGAAACTGATAACTAAAAAGAATAGTATAATTAGTATAATATATTTCATTACATCTGCAATCTAAAGGAAAAAGCGTAATATTCTTTTGAGATGGAATATTACGCTTGCAATATTAATAAAAATACATTTTTATTCAAAGAGATCAGATGTGAAACACCTTTAAAAATTCTTACTTAATAAATTGAAGTAGTGTTCCATAACTTTCACCAGCAATGGGTGGTGCGGGTCGAAAGCTATTCCGTCTATATGAGCGATGGGCAACACAAGTGGGGAAGTCCCCGTTATAAAGGCTGCTTGATAGGAGGCAATGTCTTTGTAATTCACTCTTTGTTCCACCACGGTCAACCCGTCTTCCTGACAGATATTTAATACCCGTTTCCGACTGGTTCCCGGCAAAACATGGGGAAGAGGAGCCGTGTAAAACACGTTATCCCGGATAAAGAATACATTTGAACGAGAACCTTCTGTCACACAGTTATCTTGATCGATTAATAAAACTTCAGCAACTCCTTGTTCCTGAATGATCTTGTTGGTCATTTCCCGTAATCCAGAATTGACATATTTCACTTCGGCATTCTCACGGACAGCATGGCAAGTAACCGTATCCACTCCATGTTGATAAGCTTCTTCCGACGGGTAGGAATGTTTTATCTGATAGACATATTGTTCGATTCCCGTCGGGGTAACCCGAAGTACGTATTTAATGTTTCCTTCCTTGATATTTTCAAGTTGAATCAATCGGTTTAATTGGTCTGCCACGTGTAATGAATTCAAATCAATGGCAATATTTGATTTTTTTATTGAATTGTCAAGTCGTAAAAGGTTGTCGTTTAAAAATATAACTTTGCCTCTAAAAACCCGGCATACTTCATATATACTAAGTCCTTCATTTAGGATGTCTTCGGAATATTCCTTGTTATCGATGGGTTTATTATTAAATAACATCATAATTTATCTCCTTTTATGTGTCGCGAATTTATGCTTTAAAACGATTATATAACCGGAAATGTTCAGAAATTTTAGAGAGAGAAAATGGGACTTGTTACTTTCGATAATTTGCGCTATTTTTGGCTGATATATGGAAACACAAGAGCAAATAGAACGGATAGAGCATTTCATACGTGAAGTGATTGTGGATGAAATTACTAAGTTGCAGGGCGTGGGCTTGTCATATATGCAATTTGTCATCATGGGGCAAGCGATTGAGGTTCTGGGAAGTTTTTTAGATAATAAACCCATGAAAGCCAAAGGGCAGTCGGCCAAACGTTTTTCTCTTGGGGTAAAGAAGTTATTCGGCGGGCGTTATCGGTTGTTAAATGATAATGGTTTTTTGTATGATAAACTTCGCAACCAAATGACTCACACGTTCATTCCCGGGAATGATTTGATATTATTGAATCAAGCGGACAATAAGAACGGATATAAACATTTACAAATAATCGATGGCAAATTAGTTTTAATTTCCGAAGTTTTCAATGAAGACATTCACAAGGCGAGTGAACGTCTTTTAGAAGCTATTAAAAACGGGGTATTATCTCCTAAAAATATTGCTTACTAATACATGGAACAACAAGATAAAATCATATTGATCGGGGCTGGGAATGTCGCTCATCATCTGGCGGGAGCCCTTTTAAAAGCGGGAGAGAATTTATGTCAGATTTATAGTCGTACGCTTGATTCTGCCCGGCAACTGGGAATGAAGACGGGAATATCTTACACGGCTGAAGTAAATGAGGTGTATCCGGATGGAGATATTTATATTTTTTGTGTAAGTGATGATATTTTACCATCTATTATTAAGGCTATTAGGATACCAGATGATGCGTTGATTCTACACACTTCAGGAAGTCAACCGATGGATGTATTCAAATCATGTTCCCAACACTACGGGGTGATTTATCCGGTACAAACCTTTTCTAAGAAACGGGAACTGGATTTCAGGGAGATCCCGCTATGTGTGGAGGGAAACACGGGGCCCGTGAAGGAACGAATTAAAAAGTTTGCGGAAAAGTTGTCGGATAAAATATACGAGATAGACTCGGTCCAGCGTAAAGAATTGCATCTGGCTGCAGTTTTTGCCTGTAATTTCCCTAATTATTTGTATCAAGTGGCAGGCAAATTGCTAGAAAACAAAGGACTATCTTTTGCTATGTTACGTCCTTTGATTTTCGAGACGGCACATAAAGTGATGCTCCTTAATCCGGAAGAGGCTCAAACCGGACCGGCCAAGCGGGGGGACGAGAGTATCATGAATATGCATAAGAATATGTTGAAGAATGACAAAGATTTGCTGAAAATATACACGATATTGTCGGAAGGAATAAAGGAAACGCAAGATAAAGAAGAGACGGGGGATCAAAAGATCTCGCAAGATATAATAGATATGCCCACATTGTGGTAAATTAGATAAATACGAACGCTATGAAATTATTCAAAGAGGAATTAAAGAAGGTAGAAGCTTTTGCTTTCGATGTAGATGGAGTTTTTTCACGTCATGAAATGAATATAACACCGGAAGGAGACTTGATTCGTACATCCTGTACGAAAGATGGTTATGCCATGATGTACTGCACGAAGAAGGGATACCCGGTTTGTATCATTTCCGGGGGGCAGGCTCCCGGGGTAAGAGAACGTTTTGAGAAATTGGGTGTGAAGGACGTGTATCTTGGCGTGGCGAATAAAGTTGAAGCGTTGAACGAGTTCTTGCAAAAATATAATCTGAACCCGGAAAATGTGATGTATATGGGAGATGATATACCAGACTACAACGTGATGAAAATCGTGGGTATGCCGGTATGTCCTTCGGATGCGTGCGAAGAGATCAAAGCCATTTCCCGTTATATTTCTGACACGCCCGGGGGCCTTGGATGCGTACGGGATGTCGTGGCTCAAGTACTGAAAGCAAAAGGCGAATGGATGGATACCCAATGCTACGTGAAATGTATGTAAGTTAAAGAATAAGATGTTGGAAATTCTCAAGTTAATACGCCTACGAACGATCGCATTCACGGCATTTACCATGTATGCCATGCGTTTCTTTGTTGTCCAGCCCGTGCTGGAGAAAGCTGGTTTTGCCCTGCAAATGCCGGAAAGCAATTTCTCGTTACTGGTAATAGCCGTGTGTTGTCTGGTGTCGGCCGCTTATGTCATAAATGATTATTTTGACACGAAGGCGGACCGTATTTCGGGAAACAGACCCGTGATTGTTGGGAAAACCATTAGCCGCAGGGCTGCAATCATTCTACATTCTATTTTGAATGTTGTGGCCGTGGGAATCGCGTATTATCTGGCGAGAGAAGCTCATCATGCTGAGATCGTATTCTTATTTTTAATTATATCATTGGTATTGTGGTTTTATTCCTCCCGGATAAAAAAACGTTTTATTTGGGGAAATATCGTTGTGGCTATCTTGGCCGGATTAATCCCGCTTACCGTGATTACATTCGAAATCCCGTTATTGAGTGATGTGTACTCGGATGTCGTTTTGAAAACGCACGTTAGTTTTGCCTACGTGTTCTACTGGACAGTATGTTTCTCGTATTTTCTTTTTATTAATATGCTGATCTACGAGATCAACAAGGACATATATAGTATAAATGGCGACCGGGCTGATGGAATCGTTACTTTACCTGTAAAATTTGGTATTCCGGCAACGAGAAAGGTGATCATCGGGTTGATCACGATTGCCATCACATCGTTGATCCTATTTTTGTTATTCGGATTTACACGAACCCTGATCGTATGGATTTATTTTGTTGTAGCTTTGATTATACCATACTTGTTTTACGGCTACGCGGTATTGAAGAATGACAAGATGAAATTCCAGTTGCGAATGATTCGTTTGATTATGGTTTTGTGCATAGGAGTCAGTGTATTTTGTAAGTTGTGTGAATGATGCATTCTATTAAAAATTATAAATTAATATTGGCCTCCGCATCACCACGGAGACAGCAATTGATGAAAGATGCTGGGTTTACCTTCGAAGTCTGGTTGAAAAATGTTGAAGAAAAATATCCTCAAGAACTCCATTGGGAGAATGTACCGGAATATTTATCGAAAGTAAAGGCCTCAGCCTTTCGAGAGGAGCTAAAGGCTGATGAAGTATTGATAACAGCCGATACGGTAGTTTGTATTCATGACCGGATTTTAGGTAAACCCGCTGACCGGAAAGAGGCTATTTCGATGTTACAGGAGCTATCAGGAAATCGTCACCTAGTGGTAACGGGTGTGAGCGTAACCACTCGTACGGAACAACTTTCTTTCTCTTCACGGACAGACGTGTTTTTCAAGCGTTTATCAAATGAAGAGATTGAATTCTACGTGGACACGTATAAGCCATTCGATAAAGCGGGAGCTTACGGGATTCAGGAGTGGATCGGGTACATCGGGATCGAGCGTATAGAAGGTTCTTTCTATAACGTGATGGGATTACCGATACAGAAATTATATGAAACTTTGCGGAAATTACAATTTCAATAAATAACATTCAAAAATACCAGTAAATGAGAAAAATTACATTATGTTTTTTGGCTTTCATTCTGCTGACTTTACCAAGTTTAGCTGACGAGGGAATGTGGATTCCCATGTTGTTGAAAAAATACAACATAGAAGATATGCAGAAAGCCGGTTTTAAATTAACAGCGGAGGATATTTACGACATCAACCAAGCCTCATTGAAAGATGCCGTTATCGGGCTGGGTAATGAAGGTTCTCCGTTTCATCACTTTTGTACCGGGGAGATCGTGAGTGATCAAGGATTGGTGATTACGAATCATCACTGCTCTTTTGGCATGATCCAAGCTCATTCCAGTTTGGAACATAACTATCTACGGGATGGTTTTTGGGCTCAATCCATGGCGGATGAGTTGGTTAATCCCAAGATAACAGCTTCTATTTTAGTTCGGATGGAGGATGTCACGGATAAAATCAATGCAGGATTGAATGCCGGGATGTCTGAAAGCGAACGTACGAAGAAGGTGAATGAAATATGCCGGATATTGGAGGCGGAAGCTGTTAAAGGAACCAATCTGGCGGCTAATATAAAGCCGTATTTTAACGGAAATCAATATTTTCTTTCCGTGTTTAAAATCTTCCGGGATGTTCGTTTAGTCGGGGCTCCGAATTCTGCTATCGGTAAATTTGGAGGGGATACGGATAACTGGACATGGCCGCGTCACACGGGTGATTTTTCCGTTTTGCGTATTTATGCGGGACCGGACAATGAGCCGGCAGCTATATCAGATAAGAACGTGCCTTATAAACCGGCTAAATTCTTTAAGATTTCTGCACGGGGGGTGCAAGAAGGTGATTTTACTATGGTTTTCGGTTATCCCGGAACGACAAACGAGTACCTGACTTCTTACGCGATAGATCAAATTGCTTCTGTTGAAGACCCGCATAAGATCAAAATCCGCACAGCAAAATTGGCGGTAATCAATGCCGCCATGGAGTCGGATGAATTGTTGCGTATAAAATATGCTGCTAAAGCTGCAAGTGTTGCTAATGCTTGGAAAAAATGGCAGGGAGAGATTAAAGGATTGGATCGTTTCAGAACGGCTGATAATAAAAGAGTTCTTGAAAATAATTTCAACAACTGGGCTAAAAGTAATGGAAAAACCGAGTATATCGGTTTGACGGATCGTTACAAAGCGTTATATGACGCTCGTAAAGAATATGTTCTGGCTGCAGCTTATGCTTCGGAGGCCGGATTGGGAGGTGCAGAAATCATAAAATTTGCCCGTGAAATAGAACAGGTATTGGATAACTATGACAAATTTCCGGATAAGGAACAGCTTAAAACATCTTTGAAAAATTACGTTGAGGCCTTCTATAAAGATTACGATGTGACCACGGATCAACGGATATTGACCGAAATGTTCAAGTTGTATAATAATGAGGAAGTCGGAGACCAATGGATACCGTCAGTCGTTCGTTTGAGCCCGAAATATGCTAAACTGAACGCTCCCGATCGTTATGCTGCCGACTTGTTTAAAAAATCAATATTCACGCATAAGGATAATTTGCTGAAATTCATCGACAATTTATCAGAGAAATCAATCACGAAAATTGAAAAAGATCCGATTCTTGGAGTAGCGACCGGAATTTACACGTTGTACGCGGATAAAATTCGTCCCGAATTGAGCCGGATTGAAAATGAATTGAAATTATTGAATCGGTTGTGGATTGCCGGATTGATGGAGATGCAGCCCGATAAAACATTCTATCCGGATGCGAATTCAACCTTACGTGTAGCATATGGAAAAGTTGCCGGATACCATGCAACTGACGCTGTTTATTACACGCACTACACGACATTGAAAGGTATCATGGAAAAGGATAATCCAAATATCTATGATTATGATGTACCCCAGAAATTACGGGATTTGTACAAGAATCGGGATTTCGGCCCTTACACTCAAGACGGGGAAGTTCCTGTTTGCTTTATCGCGACGAATCACACGACTGGCGGTAATTCCGGTAGTCCGGTTCTGGATGCAGAAGGTAATTTGATCGGTTTAAACTTTGACCGTGCTTGGGAAGGTGTGATGTCAGATATGCAATATAGCCCAGAGATTTGTCGGAATATTGCTGTTGATATTCGCTATGTCCTGTTTATCATTGATAAATATGCAGGAGCGCAAAGATTGATTGACGAGATGGTAATCATTCATTAAGTAATAAAAAATCGGGAGTAAAACTCCCGATTTTCTTTTATCCTAAGCGTTTGTTTACAACGTCCCAGTTTATAATGTTCCAATAATTTTCAATGTATTTCGGACGAGCGTTTTGGGTGTCCAAATAGTAAGCGTGTTCCCAGACATCAATTGTCAACACGGGTTTCTTTCCATGTTTCAGTGGAGTATCTGCATTACCGGTTTGTACGATTTCCAGTTTCCCCTTTTTGTCCACAACCAACCAGGCCCATCCTGAACCAAATAAGGTGGTGGCTGCTTTAGCAAACGCTTCCTTGAAGGCATCGAAACTTCCAAATGATTTATCAATCAATTCCTTTATTTTTCCTGTCGGAGCGACTTGTGCTGCATGATGAGCTTGGAAAGTCTCGAAATAGAAAATATGATTATATGTTTGTGCTGCATTATTGAAAATACCACCTTCGGATTTGATCACGATACCTTCTAAACACATTTTTTCGAATTCGGTACCCACGATTAAATTATTCAGGTTTGTAATATAAGTTGCGAGATGTTTTCCGTAGTGATATTGGATAGTACGTTCGCTGATATAAGGTTCTAACGCATTTTCTTTATAGGGTAGAGGGGGTAATTTAAATTTGTTATCCTCACCTTTTGTATTTATAACCTCTGATGACATCAACACATCCAATTCTTTGTACTCTTCTGTTTTCATATCCTTATGTTTTAAATTAAACTGCTTTTAAATTTACAAATTCTATACTAAGGATACGATAAAATATGAATAAAGTTACTGCTTTCTATGAAAAAAATAAAACGGGTAGTGAAAATGATAACTACCCGTATTTGTTCTACGTATATAGAAAACTCTATTTGCTTAATTTAGCTCCGAATTCAAATGTTTTTAGGTTAGATGAAAAAGTTTCAACAAAAGTTTTAATCATTGCCTGTTGCTCAGCCGGTAATTCTGCGCTGCTTAAAATAAGCGGAACTGCTGCAAGAAGAGTTTTCACGTAAGATGTACCTAAATATACCGTCAATTCATTATTTACAATTTTGTAATTCAAATCAATAGATTTCACGGGAATTGTACCTAACAATTCTTTAAAACCATCACTTTGTGTACTGACCTTTATAATATCTTTTTGAATAGTGTAAGTCGTCTTTAAAGTTGCAGGCTGATCATTCATGGTCATAAATATTTCCATTTCGGTTTCAGATGTAAAATTGATTCCTCGGAAATATAGAGACATGTATTTATTCGCAATTCCCGGCAACGCCATTTTAATTATGGCAACATTAATCCCTGTTTCGCTAATTCCCGGTATTCCTTCTGGGATAACCCCTGATGGAATCAATCCTTCGGGAAAACTGATCTCATCGCCATTATACTCAAATTTAAAATGAATATCACTTGTCTTTTTTGTATAATTCCAAGTCCCGATAAGGTCTTTATCGTTATTATCATCATCATCATCGCTACAAGAGAAACATGCAACTGCCACAAATAGTACAGAGATCAAGTAAATTAATTTGTTTTTCATATCTAGATAAATTTAAAATGTGTTTATAGTTTTATTGTTATAGATGCCCCGAATCGAGAGGGAGCCCCAGATTGCCCGGATTTCATGTATTCTGGTAAATTCTTGCCCACGGGGCTGTTGAACATGTAGCAAAAGAAACTTTTATCCAAAATGTTCTTACCCCACACGTGGAAATCGATGTGTTTACCGGAAATGCCCAAATCCATGTTCCAAAGGAAATAAGGATCTTGTTTCATGGTGTTCGCCTCATCAAAATATTGGGTCCCGAAACCGGTAACAGACGTGGTTGCTGTGAAAGATTTGAATAATGAGAACTTGATTGCTTTGGAGTACGCTACCCCTGTGTTCATCGTGAATTCCGGGGCCATGACAATTTTATTCCCCTCGTATTCCTTGGTTAAGTGGTGGTAGCATTCCGAATTACTATATCCTGAGGAAAGGAAATAAACCAATCGTGGCAGACATTCCCAGCTTAAATCAATTTCCGCTCCAATACTGCGGGCGTCTCCCGCATTTTTAATAATCGGCCCCATCATCTCCATGACAAAAATTTGCTGGTCTTTCCAATCAATATAAAAAAGCGCCCCATTCATGTTAAACCGTCCGTTGGCACTAAAGTATTTAGCTCCAAGTTCGTAATTCCACAAAGATTCTTTACCATATTCCAGTTCTACAACCTGCGTGGTCATTTCATTCGAAATGATATTGTACCCACCGGCTTTATATCCTTTAGATATGTTCAAGTAGGTGGATAACTGCTCGTTCCATTTTTGTAGAATGGAGAATTTGGGCAACCAAGCCGCGTAAGAATGTTTTTCGTCCCAATCATGATAACCGGTGAACTGGCTTGCCCCGTGAAATAACAAACTATCCCGGTAGGAGAGAGACGCTTTCTCGTAATCATACCTGATTCCGGCAGTGACGAACATCCCCGGCAAGAGATTTTTCACGGTAACTTGCCCGTATCCGGCAATTCCCCAAGTAGAGGTGTTATTGTAGTACGATGCTTGATCCAGATCCAGTGGGAGCAACAAGTGACGTTCCGAGCCAAAAGTGGCCAAATAGTCATTCGCCAAGTCTTTGTAAAAACCAAATGTTCCTATTGTCCAATCGATTCTCTCGCCTTGGGAGGACTGGTAATTGATCTCTTGCGTGATCAGATCCTGTTTCGATTTCTTACCATTTTGGAATACATCATGATACGTGAAATCAGCATCCAAAACCTGTTTATCTTTAGCCCGGGAATAGGAAGTGATCCAGTTCAACAGGGTTTGAGAAAAATGTTTCTGAATGTCAATGTACGTGGACAATAAATCCCGTTTATAGGATGCATCCGCATTATAATTGACCCGGTAGCGGTGTACTTTTAAAGAATCAACGGCATGATAAGCGTAGCCATCATCAAAACTATGATTATAGTTCAGACCAAACGCGACCTTCCATGTTGCATCCGTGAACACGCTTCCTTGGTAACGAAGATCGTATGAATCCGATTTGTTCGATTTCCCACCAGTAAAATCATTCTTGAAATACCCGTCCGTGCGATTATAAGCAAAAGATAATTTGTTATATAGAACTTTGTTTATAGGCAAATTAGCCATAACCATGTAATTCTGGGAGTTATAGCTGGAAACTCCTGCTTTTGCCTGCAACGAAAACTTTGTCGCAGGAGGATTTGTTCGGATATTAATCAAACCGATGATACTATTCCGACCGTACAGGGTTGTCTGAGGACCTCGCAGTACTTCTATTTGCTTGATGTCATACAAATCAAATATGAAGGCATTTTTGTCAAAGATCGGGACACCATCCACGTACAAACCGACGGGTGGGGTCCCGGATACCGTTCCAATTCCGCGAACATAGAGCGGTGTTGATAGTTTCAAGCCTCCTTCCTGCATGTAAAAATTCGGAACGATTCCTGACAGGTTCCGAAGATCCGGATTATTCTCGTTCAACAAGTTTTTCCCACTAATCACGCTGAGAGCAACAGGAATCTCGCTAATGGATAATTCCCTTTTTTCAGCCGTGATGACGACTTCTTTTAATTGTTTGATGACACTGAATGTAGAGTCATTTGTCTGCACGGTCTCGGATCGCTGTGCGAACAAATGCCCGGAGATAAATGTCAATAGCAGAATGCTATATATTATCCGCATTTGATGTTGTTTTTAATTAATATATCCCGTAAAATATTTCACTCTTTCCTCTAAAGGATTACAACAAGAGGCTAACAGGCGGGGCCCTTAGTGCTAATGAAACAAGGTTAGGATCGTCATAGGCAGCAAGATAGGTAGCTTGCTTGGTTCTCGATCGATCGTCTGTTATTTTTGAATAAGGAGTGTTTGGAGAGGAAATAATCTCCTCGTCTTCCATCGTCTGGCAATAGTATGTCTCGTTTTTCCCGATCCGGTATTCTATAATTCTTTCCTGTCCCGGAATAGCTTCCGGGGGTCTTATTTCAGTTTGTGAATAGAAACATATCACAAAGAACGCTGAAACAAGCAAATAGACGAATATGTTTACCGATGGTCCGATGAAAAACATGGTGCAAATCTATAAAATAATTGAATAGAGATAACCAAAATTCATTGGGAACATTACTAATTAGAATTATTCTAAATTTTTACAAAATACAATCCGGAATGTTGCATTTATAAAAAAGATGACGATATTTGCACTCGATATAAAATTGTAACAATTACAAATAAATAATGAATACAGTTCAAGGAACACGGGAATATTTACTTAAGTATAACATCAAACCATCTATGCAAAGGATAGCAATTATGGATTATTTGATGGTACACCGGGTACATCCGACAGCTGACGAAATTTACAATGCTTTATATCCGACCATGCCCACGTTGTCTAAAACGACAATATATAACACGATGAAATTGTTCACGGAACAGGGTGCGGTGAAAGCTCTCGTGATTGATGAAAAAAACGTGCGTTTTGACATTGACACGTCAAGTCATGCTCATTTCATGTGTTTGGGGTGCGGTTGCGTGTATGATCTTCCGATTGAGAATCAAGAAGCGATACAATTAGAAGGAGTAGGGGAATTAATCATCACAGAAATTCATCTTTATTACAAGGGGTATTGTAAAAAATGCACCGAAGAGAAAAGAAAAAACATATTATTATAACATTTAAAAAGTGCGTTATGAAAAAATTTATCTGTACTGTATGTGGTTACGTTCATGAAGGAGATGAAGCTCCGGAAATTTGTCCGCAATGTAAACAACCGAAAAGCAAGTTCAAAGAATTAGTTGAAACCGAAGGTGCTTTGACGTTCGTAGACGAACATCGTCTTGGTGTAGCAAAAGGGGTTGATCCTGAAGTTCTTGAAGGATTGAGAGCGCATTTCAACGGGGAATGTTCAGAAGTCGGGATGTATTTGGCTATGAGTCGTCAGGCAGATCGTGAAGGCTATCCGGAGATTGCAGAGGCTTTCAAACGTTACGCTTGGGAAGAGGCAGAACATGCGGCTAAATTTGCAGAATTATTAGGAGAATGTGTTTGGGATACCAAAACGAACTTGAAAAAGCGTATGGAAGCAGAGGCTGGTGCTTGCGAGGATAAAAAACGTATTGCAACCTTGGCTAAAAAATTGGATTTGGATGCTATCCACGATACTGTTCATGAAATGTGTAAGGATGAAGCTCGTCACGGTAAAGGTTTCGAGGGATTATACAATCGTTATTTCAAGTAATCTATCATAGATTGCTTTTATAATATTAAAGAGATCGTCAAGACTTAGACGATCTCTTTTTGTTAGTAAAATAATACATTTTTTATATGTATTTCATGTAACTTTACCTTGTAAGTTCCCGTAACAACACTCGAAATTGAATTTAACACGGAGAATTGTATGAGAACTTATAGATGCGAAGACGTCACTTTATCAGATAGAGGAATTGATAGTAAAGGCTGGTTGTGTAATCCGCAAGAAAAAGGTAAAAAACCGGCAATACTTGTTTTAGGCCCCAAAGATGCCTCGAATAACACGGTATTATTACAATATGCCACGCAATTGGCAAACTATGGTTTTGTTGTTTTAGGAATGGAGGAAACTCAGAATGTGAAAGCAGCCATTGATTATTTGAGCTTGAAAGATGAAGTTGACCCGAATAAAATGTACGCCATGGGAATATGTAACGGAACGAATGAAGTTCTGGCCAGTACAGAAGTGGAAAAACGACTGAAAGCGATCGCTTTAGTGGCAGGATGCTACAAACGCAAAGAGGCATCCCGGGTAAAAATCCCGACAATCGTTATTCACGGAAGAGAAAACGAAAAGGAGTATCAATCTGCTCAACGCGTGTACGACACGATCTGCGCGGAGGAAAAATTAGCTATATGGGAAGGTTCCGTTACTCATGCACAATATTTTGAAGATCCTCTTGTTCTGGATAAAACGGTACGGAATGTCTTCCGTTGGTTTAAAACACATTGACAATCACACTATATTAGGAAAAAAGCCGTCTCTAACTGATAGAGGCGGCTTTATTGTTAGATTTACCCTTATCTATGGGTTATAACAAAGTTATACTAGGGTTTTACCTATAAACGAGCATACTTGAACGGCTCACCACCACTTGTAAAAATGATGAATGGCTCCATGTCCATGCCCTATTTGGTACCCGGCTGCCGTTTCAATGGCCCCATGCAGATAATTCAAGGCTTTTTCCACGGCGATGTTCAAGGGAAAATCATGGGCTAAATAGGAGGCCACGGAGGATGATAAAGAGCATCCGGTACCGTGCGTGTTCGGGGTGATTATTTTCTTCGCTGGATAACGATATTCCAAATCATTCTCACAATCAATTAAAACATCTGTTATCTCTTCACATTCCAAGTGTCCGGCTTTTAATAAGACATTGCGAGCGCCGATATTTTTCAATGCAGGAATGGAAAGATATAAATCTTCCTGAGAGCGTATTTTCTTTCCGGAGAGAATCTCTATCTCGTAAAGATTGGGAGTGATCACGGTAGCCAACGGGAATAATTCCTTTTGCATCACGGCAATGGCCTCTTGCTGCACAAGCAGATCGCCAGAGGTTGCCACCATTACCGGGTCCACGACAATGTGCTTGATCGGGTAATCGGCTAATACTCTCGTGACGGCTTGAATCACTTCCACGGAATGTAACATACCAATTTTTACCGCATCCACGCCAATATCGTCTAAACAAGCCCTAATCTGGGCCTCTATGACATTCACAGGAAGAGATTCAATGGCTCTTACACCTAATGTATTTTGAGCTGTCACGGCTGTAATGGCAGTCATGGCGAAACACCCGCAGGCGGAGATCGCTTTTAAGTCTGCTTGAACTCCGGCTCCACCACCGCTATCGGAACCGGCTATAGATAATACTCTCTTGTAGGTTTTCATGACAAATAAAAGGTTTAGAATGATCGGGCATATAACACGAAAATCGTCGGACGTTTATTTATATCCGGTTTCACGTGTTTCCAATCCTTTATTAACATGGTTTTTATGTATTCATTTTCTGTCGTAATATCACAGGCTATCGTGAGGCGTGTCGTGGGGGACAAGGTGGCTATCATATCCTCGAATAATTGCACGTTCCGATAGGGGGTCTCTATAAACAATTGTGTCCGGTTCTCTGCGGCAGATTGTTTCTCGTAAGCTTTCAATGTTTTAATGCGTTCCGGCTTAGCAATGGGTAAATAACCATTAAACGAGAAGTTTTGCCCGTTAGCCCCGGAGGCTATTAGAGCCAATAAAATAGAAGAGGGGCCCACTAAAGGAATTACCTGATAATCGTGTTTATGGGCTAATGCCACCAATTCAGCTCCCGGATCTGCAATACCGGGGCATCCGGCCTCGGAGATAATCCCCATATCTTGATTGGCCAGATAGGGGAGATAGGTTTCAATATCTTTTATATCCGAATGTTCATTGAGGTCTAAAAAAACGAGTTCATCAATATTTATCGCTTTATCTATTTTCTTTAAATAACGACGGGTATTTTTCACGTTTTCAGTTGCAAAAACTTTGATATTCTTAATGATATGAATTACATCATCAGGAATAACCCGCTCTATCGGTGTCTCCCCAAGTAAATTGGGGATCAAATATAATTTTCCCATAATAAAATGTTTGGGGCAAATATACAGGATTATTCCGAATCTTATTATTTTTGCATGACACAATAAAACGTTCTGTATGGAATTTTCGATGTCAGAATATAATTATTTTTCAGTCTTCAACAGATGAGAGTAACAATTTTAGGAAGTGGAACTTCACAAGGGGTTCCCGTTATTGCTTGCGAATGTCCTGTTTGTCAATCTACGGATGAGAATGACAAGCGTTTAAGGAGTTCTGCCATGATTGATATTGGGGATAAAAAACTAATTATAGACGCGGGACCTGATTTCCGGACACAGATGCTACGGGCGGGTGTAAAGGACGTGACCGCTTTGCTGCTGACACATGAACACAAAGACCATATCGGGGGACTGGACGATATTCGGGCTTTTAACTGGGTCAAAAATGGCGAGGTCGACATCTACTGTAACCAGAGAACGAAAGACGTTATCAGTAAGGATTATGACTACGCTTTCGCAGCATTCCGTTATCCCGGTGTACCTGAGATGAATATTCACGTGATAGATGAAGAACCATTCTGGATTGGGGAGATTAAAATAGAACCTATTACGGTGATGCACTACAAGCTCCCCGTGACGGCATTTCGTATTGATAACTTCGCTTATATCACAGATGCGAATTTCATATCGGAGGCAAGTATGAAAAAACTGGAAGGCGTCGAATATATGGTGATTAATGCTTTGCGTAAAGAAGTTCACCTTTCTCATTTTACACTGGATCAGGCTATTGATGTGGTGAAAACCTTACACGTGAAACAGGCCTACATCACGCATATCGGTCATCAGATGGGATTGCACGAAGAGGTCTCGCGGGAATTACCTGAAAATATACAACTGGCTCATGATATGTTATCATTTGAGTTCTAAAATCTTATTGCCCGCTCCGTTTTCCTTTTTGTTAAATGCTTGCTGAAAGGCAAGAGTGAATGTGAATAAAAAAGGACTTAAAATTTCCGTTAATCCACTGTTTTTATTACATTTGTGGGATTTTAGTAATATAGGGGTGAAATTTAGAATAATACCCTATAAAACAATGCGTTAATAGTGTAATTTAATATTATAAATGGAAAACGTCGGAGAAAAAATTATCAAGATCAACATCGAGGAGGAGATGAAATCTTCGTACATTGACTATTCAATGTCGGTGATTGTGTCGCGTGCATTACCTGATGTTAGGGACGGTTTGAAACCGGTACAGAGAAGGGTATTATATGGAATGAGCGAATTGGGTGTTACGTCTGGTAAACCATTCAAAAAGTCAGCGAGAATTGTCGGAGAGGTACTCGGAAAGTACCACCCTCATGGTGATAGCTCGGTTTACATGGCGATGGTACGTATGGCCCAAAGTTGGTCTTTGCGTTATCCGTTGGTTGACGGACAAGGAAACTTCGGTTCCGTGGATGGAGATAGCCCCGCAGCAATGCGTTATACAGAGGCTCGTTTGATGAAGGTAACCGAGGACACATTGGTGGATTTGGATAAGGATACCGTGGACATGATTCCGAACTTCGACGAATCATTAAAAGAACCCAGCGTTCTACCCACCAGAATTCCTTTGTTACTCGTGAATGGTGCGTCTGGTATCGCGGTTGGTATGGCTACTAATATGCCTCCTCACAATCTGCGTGACACGATCGATGCTATTTGTGCTTATATTGATGACCGGGATATTGAAATAGATGACTTGATCCGGATCATAAAAGCACCGGATTTCCCCACGGGAGGAACAATTTACGGGTATGCCGGGGTGAAAGAGGCATATCACACGGGAAGAGGCCGTGTGGTTGTTCGTTCGAAAACATCCGTGGAGACAACTCCTCATGGCCGGGAAAAACTGATCGTCCACGAAATTCCTTATATGGTCAACAAAGCAGAATTGATTTCTCGCATTGCTGATCTGGTGAACGAGAAAAAAATAGATGGAATCTCTAATATTAATGACGAGTCCGACCGTAGCGGTATGCGTATCGTTATTGATTTGAAAAAAGATGCCATTGCCAATGTCGTTCTGAATACATTATTAAAACATACGGCTCTTCAAACTTCTTTTGGGGTGAACAACATCGCACTCGTGGGAGGTAGACCCCGTTTGTTGAATTTGAAGGACTTGATCCGGTTATTCGTGGAACATCGTCATGATGTCATTACACGGCGTACTCAATTTGAATTAAAGCAAGCGGAAGATCGGGCTCACATTCTGGAAGGTTTGATCATTGCCAGTGATCATATTGACGAAGTGATCCGGATTATCCGGGCATCTAAAACTCCGGAGGAAGCAAAGAATAATTTGATTGAACGTTTCTCCTTGACGGAGGTACAAGCTCGTGCTATCGTTGAAATGAGATTGCGTCAACTAACAGGTCTGGAGCAAGATAAGCTAAGAGCCGAGTATGACGACATCATGAAATTGATCGAGCATTTGAAAGAAATTCTAGCTAGTTTAAAATTGAGAATGCAAATTATTAAAGATGAACTGCTTCAAGTGAAAGCTCAATATAACGATGAGCGTAAAACAGACATCGTTTATGCCTCTGAAGAATTCAACCCGGAAGATTTTTATGCCGATGAAGAAATGGTAATCACTATTTCTCACATGGGATATATCAAACGGACTCCGCTATCCGAATACAAGGTTCAAAATCGCGGGGGAGTAGGTTCGAAAGGATCTGCCACGAGAGATGAAGATTTTCTTGAACATATGATTATGGCCACGATGCATAACACCATGTTGTTCTTCACTGAAAAAGGAAAATGTTTCTGGCTGAAAGTATGGGAAATCCCGGAAGGAACTAAACAATCTAAGGGTAGAGCTATCCAGAATTTATTGAATATCGAGCCGGATGATAAGGTGAAGGCTTATATCAACATCCTCAATTTGAAAGATGAAGAGTATATCAATAATAACTATATTGTATTATGCTCGAAACAAGGTATTGTGAAAAAAACAACCTTGGAGGCCTACTCTCGTCCGAGAGCGAATGGAGTGAATGCAATTACAATTAAAGACGGGGATCAATTGCTGGATGCAAAAATGACCAATGGTAAATGTGACATCATGATAGCGGTCAAATCCGGTAAAGCCATCCGTTTCCCGGAAGAAAAAGTTCGTCCGATGGGTAGAACTGCATCCGGGGTAAAGGGTATCTCGCTGGATAACGAAGGAGACGAGGTAATCGGTATGATTTGCATTGAATCCGGTAAATCCGACGTGTTGGTTGTGTCTGAAAATGGATATGGAAAACGTTCCAGTATCGAGGATTATCGTATCACTAATAGAGGTGGTAAGGGTGTTAAGACCATCAACATGACGGAAAAAACAGGTAACCTGATCGCCTTGCTTGACGTTACGGATGAAGATAACTTGATGATTATTAACAAGTCAGGATTGACGATAAGACTGGATGTTAGTACCTTGAGAGTTATGGGACGTAACACACAGGGTGTGAGATTAATTAATTTGCGAAATGATGATGCTATTGCAGCAGTAGCGAAAGTATCCGCTTCGAAAGAAGAGAATCTTCCGGAAGAAGGGCAGGAGGGAACAGAAGTAGCAGAGTCGAATGATGAAGAATAATTATTTACACATGATATCTAATTGGAACACAAATTTTTAACGTATGAAAAAACTATCTTTTATCATTGCCCTTCTGCTTTGCGTGAATATATCTTTCGCGCAAAAGGGGAAAGTAACATCGGCTGTTAGCTTTTTCACGCAGGGAAAGCTGGATAAAGCGAAAGAACTGATAGATGAAGCTATTGGCCATGAGAATTGCGTGAACTGGGCGAAAGCTTATATGGTTAGAGGACAAATCTATCAAGCCATCTTCGAAACTCAGGATGAGAATTACAAAAAACTCTCCAAAGATCCGTTAAGTGTAGCTTGGGACTCTTATCAAAAAGTTATCCAACTGGACGATAAGAATAAATTTGAGAAAGATTTAAAGACCCAGTATGCTAATTTGGTTATAGACTTTACTAACCAAGGTGTTGTTTGTTACAATCAAGGAATGAAAACAGATGATACCAAAGATTTTAAAGATGCTGTAAACAATTTTAAACGAGTATTGGAAATCAACGAATCCCCGCTAGGAACACAAAAAGTAGACACGACCGTTATCTATAACGCCGGAGTAGCTGCACACAAAGCCGGAGATCTGGATGAAGCAATTAAGTTCTACAAAAAATCTTTGGAATTGAATTATGAAGCTGGAAAGATTTACGCGATGGTGGCAAATATCCTTTTAGGACAAAGCCGTGCCGCTAATGAGGCCGGAGATTCTGTTACAGGAAAAGCAAAGCAGGAAGAAGCTGTTAATTTCTTACATGAAGGACACAAATTGTATCCGGATGATAACTATATGCTGGTTGAGTTGATCAACTATTACTTGATGGGTGATACTCCAGCTAAAGCTGAAGAATTCCTGGATGCTGCCATTAAACAAGAGCCGAATAAAGCTGAATATTACAGAGCGAAAGGATCTTTATACGAAAAATTAAATCAACCGGAAAAGGCTGAGGCAATGTATATCAAGACTTTGGAACTGAATCCGAGTGATTTCTTCGCACAATATAATTTGGGTAACATTCATTTGAACCGGGTTATTGAAGATCATAAAGTTGTACAGGATATCGTTGATGCAAAGGAATATAACGCTGCCTTGGATAAGGTTATGGAGAAATACGAAGCTGTAATTCCTTATTTCGAAAAAGCATTGGAATTAAATCCTAATGACAAGAATACGTTGACTACGTTGAAAGAATTATATTTCCGCTTGAGAACAAAAAATAAAGTTTATCAAGAGAAGTATGACAAGACAATGGAGGCTTTGAATAGCTTGTAAATATCACAAGAAGAAGGAGATATACATTTTTCCTTCTTCTTTTTTGTGCTTATTTATTATCATAATATCAATTATAATACAAATATTATAATAGAAGAAAAGAGTACTTTTTCTTTTCATGATCCTCTAAAAGTTACTATATTTGTAAGTTACAAAATAAATATTTCATTCACCAAAGAAAATTATTCATGCAAAATAAAGTTGTAATTATTACAGGAGCTTCTTCTGGCATAGGTAAAGCGCTTGTTTATGAATTTGCAAAACGTGGAGCAAAAATTGCCATGGGAGCTCGGAATTTGGATGAATTACAGAAAATCGAGACAGATTTAAAATCTCGGGGTGTTGATGCGCTTTCCGTTCAAACGGATGTTACTCGGGAGTTGGATTGTAAAAATCTGGTTGAGAAAACAGTTGAACGATTTGGTAAAATTGATGTTCTTGTAAACAATGCCGGAATATCCATGCGTGCGCTATTTGAAGATTTGGAACTGGATGTCATCCGGCGTTTAATGGATGTGAATTTTTGGGGAACGGTTTATTGTACCAAATTCGCATTACCTTATATATTAAAAACAAAAGGTAGTTTAGTCGGAATTATTTCAGTTGCTGGCTTCCTTGGACTACCCGGAAGAACCGGATATTCTGCCAGTAAATTTGCCGTGCGCGGATTCTTGAATACATTGCGAGTTGAGAATCTAAAGAAAGGATTGCATGTTCTTGTTGCGGCTCCGGGATTCACGGCATCCAACATACGAAAAACGGCTTTAGTAGCTGACGGACATCAACAAGGCGATAGCCCGCGGGCAGAAAATAAAATGATGAGTGCAGAAAGATGCGCTCAAATAATTGTAAATGGTGTAGTGAAACGTAAACGGGAAATCGTGATGACACTGGTTGAAGGAAAAATATCCGTGTTTTTAAGCAAGTGGTTCCCTAGCTTGTTGGATAAACTTGCTTACAGCCACATGGCTAAAGAACCCGATTCACCGTTTAAATAACGAAAAAAAGCACATGAGGAATCTTGTACTTGTTACTTTTATATTTCTATTATCTATAAATTCCCTTTTTGCCCAGAAAAGAGAACATATACGTGTTGTGCCTAAATTGTCTCATTCTTACGTGTTACCATTGAAACATAACAAGACAGATTCTCTTTATCATACACGCCCTCAGCTCAAATATATTTATTTACGCTATAAAAATCAACATATCGATGATCCGCTTGTGCGTTATGCATTGGATAACTTGAAAAAAGAAAGAATGAAATATTATGAGTTATACAAGGCCATCAACACGTTAAGTGATTATGCTGAAAACGAACATATTAAATATATGCTCAATTACGTGAGAAACTACTTTGAAACGGTACAGGCAAAAGAAGAGGCAATTCGTCAAATTGAAGATCGTATTAAAAAAGACAGTGTTGATTTTTATAAAGAACACCCGGAAGATTCCGTACAATACGATAAACTGTTGAACCAAAACTTGAAGGCCTTACTCTCCTTTATGGATCAGGACGTGAATTACCAATGGTTGAAGGAAAAAAGTCGTGATTCCGTACAAATCACCTTGCTGTCAGCCTCTAACCGTCCTAGAAACCTGTGGCTTAATACCGGAAAAACACAATATTATCGTTTTATGGCAGAGAATTTTATTGGTGACACCATAGGTACTTGGGTAAAGGTTATGCCGCGAGGGAATCAACTGAAATTCTTCTTGGATGAAAATGTTTATCAATATCAGAAATATTCAGAGCCTAAAGAAATTGTTGAGGAATGTTTTCTGGAAGCCCCTGACTCAATGTATTTTGTACTATCGGAAATGAAAATTGGAAAAATAACCAAAAGGCGCTGGATGTACTATTCTGACGTAACCTTCTCTTTCGGGCAGGGTTTTATCAGTAGTAACTGGGCCAGTGGCGGTGAAAATTCTCTGTCTATTCTCTCCGATATAAAGTATTTTGCAACATATAAAAAGAATAACACAACGTGGGAAAACTCGATCCGTTATCGCTTGGGAGCCTTAAAAAGCGGTAGTGAAGATTTGAGTAAAAATGAAGATAAGCTGGAACTCCAATCAAAATTGGGAATAAAAGCTTTTAAACATTGGAACTACGCCACGCAGTTTGATATGAACACCGTGTTGTTCAAGACAAAGAATAATCCGGACAAAGAGGTTATTGCAGCCTTCTTGACTCCGGGAAATTTTACCTTATCTCTAGGTTTGGACTATAAACCCAAAAATAACATTTCTTTATACCTGTCCCCTATCGCCGGACAATGGGTATATATGCGTGATACAAACCTCGTTGCTCCCAGCCGTTACGGTTTGGAAATAGGGAAAAAATTTAAAAGTGATGCGGGTGCTAAAATTGAATTGAAAAACCAGCATGAACTTTTCAAGTTCTTGAAAATAGACAATCATCTGATTATATTTTCCAGTTACTATGAACAACCGGAAAAATTGACATTAGACTGGCGGTTAACGCTGAACTTTAAAATCAATTACTTCATGCAGACTTCCGTCTATGCTAATGCTGTTTATAACCAGAATGATTCGAAAAAAATACAATTGAAACAAACATTAAACTTAGGAGTATATTTTAGATTTTAAAGCATATGATGAATTTTGAATCCTGTGAGATCAATAATATCGTGATCCATGACATCGGCAATAAATACGAGGATGGAAAATTACGTCTCTCCGAATCTTGCTTTTTACCGGATGATATGGATGTTCACAACCTACTTAAAAGCTATTTTCTTGCACCTTTTAAGAAGGACGCCTATTACCGGTTTGCACCTATTGAAGATAATTTATATCACAATCTGGTGTACAATGCAGTTAATTCTATTTTCGAGGATAACACGAATTTTTACGAGGCTTCGTTGAATATCGCTCAACATTTATTCGACCAGTCAAACCATCCAAACATAAAAGCCGGAGAGTTATACATGGTCCATTTCAAGAATTGCGTGCTGGAAGAAGGCCCTTGTGATGCTATCGGTATTTTTAAATCAGAAACGAAAGATACTTTCTTGAAAATTATCATGAATGATAATAGCTATCAACTGGAAAGTGAATCGGGTATTAATATCAAAAAACTGGATAAAGCTTGTTTGGTCTTCAATGTCGAGAGTGAAAACGGTTACCGGGTAAGTATTTTGGATAAGACAAACTCCACGGAGGCTGTCTACTGGACGACCGATTTCTTGGGATTGGAACAATGCGAAGATAACTATTTCCAGACATCCAATTACTTGAAACTCTGCAAAGATTTTGTTCAAGAGGTTTATAATCAGGAAAATGATATTCCCAAAGCAGACCAAATCGATATGCTCAACCGTTCGATTGATTACTTCAAAAAAGCGGATACTTTCAATGAAAACTTGTTCAAAGAAGAAGTTGTTTCCGATCCGCAGATTATCGATGCTTTTGAGAATTTCAAAAACTATTATGAAGAAAAGAACGAACTTGCGTTAAAAGACCAGTTTGATGTATCAAATAGTGCGGTAAAAGACGAAAAAAGATACTTTAAACACGTGTTGAAATTGGACAAGAACTTTCACGTTTATATTCACGGACAAAAAAAATACATCGAGAAAGGGTATGACTCGGACCGGGATATGAATTATTACAAGCTGTATTTTAGAGAAGAAAACTAACACTTCCTGCCTATGAATAAAAAAATCAGGAGATTTGTTATCATATTAGGAGTACTGGCAATAATCTTTCTCGCTTGTGTGGGATTGGGATATTATTATATTCTGGCTCCAAACACGAGTGTCAAAGATGACGGTATTGTTTACTTGCGCGATAGTAGCACTATATCACAAGTGATTGATACCTTGCGACGACACGGGTACATCGAAAATGCACACACCCCCAGCGTGGTTGCGAGACTCAAACGTTTTTTTTCACCCGTGAAACCCGGAAGGTATAAAATTCAGGATGGGATGAATAATAACGAGTTGATCAACATGTTCCGTTCTGGTAACCAATACCCGGTTTACTTCACGTTTAATAATATGCGAACGCTGGCTGAATTTGCCGAGGAAGCTCATGAAGAATTAGGTACTTCCAAAGAAGAATTGCTAACGTTGCTGAAAGATTCTGATGTGCTTGCCGATTTAGGATTTGATTCTACCACGATCATGGCCATGTTTATCCCGAATACCTATCAGATCTATTGGAATACCCCGGCTCTTGATTTGTTGAAACGAATGAAAAAAGAATATCATCGTTTCTGGAATGAAAACCGGATGGCAAAAGCATCTGCAATTGGGCTTTCTCCGGAAGAAGTGATCACGTTAGCCTCTATCATCGAAGAAGAGACCGTGAAACCGGAAGAATACCCTGTCATCGCCGGTGTTTACATCAATCGGTTGAACCGGGGAATTAAATTGGATGCTTGTCCGACACTGAAATTCGTGTTGGGAGATTTCACGATAAGTCGTATTCTGGATCGTTATTTAAAGATTGATTCTCCTTATAATACATATATGTATGCCGGACTTCCCCCGGGACCGATCCGGATGGCTTCCATCAAGGTCATTGATAGTGTGTTGAATTATCAAAAACATGATTATCTGTATTTCTGCGCTAAAAGTGACTTTTCCGGGTATCATAATTTCTCGAAAACACTTCGACAGCATAATATTTATGCCCGGGAGTACCATCAAGAATTGAATAAACGGAAAATCTGGAGGTAAATGAAAGATTCTGAGATTGCTGATACTTGAGACTAAGTGATTGAAAACAAGCATTAGATCATGGGTGTGAATCACTTAATCTATAATCGCTAAATCACGAAATTAATAGGATCTAAAATCTAAAATTGAATATTTCTTTGTAAATCCGAAGGAAAGTAGTAACTTTGCGGGCGATAAATAAATTTTTATTACATTAATGTATTAATAAACAATCAGTTATGTTGAATCATTACGAAACCGTTTTCATCACAACTCCCGTTTTATCTGAAATACAGGTAAAGGAAGCGGTAGAAAAATTCAAGGCTGTTATTACCGAAAATGGCGGTAATATCGAGCACGAGGAGGCTTGGGGTCTACGCAAGCTGGCTTATCCAATCCAAAAGAAAACGACAGGTTTTTATCACTTAATCCAATTCGAAGGAGAAGGTACTCTAGTTGACAAACTGGAAACTTCTTACAGACGTGACGAAAAAGTGATTCGTTTCTTGACGTTCAGATTAGACAAGTATGCTTACGAGTATGCATTGAAAAGAAGAGCTAAAAATCAAGTAAAACAAGAGGAGAAATAAGCCATGGCACAGAACGAAAGCGAAATTAGATATTTAACCCCCCCAACGGTTGAAATCAAAAAGAAAAAGTACTGTCGATTCAAAAAAGCAAAAATCAAATTCATCGACTACAAGGATCCGGAATTTTTAAAGAAATTCTTGAATGAACAAGGAAAGATTCTTCCTAGAAGAATTACCGGAACTTCTGTAAAGTACCAAAAGAAAGTAGCAACCGCTGTGAAGAGAGCAAGACATCTTGCTTTGTTGCCCTACTTAACCGACTTGATGAAATAATTTTAAGGAAGGAGGACACAAATGGAGATAATATTATTGACAGATATAGCAAACTTAGGACATAAGGATGACATCGTTGATGTAAAACAAGGTTACGGACGTAACTACCTTATCCCTCAAGGTTACGCTATTTTAGCAACACCTTCTGCAAGAAAAGTTGTTGCAGAAAATTTAAGACAAAGAGCTCACAAAGAAGCTAAACTGAAAGCAGAGGCAGAAGAAATTGCAGCACAATTGGCTGAGGTTAAACTTACGATCGGAGCTAAAACCAGCTCTACCGGTAAGATCTTCGGTTCTGTTAACAGCATCATGATTTCTGAAAGTTTGAAGGAGAAAGGTTTCGACATCGACCGGAAGAAGATCGTGCTGAAAGATGTAAAAGAAATTGGAACTTACACCGCTCTTATCAAACTTCACAGAGAAGTGAAAGTTGATGTTGAGTTCGAAGTAGTTTCCGAATAATTAAAACGAGTCATTAACAAGACTTAAACGTATTTCCAAACATATTCCAAACGCTAAAAGCACCCCCAAAGGGTGCTTTTTTTGCGAAAAGTCTTATCTTTGTATATATTTTGGAAGGACATATATGAGTAAGCAGAGCATTGAGTTGAAAGGAATACGGGTTCACAACCTGAAAAATATAAATCTGAATATCAAGTTAAACCAGTTTGTCGTGATTACCGGAGTTTCCGGAAGCGGTAAATCTTCACTGGCTTTTGACACGTTATATGCAGAAGGACAAAGACGTTACGTGGAAAGCTTGTCTTCTTATGCGCGTCAGTTTTTGGGAAGATTGAACAAACCGGAATGTGACTACATTAAAGGAATTCCGCCAGCCGTGGCAATCGAGCAAAAAGTGAATACCTCGAATCCACGTTCAACCGTGGGAACATCCACGGAACTTTACGATTATATCAAACTGTTGTATGCCAGAATCGGTAAAACCTACTCCCCTATTTCGGGTGAAGAAGTTAAGCGCCATAGCGTGGATGACATTTACTCGTATATTCTGGAAGGGCATACCGATCAGACGGTTGTTATCATGGCAAAATTAGCCGAGACGACAAATGAAAATCTTCCTCTTTTGATTAGTCAAGGATTTTCGCGAATAAAATACGGGGATGAGTTTATACGAATTTCCGACTTGATCGAGAAAAATATTCCGGTAGACTCTTCGAAAGAGATGTTTCTCGTGATAGACCGGACCCGGATAAATGACGAGAAAGACACGGTATCCCGGATCAAGGATTCCGTTGAGACAGCCCTTTACGAGGGAAACGGTACTTGCTACATTGATATTGATGGAGTAACACGTTCGTTCTCAAATAAATTCGAGGCCGATGGTATCGAATTCCAAATACCGACCATTAACACGTTCAGCTTTAACTCCCCCATCGGAGCTTGTCCGAAATGTGAGGGATACGGGAAGATACTCGGGATCGACGAGGATCTCGTGGTCCCCAACAAATCATTAAGTGTTTACGATGATGCGGTTATGTGTTGGCGGGGAGAAAAAATGAGCGAATGGAAACATTTTTTCGTACAACACGCTCACAAGATAAATTTTCCGGTACATACCCCTTATTTTGAGCTGACGGCCAAGGAAAAAGATCTTCTTTGGAATAGTGAAAACGGGATATACGCGTTTTTTGAATACCTAGAGTCCAAAAAGTTTAAAATACAGAACCGTGTAATGATTGCCCGATACACGGGAAAGACCAAATGTCCGGTGTGTCAGGGAACTCGTTTGAAAAAAGAAGCCACGTACGTGAAAATAAACAATCATTCTATCACGGAACTCGTGGATATGCCCATCTCGGAACTGAAAGTCTATTTTGACAATCTTCAGTTATCCGAACACGATAAGACGATTGCCGCACGAGTACTTCCGGATATTCATAACCGGATTGATTTCCTGTTGGATGTTGGTCTTGGCTACTTGACACTGAATCGTTTATCCTCTTCATTATCCGGTGGAGAGTCGCAACGTATCAATCTGGCGACCTCGTTGGGTTCAGCTCTTGTCGGTTCCTTGTATATCTTGGATGAGCCGAGTATCGGGTTACATTCCCGGGACACGGATCGCTTGATACAGGTTCTTCATCGTCTTCGTGATATCGGTAACACCGTGGTGGTAGTCGAACATGACGAGGATATTATTAAAGCCGCGGATGAAATTATTGATGTTGGTCCCTTGGCCGGGAGATTGGGTGGAGAAATCGTGTACCAAGGAACACTGAAAAACTTGAAGAAAGCGGACACTCTTACGGCGGATTATATATATGGAAAAAAGAGTATTCCTGTTCCGGCAAAAAGAAGAAAATCAAATCGTTACATACTCCTTTCCGGTGCCACAGAAAATAACCTTAAGAATATTGATGTCAAAATTCCTTTGGGGATAATGACAGCCGTGACCGGGGTCAGTGGGTCGGGTAAGAGTACATTGATCAAAACGATACTGGTTCCCGCCTTGAAAAAATATTATGGGGATTACTCCGACTGTACAGGAAGTTTCAACCGCTTGAGCGGGGACGTGGATTCTATTCATGGAGTGGAATTTATTGACCAGAATCCGATTGGTAAATCTTCTCGTTCTAACCCGGTTACTTACCTGAAAGCGTGGGATGATATACGTAAAATATTTGCTGACGAAAAATTATCGAAATTGAACGGGTTCAAACCAGCTCATTTTTCTTTCAACGTACCGGGAGGTCGCTGTGAAGAGTGTCAGGGAGAAGGAATCATCAAGGTCGAGATGCAATTTATGGCAGATGTCTACTTGGAATGTGAACATTGTAAAGGAAAACGTTTCAAGGATGAAGTGCTGGAAGTAAAATACAAGGGATTGAATATATACGATATTTTAGAGATGACCGTGAACCAAGCAGTTGAATTTTTCTCTTCCGGGACAAGTCATAGTGAGCGAAGTATCGTTAGCAAACTGCAAAAATTAATCGATGTCGGTTTGGGATATATAAAATTAGGTCAGGCATCCAGCACGTTGAGTGGTGGAGAAAGCCAGCGAGTAAAACTGGCTTACCATCTTAGTCAGGAAAATGCGGAACCTACCCTTTTCGTGTTTGATGAACCGACCACGGGATTGCATTTTCATGATATTCATAAATTGATGGATTCTCTAAATGCCTTGATAGAACGAGGACATACGGTGTTGATCATAGAACACAACATGGACGTGATCAAATGTGCCGATAATATTATAGACTTGGGACCGGAAGGAGGAAATGAAGGCGGGTATCTCGTTTTCGAAGGGACACCGGAGGAATTGATAACGTGTGAAACCTCTTATACCGGAAAATATCTTGCAGAAAAATTGCAAGAAAATAAATAACAGATATGCTCATTTGGAATATTTAAATATGAAGAAGTTAATAGATTTCACTGTTACTGAGAACAAAAGATTAAATCACGACACCATTTTACTGGTGTTACATTCGGATGAATTACCAGAAATTCAGCCGGGACAATTCGTGAACGTGCGGGTGGATCATTCTCCCTCGACTTTTTTAAGAAGACCGATCTCCGTGCATGACGTGGATGAATCACGCGGGTTACTTTACCTTTTTATCAAAATCGTGGGATGTGGAACGTCAACCTTGGGCGAATTACAAATTGGTGATAAAGTGAACGTGATGCTACCTCTTGGTAATCATTTTTCTATCCCGACTTCCGGTAGACCTTTGCTTATCGGTGGTGGTTGTGGGGTGGCTCCCATGTTACATTTGTCCCGGATCATGAAAGCACAGGGTTTATCGCCTGTCGTGCTGATCGGCACCCGAACAGATAAAGATATTCTTCGGAAAGAAGAGTACGAAAAATATGCTACGGTATACTATACAACTGAAGATGGTTCCTTCGGGGAAAAAGGATATGTCACGCAACATTCCGTTTTGAAAGAAAAATTCGATCATATCTTTTGTTGTGGTCCGGAAGTGATGATGAAAGCAGTTGCGGGGTATGCGAACCAAAATAATATCAATTGTGAAGTATCCTTGGAAAACACAATGGCTTGCGGTATCGGAGCATGCCTCTGTTGTGTAACCGACACGAAAGAAGGTCACAAATGCGTGTGTACGGAAGGTCCTATTTTCAATATAAAAGATTTAAAATGGCAGATTTAAATATAAATATCAACGGCTTACCCCTGAAAAATCCCGTGTTGACAGCATCCGGAACCTTCGGGTATGGAACTGAATTTCAAGATTTTATTGATTTAGAACGTCTAGGCGGGTTCATCGTGAAAGGAACAACGTTAAAACATCGTGAAGGAAACCCTTATCCCCGGATGGCCGAAACTCCTTCCGGAATGTTGAATGCCGTGGGATTACAGAATAAAGGTGTAGACTATTTCATCGAGCATATTTACCCGACGATAAAAGACATAAACAGTAATATACTGGTGAATGTATCCGGTTCAACTATTTCTGATTATGTTGCCACGGCAGAAAAAATCAACGCTTTGGATCATATTCCGGCAATCGAACTGAATATTTCTTGTCCTAACGTGAAAGAAGGTGGTATGGCTTTCGGAACAAGTTGTGTTTCGGCGGCTGAAGTAGTCAAGGAAGTTCGGAAAGTCTATAAAAAACACTTAATGGTCAAATTATCTCCTAATGTCACGAGTATACAGGAAATTGCTTTGGCCGTGGAAGGTGCCGGTGCAGATTCTGTATCACTTATCAACACGTTGATGGGGATGGCGGTCAATGTAAAAACTCGAAAACCTGTATTGAGTACAGTTACAGGAGGATTGAGCGGCCCCTGCGTGAAACCTGTCGCACTTCGTATGGTTTGGCAAGTTGCCAAAGTCGTGAAAATTCCTGTAGTTGGTTTGGGGGGAATAAGTTGTGCCAATGATGCGATAGAATTTTTATTGGCCGGAGCCTCGGCCATACAGATCGGTACAGCAAACTTTATCGATCCGACAGTAACGATAAAAGTGATTGACGGAATTAACGATTACTTGGATCGAAACGGTTTCAAGTCTGTAAAAGAAATTATCGGCTTGATATAAGAAATAGGAAACAAAAAAGGATGAAGTCAAAAGTCGATAAAATCGAATGGACTTTTGACTCATTTTTTTTACTCTTTTTCGTAGTCTTCAAAACTACCATCTTCAAAAAACAATATAATCCGTTTTATTTTTTTTGTTTGTTTCGTTAAAGACCTGACGGATGTTATTGGATCTCTAGTTTCTTCCAATTTTACATTTTTATCGGACATAACAGGTGTATTTTGTTTTTCTGTCGGTTCCATATCAAATAATGTAGGCTCGGTTATCACCGGATTTTTTTCTTCTTGTATAGGAGAATTATCCATTGATCCGTTTCCTGTGATTAACCAAGTCAGATTGAGGTCCGGAAATGTTTTAGCAATATTATTGATAATATCAAAACCGGGTTTATTCCTGCCTGCAAGAATATGGGAAATTGTAGAAGCGTTTACTCCAATCATGGCCGCAAACTTTGTTGCGGTCAATCCTTTTTTCTCGATAATTTGATTCAAACGTTCTTGCATAAACCTTTTATTTTTGTAAAATCAAGATTTACAAATGTAATCATTCGAGTTGAGAAATCAAAATTACATTTGTAATGCACGAAAATTACAGATGTAATCAGTAAATCATCGTGATATTTGTCAAGCTATGTTTTATTAGTGTAAGATTCTTGTTATCAATACAATTGATCTCATTTGTACCTGTTTGTTGTATGATATGTACTAATGTATGTTTTAATCTTTAATAATCAGTGATTTAAGTGCTGGAAAAAGGAGAAACTTAGCTTGTAGCTAAACTTTATATTGAAAGATAATATGCATTGAATATCAATGTATTAATTATTACATTTAAATTTAATTAACACTGAATATGTTCTAATCTTCTTATTACGGTTAAATTATCATTAAATATAAACATGATGTACAATGTATTTATTTATTGGTATTCAGCACAACAACTACAGTTGTTTACAAGTGTTAACCTGTAAAAAGCCTTAGATTCACTGACTCTTGTAATGATTATATTTGCGATCTCCCCTTTCCTTTCTTCATTATTTTATATATTACAAATGTAAATTCAAATCTATGCCATTTCGATGTTACAGATGTAATTTCCTTCTGTTTTGTTATATTCAACAAAAACTCTACATTTGGAAAATAAAAAAATATAGTCATGAATATACCAGAGAAATTAATCGAATTAAGACGCATTATGGATCGAGAAAATATTGCGGCTTATATCATATCCGGAACAGATCCTCACAATAGCGAATATCTTCCCGCTCCATGGCAACAGAGAAAATGGATTTCCGGTTTTACCGGGTCATATGGTACTGTCGTGGTCACGAAAAACGAGGCTGGATTGTGGACTGACACCCGCTATTTTATCCAAGCAGAGAAAGAATTGGTCGGTTCCGGCATAAAACTCCATAAATTGCGTATTCCCGGTGCTGTAGATTATCCTCAATGGTTGGCTGAAGTGCTTGAATCTGGAACTAAAGTAGGAATTGATGGCTTTTGTATGTCTGTTAGTGATGTACGTAACCTGAAAAACGCATTAAGCCCTAAAAATATAACTATCCAGGAGCAAATAGATTTGCTGGGAGAAATGTGGTTTGATCGTCCGGCTCTTCCCGTGGAGAAAATAATTCGTTTGGATACAAAATATGTCGGGGAATCTGCCGGAGAACGAATAGGTAAAATTCGTGAGTTTATATGCGATAATCATGGTGATGCCATGTTATTCAGTTGTTTGGATGAAATTGCTTGGTTATATAATATCCGTTGTAACGATATTGCCTATAACCCGGTAGCCATTTCTTACGCCATTGTAGAAAAGGATAAAGCTCATTTATTCATCAAATTAGACAAGATTTCTCAAGAAATAGAACAACAATTGGCAGAAGATGGGATCGAGTTACATGATTACCATCATTTGTTCCTATTTCTGGATGCACAGAATAAAGAAAACACGTATTTCGTGGACACTAATACTTGCAACTATGCTGTTTTTAATCATCTGGCGAAAAAATTCGAGGTACATGAAATCGAATCACCTATTCCCTTACTGAAGGCTGTAAAAAATACAACTGAGTTGGAAGGATTTAGATTAGCTTGCCGGAAAGATGGAGTTGCGTTGTCTAAATTCTATTATTGGCTGGAAAATAGATTATCACAACAACCTGTAACAGAACTGGAGGCAGCAGAACAATTAACTTGGTTCCGCTCTCAAGATAAGGAATACGTGTCGGATAGTTTTGGGTGTATTTCGGCCTATGGTCCTAATGCAGCCCTGCCACACTATTCCGCAACCCCGGAACAACAATCGGAAATACATCCCAAAGGATTATATCTTGTGGATTCCGGCGCTCAATATATGCACGGTACGACGGATATAACTCGTACGATGCCGTTGGGAGAATTGACAGAATTGGAAAAAGAGGATTACACGCTTGTTTTAAAGGGTATGATTGATCTTAGTATGCTATATTTCCCGAAAGGATCGAAAGGATGTAATATTGATATAGTTGCTAGATTGCCATTATACATGAATCTTCGAAATTTTGGACATGGAACCGGACATGGTGTAGGATATTTTCTCAATGTACACGAGGGACCGCAATCCATTCGCCCGGATTTAAAGAATCAAGAAATGTTGCCGGGTATGGTAACCTCTAACGAACCGGGATTGTACCGGGAAGGTTTACATGGAATCCGTCACGAGAACTTGATCGTGTGCCAGCCCAAAGCGGTGAATGAATTTGGAGAATTCTATCAATTTGAAACAATAACTCTTTGTTATTTCGATACTTCTGCTCTATTAATTCAACTTTTAAATCAAAAGGAAATCGATTGGTTAAATGCTTATAATGAACGGGTTTATCAAGAAGTATCTCCTTATCTTGAAGAACGGGAAAGGATTTGGTTGCGAAATAAGACAAAAGCAATTTGATAAGAATTAAGCAGGAGTTTGTTTCGAGATAAGTCACCATAAACGAATTATAGCCGTTTCCCCTACGTTTGAAACACGTGTGATGAAACGGCTATAAATTGTAGGGTTAATGTGTGCAAACTTTTAGTCGTAACTTATGTTTTTGTTTAAACCCAATTAATTCATACAAATCCTTTAAAATATAAAGCCGGAAGAAAAAACTTCCGGCTTTATATTTTAAGAATTCTTACTACTTTGTATAAGTATCGTAATCTCCTTCTTGTAATACAAGAAAATTAGTGTAGTTCGTACCTGTAATCGCAGCAGCTGCAATAACTTTATATCTTCCAGAAGCAAGTTCTGTTGATGAACTAGATAACAAATCGCTCACGTTAAGAACAAGTTTGTAGTACCCCTCGTACTGTCCATTCATTTCAGGTTCTACTTTCTTTAAGTCAGTTTCACTCCAGTATTTTGATCCATATTTAGAAAGATCATAACTATCTTTTTGCAAGAAAATGTAATAATAATCAGCTTCTTCTGCTAACTTAAAATAAGCGGTAATTTTTCCATCATCACCACATTCAATTTTTGATTCTAATGCCCCCATCCCTTTGGAAGCAGAAAGACTAAACCAACTTTCAGCAGCTTCCCCTGCGCCATTTACTGCTTTAATCGTATACTGCCCAGTTACCTCTGTTAATTCTTTTGCAAGCAATATTTGAGTACTCGCATCGGTTTGAACAGCTTGTTTCGCATACCCTTCAATATCTTTCAAAGAAACATTTGTTTTCCCATTAGAAACTTGACATCCTCCACTCATGGGTTCGTTTGCAGAGATTGTTACCATTGGAAAAAAACTTGGAGTTGAAGTGTTGTTAACTTGAATAATATATCCTCCTCCTACAACTTGAAAATCTGGATCGTCACTATCCAAACAAGATGTCATTGCGAAAGCCGCAACCAATAAAATTACGTACTGTTTTAAATTTAAGATTGTCTTCATTTTTAGTTGTTTTATAGTTTTAAATATTCCATGATTATCACCACATATTTTCATTTCACACTGCGAAGATTCGCAAAAAAACAATACGATGCAAAAAAAAAGACAGCTTTTTAGCTGATAATGGTTTTTTTTCATTTTTTTCGCGTAGTGAACGCAACCATTTACAAAATAGCGCATCTAAGCAATAGTTATCAATGTGTAATTTGGACAAAATAGTAGACCGATGCAAAAAGGGAGACAGAAAAGCGGGAGAACAACTTTACCATATGTTCTCGGCTAAAATGTTTGCCGTATGTATCCAATACTCCAAATCACGCGAAGAGGCGGAAGATAATTTGCAAGATGGTTTTATCAAAGTGTTGGAGTCCATTGGCCAATACAAGGGAAAAGGATCTTTCGAAGGTTGGATGAAGCGCATTTTCATCAACACGGCGTTAGAGAAATTCAGAAAAAATCGATCCGTGCAAGTTGTCGAAGAAGTTCCGGAAGTGGTGGATGAAGATGATGTTGATGATGACGTGAGCATACCTCCCGAGGTGCTGTTCGAGTTTGTCAATCAATTACCGGAGAAATACCGGCTGGTCTTCAACTTGTATGTCATGGAAGACATGCAACACAAGGAGATAGCAGCATTACTAGGTATATCCGACGGTACATCGAAATCTAACCTGGCACGGGCGAAAGAAATTTTGAAAAGGAAGATAAATGCATATTTGAGAGATGAGTGAGAAGATTGAGAAATTATTTAAAAACGCTTTGGAACAAGTTTCCGTTGAACCTCCAGCACGAGTGTGGGAAGGAATAAACTCCCATTTCGTGATGAAGCAAAGACGTCTAAGGCGAATTTACACGTATAGTGGTATTGCTGCAGCGGTAATATTATTGTTCGGCGTGGGATTTTTCATGCAAAGCAAACATCCAAACATCTATACTCCGACATCTGTTGCCACTCTAAACTCAAACATTAACAATCAGGATAATAATAAGATACTAGCATTTACTTCTACCCCTCATTCAATACCAGAAATAAAGAAGAAAAGAGAAGAATATACCGTAGAGCATCTTGCTCCGGTTCCGGTTTCTACCTCCACTTTAACCAGTTTGGAGAACGAGCAGCCGGAAGGTGATTTGAAAAAAACATCCGTTCGTGCAGGGTTTATCCCTTTGGTAAATCAAAATGCGATAGAAAATCAACGTAAATACACGGAACTTTTGGATGGGAAAAATACACCCACGGTAAAGACTACCAATAAAGTAAAATCAGAAGATGCTAAAATGTTTACTGTAGGTGGATATGTCTCTCCCGGATATTCGTCCGGGAGCTATAAAACGAGTGGAACAAATGCCCGCTCCGCCCAGTATGAAAGTAGCCAGATGAGTGGTATTTTTAATGTAGGTGGAGGGTTGACTTTCGCCGTAAAACCGACTAAACGAATCTCTATAGAAACCGGTTTAGGGTATTCCCGTATGGGACAAAAGACGGATGATGCACAAGTGTATGTGCCTCGTTCCGATATGGTGTCATATAATGCTAACACTCATGCCTATACCCCACTTGGTAGCGTAAAAAACAAAGCCAATGCAACCGTTTCCTCTCCCGAAACCTTTGTTTCATTAAAAACAGAACAAGATGAAGACGGAAGTATCGAGCAGCAATTCGATGCTATTGAGATTCCTTTAATTTTCCGTTATCATTTGAATGATAATAGAGTAAAATTTAGTGTATTAGGTGGGTTTGGTGCCAGTTTTATGGTACGTAACCATACTTACGTGAATTACAATGGGAAGAAAGAATTTATGGGAGAAGCCGAGGACATTAGAACGTTTAATATCAGTACGAATATCGGCTTCGGTATCGAGTATCCCCTTTCAAAATCAATCCACATAAAAGTGGAACCGGGATTCAAATATTATTTACAATCCTTGAGTAAGAGTGCAGAAATTGATTTTAAACCTTACTCGTTCACGTTCTCCACTGGAATCGGAATTAATTTCTAATTAATATTTACGATTTAATATCTCGCTGGAAATTATCGCTTGACGAATATCAAAATCAAAATGTTCGGTAATTGAATTATTTGGTTGCTCGTTAGACTCTTCTTCTTCCTTAAAGAGAATAGCTTCTTTTTTATTTCTTCCCCTTCTTGCTTGTTGTAGTTGCTCAAGCATGGCATAACGTTCTTCATCTGTTTTACCAAAATTATTCACGTTTATCTCTCTCCCCGCTCTTTCTACAAGTTCATCGCTATTTGATATCGGAGCAAAAACAGGCTCCGGAGATGGGATTTCCGGTTCTTGTGAAATCACGACAATCTCATCATCCAAATCATCATGTTCTTCTTCCGGAAGATGAAATTCGGGAGGTGTATTTTTTGCTTTTTTCTCCTTGGAAGCCTTAAACCAGCCTATTGCACTCGCACCTAACGTCAACAGTAAGTAAACAATTAAATCAACACCTTTATCGCTCATAATATCAACAAATAAATTATTCCGAAACCTTTAATAATATCCAATTATTTATCAAATATACTGTTTTTTTGAACACGTAAAAACGATCGCAAGAAAAATATTGCACGAAACGCTTTTTTATATAAAAAAATAATATTCTTTTTTTACCTTTGTCTGCAAGTAATATTACGTTTGGAACAATAAAAATTAAATATCCGGATGAGAACGAAAAGAGCATTAATCAGTGTATTTGACAAAAGTGGGATTGTTGATTTTGCTAAATCGCTAAATTCTATGGGTTGGGAGATTATTTCTACTGGGGGAACCTCTAAGAAATTGAAAGAAGAGGGACTACAGGTGAAAGATATTTCAGATTTAACCCAATTCCCCGAGTGTTTTGACGGAAGAGTGAAAACCCTTCACCCGAATGTTGAGGGAGGTATCTTAGCGATACGAGACAACGAGAAACATAAGCAACAGATGGCCGAACTTGGGATTGAACCTATTGATATGGTCGTTTGTAATCTATATCCTTTCAAGGAAACCATTCTTAAAACAGGAGTTTCACACGAAGAAATTATCGAGAATATCGATATTGGCGGGCCGACTATGATTCGGGCGGCAGCGAAGAATTATCCTTTCGTGACGGTGATTACAGATCCGGAAGATTACACGAAAGTAATCGAGGAAATTCAAGCTCATGGAGATACTTCACTTGAAACCAAAGAGCTATTAGCAGCTAAAGTGTTTATTCATACTTCACACTATGATGCTCTAATAGCCAACTATTTCTCTAAACGATTGAATATACAATCCCCGAAGACCTTGACCTTAACGTTCGAAAAGAAACAAGATCTTCGTTATGGAGAAAATCCACACCAGTCAGCTACTTTCTATACCCAAATTCAGGAGACAGAGGGTACGTTGACCGGGGCGGTTCAGTTACATGGCAAAGAATTATCTTATAATAATATCGGTGACACCGACGGGGCTTTAGAAACCTTGAAAGAGTTCGAAGAACCGACAGTTGTAGCTGCAAAACACGCAAATCCTTGTGGTGTTGGTAGTGCCGCTACTCTTGCTGAGGCCTTCAAGAAAGCTTACGAGGCTGATCCTGTTTCTATTTTTGGTGGAATCATCGCGGTAAACCGGGAAGTAGATAAGGCTACGGCAGAAGTCATGTCCCCTATTTTCTTGGAAGTGATTGTAGCTCCTTCTTTCTCGGAAGAAGCTTTAGCAATTCTTACCAAAAAGAAAAATCTGAGATTATTACAGGTATCAAATATTAGTAAAAGAGATTATACTTCTCCCAAAGCAAAAACCGTATTGGGAGGTCTGTTGATTCAAGATATGGACCAACAGTTGCTTGATGGTGAATTGAAATACGTTACCAATCGTCGTCCTTCGGAAAAAGAACTAGAAGACTTGTTGTTTGCATGGAAAGTTGTCAAGCATACTAAATCTAATGCAATTGCGATTGCAAAAGACAAATGCACCACGGGAGTTGGTCCGGGACAAGTAAGCCGAATCTGGGCATTGGAAAATGCCATTCGTCAAGGCGGGGAGCGAATTGCGGGGAGCGTGATGGCATCGGATGCCTTCTTCCCTTTCGCTGATTGTGTTGAGGCTGCCCACAAAGCCGGCATCACCGCGATCATTCAACCGGGCGGATCTATCCATGATCAGGATTCGATTGATGCGGCCAACAAGTATAATATTGCGATGATTTTTACTGGAATGAGACACTTCAAACATTAATTGATTATGGGTTTGTTTTCTTTTTTAACACAAGATATAGCGATCGACTTGGGGACGGCGAACACGATCATCATCATGAATGACAAGATGGTTGTAAACGAGCCATCCATTGTTGCCGTCGATAAAAAAACAGAGAAGGTAATTGCTATTGGTGAGAGAGCTCGCCAAATGCAGGGTAAGACACACGAGTATATAAAGACCATTCGCCCGTTGAGAGATGGTGTGATCGCGGACTTTAACGCTGCAGAACAAATGATTCGGGGTATGATCAAGATGGCAAACGGAAAGAGCAAGTTCTTCTCTCCTTCTTTGCGTATTGTGGTTTGCATACCTTCCGGAAGTACAGAGGTTGAACTACGTGCCGTACGAGACTCTGCCGAACACGCCGGAGGACGTGATGTCTATATGATTTACGAGCCGATGGCTGCCGCTTTGGGTATCGGCTTGGACGTGGAAGCCCCGGAAGGTAACATGATCGTGGATATAGGTGGTGGTACCACGGAGATCGCCGTGATTTCTTTGGGAGGTATCGTTACGAATAAGTCCATCCGTATTGCGGGTGATGACTTGACGGATGATATTCAGGAATACATGAGACATCAACACAATATCAAGATTGGGGAACGTACAGCAGAAGAAATTAAAATTCATGTCGGTTCAGCTTTGTCCGAACTGGATGAACCTCCTGCCGACTTCGTGGTGCAAGGACCGAATCAGATGACTTCTCTTCCGGTTGAAGTACCTGTTTCCTATCAGGAGATAGCTCATTGTATAGAGAAATCCATTTCTAAAATTGAAATTGCAATCTTGGCCGCTTTGGAACAGACGCCTCCCGAGTTGTATGCAGACATTGTGAACAAAGGAATATACTTGGCCGGTGGTGGTGCATTGTTGCGCGGGTTGGATAAACGTTTGACCGACAAGCTGAACATTCCATTCCATATTGCTGAAGATCCATTGCGAGCCGTGGCCAGAGGTACGGGAATTGCATTAAAGAACGTGGACAGGTTCTCATTCCTTATAAGATAGTGATGTGAAAGAGATTATAAAACTGATATTAAAATATCATTTTACTATTATTTTTATATTACTGGAAATCGTAAGTTTCTCTCTGATTATTCGTCATAACGAATATCAGAGAGCAATTTTCTCTGAAAGTGCTTCTACTCTATTCGGAAACGTTTCGTCAACGATCACGAGCATAAAAGATTATTTTCGTCTAAAAGAGATGAACGAATCTTTAGCAAATGAAAATATCTTGCTGAAAAATCGTTTGGAAGAGTATGAGCTTTTACGGGATACGATTATCCATGGGACGGTTGTACAAGATAGTATACCTGTTTACGAGTATATCGGGGCAAAACAGGTCAACGCAACATATAACCGGACGAAAAATTACATTACTTTAAATCGAGGACGAAAAAACGGTCTTCAGAAAGAAATGGCCGTTTGCACTCCGGAAGGGATCGTTGGACTTATTCAGGATTTAAGTGATCATTTTGCCGTAGTCATCCCCTTGATCAACGTGGATTCTCGAATTTCGGCCAAAATAAAAAAGAATAACTATTACGGTTCCTTGCAATGGGATGGTAATGATTATGCCTACTCCTATCTGAATGATATTCCCTATCACGTGGAAGTTAATGCCGGGGACACGATTGTCACTTCCGGTCTCTCAAAAATCTTTCCGGAAGGAATTGTCGTGGGATATGTAGAATCTGTTGACAAGGAAACCGCGAACTTCTTAAAGATAAAGGTCAAACTAGCCGTTGATTTCAAACGCATAAACCATGTTTATGTCATATTGAATAACAAGAAAAATGAGCAAACAAGTTTAGAAGCCATAAACTATCATGAATAATATAAACTATTTCATTCATTTGTTGATACTTTCTTTATTACAGATTGTAATCGTGGATAATATCCACCTTGGCTCCTATTTTTACTTGAACATTTATATTCTGGCTCTCTACATCTTACCTTATAAGATGAAAGGTATACCATTACTGTTATTCGGGTTCTTTTTAGGTTTAATCATGGACTTGGCTGATAACACGGTCGGTATTCATGCCGCGGCATCTACTTTCATCGCTTATATTCGTCCTCGGTTATTGCAGTTGACCTCTACCCGGGAAGAAATAGACGACACGCATGGAGGGCAAGGTCTAACGGATGTCAGGTGGTTTCTGAAATACACGTTTGTTTCCACGCTGTTATTTAACGTGGTACTGATTTTGACAGAGGCCTTTACTTTTAACGATATGCTGATCTCGATTATCCGGATTATTTTAAGTACCTTTATCTCAATGTTATTCATGCTACTCTACTATTTCATCGGAATTAAGAAAGTACAGCAATAATAAAAGCGTGGTTTTAATCGATTAATGAATTCTTGAAATGAACAAATTCGGGTATAGACAAGGGATTATATCAGGAATTATTATCAGTGTATGTGTCGTGTACCTCCTGCGATTGTTTACCTATCAGGTGGTGTCCGACAAATATAAAGTTATGGCTGAAAATAATTCCCAGCGGACGGAAACCGAATATCCGGCACGAGGATTAATATATGATCGGAATAACAAACTTTTGGTTGATAATCAAGCGGCCTACGATTTAATGATTATCCCCAACCAGGTAAAAAAATTTGATACTTTAGAATTGATTTCCATTCTGGATATAACGAAAGAATCTTTGGAAAAAAGGATTCAGGATTGTCGGGATTATGCGAAATTCAAACCTTCGGTTCTTGTTTCTCAGATCCCCGGAAACAAATATGCTGTCCTTCAAGAAAAACTTTATCGTTATCCAGGTTTCTATATACAAACCAGAACATTACGAAAATATAACGTAAACCATTCTGCAGATGTTTTCGGCTATATCGGAGAGGTGAATTCCGAACAGATGAAAGATCCCTATTATGCACAAGGAGACTACATCGGGATCAGTGGGTTGGAAAAAACATACGAGAAACACCTTCGCGGTACCAAGGGAAAACGGGTCGTTCTTGTCGACAATAAAAACCGGGTGAAGGGTTCGTTTGCGGACGGAGAATATGACGAAGACGCCATTGTCGGTGAAAATCTATACACCACGTTAGATGTTGACCTACAAGAATACGCCTACGAACTCATGCAGAACAAAAAAGGCGGAATCGTGGCTATTGAACCTTCTACGGGAGAAATATTGGTCAAGATGTCTAGTCCCGGTTATGATCCGCAATTAATGGTCGGCTTGGATCGGGGTAAAAATTACTCTAAATTGCTAAATGATCCCTTAAAACCCCTATTTGACAGAACGACGATGGCACAATATCCCCCGGGTTCCATATTCAAAACCGTTCAAGCTCTGATTGGTTTACAAACAAAAGCGATTTCCCTGCAAACACAATGTACGTGTAGTGGAGGTGCTTATATTGTCGGGGGAAAATTCATGAAGTGTCACCACCATAGTTCTCCCGTGAATTTACTCCAGTCCATTGAAAACTCCTGTAACCCCTATTACGCCAATGTTTTCAAGAGAATCTTGGAATTACCGGAATATAAAACGGTGCGAAATGCTTACGGGGAATGGCGGAAATACGTGATGTCCTTCGGGTTCGGCAATAAGATATGCCCGGATTTCTCCAATGAAGTATCCGGTTCTATCCCCACGCAGGAATATTACGACAATGTGTTTAAAACACAAAAATGGTACCCTTCCTACATGATTTCTCTTTCCATTGGTCAAGGAGAATTAATGATCACGCCGATTCAAATGGCGAATTTGGCCACGATTCTGGCGAACCGGGGATATTATATTACACCACATATTGTAAGATCGATAAATGACTCGATTTCCAGCCAGATAAAAAAGCACGTTATTCCCATTGACCGGAAACACTTTGACCCTATCGTCGAAGGAATGCAAATGGTTATCAAGGGAGGAACCGGACGACGGGCTCAGGTAGATTCGATTGCAATAGCCGGAAAAACAGGAACCGTGCAAAATCCGCATGGTGACGATCACTCCGTGTTTATTGCTTTTGCCCCGGTAGAAGACCCTAAGATCGCGTTGATCGTATATGTTGAAAACGGGGTTTGGGGATCACGTTACGCGGCCCCGATTGCCGGTTTATTAATAGAGAAATATTTAAAAGGAAAAATATCCGACAAGAAGAAACCTCTTGAAAAAGAGATGTTCCAAGGTAGTTTGATCCATGATACAACCAGTAAAGTAAAAGAAACGAGCAATGAATAGCAGATCTAATAACCTACTCGCCAACATAGATTGGGTATCCATTCTATTATACCTGCTGCTTGTATTAATCGGGTGGTTAAATATTTATGCGGCAGTATATGATGAAAATCATAGCAGTATTCTTGATATTTCTCAAAAGTACGGGAAACAGTTGATTTGGATCGGGGCGGCTTTCGTGCTTGCTTTTCTCGTTCTACTCACGGATAGTAAATTCTTTACCACCTTCTCGATGGTCATTTACGGCATCATGATATTTTTGTTGATTGCCGTCCTGTTTTTTGGTACGGAAACCAAGGGTGCGCGTTCGTGGTTTGAAGTCGGGGATTTTCGCATTCAACCGGCGGAGTTTGCCAAATTTGCAACCAACTTGGCCATAGCCTATATCATGAGCCGGCATAATTTCAAGGTAATGCGCTTTTCCAGCCTTTTGACCATCGGGTTGATTTTAGCTCTTCCCGCGGGATTGATTATCTTGCAGAACGACACGGGGTCAGCTCTCGTGTACAGTAGTTTTATACTCGTTCTTTTCCGAGAAGGATTGCATGGCTCTATCCTATTGCTTTGTTTCGTGGCGGCAGCTATATTTATCATGGCATTGCTGTATTCTCCTTTTACGGTATTGCTTGTCATTATCGGGGGAACTCTGATAGCCTTTTATTATTATCGGCACGATATTCGGGAATTATTCCAGATCATCCTGTTCATCGGGTGTGGTTTCGGGCTTTTCGTCTTGATTAAATGGATGTTTAATCTATCGATTTCCGATTATTACATGCTACTCATCGTTTACGTGATTACAAGTATAACCGCGATCTACCCGATATATAAGCGGAAGATGAAAAACATGATTACCCTGTTACTGATCTCGTGGTTATGCGTCGGGGCCGCTCCTTCCGTGAATTATGCTTTTAACCATCTTCAACCTCACCAGCAGGATCGTATTAACGAGTTACTGGGTATAAAAGTAGATCCCAAGGGAACTGGATATAATGTCACTCAATCCAAAATTGCAATAGGCTCCGGGGGATTACTGGGTAAGGGATTCCTACAAGGAACACAGACTAAATTGAACTTCGTTCCGGAGCAAAGTACAGACTTTATCTTCTGTACAGTTGGCGAAGAGTGGGGGTTTGTCGGGAGTACTTTCGTCATCGTGCTACTGGCGGTGTTTATTTTACGAATTATCAAACTGGCAGAAAGGCAACGTTCCAGTTTTTCCCGGATATATGGTTATGGAGTAGCCTCTATCCTATTCTTCCACGTGGCGGTCAATATTGGAATGACTATTGGAATGGCACCTGTTATCGGAATTCCTCTTCCATTCTTCAGTTACGGGGGATCATCACTATGGTCTTTTACCATTCTTATATTTATATTTTTGAGATTAGATGCCAATCGTTTACAAGTCTTTAGATAATAAATAAACTTTCTGAACGCTTTCCTTGTGGATTTTCAAGGATTTTAATACATTCGTTCCCAAATGAACTTAAACACGAGAAGAATGAAAACATTAATTATAAACATAAAGCAACTTGTTCAGGTTGAGGAAGAACCACGTAAATGGGTTGCGGGTGCCGACATGGCAAAACTGGGTATCATTGACGATGCCTACCTTCTGATTAACGAGGATAAAATAGAGGCTTTCGGTAAAATGAGTGAATTGAATCAAGATACGATTTACGAGGGCACGGACACGGTGAAGGAAATAGATGCCAAAGGACGTTTGGTTCTCCCCGCCTACTGTGATTCCCACACGCATATCGTTTATGCCGGGAGCCGGGAAATAGAATATATTGATAAAATCAAAGGTTTATCATACGAGGAGATTGCCCAAAGAGGTGGTGGCATTTTGAATTCAGCCGAACGTATCCGGAAGGCATCGGAGGAAGAGTTATTTGATTCAGCTTATGCCCGTTTGCAAGAGATCGCCTCTCTTGGAACCGGAGCCGTGGAAATCAAGAGTGGTTACGGTTTGGACACGGCGAGTGAACTCAAAATGTTGCGTGTGATTAAAAGACTGAGCGAGGAAACACCTTTAACCATAAAGTCCACCTTCTTGGGTGCTCACGCTGTTCCGGTGGAATACAAGGGACGGCAGACGGAATACGTGGATTTAATCATTAATGAAATGATTCCGGCTGTTGCCGCCGAGGATTTGGCTGATTATATCGACGTGTTCTGCGATAAAGGATTCTTCACGGTGGAAGACACGGACAGGATGTTAAATGCCGGAATGAAATACGGATTGCGTGCGAAGATACATGCTAACGAACTGGATTATTCGGGTGGTATTCAAGTCGGGGTAAAATATAATGCCTTATCCGTGGATCATCTTGAATATGTCGGGGATGAAGAAATCGCTGCATTAAAAGGTAGTGAAACCATGCCAACCGTGTTACCGGGAGCTGCATTCTTTTTGAATATGCCTTACTCTCCGGTTCGTAAAATGATTAATGCCGGACTTCCTGTTGCTTTGGCTTCGGATTTTAATCCCGGCTCCTCTCCTTCCGGAAACATGAAGTTCGTGATGTCTCTCGGGTGCGTGAATTATAAAATGCTGCCGGAAGAGGTGATTAACGCAACGACCATCAACTCAGCATACGCTATGGGTGTAGAAGAAGAGCTGGGTAGTATCGCCGTGGGTAAAAAAGCGAATTTCTATATCACGACTCCGATTACTGGAATAGAGTATCTTCCATACGCTTACGGGACGGATTTAGTTGAAGCGGTATTCTTAAACGGAGAACAAATTTAAGGAAGTTATGCCCTATTCACATTACAAAAAAGTATGGATACGGAAAGCGTACCGGATAAGATATCCTTAGAAGATTTATTGATTGATGATTTACGATTTCATGATTGAGTGATTAGGAAATCGATACTAAATTTATTTTTTGTCAAATTATAAAATTAATATATATGAAAAAATTAATCGAATGCGTTCCGAATTTCAGTGAAGGGAACGATATGCACATTATAGATCAGATTACAGCAGAAATTAAGGCTGTTGAAGGAGTTAGTCTCATTGACGTGGACCCGGGAAAAGCAACGAACCGTACGGTTGTTACCATGGTAGGTACTCCGGAAGAAGTATGTGAAGCCGCTTTCCGTGCCGTTAAAAAAGCATCCGAGTTGATCGATATGAAAAAACACAAGGGAGCGCATCCCCGTTTCGGAGCTACAGACGTTTGTCCTTTGGTTCCGGTATCAAACATCACGATGGAAGAAACCGTGGAATACGCACGTGCTTTGGCAAAACGTATCGGTGAAGAATTGAACATCCCGGTATATTGCTACGAGAGTGCAGCCTTCACCCCGGAAAGAAGAAATTTGGCTACTTGCCGTGCCGGAGAATATGAGGCTCTTGGAGAGCGTTTAAGCAGTGAACAATGGCATCCCGATTTCGGTCCCCGTGAGTTGAACGAGTGGACGGCTAAAACCGGAGCTACGGCTGTTGGAGCCCGAAACTTCTTGGTGGCTTACAACGTGAACTTAAATACCACCTCTACCCGTCGTGCCAATGCGATCGCTTTTGACGTACGTGAAAGAGGAAGAGCTAAGAGAGAAGGAAATCCTATTACCGGTAAGATCGTGAAAGACGAGAAAGGTAAAAATGTGATGATCCCGGGAACCTTGAAGTCTGTGAAGGCTATTGGTTGGTTTATCGAAGAGTATGGAATTGCTCAGATCTCCATGAACTTGACGGATATTTCCGTGACTTCCGTACACGAGGCTTTCGACGAAGTATGCCGTAAAGCACAGGATCGCGGTATTCGTGTAACCGGTTCCGAGTTAGTGGGTGTAATTCCATTAAAAGCCATGTTGGATGCCGGACGTTATTTCTTGCGTAAACAACAACGCTCTACCGGGGTATCGGATAAAGAATTGATCAAGATTGCCGTGAAATCTTTAGGTTTGGATGAATTGTATCCATTCGAACCCAGAAAGAAAATCATCGAGTATATTCTGGAAGATGAGATGAATCAAGGAAAGAAATTCTTGATCGATATGAATCTTCATGAATTTGCTGATGAAACAGCATCAGAATCTCCGGCTCCCGGTGGTGGTTCCATTTCAGCATACATGGGAGCTCTTGCTTCTTCACTGGCCACGATGGTTGCCAACTTGTCTTCTCACAAACGCGGTTGGGATGAGCGTTGGGAAGAATTCAGTAATTGGGCTGAAAGAGGAAAAGCTTATCAAGTTGAATTAATCAAAATGGTTGACGAGGATACTAACGCTTTCAATCGTATCATGGATGCCTTCGGATTACCGAAGAAAACAGACGAAGAAAAAGCTGCACGTCACCAAGCAATTCAAGATGCAACCAAGTTTGCTACCGAAGTACCGTTCAAAACGATGATGCTTTGCTACGAATGTATGGAAGTGGTGAAAGCCATGGCAGAGATCGGTAACCCGAATTCTGTAACTGATGCCGGAGTTGGTGCTTTGGCCGCTCGTTCCGGAGTAATCGGCGCTTTCTTGAACGTGAAGATCAATGCTGCCGGATTGGATGATAAAGAATATGCTAACGATATTATTTCCAGAGGTGAAAAAGTGGTTGAAATGGCCAAACAAATGGAAACGGATATTTTGAATATCGTGAATTCAAAAATCTAAAGATTTATTCATAAACAACCTCACCAGTTCTCCTTACACAGAAGTGAAAAACGCTTGGTAATCAGCTCTCCCCCTGTGTAAGGGGGAGCTGGTGGGGGTAGTTTAAAAATGGTAACTCCACGTCACGGACGGCACAAATGGAAGTAAACTCCAACTCCGGGTAGTCACCCCTTCTCTCGTTTGTTTGTGGTATATGACAGAAGGATTCTTACGGGCATACAAATTATAAATGCCGAATACCCATGAACTTCCCTTTCCTTTTCGATTATCCAAAGCATATGATATATCCAGATGGTGATAGGCTGGCATTCGAAAGTTATTCGGACTCTCAATATATTCCCGGTATTGCGTGTTGTCTGCATCTGTTTGAAAACTTTCAGGCATCGGGGCCGCATGATAGAATTGTTTCCCTATCGAGATGTAATTCCCGGTCGCAAGCGTAAAATTAATTGAAAATGATTTGTTAAACTTACATCTTTCCTTGATCGGGAGCGTGTAATTGGTCGTCACGTTCAACTTATGCCGACGGTCGTATTCAAACGGGAACCATTCCCCGTTACTTACATGATCAAAACGACGTTCCGATTTTGACCACGAATAAGAAACCCACCCCGTTAAGACTCCGGTCGTTTTCTTTGCCATAACCTCCAATAGCAAAACTACCCCATCCTCATAAACGCCTCGAAAAAGGCATCCCGATAGGTGTTTCCAATAGCTATTTCATGTGTTTTAATGAAAATATCGTTGTTGTCAAAGGAATCTATATGCTTGGTATTTACGATATAGGACTTATTGACTCGTAAAAAATCATGCTTGGGTAATAAATCAAATATATTCTTTAGATTCATTCGGGTAATCACCCGTTGTTCATCCAATTGGATGATCACGTAATCTTTCAGTCCCTCGATGAATAGAATATCCTTGTAATTTATTTTAAAGTAGCGTCTTTCAGACTTTACGAAGAAGTATTCCGTGTTACCTGCCTCGATATTTTCTTTCTCTTCTTTTAATAATAAAGAATGGTAAGCAATTGCCTTGTTAACTGCCTTGTGAAAGCGTTCCGGGTCAACCGGTTTAATTAAATAGTCGATAGCGTCTACCTCGTAACTATCCAAAGCGTATTCCGTGTAAGCCGTGGTGAAAATGACCAACGTTCTCTTGGATATATTGTGAGCGAACTCGATACCCGTGATTCCCGACATCTGAATATCCAAAAAGATCAAGTCTACTGGATTCTCTTCCATGAACTTTGACGCTCCGATAGCATTATTAAACATACCCGTCAGATTTAGTTGACTGGTATCTTTTACTAGTATTTCTATCGCCTCACGGGCTAACGGCTCATCATCAACAATAATACAATTCATAATATCAAATGTAAATATACGGTATAACTTATTTCACTTTCTTCTATCTCCAACGTGTAACGTTCCGGAAACAGCAATTCCAACCTGCGCTTTATATTCTTGAGTCCCAACCCTCCCACTTCATTTTTCCGTAAAGCGATTTTAGGCTTTGAATTTATACATTGAAATTCCAGTTGTTTATCCCAGACCTTGAAACCGAGATAGACATACGATGAATTCTCGCTATCCACATTATGTTTCACGGTATTCTCCACGAAAGGAATAAACAATAATGGTGGCAACCACACCTCACTAATATCTCCTTCTTTGGAAATGACATACTCGAATTTATCCCGTCGAACCTTCTCCAGATTCAGAAAGTCATTCAAGAAATGGATCTCAGAACTCAATAACACCTGTTCTTTCGCGCTGTCGTTAATTTGGTAACGCAACATATCTTCAAGCTTGAAAAGCACCCGGGAGGCCTCTTCCGGATTTTTCTTGATCAGCACGTTAGCATTATTCAGCATATTGAACAGAAAATGCGGGTTAATTTGTTTCTTAAGAAATTTCAATTCGGATTGTAATGTCGAAGAGGCCAGTTCGTCTATTCGTTGACTGTAACCGATCCAGTATTTAAATAGTAGCAAAGCCGACGTTCCGAATATTAGTAATCCAAACGAGATGATTGACGTGATCATGTTTAATATGATATATGGATTTCCATCCTCGTAATTCGCACTAACCTCTTGAACGCTTATTTGTAAAATTGCGATACATACAAGCGAAAATGATGTCAGCAATAACATAGATACCAAATACTTCAACAAGCGGCCCTTTATTAAAAAACGAGGGGCTAACACATATAGATTAAAATAAATGATCACACTGGTGAGCAAAAAATAAAATACCCACCCGTAAAAACGTTCCCAAGTCAACACTAACTCTCCTGATTGATTGGCAAATATACTAATTGTGATACAGGCAAGAGTTAATAGCAACAGAAAATGTCTCACGAACTTAAAACGTGGAGATAACAGGAAATCCGGAACGTGATTATCAATCAAATTACTCATGGTTTCTGTATTTTAAGTTTCAACATAATTGTCCTTTTAGCAACAGATAAGGTATAATCGTTCCCATATAACAATTCCAATCTCTGCCTGATTTTCGAAAAGTCATCCGGATGCAGTAAATTCCCATTATCAAAAGAGCAAACAAATTGAATCTCATTCCCATTCACATGAAAATTTAGATCAATCGAGCCAAATACAGGCTGACTGTATATCTGAATCACGGCTTGTTGCACGAAAGGAAGGAACAACAAGGGAGAGACAAATATCCGATGCACCTCCCCTTCGGCTGAAACCATGTATTGAAAACGATGGGAATACACCTGTTCCAAAGCGAGATAGTTTGTCAAAAAATCTATTTCAGCCTTTAATAACACCGCTTTCCGGCTACAATCATAGAGCTGGTATCTCAGAATCTGGCTTAACTCCAATAACATCCCGGATGCCTCCTTCGGTTCACTTTTTGCCAAAACTGCAGTACGATTAAGTACATTAAAAAGTAACAGAGGATTGACTTGGGCTTTCAATTGCTCCACTTCCGACTGCACATGAATTCTTTCCAGTTGGTTTACCCGGTTATTTTCTGTCATCCAATGTTTTAACACGATCGTGATCGAGCCTCCCAGCATACACAAAGTTACAGTGGCAAAAGAGGAGATATAATTTAAGATGAATACCGGTTCCAAGATGTTTCCCGCACGCTGTCCCAACCAAATTCGTGCCGTATCTTCAATGATTGTCTGTATCCATAAAAGCACCAGCACGGTACCAAATATCATGACTGTATACGTTAGGTATCTCTTCTGCATGAGAGATACCGGGGTACCAACACGTAGATATTCAAATAGGCCACGGCCAAGTAGGAGGCCAAATTCCCCAAGGCAATCCAGTAGAGCCTTACTCCAAGTGCCGGAATTTCCGGTTGAAAGATAACATAGGTTTGGTTAAAAGAAATGGCAGCAAGTGACACGATAAACAGAATATGCCGCCAGATCCGGAATTTCGAATTTACTAGGAGATTATATAGGAAAGCCTGTCCTTCCGTGTTGATTTTAAACATTCGAGGTTTTATTTGATGGTTACAAAGTTACAATCTTATTCCTAAATCGGATTAAAATTCTAATTTATAACTGACATTCGGCAAAGAGGTGGCTCCACGGATGGGTTTTATCTTATCGGTCTTAAAATTATACTCATGCCCGTAATATTCTTCGCATCCCGTCGTATTCAAGGACTTGATCGAAAATTCGTGAGACACCTTCTTCCGGTTGATTTTATACCCCACGGAGAAATTCGTGATAAACATCGGTGAGAATTGTTTGGAAAAAGCCTTTGTTTCATCATATTGCACTTCCCGGTCCGGATCGAGTAACGTGGCTACTTCATCCACGGGGGCATAGCGATCTCCCCCTTGCAAGGTTATTTTAAAGTTCACACTGAACATATTTTGCCTGTCACGCCCGACCATCCATTCCTTGCCACCCAACACGTTGACAATAAAATTCCGATTATACAACGTGTTACGCCATTTCCGGTCTCCCCCATAATATTTTGAATCAAAAATGGATGCCGTCACCATATAATAAAGTCCCTTGTTTAAATAGCGTTCTAGCGTGATGTCTACCCCGATATTACGTCCTTTTCCCCGGTTGACCAGAGCGTTCTCCACGTAAAAATCTCGTCTATTCAGCACGGAATAAGAACTATCGGCAATAACGGGTACATCATATAATTGTTGGAAATAAGGTTCTATTTTCATATTCATGTTATCCGATATTTTGAAACCATACGATAACATCACGTGATGCGCCCTAGTGAATCCCAAGTCTTTATTCACGGAACGATCACCCGTACCTTGTGTTTTCACGAAATAAACGTCCATTTTTTCCATCCGGCTATGTACCCCGTAAGCGAGGGCAAAAGAACTCTTTGGTGAAAATTGCCATTTAATCCCGGCCCGGGGTTCCAGTGCCCAGCTATTATTCAGTGTCAGGACTTGTGCGTTAACTCCCACGTTTAAAGTGACCTGTTCGCTTATGCCAATGGATGAACTCGTGTAACCGGATATTAAATCTGTGTTTCCCTTACCTTGGGAGATTAATTCCATGGGATGCATTTGATGGGGGGCCAGATCCATGTCCATATCGTAATACATCTTCGTGTAAGTTATCCCTGTTTTATTCGTGAACTTGGCACTGAATTTCCGGGTAATAGCAGTGGTGAATATCAAGTTTGTGTTACTCCGATTTAAATCAAGAAAAGGTGCCGAATTCAAATTCCAGTCATAACTTGTCATCGTCCCCTCGTGTTTGAAGTAGGTAACCGCTAACGTCGTTTTCAGTTGTGTCTCGTTGTTAAAGAAATAGCGGTGACTGATACCACCGGCTCCCATGTATTGTTTGGTACTGGATTTCATCATATCACCAATCGATTCCCACTTATCCGTGTTTTCCTCAAAATCTCCTTTTGACTTGTCTATCAAGGCTGTTCCCCAAATCGAGAAGACACCCGCTTTACGTGTCGGCAGACTCAATTTGAAATTCAAATCCTGATAATCCAAAGTCCCGTCAATATCAACAGCCCCGATGTCTCCCAGCAATCCCGTGGTGGAATAACGATAATTGAAAATGTAAGAAGAATTGTGTTTTCGGGTCAAAGGTCCCTCCGAGGCAAAATCAATCCCTAATAAGCCGATCTGAAACGTGTTCTCGATCTTTTGGTTATTCCCGTTACGTAATTTCATATCAAAGACTCCCGACACGGCATTATCGTACTCTGCGGGAAAAGCTCCGGTAAAGAAATCCGAATTACCCAGTACGAGACTACTTAACCCGGATAAAATTCCCCCACCAAGAATGGACAAATCCGCAAAGTGATTGGGATTCGGAATTTCCACGTCTTCCAGTTTCCATTGCAATAAATGCGGGGCATTTCCGTGAATGGATATTCCATTCGTAGACATACTGGGAGAAATCCCGGCAAAGGAACTTACCAAACGGGCCGGATCATCCATTCCCCCAGCATATCGACTTGCCTCTTCCACGCTGAGCATCCGGGCTCCTGTGGTAACCATCTTGTTTAATGGTTGCTCTTTATTCAATTGAGGTCGGACCATCACTTCATCCAGTTCTTTGATGCTTTCTTTCAATGGAATGGTCAAATAGACTTCTTTCGAGGAAGTTACCAGTATCTCCCGGAAAATAGTTGGTTCGTATCCCACGAAAGAAACCTGTATATCGTGTCGCCCGATCGGGACATTCTTGATGACAAAACGGCCTAGGGAATCCGTTACTCCACCGATCTCCGTTTTTCCCATGAGATACACGGAAACGTAAGCCACCGGATAACCCGATGCCGCATCAATCACCCGTCCCCGTACACTCTGGGTTAAAACTCTACCCTCTTTCTGTCCCCATACATTCACGGATAACATGAAAAGGAAAAAATATATACCGATGACTCTTTTCTTGCTTTTAATCTTGCTCATGATTTTGAAAATCACGTCAAAAATTCCGTTTTTCCATCCTTTACGGTTCAGTTCTCCCCCTAAAACTTCTTCAAAGGCATCTAAAACCTTCTCGCAGTCTGCCACACTTACACTTGTCATTCGTGATACTTCTGTTATTATTTCCGTCTTATTCATATCCAATACTTTTTGATTACGAGACAAAAATAGGCTCCATGTGGAAGTGATTTAAAGAAAAGAGACAAAACACCCGATTTTGTATACGAAACAAAAGCATACGGAGAATTTTACTACTTTTGTACCATAATGATCGGTTTAAGTTATAATGAAATGAAAAAGAGAATAATATTTCTAGGGTGCATCATGGGAATAATCACTTTATTGTCAAGCTGTTCTTCATCCCAAAACCTTAGTATGTTACAGTTTAACATCTGGCAGGAAGGCTCTATGATTCCGGGCGGTTTTGACGCTATTGCTGATGAAATAGCCCGTTTGGAACCCGATTTTATCATGCTGAGTGAAGTCCGGAATTACCGGGATACCCGCTTTTGTGACCGTATCGTGAATGCCTTGAAAGAAAGGGGTAAAACGTATTATTCTTTTTATAGTTATGATTCAGGATTGCTTAGTAAACATCCTATAACAGACAGTAGTACGATATTCCCGATTCAAGATGATCACGGAACTATTTATAAAATGAAAACTACCGTGGGAAAACAAGTTTGTGCTGTTTATACCGCTCATTTAGACTATCTGAATGACACGTATTATGAAGTACGGGGTTATGACGGTAACAATTGGCACAAAATGGATGCACCTTTGACTGATGTTCCGACTATTTTGGAGCGTAACAACCTTTCATTACGCGATGATGCCATCCGTGCTTTTATCAAAGATGCTCAAAAAGAAATTGAAGAAGGAAATTGGATCTTTTTAGGGGGTGATTTTAACGAGCCTTCTCACCTCGATTGGATTGAAACGACTAAAGATAGTGCCGACCATCATGGAGTTGTGGTTCCTTGGCCGGTAACCACCCTACTCCATGAAGCTGGCTTTAAAGATTCTTATCGTGAAAAATACCCCAATCCCGTTACACATCCCGGCTATACTTACCCGTCGGATAATCTCGCTTTGCCTCCAAGTAAGATCACTTGGACTCCCGATGCCGATGAGCGCGATCGTATTGATTACATCTTCTATTATCCTCGTAAAGGACTACATCTAAAAGATGCAGCGATTCTCGGCCCCAAGACCAGTATTCGCAAGAGTCAACGTGTGACTGAATCCGGACAAGATGTTTTCATCAAACCCCTAGGTGTATGGCCAACAGATCACAAAGCCGTGTGGGTTAATTTCCGGATGAAATAGTGGTTATTTAAAAATACGCACTCTTTCCTCTATCGGGTTAAACTCTTTAGCCCCGGGTTCTTGTAAAGGCGCACCGAAAGGCATCTGGGCGATTAATTCCCAAGTTTCCGGTAGTTGCCATTCCTTAGTTACCGCTTCATCAATCAATGGATTATAATGCTGTAATGAAGCTCCGAACCCGGCATCTTCCAACATGGTCCACACCGCCAGTTGGTGCATTGCCGAAGTGTGCTGTGACCATACCGGGAATCTATCCTGATAAGTCGGAAATGATTTTTGCAGGCCTTCCACGATCATCCGCTCTTCAAAGAAAAGCACCGTACCGTAACCGGATGCAAAGGATTTATCAATTTTGTTTTCAGTCGATTTGAAAGCCTCTGCGGAAACTATTTCCCGCAACGTATCTTTTACGATATTCCACAGTTTCGTATGTTGATCACCTAATAAAAGCACCACTCTCGTTGATTGAGAATTAAATGCTGACGGTATATTTTTAACGGCAAATTTTACGATTTCCTCTATCTCTTCGTTAGAAACAAGTGATTTATTCGAGAGAGCATAATAACTTCTCCTATGTGCCAAAGCTTCTTTAAATTTTCTTTCCATATCTCAATGATTTATTTTCTACAATATACGCATTTTTTCTGAAAAAGTTAGATTATTTAGAATAAATCAAATTAAAAAACATCACAATAATACTTTATTCTCTCCGTACAACCTATTTATCCACATGGCGAAAAGTTTATCTGTAACAGAATAGACTTTGTTTATTTCTGTAATAATGTCTTTTTCCAATAACTTTTTTGTTGCAGTTTGAACGGAACTAGCCGAGGCTAAACTATGTCGCTTAATAAAACTAGCTGAAAGGATTTGTACAGCCTCACCTTCTTTGGCTATCGCATACAACAATTCTTTTTGTTTCTCTGGAATATTAGACAAAATTTCGCGAAATATCGTGTCATTATAATCGATCATCGAATGGATTGCATTGCGAATAATATCCAGTGTACACTCGCCCCCCATGAGGGTATCCGCAAACGACTCATTGAATGTCTTTTGAATATAGAATGTATGTCCTCTAAATAAGTCATAGACTTTCCCTGCATTTTCTGTACTGACTCGGCGATCCCGACGTTCAAAATGTTCCGAGATAAATGCCACGTAAATATCTTTATCAATAGCATCCAACTCCATAACATCCGAGCTACGATAAAACGGACGAGCCGAAGAGAGAAACATAGCCTGCATCATACTACGTTCACTGCCGGCAAAAATGAAATGACTATTCTCGATTTTTTGGATATGAGTTCTTAGCAATGCCTCAATGTTCTTTTCGGGATATTTGCCAATCTGTTGAAATTCGTCAATGGCAACAATACAGGGTTTATCTGCAGACATGAGATATTTGAATATCTCCTCTAGGGTATATTCCGGGCGTTCAATGTCACCTAATTCAAGGTTAAATGTAGGTAAATTAGTCAGAGGATCAAAACCGAACTTTCCACTGATAGACTTTAGTGTTTGCATGAAAAGTCTAACCATCTTCTTGCTATTAGGTGCTAAAGTTTCAAATATTTCCTTCCCAAGAATATAAGTAAATTCCCTTAAACTCGATGTATGGAGAATATCAATAAAGAAAGTGTAATAGTGTCCTTTAATTTCCGGTTTTTCATAACAGAATCGAATTAACCCAGTCTTCCCCATACGACGAGGTGAAATGATTACCATATTATTACCATTCGTCAAGGATTTGATAAGTCGAGCCGATTCCTGTACCCGATCGCAAAAATACTCTGGGGCAATCTTACCTGTAACAATAAAAGGATTAATCTCTTTTGCCATATACATTTTTATTTCAGGTAAAATTAATTATTTGTTTTCAATTATGCAAATTGAATAATTGGGATAATAAAATAACTGAGGGTGTGTCAAAAGTCATTTTATCCTTAAAAAACTCCTCCGTCACTTCGTGCCACCTCCTCTATAAACAGAGGAGGAGCTGGTTACTCTTCCCGAAGATAGTGAGTATTTCAACTCTCCATCTGTTTATAGAGGGAGTACGGCAAAGCCGGGAGGGAGTTTAAAAAAATGACTTTTGACATACCCTCAATATAAAACATTATAAAAGACTAAACGCACAAGTCACCCCGGCCATCACGATAGCCACCATGCTCATCAATTTAATCAGAATATTCAAACTCGGTCCGGAAGTATCCTTAAACGGGTCGCCCACGGTGTCACCGATAACCGTTGCTTTATGATTATCAGAACCTTTACCGCCAAGATTACCTTCCTCGATATACTTTTTAGCATTATCCCAAGCTCCCCCGGAATTTGCCATGAAAATAGCCAGCACGAACCCGGTACCCAATCCTCCGGCCAACAACCCGATCACACCCGAAACGCCAAAGATCAATCCCATAACAACCGGAATAATGATCGCCAGCAAAGACGGGAAAACCATTTCATGTTGAGCCCCTTTCGTGGAAATCTCTACACATTTAGCGTAATCCGGTTCTCCTTCGCCAGTCATAATTCCTTTGATTTCCCGGAATTGCCGACGGACTTCATTCACCATTTTCTGGGCAGCACGCCCTACCGCATTCATGGTCAAACCACAGAACACGAAAGCCATCATCGAACCGATGAAGATTCCAGACAACACCTTCGGATTCATCAAAGTAACATCATAGTAATTCATGAAATCCGTCAACGTGGCATCAGCCGTCCGTACCACGTTGTCTCCAATCTTCAACACTTCCTCACCCATCCGCAACAAACCAATCTTAATTTCCTCTATATAAGAGGCAATCAATGCCAACCCGGTCAATGCAGCTGATCCGATAGCAAATCCTTTACCCGTGGCAGCCGTCGTGTTACCCAGTGCATCCAGCGCATCCGTACGATGACGAACTTCCTCTCCCAACTGACTCATTTCAGCGTTACCCCCGGCATTATCGGCAATCGGTCCGTAAGCATCCGTGGCCAAGGTTATACCTAACGTGGAAAGCATTCCCACTGCAGCGATACCCACGCCATACAATCCCATGGACATATTGGCAAAACTAAATTCTGCCGCAAACAGGAACGAGAGTATAATACCCGCGACAATCGTAAGTACCGGGATGGCCGTTGAAATCATTCCGGTTCCAATTCCCTTGATAATCACGGTTGCGGGACCCGTTTCCGAACTCTTGGCAATATCTTGCGTTGGCTTATAAGCATGAGAAGTGTAATATTCTGTCGCTTTCCCGATAATAATACCCGTTACCAACCCCACGATCACTGATCCGCATATCCAATAACTCAAACCGAGCAAATGAATCACCAAGAAACTGGCTCCCACGATTAACAAGGAACTCACGTTAATTCCCCGATCAAGGGCCCGCAATAATTGTTGCTGAGAGGCTCCTTCTTTCGTCTTTACCAGAAATATACCGAGCAATGATAAGATCACCCCGAATGCCGCAATCAACATCGGAGCCAATATCGCGTTAAATTGTGCATCCGGCTCCATTCGGAATGCCGCAGCTCCTAGCGCTGCCGTTGCCAGTATCGAACCACAATAAGACTCGTAAAGATCGGCCCCCATTCCGGCCACGTCCCCTACATTATCCCCCACGTTATCCGCGATAGTTGCCGGATTACGGGGGTCATCCTCCGGAATTCCGGCTTCCACTTTACCTACCAAGTCTGCGCCGACATCCGCAGCCTTCGTGAAAATACCTCCACCCACTCTGGCGAAAAGTGCCTGCGTGGATGCTCCCATTCCGAAAGTCAACATCGTGGTCGTAATCACGATCGCCTTTTCCGTCTCTGTTGCCTCTTCCACGAAATAATCTAACAATAACCACCATAAAGAAATATCCAGTAGAGCCAAACCGACAACAACCAGTCCCATGACCGCCCCCGAACGGAAAGCAACTTTCAACCCGTCATTCAAACTCCTACGTGCAGCATTGGCCGTTCTTGCAGATGCGTAGGTAGCTGTTTTCATCCCGATATACCCGGCTAATCCGGAAAAAAATCCTCCTGTCAAGAACGCAAACCATACCCACGGATTCTGTAAACCGGGACCGTAAGCCATCCAAGCAAAAAGCGCACATAAAACAAGAAAAACAAGGGCTACTACCCGATATTGTTGACGCAAATAAGCCATAGCTCCTTTGCGTACATGCCCGGCAATACGTTTCATCGTGTCGGTTCCTTCCGACTCTTTCATCATCCCTTTAAAAAAGATCCTTGCGAAAAGGAGAGCGATAATAGCACATACAGGTACTATCCAAAATAGATCGTTTAACATGGTATTATATATTTGTAGTTAGTAAAAGTCGTACAAAAAAATACTCGTCAAGATTTAAACGAACCCTGATGAGTAAAAGTACAAATAAAAATGAAAAAATATTCCCGATCTTTTATTTTTTTACAACTAAAATAGATTATTTCTTTTCGAGGAACGGCTATTCATACTTAGCATAAAGCTCGAATTGCCCCGATTCGGTAATAAGCACTTCATAGAACTCCCCTATTTGCAGCGCTTTTTCACTTGTCACGAACACTTCCTGATCCACTTCCGGGGAATCATATTGTGTACGCCCGACAAAATAATCCCCTTCTACCCGATCTATCAAAACCAAAAAACGTTTTCCCACGCATGATTCGTTGATAGCGGCAATAACCCCTTCTTGTAACGCCATCAACTTTTCAGCCCGTTTATTTTTCGTCTCTTCGGGTACATCATCCTGATAATGCTTGTCACAATACGTGTCATCCTCGTGAGAATATGGGAACACCCCTAAACGTTCAAATTTCATCGTTTTGACAAAATCTTCCAGTTCCCGGTAATCCTCTTCTGTCTCTCCGGGATGTCCGACCATGAGTGTCGTGCGCAAGGCAATCCCCGGCACTTCTTCCCGAATTTTATTGATGAGATCTACGGTCTGTTGTTTCGTCACCCCCCTTCGCATCATTTTTAGCATGTGATCACTACAATGTTGCAAAGCAATATCCAAATACTTACATACGTTTTTCCGTTCCCGCATCACGGTAAGAAGTTCCATGGGGAACCCGGCCGGGTAAGCATAATGCAATTTAATCCACTCGACTCCCGGTATATCTGCAATCCGGTCCACCAATTCAGCCAACCTGTTTTTTCCGTATTTATCAATCCCGTAATAGGTAATATCCTGTGCTAACACCAACAACTCCTTCACGCCCTGTTTGGCCAACCGTTCAGCTTCATCCACGATTTCCTCGAATGGCCGTGATTTATATTCCCCCGTCATAATTGGAATGGCACAATAAGAACATCCCCGATTACATCCCTCGGATATTTTCAGATAAGCGTAATGTTTCGGTGTCGTCAAATGGCGTTCGTTCCGCAGTTTCTCGTCATAGCTTTTACCCAACTCCGCGAGAATCCCTTTCCAATCGAATTTTCCGAAATAAGCATCCACTTCCGGGATTTCCTTCTTTAAATCCTGATCATAGCGTTGAGATAAACATCCCATGACATATATCTTTTCAACTTCTCCCTCCTGTTTCCGCTCTACTTGCTCCAAAATCGTGTTTATAGATTCTTCCTTCGCATCCCCGATAAACCCGCAGGTATTGATGACGACAATTTTCGCTTTCGAGTTTTCAACATCCACTTCAACACCATATCCCGCCTTCTCCAGTTGTTTCATCAATAACTCCGTATCCACTAAATTCTTGGAGCATCCCAAGCTGATAATATTTACTTTCTTCATGCCATATTCTAATTTGCCCGCAAAGGTAATAAAATCTTCAGCGACTTTCCGTATCTTTGCTGCGGAATTCAAGCAAATGCTCTATCATGGATTATAATATACAACAATGGTTACCGACCACCAAGAAAGAAGTCGAACAGCGGGGATGGAAAAGTATTGATGTCATTCTTTTCACGGGGGATGCCTACGTGGATCATCCTTCCTTTGGCGGGGCCGTTATCGGGCGACTTCTCGAATCTCTCGGACTGAACGTAGCTATCGTCCCCCAGCCCAACTGGCAGGATGATTTACGGGATTTCAAGAAATTGGGCAAACCGAATTTATTTTTTGGAATCAGTCCCGGCTGCATGGATTCCATGGTAAACCACTACACGGCAGCTAAAAGACGCCGTTCGGACGATGCCTACACCCCCGGTAACCGGAGTGGCGCACGTCCCGATATGCCAACCATTGTTTACACCAAGATATTAAAGGAACTTTTTCCCGACACTCCCGTCATCATCGGAGGGATAGAAGCCTCTTTAAGACGTTTCACCCACTATGATTATTGGAAAGATTCACTTAAACCGTCCATTCTTTATGAAAGCCAAGCGGATATGCTAGTATATGGTATGGGAGAGAAACCTCTCACCGAAATCTGTCGGATGCTGCAAAGAGGTATTCCTTTTCAAAGCTTAACCAATATCCCGCAAACCTCCGTGATCAGACATAAAGACGAGAAATACGCCACCAATAAGAAATGGCAAACCATCATGCTCGCCTCTCACGAAGAGTGTTTATCGGACAAGCGAAAATATGCCATGAACTTTCGGTATATCGAAGAAGAATCCAATAGTATTCATGCCGCGAAACTAGTGCAACCTATCGGGGATGAATTAATAATCGTGAATCCGCCCTACCCGCCCATGTCCACAACGGAAATAGATGCCATTTACGATCTGCCGTTTACCCGTTTGCCCCATCCTAAATACCGGGGTAAGGAGATTCCGGCTTACAACATGATCCGTCATTCCATTACCATGCATCGTGGTTGTTTCGGGGGGTGTGCTTTTTGTACGATTTCCGCCCATCAGGGAAAATTTATCTCTTCCCGTTCCGAGGCATCCATTTTGCGAGAGGTGCAGCATGTTTGTGATATGCCCGACTTCAAGGGAACGATTACCGATTTGGGGGGACCTTCCGCTAACATGTACATGATCAAGGGAAAAGATCATCGTATTTGTGAACAATGCAAACGTCCGTCCTGCCTACACCCGACCGTGTGTAAAAACTTAAACACCGACCATTCGCACCTTTTGAACCTTTACAATCAAGTGCGTAGAGACACTCGGGTGAAACACTGTTTCGTGGGTTCCGGTATCCGGTACGACCTCTCCATGCATCGCACGGGCAACAAAGAGATCGACGCCATAAACCGGGAATACTTGGAAACCGTCATCAAGCACCACGTGTCCGGCCGCTTTAAAGTCGCCCCGGAACACAGTTCTGACAAGGTGTTGCACCTGATGCGCAAACCCTCGTTCAAGCTTTTCCGGGAACTGACAGCTCGCTTTAATGCCATCAACAACAAAGAGCATTTAAAACAACAGATTATCCCTTACTTCATCTCGTCTCATCCGGGATGTAGCCTAGAGGACATGGCCGACTTAGCCATCAATACCAAAGAACTGGATTTCAAGCTGGAACAAGTACAGGATTTTACTCCCACCCCCATGACATTAGCCACGGATATGTACTATTCCGGTTTTCATCCCTACTCCCTGCGCAAAATTCAATCGGCCAAAACAGAAACCGAAAAAAAACGCCAGAACATATTTTTCTTCTGGTACAAACGGGAATTCAAAAGTGAAATTATCGGCATCCTCACGAAACTGAAAAGAACGGATCTCGTAAAACGGTTATATTCAAATAAAAATAAATAAATATTCATTTTTTCATGATTAATCATTAACTTTGAATCACGTAATTAAAAGGAATATGCGCTATTATACTTGGATAATGTTATTTTTTCTATTCACCTCGTGTACTCACCACCAAGCCGTGAAGAGTAATCAGCGAGGTATGGACTACATTACCCGAGAGCAACCCCGGAAAGCCTTGGAAGAGTTCAACCATGCGATCTCGTTGGACCCGGATTTCTTTTCCGCCTATTATAACCGGGCTATTATCCGGGCGAACCTCAAGCAAAATGAAGAGGCCCTTAAAGACATTAATTACGTGATAGCCAATGTCCCTGATCATGCTCTAGCTTATTATAACCGGGGAATCATATACGAGAATCTCGGTCAGCCAACCCAAGCTATTCAGGACTATAGTCACGCTATCAACTTACAGCCGGATTTATTGGAGGCATACCACTACCGCGGCATCGTTCGTTATGGAATGAAAGACTTGGACGGAGCCCTCGCTGATTACAACAAGGCAATTTCCCTTGGCTTAAAATCAAGTGCCGTATACTTCAACCGAGGGGTCATCTTTCACCAGAAAGGCCAACTTAGTGATGCCATTGAAAGCTACTCCCGTTCCATTGAAATTGATCCTTCCAATGCTAGAGCCTACTATAACCGGGCTATTTCCAAGCTGATTGTCGATAATTACAAAGAAGCCCTTCAAGATTTGGAAATCTCAAAACGCCTTGGTTACTCGAAAGCGGCAGAAATTATCTCGCAATATTATTAATTTTCAGTCGCCAAGATCTTGTATTACCTTCTTCAACCGCTCTTGCGTAGTATAAGGATAAGTTTTGTATGTGCAATCTTCATGTAATAATTTCTGGAACCACGGCTTTTGAATTTCCTCGTGTACATCTATCCATATATCACTATAATCTTCTTCCGACATATTAAGATTCTCTACAAACGTTTTATCGTTTTTCGCTACATTAAGAAAATTATATAATGACTGTATAATATGAAACTGTACATATCCTCTTCGTTTCCCAAGCGTGTATTTTAGATATAACCGAATGACTTCTCCTCCATTTTCGTGAACATAGCGAGTATTTTCAAGTAAAAACACCACGTAAGCTTGTACGGCACGTAATAATGGCCCATCCCACTTTTCTTCTCGCATATCCTTTAAAACGTTCCCTTGTTTCATGCAGTCTTCGATATTATAATCCGGTAAATAATTGTGCCGGAATCCATATCTAACACACCATTTTCGCACATTCTCCCGGGGTGAATAATCAAGTAATAGAATCACGGCCATAATCCGTCCCCAGTAATACAAAGGCTCTATAATATCAATCAGCATAAGATCCCATTGGGGGGTCATTTCATATAGTGCTAATCCTACATAATAAGTAAACTCTCCATGTTTGGCAATACTCTTTAACAAAGGAATACTTTCAATGTCATGAGATACCCCCAACAAGATAATTCCCATCTTGACCACTTCCCTGTCCGGGGTTTCCATGACCATCCAACGCCCTAATTCTTTTATTTGCGGAGTGATCACGACTTTTCTCGTGGCTAATTCATCTATAAAATCACTGTGATAATTAATAATGGGAAAACCTTTCAATAGATTATAAAATTCGATTTTCGCATTTATATTTCCCCGATTTACATAGGCTTGGAACTTATCTGCAAGTCGTTTGATAAATTCAGGATTAATCTCTTTATCGAACTGATAATAATCCATGTAATCGTCGTACGCCGGAAAATACATACCTACATCATGTCGTAAAGGAATCCGATCCGGTAAGCAATCAAATTCATCTTCATCCGTGACATATTTTAGGGGATTCTGGACAAACCGAAATATAGATAGCCGATTTTCCCAAGGTAATTTTTTATCTAAAGAATCTTTCTCCATGCCCACGATTTTAAGTTACACCTTTGATTATTCAAATTTACGAAAAACAAACGATATTTTTGCAAAATAGTAATTAAATAGCCTTTCAAATTTCAAACAAGTAAGGAGTAAACGAAAAAAAGATGTGTCAAAAATTTTGACACATCTCTTCAAGATTTATTATTCAGCCTAAGCTTTATTTCTTTTCAACTAGCGGAGCGATAGCATCAGCCACTTGTTTTTGTGTTTCTTTTACAGCCTCGTTTGTCGGCTCAACCGTTGCAGCTTGTTTCAGATAATCCTGAGCTTTCTTGAAATCAGCCAAAGCTTTTGCCTTTTCTGCTTCATATTTTTCTTTCTCAGAAGTTGCATAAGGAGTTGCTTTTTGAAGGATAGATGCCCCGTTATTGAAATAAAGAGTACCTAAACTCAACAATCCGCGGGCTTTCAATTGCTTGTTAGAAACCTGACTACTCTTGGTGAAATTTTCTGCAGCCTTGGCAATATCATTTGCTTTTTGGAATTTCTGACCTTCTTTAGCGAAATAATCAGAATATGCTTTTTCCAATTTCACATTTTGCCCCGGGGTTGCTTTAATCCCGTCCTGTAACGTTTTCAACATTTCAGGAATCTTTTTCAAGTTCTCTTGAGCATCAGCCATTCCCAGATAAGAAGAGGCAACTTTGTAATTATTCTTGATAGACATACCAAAGTATTTCTCGGCATTGGCATAATCTTTCAATTTAGTTGCACAAACAGCCACGTTATAAACCGTTGCGTCATCTTTGAATTCGATTAATTTCAGGTATTGCTCCCACTTGGTAAAGGCCTCTTTATAATTCTTGGCTCTCCAAGCTGCATTACCTTCATTCTTAACTTTGCCGGATTCATTGGTTTGTGCAAATAAAGCTCCTCCTACAAACAAGCTCGTTAGAACAAATAAAAGTAGTTTCTTCATATTTTCCGTGTGTTTTTGTTTAACATGAATAAATTCGTTGTTTATGCCCACTAAGATAACACTCTATTAAGAAATATCAAAAGTCTCTTAACTTATTTTTCACATTTCTCGAATCATTTCACGCTATCTGATTGATAAAGAAGAGACAAAATTTTCTTCAAACCCGCTTCATCTTCCCTGTCAAAGGCCCCTAACTGGTCGCTATCCACGTCCAGACAGCCAAAAATACGGCCTTCCGGGTCCCGCAATGGGATTACAATTTCACTTTTCGAGGCGGCATTACAAGCTATATGTCCCGGAAACTCTTCCACGTTATCCACGATAACCGTTTCTCCCGAATTAATCGCAGCCCAGCAAACACCCCCGTTTCGGAGTTTCTGACAAGCCACTGGTCCTTGATAGGAACGCACAATTAAATCCCCGTCAACCAACACGTACACTCCTGTCCAGAAAAAAGACTGCATTTTGTGATGCAACACGGCCTCCATTGTCGCCAACCGGGCCCATATATCTTCCGTGGTCTGGATATATTGTTTGATCTGGTCATACAACCGATCGTATTTTGCCAGTTTTCTTGAAGTCTCCATAAAATGAATGTTTATAAAGTTTATAAGGTTCGTAAAGTTCATAAGGTTTTAAGAGTATAAAATCAAGGAATCATTCTCCACTTTACAAACTTTATAAACCTTATGAACTTTCAAATTTTTTACAGGTTTTGTAATATATCCACCAAGTGGCTCCACCACATCTGTACCGTCTTGATATTGATTTTTTCATCCGGGGAGTGAACACCTCTCAGTGTCGGTCCGAAAGAAACCATGTCCATGTTCGGGTATTTCTCCAAGAACAAACCGCACTCCAATCCGGCATGGATAGACCGTACGATCGGTTCGTTACCGAACAGACGTTTGTAAGAATCCACGGCAACTTTTACTACCGGGGAATCCGGATTCGGAGCCCACCCCGGGTACCCTTCTCCATGCTCAACCTTGGCTCCTGCCAGCGTGAACACGGATTCTACCATGTTGGCAATATTGAATTTTTCCGAATTCACGTCACTCCGTTGTGAAGTGGTGATCAAGATATTATTGGGTTCGTTGAATCTGACTGCAGCCAGATTTGTTGATGTTTCAACCAATCCCGGCATACGGTAACTCATGGAGAAAACCCCGTGAGGACAAGCGTACAATGCGTTTACAAGTGCATCCGTACTTTCTTTTGTCAACACGTTTTCCGGCACATCCGTAGACTCTAATGCTAACTGCAAACCGGGTTCCGTGATTTTCCACACGTTTTCCATTTCCGCACTATATATATTAAAGTCTACCCTCACGTTTTCCTTGTACTGCTCGGGGAACGTGATCACCGCAAAAGATTCACGGGCGATAGCATTCCGCAGATTACCTCCTTCAAACACGGAAACACGAATTCCGTATTTTGCATTCAAATCCCACAAGAAACGGTTCAGAATCTTGATGGCATTTCCCCTACCTTTATTAATATCATCACCGGAATGTCCTCCTTGAAGCCCTTTCACCTGTACCTTCACGGCAAATGATTCTGCCGGAGTTTTCTCGGTCTTATACCCCATGTTAATCACGGTGTCGATACCTCCGGCACAACCGATAAACATCTCTCCTTCATCCTCCGAGTCCAAATTCAAAAGTATATTTCCGCTCAGGAATCCCGGTTGCAGGGCAAAAGCACCCGTTAATCCGGTCTCTTCATCCACGGTAAACAAACATTCGATCGGTCCGTGTGCGATATCGGTAGAAGTCAACACGGCCATCTGAGCCGCCATACCAATCCCATCATCAGCACCAAGAGTTGTTCCTTTAGCACGTACCCATTCTCCATCCACGTAGGGTTGTATCGGGTCTTTATCAAAATCATGTACCGTATCTGAATTCTTCTCACAAACCATATCCATGTGAGCCTGCAAAATCACGGTCGGTGCATTCTCTTTTCCTTTGGTCGCAGGCTTTTTAATCAACACGTTACCTGCATCATCCCGTTTCGCCTCCAGATTGTGTTTCTTCGCCCAATCCAATAAATAAGCGATAATTTTACCTTCTTTCTTTGACGGTCTGGGAACCTGACATATTTCTTCAAAATATCCCCAAACTGCTTCTGGTTTTAATCCTTCAAAAACTCCCATAACAATTTATGATTTACAATTTTAGATTTATAATTTCAACCTGTAACCTGTTAACTCGCAACCTACAACTCGCCGTAGGCGATCTATTGCAAATTCAACTTTTTCAACACCCATATCGCGGACTTCAACTCTTGCGGAGATAAGGTAAAACTTATATCCGTGTGGACTTGTTCCACGATCTGGCGCAACGTATGACGGGATTCTACCCCTTTTTCAGTTAGTACCACGAAATTACTCCGTTTGTCTTCTTTGTCCATCTTTCGTTGCACGTAACCTCTTTTTTGCAAGGTGTTCAATAGTTTTGTGACATTGTATTTATCCTTCTGGAGACGTTTGGAAATGTTCTGCTGGTTCACATGATCCTGTTCCCATAACACTTCCAGAAGTTCATATTGCTCCCGGCTAAGATCATACCCGGCATTCTGGAAACTGCGATTTAAAACTTTGGTGTACCCTCTTTCCGCCTTGCTCAAGAGAGCTACTAATTCACTTACTTCCGTCATAGTCGTTGCATTTTATACTATGCACAAACTTAATTATTATTATTGAAAAAAGCGGCAATATTTGCAAAAATATTACCGCTTTTTCTATTTCCATCTTGTAATCTTTACTTTATCACTTCCCCGTTTTCATAGTAACAATCCTTCTCCAGAAAAGAAAAATAGACATCACTTTCCGGATATCCGATCTCTTTCAGACACTCGAAAATAATCTTTGCCACCGCATTCTGCTGTTCCAACGGACGCTTAAAATACTCCACCTTCACAAAAGGATAAGCCTGAAATTGCTCGTGTCCAGAAATAAAAGAAGAGTCAATAGCTTCTATTACAACTGTCTCTCTCGGACATCCCAAGGTGCGAACAATCTCCGAGATCAATCGCTCCCCTACCAAGTCCAATCTACTTTTTTCTACTGCATGAAATCTTAAAAATGGCATAACAAATCAATTGAAAATGCAGAATTGAAAATTGAAAATGATTTTCTTTCCTACAAGATTATACATCAAATATATCTTTTCTCGGTTCTCGTAAAGCAATAATTGTCCATTTTCAATTTTCAATTTTTAATTGCTTTAAAGAACCATTCCGCCGTGTCCCGTACCTTCTTCACCACGTCATCCAAAGGCAACGGCATTTGTCCCCCGGCGGCATTTAAATGTCCCCCACCATTGAAAAACTCTTTTGCCCACAGGTTCACGGGGATATTGCCCTTTGACCGGAAGGATAACTTCACTTTATCTTTACGCTCGGTAATCTGAATAGAAACCAGTACTTCCTCGATGGACAAGGGTATGTTTACCAATCCCTCCAGATCCCCGTCTTTATAATTGTATAATTCCAATTCCTGAAACGTTATCGGAATCGTGGCTACCGGAAAATGCTCATCAATCGTTAGCTTATTCAACAGGCAATTCCCCGTCAGACGTAACCGGGAAAGCGTGTTTCGTTGATAAAGTTGTTCGTGCACGTAGTCTTTATTCAGTCCTAGTGCCAACAAATCGGCAATCACACGATACGTTTCCGGGTGAGAAGAATTATGACTCAATCCCCCCGTGTCTGTTGAAATTCCAGTATAGATAGCATTCGCTATATCCGTGTCGATGACCTCTTTACCCCATACTCTAGAGATTACATTATAAAGTAATTCACACGTGGAGGAAACACTCGTGTCCGAAATCCGGTACGTCACGTCATCCGGATCCGGGTGGTGGTCAATCATGATAACCTCCCCTTTAAACTCCTTCACGAAAGGTTCCAAATCCCCTTCCCTAGCCACGGTATTATGATCTAGCATGAACAATATATCCGCTTGATGTAACCAATGTTTACATTCTTTAGGCCGATTCTGAAAAGATATTGCATCCGGAATACGCTTCAACCACTTTAAATAATCCGGGATATAATCACACGTCATCAACTGTGCCTGTATTCCCACCCGATCCAACACTTGCCACAGGGCAGAACATGAACCGGCAGCATCTCCGTCCGGTGATATGTGAGGAATGATAACCGCCTTTAAATCTCTGCTTTCCAGCCTCTCCTTTATTCTTTCTATGATTGTTTCGTACATTTGTATTATCTTTTCAGTATGAATTCCCGCAAAAATAGGAAAAAACTGCAAAATATGGAATTTAAATACTCACAAACCCAGAATTCGAAGTAATATAGTCGAGTTCCTAAAGAGAACATACCCCCGATTCGTTGCTTCTTCAGAGATCATCTTTTGCTCATCCATTCTCTATTGTATAAACTCTGTATGAACTTCAAATATTCTACGAATGAGGGGTTTATTCACTTTAGCTTCACCATTTATTCTGTGGTAGATCTCATCCAATGCTATAATAATTTCTTCAGTTCTTCTATATCCGGTAATGCCTTGCGAAGTCGTTCTGGCATATCTTCAGATGCACGGTAAGTGGCAACCCCCATCGGCTTGTTATAATCACGCACAGCAAATTCTACAAAGGTTTGATTCATTTCTCTACAAAGTATTATTCCAATAGAAGGATTCTCGTGCGGTTTTCTCACGTATGAATCTAAAACGGAAAGGTAAGTATTCAGTTGCCCTAAATACGAAGTACGGAATTTTCCAGACTTCAATTCGACCGCCACTAAAGAGTTAAGCTCCCGATTGAAAAATAACAAATCAATGAACATTTCTTCCCCTGCCGTCTCAATACGGTATTGATTGCCTATAAAGCTAAAATCCTGCCCAAAGGTCATAATAAACTTCTTTACGTTGGCCACAATAGCTTTTTCTATAACACGTTCATTAATGTCCTCTTCCTGCTCATCTAATTCCTCTATATTAATAAAGTCCAACAAATAATCATCCTTAAAAGAACAAATAGCCTTAATCGCCTGTTTCTTATCGGGTAATGTTTGGGCAAAATTGTTAGGCAATGCACCCCGATGATGATAAAGATCAGCTTTCAAATAATCTCTTAAAGTATATTTGTTCCAATATCGAATAGCACATTCATGTATATAGAACAACCTCGCATCCAAAGACTTCACTTTTGCGATAATTTCTGTATGATGGCTAAAACCGATAGACAGGAAATCTGCCCAATTAAATTCATCCGCCACTGGCTGATGAATTGTCATTAACAATAACTTTTCATTCAGCACCAAATCATCAGCCGCTGGCTGATGACTTAAAACCTTGTTCCATTCTTCATAAAATATACGCATATTCCTTATGCTGGTAGCACCAATAAATTAGAAATGAAAATCTTATGGTTTACAAGCACAATAAATATATCATCAATCCTATGGAAAAAAATCATATTTTAAACAAGCCGAATTTAATGTCGTTAATATACCCACATTCAAAAATCCAACGTTTAAACATATTACAAATATAGTCTATTTATTGATATTTTTGAAAGAATCCAATTTTTGTTTAATATTTTCATTTTCAATACAAAGCAGTTATTAAAGTCTATTTTTTCAAATTATAATCTATCTCAAAGGATGTCAATCATTAAACGTTCCATTTATGATATAAAAACGATCATCTAACTCCTTGTTAATTTGATATTTTAAAAGAATTCAATAATAGATATGCAAAATAGTTTCGTATCACATTTTACAGACAAAGAAAAAGAAAAAACTTTTCGCTATTTATATGAAAAGTATGTGGTTCTCTTACGCTATTTTGCTACAAGATACATTAATGATCAATCAGTTATTTCCGATATTGTTCAAGATGCGTTTGTGCGTTTATGGGAGAAAATATTACAATTTAAAGATGAAAATGAGGCAAAAGCCTTTCTATACAAAGTCGTACAAAATGCCTGTATCGACTTGATTCGCCATCAAGAAGTTGCCCAAAAATATGTTGAACACATTATTTCTGAAAATACAGAAGAGAAATCATTCCTAGACAACATATTGGAATCCGAAATATTCCAAGCTTTACGTACTGTGTTTAATGAACTTCCTCCCGCTTGTAAGGAAGTATATTTACTGAGTTTACAAGGAAAAAGTCATGACGAAATCTCGCAACAATTGAATATCACGATCAATACCGTAAAAAAACACAAGAATAATGCAAATCATTACATGCGAGAAAAATTAAAATATCTTTTACAAATCATTTTAACCACAGGAATCGGCATATAAAGATAAAAATTCTCCTCTCGAATCAGTCGATTCTACGAGGAGAATTCTAAACACACATACTATTTATTCGGACAACCTCTCAATCAAAGCCATATAATTGTCTTTAGCTCCGGGCTTTGCCTTTCCCATTTCTTTTTTAGCATAAGTGATTGCACGTTTTTTCTCTTCGACAGACGCTGTTTTTAGTAAACGATAAAGAATCACGTCCAGATTCAAACGCACTTTATCATTTGAGTTCGAGGCAACTTCTTTCTCGTAAAAATCGAGCATTTTACCATACTCTTTTTTATCATACATCGAGACTATTTTACTCAGTAACACTAGAGAATAGTCTAGAGAAAACTTGGCTGTATTCACTAAATTCCATACGGGAACCATATCTTGGAGGGAAACAGACCCTTTCAGATACTCAATGGCCATAGGGAAAATAACTTTTTCAATTTTTTTGTTCACCACACTATCTCCAAGCTGTTCTCCAAACTTTTCCCGATTGTTCACTAAATACCTGAATTCAGGATCGGTAACATGATTCACAAAATTATCATATAACATCCAAGCTGATTTACTATACAATTCCGGTACTTTCAACGTTGAGATATAAGAACGTGCTTCCCCTTCTGCATTTCTCATCTCACCTGCATCCGACATGGTCAGAAAATAATCTGCCATTACTTCCACAGATCGATCTCCCATATCATATCTGTTTTTCAACGTGTAATATGGGATTTCTTGCTCTTTTCCTCTTTTAATAGATTCCATAAAGGAACGAACATCACGTCCTCCTAAAATTTTATACACGACATTCCCATCTCCATCCAGCAAAAACATGGTCGGAAAAGCTGATACTCCGTATCTCTTTTGTAAATCCTTCCCTTCTCCTTTTTCCATATCCATTTTCAAGTTCACAAAATGCTGGTTAAAATAGTCTCCAACATATTTTTGTTTGAAGACTTGATTACTCATCATTTTACAAGGACCACACCAAGTCGTGTAGCAATCCATAAAAAGAAGTTTTCCTTGATCTTTTGCTTTTTTCAAAGCTTCGTTAAAAGTAGACTCTTCGAATTTTATACCGTCCGTGTTTGTCATGTCGTTGATCGCTGCCAGATAAAACTTTTTCGCTCCGGATTTTTCTGCCCTGCTTTTAAAATAATTAATCAATCGCACTTCTTCCTGTTTACTTAATTCCTTTATTTCCGGTAGAGATAGATCCAACGCAGAGGCAATATTCTCATTCCATGTCGGAACAGCACTTTCCACCACATCCATCATCTTACCAAATTCATGCTCTCCCCGGTATTTTGCAATATTATACAACGAATAAGTCATATTACTGTCTGGTAGCCCGGCTTTCTGAGCATTCAAGTATATATCCAGTAGTTTTTTGCCATCGTATGCCTCCTTACCGGATGCATACGGATAGATTAGGGCAACATAAAAACGTGTAATTATCATGTTCACCTCGTTTACCCCATTTGCTTTAACAAAAGCTGCCTTATGATCCACCATGTATTTAAACATTTCATCATCAGTACTCTTTATCTGTTTCCAGTAAAAGTCCCAATATTCTTTTTTAGACCAATCCGTCTTCTTCAATTTACCAAACAGTTCTCCTACAACTTTCTTATACATTTCATCCTCCCCGGCAATATTTAAGACATCTGCATAAGCGGTCAAAAACTTTATACTCTTCTCTCCCGCTTCATATCTCTTATTCATTCCTGCCAAGGAAGTTTTAGGATTTAAAGCTTTTTCTAGAATAGTCTTAAATTCAGGGAGCTGATGTCCTCCTACGATCCGATGTACGACCTCGCCCTCGCCATTCAATACGAGATAATGCGCTTGAAATCTAATATTGTACTTATCGGCAAGCGGACGTCCTTCCGGAGTTGTTACATCAATGAAAAAATTCACAAAATGTTTGTCCATCCAGTCCGCAAACTCTTGATCACTAAACACTAATTTATTCATCGAATGACAAGGAACTGCCCAATCGGCAAAACAATTAAAGAAAATCAGTTTGTTCTCTTCTTTGGCCTTTTTCAAGGCTTCTCCAAAGGAGTAAACATACTTCATTTTCACGTCGGCCTTTACGGCATCTCCATACATGCTTTGGGCAAAAGTGCCCAAAGCAAAAAAACATACAAGATTTAATACTAAAGTAATTTTTTTCATGTGATTTTTCTTACATTTTACTCTTTTATACAACGAACACTATATGCGGCATCTAATTTGGAAGATCCTCTCATAACCCGGTCTTCCTTCATAAAAAGCACTCTTGTAACTCCTAAATCCACCGTATCACTTTCTACGATACGTGTTGATGACCAAAAATAAGCATTAGTTTCTTGATTAAAATAAGCATCTCCATACATATAGGAACCATACAATTTTCCTCCACCGTAGATGGCATTGAATCCAATACCATTTTCATCTTTTTTCAATAAATCCCCCACATGACTCCCTCGCCACTCGTCCAATCTATCGGCCTCAGAAACAGGCATTCCTAATGCTTTTTCCAACTCTTTCCAATCCGCATCCGTGGGTAGACGCCATCCCTCGGGAATGGCCTTCAACGCTCCCTCATAAGTATATAAAAAGCCGTATTGAGTTGAATATCGGCCATTCGTACTCTCTGCTTTTTCCATTAGTTGCCGGGCTAATGCCTGAACCGCTTGTGGGTAAAGATTATCATTAATCCGTTTCAGTGCAGCTAACGCATCCGGGTACATCGCTCCATAAAATTCTTCAAAATTACTGGTAGCATAATCTGGAGAATAATTATAACTATTCACCCACATTTCAAGTAATACCACGATGGTAAAAGAACCTATCTTACCTTCCAACTCTCCTCGATCTTCCGCAGCGTGTATAGAATCAGACCATATTTTTACATTTATTGTAATATCTTGATCCCTCATTTTCTCCTCTCCGTATGTGTAACACCCATCTCTCCCTCCTTGTGGGGAACGATACTTCAGATTTTCTGCCATCCATGTCTGTCCACCAATCGTGACACATTTATACGTGTTCATATCACGGGGATCTTGAAAATCAGAAAAACTAATTTCCGGTTTTATCCACTTGTCATCATCGTCTTGACAGGCACAATACACGACAACACATAACAATAATATAATTATCTTTTTCATACCTCACTTTTTTACAGTTTCACACCTAATTCGTCGGCAACAATATGATACAATATCTCATATTTTGCCATCACCAATGGACTTTCCCCCCACAACTCAATAAATTCATCTCTTGAACGATTCAACATCTCTGAAATATAAGAAACCAAATCTTTCTCGTTATCTCCGGGAGTATATAACGAACTTTGTCCTCCGGCAACAAAGCCAAATTGTCCCATTGCCAAACGAAGTGCAGCCCTAAATTCTTCTAATTCCTCCGGCTCAAATTCATTAATTGCATACCAAGTATCAGACAATGCACTTGGAGAAAAATAATACGAGGGTTTATCTGTTGTTTCCACGTAATCATACCAATGAGGATCAAGCTTAGCCCAACTTTTTCCATACCAAACTCTATCCGAGACACTATTAAAAGCTGCCAACAAATCTTTATAATTCGTGATTTTATTCTTCACCATCTCACGCATCATCTCATTAGGTAGGGACGTAATCTGTGATTCCGTCCAATCTCCGGTCATTAGCACAGTACGAAAATGAATCTTATACTCTCCTTCTTTATAAATTTTTTCTTCGTCTTTTATATCTATCGTTTTCGCTGATTTCGTCACAAAAAAATTGAAAGGATGGAGAGGTTTTGCCGCTAATTCCAAATATTCCTCTATAATACCCAAGGCTGTTAACTGTTCATCCGGATCTGTCATATATTCATAGGAATACTTCAGTTGGCTGTAAGAAGTAAATCCCCATGACAAATCCAATGTCTCATAACGATAGACATCTTTCCCCGTCACGTCTTTTTTTACAAAAATTTTCCCGATAGTGTCATTAAAATAAACCGGTATTCCATACTTACTATACAGTTCATACACCCGATGCTTCACCGGATCGGACGGATCATCTTTAATTGCATACAAATCTTCTAATTCTATTTTGGAAGTCAATCCACTTTCTTTCTCGCATCCTAAAACCAAGAGTGCCAGAAGTAAATATAATACTACATTTCTCATAACTTATTCATTATTTCTGTACATCAACCTAACATACTCTCGATCTTCCCGGATATTATCAGGCATTCCTTTATCAAAGTCCAGCACGGATTTAGGTATTGCAAAAACATAAGCCGGATCATCCACGTTTAATTGATAAACTTCAGCATATTGAAATACACTTCGATTTTCCCAATCGTACAGAGCAAATACTCGTTCTATAACTTTTTTAAAGGGAGCTTTCTTACACACGGCATACCTTCTCAGGTCGAACCAACGATGCCCCTCCAGACACAACTCTTTTCTCCTTTCCGCACGTACCTGTTCAATAATTTCACTGGCATCATACGTGACATTCACGTAATCCTTTATTCTCTTAGCTCGTAATTGATTCAACCAATCTGACGCTCCTTGAGCATCTCCCTGCATGGCACAAGCCTCCGCCGCATTTAAATACCCTTCTGCCGTACGTAACGTGAAGATGTCCGAAACATAAGAACGGTGTTTTCCCATCTCGTATTTACGATTCAATCCCAAGCTATCACTTTGTGTTGAACGTACAAAATATATATCCCTCCGGTAATCATTTTCATCGTATAATTTGTACAAGTCATTTGATATACAGAAGTCTCCACCAGATCCATTAAAATCGCATTGCAAATTTAGAGGCCCTTGAGAGAACAACAATTCCGGACTGCTCTCAGATATGGCATAACTCTCTGTATTTCCCCAAATATTACCATAATCCAACAATGTCTTATTTCCGGCCAATAACTCTTTTGCCGTATTCTCTGCATTTTTCCAATCCTGCATATACAGGTAAACTCGGCTCAATAACAGTAATGCTGCATCCTTTGAAGCCCGGTAAAAGCTTTTCGTTTGGGGACTTACCGTGAAACATTTTACTGATTCATTCAAATCCTTCACGATCTGAGCATACACCTCGGCAACCGGAGTCCTATCAAATTGCGTTTCCTTATCTTTATCGTGTTCCACATAATAAGTTAATTTCAAGGGAACCCCTAATTCCGTGGTATTATCTGTGGCATAAGGTTTTGCATAAAGATTCACCAGCATCAGGTAGAATTGCGCCCGCAAAAAATAGCACTCTCCCTGTACCCGAATGGCATCCGCTTTCTCCTGTTCCGTGCTTTGACTCACGTTACCAAGTTCGTGTAAAATAATATTCATGGAATTAATCCGTTGATACAACGCATCCCAATTTCCATTGTCTCCGGATAAGCCAGTACCCTCGTAATTTCTTCCAACTTCTAGCTGCCAAGTCGTGTAACCATAATAAATTTGGTTCATTTCTGTTCGTCCTTTCGTCGCATTATAAGCTATCACGGTATTAATATCATCATCCAATAGATGAAGTTGCCACCCGATAGAGCCACTTCTTAAATACTCGACTTCTGCCGAAGGTAGATATCCATTACCTAACAAAACCTCATTCAAATCCGATACTGTTTTAGGAACAACTAAATCCTGCGAATACTCATCAAGAAAATTCCCACAACCGGAAAACAGGATTAAAGCGATGATATAAATAATATTTTTCATCTTCATGTGCATTAGAATGATACATTAAACTGAAACGTATAGGAAGGACGTACGGATAAATTCGGTTTCGCAAATCCCGCTTGTGAAGGATCCTGCCCTTTTAACTTTTTAGCTGATATGGTGAATAGATTCAAAGCATTCAAGCTAAGTGAAATATTAGAAAAAGGTGTTTTTTTCAACCATTCCGGATCAACATTGTAACGTAGGGACATGGAAGAACACTTCAAATAGCTTCCACTTACCACCCGAAGGTTGGAGTTATCGTACATATTCCATATACTACTAGCAAACCCTTGTATATGTGTTGCAGAAGTTGGTCCATTAGAGAAATGAGAAATATATTTCATGTATTCAGGATCTGATGGACTCATGATAACCGGAATATCCGTATACTTTTCGTCCCCCGGAGCCATCCAACGACTTAAAAATTCTTTTCTAACATTCGTTTCCGAACTAATTCCAGAAACTACAGGAGAATACAACGGAAATAATCTCACCTTTGATCCTATGCTGTAAGCCATGTTCATAGAAAGAGAAAAATTCTTATACGTGAAATTATTCGAGAAATTACCGCTAAAAATCGGTTCCCTTTGCCCGCTCTTTTCCATCGTCATTAAAACGGTTTCTTCCAACGTTTTGTATTCCAACAGATGTTTCCGGTCATTGTAATCATCAAACAATGGTGTTCCATTTGAAGGATTTAATCCTAAATACTTATAAGAATAAAAACTACCGATTGCGACTCCATCAATCAATGCCGTTCCATTCAAATAATCATTCAACGTATAATTTTCTACCGATTTCGTTTGTACTTTATTAAAATTTCCTGAATAATACGTGGAGAATTTCCATTGAAAATCCTTTGTTTTCACGGGAGTTGCTGACAAGGAAATTGAATATCCGTTATTATTCAGGTCCCCACCATTCATCACGTACGTATGCCCTGCCACCCCGTTCACGGAAGACACCTGCACGTTGGTAAAACAATTAGATGTTTTTTTGGAGTAAACGGAAAACTCCATACTCAACCGGGATCTGAAGAACCCTATTTCAAGTCCTCCATCCAGTTGTTGCGTCTCTTCCCAACGTAAATTAGGATTCGGATAACGAGCTATCGAAGACACGTTTTCATTATATATCGGGTCCAAGGCCCCTTGCTTGATGATTAAATTCGGACTTTGATCTTCCAGCATATTTCCTTGTATTCCGAATGATCCCCTTAAGCGAAGTTCACTGATAAACTCAACATTTTTCAGTATATTTTCCTGCAAATTCCAGCTCCCGGAAACAGACCATACCGGTAAAAATCGTTCATTACTACGACTACCAAACTTGTTAGATGCATCGAAACGACCATTCAGATTCAACGTGAAATGATTCCGATAACTATAACTTAACACGAAATACCCGGAAATCTGATGGGAAATACCATGACTCAAGGAACGATGATTCTTATTCAACCATTTTTTATACTCAGGATAATCATCTAAATTTTGTAAATTATCAATAAATTGTAGTCCTCGGTCTTTCACGAATCCCCGATTCTCATCGCTGATACCCCGGCTTGTGTTTCCATTTAATTCGAATCCCCCCATCAACATAAACATGTGCTGCTGATTTTCTCCGAATAACAAACGATAGTCCACTTGAGTCCGAAAAGTATAGCTTTCAGTTATAGAGTTTGTCGTTTTCAATATCCCTCCATACGGCAGATAACATGATCCTGCCTCTCCCGGCATAGGTACTTCCTCGTACTCGCCATTCTTCCAACGAGCCACGTAATGCGTCTTTTCACCCCACCATTGTTCCTGTAACGTGTTACTTCTATTATAATTTCCGGATACCGAAATATCCAATCCCGTGATGGGGGTTACTTTCACTTCGAGCATAGCCCCGATCGTACTCCCGTCATATTCGTTGGAACTGTTTTCTATCTCGTTCAAAATACTATACCTAAACTTGTTGTAAGGTTTGTTAGTTCTGCCGTAAGCACTCTTGTCATAGTAATAAAGTGTTCCATCAGGATTGAAACAAGGTAACGCACGAGTTGTGTTATAGGCATAATCCATGGCATCAATCTCACTCATCAAGTGATTTTTTTTCTGGACATTCCCGTTCATGGAAAAATGTGCCTTGACTATCTTTGAAAAAGTCATATCCAGATTTACGAGGGCCGTGTAACGCTCCGTGTATGTCGTTTTAGAAACACCATCCTCTTTGTTATAACCGGCAGACACGTAATAACGAATGTCATCGTTTCCTCCTGATACCCCGAACGTGTGATCATGAGAATAAGTGTCCTGTGTTAAAATATCGAACCAGTCCGTATTTACCGTTTCGTACCACTTCACGCTATTAACAAACTCGTCATACGTGGATAATCCTTTGTAATAACTATTCAACGCACCCTCGTATCCGACCATCGTCATATCTGACGGAAATTGATAATGCAAGTCGCTCAGTTCTTTCCCGAACTGTACACGTTGCTGAGAATTCATCAAGTTTATATTCCGGTCCGTATAGCGAGGACGACGAGTATATTTCGACGAGTGATTATACGAAAAACGTGCCGGACCGACAGCTCCTTTTTTTGTCGTGATCACGATTACACCATTGGCCGCTCTCGTCCCGTAGAGTGCCGTGGCTGAAGCATCCTTCAATACATCAATACGTTCGATATCCTGCGGGTTGATCCCGGCAATAGCATTACCAATAATATTGATATAATCCGGATTATTTAAGTCGTCATTACTCACATCCACCGGGTCGTGCATGATGAAACCATCCAATACCCATAAAGGCTCCCGATTCCCTAGTAAAGTGGATGTACCTCTCACACGGATTCTCGGAGTCGCCCCGACCTCACCAGAATTACTCATTAACAAAAGTTCCGGAATCCGTCCTTCCAACGCTTGATCGATACTTGTCATACCGGGAGTCAGCACATCCGATGCCTTAACTGAACTTACAGCGCTAGTTAAATGTCTTTTATCTATATTTTGATAACCGGTCACAACAACCTCTTCCACCTCTGCCAAATCCTCTTCCATCTTCACGTTGATGGTCGTTCTATTACCCACTTTCATATATTGAGTTTTCATCCCCATAAATGAAAAAATCAACGTACATTCCCCGTCTTTAGGAACTCCAATCTTATACTCACCATTGGCATTCGTGGCCATACCTGTTGTTGTTCCCTTGATCAACAGCGTCGCACCCGGAAGTGGATTTCCGGCCAAATCCGTGACCACACCCGATACGTACTTCAGATTTTGTTCGTCCACTTTAGAGTCTTTCAATTTAAGTACAATCGTGTTTCCATTAATTGCGTACGTGAGTTTCGTGTCTTTCAAACACTCATCCATTACCTGTTGAATAGTCGCATCCTTGAACGACACGTCTCGTTGTTTAAAGGAGGTCAGTTGAGGATCGCTATACACGAAATCATAAGCTGAAATACGTTTGATCTCGCTGATTACATCCTTCAAAGTTGCATTCTTCAAGCTGAAAGATAACTTCATTTCTTGCGAGTAAGCTCGCTGACTAAACGATGTAGTAAAAACAAGGAAAAGGGATAATAAAAGCCACCTCTTCCTTACAAGATTACAATTTTTCTTCATAACTTTGTGCCTCAAATTTATAACTATTCGTCCCCTGTTCTTAGCGGGGGATGGTTGAAGTAGCGTTCCCGCGCTACTTTTTATTTTACAACAACGACGTTATCTCTTATATCAAATTTCACACACCCCGTGTCTTCAAGTAATTGAAGGACCTCCGCAAAAGCATCATGTTTTTTTATATTCAGAGAGAATGGTATTAACCGGGCATCTTCCCGGGCATAACGGGTATCAAAATCATACCATTTACCCAGATCCTTTAAAATATCTTCCAAAGAACAATTATCAAATATCAACCGCCCGTCTTTCCAACCTAGGAACAAATCCACATTCACCTCCCGTACATCCATTTGTAACGTTTTCTTGTCAAAAGAGGCCTGCATATTCGGGGTCAGGATCACCCCGCACCCCTCACTTTCCACGCTCACTTTTCCCTTTTTAAGTGTTGTACGGACACATTCTTCATCGCCATAAGCCCGAACCCCGAATTCCGTTCCGAGGACCTGTATCTCCAAAGAATTTGCCTCCACGATAAAAGGTTTACACGTATCTCTTTCCACCTCAAAATACGCTTCTCCTTTCAAATAAACCCGCCTGTCTTTACCACTGAATTTAACCGGATATGTTAATTCTGATTCGGCATTCAGATAAACTGTCGTCCCGTCGGACAATACCAGCACGTACTCCCCACCTCGGGGTATTCTCATCGTGTGGAACTCCATCACCGTGTCAACACTTCCTTCCGTGTAGGTCAAAATTTCCTTGTTCGCGGAAAGTGCCACTTTCGTGGAAACCAATGATGCCAGAGAGCTTGTGTCTTTTAAATTCACGGTCGTCCCGTCCCCCATAACCAAAATTGCCTGAGGTTTTATTCTCTTTATCAGATGAGCCTTAGCCATCAAGGAAACACTAGGTAACTCGACATCCCGGTCTCCCAACATCCAGACTCCACCGATCAACACAACTGCAATCAATATCGCTGCGTACTGAAACATCCGTCTCATACCCAAGCGCCGACGTCCAATCGTTTTCCCATAGATCAGTTTCCATTCTGATTCCATCTCCTTACTCGTCATCTCGCAAGCCTTTAAACTTTCCTCGAAATGAACACGGGAAGTCATTCTTTGAAAAAGAGCCTCGTTCTCGGGGAAACTTTCCCGCCATTCAAGCAACTCCTTTTTCCCGGTATCATCCAACGTCCCTTGCACGTGGCGGACAATTAACTGTACGATATATTCTCTTGTTTTCAATGTCATTTTTGTGCTTTTAATACCAAAACGGGAACCACCCCCTTTGGTGTAATAAGAAAATGCCACTTTTTTCAAAAAAAATTCACACAATATATTAATCTTCTATTAATCAATGCATTCTCTTACATCAGTTCGTTATGTATTCGTTATATTATCGTTAAACACGTGTTTCATAGAAACGGAGACTTAACGAAGGTATATCGACGGGATGAAGGGACAGATATAAAAGAAGATATGCTGCAAGGACGAACAAAAACATGAGGTTGGTCGACTTATTCCCAGACTTCGTCTATTATTTCATCCTCATTTCCAAACATCTTCTATTTTTATCCGTGAATAAAAAATCAATACAATATGAAATCTATTCTATGCTATCTATTCTTTTTTATCCCGCTCGCCTATCAGCAAACACACGCTCAGGTTTACTTTAAAACGGAGTACATCAGTTCTACCTCATACAAAGATGAAGAGAACAAACTTTCGGGAGCCAAGGGAGATTTAAAAGTAATACAAGGTGGATTCCGGATTCCACTTTCAGTTAAAATGAACGAGAATAACCGCCCCACGGCTTGGGCGATCGGATGTGGTGCATCACACGCAAGCATGAATAACAAGAAACTTCCCGAAACCCTATGTCCCTCGGATATGTTAAACCTGCAAATCGGGTTAACACACACGAGACCACTAAATGCTAAATGGTCCATGCTGGCAACCGTTGGGGCCGGACTTTACATAGATAGCGATAATCTATCCAAGGCAAGATGGGATAATATACTGGGACAAGGTGCCATCGTGTTCATCCGCCATTTACGCCCGAACCTAGACCTTGGTGTGGGAGCCGCCCTAAATAACACGTTTGGTTATCCCATGCTCTTCCCCGCATTCTATTTCAACTGGCGATTAGAAGGACGTTACGAGGTAAATGTTGCCTTAATTGATGCCGTGCGGGTTTCCGTGGGCATGAAATTTAACAACCACCTGAAATTAAGTCTTGTTGCCGAAATGGACGGGATGATGGCTCTTTCCGAGAGAAACGGGAAAAAGATGTATTTCACCCAGCAATACGTGGTTGTCGGGTTACGTCCGGAATTCACGCTCGGTAAATCGTTATCCATCCCGCTCACCTTGGGCATTACCCCGGCTCGAAGTGCTTTTTACTCGAAAAGAAGTTTAAAGGAATACTTCTCCGATGACGACGAGAGCGATCCGCATTTCAGATTGGGATTCTATTGCTCTCTCGGTATAGCATGGAAATTCTAAAAAGAAATCATTACTTTTATCCCTAGTTTCATATACCTATGTCCAATTCGATCACATACAAAAACGGGAACCAGTACTGGGAAAATCTCTTGATGCACCCGAAATTCCGGGTTCTCAGGCACCTGTTGATTCTCCTGTTACTTGGGATTATCGTCATGAAAGGCCTCTTCGAAAATTCCGAATTATCCCCGGGATGGAATGCCATCACGTTGATAAACATTGCTCTTATCTTCCTGTTTTGGGGGATAATATGCCTGAACACCTATATAATGATACCCCGTCTTCTCTTTAAAGATAAATACTGGATCTACGCACTCTGTCTGTTTGCATGTACCCTGCTCCTCCTATTCATGATGTTTTTAATCATTTTCATCTCGAAATTGTACCTCCCGACACTTCACGAGGCGATTAGACCGAATTGTAATCTTTTCCTGTTCTTTTTCATAAACTTCCTAGGCATCTTTTTTTATATCTCGGCATTCTCCATGACCATATTCCTGCAACGCTGGATCATGCACAGCCGACAATTGCAGGAGTTGGAAAAAAGCAAGGTTCAGAATGAACTCGACCGCTTGAAAGATCAGGTTCAACCGGACTTCCTGTCCCGCATGTTAAACACGGCCAACGTGCTGGCAAAAAAGGACGCGGAGAAAGCTTCGTCCCTGTTACTCCGCTTAAGTCACCTGCTCCGCTATCAACTCTATGACAGTACCCGGGCAAAGGTGTTGTTAAGTGCGGATATTACGTTTATCAAGGATTACATGAACTTGGAAAAGATGCATAACAACCGTTTCAATTTCAACCTCTCCACGGATAAGGACATCGAGCATATCCTAGTTCCTCCCTTGCTTTTCATTCCCATTATTGAACACGCTCTCGGTCACCTCCCATCCCTTGATGCTGGTAAGACTTCTGATATATACATCCTGTTTAAAATGAAGAACGACAACCTGTATTTTGCCTGTATCTATCCACCCGGTCTATCGAAACAACCGACCAACGGATTGTATAACCTGCATCGACGACTCCAATTGTTGTACGGGGAAAATTTTCTACTTGAAACAAAACAGGGAGACAAAAATAACATCACCAGTTTACAAATATGTCTATAAAGAACCACTTGAACCCGCATATCCAGTTGAACCCGAATTTCAACCAGATCAGAAACATCACGACCTTTCTGGTCATCGCCTTCTTCGCCTTTCAGAACGTGTATGAATACTTCACCGGGATTGGTTGGTTCTATGCCTACCTCACGAGCTTGTCCATGTTCATGCTACCGACCTATATCAACCAGTTTATCCTGATCCCACGCTTGCTCGTGAAAAATAAACTATCATTTTATATCGTAGCCTTATTTCTAGTCATTATTATCGGACTATTGATGTACGCCCCTGCTGTTCAGTATCTTTATCAAAAATATGGCGTGGTCACGGAGATATTCGTGAACGAGAACGCCTACTCGTTTCCCAATGTTCTCTACGCGATCGTGATTATCGGGATGATTACCATGGGGACCACCAGTATCGAATTGTTCCGCCGCTGGATGATCTACGACCGACAGATCACGGAATTGGAAAAGACCTCCATGCAGTCGGAATTGCAGCAATTGAAGAACCAAATCAATCCCCATTTCCTGTTCAACATGCTCAACAATGCCAATATTCTCGTGAAAGAAGATCCGGACGAGGCCTCCCGCCTTCTGACCAAACTTGACGATATGCTGCGTTATCAACTAAACGACAGCGCCCGGCAAGAAGTCTTTTTAAGCGCGGACATTCATTTCCTAACGGGGTTCCTCGAACTGGAAAAGATACGCCGGGATCATTTCAAGTACTTGATCTCGAAAGAAGGTGACGTGAATAACGTGAAGATTCCCCCGCTACTTTTCATCCCTTTTGTCGAGAATGCTATAAAACATAACCCCGATAGCGAGAATTTATCGTACATTTACCTTTATTTTCGCGTAGAGCATGACGAGCTGACCTTTACTTGCGAAAATTCCAAGCCTCTCGTTCCGGTAAAGAAAGAAACTGGTGGTCTGGGATTATTAAACGTGCAACGACGCTTGGAGTTATTGTACGGGAAAGATTACTCGCTCCGGATAGAAGAGACAGAAACGCAATATAAAGTCCATTTACAATTGAAATTATGAAATGTATTATTGTTGACGACGAGCCGATCGCACGTAAGGGCATCCGGTCACTTGTAGCCCGGATACCAGAACTAGAACTGATGGAGATGTTCAATAATGCCTCCTCCGCAGCCATTTACTTGACCTCCCACCCGGTAGACCTTGTCTTTCTCGACGTGCAAATGCCCGGTATCACGGGAATCGAGTTCGCCCGGAATATCCCGAAAAATACATTGATCATCTTTACAACTGCATACACGGAATACGCATTGGACAGTTACGAGGTGGATGCCGTGGATTATCTGGTAAAACCCATTGAATTTGAACGTTTCCAAAAAGCGGTCAATAAAGCGATAAACTATCACGCTTTACTCGTCACGGGAGAAAAAGAAAACATCGAGGAAGTGGAGAATGATTATCTGTTCGTGAAATCCGAACGCCGTTATTTCAAGGTAAATTTCGAGGATATTCTTTTTATCGAGGGACTGAAAGATTACGTGATTCTCCAACTGAAAGATCAACGGATCATTACCAAAATGACTCTCAAGGCCATGCAAGAACAACTTCCCGCCAGCCTGTTTTTCCGCATTAACAAATCCTATATCATCAACACCCGACACATCACCTCCTTCGATAACAACGACGTCACCATCCGCTCGCACGAAATCGCCATTGGCAATAGTTACCGGGACGACTTTTTCGAGAAATTCGTGACGAAAAGAGGTGGGTTCAAAAAAGGTGTTCTTTAAAAAATGGCATTGAAGATAAAAGATAAATTCTTATCTTTGTAAGAACGAAGTAATTCATTACCCATGAAACGAGCTGACGTAGTAGAACAAATTAGAAAGATAATACATGAAATTGCCCCAACAGCTAAAGCTATCCTGTTTGGTTCTGAGGCTCGTGGAGAAGCTCGTTCTGATAGTGACATTGACTTGTTGATTTTAGTCGACGGAGAAAAAATGTCTCTAGAACAGGAAGAATCTATTACTCTACCTCTTTATGAACTGGAATTAAAGACAGGTGTCACGATCAGCCCTATCATAATGTTAAAAAAGCTTTGGGAAAATCGTCCATTTAAAACACCATTTTATATCAACATTGTAAATGAAGGGATCGTGTTATGAAAGAAAAAATGGATGAAAATAGCAAGAATGCATTGATTGCATACAGAATACAACGAGCTTATGAAACATTGAAAGAGGCTGAGGTTATGAAACGTGAAAATTTCTATAATGCAGCCATCAATCGTTTGTATTACGCATGTTATTATGCAACCGTGGCTCTCCTATTAAAGTATGATATTCAAACACAAACTCACAATGGGGTTAAAACGATGCTCGGATTACATTTTGTCGCAACTGGCAAATTACCATTAAAAATTGGTAAAACATTCAGTACTTTATTTGAAAAAAGGCATAGTGGGGACTATGATGATTTTGCTTATTGCGATGAAGATTTAGTAAATGAATTATTTCCGCAAGCTAAAATTTTCATCGATGCTATTACTGATTTAATAAAAACAGAATAGAATCTAAATTCATTTCAAAGTATCTTACGAAAAAGAGCGTCCAACTCTAAACCTGTCGAACGCTCTCCTTTATTTTAAATTCCACCACTATTCCCACTCAATCGTGGCTGGTGGCTTTGAGCTGATGTCATAAACAACGCGGTTAATCCCCCGGACATTATTGATAATCCTGTTAGACACTTTTGCCAAAAATTCGTATGGCAGGTGACACCAATCGGCTGTCATCCCGTCCGTTGATTCCACGGCACGCAGGGCTACCACACTTTCGTAAGTACGCTCGTCTCCCATCACCCCGACACTCTTGATCGGGAGTAAGATGGTTCCGGCTTGCCATACTTTATCGTACAGACCTTCTTCTTGAAGCATGGAAATATAAATGTAGTCGGCCTCCTGCAATAATCTCACTTTCTCTTTCGTGATCTCCCCTAAGATACGAATAGCTAAACCCGGTCCGGGGAAAGGATGACGCTTCAAAAACTTATCTGCCAATCCAAGACTCTTACCTACCCGGCGAACTTCATCCTTGAATAACAGACGTAAAGGCTCCACGACCTTTAGTTTCATATAATCGGGTAAACCGCCCACGTTATGATGTGACTTGATGGTCTGTGACGGTCCGTTTACCGATGATGATTCAATCACATCCGGGTAAATCGTACCTTGCCCCAACCATTTTGCATCTTTTACTTTATGCGACTCTTCGTCGAACACGTCCACGAATGTTGCTCCGATAATCTTACGTTTTTTCTCGGGATCTTCGATACCTGCCAAACGGGAAAGGAAAAGATCTCCCGCATCCACGCCGATCACGTTCAAGCCGAGTTCCTTGTAATTTTCAAGCACATCAGAGAACTCGTTTTTCCGCAACAAACCATTGTCCACGAAAATACAAGTCAAATTCTTACCGATAGCCCGGTGTAATAACATGGCAGCAACCGTGGAGTCTACTCCCCCCGATAAACCAAGAATCACACGGTCTTCGCCGATCTTTTCCTTCAATTCGGCAACTGTAGTCTCGATAAAAGAATCCGGTGTCCAGTCTTGTTTACAACCACAGATGTCCACCACGAAATTCTTCAACAAAGCGGTTCCTTCCGTGCTGTGGTACACCTCCGGGTGGAATTGAATACCGAAAGTTTCTTCTCCCTCGATGCGGTAAGCGGCATTCTCCACGTCAGACGTGCTGGCAACCACCGTGTAATGCGAGGGTAACACCTCTATCGTGTCACCGTGAGACATCCACACCTGTGAATGTTGGCTGATATTTTTGAACAACGGGCAGGAATTATCAACAAATGATAAATTCGCCCGACCGTACTCTCTCTTGTTCGAGGCTTTGACTTCACCCCCGAAATAATGGGCCAGATACTGAGCCCCGTAACATACTCCCAGCAACGGTAATTTTCCTTTTATAGAAGACAAATCCGGTTGCGGGGCCTTCTCGTCACGCACGGAAAAAGGACTTCCCGAAAGGATCACGCCTTTCACGGACGCATCAAGTGCAGGGTAGTGATTGAAAGGGTAAATCTCGCAATAGACATTCAGTTCCCGCACGCGTCTCGCTATCAACTGCGTGTACTGTGAACCGAAATCCAGTATTAGAATTTTCTCTTGCATGTGAATCGCTTATTTATTTTCGGGCAAAGATACGTTTTTTTCGCCGGAACTTTAAAAAAGTCCTGACGAAAAAGTTACAGGTTACAAGTTAACAGGTTACAGGCTATTGATATACTTATAACTTCTTGATATGCAGTGTTAAAAAATGACGTTATTTCGTAACCTAAAATCCCTGTAAACCGTAATTCACTTGCACTTTACAATTTTAACCTGTTAACTTGTAACTTTTTCTTCTTATGCACAACACGAGAGATAGTTTTGGCTCTAAATTCGGGGCAATAGCTGCCCTAGCTGGTTCCGCGGTCGGCTTGGGAAATATCTGGAAATTTCCCTACGAGGCAGGGAATAATGGCGGGGGTGCCTTTCTTCTGGTATACATATTTTTCACGGTAGCCATAGGATTACCGGTAATGCTTTCGGAATTTGCTCTAGGACGCTATTCCGGAAGAAACGCTTTCGGGACCTTCGACCGACTGGAGCCCAAAACAGTCTGGCGTTATTTCGGGGTACTGGTTCTTCTTGCCGCCACGATGATTCTCTCCTTTTACGGGACGGTTGCCGGCTGGACGTTGGAATATGTCTTTAAATCTTTCACCTTCTCTTTTCATGTCGGCACCGATGTTGACTTGAACACTATGTTTTCGGACTTTATCACGAATCCCTATAAACCCGTGTTCTGGCAAATCGTGTTCATGGCTCTCACCGGTTTTATCGTGCTGGCAGGAGTAAAAAAAGGTATCGAACGATACACCAAACTCATGATGCCCCTCCTTTTCGTGCTTATCTTGATACTCGGAATCCGGGCATGCACGCTGGATGGGGCCATGGAAGGGATAAAATTTTTTTTCTTACCCAAGTTCTCGGAACTTACTTCACAGGGAGTACTTTCTGCTCTGGGACAGGCCTTTTTCTCCTTATCAATCGGTATGGGTGTCCTCTTGACTTACGCCTCTTACATCAAAAAAGATGAAAACCTGACTTCTATATCCTTGCAAGTGATTTGCGCGGACACGTTGATCGCCGTGTTGGCAGGAATTGCCATATTTCCCGCCGTGTTCGCTTTCAACATTGCACCGGATTCCGGGCCGGGCCTTGTATTCCTCACGTTGCCACAAGTGTTCCAAAGCATGGCTTTCGGGCAACTATGGGCGATTCTTTTCTTTCTCCTGCTAACCATGGCCGCTCTCACGTCCTCTATTTCCCTTCTGGAAGTAATCGTTGCCTTTTTCGTGGAAGAAAAGCACATCAGCCGCCGCAAAGCGACCGTCATATCCACGGTAATCGTCACGATCTTCGGAATTTTATGCACCCTTTCTTTTGGACCGTTAAAAGAAGTCCATATCGGCAACTTGTCGGTCTTCGGGATATTTGATTACGTCAGTTCCAACATACTGCTGCCCGTGGGTGGAATCTTGATCTCCATTTACGTGGGATGGAGATTCGATCGCCGTTTACTGGAAGCGGAATTAACCAATAATGGAGAATTGAAACTATGGTTACTGAAACCGTTGATATTCGTCCTGAAATATGTAGCACCCCTGTTTATCCTCGTGATTCTATTACACTCGCTGGGACTATTCTGATTATTCTCTCAACAATGTAGTTTCCTAAAATTGGTTTACTAAGTTTACAGTAAACTTTTTCAGGACAATACAAGGACAATACACTATGGATTCGCTACCTCAAGTACATACCAACAACATACCATGAACACATCATCAACAATGGTCAGTGTTGATGATGTGTTCATGGTATGTTTAGATTATATTTTAAAGGTAAGGCAAGGATAGCCTAACCATCAGGCAGGGGTTAGTATAGTAAAATTAATTAGTGAAGTTCACCGCTTTTTTCCAATAATTCCCGTGCAGCTCGTTCCGGATCGTCGGCAGAGACAATCGCCGAGATTACCGCCACGCTATCCGCCCCGGCCTGAAATATTGACGCCACGTTATCGGGATGAATTCCCCCGATGGCAACTAACGGATGGCGGGAAACGGACCTGATCCAGCGCAAGCCGTCCAATCCCCATTCCACGATAGTATTTGTTTTCGTCGTGGTTGAAAACACGGGACTTGCTGCCACGTAATCCAAATCATAGTCATTGGCCTCCAGCACCTGTTCCGGTGATTCCACGGATAAGCCGATAATTTTCCCTTCCGGCAGTAACCGCTTAACCATCTCGTAGGGCATATCGCTTTGTCCCACGTGTACCCCATCAGCATCAGCCGCCAACGCAACATCCACACGGTCATTAATAATCAGAGGGACCCCGTAAGGAGTCAACACTTCTTTCAACCGAATTGCCCGTTCAATAAATTCTCGGGTTGACGACTCTTTTTCCCGTAACTGTACCATGCTCACCCCGCCTTTTACGGCGGCCTCGACCGTACGGTACAAGTCCTTCCCTAATAACAACCCTTCATCCGTAACCAAATAAATTCGCATATTCCTCTTATTCTGAAACTCGTACAATCTGCATGAATTGTTCCCGACTCAAGTTATACATTACATCATATAGATGAAGTTGCAATGTTCCAGGGCCTTGAGACATCCCCACGGCAATCTCGCCACATACCCCCATGAAAGAAGTAGCACTAACGGCCGCCATAAACGGATTCTTTACAACCGCAGCAAACGCCCCCAAAATAGCCGAGGCCGTACACCCCAACCCAGTCACTTTCTCCATCATCGGCGAACCGTTATGCAGGTATACTACCCGATCGCCTTCTACTACTAGATCCGTCTCCCCGCTAACGCAAACGATACATCCGACTCGCTGGCTTAACGCTTTGGCTGCATCAAGGCTATTTAAAGAAGATTCGGAACTATCCACTCCCTTGGATTGTGTTGATAATCCTGCCATAGTCATGATCTCAGATGCATTGCCCCGTATAAAAGTCGGAGTTCCGGCTGCCAGTATATCCCGCAACGTTTGATTACGAAAGCTCGTGGCCCCGGCTCCCACGGGATCAAGTACCACGGGATGCCCCACTTCGTTTGCCCGCCGGATGGCCGCTTTCATGGATTCCACGGTAAAACGATCCAGTGTACCAATATTAATTACTGTGGCACGACATAAAGCCACCATCTCGTCAATCTCTTCCAAGGCGTGTGCCATAATCGGTGATGCACCAGCGGCAAGCAACGCATTTGCCGTGTTATTCATCACCACGGCATTCGTTATATTATGCACCAGCGGGGATTCTTCCTTCACCCGCTGGATATTTTCCCAAATTTGATCCAACATGATAATTGAAAATTGAAAGTTGAAAATTGAAAATGAAAGAATCAATTAATTTATAATTTATGAATTGCGATTTACGATTAAGAAAAGCGTTAGTTGATAGGTAAAAATCACTTAATCTTAAATCATAAATCAAGAAATCAGTGGGATCTAAAATCATTAAATCTAAAATTAATCTATTCTTCTTCCTCCAAGTAAATCGTGTACCGATCCCAGAAATTGTGATCGGTGGGTACTTCCTCGTAATAGACTCTTCCGGCAATCGGGGTGGTCTTGTTCACGCTGACTTTAGTAGTTTGGTACTGCATCTCTCCCTTAATCCGGTCGCCACCATCCTTGTAAGTGTAGACGATACTTACGCCACTAAGGAAATAATATGAACTAACACGTTTATAGTTCGTCGTGATTGTGGCCATCACCTCGTGACGGGGACTATCTCCGGCAAGCAGCAAATTACGTCCCAACAAGTTAAACGCAGAAGAAGTTACGTGCATCACGTTCTTGATAATCGCGAAACTCTTTAATTCCACGTACAATTCCCCACTGAATTTCGTTACGTTTGCCGTACCGGAATTTGACAAGGAAGGTTTCAGACATTCATAAGTAACAATCTGCACGGAATCCCCTTCATACATGAATTTTCCTTTACTTCTCAGTTTGAAGTCTCGGAAATTTTGTAAGTCCAGTATATTACGAGTATTACGAACAATATCTGCCGTAATTATATCATCGAAATAGATCAAACCGTCAACAGCAGAACCGCTTTCCCCGCTCCGGCGAACCTGCGAGAAATTATAATTCAACGCTTTAAACGTTTGCTCCACGTTTGAACGCTTATACCCTTCACTATCATAAATATCCACGATCGCTTCCTTAAATTTCTTCTCCCCGTCGTTTACCTCTACACCATACTCGAAATATCCCTCGTAATTATAGGGACGTGGAATATAGTTCCTCCCGATATTCTTCACCACATTCTCCAGTAATTTCTTCAATACCAGAGACTCGGCCGTCACGTCAACCTCCCCAATCCCGTAAGTAACCGGTTTTAGAAAAATTTGCACCTCCCCTTTATCTCTTGCCTCATACACCTTCATCTCTGCAGATGCATATCCCACCGCAGACACTCTCATCATGTAAGTTGCCAATTTTTCCGACACGATCAACTCAAACAAACCATCCATATCCGAGGCTGCTCCCGCTGCAGTACCGATAATCCCGATATTCGCAAAAGCAATAGGCTGTCGTGTTGTCTCATCCAGTACAACACCTTTCACCCGAATCTTCCCGTCATTCTGAGCTTGCATGACCGAGAACACTCCTAAAAACAAAATAATTAATGATAGTATTTTTTTATTCATAACATTTCTATTATTCAAAATTAATTTTCCCCTGCAAAGATATAAAAAAGTTGCAGGTTACAAGTTCACCAGTCGCAGTTATTAAAAACAATGCTCCTTTCAATTAAATGATTCAACCTGTAACTTCAAAGTTCTAAGCAGCGCTGATTACTTTGAATACTTGATTCTAAATCCAGTTAAAATTTCTTTGTAATTATCTTGTGCAGTAAGGCACGTATCAAGCAAATAGTTTCTGACATGACTCCATTCCTGCAATCCACGATAATAGAACATCTTCAACTCTTCCGTGATGATAAACGGGACAAAACCATTCGCCAGACACTCTTTGAACATGATTAACCGACCAACACGTCCATTACCATCCTGAAACGGATGAATGGACTCGAATCTTTGATGCAAGTCAATAATATCCTCGAAAGTCTTAGACTTCTTCGCATTATATTCTAATAACAAAGTTTTAACTTCATAGTGTACCAATTCCGGTGGTGTTGTCAAGATTCCGCCCACCTCGTTCGGTAAACGCTTGTAATCACCAACAGCAAACCAATCTTTACGGTGGTCAGACGTTCCGGATTTCAAAATATAATGCAATTCTTTGATATATTTTTCTGAAAGTCGCTCTTCTGCCCGGTCAATAATCAGATCAATACAACGAAAGTGGTTGGTCGTCTCGATAATATCATCCACGTTCACACTTTCATCTGTTATCCCGATCGTGTTGGTTTCAAAAATGTAACGCGTTTGGTCGTGAGTTAAGCGACTTCCCTCGATGTAATTGGAATTATACGTGAGGTCTATTTGTGTACGATGATAAATGCCCCCCTTCAACTTCATTTTCTTCTGTTCTCGCAATATAGCAAGTAATGGCATAACCTCCATTGGGGAAGACTTACGCATGGGCAATCCTGCAGCTTTTGGAATATTCCAAGTTTTACCCGTTAAAAACACCCCCTCGATCTTCCCGGTCGCGCAATAGTTACGTGCAGTACGCTCCGAAATACCGTATTTCCTAGCAAATTCATTCACTGAAATATATTCCATATTAAAATTATCGGCAAGTTTTACATTCAGATTTCAAACAAAGGTAGTTGTTTTTGCCGTTACCGGCAAAAAAACAGACCATGTTTATCGCACATCACACTCAAAAATACACCAGATCGCCTTTCATTAACAATAAATTAAGATTCTGGCATCCCCTACATTCTTTGTTATACACAAATTATTTACTACTTTTGTCACACGACAACAGAAAAGTTCAATTAAAACATTTCAAATATGAGAAAAGGATTATTTTATATATCAGGCATCTTAATATTTACATTACTTCTTTCCTCCTGTGTTTCTAAAAAGAAATACGAGGAGTTAGCCAGAGCGAAAAGGAGCATTGATCGAGAAGTGGCAACTTTGGAGAATGACAAAAAATCATTGGAATCCGAGATGCAGAAACTCAAAGATGACTTCAATGCCGTTCGCTATCAGTTGACGGCTAACAATGCCGCCAAGGACAAACAGATTGATGACCTGAACACCCAATTACGTGCTTTACAAAGCAAGGAATCGGCCTTAAAATCAGAGTTAAAGGACGTGTCAGAACAGGTGAAATCCAAAGTACAAAGCAGCGAAGGGCAATTGGCAGAACTACAACTTCAACTAAAAAGGACAACCGAGGAACGGGACCAAATCCGGAAACAGTTGACTGACTATAAAACCAACGCTGACTGGGACAACCGCAAATTGAGCAACGAGGTGGAACACATCAAATCGAGCCTCAAATTCAAAGACAGCGAGATTGCCCGTTTGGAAAAAGAAATTGCCGGGGTAAAAAAACAGCTAGCAAACGCCAAGAGCCAGTTAACCAAGAAAACCCAAGAGGTTGAAAAACTGACAAACCAAGTAAATCTTCTGAAAAAAGAACTTAGTAGGTAATTAAAAATGATTTATATCATTATCAGCATAATAGGGCTACTAGTAATAGTTGCCCTTTTTACATACTCTTCAAAATCAAAAACGAAAACAGAAGAGCCTCCCGTCGTAGTTCCCCCTGCTGATTGTTGTGGGACTCATGCCATCTGTGAAAAAGGGCTGAAAAAAATAGATGAAAAGATCGAATATTTCGATGATGAAGAACTCGATCAATACAGGGGTATTCCCTCCGACAGTTTCAATGACCAACAAATCGACCAATTCCGGGAAATCCTCTACTCGATCCGTCCTGAAGAGTTATCCGATTGGTTTATCAGCTTGGAAAAGCGAGGAATCGAACTACCAGATGTTCTGAAACAGGAACTCAATTAGTGTCGAATCAACCTCTTCCTACCCGACGGAAGACTTCCGCTCCTATTTTACAATGGAGACAACGATGTGCATCACAATATTCCCGTTTTACCTGTAACAAAGCTTGGGACTGCAAAGCGGAATTCACCTGTACCCCGTAACGGGTCCACGCCTCCGAAACATGATTACGTTCCGCCCTCAACTCTTCCAGCCATCGTAACGCCTTATCACAATATCGTTCTTCCCCCCGTTCTTTCCCGTAAATGAACAGGAACGGAATCAATGCATTGATAATAATTACGTTCTTCATGCTATTCCCCAATTTCTTCACCCGTTTCACGGAAACCACTCCTAATTTATAGTGAGTATCCCAATAAGAAGAGGCGGTTACGTCCAGTAAACCATAAATTTCCGACACGTCCGAGGCATCCAGCACGCTGGAAAGCAAGAAATTGAAACGCATCATCAAAGAGGCCAGCAAGGCCAGACGAACCGTGGGAAAAGCTAGCGGACGAATCCGCATAAATTTCCATTGAGAAACATTCATGGCTTCCAGTTGGAATTTGGCTGCTTGATACTCGTACTCCTCCCGCAAACCAAAGGCATACTCGTCTGTTTCCGGCACGTCAACCAACAAACCGGCATATCCTAAAAGCAACGCCTCCACCCGGAAAAGAGATTCGCTACTACGAACCACTTTTTTGTAAGATAAGTTTTGAGCCAACTGGGCGAAAACATCAGCGTTCACGTTCCCAGACCAATACCGTACCAACATCCGGTAGAAACATTCCTCCCAATCATTTTTAGTTTCCCGCAACATCACCTGAATATCTTTACATTTACGTTCCAACCGCTCGATCGCATACCCCGTGAACAACATTTCCAAGCGGGTCGAATCAATCTTTTTCAAGTGTCGATGACAACGGGGTTCAACAGGTACTCCCTGCATGAAAACATACTCATCCCATAGCCGATTATCATAGACTAGGGTGATCGCATCAATTTCTCGGCCACGAGAATCGTATACTTCCATGTCTGCCTCACCCACCACGGAGAGAATAACATTATTATAGGCCGAATCCTTTTCGTGAGCATGACGGAACCAATCACTTCCTTTCTGATGAATCTCCACGTTTCCCACTTGCACGACATTATTGATACGCACCTTAGCATTAAAGAAATCCGGTCCGGCATCCCGATTCTGAAAACCGACATTCAAAATCTCTACTCTTTTCCCCTTGGTTGACACACACACCGTACTCGTGAAAAGCGAATTCGCCCATACATACTGCAAAAACTCTTCTGTCATAAAATTCACTTGTTAATTGATATGAATATTTCAGACCCTAAAAACGCCATTCACAATATTACGCACTTTTTTACAAATAAACAAGTGCTAAATTTTTATAAATTCTAATCCTTTCTCCTTTCTATAACGTTTTATACTTATATTTGTTGAAAAGAATAACCAAGCTTTGACTATAACATAAAACAGGAAACGAATATGGAAAATGAGAATTTAACTAAAAGCAAGAAAGATAAGACGTTAATGATAATTATCGGGGTGTTGTCCGCAGTTTTAATTGTACTCTTCGTGTTCTTCCTCGTGGAGAAAAAGGAGAACAGGGAAAATATGATTGCTATTACGGCCGAGAAAGAGGAATTGCAGCAAGAATTGACCGATTTGAGCCACCACTACGATAACCTGAAAACAGACAACGACACGTTAAACGCCAAGCTCGTACACGAGCAAGAAAAGATTGCCACGTTGATGGATAAAATGAAAAAATTCCGAAATGATTCTTACGCTGAAATTAATCGTTACAAACGCGAGATCGGAACTTTAAAAACCGTTTTAAGAAGTTACGTGGTACAAATCGACTCGCTGAACCAACTGAATCAAAAGCTCCTTGCCGAAAACAAAGAGGTGAAGAAACAGATGGACTGGGTACGCGAACGCAATAAGACCTTAGAAAAGAAGACAGAAAAAATGGAAGAGACACTTGAAAAAGCCAACACGCTGGCCGTCGAAAACTTCCACATTTACCCGATCAACAAAAGAGACAAGGAAACCACGTTGAAAAAGTGTTTCCAATTAAAGGCAGACTTCACCATTTCCCGTAACATCACGGCAAAACGAGGTCCTAGAATGATCTACTTGCGGATTACTCGTCCGGATGGTGAAGTACTGGCTGCATCCAGCAAATCATTCTTTAAATTCCAGAATGCCTCCCTGACCTATTCTGCCAGAAGAGAGATCACGTACGAGGGAGAAAAATTGGATGTTGCCATCTATTGGCCGAATGACGGTAGTCTGACGAAAGGAGAATACGTGGCCGATCTGTTCTCGGATAATCAACAAATCGGTACACTTAAATTTATTTTAAAATAAAAAAATGAAACAAGTTACAAGAAAATCAGTAAACTAAATTAACCTAGAACTTGTAACTTGGAATTTGAAACTAAAATTAATAAACATGAAAACAGATATTGAAATTGCAAACTCGATCGAGATAAAACCGATTTACGAGATTGCAGATAAATTAGGCATAGACAGAGATTTATTGGAACCTTATGGAAGATATAAAGCCAAATTACCGTTAAGTTTGATTGATAAATCAAAGATAGACGGCAAAAAATTGGTACTTGTATCTGCCATATCACCAACTCCTGCCGGAGAGGGTAAAACAACAATCTCCATTGGTCTTACGGAAGGATTGAACCGGATAGGAAAACAAGCAACGGTCGTACTACGTGAACCCTCTCTTGGTCCGGTATTCGGTATCAAAGGCGGTGCCACCGGTGGTGGTTACTCTCAAGTCGTTCCAATGGAAGACATCAACCTGCACTTCACGGGTGATTTCGGTGCTATCGAAAAAGCTCATAACCTGCTATCTGCCCTTATCGACAATAACATTCAAAGTAAAACACATTCTTTGAATATTGATCCTCGTACAGTAACTTGGAAACGGGTGATGGACATGAATGACCGTTCCTTACGCCATATTATCGTAGGCTTGGGTGGTACGTCAGCCGGAATCCCGCGGGAAACCGGATTCGACATTACTGCGGCATCCGAGGTGATGGCCATTCTTTGCTTGTCGGATGATTTCGAGGATCTGAAAAACAGACTGGGTAACATCTTTATCGGTTACACCTTCGACAAGAAACCAATTTACGCCCGGGATCTACACGCACACGGTGCAATGGCGGCCTTATTAAAGGATGCAATCAAACCGAATTTGGTACAAACTTTGGAAGGCAACCCGGCCATCATACATGGTGGTCCCTTCGCGAATATCGCCCAAGGAACCAACTCGATCATCGCTACCCGCATGGGACTAACTCTCTCCGACTACGTGGTGACTGAGGCCGGATTCGGTTTTGACCTCGGTGCGGAGAAATTCTTCGACATCAAGTGTGTGAAAGCCGGTTTAAAACCCAGTGCTGTTGTCATGGTGGCCACCGTTCGGGCATTGAAATATCACGGGGGAGCCAAACTGGACCAATTGAAAGAACCGAACTTAGAAGCCTTGAAGAAAGGAGTGGCCAACTTGGAAAAACAGGTCGAGAATATGAAGAAATTCAATATCTGCCCTGTTGTTGCCATCAATAAATTCGTTACAGATACAGACGAGGAAATTACATTCCTTGCCGAGAAATGTAAAGAGCTTGACGTTCCCATGGAAGTTGCCGAGGTATGGGCAAAAGGCGGTGAAGGTGCGGAAAATCTGGCACGTCTGGTTGCCAAGGTGGCAGAACAATGTACTTGTAGCATGAAACCATTGTACGATTGGGAATGGAGTGTTGAAAAGAAGATTGAAACCATTGCCAAAGAATTGTACGGTGCAGCCGCTATTGACTACACAGCAGAGGCTAAATCCGACTTGAAGAAAGTGATGGACTTGGGCTTGGATAAACTCCCGGTTTGTATCGCCAAAACACAGAAATCATTGTCGGACAACCCGAAATTACTCGGCCGTCCGAAAGATTTCGTGGTAACGGTACGCCAGATCGAGATTGCATCCGGAGCCGGATTCATCATCCCGATCACGGGTAGCATCATGAGAATGCCCGGTTTACCGGATATTCCCGCTGCCGAAAAAATTGACATAGATAACAACGGTAAGATCACCGGATTGTTCTAAATAAATTTTAAAACTGACGTGTCAGGAAGGTTCCTCCTGACACGTCTCATTTTCGTTCTAAGCCATGGATACCATTGATATTGTCAAGTTCCCCCCGTATGCAAGTAACGAAACGCTACAAGTGTTAAGCTACCATCTAGACCGGGAGTGTAATCGTATCACCTTGAAGGAAGTAAACTGGCCGGATACTTACCCTTATCGCCCGGACATCCATTTCCGGATTGCTTATAACGAACAGCACATTTTCTTGAAATTTGACGTGCATGAAAATGAATTCCGAGCCACGGAAATCACGGATTGCGGACACGTGTGGGAAGATTCCTGCGTGGAACTTTTCATCCAATTGGAAGATGGGGACGGATACTACAATATTGAAATCAATGCGATCGGTACAATCTTATGCGCTTACGGTACGGGTAGAGAGAATCGCAGCCTAATGCCAATGCAAATAAGTACCACCATTCTCAGGGATTCTACCATAAAATTTAACAATGAGAATCAGGATGAAGCTTTTTATCAATGGTCACTGATTATCAGATTCCCTCACACGGCTTTTTTCAAACACACTTTTATTCCCACTTCCGGAGCCACGATCAGGGGAAATATTCATAAATGCGGGAACAAACTTCCCCACCCTCACTTTGTCACGTGGAACCCGATTCCAACGGAAAAACCGGATTTCCATCGACCGGAATTTTTCGGAACACTTATTTTTAAATAACTAACCATGAAAACAGGATTATTCATACTGATAGCTGGAATTTTCTGCGTGTTGCTGAATGACTCGCTCCTATTTTTACAGATCAGACGTTATTTCAAGCGGAAAATATGCTCGTATTTATTCTGGCTGCACTCCTTGTTTTTCGTGGCTTGTATCGTGTGGTATCACTTGTTTATCCCAACTCTAAAAGGTCCGGAAGCCTATTTCTGGGTAGAAAAATGCATCTCTATCATCTTGCTGTTCTATACTCCCAAGACTTTGTATATCATTGTAAATGCTTTCTCTATCTTATTGAGGAAGGCTAAATGCATTCCGGCTGCCAGAATCGTGAACAGACTGGCTCTAGGTATAGCTCTAGCCTCTTTTATTGTTATATTGAACGGGATCACGTGGTACAGGTACAACTACAAAATTGAGCGGGAGACCGTGTGTATCAAAACTCTACCCGACGCCTTCAATGATTTTCGCATCGTACAACTAACCGATTTACACTTGGGAAGTTACGGGGAACACTATCCCGGAATCACGAAACTCGTGGATGAAGTAAACCGGTTAAATCCCGACTTGATCGTGTTTACCGGAGACATGGTAAATAGTTTTGCCTCGGAAATGACCCCTTGGATCGAAACCTTAAAAAAATTAAAAGCCAAATACGGCAAATATGCCACGACCGGGAACCATGATTACGGTACTTACGTGAAGTGGCCCTCGAAAACAGACCAAGAGAATAACCTGAAACAGTTTTTCAAAAATATGAAACGGGCTGATTTCACGATGCTGAATAACACGAATGTCCCGCTCGTCATCGCAAAGGATACGCTTTATTTGGCCGGGGTTGAAAACTGGGGACTTCCCCCCTTCCCTTGTTTTGGCAAATTAGCTCAAGCCTTGGAAGGGACAGACGGTTATCCCGTCATTCTCCTTTCTCACGACCCGTCTCACTGGCGACACGAGGTACTAAATTATCCCGTGGACCTCATGCTGGCAGGTCACACGCACGCCATGCAACTGGGAATCACCATCGGCAGTTTCCGGTGGAGCCCGGCAGTGTACGTCTACCCGGAGTATAACGGACTGTATACAGCAAACGGCCAACAATTGTACGTTTCCCGGGGAGTTGGTTATCTGGGATTCGCTGGACGTATCGGCCAAAGACCGGAAATCACCTTAATCAAGCTAACCAACAATTGTAAATAATGAAATTTTCTCGGCAAAGATTATCAAATCCAACCCTTGCGACACCTCGCAACAACTGGTCCACATCGTTCTAGATGATCTGAAAGAATATACTGGGATGACTTTTGCCCCCTCTCCCCCTTGATTCATTTCTTGAAATCCCGATCGACTACCTGTAAATAAGCTTTCAATAACTCTCCATCTTGGGGATTCGTGTTAGGTCCTATCGGCTTTTTTGTTTTCAGATCATAGATGTATGCCCCGTTATTCGTCACCACTGCTGCAGCATTGGAATAAGCATAAAAAGCAAAAGGCACCGCCGTAGGATCAAGCAAATTCTTGCTATAATGGAATGCCGAGGCATCCATTCCCAACTGGGCAAACAATGTTGCCACCATATCGGTCTGAGATCCCAATGTATTGACCACGGAATCCTGCACGTTCATCGCTCCTCCCGTGAAGATCATCGGAATTCGATAAGCCTCCGGCAAATGAGGTTGTAAATTCCCCACGTGACGGGTTCCATGATCGGCTACCAGCACGAATAAGGTATTATCCCAAAGCCCCGATTTCTTACACTTTTCAAAGAATTCTCCCAGACATTGATCCGTGTACGCAATCGCATTCTTCAACTTGGAACCGCTATCGTCTCCCGGAATCTTTGTCTCCATAGGAACGATAAAGGGTTCGTGACTACTCATAGTAAACGCCATATACATGAACGGTACTTGGGCAATTCGCAAATCTTCGTAAAGACGATCAAGCATATACCCGTCATGTACCCCCCATTTGAAACGGTTCTCGATAGCCTCTCCCGAAAAATCATCCTCGGTAACTGTACCCTGAAAACTCATGGTCACGTAAGAACGGAATCCGCCAAAATTGAGATCCCCCGCATAATAAAAACGAGTAGAGTATCCTTCTGCCTCAAAATTCAGAGGGAAACGGGGTTGTTCATAAGTCTTGTTCGGGTATTTCAACATGGATGCATTCGGATAAGCGGGGAAACCACTGATCACCCCCAATATACCCCGGTCTGAACGATTTCCGGTTGCGTATATATTAGAGAAAAATATCCCTTCCTTGGCTATTGCTTGTAAATTCGGCATGGCGTCCCAAGCGTTTAACGTGAATGTTTCCAACAAGAGTACCACCACGTTAGGTTTATCGGTTTTCAATACCCTAGGATAATCTCCCGTTTCCACATACACGCTATCCACCAACTGTTGAGCCTTTTCTTCTGGCATAAAAGCATAATTTCCCTTTACCTTGTCAATATGCATTACCTCGTACAGGAAGTTCCATACCGGATTGACCGCAGCCTGATTCGCATACATATTTTTGTTATTGAAAAACACGAAACTCACGTTCATTGGGGCCACGTTGAAACCGCCTCTCACGGGAATAAACGCAACACCACCTAAAATAAGATATACGACACCATGCCATAATGCCTCTCGTCTGTCCGTACGAAGAGTCTTGGCCACCCAACGGCGGTAAATCGCGTAAAAAACAGCCACCATGACTGCATAGAGTAACAAGAGCAACAGAATCAACCCCGTCGGAGTTGAGGCCATCGCCTCTCCGGGTGTCTTCAAGTAAAACAAGGGAGTTGCATCCATGTGATACCCCCAATTTTTGAATAATTCCAGATCTCCCACGATAATCAGACTCGATACCACTAAAAGCAAAAGCGTCAGGCAGGAGAAAATACGTTTCAATATTTTTGCGGATAAAAAGACACCTATTGCCATCAGAACACAGGACAACAAAATCACGTATCCGCCAAACGAAAGATCCATGCGGAACCCTTTGGCAAAGATCATCATGTAATCATGTCCGGTAAGAGTGACCGTCTCCTTGTATTGATATATCAAGAACACCACCTTGGCCACCCATGAAAATACAATCCAAAAGAGATAGTATTTCAGCAAAAACAGTAATTTATCACGCATAGATTAATTTTAGATTTAAAATTTTAGATTAAACTCCTCCGTCAGCTTCGCTGCCACCTCCTCTATAAACAGAGGAGGAGCTGGTGACTCTTCCCAAAAATGAAGAGTAACTCAACTCTCCCTCTGTTTATAGAGGGAGTACCCCGAAGGGGGGAGGGAGTTTATTTTTCATATTCAATTCTCCATTTTCAATTATTAAAACGGTGCTTTACTACTATTCGCCGGATTCTCGAAACTCTTGCCTCCCTCTTGGAAATCGGAATCCAATTGTGGCATTTGTGGAGCCGCATCCTCGTTCATCCGGGAGCCGAAAGTAACCGTCTTTACGGTAGAACCTCCCGATGCAAACGGAGAAACTTCTTCCAAATCACAGAATTGTGCCAACTCGTTACGGAACCGCAACTGAATCTCCCCTACCGCACCGTTACGATGCTTGGCTATAATAATATCGGCAATCCCTTTCAAGCTGTTTCCCATACTATCCTCCATGATCCCGTAACGTTCCGGACGGTGAATGAAAAGCACCATATCGGCATCCTGCTCGATGGCCCCGGATTCACGCAAGTCAGACAACATCGGTTTCTTGGCATCACCCGTACGCTGCTCAACCCCACGATTCAACTGGGACAAGGCGATCACCGGTATATTTAATTCCTTGGCAATAATCTTCAACTGCCGCGAAATCATACTTACCTCCTGTTCCCGGTTTCCCCGCATATCCGCCCCGGCAGTCATCAACTGCAAATAGTCGATAATCAACACCTTGATTCCATATCTTTGTTGCAGACGGCGACACTTGGCCCTCAACTCGAATATAGAGAGGGCCGGGGTATCATCCACGTATATCGGGGCCTTGATCAAGGCTTTAATTTTCGAGTGTAACTGTTGCCACTCTTCCTCGCTTAACTTACCATTACGTATTTTCTCGGAACCCAACTCGGTCTCGCTAGCAATCAGACGGTTCACTAACTGCACCGAAGACATCTCCAAAGAGAATAATGCGATGGGCTGGTTATGGTTCACCGCCATATTCCGGGTCATGGACAACACGAATGCCGTTTTACCCATAGAGGGACGGGCGGCAATAATCACGAGATCGGAAGGCTGCCAACCGGAAGTCACTTCATCCAAAGCGTTGAACCCGGAAGGAACCCCACTCAATCCATCTGCACGTTTACCGGCAATCTCGATTCCCTTGATCGCTTCATCAATTAAAGCATTAATAGCCGTTGTCTCTTTCTTTATATTTCCCTCGGCAATCTCGAACACCTGCTTTTGGGCCATATCCACCAAGTCGGCCACGTCTGTTGCCTCGTCGTATGCCTTGTTCTGAATGTCGGTACAAACCCGAATCAATTCCCGCTGAATATATTTCTGCACCACAATACGGGCGTGGAACTCGATATGAGCCGCGGATGCCACCTTCGAAGTCAGTTGAGCCAGATAGTAATATCCCCCGATCTCTTCCAGTTCCCCCAAACGTTTCATCTCCTCGCTCACGGTAAGAATATCCACCGGTTCGTTATTCAAGGAAAGGTTTTGAATTCCCCTGTATATCTTTTGATGTGCCTCCTTATAAAAACATTCCGGTTTCAAGAAGTCACTCACGGTAATAAACGCATCCTTCTCCAACATCAGAGATCCCAAGATAGCCTCCTCCAGATCCACGGCCTGCGGTGGCATTTTCCCGTATTCGGTTTGTAATGACTTGTAATTATACTCCGGTTTCTTCGCCATATTAAATCACTTTTAACTCTTTCAATTTCCAGAAACAACGAACAGTTGCCCGCACGTCCGCCAAAGCATCATGGGCATTCTCGAATCCCTCCCCGAACAGAACCTGGTGTAACTCGGATAATTTCGGAGATTTGAATCCCTGTTTTCCACCCGGCAATTTACAATAATTCGTGGACATTTTCATCGTACAGTATTTCGGTTTCAGAAATAAAGAAGTCATCATCCGTTTCCGCTCGAATTCAGCCCCCACAATACATTCGTCAAAACTGATATTATGCCCGATCAATGCATAGGCCACATCTATCTTATCCGAAAACAGCTCCAAGGTGGATAACAAATCTTGCCCTTCCTCTTGGGCTTTTATCGTGGTAATCCCGTGTACACGGGATGCCTCCACCGGAATAGAAAACCCTTCCGGTTTAATAATATCGCTACGTTCCTCGATAATATTCCCCTTATCGTCACACATAATCCACGCAAGCTGCACCAACCGGGGCCAATTATCAACGTCCGTCACGGGAGCATTCCAACGCTGCGGAAGTCCCGTCGTTTCCGTGTCAAAAAATAAAAACATCTTTACTATATTTACGATTTATGACTTACGATTTATGATTTTCTTTACCACGCCTACACCTGAAATCATAAATCGTAAATCCGAAATTATTTCGTTTCGCCGTTTTCAAAACTCTTGTTATACTGGTGCATCGCCCGATAACTCATACCCATGCTGGAGAACCCACCATCGTGGAACAAATTCTGCATGGTCACTTTACGGGTCAAGTCAGAGAACAAGGTAATACAATAATTCGCACACTCGTCGGCAGAGGCATTTCCCAACGGGGACATCCGTTCTGCAAAATCAATCAGAGAGTCAAAACCTTTAATACCGCTACCAGCCGTGGTTACCGTCGGGGATTGTGAAATCGTGTTGACACGAACCCGCTTTTCCCGTCCGTAAATATACCCGAAACTACGGGCAATAGACTCCAACATCGCTTTGGCATCCGCCATATCATTATATTCAAACATGGTACGCTGTGCAGCCACGTATGAAAGCGCCACAACAGACCCCCATTCATTAATCGCATCCAATTTCTTCGCCGTCTGGAGAACCTTATGGAAAGAAATAGCCGAAATATCCAATGTTTTTTGTAAAAAATCGTAATCCAGATTATCGTAAGGACGTTTTTTTCTCACGTTCAACGACATGGCTACCGAGTGTAATATAAAATCAATCTTTCCTCCCAACAATTCCATCGCCCCTTTAAATAAACGCTCCAAATCTTCCTCACTAGTTGCATCTGCAGGAATCAATGGAACATTATTCTTCTCCGCGAAATCCTTGATCTGTCCCATCCGGATAGATAATTCAGTGTTCGTCAACACGATCTCGGCCCCCTCTTCCAAACATTTCTCCGCCACTTTCCACGCGATGGACATCTCATTCAACGCACCGAATATTATCCCTTTTTTTCCTTTCAATAAATTGTAACTCATAAAACTGTATTAAATTAAAAAATTCTTTCTACTATTAAAATTGACCGAGTAGCAACCGGGCATTCTCCAACGCCGCATCACTGACAACACTCCCGCTGATCATTCCGGCTATTTCCGCCACCCGCTCTTCATCTGTTAAACGACGGATACGGGAAATTGTTCCCACCTGATCGTCTTCTTTATATACCTTAAAGTGGTGATCTCCCGCCGCGGCAATCTGGGGCAGATGGGAAATACTGATCACCTGCATCCGGCGAGCCATCTCTTTCATCATCTCGGCCATCCGGTGAGCGATTTCCCCGGAAACCCCCGTGTCAATCTCGTCAAAGATAATGACCGGCAACTGTTTCGTGCGGGACAGGATGTACTTCAGCGACAACATCAACCGCGAGATTTCACCCCCGGACGCCACTTTTACCAGTTCTCCCGGCTCCTGATTCTTGTTCGCCGAAAACAAGAAACTCACGTCATCTTTTCCCGTCGTCGTAAAATGATCCAACGGGGTGATCATAACCTTAAACACGGCATGTTTAATCCCCATGCTCACCAGCAATCCCCGCATCTCTTCTCTCAATTTCTCCTCCGATGCCACACGGGCTTTATGTAGCTTACCCGCCAACGAATCCATTTCCGTCTCCACGGACTTGATTTGTTTTTCCAATATTTCGATCTGTTCCGCAAAGGATTGTATTCCTTTCAACTTCTTCCCTAACTCCTCTTTTAAAGCGATCAGTTCCTCGACTTTTTCCAACCGATGCTTGTGTAGCAAATCATACATCACGTTCAATCGCTCGTTGATCACGTCGACTCTTGCCGGGTTGTATTCCACCCGTTCCGCCATTCGTTCCGATTCATCGGCAATATCTTCCAGTTCGAGAATCACCGAGCTCAGACGCTGCTCGTAGTCGGCAGCCTCTTTCACGATCCCCTCCAATGTCGCCATCCGATTCTTCACCCCTTTCAAGGCCTGAATAACGGGATTATCCGATTCCGTTAATACATACGTCGATTCAGAAAAGGCAGATTTAATATTCTCCGCATTATTCAACACGGCCAGTTCTTCCTCCAACTCCTGCTGTTCTCCTTCTCGCAGACGGGCTTCATCCAACTGGTTAAACTGGAATTTCAAATAATCTTCCTCTTGCTCGGCCTCTTTTGCTCGCTGTTTTAGTGAAGTCAATTCTGACAACAATCCCTGTCGGTGGGTATATTTTACCCGGTAATCTTTCAACAACACTTGATTACCGCAAAAAGCATCCAGTATTTCCAATTGATATTCCGGTTGCCCGATAAGTAAGGACTGATGCTGCGAATGCACGTCGATCAAGAAACTCCCGAACTCTTTCAATAATTTGTTATTTACGGGAGTATCATTAATAAACGCCCTCGATTTACCGTCTGCCGTCAATTCTCGTCTCACGACCACCTCGTCATCATAATCCAAGTCATTATCAGCAAACCATTGCTGTAAATCGTACCCCACGACATCATACGTGATCTCGACCACGCATTTTCTGTTCTTATCCATAATGGCTGCAACATCAGCCCGCTGTCCCAACGTCAGCCCGATCGCACCCAACAAAATGGATTTTCCCGCACCTGTTTCCCCGGTAATAATCGTAAATCCCTTCTCTAGCTCGATATTCGTTTTATCGATCAAAGCGTAATTTCCTATATGGATGTTCTTTATCATTCCTACAACCTTTATTGCATAAATCATGCGAAAGTACTAATAATTTTCCATTTTCAATTTTCCGTTTTCAATTTAATTAGTACTTTTGCGCACCGGTTTAAACATATAGTTCTTTATAAAATGACAAGTAGAAGATTAATTAGAATTAAAGTTTTACAGCTTTTATATTCTTACACGAAGAAAGAGGGAGTGACAATTACGGAAGTGGAAAGAGATTTGTTCAAAAGTATAACCAAAAGTACGGATTTATACTACCACGTTTTCCTCTTAATCACTGAAATCCAACGTCGTGCATTTTTAAAAATAGATGCTGCCCGTAATCGGAAACTTGCATCACAAAGAGAGTTAAACCCGAACACCCGCTTTATTGACAACCCGGTAATCAATCAAATTGCCAATAACCGAAAATTCAAGACCTATGTTTCCACGAATCTGGTTTCTTTGAACGAGTGTCAAGACGTGGTCGCCTTGCTGCATGACCGCATGATGGAAATGGATTTTTTCAAGCTTTACATGTCCAAACCCAACGTGACTTACGAGGATCACAAGAAACTCGTGCTTGACATGATCTCGGAATTAATCGCGGAAGATGAAGATTTCGACCAAGCCATGGAAGAAAAGAATATTTTCTGGAATGACGATTTCGAACTCGTGTTGAGCATCGTGTACAAAACGGTGAAGAATATGAAAGAAAGCTATTCAGAAGACACCGTTTTCTTTATCTCCTTATATAACGAGGAAGAAGACTTGAGTTTTGCGAAAACCCTGTTCCGGAAGTCCATTCTCGACATGAAGGAAAACTTGGAATTAGTGGATCAGTTCACTACCAACTGGGAACTCGACCGTATTTCCGACATGGATAAACTCATCATGGATGCGGCAATCTGCGAGCTGAAATATTTCCCCTCTATCCCCGTGAAGGTGACTCTGGACGAGTATATCGAGATCTCCAAGAACTATTGTTCCCCGAAAAGTAGCGGGTTTATTAATGGTGTTCTCGACAAAACCGTGGCTCTTCTGAAAGAAAAGAATGAAATCAGAAAAGTCGGTCGAGGTTTGATGGAGTAATACTACCCCCTCCAGCTCCCCCTTACACAGGGGGAGAGCTGATTACCGGGCGATTTTCCTCCCGTGTAACGAGGGTTAGAGGCCGTAGCCATTTCACAAATTCAACTTTTGGGTTACTCCTTTTCTGTTCATGAATTTCGTTTGAATCTATCCCAGAATGTTTTCCGTTTTTCTGTCTTTGGTGTTTTCAAGCGATTCATTTCCTTTCTTTCCTGAGAACGTCGAAATGCCGTCTTGATACGCCATTCCACTTCTTGCGAGTTACGAGTTCCTTTATCAATACACTCATCAACCCCCTCATTCAAAAGGCTGTAATCCGGCAGGCTGCTATACATCACGATGGCAATATCATCTCCCGCTTCCCTAACAAGACGCATCACTTCTTCCCCTTGCATTTTCGGCATATCTCCATCTAGAAGTAATAAATCATAACGACCTTTTTGATATTCGTCCCAAGCTTTCTGTCCATCCTCAACCGAGGATACGTTAAATCCACACTCTTTTAAACGCCTAATTTCAAATTTCCGTGTAAACTCATCATCTTCCGCATACAAAATCTTAATTTTCATATCTCACGTATTTAGTTATTCTTTCAACAAAGGAAAGTTTTATTTTTCTAATATAAAGAATTCAAATATGATAAAATTATGAGAATTTTTAGAAAATAGAAATCCGGACACCCCGACCTATTTCAACATTGTCTCACCGTAGTCTCACGCCTAGCATCATTAAATATCGGGTACAAATCAACTGGAAGTTACCGTCCCCGCCTCGGTAAGTTATCGTTAACTTATCGAATACTTATCGAATAGTTACGCACGCAACACTAGTGAGAGTATACTGAAAACCAAAAGAATAACTAACGAAATAGGACCCATTCACACTTACCACACAAAACATTAATTAACAGATCACCTATTTTATCCCAATAAATAAAGGGTGACAAAAGCCACCCTTTACATTCTAAACTAAACTAACCAAACTTTTGTATCACTACAATAGTCAACTCATACGCTATATTAGCTTTGTAAATATAGAATATAAATATTTAAAAAACAAGTTTTTTTTAATATTTACTTGAAAAATCTTTAGCCTGATAATTCTCGATATACTCCACAGCCTCTTCCACCGTACTTACGACGACATACAACCCATCATAGGCCTTCGACACGAATCCTTCCTTACGAATATTATTGATAAAAAGGAAAAAATACTCGTAAAAATCGTTCGTATTAAGGAAAATAATTGGTTTATTATGTATTCCAAGCTGTTTCAAGGTAATCACTTCCGTGATCTCTTCCAGCGTTCCCCATCCCCCGGGTAAAGCGATAAAAGCATCTGCTTTTTCACGCATCATGCTCTTTCGTTCTTTCATGTCGGGAGCCACGATTAATTCGGAAATACCTTCTGCCGAAACACCCCGGTCCACGATGCATTGCGGAATGATCCCGGTCACCTCTCCCCCACCATTCTTCACGGCGTCGGACACCTCACGCATCAACCCGCAATTTGTTCCGCCATACAGCAACCCCCATCCCCGTGTCACGATCTCTTTCCCCAAATCAGCCGCGGCCTTAAAATACACGTTATCGACACTCTCTGACGATGCACAAAACACACAAATTTTCATAGATTAAAAGTTACAGGTTGCAAGTTATTCATTTCATAAAACAAGTTGCAGATTAATAGTACAAACCTGTAACCCATTAACCTGCAACTTGGAACTACATTGACGCTTAAGCGTCAATGTTAGCGTATGTAGCGTTCTGCTCGATAAACTGTCTACGAGGCGGCACATCGTCCCCCATAAGCATGGAGAAAATACGGTCTGCCTCGGCAGCATTCTCGATCGTCACCTGACGCAACGTTCTGCCATCGGGAGACATCGTCGTGTCCCACAACTGTTCTGCAGTCATTTCACCAAGACCTTTGTAACGCTGGATATGCAAACTGCTCTCTTTACCCGCTCCCATTTCCTGAATCAATTGCAAACGCTGTTCTTCCGTCCAGCAATAGCGTTGATCCTTTCCTTTCTTCACGGAGTAAAGAGGCGGGGTTGCGATATACAAGTAACCGTTTTCAATTACCGATCTCATGTAACGGAAAAATAACGTCATGATCAACGTGGCAATGTGCGCCCCGTCAACGTCGGCATCGGCCATAATCACGATCTTGTGGTAACGTATTTTTTCCAAATTAACCGCTTTACTGTCTTCCGCCGTACCAATCGTGATACCCAAAGCTTGGAAGATCATCTTGATCTCCTCACTTTCCCACACGCGATGAGCCAACGCTTTCTCCACGTTCAGGATTTTACCTCTCAATGGAAGGATCGCCTGGAATTTACGGTCACGCCCTTGTTTAGCCGTACCCCCTGCCGAGTCTCCCTCGACAAGGAATATCTCGCAGTTCTCCGGGTTATTATCCGAACAATCCGCCAATTTACCGGGCAAACCGGAACCGGAAAGCACCGTCTTCCGTTGCACAAGTTCACGGGCTTTACGGGCCGCGTGACGAGCTTGTGCGGCAAGGATTACCTTGTCCACGATAGCACGGGCATCTTTCGGATGTTCCTCCAGATAATTTGCTAATGCGACACTTACTGCTTGAGCCACGGCCGACCCGACCTCAGTATTACCTAACTTGGTCTTGGTCTGTCCCTCGAATTGAGGTTCTGCCACCTTCACGGAAATAATAGCTGTCAGACCTTCACGGAAATCCTCCCCGCTAATATCAAACTTCAACTTGCTTAACATCCCGGAATTATCTGCATACGTCTTCAAGGTTTGCATCACTCCCCGACGGAATCCGGCAAGGTGTGTTCCCCCCTCTATCGTGTTGATATTATTCACGTAAGAGTAAACATTTTCCTTGAACTCCGTGTTGTAATGCATGGCCACCTCGATCGGAATTCCATTCTTTTCGGTCGTGATATGAATGGTTTCGTCAATCAATTTCTCCCGGGTTTCATCCAAGTATTCCACGAATTCACTCAATCCTTTTTCCGAGTAGAAAACTTCTGACTTAAACTCGTTCGTGTCCGGATCAATCGTCCGTTTATCAGTTAACGACAAACGGATCCCCCGGTTCAGGTAAGCCAACTCCCGCAAACGGGCAGCTAAAATATCATATTTATATTCTGTTACATAAAATATAGAATCATCCGGCTTGAAATAGATCGTCGTACCCGTCCGATCCGTCTCGCCAATCACTTGCACATCTGCTAACGGGAATCCTTTACTGTACTCTTGGCGCCAGATTTTACCTTCACGATAAATGGTTGCGACCAATTTCGTGGAAAGTGCGTTCACACAGGATACACCCACCCCGTGAAGTCCCCCGGAAACCTTGTAAGAACCTTTATCAAATTTACCACCGGCATGCAGAATCGTCATCACGACTTCCAGTGCCGAGCGATTCTCTTTCTGGTTCATTCCCGTCGGAATTCCACGTCCATCGTCAGACACGCTGATCGAGTTATCCTCGTTAATCGTTACATCGATATTTTTACAATAGCCAGCCAACGCCTCGTCAATCGAGTTATCGACCACCTCGTACACCAAATGATGCAATCCTTTCGTATTAACATCTCCAATATACATGGACGGACGCATACGAACGGCCTCCAACCCCTCCAACACTTGAATACTATCAGCCGAATACTCGTTATTCGTTTGCTCTATTTCTTCACTCATGTTCTGCTCTAATTCTTCACTCATATGATATATTTAATTGTTTTTTCTTATTTCTTATATTCGCTAAACTGTTCATTCACAGCCGGAATTTCATTCCGACACAAAACATACAAATATACGAAAAATTCATGTAACTTTAGCGAAATCAAGCGAGATTATACAAGATTATCTTTGAAACAATTTCCACTGGAGAACTTCTCCTTTCACGAAAAGAGACTCCTTTCGGAAGGCAACTTTCTGTTCGCTATTCATTTTCTGCACGGAAGAGATCAGCCAGCCGGAATTGTACTCGGCCCGGTTGAAAAATTCGATCGTGAACATATAATTTTTCACCTGCAAACAATAGTACTTTATAGATTCGATTTTTTGTAGTTCTGCCGTCCCGCTGTACGTCAACCAAGAGAAAAGAGTCAGGTAATCCGGCTGAATCCCCTTTGCCCAATAGGTCACCAACGAAGTGTCTGCTACCATATTACTTGAAAGTTCCATGAAGTTCAATTCATTATTAGCCGGGCCGATAAAGAAAAGAGAATCTACTTTCGGCGTGAAAGCCTTCTCGTTAAAAGGGCTACATCCCACGATAACCCATCGGCTATCGCCCTGTTCCCCTTGTTGAACTTTTAATGTCAAATTCACGCGTTCTTCCTTTCCCTTTATCTTGATTTTACAGGTAAGCACGGCATACCAATCCGGATCATAAAAAGATAACAGGGTGGAATCCTTCACAACCTGTTTCACGAATTCCTTTACAACCGGACTTTCTACCAATTTCTCGTTTCGTTGATTTACTAGGAATTGAATCATCATTTCCCGATCCTTCATTACCGTAGCCATCTTTTCCAACAAAACGGAATCTAAATTCTCCTGCTGAAACGCATGTACCGTGTATTTCCCGTTAAAACGCTGGAAAAACTCGTCCAACATTTTAACACGCATCGTCAACACGTTATTTATCGCCCTGTCATCGTCAAGACCTTGAGCTGCCAGAGTAACGCTCTGTAAACCGCAAATAACGAGAAGGATATATTTATATAAATTCAGTATTTTCAAGGTATTATATATTATTGTCCGTGATCGAAATATCCCCCAGTTTTACTTCGTAATACGTGCCTTCCGGCTTTTGAATTGGAACAAGTATGATCTGTATGTTCTTTTGCACGACATCGGAATAGGGACGATCACCTTCTCCCATAAACTTTTGGCTCATGGAAACCACAGCCTCGTACTTCCCATCCGGACGTTTCTTGAAATTAGAAATGAAAAAAACATCATAAAAACGGATCGTCACTTTATCGTACACTTTCTCGGACAAGAAAGCAAGTTTCACCAAATACTGACGAACTTTTAGTTTCCGGGGCTTGGGCCGGGATGTTGAATTTACCTCTACGATACGGTTTTCATCTGAAAATAGACGTACGGCATTTTCGACTGCCGCGTTCTTGGCTGTTTTAGAAGTATTCTGATCGTTCTTCACCAAGACTTCCAGATAATTCTGTAATGACTGTATCTTGTTTATGGCCTGCTTTTTAAATTCCTCACCACTAATCTCGTTCGATGGGAATAACTTATTCCTGAAAGTCTGGGCAGAAGTACTCAAAACGGCCAGCGTACAGACGCACGTGAATAGTAAAACTCTCTTTATCATAGTCATATCATTTTGTTACCACTAATTCGGTTATTTTCTTCGCATCATTCTTGGTCACGGAAATGACCTGATATACTTCCCCCGTTAACCATAAATGATTCAAAAACTCCTTGGGAGTAGAACGCTGACCGATAAACCGGTCCTCCACGCAGACGGAATCAGGTGCGGCAAAGTCACTTAAAACCGTGTTCAACTGGGCGGGTGGTTGCGATAAATCTACATGTCCGGCAGACACCTCGCCTAAGTTTTTCTGGATAAGCTCTATGATCTGGTCATTATTGGCAACGGGAGTTTCCGGGGTATTAACAGGATAGAAATACCACACAGCAAAAGCCACCGCCAACAGAACAACGACTAAGGTAGATATTCCGGCTATTTTTGCCACGTTAGCCCCTTGTTTCTTCCCACAATAGATGCAATATTTATATCCCGGATTCAACCAATTATGACAAGCCTTGCACGAGTGGGCTCCATTCAACACCAAACCACATTCCACGCAATATAACGCATCAGAATCATTATCATGACCACATCGAGAACATTTCATAACACTACACATTTATCTATATACATCAATCAAATTTCTTGGTAAAAATAATCATATTTTCCCTTAATCTATCAAAAACAAGTACAGTATCTATCACTTGCTCAAAATTATGAGCTTGAATTGTTATTCTAAACGGACAAGTGTTCGATACCCGTTTATTATACATCTGCACCCCCACTTGAATTTCTCCCCGGGGCAACTCGTCAAAGAATATATTTTCCTGAGGATTCGCTATAGCCATTTCCGGTTTTGCATTTGCATCTACATCCAAAGTTCCTGTACAACCGCCACAAACCTGTCGTTTACGCTTGTAATAGATCGTATCCGAACAGGGATTAATCACGAGCAAATCCAAATCATCCGTGCTACCCCACTGCAAATTTATTCTCAAAGAACCTCTTTCACCCCGCAACACGGTATCTCGGGGAGGTTCCGCCAATGAATCCGGTGGAACCGGAACAGTCTCCCGGTGCGTAACAGTAGAATCCGGTAAAACAGGGACACCTGTCGGTCGCTGACACGAACAACTGCAATCCCGCAACAGCCATAATAATAGAAGTAATAACAATATACCCAACAACCAAAGCCACCAAGGTCTTTTTTTCTTGGGATAAACCGTCATTTGATAATAGTCTGCATCCGGCACGATCTTTAATTTCCCGGGAGCATCACCGATCTTCATTTTCACTTTTTTAGTTCCCCAGACATCATGCAGATAGAAATTACCATTCTCATCCGTTGTTGTCCGGAGATTAATTCCTTCCCCCCAAACATGCACGGGAACTCCTGTCAGCACCTCGTTCAAATGATTAATTACATGCACCGTCTTCCGGTTATGCGGAAACGGAGCCTCTGCTGGTTGTTTCACACCCAACGGGGGTACCGGAGGCGGGGTTCCTTGTTTGGGCGGAACCGGGGGAACCGGAGGAGGCATTGGCTTATCCTCTGCCTCCAAAACCAACTGGTATTTCGCATGATCCAACACGTTAAACCCCTTCAAGAAACGTTGTTTCGCTTCTTCCCGCACGTCATAAGCCTCGAAAGAAGTCCCGACAGGCAAAGAAAAATTACATTTTCCATTCCCGTCAGTCATCGCTTTCCAAGTACGTTCTCCTTGCTTGAAATGCAGTAAAACTTGGCTTGCCGGAGTTCCATCCGTATAAATGCAATCGATCATGACATTCCTCAAGGGCCTTATCTTCTGGATAATCCCCATTTCTGCATTTGACGTGTTGCTCAAGAACCCCCATTCCGTTAGCACGAAATGTAACGTACCATCCGACAAGCGACTCATGTACACGCAATCTTCCAGCGAGGGGATCTCGATACATTGCAACAATAATTGATAAAATGCCACGTAATCGGGATTCTTCACCCCATGATCCGGATTAAAATGGGCCAGCACGGCATCAATCTTCTCTTTTAGAGCGGATTTTATTTCGTCCTGAACTTGTGGAGAACAGGACGCAAAAACAACCCGCAAAGGAGAAAACTCTTCCTCGTATTCCGTGTACCAGCTAATTTGTTTCTTAAAACGGTCAATACTGGGTTCCGCAAAAATACGATATTCCTCATTCCTTCCTAGATTACTCTTTATTTGACGGTACAAAGCTATCAATTCCAGATTGTCCCTGACAATAGGAACAACATGCTCCAATCCGGTTGTCCTCAGTAGTAGCATCAGTGTTGATTTAATTGTTTTTTCAAACGCTCGATCTCCCGTTCTAAACTGTCTATTTTACGAGTACATGGATCCGCGAGCAAGGGATTATTCTTCTGAAGATAGGCCATCGCTTTATCTACTTGCAACAAGTTTCCGATTTGCTTACGTACCCCGTTCCCCGGCAAAGGTATGGCTGTCTTCACTAAAGCCTCCTTAACGTCCGTAAACTTGACATCATCCCCAAGTGAAAACAGCAAAGCTGCCGCTCCGGCAACAATGGGAGTTGACATACTCGTTCCTTGTAAAAAATCATACTTATTATCCGGGATGGCATTATAGATACTCATACCGGGGGCGCAAATGGATACATATTTCCCAAAATTCGAGAACCAAGCTGGCTCGGCATTTACTCCGACAGCTCCTACATATAAAACTTTATCGGAACGTTTCATCGGGTCAACGACGGTCAATATGTTTTCATTTCCTGCACATTCCACCACCAACACGCCACATTCCTCTGCATAGACATATAATTCATTCCAGAACATTCCCTCTTCAACGAAAGTAGTTTGCCCGATCTGTTCCTGCACATCCCACGGCAGCTGGTCCGTTCCTTCCCGAGGATTACTTCCGATGGAAATACTTATAACCTGTACCCCTTGTTTTAAGGCGTACAAGAAACCTTTGATGATGGCTGACGTCGGCATACTCCCGTCCTCAACTCCCACCTGTATCGGCATTACTTTACATCCCGGGGCTATTCCGGAAACCCCCACTCCATTTATGGCTCCAACAACCAACGAGGCCACGTGGGTCCCATGACGCTGTGTTCCCCCATACGTGTTCACATCCGGCGAATTAGTCATAATATTCCAAGGATTGACACATTGACCTTTCAACTCTTCGTGTTCCAAATCGAAAGCGTTGTCAATGACCGCGACAACAACATCCTCCCTTCCCATCGTCACATCCCATCCTTGAAAAGCCCGGATGAGTTTAAAATAATAAGACTCATCCGCATCCTTAAAACCCGGCTCATCCGGTATTACTTCCGCACCAAAGACGCCTTCCGTGAAAACCATCCGGACTCCCGTCAACTTTTGCAGTCTTTCTTTCCAGACAACAATGTCATCCGTGGCGAATTGTACTTGCAGCAAGTTCGCCAGCGTGTCGCAATACACGACTTGAGCTTGATCCGCATACCTTGCATTGAAATCTTCCAGAAACTCTTCTATCGTATTGTCCCGGTTAATAATAACATTCAAGCGATTACCCACGATAGGACGCTGCAATGTATCTCCCGGCATGGGACGTACATCGTCTCTATTAATAGGAAGGGGCGTCTCCGGAATCTGTTCCCTTCGGACAGGCGGCACCGGATTCTGCCGATCTCGGTCGCCCGAACGATCTTGGTCACGTCCCGGTACCGGATTCGTTGAAATATGAGTGGTCTCATCCCGGCCTGTTGAACCTCCGCAACGAGAGTTATTCAACAGGAAAAACAATAATAACAGGAGTAATAAGGCTAGTAAAATCCACAATAAACGTTTCCACCATTTTCCCCACCAAAATCTCCAGCGAGACGCTTTCTTTACCTTTACATCCTTCGTAACCGTGGTTGTTTCATCCGTTATCTTTATATCCTTTTCATGTTCCTCCACGTTTTTGTTTATCTCCTTATTCTTTTCGGGAATAGGCGGTGGAGTAACAACAGGTTCTTTCACGTCTCCCGTGATACCAGTAGTTCCGATTTCCGGCACAGGCGGAGGCGTCACCTTCGTCGGAGGTTCCGGGGGTGTCACTTGGGGACGGAATCGACTCAATGCATCCCGCAAGCTAAAACTTTTCTTGCTTAACTCATCAGAAACAAATCCCCATAAAACCAAGATCACTTGCCCGTTACCCCAATAAATAGATTCATATCCCGGGACTCGGAAGGCCAGATGCAGAATCTCGCCCATCTGCTTGTGGGAAGTCTCCCCGCTTTGCAATAACTGATCTGCGAATGCTGTCACTTTTTCCAAAATCCCAGAGAGTTGATTGGCAGCCTGCTCTTGTTCCTCCGGCCCGAGTTTATCAAAAGATCGGTATTCCTCCACGTTCTCGGCATACCAAACCCCGTATCGAACTCCATTTTCACCATCCATCACGGAAGGTTCTGCCAGCACGTTTGCAAACTCTCGCCCGAATTGAGAACCTAGCAAATTCTTAATTGACGCATATCGGCCGAAAACCGTATCACCATACCACAGTAGAGGACGATAATTCTCTAATTTTATCTTAAACAACTCACGACTTTTCATACCCTTAATCTTCCTGTATCGAATGAATAATCTCACCTAGTTTAGACATCGACTTCAAATTCGATTTATTATCTACTTTACTCTTGAAGTAAACATTGGCCACGAACGATTCCACCAAACCGGTTCGCCAGCTCTGGGCAATATCCATTCCTTCCTCCCCCGGAGTAAATATCGGTGTACCGGATGATTTCTGAACCGGACGTTCTGATACAGGAACCCATATCCATCCCAAAGAGAACACGAATTGATTTATAACGGAAGAGGCGATACGAGTTACCAACTCGAAATTCTGATTCCGAGATACATCATAACTCTCCACTTGGCTCCGAAGAGCATCCACTAAACGCTCTTTCAACCCTACCCGTTCATAATTATCTTTCAGCACCCCCACAACCTGTACAAAGGCCACCGGGTTCACAATACAAAACTCCTCCTTCAAACGAGAACTGTCCATACTGTCTATATGCCTCAACCACTCCCCTACCAGACGATTTACAAACTGGTACACCGGATCATTCTCTTTTGTCCGATCGTAGAAAGCCAAAGCATGTAAATCAGCCTCATCAATGCCTGCCTCTCCGATCACCTCCAGCAACATTTTTTCATCATCAATATCCGTAACCGTCTTTAACTGTGAAATAATTTCCTCGTAACGAGTTTTCCCGGGGACAACTTGAATACCGTAACTATCCAGTAAATCTACCAATACTTGGTTATCCGACACGTTTACTTGATTCACCTCTTTCTGTACCGCGAACTGCCCGTTCACGAACTCTTGGTACACTCTTCTCGCCACATAATCCGGACAAGACAAAGCGGTAATAAATTTCCCTGTTCGCTGCTCGGAGATCATCTTGCCAATCAGTAGGTTAGTCTGTAAAGCATTCTTTTTCGCCTTACTCAACTCCACTTCAATATTTCCCCCCACGTAATACTGTTCCAATTCATTCAGCACGATCTTACGCACCTGTTCCACGGCATCCTCTATTTGTTTTTTCTTGATACGGGGATCTGTTACCGGGGTCAGGTAGGGCATCATATAATCAATGCCACTATGATTCGGCTGAATCATATCATCCCAACAAGCCTCCGGCTTATCCACCAAAGAACGTACATTCTCGTCGGTCACGAAGGACTCCCTCATATAACTCATCATAACTTCGAACTCATCCTTTAATCCCTCTTCCCACACGTGGGTTTCCCCTCCCCGGTTCTTAAAATAAGCTTTAGAGAACATTGGATTTCTCAAAATGAAAACATTCTTGAATGAATCCTTATCCGTCCATTTTTTGGTCCATACGTCTGTCATCTGCTTCGTGTAGGCCTGACTGAAATTATCATCAAAACGGCCATTCCATATACTGTAATACCCCTCTTTTTTCATGGCATTTCCCTTATCAAATGCCGTGTTGAACTTAGAAAGGATAACAAACAACGGATTAGCGTAATCCTGTCCGGTCAACATCTTCGTATCGCTCTCTTTACGGGCACGAGCCTCCGGACTTTCCCCATGTATTCCATGAATCCACTCCAGAATCAAATGCGGCAACTGTGCCACCTCGTGATTACCATCTCCCAGAACCAAGCACAAGGAACTGATACCAAAGTTTAAACTATAATAATCAAACAGGTAAGACACCCGCCCCCGCAAAAACACTTTCAACTGATCCTCAAATCCCTTCACGACGAAATCTCTCTCTTTGAACATATCAGCCGAGCGTTCTCCCGGGAAATCCAATATATCTGCATTCTTCAGAAAATCACGACTATGATCTTCCAACACGTTCGTGGGTAATGTCAACACCAATTCGGAAATAAGCGCGCTCAATATCGTCCGATCTATATTCGCCAACTTACCACCGGCAGAAACTTCCAGTGATTTGGTTCGCACTCCCGTCCGGGCATTCTTCCGGCACCATTCCTCTTCACTCTCCTTGATCTCGGAGTAACGACTCACGTCGATGATAGAAACTTCTCTCGGAACCAAAGCGTCAAAACCGACATAAGCCATATTGGCAAAATTCAACGTACTCAATCCCCGGCTCAACAAAATAAACAAATCATTGAAGAAGTCATGCTTACCCCACACGAACTGCAACAATTCATACCGTTTATCCCAAGACACGTATGGCAATATCTCAGCCGCCCTTTCCCAGAAAGACATCTCGTCCAACGTGCGAATGATATATTTATCGCCTAACTTCATGGATAAATACTCCTTGATACCCATGATCTGGTCTTCGTCGATCTCCGGATAAGGCGTCTCCCGCATCTCTCCCCTCAAATCAGCCAACACCTTTTCCACCTCTCCCAGCAATTGCTCTCTCGGGCAAGTTGCGGGTTCTATAATATTTTTATGAAATCCCACGGCAATAATCTTCACCAAATCCACCTGACTGAACAATTTCACCATAATCGGCTTATCCGCCGGTTGTCCCACGTGTCGCTCCACGGTGAATCGAGTAACTAGTCCGGTAGATTCTTTTCCGCCGGGAGGATTGATCTGATCTGTAAAATCATACATTTTCCCGGTCGCATCGTCCGCCACGTACATCACTTCATCGCTGGAACTCTTTGCCAACAGCCCCACCATAAAAGACTTACCCGCCTGACTGGGACCGAACAAAGCCACGGCCGGCTTTAAATGTGTTGCCCGTTCCAACTTCTTAATCTCCCGGTTTAACTTTTTCAGTTTAGCAAGGGAGGCTCGCTGCTTTTCTTCGGATGCAAACTCTTCCATCCACCGGAGGGCAGAACTTATTCCTCGTCCAACGATCTGGCATTTAGCAACTATATCTTTCATATCCTATATCTTTCTATATTGTTAACAAACCTCGATTTCCGCGTATTTCACTGTCTGGTAGGAAGAACGGTTTACCACGGCAAACGTTCGCCCTTCCAGTATCTGGTTTCCCCCGATAGATGCGGCGTTGTGAATCCTTAAATCAATTTCTTTACTCTCTTCCGGTGAAATAAACAGGTAATCCGAAACCCTCGAATTACACAATTTAGCCAGCTGCTCCAACACGGCCCGTCGCTGGGGAATATAAAGTCCCGTTAAGGCCTCCAACACACGTGTCAAGGCGGCATGCAAAATTTCCATTTTCTCTTCCTCCTCACCCTCTTTCTGCAAAGCTCGCGCTAAAATTCCCCAAGTCTTTGCCAGCGCCACGCAAAAGGCAGACAAAGCCTCGGAAGGATTCTTTATATCCTCTTTCAACAGCTGATTTATGGTCTGAATCTCCACGGCTTCTCCGGAGAAAACGGCATCCACCACGACATCAATTCCCACGGATGCAGCCACTTTCTTTTTCAAGCTGTTCACCTCTCTTTGCAAAGGCTCCAACTTCACCTCCAAAGCCTCTATCTCCCTTTTCTGTCGTTCACAATCAGCCGTTATATCCTGATTAGAAACCTGAATTTCCTCGGCAACGATCAATCTTTTCTGCAATTCTTGTATTTCCCGTTCCACACGTTGAACCAGCAACTCCAAGTCCTCCGACTTCAGAATTGTTTTTAAACCTGCTGTTAACCACCCCGTCACATCTTTCTTTTCCTCCAACATGGACACGTGCAAGTTTTCATTCTCTTCCAGACGTCGGAACACGTCCTCCCCCAGAAACGTCGTTAACCAAACTGCCAGACGCTCGGCATCGTCCCCTCTCGTTTCCAAGGACAACAAAGCGGATTTTTCTCTTGTCACATTCATAAGTCGTCCACGTTATCATTAATCGAGAAGATCCCTGAATCCAACCAATACCCCTGCTCATCTGCCAAGGTCTGTAACCGCAAAATCAGGTACTCCGGTGACACGGCATGCCCGTCCCGATCGTAAATAGTCCCCCGGATCTTTAACGCTTCCCGATTCCGTTCCGAACGCTCGATATTCACGGATAAAGGTAACTTATCCTTGATCATCTGGGCTTTTTCCGACGATGCAAAATCCAGTAAATACATGGGAGAGGCAACCCACTCCGTTGCCTCGAATTGCTTAAACCCGAGCAACATGGGACCATCAAAACGTAATTGTTTATTATTCTCGTTCTCATCAAAGCAAATAGATGCCAAGTGAGACTTTATCTTGTCATAAATACCGATATATTTAGCCGTTGACTCGAATTTCTCTTTTAACTTGCCGATGTCCAACCGGAAATTATCCAAGCGCATCAACTCCCCACTCATTAAAGCGATTGCCGCCCCCACGGCCACGCAAGTCTTCGGGTCTTTAATCTGCCCGGCATTATTAGAGAACGGGTACCATTCTCCAATTCGATAGTTACCCATTGGGATAACCCGTTCTGGCGGCACAGGCAAATACTTATAGAACAAATCTTTCACAACCGGTAAGGTCGTCGGGCAACCGGAAAGCAACACGTAATCACATTCGTATGCTTTCAACTTCTTACACACATCCCCTAATAACTTTTCAATTACCTGCCCGATCACCTGATTTATAAAACGGTTATCAATATTCCACTTCACGTTCAATAAGTTAAATGAAGTAGCCCCATGATTTCTAAACTCGTCATTCACGTATTGAATCACTTGATTCACCGGATTTGCATGCTTATTGTCCGTGTAGAAATCATTGAAGGTATAGAAACAAGCATTTCTGTTTTCCCGCACATGATCCAGAATACCCAAGGCTATCGGGTAAGCCACCTGCGTGGAGAACATCAACTGTAATTGTTGCATTGTCCCGTTTTGTGTACCCAAGTGAGGACCGAACAGAAAATTCATACATTCGAAAGTGGACGTGCATCCCTGTTCCCGGGCATATTCCGCGATCGGGGGCAGCACCACCCTTTCCACGATACTCTTCACGATGTCATCTCCTGCCAAGTTAAACCCTTCCCAGAAAAGCGGATCAGGAGAAAGCACCACAATATGCGCATCCGGATCTCTGGAATACTCGCAAACCATCACGTCCGTAGTACCACCACCAATATCAATACTGGCAATCCGTACTGCGTTCTTCTCTTTCAGATAATCCTGCCAAACCTGTGAATACTTGAAGAAGAGGCCCGCGTCTCCCCGGAAACGGTGCATGATCTCGCCATACACGAAAGCCAACTGATTACAAGTAGCCTCATCATATCCCCAATTTTTACGTTTGGTCTTATCCACGCCAATATCTTTTGCCGACGGGATAATTTCTACCTCGTCAACCAATGAAGACGGGAAGTAATCTTTTAACAGACGAACGGCATCCTCGGCATGTTCCCGCAATATTTTCTTCTCCTCCTCCAACATGGCAGTGGGACAAGTGAATACAACCCGTTTTAATTTCCGGGCAAAATCTTTGTACATCGGTTTCAAGCGGGAATTCCCTCGAAACTCATGACTATTTATATAAGAAAGTGTCTGTAATAAAATCTCGAACATGGCGAAAGTCATCAACGAACTCTTCGAATAGTTCGCCTCCATCGCCGCGATAGGCAACAGCCCTTCTCCCTTTTTCTCCAAATCTTCTCTAGCACGTTCCAACAACACGCCGTCTGCCGTCAAATGATGAGCCACACCAAATAAGGCCGATGCCGAATCCGCCTCTTTATTGGCCGGAACGACCATCCAGCTCACCGGACGTTTCCGGGAATCCCACAAGTAACGTTTCGGACTTGACATGTAGGAATTGGATTTCTGCCCGAAGATCACGGAATAACGCAACGCTTCTTTGCCCACCCGAACCAAGCTGGGCCAATTAAATATATTCTGGTCCCCGGCCTCCATACGGGCTATCCGGTTACCGAACACTTGCTCATGAAAAGCGACCCGCATTTCAAAGGGTTCCCGATACAACCGATTCGGTTGACCCAAATCCCGTATTGCCACAGGTACCGCATTCGTGAACTGGAAAGGAGTCTCGTGGTCTGTTTCAAAGATCACCCCACAAGTTCGGGAATTTCCAATATCCAACACTAAATCTACATCTATATCCTGCGTTCCCTTCTGCCCGGGAATCTCTATTTCTTCAAATACATTTGACCCCAACAGTACTTTCAACAGTTGGAAATAATATCCCACATGCGTGAACACCTTTTCCTGCTCGGAACCGGACAAGGGGACAATTTGCCGTAACCAATTGTCAATCCACTCATTTCCATACCAATACTGGTACAAATCACTTTCAGCCCTAGGGACTGCAAAAAACTGGTTTGTACGGGCATTCTGTGCTTTCAAGCTCATGAAACGATGTTGCCTCTCCGCTTCCGTCGTGTCAAAAGCAAACACCACGTGATGCGTGGCCCCCGTCTTTCCATGATCCAGCGTTCCGATCTTCGTGAACCACATCCGGGCCCAAGCTGTCGGCCCGTCATGAAATTTATCTCCGGCAGCCGTCTTTAATAAATACGGAACAGGTAACCACTTATTCTCAAAGCATTCCAATGCCTTCCGGGCCGGGATAGAAATAATCTCTTCTTCCGGAATACGGTGAATCACCCGATCCAGAATCTTCTCCTCGTCCATGACCTCCCACGTCTCTACGTTGATAGCCTCGGCATTGATAACCGTATTTCCCGACTCGCTTGGAGCCTTCTCTATATAACTGGAAATTCTCGATAAATAGTAGGGAAGTTTGAACAGAAAAACATCTTCGTCCTCCTCCTCTTCATCTTTCTCCTCGTAATACTCAAAAGGTCTGAACTTATTCAATTTATCATCAGAAAGATTCACTTCCTTCGTGATAAACTGTACACCGGAATTTGGAATAAGTGTTATCATGAACTTTATATTTTATATCATTATTATCGCTTTTTACCGCAAAATGGACAATAAATAGCATTTTTCGGCACTTCTCGTCCACATTTTCCACAACGCTCCAAGGGAACGAATGACTCCCCGCAATGTTTACAATACTGATTCGTGATACGCTGTTTCGTCTGACAACGTTTGCATACCACCATATCTTTTTCTTCTGGTTTTACCTCCGGTTCCTTGGGCGGTTCGGGCTTTTCATCCTGCTCTTTTTTCGGCTCCTTCACGGGTGCCTTGGGAGGCTCTGGCTTATCATCTTTCACCGGGGGAACATCCTCATTCTTCGGAGGCACGGGTGGTACCGGGGGAACAGGAGGAACCTCCACGTTCAATTTCCTTGCCACAAAATAGCAAGGTTCACTACGCCACCCGTCTCCACTTAACCAAGGATCCGGTAAATTCAACGCCCGACAGATACAAAAACAATGATCTGTTATCTGGTCTGATTCGGTAAATTCATATCCTTCAGGAACACCTTCTTCCACCGTCATATCGGTGAACTTCCCAACAAACACGTAAGGGTCCGTCTGTCCCTTCTGAACATACACTTGGAAGTCATAGATTTTCTTTCCTTCGGTCAAATAAGTCACCAACCGGGGATCAATATAAAATTCACTCTCCTGCCCCTCGTGACTTACTGAAAATCGAATCACCTTATCCTTGTATTCCCACTTCAATCTAGCCATATATTCTAATTTTTTATTCAATACTTATCGTCCCAACTCCTTCAATTTGGTCTTCGCCCGTTCCATCCCCCGATTCGCCGCTCGACGATACCATTCTGCAGCCTTGTCTATATTCTTAGTCAACCCGCAACCAAATTCATACAACAAGCCTATACCAAATTCCCCGTACATGTTACCCTGACCTGCCGCTTTCAGATACCACTCTCTAGCCTTAGTATAATCTTTGGTAATACCATCTCCATTATAATAAATATCCCCCAGCCGACTTTGTGCATCGCCATCATTCTGTGCTGCCGCTTTTTCATACCATCGTTTAGCCAAAATGATATTCTTCGTTACCCCTAGTCCAGTCTCATACATCCAACCCAGATTATACTGTCCTGTAACATTCCCAGCCTCTGCAGCTTTTCGGAACCATTTCGCTGCCTCCGAATCATCCGCTTCAACACCCTCACCAGTCAAATACATGTATCCCAATTGATTTAGTATATTTCCGTCATTACCCAGGGCAGACAATTTATAATATTTCAAAGCCTCCGTGTAATTCCTTTTATCGTAAAATTCATCCGCCATCTTCTCGTATTCCTTGTACGTCTTACCGGAAGTAAAACCAGTAGTTATCCCCGATAATACCTTGAGTTTCTCAATAGCCCTATCATATCCACGATTCGCCGCTTTTAGATACCACTCTGCTGCTTTATCCATATTCTTAGTCAACCCGCAACCAAATTCATACAACAAGCCTATACCAAATTCCCCGTACATGTTACCCTGACCTGCCGCTTTCAGATACCACTCTCTAGCCTTAGCATAATCTTTAGTAATACCATCTCCATTATAATAAATATCCCCCAGCCGACTTTGTGCATCGCCATCATTCTGTGCTGCCGCTTTTTCATACCATCGTTTAGCCAAAATAATATTCTTCGTTACCCCTCGTCCAGTCTCATACATCCAACCCAGATTATACTGTCCTGTAACATTCCCAGCCTCAGCAGCTTTTCGGAACCATTTCGCTGCCTCCGAATCATCCGCTTCAACACCCTCACCAGTCAAATACATGTACCCCAATTGATTTAGTATATTTCCGTCATTACCTAGGGCAGACAATTTATAATATTTCAAAGCCTCCGTGTAATTCTTTTTATCGTAAAATTCATTCGCCATCTTCTCGTATTCCTTGTACGTCTTACCAGAAATAAAACCAGTAGTTATCCCCGATAATGTCTGTTGTTCTTCCCGCAGTAAATCCATTGAAGAAACGGCAAAATCACCATCCTCCGCTTGCCAGTAGTATACGTTATACATCCTCGATGGCATCGTTTTCTCCTGATCAGTGTTCAGGTCAACAAACGTAATGGCAACCTTCACAGGCAGTTTAAACTCCCCGCTTGCCAAACGCACGTACGGAGAAATCTCCTCTACACTCATGTTAAACGTCACCCGGGGCAAGACCACCGGAATTGTCCTTAGAAACTCCATTACATCCAGATAATTATCCTGAGTTTCCACCCCGATCTTCAAGAAATCGTACATTTTGGCTTGCTCCGACCGGAAGAATAATCGAATCAACTTTACCCGCCTTGTTCTCAACACGTTCTCCTTCTCGTAATAAATATCCGAACTGTACATAGATAATGCAGCAATCATATTTTTCATGTGCTCCTCCATCGCCATCTGATACTCCCGCCGCAACAAATTATCTTCCTGTTGGGCAATTGAAACCCGGCTTATCCCCAACAAACACAACAGAATACAGACTATCGTTCTCAATATTCTCTTTCTATTTATATTCTTATCATGAATTAACTTCACACGTAGGTTTCCCTCCTCATTATCACGAAGGACATTTCCGCTATACGTCGAAAAAGCGGCCACCATCCCCTTTGGGGCAACCGGGGTAATCCTCGATAACAGCACCACGTTTAAAAACTTTTGAAAATACACCATTCCAAACAACGACTTCATATAGCAATGTCATTAACACAACTCTAAATTATTCAACAAATATATTAAAAATCAGCTATGAATATCGAAAGTTTCAAGATATATTTCCCTCTCGTTAACACTTCGATCGAATCGTTATCTATAATGCTGGAATTCCTCAAAAAAACTGAATGTGAAGATTCCCCCTTCAATCTAGCCATATATTCTAATTTTTTTATTCTATACTTATCGTCCCAACTCCTGTAATTTGGTCTTCGCCCGTTCCATCCCCCGATTCGCCGCCCGACGATACCACTTGGCAGCTTCATCCAGATTCTTGGTCACCCCGTAACCGAATTCATACAACAAGCCAATGTTAAACTCCCCGTACATATTACCTTGATCAGCCGCTTTCCGATACCACTCCATAGCTTTAGCGTAATCCTTGGTAACGCCCTCTCCATTATAATAGATCGTTCCCAAACTACTCTGCGCATCACTATTATTCTGTGCTGCCGCTTTTTCATACCACTGTTTCGCCAAAATAATATTCTTCGTTACCCCTCGTCCATTTTCATACATACGTCCCAAATTATACTGTCCATGCACATTCCCCGCATTTGCAGCTTTCCGGTACCATTCCACCGCTTTCGGAAGATTTACCTCCACCCCTTGCCCGTTCTCGAACAAAATACCCAAGCTATTCATTGCATAAGCATTTCCACTCTCAGCCGATTTCATATTCCACTTGTATGATTCCATATAATTCCGCTCCACCCCTTCTGCATTCTTATACATCCATCCCACCCAATTCTGAGCGTAATCATCCCCGGCATTTGCGGCTATCAAGTAATTCTTCAGTGCTTCTTGAAAGTTCTTCTCTTTGTAATATTTATCCGCCTTATCCACGTAATATTTAATCTCCGTCTTGGATAAAGTTGTTCCCGTGTCTGACAGGGTTGCCAGCTTATCCTTGGCATTTTGATACCCTTGATCCGCAGCCTTACGATACCAACGGATCGCCTCATTCACATCCTTCCCAATACCTCTTCCCAGCTCGTACATCAATCCCATATTATATTGCCCGATCATATATCCCTGCTCTGCCGATTTGCGGAACCATTTCACCGCTTCCGATGCATTCACATCAACACCGACACCCGCCGAATCCATGTACCCCAAACGATTGAGTACCCCCCCATCATTACCCGGAGCTGACAATTTATAATATTTCAATGCTTCCGTGTAATTCTTTTTATCGTAGAACTCATCCGCCATTTTCTCGTATTCCTTGTACGTCTTGCCGGAAGTAGAACTTGTAGTCGTCCCCGATAACTCCTTTAGTTTCTCAATAGCCCGATCATATCCTTGATCAGCCGATTTCTGATACCACGTTTTGGCCTCCGCCATATTTTTCTCTATTCCCCAACCATTCTCACGCATCTCACCGAAAGAATATTGCCCGTACATATCACCACCGAGAGCCGACTGTTTATACCATTTCACGGCTTCCTTATGATCCTTCGCAACATCCAACCCACAAAAATACATCACCCCCATAAAGTACTGCGCACCCGCATCACCAGCGTCGGCAGCTTTTCGGAACCACGTCATCGCCTCTCGATACTGTTTATCATTATAATACTTGTAAGCCTTGCTCTTCCAATCTCCAATTTCACTGGCAGAAGCCGATACACCAACCTCCAGACTGACCAACTTATCTTTGGCTTTTTGATACCCTTGATCAGCCGCTTTCTGATACCATCTCCTAGCCTCCGTCATATTTTTTTCAACCCCGTATCCGTTTTCATACATTTCTGCCAAATAATACTGGCCAAAATCACTTCCCTGATCCGCAGCTTTTCGATACCATTTAACGGCCTCGGTTTCATCCTTCGTCACACCGAAACCATACCGGTACATGATAGCAAGCCAACTCTGCCCGGTACTATTCCCTTGCTGGGCTGCCTGCATGAACCATTTGAATGCCTCGTTATAATCCTTCGTCACCCCTTCTCCCGTATAATACGCATCACCCAGATTCACCTGCCCGGAAGCATTACCGCCATTTGCTGCCATACGATACCATTTCACCGCCTCTACCGCATTCTCCGTCACCCCAAGTCCTTTTTTGTATATCCACCCGACCATCGTCGCCGCCCTAGCATTCCCAGCCTCCGCGGCCTGTTTATAATAGGTCAAAGCCGAAGTGTAATTCTTGGCATTGTAATATTTATCTCCTTGCGCTATCCACTCGCTCGCATTGCCCTCGTTCCTGACCACCGTCTGTTGCTGTTCCCGCAACAAATCCATCGAGGATACGGCAAAGTTACCATTTTCTGACTGCCAGCAGTACACGTTATACACCCTTGACGGCATTGTTCTCTCTTGATTCGTGTTCAAGTCAACAAACGTGATGGCAACCTTTACCGGCAATTTAAACTCTCCACTCGCCAAACGCACATACGGGGAAATTTCCTCCACGCTCATGTTAAACGTCACCCGGGGCAAGACTACCGGAATTGTCCTTAGAAACTCCATTACATCCAGATAATTATCCTGAGTTTCCACCCCGATCTTCAAGAAATCGTACATTTTGGCTTGCTCCGACCGGAAGAACACCCGGATCAACTTCACCCGCCTTGTCCTCAACACGTTCTCATTCTCGTAATAAATATCCGAACTGTACATGGATAATGCTGCAATCATATTTTGCACGTGTTCCTCCATCGCCACCTGATACTCCCGCCGCAACAAATCATCTTCCTGTTGACCAAACGAAACCCGGCTTATTCCCAACAAACATAACAGCATACAGACAATACTTATCGTCCGATTTCTCATATCATTTATTTTTATTCTATATTATACCTAAAAGCTCTCGCTCTTAATATTATCTCACTATTCTTATCATAAATTAATTCCACTCACACAGATCCCTTCTATTCTTGCCACAAAACACGCTTCTGTCATCCATTGAAACAGTTAGTATTCCTCCATTTTCCCTTTTGCGAACCATAGAAATCCTAGGCAACAATGCCACGTTAAGAAACTTTCGAAAATATACGATTCTGAATAACGACTTCATATAGCAATGTCATCAACACAACTCTAAATTATTCAACAAATATATTAAAAATCAGCTATAATATCGAAAGTATTAAGATATATTTTCCCCTCGTTAACACATCAATTGAATCGTCATCTATAATGCCGGAATTTCAAATATCCTTACTCTTGAAAACTATCTTCGCCATATTGCAACCCGCAAAATACACACGACTTCCTTAAAATTCGCATCCGGATATTTTTCTTTATATTCTGCTGAATAATTCTCAATCCAAGTCATTTTCTGGGGACCCGTATCTCTCGCTATCCCGGATTCCAAAATCTCAGGAAACTGAAGGATATGCTCCCGATCCTCATACTTAAACGTGTAGGCGATTTTGTTTTCCACGTTTCCCATCGAATAAGTACCTTCGATCCCCTCCTCTTGAGACGCATCCTGATAAACAGTTACCTTTCCCTCTCTTTCATACGCTCCATTCCAATGATCATACACCATCTTAAACTGCCACCCTTTGGCAATATCCATGTTCTCGATAATTTCTTTCTTTACCTTCTCTTCTACATCCGATGTATCTCTACCATCAGAATAACGGATAAAGGCACGAGTTTCCATCACCTCGATCGTTCTGATTAGGGGACATACTGTAATCTCAATTGTGGCAGACTCTTCCCGGCTATCCACGATCGTGATTTCAGCCTGCCCAACCTTATAAGCCTTCAACGTGATAACCTCCTGAGATAATTCAGCCCTCACAATACTCTCGTCACTTGAAGAAACCTTGTAAACACCGCTACCACCACCTGCTCTCAACCAACTCTCTCCCACAGAAGCCGAAAACCCCTCGATACGATCTCCACCGGACGAAGTATAGAAACCAACCGGATTCTCATCATTGTCACCACATCCCACGACAAGCATGGATAAAACCAAAAAAATAATGTTATTCCATTTTTTCATAACATGAATTATTAAACATTTCACCCACAACAAGTTCAACTCACAACTTCAATCTCATCGCAACATCACGCATCACCTTAAATCCCAATCGTTCGTACACCCCGCGTCCCATTTCAGTCGCATCCAAATCTATCGCGGAAACTCCTAATTGACGACATTCCTCGATCAACACCCCGATCACCCGCGTCGCAAGCCCGGCATGACGATACTCGGGATAAGTCAGCACATTTATTAAATTCCCTACAATCCCCGTTATAAATGAACCATTTGCCGGTCTCTCCTCGATAACCACGTATGCAGCACTCGCCACCTGCCCATTTTCCTCGGCCAAACAGGCGATAAAATCACCCAAAGGGATATGCTTTTGGAAATAATTCCGCATCTGTGCAACGATAGCTATTTGTTCCTCCACCGTAAAATTCGCCCCGTTCATCCGGAGAAAATCCAACCGGAGAACAATCAATAGATTAACATCATTTAGATTGGCTTTCCTTATCTTCATTTCTTCTGGGTATTGGCTGCCTATCGGGCAAACATTTCATATATCGCTCTAAACGCTCAAACTGTTCCCGGATCGGGGAATATTCCATTTCATTGATTTTCCCCCGGTACAAATCGAACAACCCCAACGTCCCCCGCTTGTCGTACGTATTTAAATAATATAAACAGATTCCATGCAAAATACGTTCCCCGGTCCACACGGCCAAAGGAGCCCAACCGGAAACATTAAAAATATCCAAGGCTTTCTCAACCTTCTCATAATCGTTCATTTCCTTGAAAAAAGAAAGTCCCACGCTCTCGAATTCCACGATCCATTTCTGCACAAGTGAATGAAGTTTTGCTATTTTCATCTGAAACCAAGGCTTATCATCCAAAGGTATCCCCAAGTACTTGTAAGCCCACCCGACATCCAGCACGCCACAAATAGGCATACAATCCTTTTCCGATATAGCCTCCTTATATAATTGACTGACTTTCTTACAAGTTACAAAGTACTCCGTGCGCAAAGACAACTGATCATTCTCCCAATTCGTGAATCGAAGAATACACTCGTTCTTCCATTCACGATCTTCATAAACAAATACATTCTTAGCCTTCATGAAATGATAGCCATGCCTTTCCATGACCGGAACAATTTGCTCAATAAAAAGCCCCTTGATACCTTCACCTTTCATTTTCGTATGCATGCTTATCTATAAATTTAGTGCCTGATCCTTTTATCAACAACAAAGAGAATAAAATTTTCTTTATTTTCTCTATAAAAGTTCATAAAGTTTACAAACTTTTTATTTAGCGTGAGGTTGATATAATTGAAACATAGTTGCCCCTTCTGTTTGGAAAAGGATAGAATAAAATGGGAATGTATAAAATACTGGAACAGCTGATGTATCCCTTATCCCGGGCTTCTACCGGGGATATAGTAGCCCGAAATTTTATTCTTGAGCGTGAATAGCCTCGTTATTAGTCCTCTTGACGGGATATTCGAATATGTTATTTTTGTTTTCCATCTGTTAAAATGGCGGCGATAATCGGGCGAGCATCGGGCGACAATCGGGCGATGGCGCCTAACAGCCACCCCATAGTCGCCCCACCGTCATGCAACGGGCATGGAAAACCCCGGGAGAAGGGATGCAAAACCCCGGATTAATTTTAGATTTTAAACTCTAAATTCTTTTTGCATACAATTCGGCCACAAAGCGTGATTCATGAGATACCGGTGTTAAATTTATATATCCGGACACGATTCGTCCCGCCTCCATCAGCAAGGGATGCACCTCTCTATTCTTCTCCACCGATTGCATGATTTCTCCCGCTTGGGGAGAAAAGCGAATATTAAAAACACCCTCAACACCCTCTTGTAAATAACGCTGCAAAGCAATTGAAACGATTCCCATGTTATAACGCAGATTTATCTCGACACAAGGCTGCACGCCAAATTCTCCCGACTCGTCCTCGTATATCATCATATCCACCCCCAAGTATCCCACGTATTTCCCATGAAACACCGTCATCACCACCTTTTCCAACTGTTCACGGATTTCATGTAAGAACCCCGTTCCCGTATATTTTGCAATCATCCCTTCCAAACTAGAATTCGATGCCACCCTGTTCCCTTCGTATTCCCCCCGCCGACTTGTTTGAAAAACAGAATACCCAAGAAAATTCAGGTGAAATAAACGGTCCATTTCAAACTCCATGGCAAAATCCAGCACCCGATTCAATCTTTTTTCCACCATCACGTACCCTTGTTTACGCAAGATACCGGATAAAACTTCCTCTTCTTTACACGTCATCTGTCCTTTCGGGATAAAAAGAATTCCTTTACCGGAAGAGGACCAAGGAGCTTTCACCACGATATCTTCCTTTTCCGACAACGACCTGATTCCTGCCAACGTGTTACATTCACGAGGAATAATACCCTCCCCTATACAGGGAATAGCCCGTACCATCTCAGCCAAACAAGTGGCAGCCATTCGCCTGCTGTATAAATCCCTCCGTTCATCACGCCACGTTGACATGACACTCTCCCTGAACTGCTCGTTACAACGACTTTTCAAATCTTTCAACAAATTGTGTACCCGGGGACTCCATCCCCAAGGCTTTATCTCGTTAAAAGAAAGTAATTGAGCTTTTTCCCAGATGATCGGTTTACAATCCAGACCAAAAATTTCTTTTCGACTTTTCATAAAATCGAAGTCCGGCATCTTCGTCACCAACACGTAATCCCCTTTTCCTGTCAAATATGCAGATAAAAACGCCAGATCACCGGCCATAATCGAAATATTCGCCTTTGGCGTGTAACCATTTGTCCCATTGGCTATTGAAATTTCATTATCCGGATTAAACAGGTATAAATCTTGCATAAATGTTAAATTTTAGAGCAAAAGTAACACTTTTGGCTTAAATTTTGTATTACATATAAAAGTTTAAATAAAGAGGAGATGAACGGTTATCCGCATTTATACAGATTTTAAATTAATAACAACAAGTTTCATTTATTTTGCGAAAAGTGAAACATTCATTTCGTGATTACCGTAGGATATATCGTGTAAGACTTGATAATGATTGAAAAATAAAACTTTAAATAAATAGATGAGATGATTTTACAACTAGCTTTCGTTTTAACAGCAATCATCATCGGAGCGCGTCTAGGTGGTATCGGACTGGGTGTCATGGGAGGTATTGGATTGGGAATTCTGACATTCGTGTTCGGCTTGCAACCCACGGCCCCGCCTATTGATGTTATGCTTATGATCGTGGCGGTTATATCCGCGGCAGCATGTATGCAGGCAGCCGGAGGATTGGATCTTATGGTTAAGGTGGCCGAACGCTTATTAAGAAAGAATCCGGCACACGTCACAATTCTAAGCCCGTTAGTAACTTACGCATTCACGTTTATCGCTGGTACCGGCCACGTTGCCTATTCCGTACTTCCGGTGATCGCTGAAGTTGCCACGGAAACCAAGATTCGCCCGGAACGTCCCCTGGGAATTGCCGTGATCGCTTCCCAACAAGCCATTACCGCCAGTCCAATTTCTGCTGCCACGGTAGCATTACTGGGCTTGCTAGCCGGTTTTGACATTAGTTTGTTTGACATTTTGAAGATCACGATTCCCGCCACGCTAATCGGTGTACTCGTCGGTGCCTTCTTCTCCATGAAAGTCGGGAAAGAACTCGTTGATGACCCGGAATATCAAAAACGTTTGAAAGAAGGCGTGTTCAATGACAAGAAATACGAACTGAAAGACGTTGCCAACCAGAGAAGAGCAAGCCTGTCTGTTTTTGTTTTCATTATCGCCACGGTATTTATCGTGCTATTCGGTTCGTTTGATACCATGCGTCCTTCATTCATGATCAATGGCGAACAAGTATTATTAGATATGCCATCTATCATTGAAATATTAATGTTATCCGCGGCAGCTATCATATTATTAATAACTCGTACAGACGGGTTAAAAGCCGCACAAGGTTCCGTCTTCGGGGCCGGTATGCAAGCGGTAGTAGCCATCTTCGGAATCGCCTGGATGGGAGATACTTTCTTGCAAGGCAACATGGCAGAATTAAAATCTTCTATCGAAGAAGTCGTTAGACAAATGCCCTGGTTGTTCGGTATAGCCCTGTTCGTGATGTCTATCTTGTTGTACAGCCAAGCCGCTACCGTCCGGGCGCTCATGCCTCTCGGCATAGCCTTGGGAATATCGCCTTACATGCTGATCGCCATGTTCCCGGCCGTCAACGGGTATTTCTTTATCCCGAACTACCCCACCGTGGTAGCCGCCATTAACTTCGACCGAACGGGTACAACTCGAATCGGCAAATACGTGCTGAACCACTCGTTCATGATGCCCGGACTTGTCGCGACCATCGTGGCCGTTGGACTTGGACTGCTCTTTATACAGATTTTTTAAATACTCTAATTATAAGTAAATTTTAAATTACAGGTTATGAAAATGTTTAAGAATTTAAGTTTGCTGGTAGCCCTAGTGCTATTCTCTGTTGCGACCACGTTCGCACAAAAGTTGCCTAACATCCATATTCTGGCAACAGGAGGTACGATCGCCGGAACCGGAGCTTCTTCAACCGGGACCAATTACACAGCCGGACAGGTTGCCATCGGTACACTTTTATCGGCTGTACCCGAAATTCAGAAAATAGCCAATGTAACCGGAGAACAAATCGTTAAGATCGGTTCACAGGATATGACGGATGACGTGTGGTTGACACTTGCCAAAACAATCAACAAATTATTGGCAAGAAAAGACATTGACGGAATCGTGATCACCCACGGAACCGACACGATGGAAGAAACCGCCTATTTCTTGAATCTTGTCGTGAAAAGTAACAAACCGGTTGTACTTGTAGGTGCCATGCGTCCCTCTACCGCTCTTAGCGCTGACGGTCCGTTAAACTTATACAATGCCGTCGTTGTTGCAGGAGCAAAAGAATCCATGGGTAAAGGAGTTTTAGTTTCCATGAATGGTATTATTCTCGGAGCTCACAGTGTTTTAAAAATGAACACGATTGATGTTCAAACATTCCAAGCACCGAATTCAGGAGCCCTTGGCTATGTTTACAACGGCAAAGTATTCTACAATCAATCTCCGTTAAAAAAACACACCAGTCAATCCATATTTGATGTGACGAACTTGAACTCTCTTCCGAAAGTGGGCATCGTGTACAGCTATTCAAACATGGAAGGTGACGTTGTTAAAATGATGGCTAATAGCGGTTACAAGGGAATTATCCACGCCGGATTAGGTAACGGAAACATCCACAAAAACGTGTTCCCGGAATTAATCAACGCACGTAACAAGGGAATTCTTATCGTACGTTCCACCCGTGTGCCGACAGGACCGACCACGCTTGACGCTGAAGTAGATGACAATCAATACAAATTCATCGCTTCTCAAGAATTGAACCCACAAAAATCAAGAATCCTCTTGATGTTAGCTTTGACTAAGACTAACGATTGGAAACAGATCCAACAATATTTCAACGAATATTAATGCATAAACGATCTCCGGTCCCTCCTCTCACGGGGGGAACCGCCTCGATATAACGCAAATGCGTGTTCTCCCCCTGTGCAAGGGGGAGTTAGAGGGGGTAGTCAGAATTAGGAATAAATGTATCAAAAAGCATTTTTCAAACTCCCTCCCCCCTCTCGGGGTACTCCCTCTATAAACAGAGGGAGAGTTGAAATACTCCCTTTTTTCGGGAAGAGTCACCAGCTCCTCCTCTGTTTATAGAGGAGGTGGCACGAAGTGACGGAGGAGTTTTTTGAGGAATAAAATACATTTTGACACACCCCATTAGGAAATTATATTTTTATCAAAACACAGAACATGAAAAAATTAGCTTTATTAATACTTGTTATGGGTTGCGCAGCAGGTGCTTTCGCACAAAATGCCACGAACGAAAAGACTCTTTTCGAACGAGTAACCCAAATAGAGAAAAAAATGGACTGGTTCAACTTCTATTTGAACATGCAAGGTTCTTTTGATGCCAGTTTCAACTATGACCAAAGCGGACTGAGCGAGGCTGCATTCAAGATGCGTCAATTCCGTATTGAAGCAAAAGGTAACATCACCCCTTGGTTGTCCTATCGCTGGAGACAACGTCTGAACCGTGGGAACAACGGTGGTAACAATATCGACAACATGCCTACTTCCATTGACATCGCAGGTATTGGGGTAAAATTAAATGACCAGTTCTCATTCTTTGCCGGAAAACAATGTGCCGCTTATGGTGGTATCGAATTCGACTTGAACCCGATCGAAATCTACGAATATAGCGATATGATCGAGAACATGAGTAACTTCATGACCGGTTTGAACATCGCTTACCAGATTTGTGACAACCATCAACTTCAATTCCAAATTTTGGATAGCCGTAACGGTTCTCAGGATGAAACATACGGTCCCGGATTTGAAAAAAGCCGTGCCCCACTCTTGTACACGTTAAACTGGAATGGTAACTTGTTCGATGGAATCTATAAAACTCGTTGGTCAGCATCCGTGATGTCCGAAACAAAAGATAAGCAAATGTATTATTATGCTTTAGGTAACGATTTCACGTTCTCTAAAAAAGTAAATATGTTTGTAGACTTCATGTATTCTGACGAACAAATCGACCGAAAAGGTATCATTACCGGTATGCTAGAAAACAAAGATGCCGCTCTTCTTGACGGTCACAATGCACTTGATGCAGAATACCTATCCGTGGTGACAAAAGTAAACTACCGTTTCCAACCGAAATGGAATGCTTTCGTGAAGGGAATGTATGAAACGGCCTCCGTGTCAAAAACACGTGGTGACATCGAAAAAGGAAACTATCGTACTTCTTACGGTTACTTGGCCGGTATCGAATACTACCCGTTAGAAGACAGCAACCTGCATTTCTTCTGTACCTTCGTGGGACGTTCTTACAAATTTACTGATCGTGTCGCTCAAAAAGGATACAACACGCAAAGATTGGAAGTCGGGTTTATATACCAATTACCGATGTTCTAACAAACAAGAAATGATACAATTACGAGAGGGAATATTCAAATATATTCCCTCTTTTGATTTATCTCATTTTATTTTGAAATTGTTTTAACGAGTGTTATTTTTGTACCATATTAGAGTAAAGATTTACGATCTAAATTTAGAAACAAAACTATTACTATGAAAAAAACTAATCTACTCACTATTTTAGTATTAAGCGCAAGCATTATTTTTTCAGGATGTGCATCCATGAGCAACACGGGCAAAGGCGCTGCCATCGGGGCCGGTGGTGGAGCCGCACTTGGAGCCGGTATCGGAGCCTTGGTTGGTAAAGGTAAGGGAGCTGCCATCGGGGCTGCCGTGGGAGGAGCTGTTGGAGCTGGAACAGGGGCTTTAATCGGCAGAAAGATGGATAAACAGAAAAAAGAGTTAGAAGCCATTGAAGGAGCTCAGGTTGAAACTGTTACAGATGCAAATGACCTACAAGCCATTAAAGTAACTTTTGACAACGGCATATTGTTCGCCACGAACTCTAGCCAATTAAGTTCATCTTCCAGAGATGCCTTGACAAAATTTGCCACGTCGTTAAAGAATTCTCCGGAAACAGACATCACGATCTACGGCCACACGGATAACACCGGAACCCGTGCCGTAAATGAAAGAATATCCAAAGAACGTGCGGAAGCTGTTGCAAACTTCCTAGTTGGAAACGGGATTGCCCGCAACAGAATCACCACGGAAGGCCTAGCATTCGATCAACCGGTAGCTGACAATAGTACAGCAGAAGGACGTGCTAAAAACCGTCGTGTCGAAGTATATATCACGGCAAGCGCAAACATGATCAAACAAGCAGAAGAAGGTACCTTGAAATAAGATACAATCAGTAAGTAACCACTAAAAGCTGGAAGGCTGTTTTCGAACGATCTCCAGCTTTTAGTTTTTTTAATCCGATAACAATGAAAAGAAAAAAACTATTACTAATCACGCTATTAGCACTATCATTACAGAGTCTGTCAGCCCAAGGTCTGTTATCCCATCTAAACGACACGACAAACGGGCGCTCTCTTTTTGAAAGAGTATCGAATATCGAAAAAAAGAATAATACTTTTAACCTGAAACTGCACATGCAAGCCACATTCAACAGTGCATTCACAGACGGAACATTCGAGCAAGCAGCCTTCAAAATGAACCAGCTTCGATTAGAAGCCCGGGGGGACATCAATGACTGGCTTTCTTACCGTTGGCGTCAACGCCTGAACAGCAGTAACACGCCCCACGCACTGGATAACCTTCCCTCCTCCATCGATTATGCCATGATCTCTGTACGCCTGACTGATCAGTTTGTCACCTCCATCGGGAAACAGGCGGCAGCATACGGGGGGTTCGAATATGATCTGGATCCGATTGAAATCTACCAGTACAGTGACATGATCGATTACATGCTCTTCGATTTCATGACCGGAATCACGTTCTCTTATCAAGTCACCCCTACCCAAGAAATAGCCTTACAAGTCGTGAACAGCCGGACGGCTTCCATGGATGATATTTACGGGCAACTCCCGGAAGACGTGGAAGAAAGTCGTGCGCCCCTCGCTTACACGGCCAACTGGAACGGCAATTTCTTCAGCGATAAATTTAGAACCCGTTGGTCATATTCCTTGCTCAGTCTGGCAAAAGGATATAACAATCATTTTTATGCCATCGGTAACGAATTAGATCTGGGAAAGTTCAACATGTACCTCGATTTCTACCTTTCCGATGAAGAACTGGATAACCGAGGTATTATTTCAAGCCTCTACCGACTTCAAGGAGAGGCAGATTGCATCAAAAATGCTCGTTACGAATCTTGGGTCACCAAATTAAACTATCGTTTCCAGCCCAAATGGAATATTTTCGTGAAAGGAATGTACGAAAATGCCTCTGTTTACAAGCATTCCGATCAACTGGAGAAAGGCAAATACCGGACGGCTTACGGGTATTTCGGTGGTATCGAATACTATCCCACCACGGAAAATCTACATTTCTTCGCATCGTACATCGGACGTTCTTATCGATTCACGGACAAGGCCAAAACATTAGGAGCCGAGAACTACTCTACATCAACTTTATCCATCGGGCTAATTTACCATATCCCGCTGTTTTAGGCTTTACGCCCAAAAATAAATAAGGGCAATCCTCGAAAGGATTGCCCTCTTCCCCATTCCGGCACCCCGGAACAGAAAAAAACAACACACACATGAATATCAATAACCTTTTCTTATTTAAGAAAAGGTATTTATTAATCCTCCTTTTTCGAGGATTTCTTGAAACTCCGCATCAACATAAGGGAGCTTATACGCTCTCTTGTTCAAATACAATAAATGATTTTCATCATCTATTGCCAGTTGTTCCCCTGACGTGTAAGCATCCACCACGGCCCAATCAACAAGAATCCGTAACCCGTGATTAATAGCCATACGGTAAAAATCCCAGTTCACAGATTTTACAATCACCAGTTTTACCCCCACGGCTACCAATCCCGTCGCTGCATGTTTCACCAGTTGACCACACCCGAAGTTCTCCCCGGCGATAATAATATCTCCCGGTTTCACGTCGCAAGCGAAATTCGGATCCAATCCTCCAAACAAGTAAGGTTTAATCTCCTCCACCTGTTCAAGGGTCAAGCGATACATCAATTTTTCCGCAAATATCTGGTTACTTGATATATTATCTATATCCCCGTAATTCCACACCCCGTTACTCTTACGATAATCATACCCTTCCAACACGACTGGTTCTATCCGGGGAGCTTTATATTTATACCGTGCGCCCTCGAAGTGTATTATTGATGTTAGTTCTCCTCGCAACGCAGTCATAGCCACGGTTGCCGGAGAGGCTATATATTTTTCAACACCGGAATGATTCGAACTTCCGATATACCGACTATTGGCAGTAGAGATAAAACGGCTATTTCCGGCAGACGCCACGTGTCCCACTCCCAAGCAAGGCCCACAACTGGAGCCAAGAACGATGGCTCCGGACTGTGCAATCTTATCAATAATACCCTCTTCAACAGCCTGTAAATATATACTCCTAGAAGCCGGAACCACGAACAATTGGAACCCGTTGGCAATACGCTTTCCTTCCAAGATCATGGAAACTAACCGTAAATCCTCCAACCGTCCTGAAGCACAAGCACCGATAAGTCCTTGCTGTATTTTCAACCCGACAAGTTCCTCCACTCCCTGAAGAACATCGTTTCTCGTGTCATATACCATCGGAAAGACGCTGGCCAGATCAATCTCTATAAACCGAGAATAAACAGCCTCCTCGTCCGCCCAAACACCCCGCACTGCCGGTTCGTTAAAATAGTCTGCCAACCGATCATCCGGGGGAAAAGCCGAACTGATCACTCCCATTTCCGTGGAAATATTGGCTATTGTCATTCGATCATCAATGGACAAAGAGGAAACCCCTTCCCCGTGATACTCAATTGCCTGCCCGTTCACGTCCAACTCGCTCAATATTCCCTTGATCCATAAAGCCAAATCTTTAGCAAACACTCCTTCCGACAAACGATTCTTCAAAACGATCTTCACCGTTTCAGGCACCTGAAACCACATTTTGCCCGTTTTCCATAACACGGCCGTCTCTGTTTTATTAATTCCCACAGCCAACGTGTTGAACGCTCCCGCCGTGGCTGTATGAGAATCGCTCCCCGCAACCAACATACCCGGACGTACCAATTCTGAGATAATCTGGTGGCTGATTCCACGGTCACAGTCATAAAAATGCTCTATTCCCTGCTCTTCCACGAAATCCCGTATCGAATTATATTCCAAGGATAATTCGTTGACTAACCCAGACACCTTTCCATCCAGCACTATCACCAACTGGGAAGGATTGTATACTCGGGTACCATGAATTCGTTCAAACAAAAACCTAACCCGTGCCGAATTATCATGACTCATCACATAATCCGGTTCACGGACCACGATGCTCCCACGTTCGGCATTTAATATCTTCTCTACAAATGTTCGCATATATTGAATTTAGAATCTAGAATGTAAAACATAGAATGAACGTCACACCCTGAATTTTATATTCTAAATTTCACGTTGTCTAAAACTGCTTTTATTTTCTCAACATCACTGTAATATTGCTCGTATTCCGGTAGTCCCGAAACCCCGCCCATGAACACGTTCGGGTTACGGAATTCCATTTCACTGTCCCGACTACTTTTCCCACTCAAGTGAATAGCATCCACCCCTAATGTTATTAACGTGTTGGCATTCGCGGCATTTACACCACTTCCGGCCATAATTTGCACACGCCCTTTCGCCTGCTCCACCAAGGCTTTAATTTGCTCCATTCCCTCGCTTACCGTGTTGCGTCCTCCCGATGTTAAAACCCGGTAACATCCGGCCTGAATGATCCCCTCCAAGGCCTCTTCCATGTTTCGAGTCATATCTATCGCCCTGTGAAACGTTACCTTTAAAGGAGCCGCCAATTCGACCAGTTCCCGCGTACGTTGTACGTCAACCGAACCGTCTGCATTCAAGATACCCAACACGACACCATCCGCCCGGCACTCTTTGGCAAACCGGATGTCCTCCTTCATCACCTCGAACTCTAAATCGGAATAAAGAAAATCGCCTCCCCTCGGGCGAATCATCACGTAAAGTTGTATAGATAACTTTTCCCGGGCCATGCGAATCATAGCCGCAGACGGGGTTGTTCCCCCGTCATACATCCCGGAACACAGTTCCACCCGGGATGCCCCTGCCAACTGGGCATTCAAGCATGATTCCAAAGAAAAAGTACATATTTCGACCTCAATATTATTCTTCATTCCGCTCTGTCAATTTTTGTTTATTGGTTAATTCATACTACGAATATAATGAAATTATCGACAAACTTCAAATAAAAAACAGAGATAAAATACTCCTTGACATTCAAGTTATTTCTAACTTACATACATTCAACAGAGTATCACATGTCAAAAAAGGATAACGGGAGAAATAAGCACATTACATTAAAATAAACAAGAATAGATACACGACGGGAAGTGTATGACATTTCCCGCCAAATTGTATTAAAACGTGTAAAAATCCATCCCGAAGAGTTCCTCGAAATACTTCTTCACGACCGCTTTCACTTCCGCCACGGGAACCTCTGTCCCCACCTCTTTCGAGATAGAAGTCACCCCCTTATCCACGAATCCGCAGGGGTTGATATAATTGAAATAATTCAAATCCGTATTCACGTTCAACGCGAAACCATGCATCGTCACGTAACGGGAACATTTAATCCCGATCGCACATATCTTGCGAGCCCTAGAAGTATGTGCATCCAACCATACCCCCGTGGCTCCTTCCAACCGTTCCCCGGTAATCCCGAACTCTCCCACGGTACGAATAACCACCTCTTCTAACAAATCCACGTACTCCTTCACCCCCACGCCAAAATTAGCCATATCAATAATCGGGTACACAACCAATTGTCCGGGGCCATGATATGTAATATCCCCACCTCGATTTACCTTCACGAATTCAGCATGAGCCGCCTGCAACTGAATGGCACTAATCAGCATATTCGCCTCGTTCCCGCTCTTCCCTAACGTGTACACGTGATTATGTTCCACGAAAATCATACAATTCTCCGTGTCCTCACCCTTTAACTTCGCGGCAATAATCCCCTTGTGCAACTCTTCCTGTTGTTGCCACACGGGCATATAGCTCGCCACTCCTAGATCAATTAATCGTGTACGTTTCATAACTTATCTCACATGCTTTTCCGCGTGGTAACTAGAGCGAACCAACGGACCGCTCTCCACGTAACGGAACCCTTTTTCCAACCCTATACGCTCGTATTCCTTAAAGGTCTCCGGTGTCACGTACTCTTTTACTTCGAGATTCGCCTCGGACGGTTGCAGGTACTGACCGATAGTCATTACTTTACACCCGACTGCCAGCAAATCATCCATCGTCTGAAGAATTTGTTCACGAGTCTCCCCTAATCCCAGCATAATACCGGATTTGGAAACGATACCCGATTCCGAAACCTGACGGATCACTTGTAAAGAAATATCATATTTTGCCCGGCTACGTACGCCATCCGACAATTCTCTCACCGTCTCCAGATTATGAGAAATCACTTCCGGACGAGCATTAATCACCTGTTGCACGAGTTCCTGTCTTCCCTGAAAATCCGGAATCAGCACTTCCATTGTCGTTTCAGGATTCTCCCGTTTCACCGCCTCGATCACTTTCACCCAGTGAGCTGCCCCCAAATCAGCCAAATCATCCCGGTCCACGGAAGTGATCACGGCATGTTTTAAACCGAGCAACTTCACGGAGTTAGCTATATTTTCCGGTTCTGCCGGGTCCAATGGAGCCGGACGCCCCGTTTTCACGTTACAAAACTTACACGAACGGGTACATACATCCCCGCCGATCATAAACGTTGCAGTTCTGTTTCCCCAGCATTCGCCTTGATTGGGACACATACCACTGGTACATATCGTATGTAGATTATGTTTTCTGACTATATTTAAAACCTCCGTGGAACTCTGTCCTTTCGGTAATTTAATCTTCAACCATTCCGGTTTTCGTCTGCTATTACAACACGTCATACTCTCTATTTTTAATCGTACGCGAATATACGACGAAGTTTTTAAATACATACTGATATTTTTGATCTTTCAGGTTGTTAAATTCCCGAAAACACCTCTTTTTTTAACTATATGCAAATAACAGAAAATGCGTTAAATAAACTTGGACAGCTTGCATTCATTAGGATTATACCCTACATTTGTTTGCAATAATTCAAAACCAATTTCGTAATGTACAGAGCAGAAATACACACAGAAAAAGGTGTTATGAAGGTTCTTTTTTTCGAAAAAGACGCGCCGAATACCGTTGCCAATTTTGTAAAACTAGCCAGAGAAGGCTTTTATGATGGATTAACGTTTCATCGGGTCATCCCGGATTTCGTGATCCAAGGCGGTTGTCCTAGAGGTGACGGAACCGGAGGACCGGGTTACACCATCAAATGTGAGTTAAACGGGGATAACCAGTATCATGATCGGGGGGTCCTATCCATGGCTCACGCCGGACGGGATACCGGGGGATCTCAATTCTTTATTTGTCACAACCGCAGAAATACGGCTCACCTAGATAGACGCCACACGTGTTTCGGCCAAGTTTACGAGGGATTAGAAGTGATTGATGCCATCCGCCAAGGAGACGAGATTATTAAAATCGTCATCACGGAAGAAAATGAATAAGCCTGTGTTCTTAGTTGTTTAAATAATTCAGAAAAGCCGAAGTGTTAATACAACAACTTCGGCTTTTCACTTGTATCTAACTTATCTTACTTTGCAAAAAGAGCAGCCAACGCGATAGAATTCAGCTTTGCATCCACGCTGTCACCTCTGGAAGACAACACACTCGGGGCGGTGGCACCTACAAGGATCGCACCTTGACGAGCGTTAGCCAATTTCGTGTTCGTTTTGTAGAACACATTACCGGACTCGATATTCGGGAATACCAAGCAGTCCGCATCTCCCGCAACCGGAGATTTGATTTTCTTGATCTCGGCAGCCTCTTTGTCAATAGCCACGTCAAGAGCTAACGGTCCGTCGATGTCAATATTACCTAACTGACCTCTCTCTCCCATCTTGGCAAGAATGGCAGCATCCGTGGTAGACTCCACTTTCGGAAGTACTTGTTCCGTGGCTGAAATCATGGCAACTTTCGGGCGCTGAACACCAAGAGCGTTGGCAATCTGGGTAACATACTTCACGATTGCCATTTTCTGGCTGAAATCCGGGGCCGGAATAATAGCAGCATCACTGAACACCAACAACTTGTGGTAATTCGGACACTCCATCACAACAACGTGAGACAACGTGGCTTTCGGGGGCAACAAACCGCAATCCTTGTTCAAGATAGCGCGCATATATTTATCAGTACTTACCAATCCTTTCATGATGAAGTCAGCTTCCTTATCACGTACCATTTGAACAGCTTTAGCAGCCGCTTTCGTGTCCACCGGTTCGTGTACAATCTTAAAACGAGAGATGTCAAAGCCATGCTCGGTACACACTTTCCTAATCTCGTTTTCATCACCACATAAGGTGGCTTCAACAATACCCATTTCAACGGCTTTATTCACAGCCTCGATAGAGTGACTGTCGTTAGCGTAAGCTACAACCAAACGCTTTTTTTGGGTATTTCCCTTCAGTAACTCGTAGATGTCATCAATTTTCTGTATTGCCATGGCAAACTTATTTTTTACTTGATTAGTGATTTATGTTTTAAATTTGGAAACAAAAATAACGCTTTTTGATGAAAACTGAAACAAAAAGGAGCTTTTTGATTTTAGATTCTAATCACTTCGTTTATTCTTAATTTTAAACTACTTTTGTCTTCCGAATAGAAAAACAGAAATCACGTGTCGTTCAAAAAAAATATAATAGCACTTTACTTGATCAAGGTTTCCAAATGGTTTACCCTAGTGATGCCTATCATCGTGCTGTTTTACAAGGAATGTGGACTGGATCTGGCAGATATATTTATTCTGAAGAGCGTCTATTCCATCGCCATGGTGTCCTTGGAGATACCGACAGGCTACTTAGCCGACGTGTGGGGACGAAGGAATTGCTTGATTGCAGGTTGCATATTCTGTTTCTTGGGATTCACCAACTATTCGATTTCCGACACTTTCACGGCGTTTTTCCTCTCGGAAATTTTGCTCGGATTCGGACAGAGCCTTGTGTCCGGTGCTGACTCCGCCTTACTTTATGATACAATGCTATATTATAAAAAGGAAGACGCTTATTTGAAATACGAGGGACGAGTTACCATGGTAGGGAATTTCTCGGAAGCATTTGCCGGGATTTTCAGCGGGCTGTTGGCTGTTTATTCTCTCCGATTTCCTTTCTACGCACAGAGTGGAATCGCTTTTATCGGTATCCCGGCAGCCATGGCCCTAACCGAACACGCAGCTAAAACCAGAATCAAGAATTCGTTTGCCAATATCGTGAAAATCATTCAATACTCCCTTTTCACGAACAAGGAACTGTGCTATAACATCATGTTTTCCGGCGTGATCGGTGCCGCCACGCTGACCATGGCTTGGTTCGTTCAACCCCTGTTAATAGAACTGGATACCCCCACGTCCTGGTTCGGGATCATCTGGACAATACTGAATCTCACCGTCGGCATCTCAGCGCTCTATTCCGATAAACTGGATCAACGTCTGGGAAGTCTGCGAATGTACGCTTTTATCCTATTTTTTATCGTGAGCGGGTATATTGCGGTCGCTTTCAACATATCTTACGTTGGTTTGATATGCCTGTTCTTCTTTTACATCGTGAGAGGATTCGCCACTCCTATATTGAAAGGGTATATCAACCAAATTACCTTCTCCGAAATGCGGGCAACCGTACTTTCCATCCGTAACTTCGTTATCCGACTTATGTTCGCAGCCATGGCCCCATTAGTGGGCTGGTTGCATGATCTGTATTCCCTCTCCATCGCATTGCAGGCAACAGCCGCCATCATTTTTGTTCCCGGGCTACTATTCCTAATTTTACAATGGCGCTACTCGAAGAAAGTTTAAAGGAGTCTAGAGTTTAAAATAAAAAGGATGTTCTCGCAAACATCCTTTCAATCTCTTCTTCTTGATCCGTTTTACCGTACCTCTTCGAGAATCTTTGTTATCGACTCGAACACGTCATCTACCGAACCATGACCGTTCACAGAGAAATGCTTTTTCTGAACCTTATAGTGATCGGCAACAGGTAATGTCTTTGCCCGGTACTCGCGGAAACGATTTTCAATCACTTCCTCGTTATCATCGGCACGTCCCTCGATTTTAGCACGTTCCAACATCCGGCGCATTAACTCGTCATGAGGCACATCGATACTCACCAATGCACTTAACGGGTGTCCCGTCTTAGCCAGCATCTCATCAAGAATTTCAGCTTGTCTCACCGTTCTGGGAAACCCGTCAAACAGGAAACCATCCACGTTTTTGTGATGTTCGATGCTGTTTTCGATTAACGCAACCACAAACTCGTCAGATAATAACTCGCCTTTATTAATAATCCCGGCAGCCATTTTACCAAAATCCGAACCTTCGGCAATCTCTTTACGAATCATCTCTCCTGTTGACAGATGCGCTAGATTGTATTTTTCAACGATCTTTTTCGCCTGAGTACCTTTTCCGGCTCCCGGAGGGCCAAACAATGCAATATTCAGCATGACAATAACTTTATTTTATTCCTTTTGATGTATTAATTGTTTCATTTTTATGAACTCAGCCACAAAGGTATACTTTAATCCAAACTTTAAAATAGAAAAGTCAGAATATTTTCTAATTTTATGTTTGGAATAACATCATTTTTGCATTATTATGGATTCCAGTATTTTAGAAACTTCATCTTAAAGCTATTCATGTTAATTTGCATCTGCCGTAATTACTCTTTCACCTTTTCAAGTACGTCCATATCCGTGTAATAGGTGCGATGTTGTGATTTCTTTCCAGTTGCATTCATTCTAGCCAAAATATACTTAATATTTCCCTGATTATCAACCTCATAATCTTCCACAAACCCGTATTTACATTCCTCGTCCATATATCTTCGACCATTTTCGTCTGGGATAGCCCGCCGGAAGGCAGGAGTTGTAATTTTCACCTTCTCATTCACCTCAAACAGCTTGTTTTCGTTAATATACTGCTCTTTCAGTCGTTTTTCCTGCTCCCGATATTTGGTTATAATTTCTTCCAGCTCTCTTATAGAAGCTACATACTCTTCTTTTGTCATGGTTTTATTCATTTATCGAAATAATTTACTTACTCTTTTTTACATTATGAATGTAATTATCACCTTGCAGTTACAAATATATAAAATAAATTAAATACACCATCAAATTTGTCCGAAATTCGACAATATTGGATACAAACAAACGAAAACACTCACACAACTTTACCCCTATCCTTGAAAATTACATTGCAATTTCGTACATTCGCAGGCATTTCCGGAATCAATTATATGAACAAGAAAAAGACCACAACACGAAAAAAAGCCACGAAGAAAAAACAAAGTATCTTTGCCCGTGTTTTCAAAACAATACTATTGAGTGCCTTACTGGGCGCCATTCTCGTTGGACTATTCGTATGTTGCGTGTACTACGGGATGTGGGGGAAAATTCCGGATTACCGGGACCTGAGGGAAATTCGTAACAACGAGGCATCTTCCCTGTACAGTGAAGACGGGGAGTTACTCGGAAAATATTACGTGGAAAACCGTACAAACGTCATGTTCGGCAGTATATCCCGCAATGCCATAAACGCCTTGATCGCCACTGAAGACGTGCGCTTCTACGAGCATCACGGATTCGATAAAGTCAGTATGCTGAGGGTATTGTTCAAGACATTACTATTAGGCGATAAGAGTTCGGGCGGGGGAAGTACGATCAGTCAGCAATTGGCCAAAAATCTCTATCCTCGCCAGTATAACAACCGTTTCATGATTCCGGTGATCAAGATCAAAGAAATCATCACGGCACATCGTCTTGAAAAACTATACACGAAAGACGAAATTCTCACCCTATATTTAAATACCGTATCTTTTGGTGAAGGCACGTTCGGTATTGAAAGTGCCGCCCAAAAGTATTTTTCCACGACGGCAACACGTCTCTCTGTTCCGGAAGCCGCCACGCTGATCGGACTCTTGAAGGGGCCTTCTTACTACAATCCCCGAGTACATCCCGATCGCACGTTACAACGACGTAACACGGTGATTGCCCAAATGGTTAAGTACGATTATCTGACCGAAGAAGAAGGAGAAGAATTGAAAAAAGAAAAACTACGTCTCCGTTTCAAACCGTTAAACCATTATTCCGGCCTAGCTCCCTACTTACGTGAACAAATCCGCCAAGACGCAGTCAAGCTCATCGCGGAATTTAACGAGGCAAACAGCACCAATTACGATTTATACAAGGACGGGCTGAAACTCGTCACCACGATCGATGCGGAGATGCAACGTTACGCGGAAAAAGCCATGCAACAACACATGAAGTCATTGCAACACGCTTTCTACACGCATCTGGGAAAACAAGAGCCATGGGACAAAGAGAAGAATCTCCTTGATAATGCCATTCGGGAAAGCGAGGTATATAAAAATCTAAAACGCCAAGGGCTTGGCGAGAAAGCCATCCTCGCAGCCATGAACGAGAAAAAGCCCATGACTATTTATAGTACATACCAAGGAGAAACCGAAATGCAAATGTCTTCCATTGATTCCATTAAACACTATCTAAAGATTCTTCAACCCGGTATGATAGCAGTAGAACCCCAATCCGGAAAAATAAAAGTATGGATCGGGGGACTTGATTTCAAATATTTCCAATATGACCAAGTGCTGGCTCCCCGCCAAGTCGGTTCCGTGTTCAAACCGGTCGTTTACAGTGCTGCCATTGAACATGGAGCCCGTGTAGACGCCTATTATAATAATGAACAAAAAAGTTACCCGGAGTACGACAACTGGACGCCCCGAAATTCAAACAACCAGTACGGTGGTTACTACACGCTGAAAGGGGCTCTAAGTCAATCCATCAACACGATTGCCGTCCAAGTTCTCCTACAAACAGGAATCGACGCCACGATAGAACACGCTCATCGGCTAGGAATACAAAGTGACCTGCCTGCAGTTCCCTCCATTGCCCTAGGAGCTGCCAATATTCCTCTTCGGGAAATGATTCTCCCCTACTTGTGCTATGCAAACAATGGCGTATCGACAACGCCCTATTATCTGCTTTCCATAAAAGACCGGGACGGACGCATTCTTTACGAGTCCGAACCACCACGCAGGGAACGGGTGATCCCGGCAGAGCAGGCTCATACCATGTCTTCCATGCTTTCCGCTGTTATTCAAGAAGGAACAGGGAAAAGACTGATCAACAACTACGGGTTGAACATACCCCTAGCCGGAAAAACCGGGACAACCCAGAATCAAGCCGATGGCTGGTTTATTGGTTATAATCCTCGTATCGTAGTGGGCGTAAGAGTCGGGGCCAACAATTCTCGTGTACATTTCAACTCAACCGCACTAGGACAAGGTGCCAACATGGCACTTCCCATCTTCGGGTTGTTCATGCAGGAATGTCTGCAAAGTAACACTTACGCCTATTGGTCCGGTCTGTCCTTCCCGGTCCCACCCACGGATACACAAAAAGAACTGGAAGTCCCCACGTTCAAGGATAATATAAACCTGTTGGAAAGATTAACCAACCAAAAACTGGAAAAAGTAAAGAAACAAGATACAGAAAAAGATACCGATACTCCCAAGAAAAAAGGTTTCTTCCGGAAAATCGGGGACCTGTTCAAGAAAAAAGATAAAAAATAATTCACCATGAAAACAATAAACAAGACATCCCTGCTCCTTGCCCTTATTATACTGGCTATTGCTTTCAGTATCATATCCATGATTGCAGCCCCAGCTGAAATACGTTACTCATGGCACGGGCTGAACCCGTGGAATACTATTCAGGCTGTTCCACTTATGTTCAAACGATTCCTTAAAATGGACGATTGGATTATCTATTCCCTATCCGTGTTAATCATCGCTTACCTCTGGTGGAGAATCTATGCACTCGTAAATAAATTCAGAAGATCATAAACCCTTTATTCTTTTACCCCGTACACACTCTGGGATATACGTTTCACAGCGACCACGAAGAAACCTGTTAAAACGAGATTAAGTACTAAACTTAAAATGGAGATAATCAACGCAGGACCTCCTAACTGGTACCCCATGGCAATCACGATAATTCCAGCACCGACTTCTCCCCTCGTGAACATACCGATCGAAAGCGCCAAACGCTCCTGAATCTTCCGGTCACGATAGAAGAATAGCGGAAACATCTTCCCAAGATTCGAAAGAATCGTTACCACAATTACATGGAAGATCAGCATCCCCCATCCGGGCATCCCGTCTCCCCCAGTCTCCAAACCGATAAAGATAGGCGTACTCAACCCGACCAAAAACATAAACAGGTACGAGATAAAACTAGAGGCTCTTTCTTCCTCTTGCGAATGATTATGCACGGTTTTCATCACCATTCCCAACACGAATGCCGGTAACAGGACTTCAATATGAATTGCTCCATCTTGTCCCATAAAAGCTTTCGAGATCAGGTACACGCTTTCGAATGCCGCCACGATACATACGGAATAGAGCAGAATAGCTCTCCAAGATTGCGGCAAGTTCAGCGAACTCAACCGTTTCCATCCGAAAATCAAAAGGATACAAACCACCAGAATAATAACAAACAGTTGCCACTTGAAACCGATCATCAATATCTGCAACGGAATCATCAACAAAATCGTGTCCAAGTCATCGAATATAGCAAGCACCTGCGTCTTCTTGTAAATCCACTCCTTTTTCAGCCCGGCAGCGGCGAGCATCGTGAAAAGAATCCCTGCGGACGTAGGAGCCGCAAACCGGCTGATCAGCAAATTATTCTCCCACGACAATCCCGTATCCAGAAAAAAGATATAATAACAGGCTATCAAGAGCCAAGGTACGGCAGCCGTCGCCATGGCAATAAAATAATCCGTCGTGTACGAACGCCATTTTACCTTATCCAGCTCGAATTCCCTCCCTACATTAATCATGATAAAAGCAAGACAAATAAACATCAGCCATTTGCTTATTGATGCTAGAGTTCCATACGCACTCCCTAACGCCGAAGGAAGTATTTGAGAAAAAAATAAGCCACAAAGTAAGAAAATAGAAAATAAAAAAACTTTCTTCATCCCCATCAAAATTAATTTGCCACAAAGATAGGGATTTTCAGGCGATTTTCGATCGTTATTTAAAATGAATCTAGTTAAAAAATGTATATCAAAAACCTTGATCTACTCGTATTTAATCGCATCGGGTTTATAAACACGGTAATCATAAAATCCACTTTTCCGACGACTCGACACGTTCACCTCTATACTATGAATATCGGGTGGTCCTTTGGGGTAAAAAGCAAAACGAATACTTACATTCTTGAGAATCAAGTTATCATTTCGTAGATTCAGACTAACACCGATTCCCCAGTACGATTGACTATTCAACAAATTCTTCTCATCCCGGGCCAACACCCCCCAATCCACAAACCCGGTAACCGATGCCCGAAACCCTCTTTTAATGTAAGGCAGGAACAACGTTGCGGACATGGAGGCGGAAAGTCGTTGTGTCCCACGAGTGGTATCGGAATCAAATCCCCGGATATTAGCATCCTCGAAATAAATATAGTCATCCGGATTCCTCTTGATTCCCAACACGTAATCCACGTTACTATAAAAACGTAACCGGTGCCGGGACAGATCGTACAAACGACTGATATACTGACTACCGACCTTAAACACGCCACTCTCGGCCGTGTAACCATTCAGAAAAGTACCCAAAGCCGCGTACCAAGCATAGTACCTCTCCGTGTATTTATTAAACCATGAATAATGCCATTCTGTTCCCAAGTACCCGTACTCCGTGAAATCACTCTTCTCATACCCGAAAAGCAACGTCCCCGATAATCCCGATGGAATATCCTCTGTTCGCCCGAAATCATAGATCAAGTTTGCCTTGAAATACTTGATTTTGGTAAACGTCAAAGCTCCCATGATCCGGTCACGGTCGTAATAGAAATGATTGGAATCACTCGACACTTCCGGACGATCGACAAAACTAGTACCCGTGTAACGTCCCGTCAGGTAAAATATCCGGTTATAACTATACTTTTCCGGCAAATAAAAAGAAGTTCCTCCCCAGAAGTCCCACAACCGGTAATTAAACAATTCCACGGGCTTGTTAATATCCCGGTCAACCAATGTTTTCGAGGAATATACCCGACTGTATGCGGCACCTCCGGCCCATTTTGTCTTGTACGTCAAGAACTCTTTATCCAGTTCCACCCGTAAAATATCCTGATTATAGGAATTCTCGTACATCCCGTAAAAGTCCATGTGAGACCCTAGAAGATTACTGGCCTTATACTCGATCAGGTTTCCCCATTTTTTATCTTTACTTCCCCGAAAACTAGCCTGATAGTGTAAACTATGCCCCAGTTTAAACAAGTTTTTTGTTTCTAGCCCCAAGTCAACCGCATTCAAGAAGTTACTCCACACCTCCCCCGTCCATGAAAATTCATCCTTGCAAATAATCATCAGATCAACTTGATTCGTGTCACTCTGTACCTCTTGTATGCCAATCAGCGCATCATCCACGTTCGACATTGCTTTCAGTAACTGTTCATTCTGTACCAGCTCGAAAGGGTCGACTATCATCCCCGGCCTCACGGTCAATTGCTTTTTTATCACCCGTTCGGCCGATTTCTGGTGAACGGAATTTGCCACGCTTAAAAGCCATTGTAAACTGTCCTGCAAGGGCGTCGTGTCGTTAACACTCGTTCCGAAAGGAGGTAAAACCTTCACGTGAATATCACGGATCGTCTTTCCCCGGTAGGGCTTGTAACGATCCTCACTATTTTCCGTTTGAACAATATCAATGTTAATTTTTCGGGGATTCACGAAGATCATCTTGTACAACTCTTTCGTCCACTTCCGTCGATAAGCGACCTCCTTGATCTTGGAAAACTCATACTGGAGTGTATCCCGAATTAAACTATCCGGTAAGAAAACCACGTCATTTTGTTTCAGTGTATCAGGTAGCTTTATAAATTCATACTCGTTATTCCCACGCACGTCGAATGATAAGGGCCTTGCATTTGCTTGACTTTCCACGAGTAATACCCATGCCAGCATCCATATCATACAACGAATAATCACACGCTTCTTTTCCAATAAAATTACTCCTCTAACACTAACGTTTTCAATCGGTCAGACATCCAAACCTCACGTTCTCCCTGTTTATTTTGATAAATAAAACAAGCCTCGATATGAGGATTATCCAACACTATTTTTTTAGATTCTTCAGTTCCCAACACCATAAACGCTGTCGCGTAAGCATCTGCCTCCATACAAGTCGGAGCGTACACGGAAGCACCTAGTATATCTTGTTGGACAGGATAACCGGTCCTAGGGTTTATTGTGTGAGAATATTTTTTTCCATCCACCACGTAAAAACGACGATAATTTCCGGAAGTCGCCAACGCCCCTTCCCGCAAAGCCAGCACAAGCTGCAACTCCCTGTTTGCAGCCGTCGCATCGTCAATCGGCTTGTCTACACCGATATGCCACGGGCGCCGTTTATTACTTTCCCCTTTCACGCGGATTTCACCGCCGATCTCTATCATGTAATTTTGTACTCCTTTACGGTCAAAAAACTCGGCCACGAGATCCACTCCCAACCCTTTGGCAATGGAACTGGCATCCATCTGTACCCCCTCGACTAGCTTCACTAACCGCTCCCCTTCCAACTGCACCTTATCCATTCCCACGTATTGCAACAAAGAATCGATCTTCTCGTCCGAAGGCAACTTCTCGTTTTTAAAACCGAATCCCCAAGCGTTCACCAACGGGGCCACTGTCACGTCAAAGGCTCCACCCGTCACCTCGTTCACCTCTCTAGCCTTCTCGTACATAGCAACGAAAAGCGAATCTACCTGTTCACTCTCACCCCGGTTCCACTGGGCAATCACCGAATTCTTGTTAAACATTGACAAGGACCGATTTACCCGCTCCATCTCCTGCCGGATCTCCACCGCATAATCCATTTCACTCTGGTACGACACGTGGTAAACTGTACCATACACGCTACCTTCCGAGAACCGGTACACATTACGCTGACATCCCATCACCAACACCAGCCCGCAAATAATAATCCCCAACTTTTTCATACACTTTTCTAAAAATAATATCCCAAGTTAAAATAAAAGCCCAGTTTCTTTGACCAATCCGAGAGACTGAACATGAAATCAATCGGTCCCACGATACTATCGTAAGAATACCCGACACCCCCGCCCCAAATATCATCACCTCCAAATATATCAAAGAAATTAGCCTCCTGTTTCGCATAATTCCCGGCTAGAGAAATATAATGGTTACGACCAATATTATACCTCACCTTGACTTTTGCCACCACAACCGAATTATCGAATATCTCCAGATGCTGAATTCCCAAGAAAGGCAATTGTTGATCGACATACCTCCCGGCAACATCCCCTCCCATACAATTCAAATAGGGATAGGGAACATCATGCCCCACCAGCACTCGCCCGTAAATAGACGGAATAAACTTCACCCGGCGGGTGATGGACAGCACGGACTCGAAATCCAACCCGATAGCTGAGAACGGTGCCCCGTCATTATAGGTGATCAAATTATCCGTGTACAAGGAATAATCCACTTTCAGCGACATTCCCCGTGTCGGGTAATAGCGTTTATCAAAGGTTTCCAAATGTGCCAGCCCGTAATAACTAAAGAACCCTTCCGGTTTCACCGAAATATTATGATCTTTGTCCGAGAAGAGGAACGACTCGTAATTATAATACTCGTAACGAACCCCCAGCTGCAATTTAAAGTTACGGAAATAAATATCAGAACCTCCAAGGTTTACCCGATGAACCCCGTAATCCACGTTATCCGTTTTCTTTCCCTTGGTATAAATATCCAAGTTATTATACTTGAACATATACTCCAATTCAAAACGCCGCAGGAAAGTATTGCCCAGTGAATAATTCAACTTCACGTAAGGATTCATGCTTAAACGTCCGGTCAGAGAAAGCCGCGAACCTCTCAAATCCTTGTGAGTAAGCGTGGTATTCAATAAAATAGCCGCCATTTCTTCTGAATCAAACCGGAAACCAAGGTTCAAAGAACTCATAGGCTTTTGTTTTAGTATCAATTCCAAATCGTACACTGGGCCACCACTAAGCTTGTAACTCACGCTCGAAAATGCCCCGATCCCGTACAATTCGGCAATTGCCTCGTGCAGATCGCTCAACGTGATCCGGCTATAATCCTTTATCCGTATCTTTTTCCGTAACCATTTCTCATCCCGTTCATCAATTCCTGACAGATGCACGTGTTCCACCATGATCGTATCATTCTCGATAATTATATCTTCAGATATTTTTTTCGGTTGAAAACTTTCTGTAAGTCCCAGCTCTTTTTTCAATTGCATCAATTCATCCCATTGACTCCGAGCCACGTCCTCACCCCGCATGATCAGCGTGTCAATAGCGCTTGACGAAAAACTGGCGGCCGAATAAGGTGTAACATCCGGTTTGATATAGATGTTTACCATCTTTTTATTTTCCTCGTACTTCTGGATACCTAAAAAAGAGGTCATCTGGTCAAGAATCCCCATCACGGATTCTAGCCCGGATGCATCTTTCAGTTCCGCCTGCACGTCTACCCCGATAATTATATCGGCTCCCATTGCTTTAGCCAGATCCACCGGAAAATTATTGGAGATTCCCCCGTCCACCAGTACCATACCATTTTTCCGCACGGGAGCGAAAGCCCCCGGAATCGCCATACTCGCACGCATGGCCAGCGGTAACACGCCGCGGTCCTGAACAACCTCCTTACCATCCACCAAATTACTCGCCACGCAGGCAAAAGGGATAGGCAATTTCTTAAAATCCAACGAATCATGGTAACCGATTGTCAGATCCGAGAACAGGTTGTAAATATTCTGCCCACTGATGAATCCCGATGGAATTTTGATCTCCCGGTTATTCTTTATCGGCACGGAAACCAGATACTTTTCCGTTTCCTCCTTCTCCGAGAAAGGGAGATTATAACGATATACTTTATCACTCAACAAAAACGTCCAGTTCTGTCTTCTCACCAAACTATCCATCGTGTGCGCATCGTACCCGATCGCGTACAACGCCCCGACGAGAGACCCCATACTCGTCCCTGCAATATAATCAATCGGAATCCCAGCTTCCTCCAACACCTTCAACACTCCAATATGTGCCACGCCTTTCGCACCCCCACCACTCAGCACCAACCCAACCTTTTTCCGTTGACCTTGAACATCCAATATAATAAATAAAACAAGAAGAAACACCAAAATTCGTTTCATACATTCCAGAATTTAAATTTAAGAGGTTAGATCAAAAAAGATACCATTCTTCTCGCTCTAAACTTCCCAAAAATACAAATTTCTCGGAACATTAGCAACTCAACTTCCCAAGTTCGCACAATATCTGACATTTCTTTTTCTAAATTATTTAGCTAAATTTGCGGTGAGACTAAAAAATGTAGTATGACGAAAATATTAGTGATTGATGATGAGAGAAGTATCCGTAATTCGATGAAGGATATTCTACAATACGAGGGACACGAAGTCGTGCTGGCTGAAAACGGAATGGAAGGCCTCGTTTCCGTGAAATCTGAAAAACCCGACATTGTATTCTGCGATATAAAGATGCCGAAAATGGAAGGTATCGAAGTACTGGAACGCATCAAAGAGTTCTCCGCAGACACCCCGGTAATCATGATTTCCGGTCACGGAACCATAGACACCGCCATAGAGGCCATCCGGAAAGGGGCTTATGATTTCATCGAAAAACCGTTGGATTTGAATCGTATACTGATCACGATAAAGAACGCCACGGACAAACATTTATTAATTCACGAGACAAAGACCCTGAAAAACAAGGTCAGCAAGAAATACGACATGATCGGGAATTCCGAGGCCTTAAACCATATACGAGCCATGATCGACAAGGTGGCCGTTTCCGATGCCCGGATACTGGTCACCGGGCCTAACGGTTCCGGGAAAGAACTCGTTGCCCACCAGTTGCACGAGCTAAGCCACCGCAAGGACAATGCCTTTGTCGAGGTAAACTGTGCCGCCATCCCCTCGGAACTCATCGAGAGCGAGTTATTCGGGCATGAGAAAGGTTCTTTCACCTCGGCCATCAAGCAAAAGAAAGGAAAATTCGAACTCGCCAACGGGGGAACGCTCTTTCTCGACGAGATCGGCGACATGAGCCTCAACGCCCAAGCCAAAGTGCTGAGAGCTTTGCAGGAACAAAAGATAACCCGTGTCGGTGGGGATGCCGATATTAATGTAGACGTGCGAGTCATTGCCGCCACGAACAAGAATTTGAAAGAAGAAATCAAGAAGGGAAATTTCCGGGAAGACCTCTATCACCGGTTAAGCGTGATTATTATTGACGTACCTCCTTTGTGCCAACGTCTGGAAGACATTGATGCTTTGGCCAATCACTTCTTGACAGAAGTATGTACAGAAATGGGCATCGCCCCCAAAACGCTTTCCCCCGATGCCATCACCGCACTGAAGGAGTGCGAATGGACGGGTAATATCCGTGAACTACGTAACGTCGTGGAACGATTGGTCATTCTTTGTGGCAACACTATTACCCGGGAAGACGTGAGGATGTACAGATAATGGGAAAGATAAAAGAAAAAAGATAAAAACTAAAAGTTGAAAAACCTGTAACTTGTAACTTGCTAACCTGTAACTCGCCGGGCGAATCCCGGCAGGAATCTAAAATTTAAAATTAGCTCGTTTTATGGGAAAAGATAATAAACTACATATTATATTATTGGGCCGGAGAAACAGCGGGAAAAGCTCGCTGATAAATGCCCTGACTGGTCAGAATATTGCCATCGTTTCGGATGTGGCCGGAACCACTACCGACCTCGTGAAAAGAAGTTATGAAATCCCGGACTTCGCCTCCGTTATCTTTATCGACACGGCAGGCATCGACGACACGGGAACTTTGGGTGAAATGCGGGTGGAAAAAACCCGGAATGCTATATCTCAAGCTGATATGGCCCTACTCGTGATCACGGATAACCGTTTTGAAGAACCCGAACAACAACTTGCTGAACAGTTAAAGAAACTGGAAACCCCGTTTCTAGTAATCCACAACAAACGTGACGAAGTCGCCTTGATTCCCGATTTAAAGGAAAAATTAACGGCTACCTACAACTGTCCCGTGATTGACTTCTCCACCCGGGAAGACAACACAACCCCGATCCTAGATGCACTGAAAAGTGTATGGAAAAAAGACAACGCCCCGAAATCTTTAATCGGTGATTTACTTACTCCCGGGGACATCGTGTTGCTGATCACCCCGATTGATTCCGAAGCTCCCGCCGGGCGACTCATCCTGCCGCAAGTACAGATGATCCGGGATATTCTCGACAACCATTGCATCTCCATCGTCTTGCAACCGGAAGAAGTCACTTCCTTTCTGGAAAAAACGGGTATCCGCCCCCGTCTTGCGATAGCCGACAGTCAAGTATTCCAAAAAGTGGCTGCCATCATCTCCCCGGAGATTCCCCTCACGAGTTTTAGCATCGTTCTTGCCCGCCACAAAGGAAACTTCAAGGCTTATCTCGCTGGGACACCCCGGATCGAGGAACTGAAAGAAGGGGATCGCATCCTGATGCTAGAGTCCTGCTCTCATCACGTTTCCTGCGAAGACATCGGCCGTCACAAGATTCCCCGTTGGTTACAAGAACACACCGGGAAGAACTTCCAGTTCGATTTCATCGTCGGTCTAGATGCGATCACTCGCCCCATCACCGACTATGCCATGGTTATCCAGTGCGGTGGTTGCATGATCACCGGGAAACAATTGAAGAATAGGCTCCAACCTGCCATCGACGCGGGAATACCTGTTAGTAATTATGGAATGACGATTGCTTACCTACATGGAATATTCGAAAGGGCAACTAAAGAACTTACTGATTTTAAATTTTAGATTTTAAATTTAAAATTGAGCTACCCCCTCTGGCTCCCCTTACACAAGCGAAGAGGAGTTAAAGGAGGTAGTTAAAGAGGTTTCCTCGTGCGACCTAATCTAAAATCTAAATTATTAAATCGTTATCCCGAACCCTACCGCAAAAGGTCGCAACTCCGGTGCCCGATTCTTGTTAAACATATTGGTCAACGAGTAATTTCCCCAGATACACACACCACGGTAGCCAACCCGGAGCGTATAATCAACTTTAAAAGGAACCATCCCATAACTCCCGTTCTCTTTCAGTTTACGTTTATTTCCCTTCTCGCTCGTGTAAACGACTTTTGTCTTGGAGTGCAGGCGGATTCCCCCGATAAACCCAGTGGAGACATAAAACCTTTTCCAATGTGGAGCTGGGATTTGTTTTTCCAACATCAAAGGTATCGTTAAATAAAGAGCTTTGAAAGTACTCCGTTTCACCTCCTCGATCCCCAAGTCGGACAATGGCACAGCGTGAAGCATCTCGCCTTTCTTGCGGCGGACAGTTATATCACCGTCAAAACACAGGCGGGAGTAGTCAAGGCCGAATCCCGTGAATATACCGAAACGCTGCCGGGGACTCAACCCAAAACTAAACTTGGCAAAGTTGAAGTGCATCGTGAACGAGCTAGCCCAGTCCAGCTCCATGAAGTCATTCCCGCCATACTTGGAATAATTGGTTTTCCCGAAATTCACGAACCCGAAATAGAACCCGTTCCAATGCCCGCGAAACTTGTTCGGACGAGGCACCTTACCGGAAAGAGTATTGAACACTCTAGAATCTAAGGGAGGTTTGACCACGTTGTTTCTCCTTTCTTCTTCGCTTTCCCGCACCGTGTTGTCCCAGATAATCATTTCTGTTTCCTTGCCGAGGGTGTCGATGACCTGCCCTTTCACGCGAATAGTGTCCTTCCGCCAGCCGTCGTTGACAATCACGCTATCCCGTTGCCCCGCGGCAGACAGTCCACACACCATCAAAATGATAAAAGCTGCTATTATTCTCATAACCTTATTTTTATTTCTTACATGACGTTTAAGTTTCCCAATTAGTTACAAGCTCTCTATATCTTTTTTCTCTTTAGCCCGGAGACGTTCCAGCACGTTCTTTCCCACATCAATCAAGTTATTCACGATGTTATCTGACTTTCCCGACCGGGTAATCAATTGAAACACGGGTTCTCGTTGTTCTTTCACCGATGCCCGGAATTGAAGTCCCTCGTACGGGGAAGTCAGTATCTCGTTCGGTTGCGGGGCCATGATCTCTACAGGAACTTTCAGTTGCTTTTTCAATTCGATAGCATCCGGCGGAATCACCCGTTCCACGCCCACGATTGTTTCTCCCGCTTCTGCCTCCCGTTTCATAAACTGCACCCTCTCAATCTCCGGTTCCACGATTGCCTCCGGCTCCGGTATCCCCGGTAACAAGATTGTCTCCGTCTTAACCACAGTCACTGGTAAATCCTCCATGGAAAATTCTTCTTTTCTCGTGGAATAAATAGCCACCACGATCCCCAAAGCCACTACCGCAGCGATAGCTGCGTAGCGTTTGACGAAAAGTACCGCCCCGGACTTACGATACATCCCTGCTTTCCCCTCGAATCGACATGTCGGGTCAGGCTTTACTTTAATCTTGGCACACGTTTCAACTTCCCGTTCAAACACGTCTTTATCGACATTCCCGTCCACCCACGCCTGTTCTTCATCCGTGATAACACCCTCGGCGGTAGCAATGGCATAATACTCAAGTTCCCTTTCCCGTACCGTCCGTTTTATCTCTTCTTTTTTACCGAAAACTTCCGCAGGAACTTCCAGTCGCACCTCGTCCATCCCGTCGAGTAACTCCCGCAAGTCGGTGTAAACCAACAAGAATGCCTCCACCTCTGCCTGTTCTCTCGCCGACAAGTTCCCATCCATGTACTCCATGAAATAAATCTCGTAATTCTCTCTCGTTATCATATCTCCTCCCGCTTAAACAACCACATCCGGCCTGCGGATATAGGCTTTCATAAATGCTCTCGCCCGAAAGATGTACACTTTCACCTGCGATTCGTTCAACCCCGTGATCCCGGCAATCTCCCCGTAAGAATACGCCTCGTAGTCCCGCAGGAGAATCACCGTTTTCTGCACCGGGGGCAACTTTTCCAAGGCTATATTCAATATTTCTTGTAACCCCGTGTATTCCTCCCGCACCTCCCCGGCCCGGTCTGCCACGGTCTCAATATCCCCAAACTTCGTTTCCCGCCGTAAGACGTCAATCATCCTGTGATACGCCGTGCTGAAAAGAAAAGACTTTGCCTTATCGTAAGCGATATGCCCCACTTCCTCCCAAAGTTTCATGAAACTATCTTGCACGACATCTTCCGCCATCTCCTTCGACTTGCACATTTTAAGGATAAAACGATACACACCATCGGAGAAATGGTCCACGGCCCGGTTATACTCGGTTCTAGTCATTCTGTTTTACCTTGGTCCATAACTCGACACGTTTCACGTCACGCCAACGCACGTAAACGACTTCTCCCCCCGTCCGGAAGACCAGTATCCCGTCATTCGCCGCTGTCACATCACACATCGTCCCCAACACCAGCTCGGTTCCCCCCGACAACTTGACCCACGTGTATTTATAGTTTTTGGGTTCTATCTTCTGCACATACTTGAAAGGTACACGGTAAGATATATTCCCGTTCTGCCCGTCCAGTAATTCGAAATCCATGGCCTCGTCGAGATCATACACCAGCACCCCTTCCAGCGATAGTCCGTCCCGTGTTTCCACCCTCCCGGACAAACGTTCGGGAGCCGCAAAATCATCGTAAACAGGAAGATTCAATTGATCGAGAGGGATGGAACGAAACAGCTTGAAGTCATGCCACCCCACGATCACCTGCCCGACAGACGGCAGGTTGATGGCTATTCCCCGGTTCGTGGCGTTCACGTCGTTTTCTCCCCACATGTAAAGTTCCCTGCCGCTATGAAGGGTTACCAAGGAAGAGTTTCCCAGCGACTTGATACTCGCTATATTCTTGAATGCCACGGAAACCCCGCTGGATTCCGTCCGCCCGTCGAGTAACGCACCCAGTGAATTCTCGTCCAGATCCCATTGGACAAGCCCCTTGTACATCCCGTAAGGCGTTTCCACGATACCCGCGATGGGACGATCTTTCGGCTCGGGGATCGTGTCAGGTGCGGCGGAAAAAACGATCTCGCTGATATGGTCCCATACCACGCTTTCCGTCTTTCCATCCCGCAGTTCCACGGCAATCCAGTTACCGATGGCAAGCGACCGCCCCCGTTCGAGTTCAGTGACATTTCCCCCTTTCACACCCAATTCAATCCGCCTATCACCGATCACCCGAATCGATCGAATATTCCCGAAACGACAAGAGAATTCATGCTCCGGCGGGGTATCTCTCCGCCCATCACTGAAACGAACGTTATCACCCATAATATCCCGATACCGCATGTACGGGTTCCCTATTTTTCCCGCAGTGAAAATGTCTGTCCAGTAAAGGTTTTTTCCCCACGTGATGTACCCGCAGATTTTACGATTCATCACCGTAGTCACTTCCCCGTAAATCCGTATTGCCCGACTATTCTGCGCAGACCCGTTAGTCACGCAGGCACAACAGATTAAGCACCCAGTTATCCATGTTTTTAACATACCACACTATTTTTGTTTATTAATGGGACGAATGAATCAGGCGAAAAGTTACAAAACGAATGAAGATATAGAAAACAATTTAAATTAAAATCCGGCTCAACAAAAGAGATTACCCCATGTTAAGTCGGATTTAAAATAAATTATATTACGAAATAATATTCTTGATTCATTCCGCATCCAACCGCTTGAATCCTTTCCCTAGAATCTGGTTAGCGTCGAATATCGTCACGAAAGCATTCGGATCAATCTTATAGATCGCTTGTTGTAAAGTAACCATCTGACGACGGTTGACCATAGTCATAATCATTTCTTTATCTGAACGATTATACATACCCTGTATCGGCACGATAGAACCACCGCGGTGCAAATCATTCAATATATAGGTCCGTATTTCTTCTATTTTATCGGAAATAATAAAGAAACTTTTTTCACTGTCAAAACCTTGCAGAATCATGTCGATCGTCTTTCCCATGAGGAAAATAACTAGCCATGAATACATCGGAACCTTCCAATCCTGAAACATAAGGAATCCGAAAAGTACGATAACAAAATCCACGGACATTTGCATTTGACCGAGAGAACGATGTGTCCACTTGTGCAAAATATTTGCCAGCACATCAGTTCCACCACTTGATGCACGTGTTTTCATAATCATCCCCACACCTGTTCCCATCACAACACCACCGAAGATACACGCCAATAAAACTTCATCCCCTAATTTAAAAGGATCGAGCGCAACCATAGGGTCCGTAGGGATAGGTTCCCCCATAAGCATCAATAATATAGTTGGTAAACTGTCAGAGAAAACGGCAACAAGGATAAAACAAATAAATGTTTTTAAGCCAAAACCAGCTCCCAACACCCGCATCCCCAATAAACTCAACGGCAAATTAAAACAAAGAGCCGCCATACCTATCGGGAAACCCCACTTATGTTGCAAGACAATCGTGATACCATAAATTCCTCCCGGTACAATTTTATAAGGAGCCATAAAACAACTATATCCCAATGCCAAGATAAAAGCCCCCCCGACAAGCAAAGCATATGTCTTAAACCACTCACGGGTAAACGGTTTCTCTTTCAAAAGTATATTCACCATTTTATCTGATTTTAATTCGGCCGCGAATATACATCTATCTCATTTTTGAAAACATGACAAAAGTCATCTTTTTATAAGAATTTTTTCCCTTCTATTATTTAACATTTGAGAATTACCTATGGCATTGATTTTGCTTGTCCAAAAATATTAATTATAATTGCACACTTTTTCCAAATTGTGAAATTAAAATGAGAACAACCCTACTGATTACAAAAGAAAAAATTATCAGCGTGGCACAAAAATTGTTCATTGAAACAAGTTTTTATCGGACTACAATGAAGGATATTGCCCGTGCCGCTAAAGTTAGCCGGCGTACGCTATACACTCATTTTAACAGTAAGGAAGATATTTTTAACCACATTGTAGATCAAAAAATAGAATTAATAGAACAAAAACTCGAACAGGCAGTCAGAACGGCCTTGCCAGCCGACAAACGGTTGAAGTTATATATCAAGGAACGATTCAATTTAATCGCGGAACTCATGGGCGGCAGCCAACCTATCAAGGAAACTTTTTTACACAATAACAGTAAGATTGAAATACTACGGGAGAATATAGACAAGCAGGAAATCGAGCTACTCTATTCAATCCTTCGGGATGGGGCCGATGCGGGAATCTTCTCAATCAAACAACCCCGGCGCTTGGCTAATTCCCTACAATCCGTCTTTAAAAGCTTGGAATTCGGTTTTATACGCCAGTACGAACATCAACCACGACCACAAGTGATTAACGAATATATTAACATATTATTTCACGGTATAATTAAGAAATAAACTAACACACACTATTATATGGAATTATATATCAACGCCTTCGCCCATTATCTCCCGGATGACCGAGTACCAAACTCCTACTTCAAGGACGTGAACGGTCTGGACGACGAGTGGATTCGCACTCGTACCGGAATAAGTACCCGGAGCAAGGCTGGCGAAAACGAGAACACAAATACCATGGCCCTAGAGGCCGTTAAACGCCTGAATGAAAAACTACCCTTCCCCATAGAGGAAGTCGACTTGATCGTGGCCGCCACTTACTCGCCTCACGACACCGTAGCCACGGCAGCACACATGATACAACGCCATTTCAAAGCACGAGCCGCACGCTGTCTCACCGTTTCGGCAGCCTGTTCCTCGTTTATCAATGCCATGGAAATCGTTGAAGGGTATTTTGCCATGAATAAGGCAACGAAAGCAATCGTCGTGGCATCCGAGCATAACACGGAATACAGCAACGAGACGTGTCCGCAAAGCGGTCATCTATGGGGTGACGGGTCTGTGGCTATTGCCATCTCCACTATGCCGGAAGGAGAAAAAGCCGCCCGCATACTTAATATATTCACCCGCGGACTTGGCCACATCGGTAAAGCAGACACTGCCGTATATTTACGCCCACATCACGGGGGGATCGGAATGCCGGAAGGACGTGACGTGTTTATCAATGCCTGCCATTACATGATCGAAGGGTTAAATGCTGTAACCAACAGCCAAGGTATAAAACTGACAGATTTGAAATTCATCGCATCACACCAAGCCAACAAGCGAATCATGGCTACCGTTGCACGTCAGATCGATTTCCCCGAAGATCACATGTTATCGAACATCGAGGAAGTAGGTAACACGGGATGCCCTAGTTGTGCTATCGCCTTATCGCAAAACCTTGATCGAGTCGACCATGGTGACCTCGTGGCACTCTCCGTGTTCGGGGGTGGGTACTCTTGCGGGGCAGTACTCTTGCAATTTTTATAAGCAAATACAGAATCAAAAAAATGAATCCCAATGAACACTCATTTGGATTCATTTTTAGTCTATACGCGATAAAAAAGATATACCTTTGCACGAAAGAAATTACCATGAATGACCAGACTGTAATATGTGCCATTGCCACGGCCCCCGGAATGGGTGCTATTGCCGTGATTCGCCTGTCAGGAAAAGGATGTATTGAAATTTGTGACCGGATATTTGTTTCACCTTCCCATAAAAAACTGGTGGATGTTCTTCCGAATACAATTCATTTCGGAAAGATCGTCAACAAGGAGGAACTGATTGATGAAGTACTAATCTCCGTGTTCCACGCCCCCCACTCCTTCACCGGAGAAAACTCCATCGAAATTTCTTGCCATGGTTCAGTATACATTCAGCAACGCATATTACAACTATTAATCTCCTCCGGAGTACGGCTTGCCGCCCCTGGAGAATTTACTCAACGGGCTTTCTTGAATGGTAAAATGGACCTTTCACAAGCAGAAGCCGTTGCAGATCTAATCGCCTCGTCCTCGGCAACCGCCCACAAAATGGCATTAAGCCAAATGCGGGGTGGATTCTCGGACGAACTGATGAAACTGCGAATGGAACTGTTGCACATCACCTCCCTGTTGGAACTGGAACTGGATTTCTCGGAGGAAGACGTGGAGTTCGCCGACCGATCGGAACTACGGGGCATTGCAGTCGGTATTGATACATTAATTTCTCGCCTATGTGCCTCCTTCTCCCTCGGCAACGTGATCAAAAACGGAATTCCGGTAGCCATCGTCGGTAACACTAACGTGGGGAAAAGTACCCTACTCAACGCTCTGCTAAAAGAGGATCGTGCCATCGTCTCTGATATAGAAGGCACTACCCGCGACGTGATCGAAGATACGATTAACCTTCAGGGAATCACTTTCCGATTTATCGATACGGCAGGCATCCGCCACACAGACGACCAAGTAGAAAACATGGGTATCGAACGTACTTTTTCCAAAATTGAACAAGCCCGTATCGTATTGTTTTTAATAGATGCCACCAAAAACACGGAACAATTCCTTCCCTATTATACCCAAGTGAAAGAACATCTCGGACCGGATACCCGCTTAGTCATTTTACTCAACAAGACAGACCAAACAGATTCTGCCAACATGATCTTGTCACAAATCACATCTCTATCTTCCGGGGAAAAGATTCTCCCGATTGCTGCAAAGACTGGATATAACATCCATCACTTGGTGGACGAGCTAGTTTCCACGATCAACCTAAACGCTCTTCATTCAGGAGATGTTATCGTCAGCAATGCCCGCCATTACGAAGCCCTCTCCCATGCCCGCCTAGCCATCGAGCGAGTCATCACAGGACTGGACTCCTATCTTAGTGGTGAGTTTGTATCACAAGACATTCGGGAATGCCTTCATTATCTCGGGGAAATCACGGGACAAATCACGACGGATGAGGTATTGGGAAATATATTTAAGAATTTTTGCATCGGGAAGTGACATAAAGAAAAGAAAAGCATAAAAAGAGAAAATATAAATCCGTAAAATGCGATAAATCAATGATTTTATGAGAATTTGTATTTTCTCTTTTTCTCCATACTTTCTGCCTGTTTTCATATTTTTTTCGTATTTTTGTCCCCAGATTGTCCCCCGAAAGGGATGCGAGGGACAAAAATCTGTCCCCCAAAGACAATGAATCACATCTCTCATTAAAATAGAAACAGGCTATGACTAAGAAAACAACAATCCAGAAAGAACCCGTAAAATTACGGGAAAAGAAGTTGGCAAACGGTAACGTGAGCTTGTATCTCGACATCTACAGAAATGGGAAACGTCAGAAAGAGTATTTGAAACTTTATCTGATCGATGCCACTACTCCACTGGAGCGTGAGCAGAACAGACAGACATTGGCAACCGCTCAGGCTATAAAATCCAAACGCCTCATTGAAATGCAGAACGGAGAGTATTCTTTCACTCGCCAATTCAAAGAAGATACTCCTTTTTTGGAATACTATCGGAAGATGGTTGAAGAAAGACACAAGAATCCTGAATCTGAGGGAAACTGGGGTAACTGGAGAAGCTGCTTGCGTTATCTCGAAATCTATTGTGATGAGAAAACCACATTCAAAGATATTACTCCGGAGTTTATAAACGGCTTCAAGGATTTTTTGAATAATGTGGAAAAAGACACTCACAAGCGTACCGGCCCACGTAGAGAAAGGGATGTGTTTCAAGGCTTGTCCCAAAACTCAAAAGTCTCTTATTTCAATAAGCTCCGCGCCTGTATCAACCAGGCTTACGATGAAAGAATCATACCTGTAAATCCTTTGCGTGGAATCGAGGGATTCAAAGCCGCAGAAGTAAAGCGTGACTATCTGACCTTGGAAGAGGTAAAACAGTTGGCTGCTACTCCTTGCCGCTACCCTATTCTAAAAAGAGCTTTCCTCTTTTCGTGCCTGACCGGACTTCGCAAAAGCGATATTCAGAAACTCACATGGAGCGAAGTTCAAAAATTTGGAGACTACACGAGAATCGTCTTCAAACAAAAGAAGACTGGCGGACAGGAGTATCTTGACATTTCCTCACAGGCAGAAAAATACCTCGGTGAAAGAGGCAACCCGGAGATCCCGTCTTTACAGGATTTACATACGGAGCTTGGACTTCATTGGAATTACAGCGTTGGAGCATGGCTGCCAATATCAATAAGAATCTGACCTTCCACTGCGGGAGACATACCTTCGCTGTGCTTATGCTTGACTTGGGCGCAGACATCTACACAGTATCAAAACTATTAGGACACAAAGAGTTGGCGACCACACAAATTTATGCAAAGGTGCTTGACAAAAACAAGCAGAATGCCGTATCATTGATTCCGGACATTGATTAAATCCCGTGCTTATGACAAGGCAAGAAACCGTTATAAAGATAACGAAGATTACCCGAATCGTCGGCGAAATGAAAAGCCAGTTGGATTTGGATGACGAAATCGAATTTGAAGCACTTGACTCTTCGTGGATGAATATCGGAAAATGGGCGAAAGAGATTTGTCTATATATGGAACAAGCTCCCTCTCCTCTTTTGGCAAACCTTATAACAAATAACGAATTTACCGTTCCTGTCGTAAACTATGTACAAAGTCATAGGCTGGAAATTGATTCTGCATACGTCAAGGTAATTGACTGTTATGCGAACAATATGCAAGCGTTGCTGTCACTTTGCAAAAGGCAAGAAGAGGAGGTGAAAGGCGAATATAAAGATTTGATTGAGCCTTTAGCCAATGAACAGGTGGCTACATTATTACAAAGAGCCATACGCGCAGGTCTTTTGGATGAACACTATCAGCCGATGCCGCAAACGAAGCCGCTGCAACTGAAAGTGATAGCCTATGCTGTATCTACCATCTGCAAACTTCCCAGCACCTACATCCTTTTTGAAAAGCAATGGAAAAGGGAATATGGAAAGCGATTCAGCACTTGGCGTGTTCCGAGATACAATACGGGACTTTACGAAACGACCAAAGCCCTCTACTCTGAAGTTGACTTTACTGAATTTGAGCCAACGCATCAGACAGAGACATTCTACACACCACAGAGTGAAGAAGATATAGCAGTGTTGTATCGAGATTTAGTGAAATACGGATACATCGCACCTGATACTGGCTTGAAAACATTTGTCGGCATTTTCAATAAAAAGACATTCCGCAAGCCGGTAGAATGGATTAAAACGCAACGGCAGTTGTCCTTTTTCGTCTATCAGGCATTTTACAAATTCAACAAGAAGGACTTGTGGATAAAAGGAGAATGTTGTTTCAGCATAAACGGACACACTCCGCACAAAGCTTGTTTTGTATCAGGTTACAGTTGGATTAAGCGAGCCGGATGGTTGGATAGGTATGATGTTAAATTAAAGACTATCTGTGATAAGTTCAACCACATTGAAAATACGTTCAATGAAGAAACTTCTGATGAACGGCTCATTCATACGAGCAAAGTTGTATTTTACAGTCCGAATAGCGAAGATGAGATACATTTAATGTTCTCCGCTCTACTTGACGGTGGATATATCTCCTCCGACACCACATTTACCGCATTCAAAGGTATTTTCGATGAAACGGTATTTGAACATCCTATAGTATGGATGAAAACACAGACTTCACTTATGTATTTTGTACATTTGGCCTTTAAGCAACACAATCCCTATGATGTATGGGTAAAATGCGTAAACTGCTTCCGCTTGCAAAATGATAAAGTACCTAACAGAGAAAGTATGGATAGTAATTTTCGTTTTATAGTAAAAAAAGGATTGATGGACACATACGACATTCAACTTAAAACCATTGCAGATAACTATCTTAGCACTCAAAACAAAAATGCCATCAACGCAAAGGTGGCAAACAACAATACTTAAAATAATGTTTTATGTCAAAGAAATTATCTTTGCACCTCTCTCTTTTTGAAAAGAGCGATGCGAGGTTTCCAATGGACTCCTGCGCAGACCGGTAAAGAAGGGCTATTCCGGTTGGTTGAGCAAGCCCATAAGTCTTACAAAGACGAAGTCACCACACGGCAAAAAAGTTACAGGCGATACGTGCTTGACTTTACCCATTCCCATCGGTTTCACGATGCGAATGATGCCTGGAGCAAGAATGAACATCTAAAGAATTACCACACGGTAATAGAGCTTCTGGGGAAGCATGAAATTTTGATTCGCAAACATTTCGACCATGACCTATTGGACGAAAATGGGATCATAAAACTTCTGAACGAATTTTACGCCATTGACCTGTCGGAATCCGCTACCGAGTCCGACAACAGCAGTCCGGGGAATCCTATTCAGACCAATCAGAATACCAACATCAAACCTTTACTTGACAGACATACTCTGGACCTCATTGTGCAGCTTGCCAATGAGGTCTGTTTGTTTAAGGAAGTTTTGGATGCAGACAATGTTGCCATTTGTTATGCGGCAGACACATTGCAGACTGTGACTTCAAGAAACAACAGCAAATTGGTTTTATTGTTGGATAAACTGGCTTCACACGATGTGATAACCTATAACTGGCAATCGGTAATTGCCCAAAAACATCTTGTCATCAGTTCTTCAAGGAAGAAATTACTGACCCAACACGATATGTCATCAACCCTCAATCGGATAAAAGACACCACTCCCAACGCCATAGATAAGCAGTTTTTGGCAATCATAGACAAGTATATCACTCTAATCAAAAACAGAGAAGTATAACAAAGGAATAACAAATTGTTGAGAGTTGTATTGAGAATTGTGTTGATACTCAATAATCTCAACATAATCAAGCGAATATACTCATCTACCTTTGCCCTCCGTAATCGATTACCCACGGAGGGCATACCTCGCATTGTCAAATTTAACAGCATCAATCAATGAGACATCGAAGAACGACAAATGAAAATAAGATGCTCTCCAAAATGGAGAACATGATTTCGATGATGGCAACGGAGAAACCTTTTGAACGGCTCCAATCGTTAGAACAAAAGATCAACGAAGTGGATAAAATCCAGACCATCGAGAATTACATTGCACAGTTGAAAGAGCGTATTTGGGCAGTCAAGGAAGTACTGACTACCGCTGAAGCTTCTGCTTATCTCGGTTTGTCCGAGAGTTATATCTACAAACTCACTTCTCTCAAGCAAATACCACACTACAAGCCAAACGGCAAATTGGTGTATTTCAATAGAAAGGAACTTTGCGAATGGGCAATGAGAAATCAAGTACAAACAATAGGGCAACCTGCTGCTATAACAAAAGAAGAATTATGAATAGAAAAGAAATAGACTTACTACTCTCTCGTATCGAAGGATTGAAATCATTCCTCGAAAACAACTCCTTGGAAAATTTTCAGCAGGAAATTCTGAATGTTGAAAATTACCTGAAACGATTCGGTTCTTTGGCCGAACTGCTATCCCATCTTGAAAATGTGGAAAAGATAGCTTATGCCGCAAAAGAGTTTCTCAATATAGACGAGGTAGCCGCCTATCTACAAGTGTCCAAAGGCTATGTCTATAAGTTAACCATGCAGAAAGAACTTACCGTGTATAAGCCGAATGGGAAAAACATATTCATTCTCAGGGATGACCTGAACCGATGGATAAAGCGCAACCCCTGTTTCTCCAATGCAGAAATAGAAAGGCAAGCCAATGTCATCGCTTACACATTGGGACAAAAAAGTAAGAACAAACCAACAAAAGGAGAAAAAAAATAATGCAACCTGATATGATACAACCCAACAATTATCGGATAGACGAAGCCAAATATAAGTCTTTATTGAAATATATACGGCTGAGTGTTACCGAAAAATATGAGTTTCCACAGGAAATCGTACAAATAGACGGTGTTACCATTGCCACAATCGGAAATTTCAGTGCTTCCACGGGCAAACCCAAAAGCAAAAAGACATTTAATGTCAGTGCCATTGTCGCGTCTGCTCTTTCCGGAAAAGAGATTCTAAAATATAAGGCAGAACTGCCGTCTTGCAAGAATAGAATCCTATACATCGACACTGAACAAAGCAAGTGCCATTGCCACAAAGTCCTTCATCGAATCCTCAAACTGGCAGGATTGCCTACTGACCAGGAAAATGACAACATCCAATTCTTGGTTCTGCGTGAATACACTCCCGACCAAAGGAGAGATATTATACGATGGGCACTCCACGAAGAGCAAAACATCGGGCTCGTAATCATTGACGGCATCCGTGATTTAATCCATGACATAAACAGTCCCAGTGAATCCCTTGACATAATCAATGAACTGATGAGATGGTCAAGCTATTACGAGCTGCATATCCACACCGTGTTACATCTAAACAAAGGCGATGACAATACCAGAGGTCATATAGGAACAGAACTGAACAATAAGGCCGAGACTATCCTGCAAATATCAAAAAACAATGAAAATGGAAAAATCAGCGAAGTAAGGGCCATGCACATAAGGGACAGGGAATTTACACCTTTCGCATTTGAAATCGGAGAAGACTCTCTCCCGCACTTGGTAAAAGAGCATCAATTCAAAAAGAACAAAATGGACAGACTGACTTCCTATACGGATATGACCGAGCAGCAACACCGAACTGCCCTGGAATCAACATTCGCAGAAAGTGCAGAATATGGCTATCAGTCTCTGCTTGATGCCCTAAAAAAAGGATATGAAAGCATTGGGTATTCACGAGGAAGAAACACACTGGTAAACTTGTGTAAATTTCTGTTGGAACATCATGCCATTACAAAAAACGGCCGTACCTACTCCTATAATAGTTCATTCCATCTCTAAGCAGTATGGTTTAGTTTGTGGGTATATATAAGTAAACCATACTAAAATGAATATAAAAGAAGCGAAACAGATACGGCTCGTGGAATATCTGCGGATAATAGGACATTCTCCGGTCAATGCGCGTGGCTGCCAGTATTGGTATCTCTCCCCATTGCGAGAGGAACGTACCCCCTCGTTCAAGGTCAACGATAATTTGAACGAATGGTACGACTTTGGGCTTTCTGCCGGAGGTGACATCATAGAACTGGGAAAACACCTTTATCGTACTGGCAATGTAAGTGTGGTATTGCTCCGCATCAGCGAGAATGCCATTGGTGTACCCTTTCAACAGTTACAAAGCCGGAGTGTCCGTCCCTGTCCTATCGAGGAAGAAATGGAAAACGTGGAAGTAAGAGAACTGAGCCACCATGCCTTGTTGTCTTACCTCCGTTCCAGGTATATCAGTGAGAATATCGGCAGGCTGTATTGTAAGGAAATTCATTATGAGCTACGCAAAAGACACTATTTCGCCATAGCCTTTGAAAACAAGACCGGCGGTTACGAGGTGCGCAATCCTTATTATAAAGGATGTATAAAGGGGAAAGACATATCCGTCATCAGGTATAACAAGGATATAATCCAAAACCATGTCTGCGTGTTCGAGGGTTTTATGGACTTCTTGTCTTACCAAGAACTTAATAGAAAAGGAGACTATCATGTCTGCATCGACAGCCCTACCGATTTTCTCGTGATGAACTCAGTCAGTAATCTGAAAAAGTGTCTTGTGGAACTGGAACGGTACACCACCATCCATTGCTATCTGGATAACGACCTTGCCGGGCGAAAAACAGTCGAAACTATTACCGGACTTTACGGGGAAAAGGTAATCGACCACTCCGAAAGTTACTACAACTACAAAGATTTGAATGACTATCTGAGAGGTAAAAGGCGTTAGTCTTTGTCTTCCCTCTGATAGAAATCTTCCAACCAGCGAAAGGCTCTCCCAAATACGGAGGGCTTTTCTTGTTTATTACCCCGGACAAAACCCGTCAAAGTATGATAATTGAGTATGATTTTAGATTTTCTCGGAATAATGTTTAATATTCAGCCGCTTTTCACGAGGATATTTCGTAGTATGAAATTATTGTATTTCCTTTGCGTTCATATTTTAATCATATTCTAAAATCAGACTATAAGATATGAAAGCATATTTCATCTTCGCCATTGCGCTGACCGTGGCATACATCATCTACTACGCTGTGATGATAGCAAGAGACCTTTATGGTAAAAACGAAGAAAAGATAAAATCCGGAGAAGAAGAATTTGACGTGAGCGATTTTGACGAGGAAGAAAGCGTCAGCGTGGTGGAGAACGACAAGGGCTTCAATATCGGTGACAACGAGTATGAGACCCACTACATCGATGAGACACAGAATGTATCGGAGGAAACAAATTCCACAGACGAAAAGCCAAAACAGGATGTCATCGAGGCTCTGAACAACAAAGTCAAGGCTAACATGGAAGAGACACAGGTTACCTTCTCCAATCCCTATAACTCTGCGGAGCTGTACAAGCTGATGATTCAAAACGGCATTGGAGAATTGCATCCGGACAGAGGTGTAACCACCAAGAACGTAATTGATGAACTATGACCCGACACAATGGCAAAAGAATACTAAGCGCACTATGTGCGCTGCTCCCTTGTTCCGTCTTCGCTAAAAGCGGCGGCGTGAACTACTCGTGGGGAGCGGACGCGCTGGCTTCCATGCACGACTATGTGGTGACGATGATGCTCTATGTCCAGTACATCATTTACGCGGTTGCAGGAGGTTTTGCGGTCATAGCCGCATTCCAGATATACATCAAGATGAACACGGGCGAGGACGGAATCACCAAGCATATACTCACGCTGGTCGGAGCCTGCCTTTTCATCATCGGTGCGACAATAGTCTTTCCGGCATTTTTCGGCTATCGAATTTAGAAAATCACGAGTGTAAAACAATCAATAAAGTTCAATTAAAACAAGACAAGTATGTTTGAAAAAGTAAAACGATTCGCAAAGAAAATCGCGACTTCAAAGAAAACGCAAATGACCTGCCTGATGGTAATGTGCGGTGTGACCGCTTTGATGGCACAGACTACCGCAGGAGACTACTCGGCCGGGACAGCGGCTCTGACCCAAGTGAGCGAGGAAATCGCCAAGTATGTTCCTATCGTGGTGAAACTCTGTTACGCCATTGCCGGTGTGGTAGCCGTAGTGGGTGCGATCTCGGTATATATCGCGATGAACAACGAGGAGCAGGATGTCAAGAAGAAGATCATGATGGTGGTCGGAGCCTGCATCTTCCTTATCGCGGCAGCCCAGGCACTTCCTCTGTTCTTCGGACTCTCCTAAACCGCAGGTATCATGAACGGGAAAGAGGAACACTATCCGGATTATCCATTGTTCAAGGGGCTGCAACGTCCCCTTGAATTTATGGGTATTCAGGGTCGCTACATCTATTGGGCGGCAGCCACGATAGGCATCGCCATTGTCGGCTTCATCATAGCCTACTGTATGGCAGGATTCGTCCTTGCCCTGATTATCCTGTCCGTCACCGTGACAAGCGGTGTGGGACTGATTCTGTTCAAGCAGCGCAAGGGACTGCACAGCAAACGGCAGGAACGTGGGGTGTTCATCTATGCCTACTCAAAGAAAATGTAACAGAAAACCATTTGACCATGAATGGATATATTGAATGTTGAACGTGGGTGGGCTTGACCTTTCAATAGGTCAGCCTGCCCTTAATTGTAAACAGCCGAATGATTATATATGTTTTCATAGTCTTCATTGCCCTTTGCGTGGGCATGGCCGTGTCGGTCTATGCCTTTGGAACTGGCGGCAAGCGGAAACGCATCTTTCAGGACATCTATTTCTCCGTGGAAGAAGCGAACGGGATTGGTGTGATATATACCAAGACTGGAGAATATTCTGCCGTGCTGAAACTGGAGAACCCGGTACAGAAATATTGCGCCAATATCGACTCTTACTATGAGTTCACGCAACTTTTCACCGCCATTGCCCAGACTTTGGGAGAAGGCTATGCCATACACAAGCAGGATATTTTTATCCGGAAAAAGTTCACGGAAGAGAGTGACGAGAACCGTGAATTTCTCTCCACATCCTATTTCCGTTACTTCAACGGCAGACCTTATACCGACAGCGAATGTTACCTGACTATCACACAGGAAGTCAAGAAAAGCCGTCTGTTTTCTTTTGACGGCAAGAAGTGGCGAGACTTCCTTGTAAAGATACGCAAGGTTCACGACCAGCTGCGTGATGCCGGCGTACAGGTGAGATTCCTGAACAGGCAGGAAGTCAATGAATATGTTGACCGTTATTTCGCCATGAACTTCCGTGACAAGGTAGTCTCGATGACTAACTTCAAGGTGGATGACGAATGTATCTCCATGGGAGACAAACGGTGCAAGGTGTATAGCCTTGTGGATGTGGATAACGTGAGCCTGCCGTCTGTCATCCATCCCTACACCAACGTGGAAGTCAACAACAGCAGTATGCCGATGGATCTGGTGTCGGTTGTGTCCGGCATTCCCAATACCGAAGCGGTGGTGTATAACCAGATGATATTCATTCCCAACCAAAAGAGAGAACTGGCCTTGCTTGACAAAAAGAAGAACCGCCATGCGAGTATGCCCAATCCCGGAAACCAGATGGCGGTAGAGGACATCAAACGTGTGCAGGAGGTGGTGGCAAGGGAAAGCAAGCAACTGGTCTATACGCACTACAATCTTGTAGTAGCCATGTCCGCGGACACCGACATCCACAAATGCACCAACCATCTGGAAAACCAGTTTTCAAGGATGGGCATCCATATTTCCAAAAGAGCCTACAACCAGTTGGAGCTGTTCGTCAATTCCTTTCCGGGCAACTGTTACGGTATGAATCCCGACTATGACCGTTTCCTTACCTTGGGTGATGCGGCAGCCTGTCTGATGTACAAGGAACGCATCCTGCATAGCGAGAAAACTCCTTTGAAGATATATTACACGGACAGGCAAGGCGTGCCTGTGGCTATCGACATCACAGGAAAAGAGGGCGCGGAGAAATTGACCGACAACAGCAATTTTTTCTGTTTAGGTCCAAGTGGCAGCGGCAAGTCGTTCCACATGGAAGTTTCAGAGGTCAAAACGGAGACAAACGGCTGCAAAATCGGGTGTTGTAAAACCTTGATTTACAGCTAATATGTTTTAACAAACGGAAAATTCGGCTATTGGCGTTTAGTCCTTATTGGAGTATTTTTGTACCGCAGTTGTACCACGTGGGAGGGGTCACACGGCACGACAACCTTTCAACAACGTACAACAGCTTTCAACAGCGTGCAATTAAATTTCTTCGATAATGGACCGTCATAATGAACACAATTTAACAGGTCAGCCCGGCTATGGCTGGGATATGACAGACAAGCCTTTCCTCACTATCAGGGAAGTGGCAGACCTTCTGCAAGTGAGCAACCGCACCGTGTACAACCTTATATATAACGGTACGCTCCGGGCTTGCAGGCTGACATACCACATTACGCTAATCACCAGAGAAGATTTCTTCCTGATGATTAAGGAAACAACCTACTGCAAGCGGAGCGTATCAATCTTCGCAAGGCAGGAGAAAAAGACTAAAAAGAAGAAAATGGACGGTAACAGACAGAACATAGAGAATACGGAACTTTCCCGACAAGAGGGAAAGAACAAGCCCAAGGGCAGCCCGAAAAAACGGCAGCTCATTCCGGCGGCAAACTACAAGCAGTCCGTGCGTGACACGTTCACGGACAGCGAAAGTGCCGGAAACGACCTTTATACAATGGCGGAGATATGCCAAAAGTTCAGTTATACCTACGGACGCTTTTACAATCTCCGTATGCGTTACTCGATACCCTGCATCAAAGCCAACGCCACCAAGTGCTTTCCCAAAGCGGAGGTGGACAAGGCTATGGCGGAGGAGGCGGAACGCTTGGGCAGCAACTTGTCGGAGCACTGGTATTCCTGTTTCGACATCATGCGCCTGTTCGGTCTGGGCAAGACCCAAGTCCGCAGGTTCGCCCTCACCCATGGGGTAAGGACAAAGCGCATACACGGCAACCGCCTTTACTATCTCAAAGCCGACTGGGACGCAGCCCGGAAGATAGCGGAACGTAAGAGCGCAAGCACGAAAGCCAAGAGAGAACAGGAAAATGAATCAGACAACAATTAAATACATAACCGATATGACAAATATTTGTACGAAAGTGACAGTCAGGAAGCGACCTATCAAGAACGGGCAGTTGTCGCTGTATCTTGACTTCTATCCGCCCGTGCGACACCCGAAGACAGGCAAGCCGACAAGACGGGAGTATCTCGGTATATACATCTATGCCAATCCCACGGACAAGTTCGAGGCGGAGTTCAACAAGACCATGCTCCGCAATGCGGAACTTATCAAATGCCGCAGAACCGAAGCCATAATCAATGAGGAATACGGTTTCCTTGACCGCAACAGGGGAAAGGAGAGTTTCTTGGAGTATTTCCGTTCCAAAATGGCGGACGATGACAATTTCCGGAACTGGAATACCGCCTACAAGCATTTTGAAAGGTATTGCGGTGGTAACTGCACCTTTGACGATTTGACGGTGGAATACTGCCAGGGGTTCCTCACCTACATGCTGTCCCTCACCACGCAGACCAAAACCAAGATAATGGCTTCCACCGCCAACAACAACTTGAACAAGCTGAAATGTGTCTTGCGCATCGCTTATGAGGAGAAGCGGATAAAGGAGAACATCGCCCCACGGCTGAAACACGCAAAGGAAAGCAGCACAAGGCGTGAGTTCCTGACGCTCGAAGAGGTGAGAATGCTTGCCGACACGCCTTGCGAGAAGCCTGTCATAAGGACTGCCGCACTATTCTCCTGCCTTACGGGACTGCGCATTAGCGACATCATCCGCTTGCAGTGGGAGAACATCATCAAGGGTGCGGACGGTGGTTGGTGCATGCACATCGTCACCAAGAAGACAAAGACGGAAGCCGTGCTGCCGTTGTCCGATGAAGCACTCGCACTGTGCGGTGAGCGTTCCACCGGGCAGGTGTTCAAGGGGCTTACGCAGACCATTCTCCCCCTGTATCTCAAAGACTGGATAAAGTCTGCCGGAATAACGAAGCACATCACCTTTCACGGATTTCGGCACACCTACGCGACCCTGCAGCTTGCCGCCGGGACAGACCTCTACACCATATCGAAGATGCTCACGCACAGCAATGTGGCAACCACACAGGTCTATGCGGACGTGGTGAACGACCTGAAGCGCAAGGCTTCCGAACAGATAACGCTGAAATAATGAACCACACAGAATAAAACAAGGAGACAGATATATGGATAACATCACATTTGAACAACTCCCGCAGGCTGTTTCCATGCTGATTGAAAAAGTCGGACAGCTTGCGGACAAGGTGGAGAAAGTGCTGGGCAATACAGGGCAGAGACAGGAAAGGCGGTTGCTCACTTTGGACGATGTGGCGACCTTGCTTAACAAATCCAGTTCCACCATTTACGCCATGACATCCGACAAGCGCATTCCCTACCACAAGAGGGGCAACAAACTCTATTTCTTCGAGAATGAAATCATCGCTTGGATTGAGCAGGGCGGAACATCGGGAACGGGCAACGAGGAAGAGTTTAACAAACGGCTTGAGGCATTGCGTGGCAGCAAGAGGCGCAAACCGGATTCACTTAAAACAGGCGGCATGTAGCTGACCGTTGTAACACCATAATATCATAGACTATGTGCAAGGACAAACAGACCATACACTACTGCACCATTCTTTCTACCGGGCAGTGGGATTTTCTTTTGAAAGGCAAATTTTCCGCTTTCAGGCAGAAGTGCCTGCATCGGCTGATGACCGGTGCGGTACGGGCAAGAACTGTCTATAAAATCAAGGGTGTTGAAATTGTCTTGGAGGTGGGACAGGTGGCGGCTTCCGACGTGGAACTGGCGGAATACTTGGGATGCAACCGCAAGACAATCGGCAAGCTCGTTGACAGCCTTAACCGGCTTGGTATGCTGACCACCCGAACCAACAACCGCACTTCCATTCATACCCTGCATTTTCTTACAGGCTGGTATGTCGGGGGTGTCCTCGTGACCAACCCCCATTATGTCAGACCTTCGGCTACCACCAAAGGAGAGACGGGCAGTGTGCGGACACCTCTTTCCGATGATTTGCCGTTAGTGGGTGAACAGACTATCGTACCGGGTGGCAGCCAAAGCGGGGTGCGGAATACGGACAGCACAACAGCCCTTTTTCCTTCCCTCTGTTCGCCTGTAATTCCCACCCCGTCAGAGAACGGGCAGGAAGTTTGTTTGTCTGATACAAACAGGACACCCGACGATGACGGCACAGAAAGCCCAAAAGAGGCGCAAGACGGCACGATTGGCAGCGAAACATACCCGAATACAGGGAAGAGAATTTGAACGGCTCAGAACGCAGGATTTCAAGAGGGACTTCGTTGGCGTGGCGTGAGTGACCGGGCTTGTCCCGGTATAGCCCACTATAACTTCTCCGCTACGCTCCAAAGTTGTGGGCTCTCCCGAGGGGCTGGGCGTTGCCCCGTCCCACTCAGGGCGCTGCCCTAAGAACCCGGTCGGAGGACTGTCTGCCCCCAACACCCCCGACCAAAGAGTGACCCTCTCTTTGGAAACTCCGCTTAGTGGTTTCCACCCCTAAGAACCCGGAGCAGGAAGTGACCCTCTCCCTGCACCCACCGATTAAGGCGAAGCCCTAATAACCCACACGTGAAACTCAAAAAACAAGCAAACCTATGGCAAAGAAAACATCAATCAACATAAAGCCCTGCAATGTGAGAAGCAGCGGACCGCATAACAGGCGGACTGCGGAATATCTCGCCAATATCCGCAAGGAAAAGATATACGTCCGTACTGACCTCATGGCGAAAAACGAGGAATGGGTAGCACCTGAACTGGGCAAAACCTCGCTCGAAGAACGCAACAGGCAGATAGCCGCAATGGTCAAGGAGAAGACAGGTCGGGCGATGCAGACAAAAGACCGGAAAAAGGTGAACAAAAAGACGGGAAAGGTGACCATAGTACGGGGCAGCACGCCAATCAAGGAGGGGGTTGTCGTAATCAAGGAAGACACCACGATGAAGCAGCTGCAGCATTTCTGCGAGGTGTGTAAGGAACGTTGGGGAATCACACCACTGCAAATATTTATCCACCGGGACGAGGGGCATTACGTCAATCCCGGTGAAGCTGCCACATGGAAGCCAAACCTTCACGCCCATATCGTTTGGGACTGGATGAACCATGACACGGGCAAATCCTGCAAGTTGAACGGGAAAGACATGGGCGATATGCAGACGCTGTTAGCCGAGTGTCTGGAAATGGAAAGGGGCACCTCGAAAGAGATAACAGGCAAGAAGCATTTGGAGCGCACGGACTACATCATCGCCAAGCAAAAGCAGGAAGCCGAACGAGCCAAAGCCGAAAAGGATGCAGCCAAAGCCGAGAGGGATGTGGCTCTCCGTGAGGCGGACAAAGCCAAGACGGAGCAGGAAAAACTAAAAGCCGGGAACGAGGAGAAAGAACGGCGCAGCGCAGAACTCGACAGCGAGATTGCCGACAAGGAGGAACGGGCACGGAAAGCCGACAGGGAGAACACGGACAACATAAAATCCGGTATTGCCAACCTTTTGGGCAAAGGCAAGTACGCAGCCATTGAAAAGGAAAATGCCAGATTGAAAGCCGAGAACGAGCGTATCAGGAAAGCGTTTCCCGGTGCCGTAAACAACAAGGTGGAGGAACGGACAAGGGCATTAGCCACAGAGAAGCAGGAAATCGAAGCCGAGCGTGACAGGGCTTTGGCGCAGAACCGTTCACTCGGCATGGAGAGGGACAAGGCTGTCCGGCAGCTTCAGGAGCAGAAGACCGGGGAACAGCACCGCATCAGTATGGCGGTGATCCGAGCCACAGAAGAAAAAGACAAGACAATCCGTTTGCTGCAAGGTGCGCTGAAATCGAGCCGGGACATTCTGAATTTGCTTGCTGATATTCTCTATAAGGCAAGCGAGATATTCAGGCGAGCCGTTGATGCGATTATCCATTTCGGTACGGAACAGCACAAATCAATATTCGCCCCGTCCGAAGCCGCCGACATCAAGAACGTAATGCAGGAATATGGGGAAACCACCGACCAACAAAAGGCAGTGGGGACATGGCTGTGTGGTTATGCGGAACACAGGCAGCCTTTTGATGAAATCAAACATCGCCACACACTCAATGAGGTGGGCGATGTGGCAGAGGGTAAGTATGATTGGAAGATTGAGAGAGGACAAGATAACGGAATAAAGATGTAAAAACTCTGATGATGAATGGACTACCAAAATCCTCTTCTGTGCGAGAACCTACCGAAGCGGAATAATGAGTTGAGAGATATAGTATATGTAGATTGAGGCGTATTGCGACCATAATATGCAGCAGAATTGATTTGTGAAGAAACAATCATCGGGTCATTGCCGTTTTGCACTGCCTTAGCAAATACATCCATTATTTCGTATTTGTTACCATAATTAGCATTAGGTTGCATCAAAATTTCGGCTACTACCTGACGTATAGAGCGAGGATATATTATAAAAGTATTGTTTGCATTACAAGTAACATTCTTAAACTCACTATTCCCGAAGAATACGATAACAGAATAAATTGGAATGCCGGGATTTTGCGGTAAACATTGCCTAATGGCTTGAATATGTCCGGAATTTTGCATAACAGGATTATAGAAGCGATGTTTTTCCTTACCATACGCCAATAACTGTGTCCAATACCTCTGATGTTCGTTACCAAAAATCCAACCGCTATAATCCTTGACTTCAAACACAATAATGCCCGCTTTTGTCGCAACGGCTACATCTACTTGCGTGTATTCCCCATTCGGTTTTTGAATATACAAGTCATGAAATATGGCTTTAGGATTAATACCACCTTTCAATAAATTCAGTACCACTCTCCGTTCCGACCATTCGCCACGAGTAATGGGCGTAACCTGTTCGATAAGTTGCCGTTCTTTTCGTTTGACATAAACAAGATAGACAACACCTATTATCAAACAAATAGGGAATATGATAAACGTGAGTGGCATTGATGATTATTCGATAATTTAATAAAACGCTATGCAGGATGTTTGAATGATGAAATCGCAAGACCCAAATGCTTACTTGAAAGCAATTATAGGAATTACTTTTGTATCTCCATATTCATATGGTTGATACTTATAGTTCCCAATTTGTCTTGCGCATTTTCCATGAGGAGCTTTCACTATTTGTTTATTGTAAAAATTGCTGCCCTCTTGAGCTAATATTAAGACTTCTAAATCAGAAGTAAATATATGTCCCCCTATAGTCTCTCTAATTTCCAGTGCAATAGCATCACCAGATTCCAAGACCTCCTGCACTTCAAAATTTTTCCGGCTTACGCAATCTCCTGGTTTGTCAAACAATGTCTTTCCGGAATTATTTTTAGCTGAAACTGTTTTATTTGATTTAGGCAATTCTACACCGTCAATTATTCTAATAGCCGGAACTGTTTTTTCTATTTCCATTTTGGTGTTGTATTTATAAGTTCCCACATGTTGAGCGCATTGATCGTTTTTAAGAACGATTTTTTGATCATCATAGAACTGTTGATTTTCATTTGGTATAATAAAAACTATTGCACCAAAAGAGTCATCGGCATGGGCTAATGCACACCCAGATTCTACCACTTGGAACACCCTAAATTGTGAGTATTCCATATAATCTCCGGGTTCTTCAAACATTTCAAGTCCAATAATTCCCGAATTGTTAGATAGATTAATGCAAAATGCGAAAGCAAATGTGAGTATAACACCTGTGATTATACCAAGCACGTAAATAAGCCATTTTTTCATATTCAATGATAATTATTCTTTATTTATTAGTTAACAAGGTGAGCCTTAACTAATAGTCAAGGCTCGTATGCTTAACACCTATTGTTATATATCCTCCAAATCCTTTTGGATTTTGGTTTCTACATTTTGAGAATCACGGTATCGAATAATAACAACACCGTCAGAATAACCAGCTTTCTCGATTGATAATTCAATAGTTCCACCAGTGACATTCCAAGCACTTGCATAAGTAACTGTTCCTTGTCCTAATTCGTACATGAGAGAAATATTGCTGTCCTGACGGCTCGGATTATGTTCTCGGCAAGCAGAAGGCTCACCATACTTACGAATATATAAGCCTTTATAATAGTCATAAGTATTCACAAGAGTATTCCATTCGCTACTTTCATCGAATATAACGACAACAGAGTGAACGCTTTTCCCATCATCTGTCGCACCGACACCGACTGTTGCCTGTCTGCCTGTAAAATCGCCTGTGAACGTCGTCACATTGTCGTCGCGCCCCAATTGTGTAAAGCCCTTCGTTTTCAGTTTTTGGCAAAATTCAGTCATACTTCCTTCAATAGGAATACCTTTAAAGGAAAGGTGTTCTTGTGCCATAGTATTGATTACAGCAACAAAGAGTAATGTGATTGCGATTAAAAATTTTCTCATTTTCTTCTTATGCCAATGGCTCTTTTAGTTCCAATTGAGCCGTTAATTACGCAGAAGCGTGGAACTGCAAATGCCACGTTCTGAATTGGAGGTCGTAGGAAACCTGTACACACGAATGTAGTAATAGCAGCCCACGCTATAGCGTGAGAACCACTATGCCACCCTTGTGTGTAATTGTGAAATTTCCTACGTTTCCAATTCACAAGATAAGCATAACGCTTCTTAATTTCTATGTCTCGGACAGGGTTTCCCCAATCCAAATACAAAGGTAATGAAATTCCCATAAAAAGCTCTCACTGATAGGTAAAAAACAGCATTTCAAGGCTCATTTTCCCTCTTTTTGTACCTCTATTGGCTCTCCAAGCGTTTAAGATTCTGTTTTTCAGCGGTAAAAGATAATCCCTTGACAAGTCCTTTGCGATTTTTGCTTCATTCCGACCTATACCTTCAAAAGATAAAAATACTCTTCAAGTGTTAAGTTTTTGTTAAATCTTTCATCCCAAAAACAAACTTTTTTATTCGGTTCTATTCCCCAAACGGCTTTTATACTTCCTTTTTTTCTTAGTAGGATTTTTGTACCGTTATTTTTTTATATAGTTGATATTCAATTACAAAACTCCTCTCATATGAATTCCACATGAACAGCGTTGTGCGCCAGCTTCACGAGCAAGGGACGGATGTGGTAATAGTAGATACCGGTAACTCATACGAGGGACTGTGCGAGTATTTGGGTGGAAAATATATCTCCTACACGGAAGAATGCCCGATTACGATGAATCCTTTCCGCATCAACAGGCAGGAATTGAACGTGGAAAAGACAGGCTTCCTGAAAAATCTCGTGCTGCTGATTTGGAAAGGCAGCCAAGGGACGGTCACCAAAACGGAAGACAGGCTGATCGAGCAGGTCATCACCGAATATTACGATACCTACTTCAACGGTTTCGATGGTTTCACCCCACCCCAACGGGAGGATTTGCGCAAAAGCCTTTTGATTGACGAACGAAACAAAAGCGGCAATCGCGCTGAAAGTGAAACGGAACTGAACGCACGGATAGAAACTGTCATAGACGAGATAGAACGCAGGAGAAAGGAACTGAAAGTGGAATCACTGTCATTCAACACATTCTATGAGTTCTCCGTACAACGCATTCCCGACATCTGCAATGAAAACAGTATAACCGGGATAGACATTTCCACCTACCGGTATATGATGAAAGATTTCTATCGAGGTGGCAACCACGACAAGACGCTGAACGAGAACATGGACAGTTCGCTGTTTGACGAGACCTTCATTGTCTTTGAAATCGATTCCATAAAAGATGACCCGCTCCTGTTCCCCTTGGTGACACTCATCATCATGGACGTGTTCCTGCAAAAGATGCGTATCAAGAAGAACCGCAAAGTCCTGGTCATTGAGGAGGCATGGAAAGCCATAGCCAGCCCTCTTATGGCAGAATACATCAAATTCATGTATAAGACCGCCCGAAAGTTCTGGGCTTCAGTGGGCGTGGTCACACAGGAGATTCAGGACATCATCGGGTCTGAGATTGTCAAGGAGGCCATCATCAACAACTCCGATGTGGTAATGCTGCTTGACCAAAGCAAGTTCCGTGAACGCTTTGATACCATCAAGGCTATTCTCGGTCTGACAGACGTGGACTGCAAGAAAATCTTTACCATCAACCGACTGGAGAATAAAGAGGGGCGTTCGTTCTTTCGTGAGGTCTTTATCCGCCGTGGCACTACCAGCGGTGTGTATGGTGTGGAGGAACCGCATGAGTGTTACATGACCTATACCACGGAACGGGCCGAGAAAGAAGCCTTGAAACTCTACAAGGCTGAACTGCAATGCAGCCACAAGGAAGCCATCGAGCGTTATTGCGCTGACTGGGATGCTTCCGGAATAAACAAGTCCCTGCCGTTTGCCCAAAAAGTGAATGCTGCCGGGAAGGTATTGAATCTTCATCAACCAAAGACAAAACAACAATGAAACGATTCGCTCTCATAATAATGACAATAGCCACGATTTTCGCCCAACAAGTTCATGCCCAGTATTACAGCGTGAACTTCGATGCGAAAACCGTTGCCGCTATGGTTGCCGCCTACGGTACTGGAACCGTTGCAGAAGCGTATTATGACGAGCAGGTGCAGAATATACTGAAACACTACAAGGCTTCGGAAGTGGCCACTGCCGGAATATTTGCCAGCAAGTTCCTGGAAAGGAAGGCACTCACTGATTTGGGCATCTGGAGCAGTGCCACCGAAAATTACTACTACCGCAGGATTTATCACTTGGTGGCGCACAAGATTATCCCGAAGACATGGATTGTCGCCAAACTGATGCTCCGTTCTCCACAGACCGCACTCCATTGGTGCAGTTATCTGATGAAAGTGTGCGATGACACCAAATCCCTCTGTATGCAGTTCGAGAGCGTTGTCACCAACAGCACTCTGTCTTTCTCCGATATCACCTTTCTGGAAATCAATGAAGAAATCGCCTCCATCTTAAAACTCTCCGAGATTGGCAACGTGGACTGGCAACGGCTCTTTGATGACATATCCAAAGTGCCGGGCAACTTCACCAAGGAAAACCTGAAAGCCGATTTGAACAAACTTTACCAGATGGGAGCCGGTCTTGCCACTTCGGGAATCACCAATATCGGGAACGCCTTGCTGCAACAGAACTCGTTTCACGAGCTGATGAACGGGAAAGTCAGCAAGGTCATTGACATCTACGAGCATTACAACGGACTTTTCGAGCAACTGGAGAACAATGCCGGACAGACCATACTGGGCATCGTGGGTGGTGAAGAAAATGTGGCAGGATTGTTCAAGTTCAGCGACTACAACCTCACTTCGTGGATTACCGATTATCTGGACGAAACAGCCGGGAATTACTACACCCAGCGATGGTACATCGCAAGGCGTGACCGTGGCAGTGTCTCCCTCTGCGACTATTATCCCCCGACAGATGACAAGAGCATCCTTGAAGGTGGTGAATGGACCCGCTTCAAGACAAGCGATCCGAACTTCTATCCCAACGCATCGCAAAAGGAGCAGGCCCTTTCCAATTCGGAACGCTATGCCGGATGGTCAAGGAACAGGGTGCAGCAGCTTAACAATGCCAATGACGGCTTCAGTTACACAATCAATTATTACCAGTCCAGCTATATCATTAAAAAAGGGAAGAAACAGACCAAGAAGGCATACGCCTACGAAATCCATGTCACGAAAAGCTGGAACAACGAGGAAATAGTCTATGAAGACGTGTTCGATTCCTATTCGATGGATTTGAACACATTCAAGGCTCAACTTAATGCACATCTGTCTGAGTTTAACGACAACGAAGACGGCTATGTCTATTATATCGCTTCCGACAGCCGGAACTATTACCAGGCAACCAATGAAGAGAAACTGAAAGGATGCGAAACGGTAACAATCAGTGTCACCTGTTCGGACGGTGCGACACTTGGGCAGGGAACAACCCAGTATAAGTGCCGGAAATGCGGAAGTACGCTCAACGCCCATTCCAAGGAGTGCGCGATGAAGACTACAGCCGAAAGCGAGGAACTGGATTTGTCTGAACTCGATGCCATGCAGCGGGAAGCGGACAACAAGGTTTACGCGCTCCAGTCACAAATATCCGCATTGGAAAAGGAAAACGAATCGCTTATCAAACAGATTGCCAATGCCAGTGTGGAGGATGCCGTTCCTCTCCGTCAGAAATACAATGAGAACAAAGCGGAAATAAACAGGTTGAAACCTGAACTTGCCGCCTGGCAGCAGAAGCAAGAGGAAATCGCACAGGCAAAAAAAGAAGGCCAAAGCGACAACGATGTGCAGACCGATGACTATTACCGGATACCGGCTATCATGCAAGACTGCAAGACGGCTTACAATATCACCTGGCAGGACAACGGTTCCTGGAACGGCTACACCTATGTCCGAAAAGGCACAATCCCGAATATCAACGGCATCATCACATTCAAGGCGACACTGAAAATCGCCCGAAAGCCCAAATACTTCCTTGGCATCAAGATACACAGAGCTATCCTGCAAATCTCCTGGGACTTGACAACGGAGTATTCCGATACCCATGTGGTGGAAGTGATTACGCTTGACCCCGATATGAGCGACAAGGAAAAGACAAAACTGGTCAATGACCGCATAGCGGAAATCGCGAAAGAATATCCGAAGTGCAAGATAACGACTGAATATGCCCGTACTGAACCGCAGGAGGACACGAAAACAAACGATATGTATCACCTGCTTTGGTCAAGCGACCGGCTGGAGATTGCCCGTGAAGTGGATTCCCGGCTCACGAAGATTTACGCCGACTTGGTATCATTGGAAAAGATGATGCACTACAGGCGCAGTATCATTGACGTGCTGAAAGATGTTCTGCCACCCGTTGACGATGATCAGGGGCGCAGACTTTCCCTTGTGGAGGAATGTCACGACCGTTGGATGGAAAACGCACGAAACAGAAAGATTGAGGAGGGCAAGCGATGAAAAGAGGCAGGACATATATACTCGGATTGTTGATAATGCTGCTGGCACCCCTGTCCGCAAATGCGCAATGGAGTTTTGATGTGGGGACGGTTGAAGCCTATATCAATGACCACAAGCAACAACGAAGCCTCTTGCTGGCTCGCTCCACATTGGAACACAGCAATAAACTGTTGCATGAGTACAGCCGTAAGGAAACGGTGGGTTATAAGGAACTGAATGTAGATTTGGACAAGTACACCAGAGCTTTCGATGTGATTGACGTGATGTACCAGTCCCTGCGCACGGCATTGAATGTACATTCCACCTACAAAGGGGTCAGCGAAAGAATATCCGACTACAAGGCGATGCTTGAAGATTTCAATGAGAAGGTCATCAAGCGGAAACACATAGAGTTGGCAGACACTCTGATATTATCCATCAATGCCGGAGCCATACGGATGATAGCCCAGGAAGGAGAATACCTATATAAATCCGTGAGCGATTTGGTTCTGTACGCCACAGGTGCGGCGGCTTGTTCCACTTCGGACTTGCTGATGGTGCTGAACAGCGTCAACTGTTCTCTTGACAATATCGAGAAGCATTTGAACCGTGCTTATTTCGAGACCTGGCGGTACATACAGGTTCGTATCGGCTATTGGAAAGAGAAAGTCTATCGTACCAAGACCAAACGGGAACTTATTGACGATGCTTTCGGACGGTGGAGACAATCAGGTAAACTGGATTATTGATAACTAAAAATAGAGAAATTATGAAATGGATTTTTACAACGATGCTGTTAGTGGCAACCATTGCGGCAAACGCCCAATATGTCACCTACAACCACGATTCGCCCAAGATGAACCAAATCACGGTGGAAGAAACCGGAGCCGGTGCGCTCAAACCGGAACTTTATTACACGTTGCTGCACAACAAGTACAAGAAAACGGCAGCTGTCAAGAACAAACTCACATTCCGCACGGCGGCAGGCGTGGCTTCCTATCAGCAGGTAAATGAAGCGGAAGCCATAGATTCCGCACTCACAAGCAGAGCCAAGATTGAAGCCTTGAATGTGGCAGACCGACAAGTGGATTTAGCCTGGCTTGCGGAAAAGGACAAGGTGGAATCACAGATGCGGCAGTTTCAGAAGAACATTGACCGCATAATGATGACAGGCGGCTCGCCAAAAGAAAAAGAACGGTGGAACGACTATTACCGTATCTATCAATGCGCAATCAAGGCAACAAGGGATGCCTATATGCCCAACGCGCAGCGTAAGAAAGAGTATCTGCAAATCTATGCCGATGTCTCCCGGCAAAACGATGTACTGGTGAAATATCTCGTCCAGTTGAGCAACCGCAATGCCACGAAGAATCTCCTTTCGGCAACGGAGAACCGCCCGATAGACAAAAGAAGCATTATCAGCAATGCCATGAGTCGCTGGAATGAATCCCGGTCAGCAGTGCGAGGGTCGCAGAATGATGACGGGAACGAAGACGGAAATGAGAACGAGAGTGTGAACAGATAAAATTTAATGGAAAAATAGATGGCAAGCGGAGATATACTTTCAGATTTCGGCATCAATCTGCTTGAAGAAGAGATTGATGATGTGATTTTTCAGACCAACGAGTTCCTGACGGATGCCACCTTCACAGGTTCACAAGGCCCGTTTTGGTGGATTCTCCAGATGTGTATGGCACTCGCGGCCTTGTTTGCAATCGTCATGGCAGCAGGCATGGCGTATAAGATGATGGTCAAGAACGAACCGCTGGATATCATGAAGTTGTTCAAGCCATTGGCTATTTCAATTATCCTATGCTGGTGGTATCCTCCGGCAGACACGGGTATGGTAAACAGCGGGAGCAACTGGTGCGTGTTGGATTTCCTATCCTATATTCCGAACTGTATCGGCTCTTACACTCATGACCTGTACCAAGCGGAAGCCACACAGATTGAGGATAAATTTCAGGAAGTGCAGCAACTCATCTATGCAAGAGATACGATGTACACCAGCCTACAAGCACAGGCGGATGTGGCACACAGCGGAACTTCCGACCCTAATCTGATAGAAGCCACTATGGAACAGACCGGGGTGGACGAAGTGACCAATATGGAAAAGGATGCAGCCAAACTTTGGTTCACTTCACTTACTTCCGGGATTGTTGTAGGAATAGATAAAATCGTGATGCTCATAGCCTTAATTGTGTTTCGCATAGGCTGGTGGGCTACGATTTACTGCCAGCAAATCCTGCTCGGAATGCTCACGATTTTCGGACCGATACAATGGGCTTTCAGCCTCTTGCCCAAATGGGAAGGAGCTTGGGCGAAATGGCTGACAAGGTATCTGACTGTACATTTTTATGGTGCGATGCTCTACTTCGTCGGATTTTATGTCCTGCTTCTGTTCGACATTGTGCTTTGCATACAGGTGGAAAACCTGACGGCAATCACGGTAAGTGAGCAGACAATGGCTGCTTATCTGCAAAACTCCTTTTTCTCGGCAGGCTACCTTATGGCTGCAAGTATCGTGGCATTGAAATGCCTGAACCTTGTTCCGGACTTGGCCGCCTGGATGATACCGGAGGGCGATACCGCATTCTCAACCCGAAACTTCGGTGAAGGTGTGGCTCAACAGGCGAAGATGACAGCGACCGGTGCAATCGGTACTATGATGCGATAATCGTAAACTCATAATCAAAAATATACAATGGTAATCAGAAATTTAGAAAACAAAATCAAGTTAGTGGGCATCATCTGCTCGTTCTTCCTTGTCGGCTGCATCATCATCAGCGTGAGCAGCATTTGGACGGCACGGACAATGGTGACAGATGCACAGAAGAAAGTCTATGTGCTGGACGGCAACGTGCCAATATTGGTCAACCGTACCACGATGGACGAAACCCTTGATGTGGAAGCCAAAAGTCATGTGGAAATGTTCCACCACTTCTTTTTCACGCTTCCTCCCGATGACAAGTACATCAAATACACGATGGAAAAGGCGATGTACCTGGTGGACGAAACAGGTTTGGCGCAGTACAACACGCTCAAAGAGAAAGGCTTTTACTCCAACATCTTGGGAACAAGTGCCGTATTCTCCATTTACTGCGACAGTGTGCGGTTTGACAAAAGCAATATGGAGTTCACTTATTACGGACGGCAGCGTATCGAGCGCAGAAGCAACATCCTGATGCGTGAACTGGTGACGGCAGGACAACTCAAACGAGTGCCGAGAACCGAGAACAATCCGCACGGACTGCTTATCGTAAATTGGCGTACCCTCCTCAATAAAGACATCGAACAGAAAACGAAAGCAACCTATTAAAATTTACAGATATGAACACCAAAGGATTCCGCAGGATGCTGTTCGGCGAAAAGATGCCTGACAAGAACGATCCACAATACAAAGAGAGATACGAGCGTGATGTGAATGCCGGTCGCAAATTCGCCCAGGCGACACGTCTTGACAAACTGGCCGCCAAGATACAGGGCTTTGCCAACAGGAACAAGATACTGTTCCTTGTCATGGTATTCGGTTTCGTAATCGGCACATTCACCTTCAACATTTATCGGCTGACCAAGGCTTATCGGCATGGTCAGGAGATAAGAAGTGCTACAGAAATGCAGGACAGCCTGCTCAGAGAACGCCACAAGGAGCCGGTTGCTCCCATTGTTGAACCCACCCAAACCAGACAACGATGAAAAGGATATTCGAGAAAATCAATTTCAGGCAGCCCAAATATATGCTTCCTGCCATATTGTATATTCCGCTGTTGGGCGCGTCCTATTTCATCTTTGACCTCTTCCATGCAGAAAAGGCAGAGATAGCCGACAAGACACTCCAGACCACGGAGTTCCTGAATCCCGACCTGCCCGATGCCACCATCAAGGGCGGCGACGGCATAGGAAGCAAATACGAGAACATGGCAAAGTCGTGGGGCAAGATTGCCGACTACACGGCTGTGGATAACATAGAACGAGACGAACCCGATGATGACAAGGAAAAATACGAATCGCAGTACAGCCAGGACGAAGTTGCCTTCTTGGGTGAACTGGAACAGCAGAAATTACAGGCAGAGGAAACTGCCGATGCCAAAGCGAGAGAGCAGGAAGCCCTCAAAGAACTGGAGCGTGCCCTCGCGGAAGCACGACTAAAGGCGCAGGCACAGGTGGAACCTGTTGAACCGCTTGCAGAAGACAGTCTTGAACAACGCACGGAAACCGGAGTGTCCGCAAGCGGAACAATCAATGAAGAAAGCCGGGCGGTAAACGCTCCTTCCGAAAACGAAGAACCGGGTGAAATGGTCAAGAAAGTAAAAGTGACCTCCGACTATTTCAACACCATTGCCCAAAACGAGCATGAGCCTAATCTGATCAAGGCGATTATAGACGAGGATGTCAAGGCCGTGGACGGAAGCCGTGTCAGACTTCGGCTTTTGGATGATGTGGAAATCAATGAGACGGTGGTCAAAAGCGGTTCTTATCTCTACGCCATCATGAGCGGCTTTTCCTCGCAGAGGGTCAAGGGAACCATTAACAGCGTACTGGTGAATGATGAAATCGTCAAGGTCAGCCTTTCGCTCTATGATACCGACGGACTGGAGGGGCTGTATGTGCCGTCAAGTTCATTCCGTGAAACCGCAAAAGATGTGGCAAGCGGAGCGTTCAATAGCAACATGAACATTAATACCGGCGGTAATGGCAACAGCCTTACTCAATGGGGAATGCAGGCTATTCAGGATGCCTACCAGAAGACGAGCAACGCCATCAGCAAGAACATCAAGAAGAACAAGGTCAACCTGAAATACGGTACGTTTGTCTATATCATCAACAGCAAGGAAAAAAGAAATGCAAAGTAAATAACCATTCAAAGAATCATAGATATGAAGATTATCAAGACTATCTGTATCGGAGTAACGGCGGCATTGTCAAGCCTGCCTACATTCGCCCAGCAGACTTACGAGGAATTGGAGCAACTGACCGTCAACGAGCAAGTGACCACGGTCATTACCGCTTCCGAACCTATACGCTTCGTGGATATTTCCACGGACAAAGTGGTCGGTGACCAACCGATAAACAACACGATCCGTCTGAAGCCAAAGGAGACAGGACACGAGGACGGTGAGGTACTGGCCATCGTCACCATTGTCACGGAACGCTACCGTACCCAGTATGCGCTGCTCTATACCACAAGGATGCAGGAAGCCGTGACGGACAAGGAAATCGAGTTCCGGGAACGTAACGCCTATAACAATCCTGCCGTGAGTATGTCACAGGCGGATATGACACAGTTTGCGAGGCGTATATGGAACTCTCCTGCCAAATACCGCAACGTGAGAAGCCGGGAACACCGCATGACGATGAGATTGAACAACATCTATACGGTCAGTGATTATTTTTTCATTGACTTCTCCATCGAGAACAAGACCAATATCCGTTTCGACATCGATCAGATACGGGTAAAACTCGCGGACAAGAAGTTGTCCAAGGCAACCAACGCCCAAATCATAGAGCTGGCACCCGCATTGGTACTTGAACAGGCAAAGTCATTCCGTCATGGCTACCGTAACGTCATTGTGTTGAAGAAGATGACCTTCCCCAACGACAAGGTACTGACCATTGAAATGACCGAGAAACAGATAAGCGGCAGGAACATACATTTGAATATAGACTACGAGGATGTGCTTTCAGCCGATTCGTTTAACCGTGTATTATTGGAGGAGGAATGATGAAAAAGATATTATTGATATTGGTCACGGTAATAACATTTGCCATGAACGGTAAAGCGCAAAGCAACAGCGACCGTCTTTCGTTGGGTATTGGTTGCCTGTATCAAAACGGACTGGACCTCACCCTCTCATACGAACATGAGGGCAAGTACCACCACATGTGGGAGTTTTTTGCCAACGGTTATCTCAAATGGGACGAATGCGCATCCTGCGGTCATATCTGTCCGGAATCATTCTGGAGGAATTACAGGAGTTACGGATTCGGAGTAGCCTACAAGCCTTGTGTGGCGCGTGGTCGCAACCATTACGGCAATGTCCGTATCGGGGCATCTGCCGGGAGTGACACAAAACGGTTCTTGGGCGGCATCCACCTCGGCTATGAACACAATTATGTGTTGCGTGGTGGCTGGAGGCTGTTCTGCCAAGTGAAAACCGATTTGATGATAAAAGGAGAAGACCTGTTCCGCACAGGCATTGTCTTAGGTGTAAAATTACCTCTAAACTAAGGGAAAATGAAAAAGAAATTATACATAAACGCTTGCAGGCTATTCAGCCTGTTAACCATCGTCACGTTATTCGTAGCCTGTGACGCACACCGGGATTTCCCGGACACGGCAATGAAACCCTGTCATATCCTGTGTACGGACGGCAAAGTGTTGTCGGTATCAGACTTCAAGCAATCCGAAAAACAGCCTATTGCCGTGGTGTTCCATGTCAATCACGACGAAGCTATTGAAGGCAACGGCTATGCGGTTTACCTGTGGGACTTGGCACCGGAGGCTTTTGCAGATAGCATAGGTGTAAACCAACGCACATCTGCTGACATCACGGCACTGGACGGCAACGAGAACACCTTTGCAATCTACGACACCAGAGAAACCACCTCGCCTATGGCAGAAGCGGTCTTCGCCCTGTGGCGGTACGGACAGTCGTCCTATATCCCATCAGTGGCGCAGATGCGGATGCTCTATAATGCCAAGAGCCAGATAAACCCCATCATCAGGATGTGCGGTGGCGACGAGCTGCCCGATGCTGCCGATGACTGCTGGTACTGGACGAGTACGGAAGTGGCCGGGCAGGAAAAGGCGAAAGCGTGGCTCTATTCCATGGGAAGCGGCTCGATGCAGGAAACACCCAAGACACAGGCACACAAGGTACGTGCAATCATTACACTAAACAAATAAAACGAAGAGAATATGGAAACAATAGACATTATCATGCTTATAGGACTTTTACTGATGATAACGGCACTTGTCCTGATGTACCGATGTGCGAGAAAAAGATCGCCCCGTCGGAAAATGGAAGAACTTGCCGAAGTCCTTGTTTCGGTCAAAAAGGATTTTGCATACAAATTACAGCGATTCGATTACCTGCTGGAAATGATAGCGGACGAAAATGAACACGTTTCGTTCCTGAAAAGACGTATCACCCAATTGCAGGAGATAACCGAAGAACTGGAAGAGAAGCGCGGCAAACTTGATGAGAACATCGAATCATTGACGAACATCCAAGCCGAACTAAGAGAAAGCAGCGACACGCTTGTGGAGCAATCCGCCCGGTTACGAACAGAAATATCGTACAGCGAGCAGGCTCTCCGCGAGATAGGACAACGCATCGAGTATCAGAAGAAAATCAAAGAGGGACTGGAGATTGCTTTAGGCAACATTCCTGCGGAAGAGGTTCATTACCTCTCGAAGCCGGTGTTCAGCATGGGCATCACACCGTCTGTATGCGACCGTCTGGAAGCTCGCGGCATATTGTATATCGGAGACCTGATTCCGCTCAGTGAACAGCATCTTATCGAGACCTGGGGCGTAGGTCCGGTCACTCTTGAAAAGATAAAAACCAAGATGAACGAGAACGGTGTATGGTTCGGGATGGATGTCATCCGGGTCGGCAGCCGTTGGTTCCGTCGGAAACAGTAACCAATAACATATTGAATCATGGAAGAAAGCAAAGAGTTACAAGGATTTTACAAGATATTCCGTTCGGTCATCTATGTCTCCATTCTGCTGGAGTTCTTCGAGTATGCCATTGACCCGGCCATGCTTGACCATTGGGGCGGCATACTCTGCGACATACACGGGCGTATCAAGCGGTGGGTAATCTACAATGACGGAAATCTCGCATATAGCAAGTTAGCCACGTTCCTGCTTATATGCATCACCTGCATAGGGACAAGGAACAAGAAGAAACTGGAGTTCAATGCACGGAAGCAAGTTCTTTATCCTATCATAATAGGTATGGGGCTGGTTGTATTGTCTGTTTGGTTGTTTGGATATCCGATGGAAACAAGGCTTTACACCTTACGGTTGAACATCTGGCTTTATATGCTTGCCTCAATAATCGGCGTGGTACTGGTACACATCGCCCTTGACAACATTTCCAAGTTCCTCAAAGAGGGATTGCTGAAAGACCGTTTCAATTTTGAGAACGAGAGTTTTGAGCAGTGCCGGGAGTTGCAGGAGAACAAGTATTCGGTCAATATCCCCATGCGCTACTATTACAAGGGGAAGTTCCGCAAAGGTTGGGTGAACATCAGCAATCCGTTCCGAGGCACATGGGTAGTCGGCACACCGGGTTCCGGCAAGACTTTCTCCATTATCGAACCGTTTATCCGGCAACACTCAGCAAAAGGCTTTGCCTTAGTTGTTTACGACTATAAATTTGTGTGACGAGCAAGTCATGTTGATGGCTGTTTAACTGAGTTAAACTCTGATTAAACCTATTGTTTCGTCAATAGTAGCCTAAGAGCAGGTGCGACATCAGTTGTGCTAAGCTGCTCTGAAAAGGTAACCCTCCCGAAAGGGGAAGAATGAACCGTGAGGGAATTTCAACGACCGCAAGCGTTATGCAGTCTGGGGGCTTGGCTCAATGGTATGGTTAGCGCAAGCGAACTGTTATTTAAAGGTCGTTAAGTCGAACAAGCCAAACAACGCTGATAGGCTTGAACCAAAAGGTAAAGCGGTTGGACATTTCTGTGAATTTTGGGAATGCACGAACATCAGAACCGCCGGCTGAGAGACAGAACCTAACCCATTGGTTTGGCATCAACATGGAACTCGGTAAGCCTATATATCTCCCACAAAGGGTAAGCAGACCGCAAGGAATGCCGAATGGTATGTAGGTATAAGATTGTGGAAAAAGCGAATGCCATTCTGTAACGGAATGGATAAGGATTAAGCCAATGTCACGTGTGTCATTGACAACATCATCCTCCACGAAAGTGGGCAGACTTCCACTAGGTAATTCTTTTACAAGATAACTTAAAGAACTTCTTAAAGGAGGAAAGCAAATGAACGAAAATAGAAATATTAAGTGTGCGCCTTCTGACCGAAACCAAAGTTGGACCAGTATAGACTGGAACAAGGCGGAGGAAACGGTCAAGAAGCTTCAAGCGCGTATTGTAAAAGCTCAGAAAGAAGGTAAGTATGGTAAAGTGAAAGCTTTGCAATGGACACTTACCCACTCGTTTTATGCCAAGGCATTGGCAGTTAAACGAGTGACCTCTAACAGTGGCTCAAAAACTTCGGGGGTGGACAAAACATTATGGACAACACCTGAAAGAAAATACAGAGCCATTGCTACACTTAAGAGAAGAGGCTACAAACCTCAACCGTTAAAGAGAGTCAATATCAAAAAGAGTAATGGTAAACTTCGCCCTTTGGGCATTCCTACAATGACAGACCGCGCAATGCAGGCATTGTACCTAATGGCACTTGACCCTGTAGCAGAAACCATTTCGGACAAATATTCATTTGGATTCAGAAAGAATCGCTGTTGTGCAGATGCCATGATTCGTTGTCATACCCTCTTATCTCGTTCTTACTCACCCGAGTGGGTTTTAGAGGGAGATATAAAGGGATGCTTTGACCACATCAGCCATGATTGGCTTCTAAACAATGTCCCTATGGATAAAGAAATACTCCGTAAGTGGTTGAAATGCGGATTTGTCTTCAAAGGAGAGGTTTTCCCAACGGAAGAAGGTACACCACAAGGTGGAATCATATCGCCAACTCTTGCTAACATCGCTCTGAACGGTATCGAAAAGGCTCTTTCGGGATTCAAGCAAACAACCCGTAATGGTGTTGCATATAATCCCAAAGTGAGTTTAATACGATATGCCGATGATTTTATCATTACAGGTGCATCTAAAGAAATCTTGGAAAACGAGGTAAAACCTATTCTAGTCGAATTCTTCCAAGAAAGAGGGCTGGAACTGTCAGAAGAAAAAACAGTTATAACCCATGTTTCGGAAGGTTTTGATTTTCTCGGATTCAATGTTCGCAAATATAATGGTACACTACTGACAAAACCGTCAAAGAAAAGTGTAAAGAAACTCACCGAAAAGGTGAAGGTTCTATTGAAATCGCACAGAGCAGTAAAACAAGAGGAAATACTTATGATGCTGAATCCAATATTGACGGGATGGTCAATGTACTATCGGTATTGCGCAGCCTCAGAAACTTTTAGGAAAACCGACCAAAAGATATTCAATATGATTTGGAGATGGTGTCTCAGACGCCATTCAAACAAATCTCTTGGATGGATTAAAAATCGGTATTTTCATCGTGTGAATAATCGTGATTGGTGTTTTGGTATCGCAAAAGACAGTCCTAAGGGAAATACACATATCCTTCTAACTCGTCTGTTTGATACCAAGATTACAAAATATCCCCAAATAAAAGGGGATGCAAATCCGTATGATGCGGAATGGTATGATTACTTCCTTGACAGAAATCTTATTCGTATGAAAGAAAGTTTGAAAGGAAGGAAATCCCTCATATTCATGTGGGAAAGACAGAACCAATGCTGTCCATTATGTGGAGAACCCATAACCAAAGACACACCGTGGCGCACGGTGATGCTGAACGTGGATGGTATATCCAAACTGCATCTTGCACATGAAACATGTTGTAAATCTCTTAACAAGAAAGGAGGACTTTCATGAGCGTGCTTCATAGAAGTATTGAATTGCTTGAGCCGTATGATGGGAAACTATCATGTACGGTTCTTAGGGGGGAAAGCGCCCGTAAGGGTGCCGACCTACCCGATCCGACTTTGGCAACCAAATTATATTATCATTATAAGAAAAACCAGAAGCTCAGAAAGCTGCCCAAGGGGTGCAAGTTCAACATAATCAATTTCGTTGATGTGGAATACAGCCGCAGGGTAAATCCTATCCAGTTGAAATACATCAACAATCTTGCTGCCGCATCTGAAACCGCAGAAACCCTGCTTGAGTCCTTACAAAAAGGCAAGAAAGAAGGAGGCGGTGGCAGTGACCAGTTCTTTCAGACATCCGCTGTCAACTTCCTTGCCGCCTGCATCTATTTTTTCTGCAACTGGGGCAAAGAACCCTACGACAAGGACGGTAATATGCTCACGGCAGAGAAGGTACAGGACAAACAGACCAAGCGGATGATACCCACCGGACGGGTGTTCAATTCCGCAGGTGAGGAAGTGGAACCGGCTTATTGGCTCGGAAAGTATTCCGATATGCCACATATCCTGTCATTCCTCAATGAGAGTTACCAGACAATTTTCGAGGTATTGGAGACCGACAACGAGGTGGCACCGTTGCTCGGTCCGTTTCAAACCGCCCTGAAGAACAAGGCAATGGAACAGTTGGAAGGTATGATCGGTACGCTGCGTGTCTATACCTCTCGCCTTGCCACCAAGGAAAGCTACTGGATATTCCACAAGGACGGTGACGACTTCGACTTGAAAGTCTCTGACCCCAAGAATCCCTCTTACCTGTTGATAGCCAATGATCCGGAAATGGAAAGCATCATCGGTGCGCTGAACGCCCTTATCCTTAATCGTCTGGTTACACGAGTGAACACGGGACAAGGCAAGAATATCCCGGTAAGCATCATCGTGGATGAGTTGCCTACCCTGTATTTTCACAAGATAGACCGCCTTATCGGTACGGCACGAAGTAACAAGGTGTCAGTGGCGTTGGGATTTCAGGAGTTACCGCAGCTCGAAGCGGACTATGGCAAGGTAGGTATGCAGAAGATTATCACTACTGTCGGCAATGTGGTCAGCGGTTCTGCCCGTTCCAAAGAGACCTTGGAATGGTTGTCATCCGACATCTTCGGTAAGGTGGTACAACTCAAAAAAGGCGTGACCATCGACCGGGACAAGACTTCCATCAACCTCAATGAGAACATGGACAGCCTTGTTCCTGCATCCAAAATCTCCGATATGCCGACCGGATGGATATGCGGTCAGACAGCCCGTGACTTTGTGCAAACAAAAACAGGAAGCGGTGGAAGCATGAACATTCAGGAAAGCGAGGAGTTCAAGACCTCCAAGTTCTACTGCAAGACGGATTTCGATATGAAGGAGATAAAAAAGGAGGAAGCCAGCTATGTACCGCTTCCCAAGTTTTACACCTTCAAATCAAGGGATGAACGGGAGCGCATCCTTTACAAGAACTTTGTACAAGTTGGAGAGGATGTCAAGGAAATGATACAAGAGATTCAGAAGTATAAAGTGAAATAGTTTCTCTAATGGGGGCAGTACCAAATTATCAGTCATTGCCCCCTATTCAATTTATCAATTACCAAAATCGAGGGTCTGTACTAATATCATCCCCGGAAAAATCAAATTGAATATCTTGTATCCTACCGACATATCCAACACTTCTTTTTTCTTGAAATTTTGGATATCGTTGTAAATCATCTGCATATATGCTTACATATACAGGCGTATCAAATAATTCACGAACTCCATCTCCTAACCTTTTCCAAAATGATTGAGTATAGTGATTCTTAAATTCTTCACTAAATTTAGTCTTAACTATCCATACGCTTCTGTTGTCAAGCGATTGATCCAATATTCCTCCGTGAAATAAACAAATTTTAGAGAGCTTAGCAGCCATAGTCTCTTCTGACATAGGAGTATTACCTACATTTATAAACACGAGTATTTTCATCTTGCATAAATTGTTCTAATATCCATAACTCTATAAAATCATAATAGAAACTTTGTCATTTCTTGCTTTTCTTGTTTTTCTTAACTTTAGTATTTTGTTTTGGCAATCCTGTTTCAACACCACTACTACATTTACAATCCGTCAGTAAGACAGAAGTATGAGGTAAATCTTTGTACTCTAGTCTTAATTTTTCGAATTCAGAACGTTTGCTGCTTTCTCTATGAACATCAAACACCCAAAATACAGACAAACAAGTACCAGTTGCATTTGTGTACTGAATAAACTTATTTCTGTATTCTCGACGTTTCTTCTCTTCCTGAATTTCTTTATTGTGAAGTAGTTTAAGCTCTACCATAATAGGATTACACAAGCCGTATCGAATGAGAATATTTGTACGCTTATTATCTTGTAGAGCAACCTCCCGATCTACACGAACAGCCTCTAATCCCATTTGGCAGCATTTATTAATGATGGTATTTTTCAACTCCCTTTGAATAAAATCTTCACTTAAAGCATCTGGACGAACTAATGTGTAAATACCTTGGTCTTGTATCTCTTTTTGGACTTCAGAGTGTATTTCTGTAAAATAACGTCTTAAATCACCGTCATTCCGGATATTTAAATATGATTCTTCAATACATTTGTTGTATTGTTTAATAGCTCTACCGATGGTAATCTTTTCATTTACTAAAAACAGCATTTCTGCATTATTCATAATACTGGTAGCGAGATAACTTACACTTTTCGCATTATGAGCCTCTATCTTTTTTCTTAATGTAGAAATGTAATCAACATTGTTTAAATTCACGAAGAAAAGATATATTTGGTTAAGGAGATAACGTGCGTATTCTAATGTATCAGTGTTTTCACATAATGTCAATCCAAAATCGAACAAATCCGACATTTGGTTAGCCAACGTTTCATTATCTTTTATACTCATGAAGCATCTGAACATATGTGGATTTGGGCTTATTATTTCGGACTCCTCATATGAAATCGCACGAGCATGTCCTGTGTCATTATGGAAGGTCTTTATAATATGCTCTCTAAAATACTCAATCCGCCATTTAATGGCATCTGTATCCTTAAACTTTTCAATCATTACAGCATTACACTTCATCTTTATGCTTGTAATACCATCATCTTTGAGAGAATCGAATAAGTCTCGGTACTTGTCTATACCCCAATAACTGTAATCAGATATGACATCTAATGCCTTGGAAGCTGCAATGCTGTAATCAAGATTTTGATTAACTTTATATTGTTCTATATACTCTTCCAACTTATATGACAATGCCTCAATCCCATAATCAGTGATACAGGCACATATATCATCCGAACTTACATTCATAAAATCATCTTCCCTTGACTTCCACCATTCTACAAGTTGTTTCTTCTCCTCATCGCTAATACTACCAATAACGGACTTGTATATATTCTTCACATCTTTGACATCATAATTTCTCGTGAAGCAAACATTTGGCAATGTTTTAGCCAAAATTATTCTATAAGAGCTCAGTAAATCTTTAGCACCTAAATAATATAAAAACTTTACAAAAACAGGAATTTTGGGTAAAGACATAGAAAGAGTAAAGGAATTTTGTGTTTCCCTTTCTAATGTCATTTTGTCTAAATCAAGTTCCTCAAAAAAAACTTTAACAATATCTATCAGAGGATTACAATCTTGTTTTTGAACAAATTCAATATTTTTTGACAACTCATACGCAGCCTCATATTTATAGTACTTTGACACATTCGGGTCTAAGATATTTCGATAAGCCTCAATAAGTTGTTGATTTTGTGAATTTACTTTTCCATCTTCTAATTTTTGTGATTCCTTATCCCAATGCTCAAATGTGTCTGCATAACGTGCTATGTACTTAGCTATGGAAGTCCTTTTATCTGCATCGTTTCTAATTTTGTTAATGAGTGTGGTGAGAATATTATCTATATACCAAGTTTCTATCTCCTTTTCGCTCAACAAAATATCCATTGACGATATAAGTTCTAAATCAACAAATTCTGCATCGAAACGTCGAAATAAATCTTCTAAATCCCATGTTCTATCAAAACTTGCAATAAACAAGGCTCCTGTCTTTTTTTCAAGCAATATTCGCCTAATGATTTCATACATATCACTATAGGTAATGTAAGTATGATTGGATATAAGACCTGCAATTATTCTTGTAATGAGTTGTTTGCTATCTGTGTCTCCTTTCCAAACAATATCAAATTGTCTATTTAAATACAATTCATAACAAACGACTAGTGTACCCTTTTTATTAAAAAATTCATACAGCTTACCATTTTCTATGATGTTATTATAGGCATAAACTATTGTAGATAAATCTTCTATACATAAAACTGCATTTATTGCGTATGGATTACCTACATAACAATCATTCAACCAACAATCAACGACATCTATTTCGGTCATTTTGCTGTAACCTGTTACTTCACAATACTTTTCTTTTAATTCTTGGGTAAATCCGCTATATGATTTTGATAATTGTATAAGTTCGTCTTTACATTTAAGTGCATTATACAAGTCTAAAGCCGCCAACTGCTTTTCCTCATCGTTGGTTGCCATCAGACCATTTGCTGCATTAATCCAATGATCCGAAACGCATTTGCTTAAATTGCTGTTTTCAACAAGCGTATCAAGAACGACATAAATATTGGATAATTGAATCTTATTGAGGTAGTCGAATGGCAATAACATCTGAGCATCACAATTTACCGTATAACACTCATGCAATAATTCAGAAATCGAACCTCTCCACATAATATATACAGGTATTCGTTGGTAGTGTTCAAAAATTATTGAAAATAAATCTTCTTTCTGCTGAAGTGAAAGTACAGATGAATCAACGTATTTCAATAGATTTTCAAATGATTCATTATCAAGATTTGATTCGTATGATACAATAAGTCTAAACACATTAATAAAAGTCTGGATTCTATCATTTGAATATGAGATATGAGGAATAACATCATACCAGTTGGGATAGATATGTTTCAAATCTTTCTGTACAGCAACATCATAAAGTACACTCTCTATATTGTCCTGTCTACACAACTCCTTTGCTGCAAGATATTCTTGTAACTCAGTATTTTCAAAACATAGCATATCATTTGTATCTTTCAATATTCGACTCTCAAAGAACAGTAAATCAAAATTGGCAATGAGCATCTGCGTCATATTGCCTTTTATACCATCTAAAATCGTATATAGGTCATCTTTTGAGATTTGGTCTCTTCGACTTATCTCCATAACGAAAGCCACTTTCTCCAATGTTCTCTGCACCAATATCTTATTATTTTCATTATATTCAATGTCTTTCCGAGCTTTTACTGCTGCCTGTATTGAACGAGCAATTATGTACTCAAAAAGCTCTCCGATATTCACACCACTACCTTCTTTTTTGTTCCATTCCAATAAAAAGGTCAAATATCTTGGGATAGTTATAAGTGTTCTTAATTTCGGGCTTTTACTTATGTGCTCTATTGTTGTCTCAGAGCACTTGCTTTTAACCACATTCATTACCTCTCCCTCATTCAACCTACATATTTCTACAAATCGCAAATTCCTACAATTGGAAAAATGCTTTGCATAAGATGCCACATAATGCTTTCTACAAGTGAATATTATCTTAACATCACGATACGCTTCTTTATATTGCTTTATCGTTTGTAGTATATCATAGAATGAGTTTCCATCAACTTCATCCAAAGCGTCTATAATGCAATAGTCTGTTTCCGTTGAAAGAACCTTGTGCTTCAACTCAGATGCGGTACAATGGTACAAATTTTCAGAAACACGTTTCTTTATTTCTTCAACGAGTCTACTTTTACCTATGCCTGGTTCTCCCACAACACAAACGAAGCTTTCTTCAAGCAGTTTGTCAACAGACAAATTCTCTGTCACATCAAAAAATGTGCGCTGCCTATTATTCTCTAACAGGTCATCAATATTTTGATATTTTACAATCTGTGGCGTAATATAGTTCAATATCTTTTCGGATTCCATAATATCTAATCTTTCAAGTTATTGTACAAAGGTAATCCTTTTAGTTGAGTTAGCAGAACTCTTTTGTGATAAAAATTGAAGTAATCCGCAATTTTTATAGCAAATAGTCTTACTTATATAATGGCTGATTGAATTTAATTTAGTACTTTTGCAATGTATGGAGAAATAATAAACCAAAATGGAAGAGACGAAAGATATAAATCGAATCAAAGTTGTTCTTGTTGAAAAGAAGCGAACCAACAAATGGCTGGCAGAACAATTGGGCAAGGATCCGGCAACAGTGTCTAAATGGTGTACGAACACTTCGCAACCGGGATTGGAAACACTGTTGCAGATTGCCGGTGTTCTTGATGTTGATGTGAAAGATTTACTTCATTCAACAAAAGAGGATGCTATGTATATTAAAGTTCCAACCAATCTAACGATGTAACATAAAGACATTATGCCCAAAAACAAGAATGCCGAATATAGGTTCATGGTCTTAGACCGATGCTTTAGCGACTTTCGTCATAAATACACTATTGAAGACCTATTGGAAAAGGTCAACGATAAATTATATGATGCAAACGGAAGCAAGTCCATGATTATGGAGCGGCAATTGCGAGGAGATTTAAATGCCATTCGCAAGATGCTCCCGGACGGCATATATCTTGAAGCCATACCGCATGATGGTAAGAAGTGTTACTATCGTTATTCTGAACCGAATTTTTCTATCTACAAAAACGAACTATCAGTAGCAGAAGTGCAGAACCTCCGTTCAACAATAGAAATGTTAGGTAAATACAGAGGTTTACCTTCGAACGGATGGTTGGAAGAGGTTATCTCCAACCTCGAAATTAGATTTGGAGTCAAAGGTAATGCAGAAAATCTTGTTTCTTTTGGGCAGAATGATCAGTTAAAAGGGATTGAATATCTCTCTGACATTATTGATGCGACCATCAACCATCAGCCGTTAGATATTGAATATATTTCAGCCAACGGAAACCATCACCAACATACATTACATCCATATTTTGTTAAACAATATAATGGAAGATGGTATCTGTTCGGGCTTGACGAAAAAGAAGACAGGATTAAGAGTCTTGCCTTTGACCGTATTCAAAGTATGGTAAATAATAATTGTGCATTCCGAAAAAATGAAAAGATTGATTTCAATACATATTTCGACAATGTAGTTGGTGTAACTGTTCCATATGAGGGAGAATCAAACTTGGAAGTTTTTCAATTAAAGTTTTCTCCAAAACGTTTCAAATATGTAACCTCAAAGCCTATACATAAATCACAGGAAATTATAAGCGAAGAGGATTGTATAATTTCACTACAGTTATATCACACATTAGAATTGGAGCAACAGATTTTCTCTTTCGGACCAGATGTGGAAGTCCTTTCACCTACATGGTTTCGCGAGGCTTTTAGCAAGAAAATTGCAGAATGTATGAAAAAATATTTTTCTATGCAGAACCTTTGCATAGACAACAACGACCTTTGCAGTGTCAAATGAAATCAGTATTAAAGTTTAACTCTAAAATTTCAAAACAATGACACAGTTCGCAAGACTTTCCGTTGAAGCTCAAAACATAGTGAACAAATTCTCTAATAGTATTTGGAGTAAAGGTTTTACCAATAATCCTTCAATGATATTGGGCGCAAGCCTTTATGCCACTAATCCTAATGCCAAGTCTTCGGTCGTAAAAGAATTGGATAAATACATCATCGATTTAAAAGAAGAATTACCTTCTGAGCAAATAGACATTTTAAAGAACGAATACAGAAATGTCATTCTTTCTTGTTTTGACCAAGATTCAGAGAATTTCTTGCGTAATGGCGCAACTCAAATTACGCCATCAGGATTAGTTGACCTGTGTCTGAAAATAGCAGAATGCGAGCCTAATAGTGAGGTATATTTACCTTATAATGGTACTGGGGAATTTTCTCATAAACTGATTGGCTGCAAGTGTGACGGCTATGAGCAAGGCATTATCAACTGGGCTATATCAGAGATTCTTAATTCCGCAGTAGGAGTAGAATGTAACATCGAGTGTGTTGCCTTCCCAATTGTTATGACTACCAAGGAGTACGATTATATATTTACATGTCCTCCTTTCGGTCAAAGACGAGAAACTATAAGTAGTTTAATTCATCTCTTAGAGACAAATCTCAAAAAAGATGGGGAACTTTACGCTATTGTACCTTTTGATGTTTGTACTACTCTTAGTGGAAATTACGGCTTTGATTTTAGGAAAACAGCAGCAGATTTAAATGTTAGTATCGCTGTTTTGGCTTTACCTTCAGAGACCTTCCAACCATACACTGGAGTAAAAACTTGCCTTATTCATATCAAAAAAGATGGATTAGGAAATGTAATCCTTGCAGATTTTAGCAGTTCAACATTTGTATCAAGGACAAATGTCGTAGGTCGTAAAAGATACACACTCAAAACCGAAAGCATCATAGAATCGTTGAAAGAGCGTGATGAGAAATTAGTTTGGTGCGGAAAGTATCCTGACCTGACAGGCTCGCTATCCTTCTCCCCAAATAGATATTTGCCTACAATCAATGCCCCAATACTTGCTGCCGGAGAAAAGTTGGTCAAATTAGGTGAGCTAATAGAACGAGTTCCTGCAACAAGGCTAACTGTTAAAGCCGTTAGACCACTCGTTGGTAACAGGGAATTATTTGACGATTATCTTAATTGCATATTATCTGCCGATAATACTCTTGCCAGCGTTAAAGAAACCAATAGTGTCATAGACCAGAACTGTCTTTTGATTGGATTTATAGGGGGGAAAGTTAAGGTTGCAAGATTGAAAAATGCCACTCAAACTAACTCTGTTTCTTTGAGAAGTGAGATTTTCCCTGTTAAGATTGTGTCAAACATCATAACAGAGGATTATCTATTGCGCTCTTTATTGTGCGATTATTCTAAGGAACAAATTGTTAAGCTATCAACCGGAAGTGTCATAAGTCGAATTTCTTTCAGAGATTTATGCGACATACTTATCAAAGTTCCGTCATTGGAGGAGCAGGAAAAAGTATGTTACAATGAAGCGCATGCTGGTATTCAAGAAGCCGACATTACACTTCAAAAGATATATGAAGATTTCCGTAAGGATATTCATATGAAAAAACATGCTATAGGTCAGACATTATCAAATTTCAAGAACTGGTGGAGATTGTTAGAACAGGTAAGAAAAGACAACAATGGTATCATTGACGAGAATGCCATAGTCGGTCGTATTCACAAAGTCTCAGTTAAAGAAATTTTTGAGAATTTGGAAACTTCGATGTCAAAACTTTCTACACAGTTTAACAAGTTTGACACAGGTTATGGCTTGCCAAAAGAAGATATAGCTTTGACTGAATTCATTGAGAATTACATTCACGGAAATAAAAGTCCTCTATTTCGATATGAGTACAGTTCAGCAGATCATCGCTGTATAGAGGATATTCCAGAGATAGATATTGATAGTAATCTAAATGGTAAACTTACCGGTAATTATGTTCTGAGAAAAGGCGATCCTATTGAATATGTTAAGTTTTCCAAGGAAGCTCTTACCACTATATTCAATAATATCGTTAGCAATGCGTGTGCTCACGGATTTGTAAATAGAGAGGATGCCGATAACATCATAAAAATTGAGATTGGCTCCGAAGGATCGGACTACATCGTTTCAATATCAAATAACGGTGAGCCATTAGTTCCTCAAATGAGTTGCAGCGACATAACTGTTTATGGTCAGACTTCTGGCAATTCTAATACTCATTTTGGTATTGGAGGATACGAAATCAAAAAACTCATGGAAGAGTTTGGTGATAACTTAGAGATTATTTCAGAGCCTGAAAATGAGTTTACTATTACTTATAAACTTATTTTTCACGATACTAACATAGATTCATCTTTTGAATTATGAGAGAAGAAACATTTTATAAAGTACTTTGGGTAGAAGATGACCTTAGCATTATACAAGGTTATCAAATTATTGCTGAGTCAAAAGACATAGAGCTTGATGTGGCAACAAATTGGGAAGAAGCGGAGGAAAAACTGCGCATCAATTTCAAAGAATACTCTGCCATCATCTTGGACGCTCAATGTAAAATTAAAAAAGCAGATACAGTAGCATCAAAGCTATTCTTGGGACAATGTCTCTGTTCGCTTATCAAGAATTTTCGGAGAAAAGCATAAATTCATACCTTGGTATGTTCTTTCTGCTGGAACAATGGATGATTTCAGCATAGTATTGGAATTGATTTACACCGAAGAAAGACAAAACTTTGATTCATTGTGGGGACCTATGAAATATATCAAGGCCAAAGATGAGGAAATTGATGGCAAAAAGGTCGCACAAGAAGAAATACTTTTTGATAATATTAGACGAGTAGCTTCATCCACAGGTATCAATACGGTATTGTTCAGACATTCTGATGTATTCAAATATCTTGGCGAGGGACGTGTATTTGGTTATATAAAAGCACGCACTTATATGTTGAAGATGCTTTCCGCACTTTACTATCCGGAAGAAAATTTGAACTTTGTATATGAGGGTAACCCACTCCGCAAGGTAATAGAATATCTATTTCGTGGTGCAAATAAATTTGGTCTTCTTCCTGACGATTTCTTTGACACTAATGGTCATATTGTGTCGCTAGATGCCAGTAGATTCATGGCAGGTCTGGAGACTAATGTTTATGATGGAAGAACTATCAAAAACAAAGTAAGATTTGGGGAGCCTGATGATTGTATTTTCAATCAAGAAATAGCAATGTTTGTCAAAAACATCTTGAATTATTCTAGTTCAGACTCACATACAAATGAAGATGATCCATACATAATTGAGGAAGATAAGAAAGAAATTTTCTTTGGATATGTCCTTCAGCTATGCCATGTGATTAAATGGCTTGGCGAGTATATCAACTCTAATCCGGACATTAAGACAAACAAATCCAAGATAAAAATTATTCCATTACCGGCACCTAGCACAACTATAACAGACATTGGAAAGAAAAAAGATATTAAGGTTGTGGAAGGAAAGGTTGTGGAGTTTCCTTCTATAGATTCTTTGATAGGGACGGAATGTAATATTATGTACCACAGAAGCGGAAAGTTGACATGTGGTCCATATTGCAAATTAGATTCTAAATACAGCCCTATGCTCAGGAAGAAAGCGATTCTAAAGAATATCATTCAGAACGAAGGTATGGATATGGCTGAATTGCCTTATATAGTAACAGAAATAGAAATTGTACAGTAAGCATATGATAACAGGAGAAAAGAAACAACAAGTCGATAATATATGGCAGACATTTTGGAACAATGGCTTCACACAGCCTTCGGCAATCTTTGAGCAGATCACCTATTTGCTCTTTATGAAGATGCTTGATGAGAAGCAACTGGAAAAGGAGGCCATTGCCAACCTGACAGGCGATAAATTGCTAAACCCCACTTTCCCAGAAGGAATGTGGCACAACCCGAATACAGACCAAGAAGTGCCATACAGCGAGATGCGTTGGCACAACTTCAAGGATATGGAATCTGCAAAGATGCTGAACCGTGTCCGTAACGATGCGTTTATCTTCCTGCGGCATATCGGGGGCGAAGGCTCGGCATATAGTCAGGCAATGGAGGATACTGTCTTTCAGATAACCAATGCACGATTGTTGTCACGTGTAGTCGAGGGTATAGAAGAGTTGGCATCCGACGGTGCGGACATGATGGGCGACATATACGAGTATATGCTTGGCAAGATGGCGGCATCGGGAACCAACGGACAATTCCGCACCCCTCGCCACATTATCCGCATGATGGTGGAACTGATGCGTCCCACGCTTGATGACATCATTTGTGACCCTGCCATGGGTTCGGCAGGGTTCATTATGGAAGCGGCAAAATACATTGCGGAACATCAGGGCGACGAACTGCTGAATATCGACAACCGAAACAGATACCGGAACGAGATTTTCCACGGTTCGGATTCCGATGCCTCGATGATGCGCATCGGCTGCATGAACATGATGCTCCATGATGTGGATGAGCCACAACTGCACTATCGCAACTCGTTATCGAACGAGAACAACGACACTAACAAATACACGCTTTGCCTCGCCAACCCGCCATTCGCAGGAAGCCTTGATGCCGATGATATCGCGCACACATTGAAAGCTGCTGTCAAGACGAAAAAGACAGAACTGCTGTTCCTTGCTCTGATGATGCGGATGTTGCAGACGGGCGGCCGATGCGCTTCTGTCGTTCCCGACACGGTGCTTACAGGCGATGCACAAGCCTATAAGACCATACGTTCCGCATTGGTGGATAATCACTGTCTGCAAGCTGTTATCACCATGCCATCAGGCGTGTTCCAGCCTTACAGTGGGGTATCCACAGCCATCATAATCTTCACCAAGACCGGAACGGGTGGAACGAACAGGGTTTGGTTTTACGATATGCGTGCCGATGGCTATTCTCTAACGACACAACGCACTCCTACCCCGGAGCAAAACGATGTCCCTGACATTGTCTCCCGTTTCCATAATCTCGAAGCGGAAGCCGACCGCAGCCGCAGGGAGCAATCATTCTTTGTAACTGCCGATGAAATACGCGAAAACGGCTACGACCTCAGTTATAAGCGTTATCACGAAGTGGAGCGTGAGGCAGTAGTATATGATGCGCCCGAGGTGATTATGGCTCGTATGGAGGAACGGCAAAAGACTATTGATGCAGCCTTTGCCGAGTTTAAGAAACTGCTTAATTCGTGAGGGTATGAAAGTGGATAAATCAAGATGGCACAGAGATTTACTTGGAAATCTTTGTAATATTAAACGTGGCGGTTCACCTCGTCCTATTCAAAAATTTCTAACCGATGCCCCTGATGGTATCAATTGGATTAAAATAGGAGATGCCGGAGATTCAAAATTTATATCCTCCTGCAAGGAAAAAATCATTCCTGAAGGTGTAAGTAAATCCCGTTTCGTTCACAAAGGAGATTTTCTACTGTCAAACTCTATGTCATTTGGCAGACCCTATATTCTCAATGTTGATGGTTGCATACATGACGGTTGGCTTGTGTTAGAACAGCCGAAACAGTTTGATAAATCCTACCTATATTATCTCCTTGGATCAGCTCCTATGTATGAAAAATTTGCTCAGAAAGCACAAGGAGCTGTTGTAAATAATCTAAATATTGATAGAGTTGCTTCTGTTGAAATAATATATCCTCCGCTGGATATTCAACAAGCGATAGCAGCAGAGTTGGATGCTGTGCAAGCGATGATTGACGGCTACAAAGCGCAATTAGAGGACTTGGATGCACTGGCGCAATCCATTTTTCTGGATATGTTCGGTGACCCGGTGAGTAATCCGAAAGGATGGGAAAAGGGATCTTTAAATAAATATGCATCCATAGGAACAGGTGCAACTCCAAGTCGCAAAATAGTATCATACTATGAAGGAGATATTCCATGGGTTAAATCTACGGAAGTACATAATTCATATATTTGGGAGACTCAGGAGCACATAACTAAAGAAGCTATAGATAATTCCAATTGTTCGATTTATCTTCCTGATACCATACTTGTTGCGATGTATGGACAAGGTAAAACAAGAGGTCAAGTCGGGTTATTAAGAATTAAAGCAGCAACAAATCAAGCATGTGCAGCCATACAATGTAAAGACTCATTAAATCCTACTTTTTGTTATTGGCATTTTCAAATGTGTTATGAAGCTAATCGTGAATTAGGAAATGGAACAAACCAAAAAAACATGAATCTTACTATTGTTGGAAATATCAAATTTATAATTCCCCCACTCTCTTTACAACAAGAATTTGCCTTCAAGATTGAATCCATTGAAAAACAGAAAGAGTTAATCTGCAAGCAATTGGAAGATGCCAAAACCATGATGGCAGAACGAATGCAATATTATTTTTCATAAAGTAGCACAATGGCAATGAAAGAGATAGATAAAAAATTAAAAGATACCATCCACCGATATTCCGGTTCAGGTATTGAGCAACAGGTAGATTACGACAAATTCTACCTCTATTCGCTTATCACGCACTCCACAGCCATCGAGGGTTCTACCGTTACCGAGGTGGAAAACCAACTTCTGTTTGATGAAGGAATTGCCGCCAAGGGAAGAAGCCTCATGGAGCAGATGATGAATGTGGACTTGAAGAACGCCTATCTCTTTGGATTTGAATGGGTAAAATCTGCTCGGCCTTACACGGTTGAATTCTTGTGTGAGCTGTCTGCTAAAGTCATGCGGCGTACCGGTTCGGAATACTCCACATTAGGCGGCACATTCGATTCCTCCAAAGGCGAGTTGCGCCGTTGCAATGTGAGTGCCGGTATCGGAGGAAAGAGCTATCTGGCTTTTCAAAAAGTTCCTAAAGCAACGGCTGAGTTTTGTGAGTGGCTGAATGAGGCATTGTCATCCATTGACAAAAACGACATGGCCGCCTGTTATCGCCTGAGTTTTGAAGCCCATTTCCGCTTGGTTACCATTCATCCGTGGGTGGACGGCAACGGTCGCACCACACGCCTATTAATGAACATGGTGCAACGGCAGTTGGGACTTATCCCCTCCATTGTGACGAAAGAAGCAAAAGGAGAATATATACAGGCACTGATAGACAGCCGCGAGCATGAAGACAGTACCATTATTCAAGATGTAATGATGGCACAACATATTACCAATCTCGAAAATCGGACTTTACAGTATCAAAAGGCCACAAGTGATACTGTAAATGATACTGCAAGTGATACTGTAAAAACCAACGACACCACTTCACGGCTTGTCACCGCAATAAAAGAGCATCCAGAATACACATACGATGAATATGCACAGATGCTGGGTATCAGTCGCGCCACCGTTGCCCGACATATCAAGAAACTAAATGGAACAGTAATACATCGAGTCGGTTCGGACAAAGATGGTTATTGGCAATTTATAAAAGACTGAGTTATGAGGAATTTCGACATCATAAAAGGCATTGACGGATTAGGGACAATCTATCGGTATTGTGCAACAGCCGAGGATTTTCAAGTAAACAATCCGATGATTTCGGCACAGCAGGCACGGCTTGCGTTAGAAACAATGGTGAAGACCGTTTACCGTCTGAAAGGGTGGCAAATAGGCGAACGGGCTTCGTTGCTTTCGCTAACCACCGATGAGCGTTTCACCGGTTTCATAGACAGCGAAGACCTGATGAAGCGCATTCACTATATCCGCAAAATCGGCAATACCGCAGCTCACGCCGGTGATGGCTTCGTCGGGCGCAGAGAATCGTTCTTTGCCGTATTGAACCTCTATTACATCATTGGCTCTATCATGCTGGCTTGGCAAGTGATTGACAGTTTGCCTGATTTTGATAAAGGATTGATACCGCAAACGCCACAGACAAATCCTCTCGCCATTGTTCCTCAAACAGACCAAGTAAACACAACCACCACACGAGCAGCCACCACTGCTGCACAAGCGGTGGAAGAAAGCTCCGATGCACAGCCTGCAACGGTAGAAGCACAGCCGGTAGTAAACGACCTGTCGGAAGCGGAGACACGACGGCTGTATATCGATTTGCTACTGCATGAAGCCGGTTGGAAAATATCTGAGCGCAAAGGGGAAACCATAGCACGGCAGGCTTGCATCGAGGTTGAAGTACAGGGTATGCCAAATGAAAGCGGAGTGGGTTATGCCGATTATGTATTGTTCAATGCCGGTGGAATACCGTTGGCTGTCATCGAAGCCAAACGCACAAGCAAGAATGCCGCAGAAGGGCGTCATCAAGCGGAATTGTACGCTGACTGCTTGGCTGCACGCTATGCCTGTCCCAGACCGGTAATCTATTATACCAATGGATTTGAAACCAATATAATAGACGGCATAGGGTATCCATCGCGTAAAGTAATGGGATTTCATACCATCGATGAACTGCAACGCATGATTTCGCAAAGAGGGCGCAATGACATTACAGACCTTACCATCTCCGACAAGATAACCAACCGTAATTATCAGAAACGGGTTATTGCCTCTGTCTGCAACCATTACAACAAGAAGCACAGGCGAGCATTGCTGGTGATGGCTACAGGGACGGGGAAGACACGTGTCAGTATCTCGCTCGTAGATGTATTGGTGCGGAACAACTGGGTAAAGAACGTACTGTTCCTTGCCGACCGAATTGAACTGGTTAATCAAGCACAGAAGAACTATACAAAATTATTGCCTGACATAACGGTCAGTTCCTTGCGGGACAGCGATGTGGATACGTCAGCACGCATCCTGTTCTCTACCTACCAAACCATGATAGGTCATCTGGACAAGGATTCCAAGACATTCTCATTAGGCAGGTTTGACCTTATCATCATAGACGAGGCCCATCGCAGTGTGTTTGGTAAGTATGGAGCCATATTCGATTATTTTGACGGACTCCTCTTAGGCTTGACGGCAACGCCACGCGATGAAGTCGATCGTTCCACATACGACCTTTTCGGCATGGAACAAGGCGAACCGACAGACAGCTACGAATACGATGAAGCAGTAGCAGATGGTTATTTGAATCCATTCAAGGCAATCAAAGACAATTCGCAAATCCTGACCGAAGGGATTAATCCTGAACAACTTTCTCCGGAAGAGCGCAAACAATTGGAAGAGATTTTCGAATATGAAAAAATGATGGCCGGGTTGGAACCGGACGACCCATATAGCCGCACCATCAACGCAACAGAAATTTTCAAATATATTTTCAACCAAGATACAGTTGACCATGTATTGAATAGATTAATGAACGAAGGTGTCCGGGTAAATGAAGACACCATGATTGGCAAAACCATCATATTCGCTTATAATCACAAACATGCCGTGTTTATTGCCGAACGGTTTGTCGCTCTTTACTCCGACCTGGGACCGGATTTCTGTCGGGTGATTGACAATTACGAAAAGTATTCATCAGACCTGCTTGATAAGTTTGCCGATAAAGAGAAGCAACCTCAAATTGCAGTATCGGTAGATATGCTCGACACAGGCATTGATGTTCCTGAAATTGTAAACTTGGTATTCTTTAAGCCTATTCATTCCAAGATTAAGTTTTGGCAAATGATAGGCAGAGGCACACGCCTGTGCGAAAACTTGTTTGGTGAAGGCTTGGACAAGAAAGAGTTTCTGATATTTGACTTCTACCGCAATTTTGAATATTTCGAGATGAATCCCGAAGGTGTCAGGCCAACACAGTCGCAGTCTATCGTAAGTCTGCTGTTCAATTTGCGCACGGATATAAAATTCGCCTTGCAAGACGGAGAACATCAGACCAATGAGGAAACCAAGGCTTTTCATGACAACCTTGCCGACATTTTGCACCGGCAGATAGACGGACTGAATAGGAATCGGATTGATGTCCGGCTACAACTGAGAGCAGTAGAAACATACGCCACCCCGGAATCTATGGTATGCCTGACACTTGGCGATGTAATGGCAATGAAAGGGAAAATATCGCCATTGCTTAAAAACACAACCACCGACACAGCTGCGCTAAAGTTTGACGCATTGGTACTGAAATCACAACTTGCATTGGTAGATGATACCGTCAACTCCGCATCTTCTGAGCGGAAAATAATGGATATAGCCGGTTATCTCAAAGAAAAGAAAGCGTCCATTCCGCAAGTAATGGCTAAGATGGATGTATTGGACGAAGTGCTATCTGTCCATTTCTGGGAATCGAAAAGCCTTGGTTCTCTTGAACGCGTCAGGAAGGAACTTCGTGACCTTATTCAATACTTGGATAGTAGCACAACAGGACAAACATTTACCATTAATGTAAAAGACACGTTTGAAGAAGATAATTCAAGCGTTAATATCACTCCTATACGCACCTATCGCCGCAGAGTGGAAGATTATCTTAAGGAACATCTGTCAGACGATGATGCCTTACAGAAGATATATCATCTTGAACCGCTTTCAGAACAGGACATCAACCGATTGGAACAGATTTTCTGGGAAGAGTTGGGCTCAAAGGAAGAGTTTGAGGCACAAACAAGGACAAAACCATACCAACACAATGTGGCCGCCTTTATCCGTTCAATCATTGGCGTGGAACAAAATGTTGCGCTGGAGAAATATCGCGCATTGATTTATGGCGCAGAACTGACCCGTATGCAGGAAGAATATCTGCGCACGCTTATCCGCTATGTATGCGAGAATGGTGATATTACCACTGTTGTATTGCAACAACCACCTTTCAATAAGTTTACAACCATCTTCCGCGATAGTCCCAAAGCGTTGATTGATTATGTGAAACTTATCAGTCAGGTGATTGCGGCATAAACCATTAATATTATGAATAATATGAACCAGTACATAAAGAATGTAGTTAAACGAATGTATCAAATAGATGTTGATACAGCATCGAAAGAGCAACTTGAAGCCATTGAAGAAATCAATGTCAGTGATATTACTATGAATAGTGAGGTTACGACATGGAATTTCTCTGAATTCCCGAATCTAAAAAAGATTGATTGCAGTTATCTGTTCATCAAAGATTTGATAACAACGGGATGTACTGAACTAGAATATCTTCGGTGGGAAGGAGTTAGAGGTAATGACATACACTTAGACCTTTCAACGAATAAGAAGTTGAAGAAAGTTGTCGGTGGGCAGGATGGAATTGTCGAACTTGATTTTTCTTTCAACCCCTTACTTGAAGAAGTATCTATGTCTTTATCACAAAGTTTACGTTGGATAGAACTATCTCATTGTAACAACCTAAAGAGACTAACATTGTTCGGAGTTTTAATCCCATTTGTGGATTTGACAGCATTACATAATCTGGAGTATGTAAACATTAGCTATATGAATCAATATAGAAATATGGCAGATGAATATGGGGATGGTTATCCACGCCCAATTTTGTTTGTGAATGAAGATTTTAACGAATCTATCATAGAAGACCACACACGTCAATATTCATACTACACATACAAACTCATTAAAGTCTCAGAAGGTTCTAAAGAACAAAAATTCTTAAATGAGGTAAAAGCTATGAAGGAGAAAATCCTCTCTATCCCTGTTGACCGTAAAGGTAAATATGTGGCTATTTTACATTATGCTCTTATGGATAAATTAAACAATCTATGAAGGACTTAATTGATTAATATATGGAATCAATACGGATATTCCTATTAAAAGGAAAAGAGAACATGATAGACCATGTAAAGAGCATTCAAACACTTGGATGTGCCTACTGGAAAAAAGCTCGTAACAAAAATTTGAAAATTGGAGATATATGCTACCTCTATCTAAGCGGTAAAGGACATTACCAAGTTCGCTATCGTCTTGAAGTCGTTGACACCAGCTGTACTCGCGAAGATAGTTCATGCTGGGTTACTCCTTTTAGGGCTGACAATGATTGTTATAAACTCACTCCAACATCTGCTATGTATGAGGGAAAAGAGTTGTCATTAGATGCACTCGAAGGAATCGGTATCAATCGATATACTCAATTCAAGGAACTCAATGAATACCAAGAAGATTTTTTAAGCAAATACTTTATGTGAAATGAGTATGCCAGACGATAGAAGACCAAGAATTATCAACGTAACACGCAAGCCAACAAAATGTCCGAATTGCGGAGAAAAGGTCGTTGATATAGTGTATGGTACAGGAGATATGACTGAAATTGAGTTTGCACTTCAATACCGAAAGGAAGCCATAATGGGTGGAGATAACATACCTCGTCGTCCTCCGATATGGTGTTGCTCGTGTGGATGCAAGCGGTTTCGGAAAGTGAATCCCGACGGAACAGATGTAGCTGTGAAAGTAAAAATGCTAAAAGACACCCGTAAAGCACCTGCATCCGTTATAAATTGGTCTTCTTCAATGGTTGATAGAGCACTGAAGAATAATCAGATAGACTCAATACATAAATACACTTTGGATATAACTACAGATTTTGATGAACAAGAGACTTTAGTCATCACTGCTGTAAGCCAAACAGATGCAGAACTTCTTGCAAGAGATTTGGTTAGGAATGGAGCAGTTGGACTTAAAGGTCGTAGGTGTATAAAAGTAGAAGTAATTTCTGAACATCCACAATATAAATGTTATCACGATAATGCTCAGTAAAAAAGACATTGAAGAACTAGCCACAGGTGCTGTCAAAAGATATTTCAACACATGTAACCTCATTTCTCCTCAAATTCAAGAAAATGACAAAACTCCAGATTGGGACGGCTATTTGAATATTTACAAAGAGAAGAAAGATGTTCGAAGGAATTTTATTGGTTGCATCAGGATACAAGTAAAAGGTATTCAAGTTAATGACTTTAAGAAAACAGAATCTTTTCCTATAGAGACTGTATTTCTTAACAATGCCCGTAGTGAAGGATTTGTGTTTTTTGTTGTGGAAGTAAAAGAAGACGGCACCTCCACAATATTTTATAGAATGATGGCACCAATAGAAATAAGAGCTGAATTATCTAAATTAAAGAATGATCAGAAGACTAAAAATTTTCATTTTGAGATATTAGATAGCGATAAGGATTTTATAACTAGACAATTAGCTGAATTTCTTATTGACTGTATTAAACAAAAGAGTTTTGCTATCAAAGATGAATTTAAGATAGAGGATATAAAAGATGCGACAGAATATCAATGGGGATTTACTATGTTAGGAAAGAAAGAAAACTTTGCTAAGGATATATTTGATGGATTTAAGTCTTTCTTGTATGCGAAAACAAAAGAAGGTGTAGAAATTCCCGTAGGAAATAGTCGTATGACTGTTTGTATTCCTGAGATTACAGGTATACAGCAAGAACCCGTAGTAACAGACAATATAATAGCCAACGAATATACTCTTAAATATTCAAAAGATTTTATCACCTATGAGATTCAAAATTTGCTATCATTCAAGATATTGAACAACGTGAATGTGAAAGAAAATAATGTAACTATTGATATACTTGCAAAAACGACAGAACAATACATAGAAGCATATAGTATTTTTTTATCATTATTAAGAGTTAGACAAATAAAGTTCGGAAGTCATTGCCATACTCTAAAAACAAAAAACACAGATAGAATAATATCGGATTTAGAAAATAGAATTTCTAATTTTAAAAAGCACGCGGAAGTTATTAAAGTATTGAACATTAAAACACCACTTGACTATGGCATCTTTTCAAAAGAAGATAACAAATCTATTCTTCAATTACATAAGGCATTAATTGAACATCAACCCATTGGATTAAACAAACCCAAAGCATTCTTTAAATTAGACATAGCGAACATCTGCATCCTTCTGACTTGCCAAAGTGATGGCAATGGAAAGTTTTATATTGATGATTTTTTCAAGAATTCAAATATAAAAGTAAGCCAGGATGGTAACAAAAAACCATTCCTGGTACCAATATTTTCATTTCTAGAAAAATTAGGCTATGTATTATTTGACAATATTCCTTATGACAAAATTTTGGATTCATATAAAGAATTTGTTGATATTGATTCTAGGGTATACACTCAAGCCAATTTAGACCTCTTGGAAATGCTTAAAGCCGCAGATGAATTACAAAATAAACAGATGCTCTCAAAAAGAAAAATTACATTAAATACTGCTTTAGAATTAGCTCAATGGCTAATTGAGAATGATAAGCAAACATCGTTAACAGATATACACCTCATAAATTACTTACAAACAACTAAAAGACTCCGAGACTTGACTGATGAAGAAAGGAAACCGTTGATAAAAATGACCCAAAGCTCAGAACCTATGGTAAGAGCAGCAGCGAATATACTTTTAGGGGATACAGATGTGGCAAAATATATAATTGAAAACATGAAAAATGACGATAAAATTATATTTGTAAATTTTCCAATTTATCACTTATTGTTGAAATAATAAAGATGCTGCAAGATTTAAAACAATAATCTATCGTCACCTCGTAATACCCCTATAACTATTCTCTAACTCGTTTCACATAACTAATCAAGATAAAAGGGTCTATACTATTTCCATTATATTTACAGGTTATATGCAGATGTTCCCCAGTGCTGCGCCCGGTATTGCCTGTAATCCCGACAACATCACCCGACAGAACGTCCTGCCCCTGTGATACGGAGATTTGAGACAAGTGACAATAACTGACGGTAAAGCCACCGTGCTGGATAGTAACATATTTCCCGGACACCTTATCCTGTCCAACAGCAAAGACTCTCCCCTGCATCATGGCAAATACCTTGGAACTTCGGGCATGGAGGTCAATACCATTGTGAAACTTCCTCTTCCCCGTGAATGGGTCTTTCCGATAACCGTAAGGCGAATTTATCTTGATATGTGAGAGCGGATAGCATACGCTGAGATAGCGAGCTACCTGCTCTTTCTTTTTTGTGTCAGTACTTGACAATGAAACCTTGTCGGGTACGGACTTTTCATTTACAGAGGTGATGCTTTCGGGTGTCGCCTCTGCTTTGTTTGTCGTCCGGGTGGGATTTTCAACAGTGACTTTATAGCGATTGCCCGGAAAGGAAACCGTGTTGAACTGCGCTTTCACATGGTTCCCGGATAATAACAAAAGAAGGGCTATAACGATTCGTGTATTACTCATAGATGCAAATGTAGGAACAGTTCTCCGACCGTGCCAAAAGATGTCTTGATTTACCTCCAAAATATAACATTAAATAAGTTCAGAGTATGAATACTGCATTATAATCATACTTAAAGCATAAATAAACACAAATAATCAGGCTATTTAGAACTACACAAATTGAAGTATGAACAATAGTATATACCTTTGTCAAAGTATAATCAAAATATCATATTAAAATATGAAACAAGTACGATTTGAATTTGAAGAACTGCCTTACGAAACTCTCTCGCAGTTCGGACTCACACAGGAAATGATTGAAGACCTTCCTATGCACATCTTGGAAGAACTCAGCCACGGCAGGCACTCGCCTGTACTTCCCATCAAGGTAAACGATGATAACGGAAACACGGTCACCGACCGTAGCCGATTCGCTTTCGTGCGCAAGGAGAACGGAGAAGCCGATGTCGTGTTCTACCCAGTGCTGAAGAAATCCTCCTTGGAGAAGTACAGCGAGGAACAACAGAGGCAGCTCCGTTCCGGCAAAGTCATTCTTGCCGACACGGTAACGGCTGACGGGCGAAAGACAAAAGCCTTCGTACAGATCGATACCGAAACCAATCAGGTCATGTCCGTCCCCACGCAGGTCATCGCCCGGAACCTACAGGTGATGGCAGAAGAACTGAAACTCAGCAATGCCGAAATCAAGGTGATGCAGCAGGGCGAACCGCTGACCTTTGTGATGCAAGACGAGCCTGTAACAGTCGGCATCAGCCTGCACGAGAAGGACGGTATCCGCTTCTGCCAGGGAGACACCAAGAAATGGAGCGAGCAGACCAAAAGAGAATGGGATAAATACACCTTCGGCTGTTACGGTTGCTGGATGATGGACGATGACGGCAATCTCGACTATATCCCGGAAGAGCAATACACGGAAGAACTCTGGAACGAACAGAAAAAGAGTGCCCAACGCAATATGGGTGCGGGACTTCACAAGTAAAACCTTTCAAACACTGTAATTATGGCACAAAACACCTATTATCCCGAAGAAGTGCTCATCGAGAAGATGGAGCGCGGAGAATACGGCTGGCTGGATTACGTCAACCACTTTTCTGCCGAATGGCAGGAAGAACTGGTGGAATACTGCAAGGCGCACTCGCTCACGATTGACGATGCGGCAGCCGAGCAATTCGTCCACTACAAGAGTGAACAATTAGAAGCCGCCATGGAAAGCGGTGAAGCATAAACACGGACTATGGCAATACGAACCAACACAAACCCGATGAGACCGGACTTGCAACCCGAAATGCGTGCTCTTTTGATGCGCAACGGTATGCAAGCCCATGTCGTACCTGTGGGTGACAGCTACCAGCTGGTAGTACAGGGGCACGATTCCCCACTGTTACGATACCCCATCAGCAGGCAGCAGATGCAGGCCCTGAGCGACTGGGGAACGAACCATGCCAACAAGAAAGCCTACGAGACCTTCACGGACATCGTAAAGGACGATTTTGATATGCCCCGCAACTTCGTCCACGCTCGCAACGCCAACGGTCGTGTGGCAATGGGACTTCACGGCTACCGTATCGGCATCGGTGAGTATGGCAGGGTCGGCAGGTACGGTATGCCACCCTCTTTCCTCGGATGGACTCCCAGACAGCAGGAAGGCTATCACTTGCGCAGGGTCGGCGGCCGGCTTTTCTATGCAGGTACGCCTATGGTGGCAGAACGCCCGGACGGACGGATGAAACCCGGTGAAATGCAATCCGGCGGTTACGGATTCTACTACAAAGGGCATCGGCAACCACAAGAGCAGGTACAGCCAGTCCGACAGGATGTCTTGCAGGATTTGCAGGCAGTCATCACCCCGATGGTAAACAAGCCAAGAAGCGAAGAACCGGCAAAGCCTTACAAGGAGTTGATTACCTCACCCGTCTATTTCTCCAATGAGAAGTGGCAGGAATGCCTTTCGTCACACGGCATCATCGTGGATACGGAAGCCGGAACACTGACCGTCCAGTCGGAAAAAGTCAGTGCCGATATGGTCTATGACCTGACAGAAGAGGAATTATCCGCACTGGTATCTAATTCCATTGAAGAGCATCCGGTTGAGAAACGCCTGGAGATTCTGAACAATGTCATTCAAAATGACTATTCCGATAAAATCACATTGGAATCGCTGAACAGCAAGGAGCGCATCAGCATTGCCCTGCACCCCGAAGTGGAGCAGGATCTGGCTATGCGGAACCGGCAGGAACAGGACTTGCTCCTGCCATTGGAATCCGATAACAGCCTTGCACCGCACTCTACCGAACAGACAGTACTGCAAGAAGACGAACATATCATCAGAGAGCCACAAGAAGGAGCCTTGATTGACGGACGGGACTTGTCATACATCAACGAAAACAAAGGCTGGTACCGGGAAGGAGAACATGGACGTGAGGTGGAAGTGGAAGCCATCGCCGTACAACCGGCAGAAACGGAGGGCAAATACAAGATGACCGCCATTATCAACGGAGAACCCATCACCCATGAAATCAGCCAGAAACAGTACGACAAGTTTCTGGCAGTCGATGACTACCACCGCATGAAGCTCTTTTCCAAGATATTCAACGAAGTGGATATGAAGACCCGTCCTGAAATGAGCAGCGGATTGGGTACGAAGATATTCGCCGCACTTGCCGCAGGTGCGGTAGTGCTGTCGGATGTCGCCCACGGGCTTCACCATCCCTGTCCGGAATTTTACGGAGAGCGTTTCTGTTCCGCACCCCGTCCTTATTTCAAGCCGGGAGTGGACTCGCCGATGGATGTGGCAGCAAGGAACTTTGAAGCGCAGATGAACAAGGAGGTGGCAGAGATGCGCAGAGGATTTTAAGGAATAAAAGGAACACACAGATGGCAAACGGAGAACTGACATACGATGACTTCCTGCAACGGCTGGACATTCAGGATATACTGATGGACGCAGGCTATCACCTGAACAAGCGTGACGGCTTGCGTTATCCGTCCTATATCCGCACGGACAGCAACGGCACACGCATCCGTGGTGACAAGTTCATCGTCACGCCGAACGGCAAATGCTGTTTCCAGCCACCACAGCAAAAGCTCTATAATATCATATCCTTTATCAAGGCATTCCCTGAGAAATTTGCGGAACACCGGAACGGCGTCTCTCCCGACAGGTTGGTCAACCTTGTCTGCAACAGGCTGTTGAACCAACCCATCAATGACAGACCTTTGCGCATCATCCAACCCAGACGGGAGAACACTCCGTTCAGGCTGGATGATTACGACATCCACCGTTTTGACGTGAAAGACAGAGAGACCCACAAACGTTTTTATCCCTATTTCAAGAACCGTGGCATCGACATCTTCACACAACGGGCTTTTGCCGACCATTTCTTTCTGGCTACCAGACACCGTTCAGACGGTTTGGCGTATGCCAACCTTGCCTTTCCACTGGTACTTCCCAAAGAGCCGAACAAGATTGCAGGACTGGAGGAACGAGGCCGTCCCAAGATGGACGGTAGCGGAAGTTACAAGGGCAAAGCCGAGGGCAGCAACAGCAGCGAGGGCTTATGGATAGCCAATTTCAGCGGTGAGCCTTTGCAAAAGGCAGGCGGCGTTGCGTGGTTTGAAAGTGCCTACGATGCAATGGCTTTCTACCAGATACACAGGAATGGTTTTCGGGACAACCCTGACCTTTCCAAGAAAAGCGTGTTCGTCTCCACGGGCGGCACTCCCACCGATATGCAGATTCGCGGTATGCTTTCCGTCACTCCGGATATAAACCACTACTTGTGTTTCGACAACGACAGTGCCGGGCGTGAGTTCGTGAAGAAGTTCCAAGCCATAGCGGAATCCATGCACATCAATTCCGACCGTATAAAAGTATTTCCCTTGATGCCCTGTTACAAGGACTGGAACGATGCCCTGCTTGGCAAGACAAGCGAGGAATACCTTGACAGCATCAAGGACGCGATTATCCCATTGGGAGCACCACTCGGTACCACAGGGTATGCAACCGACAAGGAAGAAGAACACCGACAACCAAATATACACAGATAAGAGCCATGCAACAACCGATATACAGAGAGATTTCGCTACGACCGCAAACGGCACAGTTCTTCATTGACGAACTGCCCTTGCTGTTGCTTTGTCCCGTGGGACTGGTCTATGGAGGAATGAAGAACGCCCCTCTTGCATCTATCGCCACCCTCCTTGCCGTTCTCCTTTCCCTCATTTTGATTTACCGGCTTATATACCTGAAACGCATACGCTATCACGTCGGTAGCGAACAGCTGACTGCCGAGCATGGCGTGTTCCAACGCAGTATCGGTTACATCGAATTGTACCGTGTGGTGGACTTCCACGAACAGCAGAGCTTGTTGCAGCAGATTTTCGGACTAAAGACTGTCACGGTGTTGTCTATGGACAGGACCACGCCCAAGCTGGAATTGACAGGTCTGCCCAAACGAATCAATATCGTGGATATTATCAGAGAGCGTGTAGAGTTTAACAAACAACGAAAAGGAATCTATGAGATCACCAATCACTAAAATAGCGATGCTCCTATTCGGCATCATCTTGTCAGTCACGGCAAAGGCGCAGATTGTCACGACCAATCCGTTGGAATATGTGGCATTGGCAGAAGGCAACGAATTGATTCTCGGCAAAGTCAAAGACCAGATGGACGGGCAGAAGAAAACCGCCCTTTTGCAGAATACCATTGCCGCAGAGTTCGAGCAGATGCGCCAGTGGGAGAAGAAATACAACAGCTACCTTAAAACGGCAAGCGGTTTCGCATCCTCGCTGAAAGCCTGTACCCACCTGTACAATGACGGTGTGAGGATTTTTATCTCGCTATGCAAGTTGAAGAAAGCCATCAGCGACAATCCACAGGGCATTGTCGCCGCAATGAGCATGAACAACCTGTATATCGAGACCACAACCGAACTGGTGACGGTATTCTCCCTGCTCCGTGATGCCGTGGCAAAAGGAGGTAAGGAGAATATGCTTACGGGAGCGGAACGGAGCCAGACCCTATGGGCATTGAACGACCAACTGTCCGCATTCCAAAAGAAACTCAACCTGCTTTACCTGAGCATCAGGACTTACACGATGACTGACGTGTGGAACAACGTGACGGCAGGTATGCTGGACAGGAACAATGGTGAAGTGGCACGAATGGCAATGAGCAGGTGGCGCAGGGCGGCAACAGCAAGATAAAAAGATGGAGGAAAGAGAAAATGAGACGGGCAATCTTTATCATAATCACACTGCTGTGCATAGGCGTGAAAGTCCACGCGCAGATAGACCCCACCCTTGCCGGAATGGTTCTCATCTATACCGAAAAGTCCAAGAAGACCTTGAAGAACCAAGAGAAAATCATGCTCCTGCAAACCACCGGACACATCTGGACGAAAGAGGAGGTGGAAGCCGTCACCGACCTGCAACGGGAGTTCAATGATTATCTGGATTCATTCCGTTCGGTCATCAGTTACGCCGCACAGATATACGGCTTCTATCACGAGATAACCCATCTCACGGAAAACATGGGAGAGTTCACCGGGCAACTCAGGAAAAGTCCTGCCAATGCCGTGGCAGTAGCACTCTCCACGAACCGGAACAAGATATACCGGGAACTGATATACAACTCCATGGAAATTGTCAATGACATACGCACGGTCTGCCTGTCAGACAACAAGATGACGGAGAAACAGCGGATGGAAATCGTGTTCGGAATCCGTCCCAAGCTGCAACTGATGAACAAAAAGCTGCGACGGCTGACCATGGCGGTGAAATACTCCTCGATGGGTGACGTGTGGGCAGAAATCACGGAACGGGAACAACCCAAAGCCAACAAAGCAGAGATAGCCAGGTCTGCCATGAAACGGTGGAAACGAAGCGGAAAGGCCGGTGCTTTTTAACATAACGGGAATATAAAAACAAAAAGATATGGGATTCTGGAGTTCATTATTAAAGACAGGCGGTAAAGCCGCAGGAGCGACAGGCAAAGCCGTTGGTGGAGCCGTATTGCACCCATCACAGACCTTGCGAGGGGCAGGAAGCGCATTGAAGACGGCAACCGTAGGAGCCGCGGCCGGATATGTCGGCTGGGAGAAACTGACCACCGACAAGAGCGTGGTGCGCATCGTGAGCGATGCCGTCATTGGAGAAGACACCACCAACGCCATCAGCGGCACGGCGAAAGCGGCTACCGAAACGGTAAACAAACTTACCGGCAAAGCCGAACAGACTTTTGACAGCGTGAGCCAGGCGTCAAGTTCGCTCTCTTCCACGCTCGATGGAGCGTCCAATTTTTTAAGCGGTGTTTCCAACGGGAATGCCGGGAATATGTTAGGCAACTTTTTCAGCAACCTCGCGCATGGCAAAGTATCGGGATTAAGCATAGTCGGATTGATTGCCGGGGCATTCCTCGTGTTCGGACGTACAGGCTGGCTCGGCAAGATAGCCGGTATCTTCTTGACCATGATGATGATTGGCAACAACACCCAACGCCAGCAAGAAGCGTCCGTTACCGACAACCAGCGTCAAGCCCGTCCACAGCAGGAACAGGAGGAACAGACCCATAGCGGAGGAATGAGAAGATAAGACAGTCATAACACAATAATATTCTACAAATGAAATACACGGAAGAAATGATTCTACAGTCCCCAAGCGGCTATTGTATGCCCTTTGAGGAAGAAAAGAATAAAGAAGTAACCTTGTCAAAAGGCTACGGAGAACTGAAAGATGCCGTCACCGGAGAGACATCCTTTCATCACGGCATAGACTTCCATGCCAGTCACCGCCCTTTGGCGGCAGTGGCAAGCGGTGTCGTGTCAAGTATCGGTACGGACAAAGAGCATGGTGTATATATTGTCATACGCTACGGCAAATACGAAGTGACCTATGCGCATCTTGCTAATATATTCATCCGTTTCGGACAAAAGGTAAAAGCAGGTCAGACGGTAGCCATCAGTGGAAACGACCTTCACATGGAAGTGGCGTTTGACGGCGAGGAACTGAATCCGATAGAGTTCCTGACCATGCTTTACGGCAATATCCAGGCACTCGGCAAATCGGGACACAGTGCGGCACACGAGTTCACTCCGTTTGACGGTGAGATTAAAACCAGGTACGACCGTGACAAGGAGGAAATCGAGGAACTGATGCTCCGCTTCCTTCCCGTCTATATGGAAGACCTGTTCCGTGGCGAGTACATCGTACCCGAATATACAGAACAGTCCCTGCGTAATGTGTTCACCGTGGGAGCGGCCAAGAACTACTTCTTTGAGTCGATGCCGAGCATGGCAAACCCTTTGGGCATAGGCAGCCGTGCCTTGCCTTTGGCCGGCAAGGTACAGAATCTCCTGATAGCGGACTTTCTCAATTATCTCGCTCTCAGGCACAATGTCTATCTCTCTACCATGAGCGAGGAAGTAAAAAAAAACTTCAATCCGAGGCAGTAGCCAGCAGTGGCATTATCGACCCGTTGTCGGAACTGGAGATAGACGTACAGAGCTTCGATATTCCGAGAATGGTGTCCGTCTATCCCGACCGTGCCGGAGTCCGATGGTGGACGAAAGCATGGTTCAATAACCGGGAGGAAGGCGAACATTCCGTAGAAATCGACCGGATGGCCGCCATCCGTTTCATTCAGGACCGGATAGAAAAGGATGAATGGCTGGAAGAGTTCTTCCCCAAGCAGATGGAGATATACCACAACGCCATAGAACAAACCAAGGAACAACTGTTGAACCAATTGAATTATTAGAACATGGGCGAAATCAAGCATACAGCACGCTTTGCGGAGATAGAAAGGATATTCGGTGACTACTTCAATAGTCACCTTGCCCCTGTCATGCGAGACACGCAGAACTATCTCAACCGCAAACAAACGGAAGAAATGGCTGCATATTCCACCAGTACAGCCGGTATCCTCGGTTCTATGGCGGCAGCCGGTAATCCGATGATGGATCCGTACCAGACACTGAGAGTGACCGGGGAATGGAACTCCAAGACCTCGGAGGACTATCTGGAAATGTGCAGGGAGAAGATTGCAAACAATAAGGAGATACAGGCAGACCTCGCATTGTTGGCAAACGAGTGGCGCACAACCGTGGTGGATGAAATCGGCAGGGAAAGATATGATGAACTGTCCGGGCAATTAGGGTGCGACCTCGCTTACGCATATACGGAATACCGTATCGGAGAGTTGATGATGGGCAAGATGGTCAAAGACAATATGCCCAAGTCTTCCGCTGAATACATCATGCGCAAGGCGGCACAGAACACGCTTTTCGGGCTGTCATACACATTGAACCAGTCACCGCTTGCCGCAGAAATCGAGCGACGTGGGGAAGCAGCCTACAAACCGTCCAAACTGGAAAAAGGGACAGGCAAAGTCATCGGTGCAAGCATCGATGCCATATCGCTCGGCGGTACGGGAAGTTGGGCGAGCTTCGCCAAATTTGTCGGGGCTGACCTGGCATTTTCAGCACTGACTTCCTCCAAGGACAAAACAGGAAACACTGCATCCGTTGAAGATTGCATCAGCAAGGGCGTATTCGGAAGTGAGAGGAATGTCTTTGACAGATTCCGTAAAGAAGCCTATGAAATTCGAGCCAATGACAATCCTTATATCATCGCCACCAATGAACGGCTGACCAAGAAGATTTCCGTACAGAGTTTTGATTTCAGGGACTGGATGAGCCATAACGCCCAAGCGAAAATGCCGTTTGATTTTATTGCCGGCCAAAAGATAAAAGATGAGCGATACAGGGATATTCCGATGGTCATCGCTCCGGAATACATGGAAACTTATTTGCAGGATATGGAGAAGAAAGAAGAGGTTAAAGGTCAATCCGCGCTTGCAAGCAATCCGGGACAATCGGGAAACATCCATACCGCACAATCCGTCCAACAAACCAATGAAACGGAAACGGCAGAAGAATCAAGGAAAGATACAGCCATTGAACCAGAACAGAACCGACAGGCAGGACAGCAAACCGCCAATGCCAACGAAAACGGCTGGGGCGATTTTTTCTCAACCTTGGGATTGAGTGGTATGGGAGACATAAGCAAAAATTTGGGTTATGTGCTTGCCATGTTGCCGGATATTCTGGTGGGTATGTTTACGGGCAGGACAAAATCATTGGATTTGGGAGACAATGTACTGCCTATCGCCAGCATCGTCGCCGGTATATTCATTAAGAATCCTATTCTCAAAATGATGATGATCGGACTGGGCGGTGCCAATTTGTTGAACAAGGCAGGACACGAGGCATTAGGATGGGAACGGAATGAAGATAACGGTTTGAATACGGGAAACCGTTCCGTCCGATACCGGGTCTATGCGGACGAACCGCTGAATCCACGGATTTCCGGTCCGATACTGCAAGGGAACAACCTTATCGCAACCATAGACCATGTACCTTGCACCATCCAGTTGCCTGAAAAAGTGGTGTCAGCTTACAATGCCGGGGCATTGCCGCTTAATACCCTTGCCAATGCCATCCTTGCCAAGAGCGACCGTACCCAGCAACTGATGTCGCAGAATTACGAAGAGAACGACCGGGAAACGATTGTGCGTACCAGAGGAATACAATAAAACAGCAACAGATATGAAAGAGAAATCACAGTTTGAGAAAAATGCCGCCGACAAACAAGTGGAACTGCTCTCCGGAGCGTTAAGCGGAGCGGTCAGCGCGGGCGGCCACTGGCTCAATGCCACAGGAAAGGGATATCCCAAGTTTTATCCGGCAGGCGTGGCGGTCAGTCCGTTCAACGCCCTGTTCATGGCTCTGCACTCGGACAAGCACGGATGCAAGAGCAACCTCTTCACCTTATATAGCGAAGCAAAGGCAAGAGGCGAATCCGTCAAGGAACACGAAAAAGGAGTACCGTTCCTGTTCTATAACTGGAACAAGTACGTGAACAGGAACAATCCCAACGAGGTCATATCAAGGGATGACTACCAAAAACTTTCTCCCGAAGAGAAGAACCGATACAAAGGCGTACACAACAGGGAGATACGCACATTGTTCAATATCGACCAGACTTTGCTGCCCCACGTTGACAGACAAGCATACGATGACGCATTGGCAAAATACGGCAACAGTGTCGAGCAAGGATTCGGAGAAAAGGAGTTGCGTGAACTCAGGCCGAAATTCAATGCCTTCGTACAGTCTATTTCGAGAAATCTGGCACCGGTTCGCACGGATGGCAGCGGTGTGGCGCATTATGACAGCCAGAAAGACGCGATATATATTCCACGGCAAAAGGATTTCGCACATTACACCGATTACGCGCAGGAAACCCTTCGGCAAATCATAGCAGCCACCGGACACCAGCAACGCCTTGCCCGTGAGGGAATGGTGATGAAAAGCGGGATTCCCCCAACAGAGGATGCCGTCAAGCAGGAACGGCTGATTGCCGAAATCGCTTCGGGTATCAAGATGCTGGAAATGGGACTTCCGGCCCGGTTGTCGGACGAGAGTGTCAAACTGGTGGATTATTGGAACCGTGAACTGAAAGAGAACCCTTGTCTGATAGATGCCATCGAGAGCGATGTGAACAATGCGCTGGAAGTGATACGCAAAGCGGAACGGGGCGAGAAAATCGAGTATGCCACCTATCGTAACCACCGCCAGACAGAACAGATGCGGGAGCAAATGCCCAAGCATTTCTTCGTGGCTGACGAAATCAAGAAGCATCCCGACAAGGAAAACAAGACCATTGTCCTGGTCATCGACAAACAAGGCAGGAGTGCCGATGTGATACTCCCTGCCGGTGCATCCCTGGAGGTGAACAACGAGATCAAGGGAATGAGCAAACAGCGCATACAAAGCGCATTGGAGAAAAGCGGCATTGAAAAAGTGCGTTTCTATAATCCGGACGGTGCGTTGGGCTACCGTCCCGATGACCGTTACTTCGCCGAAAAGCAGATAGAGGTGGCGCGTCTGAAAAACTGGGCATTGGAAACACTCTCCACCATCGATGCGCACCCCGCAGTGAAGCAAGCTGACAAACCCTGGTTTGAGAAGATACAGATGGTACAGGATGACAAGAACCGCTGGGCTTTGTTCATCAAGCCGGAAGGAAAAGCCGGTTACAGCGTCTATCCCGAAAAGGATGACCTGAACCGTTTCTTCACCACGCTGAAACAGTCATTGGATAATATAGACAAGGTGCGTGGAGAACTGGCCAGAAAATACTACGCCCTTGCCGAGAGCAAGCCGGATCTAAAGGTGGACCTGTTCCATACGGCAGATGAAAGCATTGACTTGAACCGCATACAACGAGTGGCCGTGTTCAAGACAAAGAACGGGGCGATACTCTGCGCTCCCACCATTGACAACCGGAAGCCACAGCCCCGAAGTGTCACACCACAGCAATGGCAACGGATGTGGGTCGCCGAGGACAGGAACAGTTTCAAACAGCATCTGGCAGCAACGCTTTTCGCGGACGTGCTGAACAAAAGCCAGACACAGGAACAGACCTCTTCCGAGAGACAGGAGGAGGAAGTGGAAACGAAAATCAGCCGTGACGAGGAAATCAAGCACGACCGGCCTAAAGAGGAAGAGGTATCAAAAGGAATGCACCGATAAACAGACAAAGCAATGAGCAAGAATAAAGAATATGCGGAAAAATACGCCGTTTTTGCGATGGAACAGATGCGCAAATACGGCATCCCGGCTTCCGTGACCTTGGCACAGGGCATACTGGAGAGCAGCAACGGGCAAAGCCGTATGGCCCTGAACGAGAACAACCATTTCGGTATCAAAGCCACTCCGGGATGGATTGCGCAAGGTGGCAAATACGGTATTTACACCGATGACAAGCCCAATGAGAAGTTTTGCAGCTACGACAGCGTGGGCGATTCTTACGAGCATCACTCCAAATTCCTTGTAGAGAACAAACGGTACGCGGAATGTTTTGACCTGTCTCCTGACGATTACAAGGGTTGGACGGAAGGACTTGCCAAGGCCGGGTATGCAAGTGGCGGCAATTATGCCCAAAGTCTGCAAAAAATCATTGAAGCAAACGGGCTGCAGAAGTATGACCGGATAGTCATGGCAGAAATGAAGGCAAAAGGACTGGAAACAGGAACCGGACAAGCGGTTACGACAAACGCCTATTCATTCCCGGTCGAGCGCGAAGAGTTCCTGTTTGTCACTTCACCGTTTGGAATGCGTACCGACCCTATGGATGCTGACAAACAGCAAATGCACAAGGGTATGGACATCCGTTGTAAGGGCGATGCGGTGTTGGCTACCGAGAATAACGGCAAAGTGGTGGCAGTAAACCAAAATGCCAAAACCGCCGGAGGCAAGTCCGTAACCATTGAATACGAGAGGGCTGACGGAAACAAGATACAGAACACTTATATGCATCTGTTCTCTGTTGATGTCAAGGTGGGTGACAAGGTGCAAGCCGGACAGAGACTTGGTATGTCAGGCAACACCGGCACACGGACTACGGGCGAACACCTGCATTTCGGAGTGGCACAGATTACCGCTGACGGACAAAAGCGAGACATTGACCCCGCAATCTATCTGGCAGACATCGCCCAAAAGGGAAACATCAAACTGCAAGCCTTGCATAATGGCAACGACCTGTTGGCTAAATACAAAACGGAGGTTACTGCCACTCCCCAGGAAACAAAATCACAAAGTCCTGAAGAGTGGATGAAGAAACTGTTATCATCGGAAGACAGCGGTGTCGGACTTTCAGGAACGAATGACCCGATTATGGATATGGTGGTCAAAGCCTTTTCCTCGCTGATGATGCTGGCGGTAGTCATTGACAACAAGAACGAAGAGGAACAGAAAGAAGCTATTTCTGAAATGGCAGGTAGCCGGAAGGTGGAACTGACTTCATTGTTGCCCCACATGAGAAGCTGTGCCCTTGTCATCGGAGAGAACAACAAAGCCGTATTGCAGGCAGACAACGGTACCGTGCAAGTCTCACGGGAACTCAGTACCGTTGAGTTGAGCCGGATGTCTGCCACTTTGAATAATCCTGAACTCTCGGAGAAAAGCAAGCGTATGCGAGTGGCAGGAATGGTCAATGCCATTGTCCTTTCACAACAGGCTTCACAAAACTTCGAGCAGGGAATGTCGGAACAGCAGAGCCAGAACGAACAAATCAGAAGATAATGAAACGCGTGATGATGGAAATAGGATTGTTAGTCGTCGGGCTGTCCCTTGCAGGACTGCACACCCTCGTATGCTATCGGCTGTTCGGCTTGGTGGTGACACTCGTGATTGTGGGTGTGCAGGTTGTCATTGCGTCAGGGATAGTCTGGATTAAAATCCGTGCGCCCGATTAAAGACGGAACGTATATGCAGGTAGTTCACATTTAATAGGATATTCCGGTCAAATGGTCTTGGTTAAAATAAAACTACAAGCAATATGATTAAGTGTAACGTAACAGTGTGCGGAACCATCAGCAAGGCGGCTGTAGTGCGCACCAACAATGAGAACAAGGCATTCACGGCATTTGCCGTAAATTGCGTGATTCCGGCAAGAAACGGTATTAACAAAACGGTGGAAATCTCTGTTGCCAAGGATGGGGAGGAATACAACCGGGCTGACTATACCGTAGGCAAGAGAGTGGAAATTTCCGGTGTATTGACTTTCAAGAAGCGTGGAGACAATCTCTATTTCAATATGTCGGCTTCATCGGTCAATCTTACCGTGGCTTCAAACGAGGATTCCATTAAGGGCGAAATGCACTTCCGTGGAAAGACAGGCAAGAACATCGAGGAGAAGACAGACAAGAAAGGCAAGAATTTCTTGCAGTTCTCCGCATTTTCCGCGGAAAAGGTCAATGACGGCTTCGAGTACCTGTGGGTACGCTTCTTAGGCTTTGACCGTGAACGTGAGGAGTGGCTACAACCGCAGACCGGCATTGAGGCCAAAGGTGAACTGGAGCTGTCCGTCTATAACGACAAGCTGAACATTGCCTGCAAGGTATCGGAAATGTCGGAATATGTGAAACAGCCGTATAACCCTAACAACTGACAGTCATGGCCGGTTACAGGAAAAACAGCAATGACGGTCCGTCCGCGGAGGACAAGGCTCTTGACCTCTTTGCGGAAATGATGATCGAGCGTATCGAGACCATCAGCAAGGACTGGACGAAACCGTGGATTACCGAGGGTAGTTTAGGGTGGCCGAAGAATCTGTCCGGACGTGAGTATAATGGGATGAACGCGCTGATGTTGCTTCTTCATTGCGAGAACGAGGGCTACAAGATACCGCGTTTCTGCACCTTTGACTGCGTGCAACGGATGAACAAACCGTCCGAAAAGCAGGCAAAGGAGGGCGTGGAGCTGCCAAGAGTTTCAGTGAACAAGGGCGAAAAATCCTTCCCCGTGATGCTCACTACCTTTACCTGCATCCACAAGGAGACCAAGGAGAAGATCAAGTATGACGATTTTAAGAAACTCTCCGATGAAGAGAAGAAGATGTACAATGTATATCCGAAGATGCAGGTCTTCCGGGTATTCAATGTAGCCCAAACCAATCTTCAGGAAGCCCGTCCGGAACTTTGGAACAAGCTGGCGAATGGGGATGCCGTAAAGTTGGATGAAAGCGAGAAGATGTCTTTTGAACCGATGGATGTGATGATTCGAGATAACCGCTGGATTTGCCCGATCAAGCCGATGCACCAGGACAAGGCATACTTTTCCATTTCCAAGAACGAGATTGTGGTTCCCGAAAAATCCCAGTTCAAGGACGGCGAATCCTATTATGGTACTCTTTGGCATGAGATGACCCACAGCACGGGCATTGAGGGGCAACTCGACCGTATCAAACCGTCCGGTTTCGGTTCGGACGAATACGCCCGTGAGGAACTGGTGGCAGAATTAGGCAGCGCATTGGTGGCACAGCGTTACGGTATGAGCAAGGCATTGAAAGAAGAGAGCTGCGCTTATCTGAAATCCTGGCTGGACCACTTGAAGGAATCGCCCCAGTTTATCAAGACCACACTTCTGGATGTAAACAGGGCTACCTCGCTCGTTACGCAGAATGTGGATAAAATAGTGCAGGAATTGGAACAGAATAGCAAGGTGCAGCAGGATAACGGACAGCGGAATGAGGTCAAACAGTCCGTACCCGAAGGAAAGGTGTTCTACTCTTCCGTAGCCTATCTGCAATCCACCGATGACACCTCACGACTGGATGCGCTTCGGGAGAAAGGCGATTATGAGGGATTGCTCCGGCTTGCCAAGGAGTATTATGACGGCGATGGAATCAACGAGCAATATACCTTTGCCTCTCCTCGCCAGAACAAGGGTGATGACCTGCTGATAGAAGACAAGGATTTTGCCGTGGTCTATAACAACTGCGTGGGAGGAACTTACGAGGTGATGCTGAAATACTCGGAGCAGGAAATCCGTGACCATATTACACGGTATGGTGTCCGGCTGGCAAGCAGTGACATAAAAGAGGTTGCCAAAGACATGGCGGCCGAGCAGTTCTCTGCGATGACAAGGCAGCGTACTCCTGTCCTTGAAATGCCGAGCGGAGATATTCTCCATATCGGGTATAACAGGGATGCCGACACCCTTGATGTCGGCACGGCGACCAATGCCGGACTTGCCGTCAGTCACAGTTTCCCATACGACCACGACAATTCGCTCGATTCCAATCTCCAATCCGTCAATGAAAAACTGAATGAAATGGAGCAATATCAAAAAGAGGAGGTGGAATACAGCGGCGGGATGCACCGCTGAGTATAAAGTCTGCTATCTGTTCTGTTCAGCCGTAGAGAGTCATCCTCTCTGCGGCTGAATTGGTTTAGTCCCACTGATAAGTCCTACTTACACAAAAATGAGAGATTTTTCACCTTAATTAGTCGCAAAATATCGGCACTATTCTGAATTAGTGCCGAAAATTTGTTACCTTTGCAGTCGAAGAAAGGAATAATAATCACATGAGCAACGAGACGACAACATTCATACTTGACTATGCTGAAGTTCATCATGACTTTAGTTTAGGAGATTTGTTTGCTTATCTACAAGAGAAGACAGGCATCAAAAAGTCTTCTTTGTCCTGGTATCTGTTCAAGCTCGTGAATGAAAATGTACTGGTCAGAACCGGGCGGGGAACGTATGCCAAAGTGATGAAGCAGGTCTTTTCACCCCAACCGATAGAGGAAGTGAAGGAGGTTTACGGTTTGTTGCAATCGGATTTTCCGTTTGCGAAATTCTGTGTTTATCAAGGGGACATCATAGCCCCTTTGCAACATCACCTTTCATCCAACCGCATCATCTACGTGGAAACGGACAGGGATTCGGCAGAAACCGTTTTCAATTTCCTGAAAGACAAGAACCATGATGTTTACTTGCGACCGGACAAAAATATGATATACCGATATGTGGATATGGACAGTCGTGTCATTTTCGTGAAAAACCTTGTTTCGGAAGCTCCCTTGCAAGAAGTATCCGGCGTACCTATGCCCACGTTGGAAAAACTGTTAGTGGATATATTGAGAGATACGGACTTTTTCTACCTGCAAGGCAGTGAGAGTGACCGTATCATAGAAAACGCTTTTAACCTGTACACAATCAACAGGAACAGGCTTTTCAGGTATGCCGACAGGCGTAAAGTGAAGAAAGAATTATCGTCAATTTTAGAAAACTTGAACATACAATGATAAAGAAAGAGTGTTTTACGACAGAATGGATTGAACAGGTTGCATCCGAACTGCACTACAATGACAAGAACCTCATAGAGAAAGTAATCCGTGCCTTGTCCCTGCTTGAAATGTTGGTTAAAGCCGGGTGTCCTCTCGTCTTCAAGGGTGGCACAGCACTTATGCTCATCCTTGGGAAATCTGCCCATCGTCTATCAATCGACATTGATGTCATCTGTCCTCCCGGAACCAATATAGAGGACTATCTGAAATCGTTTGCCGATTTTGGCTTTATCAATCTGGAACTCGTGGAGCGCAAGCAAAGGGACGACGCGGACATACCTAAAAGCCATTCCAAGTTTTTCTATCAGATAGCTTACCGGAACGACACGGACGCCCAATCCTATATTCTGCTGGACGTATTGTACGAGGACATTCATTATTTCCAAACCCGGCAAATAGCCATTGATTGCCCGTTCATACGGCTGGAGGGAGAACCGTTAATGGTGACTGTTCCGTCCGCAGAAGATATTTTAGGGGATAAACTGACAGCTTTCGCTCCCAACACTACCGGAATACCTTATTACAAGAACGGCAGGTCCTGTTCGATGGAGATAGCCAAGCAACTTTATGACGTGGGGCGGTTGTTTGAAAATGTTTCAGGATTGCAGATTACCGCAGAGGCTTTCCGCAAGATTGCGGTAGTCGAACTCTCGTACCGGTCTTTGGGAACGGATATCGGACAGGTCTTCAACGACATCCGTCAGACGGCACTCTGTATCTCCACACGAGGTAAATCCGGAGAAGGTGATTTCAACTTGATACAAGACGGAATCATCCGTGTAAAGTCATTTATGTACAAACAACGGTATCTGATAGACAATGCTATTATTGATGCGGCACGGGCGGCTTATTTAGCCACGCTGATTGAAAAGGGAGTCACAGAAGTGGAACGCTATTCAAACAATCCGGTTGACATCAAGGATTTGGTTATTCGACCTTCGCTGACCAACAAACTGAACAAGTTGAAAAGCAATCTACCGGAAGCCTTCTATTATTGGGCAAAGACGAGTGAACTGTTGGAAGTATGATTTTTTGTAAACAGCACGAAGGCTATTCCTTACATAATTCACGGTCAATATGAACGAAAGGCTGGTATTTGTAATCCTGCTCGGTGTTATCAGTGTCCTATGGTTATCGTTGGATATTGGCGGCGGAAAGCCGGAGAAACGGCGTTTTTAGCTGCGCAAAAGACCGAGAAGGAGGATGAACGTGACCGTTTATGCCGTTTGGCGGTAAGAGCCGGTCATCGGGATGCTTGTCGTATGTTCTGTTGTTTACATCCGGATTTATTCAAAGAACAGCCACCACTCAAACCATTCAAATTGCACGGTACAAAAGTAGTATTCTATGGGCAATATTATCCGTCCCGGTACAAACCGTTTCTCAACGATGATCAGCAGGCGTTCTGCCATTCAGTCTATGAGTTCAAGGAGGGAAAAATACACGGCATTGAGTTTTTCAAATCTTGCATGAACGCCTTACAAATGGATGACCACCATTTTCATATCATGTTCATGCCTTGTAGCGATGAGTTCAAATATATCCAGCGATTCAAGCGTTTGAACTGGTATGTCTGTACCCATTGTCCGGATTCGACATCAGGATTATACGATGTTGATGTGTTCGAGCCTCGTGAATGTTTGCATGAAGCCAAAGGTTATGAGAATCGAATACTTGAACGGAATTACCGAATCACAGGAGATATAAAAGGGAAAGATGTTATTATTGTTGACGATGTACTGACTACCGGGCAAAGTATGACCGACTACAAGGAGGAGATAGAACGGTGCGGTGGCAAGGTGGTAGCTGCCATTTTCTATGGCAAGACTATCACTTTGCCGCATCCGCTGATTGTCAAATTGGAGGTGTGGGGTGACTATATTACCCGCTTTTCCAAATCAAATTAGTCTCTTTCTTTGCGGTTGGATTGTTGTAGCTATATAGTCAGTCAATATCATAGCCTATCACGTATTCATCGTTGATAAGCAGATAGTAATAGCCGTTGCCACAATTCCGGTATTCTTTGCTGAAGCCTGCCGACATATCGCCATTGTCCCGTGGCTCACACCAAAGCGTTCCGTCATAACCGCAAAAATCAAAGCGACAAGTGAAAAAACTCTCTTTGTTCTTCATCGCCTCTCTGAAACGCTGCATAGATGCCGTCCCACAATATTTTTCGATAGTGGCAAGCCCAATACATTTGCCGTCAATGCGTGTTCCGGTCGTGATGTGGTTCTCGTAAAGGGATTTATCCAAATCCGCATTTGCGATGTCACGAAGCCAGGAATTTGTATGTGTGGCAAGCCGGGCAAGTTTCTGATATTTCAGAATGAGTTTCCTGTCCGTATTCGCCTCCTGCTCTTGCGAGGGATAGTATATCTGCTCGATGCCTGACCAATCTGTGAATACATAACCTTTTGTCCTTTTGCCGGGCGCGATAATGCCAATAATACCCCTGTCCCTATTGATGAACAAGCGTCTGCGTTTTCCTGCAATCCTCACATATAGAGACGAAGGATTGGTTTCGTTGCGAAGATAGCTCTCCGCAGGATGAATAGTTGTCGTTTCCATATCCGTACCTATTTTTCAATATTTATTTTACCCGTCCTTACCTGTACTCCGTTACGGTAGAGTGTGATTTCTCCGGGCTTGAAACCCATTTCTCCGAAAGCTATGTATTTGATATAATCCCGGTACTTCTCGTCTGAAAAGTTTTTACCGCACAAGTTGTTGAAAAACATGGGCATTGAAAACCCATCCTCTCCTGACAACACTGTTTTGCCGTTTTGTCTGATTTCGTCTAACATACCAATTTCCAATTTTCATCATCAATGGTAAGTTTGTTCATTTCCCAATCATACTCCACTTCCGGTGCATTAGTATAGGGAAAATTGATGGTGTAGCCGATTTGTCCGTAGGAACAATGAAGCGGCGTAACACATATTTCCCTGCCAAAATAAAGGCTCGGTGTGCAGTATTTTCGCCAGTTAAAGCGGTCTGCAAGGATGTTCCTGCAAAGTCTTCTGTAATATGATTTGTCCGATAAAGTCATAGTTGTAAACATTAGATAAATTCAACTTCAAGTGCTTGCAGCAACTCGTATATCTGTTCTTCGGCATCTTCCATATCCGACACAATATCCTTGATATGATAAGGTGCGCCATTTCTGCCGTGTCCGTCATCGCCAATCCACAAATAGGCTTCATAATCCGGGTCAAAGTCCTCGTAATATCGCTTCATACCGGCAATAAGCGTGTCGATGTCTTCATCCAGCATATCGGCATTGAAATTGAAATCCTGCCCGTATTTGGTATAGCGTTGAAACTCAAATTGTATGCTTGTCTTGTTCTCGTCTTCAACGCTTATGCTCCAGCCTTTTTCTTGGGCAATGTCCGTTACTTTCCGTATCTGTTCTTGGGTAGTCATACTCTTTGTTTTTGTGGGGAGACCTCTCCAATCTCCCCACTGGTTGATTTAATCCGTTATCTCAAAATAATATTCCTGTTCCTCGTCCGACCATTCAGCGGTCATTGCATCCGCTTCCCTCCACAGTTTGTCATAGAGAATGGCTCTTTGGTTGTCTCTCTCGTGCCACTGCCATATCTTGTGATTGAGGACAAGGCAAAGTTCCGTCCAATACTTGTAGTTGTCTTTCCATTCAGACTTGGCTCGCCTGTATGTGTCGGCTATGGCATTGTTCCCAAACTTGTCGGCAATTGAGAAGTCCTGCCAAAAGGTAGTTATCGGCTCATAACCGCTGAACTCTGTTATGTTCCATCTTGGAATAGTGATTTGCAATGCTCCCATACTTGTTATTGTTTATGGTTTTCGTAATACTCTTCGGGCAAATGATAGAGGTCGTTCTCTGCCAAATGGTCTATGGTTTCCGCTGCCAGACGGCACGCCCATTCGTTACGCTGGTCATATCTTCCCTTGTGCCAGTTCTCCGCCAACTGCTCCATAAAGTAGAACATTAGCTTGGCTTTTTCGTTTACCAAATAGCGGTGGTCATCCGCCAATGCCTTGCCCACCTTTCGGGGTGAAGCCATTTTTCCGTTCACATAGTTTGAGAACTCGTCTGCAAAGCGTTTGTCATTCTCCGATAATTGATTGTTGTACTCCATTTCTAAAGAATTTTGATGTTAAACATTTTTTTCTTTTCCCTTTGCTTGAAGCTGTCAAACTTCGCCACCAGGATATGTTTTATGTGCGTTAAAGACTATGGTGTAAGGGAGATAAGACAAGTAAACAAACAGGGAGTTAATGAAATACCACTAATGGCACATTCGTGGAAAGCTGTCGTTAAGTCCACTGAATTGTTAGCGTAGGCGGTACTTGGCATTCTACCTCCATAGTACCTTTGCACGATAAAACAATGCCGTGTGGCGTGATGGCCGGCTCTAAGGAGAATCCTCCGATGACTATAATGGGAGATTATCCTATAAAGGTTTTAGGATATAAATTCGGCAATAGTTTTTATTTGTTGCCGACATTATACAAAAGGATATATATGCAGTACATTATAAAAGCCCATTTAAGTCCTATATAACAGAAATCGCTACGGTAATCAGCAAGTTACCGTAGCCACGCATAAAGCCACCTGCTACAATGTGTGTCGTAACAAGTGGCTGACGAAAAGAACAGAACAGATTATGCGGTCATTCGCTTACGGATTTGCCGGGCGTTCTTCTGAACAAGCCGGATAATTCGGTCGTGGTATTCCGTAGCCTTATTGCAAAGCCCTCTTGACTGCAATACCTTGAATGTTTCAAGGCTCAATTCAATGGTTTCAACACGCTGGTTGTCAATCCGTGCAGAAAACACCAACGACTGCGGTTTGAGATAATATTCGCATTGTCCGACACAATGATGCAGGGCGTTTCCCTCCTTGTAATAATCATCCACGCTCTCCAACACACTGACTACAATCAGTCCATCCGTGAATGACAGTCCGAAGAATTTGCTTTTCAACTCTCTGAAACGCTCCTCATTCTCCTTTGCCTTTTTTCTTTGTTCCTCACGCTCCTCCCGTTCTTGGATAATCCTTGCCCGTTCCTGATAGCGGTCGTGTTCGGATTTCAAGTCTAATGGACAGACATAGTGGGCATTGTGAATGTCCTTGCCACACCTTTCAAGTAAGCGGATGTAATCTATCCAAAGAGAAATATCTGTTATATGATAGCCATTGCGTAAAACTATCTTGTAAGTGTTCCAATACAAATCAAAGTACATTGAATGTTGCAGGAAATAGTTCAAATCAGTTTTCCTGCCTGCCTTGAACATCGTTTCGGCTCTGCTGTCTGTCAACAAGGCTTCGATAAGCCGTGTCGGTTCGATGTCAGCCAATGAGCCTTGCAATCCGTTGCGTCTTAACTTTGGAGTGGCAGAATAATATGGATAGACCTTGCAATCGGCAATCCGTCTGTACACATAGTTGTCTCTCCGTAACTCCAGACAGCCGTCCAAAACAAAAGTATCTGCGTAATGTCCGAGTGTGCGTTTCAATGCCGTTATCTCCGTCTTGCCGTTATCATCCACCCAATAGCGTGCAATCTCCATAGAATAATACTCCGCTTTCTTGCCTTTACGGAAGTTTGCGTTCATAAGAAATACACGCTGTACCTGTAAACCGTCCTGTGTGGCAAGTGTGGAATAATACGCTTTGTCCTTGAATGTCCTGCACTTGGTGTCCAGTATCTCCAGTCTTGCACCGCAATGTGGGCAACGGCACACCTTTTCGTTGCTCTCGTTCCATTGATAACCGCAATCCATACAGGTCGTTCCTCCATTTTTGGTGCGGTATGCGTAATGGCTGATACATTGACGGAATGCCCATAACTCCTGCTTCTTTGTCTGTGGCAGTAACCGTCCGTTGGCGGTTACTACCTTATGCTGTAATCTCGTTTTCGCTCTCATAGTCCTAAATCAAATAATGTCGGTTGTTCGGGTTCTTGTCTGACCGCTTTCGGGGTCGGCTTCGGTTTGCTGTTTCGCTGTTGGATTTTACGCAGTTCCTCGTTTTGGTAGGCTTTGAGTGCATTCTCCCTCGCTTCGGCTTGTTCTTCGGGAGATAGTTCTACTCTATGGTTGACTATCACTCCGCAGTTGACCGCCTTTCCCACTTCTATATCATCTTCATCATAGTAATGTACTCCAAGAGAATAAACCTCGTCATCGGTCATACCGCAACCGCCCTCTTTACAGATTGCCATTGCCTGGTTGAGTATGAATGTCACGCAATCGTCCAAATTCTTGTTCTCTTTGGCATACGATACAGCAAAGAGTTCATCGGTCTTGGCTCTTTCGTCCAGATATGCCTTAATTGCCTGCTTAAAATGTTCTGTTCCTTTCATAATGTCTGTTATTTTGCTTGATAATAGATACTTGGTTCACTTGAAACATTGTATATGTACGCTCCGCACCTTACCAAAAGTGCTTGGTTTCCGTAGTACATCCGTTTCATTCCTTTAATACTGCCTGTGTGGTGGAAATTGGAAAATCGGCTGATATTGCACCGCTTTCCTTGTTCCTTTGTCATTCGTCTTGTCCTCATAGCGTTTAGAAATGATAGTCAATAACTCCACCGATGTAAAGTAGTTTTCCCGGCTCGAACTGGCTGACCGTCTGTAAAAACGAGTACGATTGTTCGGCATAGCCATTAACGCCATGCTCGTCCATATAGAACTGATAACCGAGGTCAAGCGGATTTTTGAGAAATTTTTCAAGTTGGTACACCGCCCCAATCCACATCATGCAGTTTTCAACGGTAACGGCTTGTGCCTTTTCTTGGATGGCTGTAACAAATTCCTTTTTCCACTTGTCCGCACCGCCATTGTATCGGATTGTGTTTTCTCCCACAAGAGTGAACATCCCTTTTGGCAATGCCTTTTCTATCAGATTGGCAATATGGAATTTGCGTTCTTCCTCGTCTATCTCCGAACAATAGTCGTAATAGTGTCCGTCCCCTTGTTCAAGGGTGTCCTCGTTCAAGTAGTTGTCCCTGTCAACTCTTGTTTCCGTGATTTGAAAAATCTTGCTGTGCATAATCAGTCTGTTTTAATCGTTGAACTTTTGTCTTTTTCTTTTCCCTTATTTTGAAGCCTTTATCGGCTTTCTTGTCGGGATCTGAATTTTACGTGCTATCAAGAGACTGAGGAAACAGAGGGATAAGACAAGTAAATGGCAGAGGAGTTGATGAAATACCCAATTTACGCTTGACGGAAATTGCGGAAAGTTGTTGTCAAGTCCACCAAGCCATTAGCGAGCAGACCTGCATAGCGGTACTTGGCGTTCCCTCACCGCAGTACCTTTGCAAAGGAAAATAGAGCCGGCAAGATGAGCCGGAGGAGTTCATGATTTGTAAAGCACAGCCTTTGTATAAGGGGCGATAAATTTGTACTATATCAAAAACAAGAGAGCCGATCCATCACGGACAGGCTCTCCCTTCAAAAGAATTGACATTTAACTAATCAATTTGAACAAAAAGAATCTTACACTTTACTATTTCATATATAGCATGACTTTGGTATGTCTGTTAGCTTCAGTGGGTACATAATTGGAAATACCTCCTTGACTGACCTTTGTTATATTTTCAACGGCCACTCCGCGCCTGCGCAACTCCGTGGCAATATAATCGGCTCTCGATGCGCTCAACTTATTGTTTATATCGGCAGTTCCAGTGGCAGCGTCAGCCGCACCTGCAACAGTCACGGATAATCCGTATTTCTTTGTCACACGCGCCAGTTCATCCAGATTGATCAACTGGGATTTATCGGTCAGTTGAACCGTGCCGAGTTCAAAGAAGAAATAGACAGGTGAACCGATGCACTCGTTACCGGAACCTATAAAGGAGAGATAATCCGAATGGCTATAAATGGAAATGCTGTCATTATTCATATCCGGAGACAGCAGGGAATCGGCACCTGTGACATAGAAGCCGTTTACAACGCTACCGTCATTATTGGGTATGGCATTGACAAATTCAGACTTACTGAACAAACTGTCATTGGACAATGGAGACTTGCCATCCCAATGCCTGTTTTTCAATCTTGCCCGGAGCGAGTTCAGTCCGCTGTAATCGTTTCTCGGATAGACATTGCCCAAACTCTCCCGGTCATCAAACATCCTGCTATATTTATCAAGCAAACCCTCAATTTCCAAAATCTTCTTCAATTCGTTTATCGTTCTCATCGCCCTGTCATGTTGCCCGGTGTATCTGCGATTACTCTCCGATAGCTGTGTGGCGTAACCAATCAGCCACTCGTTCTGCCGGATGTAAGGACTCGCATCAACGGCACGTTTCCAGCCGGCCTTTCCAATAGTAAACGACAAGCCGACTGACACGGAGAGTATATTATCTCCGAAACGATTGGATTTGCCATAGCCGTCAAAGTCCTGGAATGTGGAAATATTGCCAATTTCCAATAATGCAGACAGCCGTTTACAGATACGGTATTGTCCCTGTACTCCGTATGAAACGGCAAACGGATTATGTCCGTTCTGCGGATTGTGCAATAGTCCCAATCCTATGTATGGAATGATTCCCCAACGAGGATTCTCCACCTTGCCATACCGACATCCAAGCACATTCCACATCAAGTCAGCATGAAAGTGATGGTAGTCATTTGTGACCAGTTCGCAGTCTTTGAACTGCCAACCTCCATAACCGATTCTTGCTCCGATCTGCGGAGTGAACCACTTGCCGAGCGATGCGGAAATAGTAGGCTTTATCCTGTCAAATAAGTCGGCACAACCAACAGGTTTGCCAATGAACGCACTTGCACCACCTTGAAGACTGACAAACCAGTTACCGTTCCAAGGCGATGTCACGAATACACCCTTGTGGTAAGTCGGCTCCAAAGGCCGGAGCATCTGTTCGATATCCGTGTACGACTCCAGCTGTACAGTGTCCTTTGTCACAGGTGATACAGCCGCTTTCATTTGCAGTGAACAGCCCATACCTGCCACTGCCAGAATTAAAAATATTTTCTTTGTCATATTCAACGCATTATTTTGTTTTGTTATCCATTGCAGAAAAACATATTCTGCCGATTACCTCTTTTGCTTCTTGCCGGAAGCTGGTCGCATCATTCTGCTTGCCATCATCATGCAACGCCTTGCCCACGCACGGTTATCCTCGTCATCATCCTTTCCCCATTTAAGGTTGCTTTTGCTTCCTCCACCGCCATGCGTTTCTGCAAATGTAGTGGCATCGTTGACCATACCAAGGAAGAGGAGCGTGGCGCAGTGCATCACTTCCGCCCCTTGCTCGGTCAGGCTCTGCAACAAAGAACCGTCAAAGACGGATTGTTCCGCAGCTCCCATTTCAGCCACTCTTTCCGAATGCTCTCCAACCAATGTTTCCAGCATTACATCTTTGAGCAGCACATCCACGTTGGAATGGATTTCACGGCTGTACTTATAGGCTTCGCCTTTCAGTTCCTCCGTGCGCTCGCCAATGGCATCCATGTCCCTTTTAAGGGCTTCAAGCTGTTGGTCAGCCGTCCGTAGCTTATCCTGCTTGTCTTCCAGTTTTATTTGGATAGAAGCCAGTTCTTTTTCCAACCGTTCCCTCTCGGCTATAATGGTAGCCGTATCTCCCTGATGGGATTGAAGGGTGCGTTCCAATGCCGATAGTTGGGATTCCTTTTCCGCTTTCGCCTTTCTGAGGTTGTCCACCATTGAGGTCAAGCCTTTCACCCTGCGCTCTGCCAGACTTATTTCCACTTTAAGGTCGGACAGTGCTTTTTTGTGTTGGACAACCTGTTCCTCTATATTGGTACATTCTTCCGATAGGTGTCGGCGGTATTCTTCAGTGGTGCGATGTTTTGCACCGGTCTCGGAAATATTCCTGCCCCTTTTCAGATTCCACTTTCTGTTCACTTCCGCAAGCTCGTCATGCAACTTCTTCGTCCTTGCCGAGAACTCCAGCTTGTCCTTTCCTGCAAACATCTTCTTGAACGCAAACTTACCGTCTTGGATTGGCAATAAGGTAAGGTGCATATGTGGAGAGAGTTCGTCAAGATGTACATAACAACCGACGATATTCTCCTCACCGAAACGCTCACTCATAAACCAGTACATATCCTTTGCCCATTGTTCTATTTCGGGCATTCTTTTGAGCGTGGCATTTTCCAAATTATTGCCGGGTTCATATACCACGTCCTGATCCCCGAATGCCAGTTGCCGTATCGTATTCTGTGAACCGCTCAGAATAAAATCCACGACAGTCCGGTATTTCGGCTCGGCCAGACCCTCATTCGGATCTTTTATGCCACGTTGCAAAAGGCTTTCAGCCATCCGTTCCGGAATGGACTGCCTCTTGTCTATTTCTTGAATCTTGCCGCCCTTGACAACCTCAAAATTCAGGCGTTCCCTTTGACGGTCATACCTTCCTTTTTCCAGGGCGAAGTCCCAGCCCCGTTCGGTCCAGTTGCGCTGGTGTTCGTTGCTTTGGGCGGTGGTTATGCCTTTCATCACGTTCATGTGCATCACCTGCCATGATTTTTCAGCCATATTATCCGTTTTTATCGGACAACCGATTTGCCCCAGCTTGCTGCTTGTCCGGCAACCGCTCCCACCGACCGTAGTCGTGTGGGGTATTGAGTTACCCATGCTTCCCTCTGTTTGGTCAACGTGCAAGCACTGCTGCACGCTTAAAATGGCAAGCCTACAAGTGTAGAGCATCACGGCTCGTCCGTGGTTATACAATAGTCTTTTGACTTACAACACCGGTTGTGAAGTCTATAAAAGGGTGGAATCACGCTCCTGATACTTTGCCCACAACGCCCTAAACGGCTGTCGGAGCGTGGCAAGCATATCCGTTTCGCTCGAACTATTGGCCGCGCCGTCGTTTCCAGCGTCCAGAATCATCTTGGCGATTATCTTGGATGCCTCCAAAAGTGAAGTCCAGTCACCTTCCAGTTCTTTGTGAAAGAACTCCAGGAAATCGGTCGGGTCATCGAAGCGCGAATTTCGTATGGCGCGTTTCAGTCCGGCTACGGCTACACGTTCGACAATCTCTTGGGCTAACTCCGTTTCTGCACCTGCCTTTATTGCCGGCTTGTCGCCCGAATGAACTTTGCCGGATTCATCGGCAAGCCGTTTCCGCCCGGCTTCATGATACTGTCCACAAATCTCTCCCATATCTTCGTCAGACAGATTGCCATTTATCCATTCGGACAAAGCCTTGTCCAAATCATCGGCAAGTCCGGACCCTGTATGACCGGTATAAGAGGCAGTAGTTTCGCCACTGGAGAATGGCGCAAAAGTCACGGTAATGACCACACTCTTTGCGAACCTTGTCCGACGAATATATCCCATCTCCTCCAGTTTGTCAAGGAACGCCCTGACGGTAGCCCTGTGCCAATGCCATTCCACCGCAAGGTCTGAAATGGTCACATGACACTGGTCAGCCTGCAACACATACTCGTGGTTCTTCAAAAAGGGAGCGATAAAACCTGCCGTTGCTTTCTCCAACAGGTCGTAGTAAGCACCGGTCTTTGTCTTCCGTTCACCGACTTTCTCTTTGAGGTAGTCGAAAAACATCATATCTGCCAATACCTGATTGGCGGCTCTATTCTTGTCTTTCATCATTTCATTTGATTTTTATTTGACTATATGTGGATTCTATCAACCTGCCACTATCCACTTATTCGTGGCAGTTTCGCGTGATGATGTCAGTAGTAATGTTCGGACATTGTTTTTGGATTTTCTTTCAAATGCTTGCGCGTGTCTTCATCCTGCCATTCGGCTAACACACGGCAAGAGGGATAGAACATGGCAGCCAAAAGAAGAAAGGCAAGCGTGAACGCCGTGGTGTGCAGATGTGGTACAGCGCAGATGACCAATGTAATCAAGGCTGCCATAACGATCCTTTTCTTATCCTCGTGGAGTCTGTGCATCCACCTGTCGGCACGTCTGAACGAGAACAGAACGGCACAGGGTATGGTGGATATCAGAACTCCCCACTCTCCGAAGTGTCCGCCTGCATAGACATAGTGATATAGCAGGAGGAAGATAAGCATACACTGCACATAGAGTTTCCTTGCACTCTCGCTACCCGCCATTCTGAGGTAAAACTTTGCCATAAAAAACAGGTTGCTCCTGTGCAATGACATGGGCAGTATAATGAGCAATGCCGGAAATAACATTTCGATGACAATCAAAATCATAATCGTAATCCTTTGTGTAATCAGTATTGTTTGAATAATGGCAGTTCGGTCAGTTCCAGTTTGACCAGCCCATAGGTGGCAATCTCTATAATGGCTTCCACATCCTTGGCTTCGAGATATGACGCTCCCTTTTTAAGCCGTGCCTTTAGCTCGTGATTCTTTTGACGATACCTTGCCAATGCCTTGTCCAACTCGTATTCGGATATGCTCCATTTCGTGCCACGCTCATAGCCATTGTGCTTATAAGTGGAACGGAGCCGGAGCATACGGCACACGCAGGAAACCGGTCTGCCCCGTCTGAACACGACACTTTGCCTGTATCCATATCCGTCATCAACGACTATCCAACTCCTGTACATATTAATAATGTATAGCATTTGCAGGTAAATCGTCCGTCTCATATAAATTCGGCAAGCAACTCCTCCTTGGTCTTGCGGTACTTGAAATGACCGGTCTTTTCGTGAAGTTTCAAGTCAAGACAGATGTCAGAACACATGAACTCCAGGGATTCATAGATGGTCACATCAATGCGGTCAACCTTGCCGGTATCAGAAACTCTCGCGTTCATCTTGAACATCTGTCCGAAAGCCGGATTGGAATAGGCACAGGTGCTGCTTCCGAATGTCGTTGCGCTTGAAGGAATATGATGATAAAGGGTTATCAGCTCCATGTCGTCCTCGAAGATGTCCATCACTTCTTCCAGATCGTATGGGTCGGCAAGCGGAAACGAAAGGAGGACGTAATCGTCATAGAACTGCGGCTGTTCCATTGTGGTTACATCCAGCAACTGCGGAAGCTGGAGCGGCACAAAGGAGAGAAAGTCATCGTAAAAAAGTTGTAGCATAACTGTTGTGTTTATTTGTTTCTGGTTCGTCAAATGGATGTGAGCATTATCTTGATCAGTACTCCGGGCAATACCCGCCATTGGTCATTGTCCGTCCCGGCGGTCTTGTTGAGTTTGGCTATCATCTGAGGTGTCCGGTCAGCGACTGCATGAAGTGTTGTCCTTTCCATATCGGACAGAACAGCCACGCTGAAACCATCCAAGGCAACATACGGCTGCAACAACATCCAAACGTAAGCCCTTGCCTGCGCTTCGGTTTTTACATTTCCTTGGTTGATGTCATTACGGCAAGCCAAAGCGTTGAGTATGATTCTCCGGTTGGTTCGCCTGGCTGTATATATCAAGGCATCACGATAAGAGATTTTGCCGTCTTCTGCCGATTGGAACACAGACAGGCAGCATTTCTCCGTGTCGCGCGTAATGGCAGAAAGGTCGGCATCGGCAAGCTTCGGAAGATGGCTCAGGAAAGAACGGAACAGCCAGTCTTCCTCTTGTATAAAGGCTAACATCTTGTCCTTGGAGTCTATTCCGGATTTCAGAGTATTGGCAAGAAAGGATTGGTAGGCTGACACTGTTTGTTTTGCGTTTCCGTGACACGGTGCTACTGAATCCAACGACCTGAAGAAAGATTCTGCATCTGTTACCGCTTGTGCCAGTTCTGTGTCTTGTCGATATTGGGAAGTCTTTTCTTTGATGAGCAACACATCAGCGAAAGTTCTCGACTTCTCCAGAGCCAGACGGGTAAATTCAATGCGCAACGAATCGTGCAATCCACGAATTTCGCTTTCGTAATTGGCGTGGATACAGTTTGCCGTGTCTTTGGCGATACAGGCAGATACTGAATCCCGAAGCGACTGCCAGTCGTTTATTTTTTCAATCAGACGCTCTGTTGGCAGGTTTTCTTCCTTTCGCACCTCGGACAGGTATGACCTGTAAGCATCGGCAGCATTTTTGACGGCCTGAAACATACTGTTGCCAGTCTTTTCTCCGCACGATGCCAATATAAAGATGGCAAAACATACGGCAACACCTTTGGCAAGAACGGATTGCTTTTTTAAGTATGATATAACATCAACACCCATGATTTTTCTCTCTGATTTCACTTTGAATAAGCCTTTGCACATACGATTATTATTGATTTATGGCTGCAAAGGTAAGTATAAAAGTTTGTATAATAATACTTAATAATCAAACTTTAATATACTTTCTTTTTCATACTTACGTGTATGACGGGCAAAACAAACAAGAGCAAAACAAATGAAAATACAGAGTATAATTATTGCAAATTATTTTCGTAAGTATGATTTTATTCAGATTAAACTTTGTACCTTTGCAGTTGGTATCATTTAGCATTGAACATCAGTATGGCAAAAGTAGGTTACATATTCAAGGCATCCGGTTATGACGGCTTCGACACTGACAAGAAGTGGATGGAGCAATACGGCTGTGTACAAGTGATAGAGGAAGAGAACGGACACGAGAAACTGCGCCCTCAATGGAAACAGCTGATGGCAAGTCTGGAGCGTGGGGACGAGTTGGTTATCTCAAAGTTCAGCAATGCCCTGCGTGGCTCCCGTGAGCTGGCAACATTCATCGAGTTCTGCCGGGTAAAGGTGGTTCGGATTGTCTCCATTCACGACAAGATTGACAGCCGTGGGGATTTGTTTCCGGAAACCAAAGCCTCCGATGTACTGGAGATGTTCGGTTCTTTGCCGGAGGAATGTGCCATGCTGCGCAAGGCTTCAGCCCACATCATCCATCTGAAACAGAACATAAACCAGCCGTCCAAAGAGAAAAACATCAGCAAGGCGGAAAGGGAGAAAACCATCGTGGCGATGTACAATAACGGGCATTCAATCGATGACATCTGGAAAGTAAGCGGATTCAGCAGCCGCAGCTCCGTGTTCCGCATCCTCAATAAATACGGCGTTTCACTCAATCGAGGCAAGTTCAGCGGGCCGCTTGGGAAACGTAAACCAAAAGATGAGTAACGATATGGTAAAAAACCGTATTGAAGAGGAGAAGAAGGTAGTAAAACAAATGATTTTTTTATACTGCCTAAAAAAGGAAGGCAATGCAAGCCTATGTCCGGCTTGCCACGAGTTGTTGACATACGCAAGGGACAGACTTAACCATTGCAAATTCGGAAACGACAAGCCAACTTGTAAAAAGTGTCCTGTACATTGTTATCGCCCGGATATGAAAAAGCGGATAAAAATGGTTATGCGATGGTCCGGTCCGAGAATGCTTTTTTATCATCCTGTCTCAGCCGTCAAACATCTGTTGAGAGAATTGTAATTGCAACAACTTTTATCCGATGAACAAACGAGAAAACATACAAGAAACCGAACGGCTGGCTATCCGCAAACTCACCCATGACGACTTTGAGACTTTGATAGCAATAATGGGCAAGCCGGAAGTTATGTACGCTTGGGAACATGGCTTCAGTGAAGATGATGTACGATCCTGGATAGAGCGACAGCTTACACGATATACAAAAGACGGCATCGGATATTTTGCCGTAGAGTTAAAGGAGAGCGGACAACTGATAGGCCAGGCCGGACTTATGAAAACAACAATGAACGGGAATGAAGTCGTTGAGATCGGCTACATATTTGACAACACATATTGGCACAACGGTTACGCGACAGAAGCCGCCGAATCTCTCATAGCCTATGCTTTTGACTGCTTGGAATTACCGGCTGTATATTGTAGCATCCGTCCGGAAAACAAGGCTTCCATCCGAGTAGCAAAACGACTTGGCATGGAATCTTGTGGCAACCATACCGTTGTTTATCGAGGTAAAGAAATGCCCCATATCATATACAAATTAGAAAATCCGAAATAGAATGAGCAAAAAAGAATACATACAGACCAACAAGGAATGGCTGGAGACAAAGGCAAAGGAAGAGGGCGTAAAACCTCTCCCGAAAGGAATCTATTACAAGGTCATCAATGAGGGAAAGGACGACGGCAAACATCCCTCGCCCCGCAGTATCGTTACTGCACACTACACGGGGTGGACTATAAACGGAAAGAAGTTCGACACCAGTCGTGGTGGAACACCAATAGCGTTCCGTTTGAACGAACTGATAGAGGGTTGGATTATCGCAATGCAACAGATGTGCATAGGAGATAAATGGGAGATATACATTCCGGCAGAAATGGGATATGGCAAGTTCTCGCAACCAAACATCCCCGGTGGTTCAACCTTGATATTTGAGATTGAACTGTTTGGTATTGCCTAGTCTGAGAAATATATGAAAGAATAGAGTAACCTATAAAACATACTGCACATTCGGATATTTGCAGTACCCTTACAAGGTAAATGTATTTGTGTTATATGTATAATTAACAAAAATGACCGACATTAACAAAATTATAATCCTTATAGATTCTTACCTCGAAATGAAGGGGTTGGAATATGTGGAGCCTAATGAAATCTCCAAATTTCTAGACAAATATGGAGTATTGAGTTACTCTACAAAAGGACAACCTCTACGTAAACTCTTGCGTGAAGGGGTTATACCTAATGCTTTTAAAATTTCGGGGAATAGATGGGTAATAGGACATTCCAATAAAGTTCGCATTGTAAATACGCAACCTATAAAAGAAGAACCTATCATTAGAAAAATTTATTCCCCTAAAAGTATAGTGAAATGTCTTAATCCGATTGCAGATGTAAACTCCCAGATTCTAATCATAGGAACCTTGCCAGGGAAAATCTCGTTACAGACAAAAGAATACTATGCTTCTCCAAACAATCAGTTCTGGGGAATAATAGCCGAAATACTCAAAGAGGCGTTACCTCTTTCATATAATGCGAAACTTACGATGTTAAAGAAACATCATATCGCTCTTTGGGATGTCCTCTATTCGGCTAATAGAGTAGGAAGTCTTGACGCTGACATTAAGAATCCTATCGCTAACGACATAGTAGGATTTGTTACCACTCATCCATCGTTACAAAAAATAGTATTCAATGGTAAAGAGGCTGAGAAAAAGTTTTATGAACTTATAGGCACCAGAGATATTCCCGAACATATTAAATTTATATCTATGCCTAGTACAAGTCATATGAACACCCATTTTTCATTGGAAGACAAGAAAAAACATTGGTCTTGCATATTAGAATAAAAGGCACAAGCTTTAATCAAAGCATTAAAATTGTATCACATATTGCATTGATATTTAACGCCATACATTCGTTTATGTCGTGATTTTTTCGTATCTTTACATACAAGAAATAACGAAAATATAACAGCAATATGGGAGAAACTATAATTGTATTATTGGCATTTTGGGTGTTCATCAAAATCTTAAAAGTGCTTTTTAGAGGCTGGAGCAAAAGCGACTATCGAAGAGATAGATAACAGGTCTTTGGGTGACGCATAACTGATCCGTGTTCATTTGTATCAGCAAAGGGGCTATGAAGAGTAATTACATTTTCCCTCTGCTCAAAAGATTTTACCAATCATATTCGGGTGGGTAGAAAATTCGTATATTTTGTAAATAAATATTGTCGGCATAAAAATACTCAAATCTCAATCAAATGCCATGGTTGCAAATCTCCGTAAATTTCATTCACAATTGCCGAATTCACAAAGGTTGTAAAACCACCTTCTTCAACGCCATTATTTGAATGAATGTGACCGAAAAGGTGATAATGTGGTCTTATTCTCTCAACTGCAGTTAACAATTCCTTTGAGCCATAATGAATATTATCATCAAAATCTAAAATTTCAAATGGTGGGCAATGAGTTATGAGTATGTCCGTATCTAGACTGATATTCCTAATCGCTGTATTATTCAATCCTGACACACAATCCTGTACGAACATTGGAATGCCATGAAACTTCACACCTTCTATATTGACAGAAGAGTATCTAAGACCATAACAATTATTTGGAAGACCATCTATTTCGCTATTCCAAAGACAATCGTCATGGTTGCCCGCAATAAAAATCTTATACTTATACGGCAGGTCACAGAACCAATTCAAAAAATCCAAAACTTCTCTTTCTGATCCTCCAAAGGTAAAATCACCCGAATGCACAATCACATCGGCCTCAGGCAACCCTTTAAGTCGATTATGCTGACCATGCGTATCTGATAAATGAAGTATTTTCATTTTATGCAATTATATTTATTTGTCTTTTTATACTGGAATACCCAAACTGGAATTCTTTTCTCACGGGCAATTTCTATCATGTGCTTTGTCCCATGAGACATTCCATCCCAAAACGCTACCAAATGGGTTGCGATAGACAACATATCTTCATTTCTAAGAATACCAGCCATACGAGGATGTGACTTCCAATTGGCAGGAAACAAGATTTTTGTCAATTCATACTCATCGGCATAACGGATTGCTAACGTATCTGCACCTTTCGCCATGCCAGATATTATTTTAATGGGATATTCATCAAAAATATCCGAAAGCCAAAAGAGTTCATTCAATTTAGCTGACATATATTCGTAGTCGTCAAAATCACGCCCTCCTGCTACAATGACCTTATAAGCATTGCGGTTACTGCTTTTAATCAGATATTTCATCATCTCCTCTATTGCTTTACTTTCTTCTGGATTTATCTTAGTGATTTGCACAATTTTATTTTGCATAATTCCTTTTTGTTGCTTAAAATTTTCATGTGCTTCATGCTAAAGCCTTTATTTGAAAATTTCTTTTAATTGTTTCCTAAACTCAGAGTCATATGAATCATCCCTGTCTTCATCGTCATCCTCTGCGCCATATTTCTCCTCAAATCTTACACAAGTTGCCAATTCCACAAGAATTGGATAGAACATCGGCCAAAACATAAAATGTCCTACAACAACACCGCATAATGCTTTTTGTATACCAAAACCAGGTTTCCCGAGAAAGGAGAAACATCCACCGAGAACACCAAGGATAACACCATACCCAAGGACTGTGACTACTAACTTATCCTTGTACATCATGACTTTAATTCATTATAGGTTGTTATTATATCAATTCTAATGGATTCGCGCCTCATAGAGTCGGCAAAGGAAATGCCCCATACAATATCAATCTTTTGCGTAAGGCTTTCCACCCACTCTGATAATGAGGAAAAATCATCCATCATCAGTTGTGTTTCGTTATTGGGATTATGAACAAAATTTATGAGCAGCTTATTGCCATTCATTCCTTTATACCATTGGTCTATCTTCGGGACAGCTGTAGTAATTGGACTCTCTCCTTCTTGTTCTATACTCAATACATTGAATTTGCCAGAATTCCTCAATATTTTGCAGATGTCATAAAAGTCTATGGAAATTTGGTTTGGCAATTGGAGATTATCCAAAATGGCTCTGATGCCGGAATAGAGTTCGGTTGTATTGCCCACCATGAGGCTATCAACTCCTTTTGGAAATGTAACTTCTTGTGTGCTAAAAACAAGCAGTAGTTGTACTTTGTCAGCGAAAACGGACACAGCTTCTGACAATCCATTGAAATAGCCATCTACAATGAAAATTCCCATTACTTCTCCATTGAATGACAAAACTCTGTTTCCATCAAATTTATCAATACTTATGATTCGACCATATTTTGATTTTAACTCATTTAGAATGTAGCTAGTATTACCTAATCCTATGATTTTTACAAGTGGGTGTAATGTCATGTGATCATTAAATATATTCTTTTCTTCCATATTATAAGAGCTTTAATGCTATGGCAGCACAGGCCTCTGCATCAGCAATAGCATTGTGGTGATTGATGAGATTGTAGTCACAAGTTTCAGCGACTGTATCAAGACGATGGTTGGGTAATTCCGGTTGGAGCTTACGTGAAGCTCTTAGAGTACAATAAAATGTATATTCCGGATATACCATTTCATATATCTCAAACACAGCTCGGAGACACCCCTCATCAAAAGAACTATTGTGAGCCACAAACGGTAATCCCTTAATAAGAGGCTCTATTTTCCTCCAAACTTCAGGAAAGGTCGGAGCACTATCGGTGTCTTCGTATGTCAAACCATAGCTCTCACTCGCCCAATGAGTATAGTAATTTGGTAACGGATGAATAAGATTGTAGAATCTATCAACAATCTTACCACTACGAACGATTACAACTCCTATACTACATACGCTTGAACGGTATTGGTTGGCCGTTTCAAAATCTATGGCTACAAAATTGGTCATATTTACAATATTAGTCCCACCATTTATGTATTTCTTTCTCTAATAGTTTAAAAACAAGATGGCATGCTTTTGCCGCACGAAGTTCACAAGTTTGACTGTCTATAATATCTTTATCATCTGACAACTCATCTTTTTTGAAACGATGTGCATTTCTGTAATTCAGATAAAACTTTTGTCCAGATATTCCATCGTCAATGGCAATGTCAATCAATTTACAACACAATTCCATTCGCGATACATCCACATCCCAACCTACATAGCGTTGATGATAATACCAGTAACCAATATTAAACTCAATCTTGCGTCTTAGAATTATGAGTATTGGACTCCAATCATAAGCGTAGTCGTAATTAATGGTGTGTTTCCAAAAATATTGTTTTTTCCTTTCAAGGCTTTTTGCCTCTGCTTTATTTCTATCGGTATCTGATTGAATGCGTTGTGGCTCATCATCTTTCAAAGATTTCAACCAGTCTGCCATTGCTTTATCTGCTTGTCTGCCTGTTTCAAATCCATGTAGAGTAGACATGTACAGTATTAAAGCGAGAATTTCTTCATCTTTAATTTTCTGTTCAGTAGAAACTTTTACCTTTTGGTCGATAAGAACCTCTTGACGATAACACACATTGTCCACACTCAAGTATAGCAATTTTTCTGACAACGTTTCCCTGTCAAAATCATATACTTCTCTGATTTGAATAGGCTTACCATTAGGACTTTTAGGCAAGGATTTAAGTTCCTCATATAAGTCAATGTAGAATTGCTTTACATCCTCTGTTTCACCGTATTGAGACCTCAAAATATCCCAGACTTTGTTGAATGATGTCTGTTCTATGTATTGTCTATATGTTTTGATTTTTTCCATATTATTAGTGTGCTTTGAAGTTGAATATTGGATGGATGATTTTTCTTATAGAAACCGTATCAGTAATATTTGCGATAATCTCTTCAGCCGGCTTATAAACCATAGGAGATTCGTCACGAGTAAAGTCGTTCACACTCTCCGAGTAGATTCCCTCCATTGATTTTTCAAACTCCTCCAATTTGATTTGCTCATAAGCTTGGGTACGGCTGAGTACACGACCAGCGCCATGTGGCGCAGAGTAGTTCCAATCTGGATTTCCTTTACCTATGCAGAGCAAAGAACCATCACGCATATTCAGCGGAATGATGCATCGTTCGCCCTCAACGGCTGAAATAGCACCTTTGCGTACCATATTGTCATCACTGATGTAGTTGTGTATACTCTCGAACTCTTCCAAAATTTCAATGTTTGGGAAAAACTTAAGCAAGAGTCGGGATATGAGTTTACGATTGAGTACCGCCCAATGTTGACAGAGGCGCATATCGTAGAGATAATCCTCACGTGCCTGATTCTCAACATAACAAAGCTCTGCCAGAATTATCGGTTCCGCTTCGTTATGTTCCTTTCGCATTCTTTTGATGACAGACTGAAGTTCCGACCTACGCCCTGCAGCCTTGTACTCCTCAATAGTACGTTTAATCAACTCTTCTAATTCGTCATATCCTTCCGTTAGGTGATGAACAGCCACAGTCTGATAGATATCAGCCACCTGCTTACCGAGATTCCGGCTACCGGTATGAATCACGAGATACACGTTTCCGTCATCGTCCCTATCCAGTTCTATGAAGTGGTTTCCACCACCGAGCGAACCGATAGCTTTATTGATACGGTTGCTATCCTTCAGTGAGCGATAACATCGTAATGATGCAACAATCTGTTTAGCCTCGCGATAGATATCCATTTCCTCACCAATGAGAGGACTAAAGCCAAATCGGTCTTCTCTGACAATCATTCCAGACGGAATGTTGCTATAAATAAAATTATGGAACGCATGAAAATCAATGTCCGATACTTTTCCAAGATTAAGAACGCGCATACCGCAGCCAATGTCAACGCCAACGATATTTGGAATTATCTTATCGCCAAGATTACCTGTAAAGCCTATTACACATCCGGCACCAGCATGAACGTCTGGCATAATACGTATCTTCTTGTCCGAAAAGACATCTATGGATAATAATCTTTTTACTTGCTCCAATGCATTTTCATCAATCGTGTCTGTGAATATCTTTACGTCATATCCTTCTATAGTTCTCATATCTTTTATTGTTAAGGAGCATATTCAATATGTAATCTTTCTGTGTCACTTATTTTGCACAAAGCCGCAACTTTAAAAGCCTATTAGCAGTATTTTTTTCATCATTTTTCCTGAAATATTTCCGCATATTTGCTACAGAGTATCGCATCCATATCAATCATACTGAGGTCTCCATCAAGTTTATCATTCTCCTGAATGATGACATCGTCACACAAAATTTTCAAGTTTTCAAGACAACCCATAGCAACAGCTTGCTTATCCTCACCCTCAAATGAGAATGGCATTGCGACAAAGGCTATTACGTTCTCCACATTCATATCTTCACTAGACCATGCAGCACAAAGTGCATATGTACCACCTGTTTTACCACTGAGTCCTGCTGTTATAATAAGAGTTTCAACCCCATTGAGAACCCCATTGAAATACTCCTCGGCTTTTGCTTCTTCTGGCAAAAGGATGTGTGTATCAGTTTCTCTTCCATGCATATAAAGCGACTCCTTGTCTGTATCATAATAGACAAACTCGGCATCACCAACACCGATGCCTTGTTTTCTGATGGAGTCAGCGATATTGCCACCAGCGTTTCCAATCGCAACTATCTTTTTCATATTTAATATTAAAGGTCTGCGAGGGGTTCACAATAACTACATTGTAAACCCCTGAATAACTACAAATATTGAATGCCTTTACTTAGACATTGTGTAATCCAAATAGCTTGCAGTGAGCATCTGCGCTTTTTTCATATCAACTCCATACTTTGTCATGAAGGCAGTAGCAATTTGTTCTCGTCCCTGCGGGTTGTTAAGTGGGTTAGATGTCGTAGGTGTAACGACTTCAACGGTCATCCCTTTTTCGACAAATACGCCATTGCATTGGCGCTTGTTTTTTGTTGTAAAATTCCAGAGTGGCATACTAATGTAAATTAGAGTTATTTAGATTGAGTAAATTGTTTCTTTCAGAAGTTGCTCAGCCTTGTTTTCTACGAGTTTATCCCATAGTCGCGAGGTCTGTAACTTATTGAGAGGAATGTATTGTTGGTAGCGTTCCACAAACTCTTCGGCATGTTCAATATCCCAATTATCAATGATGTCGGCCCAGTCCATCATATCGACAAACTTGTCAAGTAATTTCCAATTGTTATAGATTTCATCGCGAGCCGAAAGGTTTTTCCAGTTCCATTTTTCCTTGAACTTGTTAAGATTCTCATCCGTAAGGATGTTCGCATTGCAGCACTGCGAAAAATCAGACCAGTTAATCTTGCCCGCAAATTTGGCAATACCAGTGGCTGTCCATAAGATATTTCGGTTCTGCGATAGTGTTTCCCAATCGAGTTTGTCCTGAAACTTATCGATCATCTCCATGCTCAAACTTTCGTCTGAAACTTTCTTCCAAGCCTCTGCATATAGTACGGAGGTGAGGAACTCATTGTTGGTTATCTGTCCCATATTTAACGATTTTGTTGTTTTGATGATGCAAAGTTAGGTTTCATAACTGCCACTTTACGGCAGCATAACAATTATTTTCAAAAAAAATCCCGATGTTTTATCGTCAACAACAGGATTTTTCAGTTATGATTCAAATCATTATTTATAAAGTTCGTTCATATCGGTAGCTATTTTTGCGAACTGATTACGAAGCTCTAATGGCTGAATCACCTCTACATCAGCTCCATATCTTAGAAGCTCCTGGATGAAATCGAATGTTGGCCGCAGAAAAAAAGTAAACGTAGAGGAATACATTTCTGTATGTGCTTCATATTGAGTATGATGTAACGGAAGCGAACGGAAATAGTTCTGTTGACCATTTGAAACTTTAATTTCAATGACTTCGGGTTTATCATTCGTACCAATGATAATGCCTATAACATCATTGAAGTAGCTTTCAGCATCAAATCCTTTGGGTAGATTGAACGTGCTCTCGTTCTGCTCAATAGAATGAATGCGGTCAAGTCCATAAATACGAATATTTCCATCCCATGTACTCCGTGCAAGAAGATACCAGCGTTGTTTGAAGACCTTAACACAATACGGTTCAACTTCAAACGTAGAAGGTCGCTCTCGATGAAAGCTTTGATATGTAATTGTCAATGTGTAATTATCTCGCATTGCCTCAATTATCGGAGTAAGGAATCGCTGTCCAGAAGGGATTTGTTCAAACAGAATCCGCTGCTTCATATGATGGCTCTCATTTATGAGATTATTAACGGCAAATGTATTGATAAGCCATGTTCTAACTCCGCCTTTTTTAATGTCTTCACTATTAGCTATTTTATAGACTTTCCCAGCCGAGCGATCACATACAATATCAATATCAAAGAGTTCTTTAATGGCATCTTTGTGCCTATGGAAAGTTCTCTCTGGTATCTCATACTCATTATTATAGTTGAGAGAACTACGAGACCAACGCCTGTTGATTTCCTCCCGAGTAATACCTTCGGAACTAAAGATTAAATCAACAAGCCAAATATAGCGATTAAATAATTCTGATGCAGCCATCGTTTACTCTCTTTCTATTAAATGCTCATTTTGTTCTTCAAGATAATCTTTGATAAGTGTATCTATTTCATGTTCAATCTCATCCTCGTTCATTCCAACTGTACCAAACATAAAATTAGGATTTTTACCTTCAATAGGTTCACGTCGCTTTATCCACTTGTATGTTTCTTTATTGATAATACCAAGGTTATAATCTTCATTCCACCAAAGAATTATATCTGGATATTCAGAATGATAGAGCCGTATATCACTTCCCCACCACAAAGCCACTGATTCATCATCAGATACAGGCATTGCATCAATAATATACGACTTAGATTGTAAATAGGCTAGCGTATGATTACGGTTCCGATCCCAACCTGGACTATCATTTAGGCGGTCAATTCCAATTCTATCACCTGAATTTTTCCCATTTTCAGGATAGAAACACCTAGAGTTGTGATACCATCTGAATCTTAGACGACTACCTATGCTCCATTTTAGAATGCCTTCTATTACACTAGGTTGAAGCAAGGTTTCTTTAGCTTGAATAAATTCAATCTCATTCTCGTTCTCGCATTCCAACTTCTCAATATCATCAAGGTTATCAGACATAAGACAAGAGCGGAAAATTTTATTAAATCTGTCCCTTTGTAACCTGTCTTTGAGTGTACCTGCCGCAAAATCAAGCACACGCCAATCATTAAAGAATTGATTTTGCCTTACAACTTGTTTTGTGAACGCGCGAGCAAATGCCGAACGTTTGTGCAAAGAGCCAGCATCATCTTCCTTAAATACTAAAGCATCACCATCATCACCAAACCATTTTTTGAAGTTTGACCATATTATTGCAAAACCAGTTTCGTCAAAGTTGTCGCCATCAACAAGGAGCGGACGCAAACGCCCATTAAGCATGGGATGCTGTTCTGCTTCACGAATCATTGCAGACAGTTCACTGTTATGAAGCAGGATTTTTGCTTTAAAGTATTCTTCGCGAAGTTGCATATTGGGTTCGTTGCCCTTTTGTTCGTGTAAAATGGCCAAACGAGGAAGGATATTGGTGGAGTAGGAAGCAAAATCATTCCTTATTCTATTTATAAAAGCAAAGAACGATTCTTTATCACTGACAACATTTACAGAATAGTTATAAATGAAACGCTTCCATTCCTTAAACTCTTCGGAAGAGTAATCATTACCATGAAAGGAGAGCAATCCAAATTGCAGTGCTCGCTGTGGGTATGAGGTTGGGATAGAAATAAGTTCTTTTACTATCTCAATATTCCGATGATTATGGCAAAGCTTATTTAGCAAGGAGGCGATTTCCTCAAAGTATTTTTTCACATTAGTATCGTTCAAGAAACCTCCAAAGAATTTCCAAGGCAGAAAGAAATCTTTATTCTTGTAGTTCAGTGCCACAAGATCATCGATATATCGATATTTTTCTCCAGCACAAACGATAAGCCAATTTGAAAGAAATGCTAACAATGGAATATCGAAATTATGGGTGGTTCGGTCCCAGAAAAGATTACTCCATTCTCGGTCTATGCAATATCTCCATTTTTCCGCAAAAGTGGAAAGCGTCTCTAGGTGAGAAGTCTCATCTTCATAAAGCGAAAAACAGCAATCGTAGTTCTCAACAACATCGTCCGGCAAGATTTTATCAATTTCAGATTTAATCCTGTCAAACTGAGACAACTTCTTGCCGCGAGAGTTCATTTTGAGATAGAGTGTCTCATTGAGATTCAGACTATTGAGATCCAAAAACTCAAAACTGATTCTATCCAGATTCTGAAATACCTCAGGAGATTCTTTAAAGCCTGAGTCGATAGCATTCAACATATTGAGAACAGCATCTACCGTTGGGTCAAGAGCCCAATAATTTAAAAACCATCCTTGGTTGAGTATATGTTCTTTTAAATCTTCGCCTTCTTCTTTTTCTCCATACCAATTTTCTACCAGGGCAGACAAGAAATCACGCGATGCACTGCGAGTCTCATAGTTGAATCCCGTCAGGTATCCGAATGGTACACTATGCTTTTTTTCACCATATAGTGCAAGAAGATAGAGCGTAGTGAGACGTTGTTGGCCATCGATTGGAATAAAGCATTTCTTCTTGCTGCCATCTTCCAAATCTCTTTCCTCTGAAACTCCAAATATTATACCCCAAGACAATGGTTTGCGTGAAGCCACATCGTCAAGAATATTATCTCGTATCACAGTGGCTTCGCCATCAATTCTACCTTGTGCATAATCACGTTGAATACGTGGAATATAGATGTATTCGTATTTTTCTTCTTCAAACAATATTTGAAGAGTCTTTCTTGAGTCATTCTGTGCCATTGTCTTCACAAAATTTTTTAAAATCATTGATTGTGCTTTCTATTGCATCCGAGTATGCCTGTTGGTCGTTTTCATCCCAAAATATAAATCCTTCAGGAGATGGTGTGTGCCATTTGCTGAAAACATTGATAGTCGCAGCTGGAATGAAACTTCCCTTGGCTTGGTAAGCGTTGAGTTTGTTTCGCTTGTCAAAATAGAATTTGTTACCTATACCTTTATTGTCATGTTCTGTCAGGAGTGTAAGATTTCTAAGACGCATTACTTCTTCTTTCTCTGCTACAAATTTGCTTACTAAACTCCTATAGTCCTCATCATGATCCAAAGCTGAAAGGTCATTTTCCGAGGCGTTTAACTTTTCATAAATCTTTTCAATCTCGTTGGGCAGATTCATTTCTTGGTATTCATTTTTTAAAACGCGAAGGCGATTTAGGAGTTCCAGCTTCTCTTTGGGATTTTGCGGTGATATATGTTCCACATTCCAGTTCACGGTATGGAATACATGGAATGGGAATCGACTTACTTTCGTTTCAGTTCCTCTTCCGGTAGACTTATCACTATCTTGTTTCAACAGAGCACTCTTGTTGTTGATAAGCATTGCTACATTCAAGAGCAATAAAACATTGAACACCTCATTTTTGTCCTTATCAAAACGAGCCTCCATATACTTTTCGGGAATTGACTTTAAGCATTGTTCTTTCACATAGTCCACAAACTCCTTTCGGGTAGGTAGCTTTTGTTTCTTGTTTTTACTCGTAGAGAATTTATAGAACATGGCAAGAAGGTACTCGTGGAATGGAGGATAATCTTTCGGCAAATATTTCGGGAACTTACGTCCTTCAAGATAACCGATTAGATTATAAAGCAATGGATCATGATACCACCCCGTAATAATGTAGAAACATCTTTTAAGTTCCTCCCAGTTGTTGAACATCTCCTTTTCAGAAGTGATAGATTCTTCCATAAATGAAAAAATAGGATAATCTACATTCTGAGGAATTTCTTCATGCTGTGACAAATACCAAACCTTATAGAGATAATCAATGCAACTTGACGGTTTCTTTTGGTCTCCGGCAAGGAAATACCACATTTCATCTTCCCTTAGTGTCCGCTCCATTAAATCAAGTTCCTCAGACATTGATATTTGTTTAACTTCCTTTACTGTTTTGATTTCACCAATGTTGTGAAGAAACAAAGCCTTTATTAGCTCGCTCTCAGTAAGTGATATTTTACCGGAATTAAGGTTATTGAATAGGTCATGTTCCATTTTATCAATCTCCTTTTCTGATAAATGGTCGCCTTCTTTCATCACATACAAGATAAAACAGCAATGATTAAGTATATTCTCTTTTAGTGTTTCCTTTTTATCCGTATTCTGATTTATCCACTCTTCTATAGCTTTTCTAGCATTGGTTAAATGCCAAATTTCACAAGATGCTTCGCAGTCGAATTCTTCTTTATAGATTCTATCCAGTATTTTTTCTCGTTCATATTCGAGCGAATAACATTCTCCTTCGTATCCGATTGTTTTCAATATAAGATAGATAGTTGTCAGTCGCTGCTGCCCATCTATAACTCTCCATTCATGCTTCCCGTTAAGCTCAATGTGTCGCACTACAAGTGGTTGAAGGCAGTAAAAACTGCCATCTTTTTTAGCATCATAATGGAATACATCCTCAATAAGTCGTAACACCTCCTTTTTAGTCCAGCGATATCCTCTCTGATAGGACGGAATTTTCAAGTTAAATTTTTCTCGACATAATTCACCGACCTCAATTGGTTTAGGTTCGTGTAAGTAGCTACTAATGTTATCATTCATACAATCAGGCATATTTTGCAGTTTCATGATGCAAAGATAATAATTATAACTGACACAAAACGGCAGTTACTAATGAAGTTTCAATATTGGTATAAAAATATCTGCGAGAATTATGTCGAACAAGACTAAAGAGGATTATATTCAGCGTACATTTTCCCTCTGCTCAAAAGATTTTACCAATCATATTCGGGTGGGCTGTAAGCGAGTTTCTTCTGCAAGCCCGATGATAAACAAAATGTTTTGACTACCGGTATAAAACGAAGTCTTGGAGCGGTTGGCAAATCTTTTTGTATCGGGCGTTTTCACCAAAGAGTCTTGTGAAAGTGGAGCAACGTGTAACATTGCGCAACCGAACAAGTCTCTTCAGAAAGAATAGAAGAAGCCGCTTACGGGATGGGTGAAAAGTATAAAGGCAAGCCATCAGAATATAACAGGCAACCATACAAGCAAAAACAAAAGCGACCGAAGCCGCTTTGTTCATTTAGTGAGGCAGGAATTACTTCTTGCCTTTTTTCGTTTTCTTTTCAGGCTCTGCCGGAGCTTCCTCCTTGTCGGGTGTTGGGTAGAACTTGTTGGCGACCATGACGATGCGACTGTGTTTTACGCCGTCTTTGTCGATCCACTCTTCGGGTTTGAAGTAGCCCTCCACGGTCAGCAGAACGCCCTTGGTTATCTGGTTGAGTGAATCTGTGTTGGCGTTGTTGCGCCAGGCTTCCACGTTGATGAAGGCGGACACACGTTTTGTTTCCTCTCCATTCTTCTCCTGACGGCTTACTGCCAATGAGAAGCGTGCCACGCTTGCGTTTGCGAACTGACGGATTTCTGCGTCCTTACCTACGAATCCTGATACTGCGAAATTGTTCTCAATCTGTTTCATATTACAATGCTTTAAGTTGTTATTAAAATTATTTTTACGCTGCCAACATAAGTGAGTGCAGAATAGGGTTGCGACAAGGATAGCAATCAAATACGCTTTATTTTTGTCAGCGCAAGCCGTCAAAACCACAGGCTCGATAAAGGAAGATTTGTGAAGCTACGCCATTGACCAAGGCTCTTTAGCCGTGCCCGGCTGCATACTAACTTTGCAACGGAAAAATGTGTGATAACACGACCAAAAGCGGTTGTGAAACGGGTTGATGAAAAAAAATGAGCAAGGCTTCGTGAGTGGACAGCATCCGTCCGTAAATGTAAGTTTGAATAAACGCTCCGGCTGTAAGTCCAAAAGAAGAAGTATGATCGGAGAGGAACGAGTATTGTCGCCAAAAGTGGATGCCGGACAATGCCTGCATTTATATCGTAAGCCGACCAAGAGCATTCTGCCGTGGAGTGTGCCGCCCCGGAAAACAGACCGACTTGACGAACAGTCGAAAACCGCATCAGAATAGTCGCCTTCTACTTCAACGGCCGACAAGACAAGGATGCCCAAGAAGAGAAAGAAAAGCAGAAGTCCCGCTATCGCCGGACAAAGCAGCCTTGGTCGCTATTGGCGAAGTATGAACTATCGTATCTATAAAAGGTGTATTCCCGGCGTCTCCGAAATAATACTAATTTACAAAAGGTAGTCAGGCTTGTTTCTACAAGCCCGGATTATAAAAGTCGATTGCCATTTATGGCATATTGGTCAATAACAGAAATGGCAACATAGAGAAACATTCTCCGTGCTGCCATTCGCCTGAAGCCTGTCATCATTCCAGATATGACCAGTCGGCTATCTCCAGTTCCTGTCCACAAGGGAAATCGTCGATGGGGTCGCAAATGAACGTACCGCAGAAATTGACCACCACGCAACCGTTCTTCAATGAGGCAGGTTCCGTCCAATCATCGTCCGTATGCCGAATGTGATACCATAGTTTCCCTTTGGGCAATGTATTGGTATCTATCCGCAGGTCTATAAATTCGCCCTCAATGGTCTTGCCATTAGCCAAAGTCAGAAGCATTGGCGTTTTGCTTTCTTGTCTATAATCGTACAGCATAATATTTTTATTTTAATCGGTTATTTCAATGATTTCATCAATCCTGCCACAAAAGAATGCCCTCAATGAGGTTTTATCAACGGCATAGTATTCTGCAATATGCCCATATTGCTTGACAAAGAAACGTTTCAGCACATCCGAAAAGTCAAAGCGGTATCCTCCTAATGGAACTCCTTTCTTGAAATAGGTATTTCTGTTCACGCTGTTTGTCAGCCAATTCTTCTGCTGTCGGCACATAGGAACGCCATCATTGAGTTGTTGTCTCAACTGATATACCATGCTATTTTGCAGGGTTGAAAGTTCGGGAATATCCCAATCCACAAATCTTGTCGCTATCGGTGTCATCATAAATCAATCCTCCATTAGTCATAGATTAGTACCTCGTCCCGGTATTCCACTACTTCTTTGCCGTTGTTGAGCCTTACCACTATTTCAGAGCCATAATCGCCAACCACTTCGCCCTCAGTATATCCTTTGTAAGGTGTTAGTAAAGTACAAGAACACCCGATAATCTCTGTTGCCTGTTCTTCTTCGTAATACATAGTACGCTTGTGTTTAAGGGTTATCTGTAAGACCATTCTCCGTTTGAGAATACCTGAAAGTTCACATACTCGTTGCACAGCTCGTGTGTCAGCACTCGGATATAAATCTTGTCTTTGCTCTCCAAAAGAGAAATCATTTCGTTTATCTCTTTTTCGGGATAATCCCACTTTGAGAAAAACTCTCCCTCGATACTGTCCTCTGCCCTGTCAAGATAACAGTCGCAAAAAGTTTCATCTAAAAATTTCTCTACCTTATCAAGGTCTTTCTCGTTCTCCGTACTTGCGTAGAAGATGTTTGTCGCATAATTTGCCATAATCGCTTCTGATTTGAATTTTTACTTTTCCCTCTGGTCGCATCAGCTACTTTCAGGTTTGATTAAAATTATGTCGCATTGCAAGGTGTCCCGGCTCTTCTTGCAAGGTTTCATTGGCAAAATACTACCTCTGTTAATAACCGAGTGTGGAGATTTTGACAGGAACCGGCAGGCTTGACCTTGCAAAGAAGAAAGACAGGACATATACCTTCGCGACACAATTCTTATTCAACCAGCCCGAAAGTGATGTGGAAGAAGAAAATGGATAGTGGGCGTATAACAGGAACACTATAAACGGTGAACTGCATTTCAAGTAATAGCGAGTTAAAAAGAAGTCTTTGCTGGCGAAAAGAAAAAAGACGGCCAAAATGTTCAGATTTTGAGATTATCAAGCGGTTTAGTTTAGAACTTGATTAGATATACAAAAACCAAACTAAACTTATTTATGAAGGCTTTTCAGAAATAATACAGGACTCAGTCATGAAAACGAGGGACAGCAAGGGACAAAACGAAAGATGGCGAGGGACAAATTTTGTCCCCCTAATTTCAGGCAGCTTCTAAAATAATATATTATTACTTTTCTTTTGGTATGCAAGAATTGATACAGGATTGCTGATTTTAAAATTGGGTGCATGTGATTACTTTGAGAGTTTCAGAAATGATACTAAACCTAACCTCACGGCTGAGGGACAAACAAAACAATAGCGAGGGACAAATTGTGCCCCTCACATTTCAGTGTCATTTTCTGAAAGGGTTTTATTGTTTTTCTTTATTTTTCTATGCGAAATTTTGTCCCCCGTTTGTCCCCCAAAAATACTCTTCAAAAATTTCTCCATTGATACACAGCGATTTACACGATACAAATATCGTTTGCGTGGGGAAATAAACATTCTGCATCGGAAAATAACAGCATATAACAAATTGATTATCAGCATACTACACAATATACAATAGAAAGTAAAAGAAGAAACAGTCCAACTTAGATGACATTGATAATCAATACATTAAATGCAAAGGAATAATAAAGTATTGTATCAATTTTTCATGATTTTGTCCCCCGTTTGTTCCCTGAACGGATACAAGGGACAAAATTCTGTCCCTCATACAATTTAACAGTGATAAATAGGCAAATTTTATCAGTACCACTAAAACTTATCCAAATTACAGATAATATTCGAATAGAACTGAATTGTTTTTTCAGCCAAAATAGATTCTGATAATCAAGCGATTTGTATATTTGAATATCAGTGATTTTTATAGGGTAATTTAAAGAATTCACTGAAAAATATTTGGAGTATTGCGAAATTATTCTGTATATTTGCGCCTCTTTTGAAAATTTACAATGCAACAAAATAGAATGAACATATTATCCCAAACGACAATTCGAGGCAACAAATGCTTCGAAGTTCAGTCGTATGTTCTTCATGTTTGGAGCATTGAAACGCCAGAGAATATCATAAATACTTTCCAACGAACAGATATAGGAGATAAGATGCGATAGATGCTCGTATCTTGATCTTAAAATAAACAACAGAATAGTTGGAGAGTCCTTACCGAACTTTCCAACTATTTTGTTTTATGCCCATTGGTGACTGTTTGCTCCGTGCAATTCCTCTCTCGTCATTTCCGTACAATGAGCACAAGAACAACCAATTTTAATTAACCGCACAGCAATGTGCACAAAAGAGAGCAAAATGAATTACAAGTTTGACGGAAGCAAGGTGTATTTTACATCGGACACGCACTTTTATCATTCGAATATCATTGACTTTTGCAAGAGGCCATTTAAGAATGTAGAAGATATGAATGAAACGCTGATCGAAAATTGGAACCGGGTAGTTGGTCAAGATGATATAGTGTTTCATCTGGGGGATTTTTGCCTGGGAGGATCCCATGAATGGACCAAGATTCTTAACAGACTGAATGGAAAAATCTATCTCATTCTCGGTAATCATGATCTAAAAAATATCAGGCAAGGGTACGCCAGCAGGTTTGAATTGACAAGCATGCAAATGCACATAGAGGTCGACAAGCAGAAAATCTACCTGAACCACTATCCGTTCCTCTGCTATGGAGGTGCTTACAGGAATATGTGGCAACTGTTCGGGCATGTGCATACGAGCAAGAATAATACGGGAAAAGACGCTTCACGGCTGGATATGCTCTTTCCGACGCAATATGATGTGGGAGTGGATAATAATGACTTTACTCCGGTCTCATTTGAGCTGGTAAAGAGGATAATCCAAAAACAGGTTGAACAAGCAAATAAAAATAAGTAATATGAGAATACAATATATGAGCGATCTGCATTTTGAGTTCAGGGAGAACAGCAGGTACATAAAACAAAACAGATTTCCGGTAACGGGCGATATACTCGTATTGGCCGGAGACATTTTCTATCTGAAAGACAGAGTGGCTCCTTTGGGGAATTTCTGGAAATGGGCATCTAAAAACTATAGGCAGGTTCTTATTGTTCCCGGGAACCATGAATATTACAATTATTGCGATGTGATGGAACGGGGATTACAATGGCGATGGATGTTCAAAGAGAATGTCGGTTATTATCAAAATCAAGTATTGAGAATAGACGATACCGATTTCATAATGAGCACATTTTGGTCGCATATCGAACCGGCAGACGAATATTTCGTTTGGAAAGGACTTAACGATTTCCGTCAGACCATGTACAAAGGGAAACTGCTCCAAACGGAAGCATATAATCAGATGCATGACTTCTGTTTAGGGCATATCAAAAAAAGTCTTGCCGAAAGTACGGCAGAACACATAGTGGTCGTGACTCACCACCTGCCTACTTTGCAGGTTGTTGCTCCTCAGCATAAAGGTTCCGTATTGAACAGTGCCTTTGCCAGTGAATACGGAGACCTGATCGCTAACAGCCGGATCAATGCTTGGATTTACGGACATTCGCATACCAATATCGACACAGAAATCGGGAGTACAAAAGTGATTTGCAACCAGATGGGATATACATTTGAAAACGAGCATGTAATCAATGGATTTGATCCAGGGAAATTTTTAACGATTGAAAACGAATGAGATATGGAACGACATAAGAAGACAATCTTTACCAGGCATCTTTTCATAGACTTGGCAAAAGAATGCGGATTGAATGCTGCGATATTCGAACAGCTCGGAAGCGGGCGCAATACAGAAATCGTGGTTGATAACGATACATTGAAGATGTTAGTTAAACTTCAGGAGCAATTTGCTCAACTGGAAGAGATGGGTGACAATGAATACAGAGGATTTTATATCGAATTGCCCCGCCCTACTCAGGAAGAATGGGGAGATTGCGACGCGTCGATTGCAGACGGAGAATATGAGAGCACGGAAGAATACCTCCGGGATTGGGAATTGTCAAATCCCAGAGAAACGGTATGGTATCATGTCAGCTCCGCCAGGTACAGAGAAAATCGCACCATACAATTCACGGATAGGAAACACTCGTATTTTACTATTGCGAATTATTCTCGATATATAAACCGAGTAGGTAACAATTTTCCCAATGAATGGCAAAGGGATTTCTTGGCTAAGTTGACCTTATATTTTCATAAGCTAATCGATACTATCATACAAGATCCGGAGGAGTTCAATGATTATGTAGCGAATCATCTTCCTTACCAGCAGCGAGACGGGAAAATTGCGAGAAAGGAGTTCAACAGAATAGAACCGAGATTTAAAATTGAGGTCGAAGACGAGACGACTGCAATAAAAGCACTGGAGGATTCCGTCTGCAAGAATTTCGGGCGGCCGTTAGATACAATGACGATACGTTCGTATTGCAAATATTATCGGATCGCTCATGAAGCCTATGGCCGGTATTTTGAAAGGTTTGATACTACACGAAAGATACGTACCCTCCCGAATGGAGTGCCATTGGAATTACAGGATGTCGCATATTACAACATGGTTAAATTCTGTGATTTGCAGGATAAATACGCTCTCGACAGTGAGACGGATTTCAACAAATTCGCCTCGGACCATTATGGGGAACTGGGATTGTTGCGGTTGAATATACTCGCATCGGATTTTGACAGCCCCGGATGGAGAATCATTGTTTCCAACAGCTACTCGGCGTATGTGGATGTTGCGGTAGAAGTCGCCACTGCACTATACAAGTCTGGCGCTCCTTTGGAAATACACGACGCTGCCAAACTTTTACGAATACTCAAGGAGAAGGATCATGTGAAATTGATTCCGTACACATTTCACGACTACATGGGCCATCATGAAGAAGGAACCGTTTATCAACTTCCATGGGAATACGAATGTATGGATAGCGAGGAGAATGTTTTATCATTGAAACAATACCATGACATTATCTCTCTGGCAGAATGGGATGAAATAGAAAAAGTAAACATTGACAAAAACGAGGTTGTGTCGAAATTGTGACACAACCTCATAATTATTAGCAACATCTTTGGCAGACAATGATACTCTGCCCAATATGTTATAATTAACTATATAATTAAAAACAAAAGGAATTAATTAAAAAGAAGCGTGTAAAAGAATGAAACTTGACTCAAATTTTATAGCATTCTGCAAGCAGAGCATCGCATTGGAACAACGAATGGCGAAACAGGCGGGAAAACGGTTGAATGAAGCGATGCGCAACAATATCCAAGATATTAATGTATTGGATCGGATTGCAGACCAGCTACTTGACACTATGTCAGGGCTATCAGGTGCGGGAGAACGAACTTATATGAAATATATCAAATACTTGGGAACGTTTAACCCTCAAGCTGCAAAAGAAACAAAAGATACCTATGAAGATATCATGGGATATAAGATACATGTAGCATACGCAGCGGCACGATTGGCCAAAGAATTGCACAAAGGACAGGTAGATCAAGCAGGTAAAAATTACTTTGAAGAACATTTATCGACTGTCGGACGAAACGGTTTCGACTGGAAAGAAAAAACCGTGGGATTTCTGTTTAATGTAGCTGAAGATACAGGTCATACCGTAAAAGAGATCATTAGAAAACTGAAAGCGATACTGGATGACTGGGAGAAGAACAAGGAAAAACATGACTGGATTTATGAATTTGAAGATATCGTAGGATCCTTTCCGAACGAAAAATACCACAAATTAACAAAGCAAGAATGGGACGAGATTGAAGAAGCTCTCGATCTAATGGACTTCCGCACAACTACCAATCGTGAAACATATATCGAGCGTTTCCGCGGACATCGTTTGGCCATCAAAGTCAAATTGAATGACCTTCAGTACAATATGGATATTACCCGCATTCTACACCATACAGACAAAGACTTAGCGAGGATGGAAAGACATAAGAAAGAATATTATCTGTTATTAAAGATGCTGGCAGATTGAAGTTTTAAGACAATCAAAATTTAACTCAACTTAGTGGCATGAACCTACAAGAACAAAAGATGTAAGGTTTAACCGAGATGATGGAAATCATATATCTATCATGCCACATATGGTAAATCAAAGAAAAATGAGAAAAGATTACTTCTAAACGACTCAGAAGACTTGTAAAAACGCAAGTTTGACATATTATGTACATCTATTTTGGAAGTAACTAAGCTTTTGAATGGTAAGCTGTAATAGTCAAGACTTGTTCAGAAAGATGGCCTTTCACTTCAACGTTTCGCTTACTGCAATCAATCTCGCCAAGGGCACTTGCAAAAGAATGAAAATCAAATATTCGGTTTCTTCATGCAAGTCGGTAACACACAATGCCAATATGCTTGAACGGCGTGTTCGCCATTCAAGCAGACACGACATTAATTGACAAAATTTTCAAAGAACTACTTTTATTTACCGCAGAACCACTTAGACTTGGCTAATTTTTAACGAACTATTGAATATATTTTCAATACATTTTTGCGGAATTTTCTCTTGCTCTAGACGTAGGTTGTGAGACTTGATATGATTATACAGTGTGGCTTCCGCAGGGGTAAGATGGAGAGGCTTTGATACATTGCTTGGAGTGCCTTTGTCGCCTTCAAAATAGGTGTCAAAGGTAGCGCGATCCATCAGAAGGCTTTGCGTCTGGGGAAAATAACTGCGGAACTGCGAGAGAATTTCGAAGCCCTGTACATCAATGTCGCCCCAATAGTATAGGGAAGCGTGCCGCATGAATGGAACAGACTTGAGGATGCCAACGGTGAATCCATGCCCCCAAATCAGCAGACTTCCTGCCAACTTGGGAAAAGTCAGGAAGTTGACTTTATTCTCCACCACAAACACCTTCTGCACAGGCAACGATAACGCACAGAACTGACTCTGAGGCATCGTCAGATCGTCTACACCAGAAAAGTATTCACTCGCAATCGATGCTTCCAACACACGAATGCGCACCCATGGCTCATCGTATCGCAATCCAAAGCGCTTTTCGAACTCCTTCTCATCCGAACAGACATGCTCTACAATGACAATATCCAGCAACTCACGAAGCACTCCCTTATTGCGCTCAATGAACTTGGTGTGCACCTCAATAGGCAATTCACGAATGTACAACTCTGGACAAGGATTCGCCACAAAATAGCGCAAAACTTTCAACAAATCAGGCCAAGAGGAAGCATTCTCAATCACCTTAAGTGGATAGCGTTCCACCCATGGACGAAGCTGCGGAAACTCATTAAACAACATCGCCACATCCTTGCGAAACTGTGACACTTCACCACCCTTCAGCAAGAAGCGCTCAACGTCCGATGCACTCCTGAACAACACACGCTCAGGCAGATCCTGTTCGCCCAATGCTTTCGTTTTCACTGTTTTCCACTCAATCGTGTAACCAAAGCCCTTCACCTCTTTCGATTGCGAACGGATGTCCGTCAGTTCGTGCTGATACTCATCCATCGATGCGCTCGCTTTCTTATCGCAAGGAATCACAATTGGTTCAAACTCAGAGCCAGCGACCACTGAACGCAAATAATCCACATACTTGCGTTCCGTCTTCTTACGTATTTCTGCTGCCGTTATCATACCTCCATACTCCTTTCACGTTCTGCCTTAAACTCACTGATAGGCATATTATAGAGTACAGAACGGTCGCCCTTGCGCTCCACATAATGCACATACGAAATATCGTTCTCCACGATGTGGATGTTGTCACTCGGAGTCACCACGAGCAACTGCAGGTGGAGCTGTTTGCAGAGCGAAATCAGATAGCGAGCCTTGTCCTCGTCCTGTGCGCGAAAAGCCTCATCTATGGCAATGAAGCGGAACGAAGAGTCGAGTCCGTTCTTAGTCAAGCCAAACTGATAAGCGATAGCTGACCCCAGGATGGTATATGTCAATTGCGCCTTCTCGCCACCTGACAGCTGTCCCATAGCCTCGTAGGTGTTACGCTTCTGATCATCGTCTTGATAAAACTCCTCCGCCTTATATGTGTACCATCCACGCACATCCATCACCAACTTTCGCCATGATTCGTCTTGTAAACGAGACATCAGCGGTTCGATATGCTGTTCAAAATGAATCCTGCTGCCATCGATTGTCGAATTCATCTCATGGATGTTCGGGATTGCACTACTCAGAAGGTCTTGGAACTCCTTCAAATCCACGTTCAATCGTTTGGCTGCGACCAACTGGATATACGTCTTTGGAGCATCCTTGAAATCGATGCCCACAAGATACGAATTCAATTGGTCGATGGTCTTGGTGATAGACTGGCGCCAGTTCTGGAAGAACATATTGAATGCACTGACCTTGTTGATGATATTCTCCTGTAAATACTTGTTGAAGCGCGATTCAAACCCAGGCAGATCTTCGTCCAGCAATCGTTGGTAATAGGTCTGATATTCGCCCACAAACTCCACGGCTTCGGGCAAACGGTTCACGTCCGAACGCCAATCGCGATACTTCGCGGTAATTTCCTCAATGGGATTCTTGAAGCGATAAATCAGGTTCTTCAAATCGCCACTCTTGCTACCCTTCGTCTCACGTTGTTTCCGCAAAGCGGAATTGATGTCACTCTGTAACGTGTCACGCATTTTGTCCAAACCCACCAATGCCACATTCAGTAAATCTGTGTGTTGCGACTCAAAAGCATCGGTATCAACAACGCCTATTTGAGCCAAAGCCAAAGCACAATCATTGCTCTGTTTCTTGAGTATATTCTCACGATTTTCCAATAATGCTTTGTTACCGATAGCTTCATTAAACTTCTCCTCAAGTGCACCAAGTTCCTTTCTCACCCTCTCCAATTGCCCCTGCAACATCTTCACCTTATCATTGGTCTCCTCCAGTTGTCGCTTCTGTTCTTCCTTTTGCTGAATGACGAGTGCACACGACCACCAGTCGATATCATCAAATTTATCGTATTTATCAAACAGCTTCGAGTAGGTTTCTCGCTTCTCCTGAGCATTCTTTGTATCTGCCTCTATACGACGGACTTTGGTTGCCACCTCCTTTTCATCCTGCTGCAACTGGCGTACTTCCGCCTGTAGCATGGCAATCTTCTCCTTATTGTCCCAGCCCAACACATAGTGTTCCTTGCCTCGTGTCTCTGGTCGGTCGTCTTTCTCATGCTTACCACCTCTCGCTTTTATCAGTCCCTCTTTCGTTACTGCTTTCTCTTGCAGATAGTTGAAGTCCGCAAGCGAATCAACACAACTATAGTTGAACTCAGCAAATAACCTATCCTCAAGCCAATCCAAATACAAGCACTTTGACTTGTATTCAACCTTACGGAGCAACGAATCCACCTTCAATGTCCTATCCTCAAACTCACGAAGAGGCTCTGTGCCCTCGTATCGCTGATACACGATGCGTCCTCGCAGATTATGACCATTCACATACTCATTCACCTGCTTGTAATACTTCTCTGGCACCACCAATCTCAAGGCAAAATTGTGCAGAATACGCTCGATGGCATACTCCCAATCGCACTCAATATCCTTCACACGTATCAGTTCACCGATGAATGGAATCTCTTCGGCGGTTGCACCAACAGCCTCCAGTATCTCATCACGAATCTCAGCCACACGACCAGAGATATTGTTCTTATGCTGCTGCAGATAGCGTATAGTATCCACTCGCTCTGATATCGTGCAGTTGATTTCATCCTGACGGTTTTGTGCCTGACGCTTCTCTTCCATGAGTTGCCTGTCAATCTTTACCTGCAGAGCATCTTTCTCGTGTTTGGCGGTCGCACGATTGGCATCGAATACCTCTGCATCAGGACTTTGTGTCAGCTCCACCGTCTTTGCCAGCTTATCGTATTCTTCGGCTTTGGCCTTGCGGTTATCACGCATCTTCACCTTCTGATTGATTTCCTTCTCAATCTCACGTATCTGCTGACCCACCTCGTCCTTCTCAATAGCCACCGACAAGCACGTCTGCTCTTGTTCCAGCTCACTCTTCTTCACCTTTAACGCCTTCAACTCATCTTCCAGTTTTCTCAAGTTGCTCTTGCAGCGCACCAACTCCTCGTTGCACAAATCCACCGTTCGCGCAGCAAACCAATAGGCCACCACACTCTTCTCTTGCTCCAATTCAGCTATGCGCGTGTCTATCGCCATCAGTTCCTTTGCCAATGTATTGATAGGTTCCAGTTGGGCAATCTGCTCCTTCACCTTATCGATATTGGTTTTCGCCTCCATCAGATTTTGGAAGTTGTCCTTTAGTTCCTGGTACTTTTCCTCAGCCGGCACTTCCTCGAGCATATTCGTACGGATGAAACTGTCTAGATCGTCCAACACTTTCACGCCCACTATCTGATTGAAGAGTGTAAGCGCCTTGTCCGAACGCATTCCGAAGAGGGCTATCATCTTCTCGCCATACGCAACCGGGCCGTCAAAAAACTCTATCTTGCGTCTTGTGTCATTCGTATTGTATTTCTTCGTCAGTCGCTTGCGCCAGTCGCCATGCAGGTCAAACTCCGAAAAGTCGCGCTTTATAGTCAGCGGTTCGCGAGCTATACCAAACAACACCTTCAGTTCCTCGCCAGTGTAGTAGCGCACCTGAAACAGCGTCACCACACGTTTGTCCACATTGCAGAACGATGCAAGAAGTACCGAACGTGCCCCTTTGTCTCGCAATCTAAGCGTGGTAGTGCTCGCTGCACCCTCCTGCTGCTGATTGCCATAGTTGCCAAAGAAGTACGACTCCTCTGTACGGTTGCCCTTCTTCTCCACACCCGATGATTGGTTGTAGAATCGTTGGCGCTTCAGTGGCACTAGCAGCGTGAGCAGAGCATCTACCAGCGTACTCTTGCCCGATGCGTTGGCACCGGTCAGCAGCGAGTTATTGCCCTGCGTATTCATGCAGTACACCTTTTGGTCGAATGTACCCCAGTTCCACACTTCCAAATAGTCAAGCTTGAAGCCTGCCACTTCTGGACTGGTATTAAAGAGATTCATCTGCTGCATCATAGTCGTTCAGTTTGTTTTTGAATTCCAATAGATCGTCCAGTGTCACCTTCTCCTTGATGATGCGATGTATTTTATAGCGTTTCTCGCCCTCAGCATGCTTTGCTTCCACAAGGAAACCAAAGCTGACGATGCTGTCGATATAGCGGTCAAGGTCTTTCTCAAACTTGGCACGATTGAAGGTGGTGGGCAGGAACAGTTCCGCCTCTTCCTTTATTTCAGTGGCGGTTACATACTTATACGAAGCCTGCGACTCTGTTGGATTGCTGTCGAAGTCTTCGAGTATCTGCCTCAACACGATGAGTATCACCGACACCTCAAAACCATACAACCTTCTCGACGTCATGTTCAACGTTTTGTCATCGTCCAATTTCAGTTGCTTGACAAAGGCAAAACCCTCATCCTTTTTCACGATGAGTTCCAGCCCCATCACGCTGATATAGTCCAGTATCTCGCTCTGGTAGTCGAGTACATCATTCCACACTACATCGTCTTTCTCTACGATGCCTTTCAGAAGTTTCACCACAGCCCTGCTGTATGGTTGTATATTTGTTGCGTTCATCGTGTTATTATGATTTCGGGAATTGATATCGTTTTGTTTTCTGCAAAAACAATATATTGCTGGCGCTCTTCGTTTACCACAGTCTTATATTCCTTCAGCACGCCAATGTATCCAAACACTTCCGACAGACCTTTCTCCACACCCTCGTTCCGTTCTATCACCTCTGCTAGTGTCGTCTGCTGTCTGTCGTACAGCACCTTGTTAATGCGGTCTCTCAGCACCAGACGATCGATGTGATACGGATTGTAGAGTTTGCCTATGCGCTCCAAGTCGTCCAGACTCAGTTCAGCCATATCAGGCTTATCCTTATACACAGTCTCTTTTATAGGAGCCAGAGTCAGAGGGCGCTCGACTGGCAGATTGATATCGATAGTTTCATATTCAAGCGAAGCTTCTGGTTTCTCTTTCTGTTTGGTGGCTTCGATGAGCAGTTTCTTTATATCATTAATCACCTGCTTTGTCACCTCTGCATTCATCTGTCCGTTCTGGCGAATGATGCGACTCAGTTTCTCGCTCATGCGATCGTTGGTTTTCGCCACCTTCTCGCCTGCGTCAAACAGATGCTTTTTCATTTCCCTGAGAAACATGTCATGCGCATCAATGCCTCTATTCTCCAGTGTTTCATAGAGTGCACCAGTCAACTCGTCCCATTCTTTCTGCAGATCGGCCGAGAGCAGGAATTCCCAGAATGCATAGAAACTCTTGCCTTGTTGCGATTGTTTCAGTTCGCCATACGCATCAAAGATGTAGTTCAGCAATACTTTCTTCTCCGCATTGTCTGTCTGGCGCTCATATATCTCTTTGATAATCCCCTTGAAGTTGTCATCCACCTCCTTGAAATCGCTAAGCAGCTCCTTAGCCAGTTTATTCAAGCTATTGTATCGTGGTTCTATCTGGTAGTCCTCATACACCTCGACCTCTTCGCCCATCTCCAGTCGCTGAATCTGATGCTCTATCTCCATTTTTTTGGCTCGGAGCAGTTCCAGTCGCTTCTCGCGGTCCTCGTTCGAGTATTCCACCAATTCCTTCAGTTGGGCAAACAGCGTCTTGAACTTCGATTCCGTACCGATGTAATCCTCTTTTTTCAAGCTCACCACCCAATCCATCAGTTTGCTTGTGTGCGACGAAATCTCGTATATCACCTCTCCCTCTTCGTTCTGATAGTTGGTCAAGAATCCCTTGTCTGTCCAGTCTTTGATGAGTCGTTTTGCTTTCTGTTCGTTCGACTCCCCTAGTCTTGTCATTTCAAGATTATCCTCCACCAACGCATTTTCCTGCTCATCCAGTCGGTTCTCCAGTAGCATGTGCAAGCGTTCCTGCATTATAGCCGACTGTCCCTCAAACGCCTCAATGACAAAAGACAAGAAGAAATCCACACTTCTTGATTTTATGAGTCGTACGCTTGGTGACTCTCGTAATATTTGTGTTATTTCTTCTACTTGCATATCCATCAGTATATTTCTTATATGTTATTGTCACATCTTTGAAGGATAAACGAGCACCTCTTCTTCCCCTACTTCTAGCACCTTTGCTATCTGAAATAGAGTCTCGAGGCTGGATTATGCTGCATTCGTGCACCATTTTAATACTGTAGCAGGATCTAAGGTAATTGTTCTACAAGCCACTTGTTTGTGCGCTTCTTCTCTGCCAACATTCCTTTGATGCGATTTATGTCCTTATCCATGACTATGCATTACATATTATTTAGGGCAAAATATTAGGTGACTATATACTATCTTACAGCAAAATCCTCTATACACGATTATACGATTTATAGAAGGTTTATATTTTCTATATCCTACCGTTTAACAAGGATTCACACTTTAAGGCAATATATAGTTACCATATTTTATATGTTTCTCAATTGTGTGGCAAAATTACAAAATATTACTGAAAAACGATAAGTTCAGTGATAAAAAGAAAAGATCATGCGCTAAATTCTATGACTTCATTCTTCAGCCTTCTCTATTTACAAGCTTTATTTATTATGTGTTTAACAGCAAGCCTTCCTCAACTACCGAAAAATCTGTATAGACATATTTGATTAGGAGGAAACGCCAGCATTAGGAAAACTTCTTCATAAACCTTACCACTTCCGATATCGTACAAAAGTCAAACTTACCGGTTCTTATCATATAGGATTGCAGAAATATAAATATAGCGTGCCTTATTTAGTATGTAGACTAGTAAAGTACATACGAAGTACTACAAATATTGAATATCTCATTGACAGATAAAACTCATCTGAGAGACCTCTTTGATAAAACTAAATTTCAAAATGACAAAGAACGATTCGGACCAAATAGGCCAAGTTCATTTAAATTTTAATTCGGACCAATTTTAATGGGACACTAGTGATCCTAAAACTTAAAACATATATACCAAACCCTTATTTTTCTAATTTAAATTGAGCCTCTTTCTCTTTAATAAGCAATAAAGAAATATCAAATAAGACCTTTATAGTACTATTTAATTCAAGCGAAAAATCTTTAATCGAAGTGGTCATCTTATCAACATCATCATAGTATGAAATAATTTTTTTATCTAATCGTTCCAGTTCCATGTTAACATCCTTAATCTCTTGCAGAAATAACTTTCTCTTTTCTATATCTACCGCTTGTTTACTTAATTCCAATAAGATATTTTTTCGATGCATATTATTCTCTTTTATTTGAATATCATATCTGTTTTGATTAACACGTTCTATAAAAGAGAGTTCTTGATCCAATAAATCCGATAGTCCAATACGTGCTTTAATCCAGCATTCTTCATAAGTCTTTTCTAAATTTGTTTTCTGGCGTTGTACATCAACTTCAAACACATATCTATACTGCAAATCTGGTGCATAGATTCGACCTTTCATTTGACATATTTCTGATTTAGATAATGATATATTCTGATGGTCAAGACCAACAGTAATTCCCATAACATCTACTATATTAAGTAAAGCCAAATTATTTTTTAGACAGTTATTATAATCATCCAACTTTTTAATATTTTGTTGACGAATTAACAGTTTTTCTTGTTGTAGAATAGCTTTCTCACTATTTCTATTACTATAAATAATAGCAAGATAACCTACTACAACAGCAAAAATTCCACTACTATAACTTCCCCCAAAATTTAACCACGAGTCATTTGAAAGATTTGTTTTAATAACATTACCATATGCCAACAACGTATTAATGATAAATGCAATAGCAATTCCACTAATTATGATTCCCAAAACAACATATAAATCTTTTTTTTCATCAATTCATATTTATTACAACGATTCACTAACTTTTTTAATCGCCTTATAAATCTCACTATAAGAATCTCTACCTTTATATTTTTCGGCCAGTTCACATGCTTTATCCATTTTTGAGCCTGCAAGTATTTCTTTAACCCATTTATCCTTCTCAAGGTATTTCCGAGTTTTATCATATGTTGGCAGATATTGCTTTAATGCTCTTTCTGTTGCTGCTGAATCTTGGAAATGTCGACATGTATCTTCAAAATGTAGTAAAAACCAATATTCTATTGACTGTAAGCTATCACAAAGAATCACATTAGCATTATTTTCATATTTCTTTTTGAGCGATACCATTTTTTTATTCTCTGCATCAGAACGCCTGCTAACATCAGCATCAAAAACACATATTACAAAGACATCTTCATCCAGAAGTTCCTTTATTTTCTTTTCTATTTTCTCAATACTATTGTTTTCAAATAAACGAGGAGAAATAGAGTATCTATAACCAAGTATTTTTTTCAAATGACTGAAATAGAATAATTCAGTCAAACCCTCACCGACGATATGAATAATCTGTCTGGTCGCTGTATTTTTTCTTGCTTTTCTCATAAAAATACACGATTATAGATTAGGAACTGCACCGAATTTACCGAACTTATATGCCTTTTGGAAAGAACTGATCCTATTCAATCCCTTGAAGTCTGTCAGAGGATACAGTACACTTGAACCATCCAGATTCTTTTCAGTAAACCAAACATTATCTTTTCTAAGCAAATCTTCCTCTCCTAACAGTCCATCATAATGCGTTGTGAGCAACAACTGTGCCTGTTCTGATTCTTTTAGAAAACGTTCAATGATGTATTCTATCAATTTTGGATGAAGAGAAGATTCAATCTCGTCAACTGCGAGAAAAGCATCTTTTTCAAGAATCTTTTGTACTTGAGCAGCCAAGCCAAATGTACGAATAGTGCCGTCCGATTCAAACAGTTCCAAGAACTCATAATAATCATTGTTACCATAATCAGATGAAACTTTATGCTGATACATAGTATAATTAATCGGCCCCTTATGCGTTTCCTGTTCTTTGGAAGTAATATTTGAAATATTAAAATCTGCTTCCTGCAGATATCTCAAAATATAATCTTTTGCTGACTCATTCTTGATTGATTCTTCGGCATAACGACCTAAAGATGATGCAGGTACAATAGCCGGCATAACCTGATTGGTTAGATACTGAAGAACCGTCTCTAGTTCTACAATATGTGTATTCACCTGCATATAGGCAGCAAAAACTGACATATTATGCAAACACTTCAATGTTATTTCCTCTTTGACAGCTTGCGACATCTTGATTTTCTGTCCAAATTTAATAACAGATACGTTATTCTCAGTATTTCTTTCAAATATAGTAGCAGGCTGTTGACTTGGATAATAAATTAAACTTTCCTTTGCTACGTGCCATCTATCTAAAGCTACTGAATAGACATAACAAACAACTTTCTCCTCATTCTTCAAATAGAACGAAATCGAATATTCAGATAACTGCTTTGAACTTGTTTTATTCAGGAGAAACGGGACTACTTGAATTTGTTCTGCCTTATTAAGTGGAGTATAAGTAATGAATGACTTGATAAAATCACAAACCTTAATAATATTACTCTTACCCGAAGCATTTGCTCCATAAATAACAGCCACTTTCAATAGTCTCACACCGCCACCCAATTCAACAACATGATATGATTCCATATCCTTACTTCTATCAGCTTCAAAACTTAATATAGCCTCGTCTCTAAATGAGAACATGTTCTTAAATCTAATTTCTGCTATCATACAATTTGTTTTTCCACAAATATATAACTAAATATCCATATCCACAAATAAGATTAATCTATTTGCATCATTTCTACAAATATCACAAACTAATACCTATTCTATTATTTTTTTATAACCTTAGGCAATATCAATCATTTAAAAATCTTGGATCACAACAAGGAAAAGGTAAGTATACCTACAGAAGAAACCATGAAGATAACTATCTATGTACAGAAGCAGAAATAAGACGTATGTTTGCTGATGCTAATCACCACAGAGATTCTAATGTAAGGTGGACACACCGTATCTATGGGAAGCAAACCTCTATCATTTCTATATAAAAGTATATAATAGATTGATACAGGTTTTACCACATCCTATTATGATAAAAGATGGTATACAACAAGAAGAAACACCTGCTCATGATGCTATACGAGAAGCACTAATAAATTGTATAATTCGGCACTATAGAATATTTTGTGTAAATGGAAAATACGGGATTCAAATTATGAACCAATTTATGCTTATATTTGAAAACAGAATCCAGATATAAGAGAACTTACAAGTGAATCCTGTTTCCATTTACACAAAATTCCAGACAGTGTCTATTTCCGTGATAAAAGTGGGTATCAGATGTAAAGAACACCTTGCTGCCATCAAATTTATAATTTATTTCTTCTCAATTTATGTGCATCACTGCACGTTAATAATCAAGTTATCAATCACCCATCAAACGGAAATGACAGAGAAGTATCACAAAAGTAACTGCCATAAATGGGTATAAAACAAAATAGTTGAAAAGTTTGCTAAAGACTCTCCAGCCATTCAGTCTCTATTCTAGATCAAAGTATAGTAAAATGTACTTTATTATGTTCGCTGGAAAGTATTTACAATACGAGATTCAATACCGGAGACATGAACATTCAACACACATTCCGAGCGTTTATTACCCTAAATTGTGGTGATTGATAGTATGCCCATCCAAATTCTCTGCATTGTTAGTTTTATGTTATTTCAAAATCAGTGCAAAATTAGTAAATAAACTTCATATACCGCATGACAGAACAAGAAACTGAGTCTATATGAATATAGATATTATATCAGTGAAGATATAATTTAGCAGGGTTCATTACTATAAACTATGTAACTCAAGAAGGATGTTCTTACTCTTCCTTTTCAAATTCTTCCGAAGCATTTGCTATCAACGCCTTTCCTATTTCCATCTGTATGAATTTAGGCAATCGAAACAATTTTGCCATAAGCTGGTTATAAATGAACTCGACTTTGATATACAGTATAGATTTCTTCTTTAATGTGCACATCGATTTTCTCAACAACCTCAAAGTCTTCCATAAAGTCAGAAAAGTCCGGTTCTTCAAACCAATTTATCATGTCATCCTCATTGATTCTAAGACGAATATAATCGCCACAACCATCTACCTCTGGAATTAAACCGTTAGGAACATAATCTGCAATTTTACATATTGTCTTTTTGTCTTTGTCAAGTAAGAAATAGGTCCCACTATCACATACCTTGGCTTGCAAATACAAACTGCCATATTCGGGCTTCGAATTCAGAAGTTTATGAGTTTTCAAATTGATTATTCCTGACCATACCCCTTTAGAAACCAATGGATACTCGTTTTCATATAGTTCACCCATCCATGTATCAGTATAACTACACATTTCCTCATTGTATGGAAAGTAGATCATAAGGCTCCGCTTATCTAAATCTTTTGATTAGGAGTGCTAAAAAATCAAATCCCTGCGATAATCACCAAATTATTACAAGGATTTTTCATATTTTTCAGTCTATTGTCGGAAATCTTTGTGGACGTAAAATCGACTTTTGCGGCCCTAATCAAATAAGCTGATAAACAGACAGTTGAAATCTTACGGCCCTAAAATTGATTCTTGCGGCCCTAGACAAACGATGGAAAATCCGGTGCTTTTACATAACGGGTATATTTGCCTGCACCATCTTTCTGTATAATCCCTGCATTTTCCATCTTTGAAATCAAGCCTCTAATTTGTTTTTCGGACAACATGTCTTAAAATACCTTTTTGAGAAGAGAACGATTTATATAACCATTTTTATAAAAACAGTCTGAAACCAACTTGAGGTGATTCATATTCAATCCTTTCAGTCTCTCAGCAGACTCATTCCGATATTCCTCGGACAAACGATAAGAGCCATTTTCGTAAATGACAAGGTTTTCTTCCGACAGTTTTAAAGTCTTTTCTTCGAGCCCCTCGTAATCCCTCATTGCTATTTTGTACAAAGCCAGCAATTCAAAGACATTCAGTTGCTCGGCCGCAGGTCTATTGTCCTGTACCTTCCTGATGAAAATGACAAAAGCCTTATCAAGTATAGGAGCTTTGAATGTGAGACATACCTGATACGGGTCTGTTCCCGAATAGTCAGGCAGCTCTTTCCCCTCCATAATGCAGTTGTAGAACATTTTTTCCACTCCCTAACCGGAACGCTCCACCAATCCGGTCTTCTGCAATATCTCGCTCATCAGCTTACTGCGCGGAACGCTGTTCACTGTCAAAATGTTGTTCATATCCACTCCGGACAGAAAACCACCAGCATTGGTAATGGTTATACTATCGGGATACTGCTTGATGACGACATCGCTCTGAATCAACATTGAGCGGTGGCAGCAAGCATTCAATATCGCCTCTCTGATTGCCTCCTTGTTGAAAGATGGTATATCGAATATATAAGAGCCGTCATTGTAATGCAGAAGCGGATTGCTGGCAGGCTGGTTGATGTAATCCCATGCCTTGTCAATCGCTATGAATAACGGCAACTGAAATTCTTTGCGAGCGGTATATTGTATCATCGAGTGATACATCCTGAACCCTACAACGATATTGTTCTGAGGGAGATATTTCCGTATGGCTTCGGATTTCCCAAGCAAAATGAGTGCCGCATAATTCAATTTCCCGTCCTTCAACAAATCCAAATCAGATAGCACTTGTTCGTCGGGATAGTTTTGAAACAACGGATTTTCCTGCTTTCGCGCATATTGGGTTTTCATTTCTGCTATGGCCTCCTTATCCAAATCCTCTATAGTAAGCCCCTCGCATATCTTGGCTGAAAAATCCGGTTCCTATTCAGACAATATCCTGAAAATCTCGGCATCGGACATTGCCCGCAGGCTTTCCCCTGTACACATAAGAGGTACGCCCTCAAATCTCAACAACCTACCTACGAGACGAGATGGAACAGATAGTACAAGCACACGCTTACCGTCTTCGTAAAGTTCGGTAGTTTCTATCCTTATTCCTAATCTTTCGTAGATTTCATCTGTGAGTTCTCCCACTTCTTTTTCTGCAAAATCCGAACCAACAACCGCATGGGGCATATGATCTACCATTCCTTAATACCAATCGTCCACCCTTTTCATTCGCCAAGGCAGCAATACACCCCAATACACACCGCCGCCTGTCTTTCAGATCAACGTGTTTTCCTCCGGCAAACAGGTAATTATGCTTTGCCTCTTTAAATTCTATATGTTCTTCGCTTTCGTGTAGCTTCTGTAATTCTGCAATCGTAATCTCCAACAAGGGAAATCCGTGCTAATAAAAAGGGATCCGCACGGATGAGAACCCGACCAAAGCCGGTTCCCTACACTCCTACGCTTAATCCGTTACATCAAAGAAATAACTTAGCTCTTCATCTTTCAGATTCTCCATCGCATATTGGTCGGTCTGTTCCCAAAGGGTATTGTAGAGTTCCGCGAACTCCGGTCTTTTTTCGTGGTATTGCCATATCTTATAGTTAAGCACCAATACCAGTTCGGTTAGAAATTCGTAATCTTCTTTCCACTCTTTGAAAGCACGATTGAACGTGTCCTGAATAGCTGAAAGGACAAATCGCTCTGCTATCGAAAAATCTTCCCAAAACATTGTTTTTATTTCGTTACCGTTTTCTTTCATAAATTTTCTGAATGTTATAATGCTTAAATTTTAAGATTGTTTTTTTGTTTTTCCCTCTTGTAGCATCTACTACTTTCGGGCTTGATTTAATTATGTCGTCTCAAAAGGTGTCATGACTCCTTATGCAAGGTTTCACGGCTAAATACGACCTCTGTGAAGCAGAAGGTGGAGATTTGGCTGTGAACCCAAGGCTATGACCTTGCAGACAAGAGAGACATGACAAGCACCTTTGCGACACAATTCACATCAGGTAGCCCGAAAGGGATATGCGGAATAATGGAGGAAGTAAGAAAAAGGCTAAAACAGGGAAAGGTAAAACCGAGGATATTCCGCCAAAGCACATAGCCCAAACAACGACTGGTGAAAAGAGACAGAACTGAAAGGACAAAGTAAGGTCTCCTTTAATAATTTTGCTGGCCAAAAGAAAAATAGGTATAGCTTTGGGAGCTTATAAAAGCCGTTTAGTTTAGAACTTGAAGAGATATACAAAAAACAGACTAAACTTTATTATATTTGCAGTGTGCTTCGAATATCATCATATGATGAGAACGGGATTGTTTTTCTTTCCAAGGGACAAAAAAATTGGCCTAAAAAACATCAAGGGATAGACCTTATATTTGCTCTTTTTATCTTTTGGATAGCAAATTTTTGTCCCTAGTTTGTCCCCCGAAGCATTTCATAAAAACATAATATATTAAATATCAATCTATTACAAGTCAAAAATGATACAAAACATTTTCTGCATCGGCAATAGTACAATACATTGATTATCAATAAGTTATATGATTTAATCGAGTATAATTCTATCAGAAAACGAGTTACGGTATTTGCTTTTTCTTTCTCTTAGTTACTGTATTTTCTCATATTTGCTTATACTTACCCATATTTTGTCCCCCGTCTGTCCCTTGATAGTCAGGCTGGGGACAAATTCTTGTCCATCAATGCAATTTGGACATTTGCTCCTATAAAATCCATAAGCAAAACATTTCTCAAAGTAGTTTGAATCTATCATTGCCAAAAACCATAAGATATTATAGTATTAATATACAGACACATGCGAACAAACTATACTATAACAAAAATCACTTCTGATGATATTCAATTTAGAATATGTAAAAAGTATTTCTCGTTGTTATTCTAATTACATTTGTCAATCCATTAATTAATCAGCAATATGCAAATTATCGGCACTATTTCTAATTAGTGCCGATAATTTGCGCAACTTTGATATTTCAAATATTGACTTAATCAGTTTCAACTATCGAACATTGTTTTTTCGAGGAGGAAGAAAAAACGATTCAATATGGTTCTATAAATTATTCTCACCACAAGTGTGTTATTAATAGGTTAACCTCTCTAAAGTGGCAACTCCGAAAAAGTTACTTGAGCGTGTAAATCTTCGCTGAATAGTATTCAAAAGCAGGTTTACAATGGTGTGCCTCATATTTAGAGTTTTAATGCATTTGCACTCTCCATATAAAAGGACTTTATCGAGAACTTGACAACAGTTCTATTTCCCATTGTGCCCGATGGTAGATAGGATTTTAAAGGTCTGAAAATATACTTGATATAATTCTGCTTACACTACCCGATAATCTACTAATTTTGGACAGTGCTATTTTCTCTTTTTTGTCCTTTCGACTAATTATACCATAGGATGACCGTTCTCTGGATAACAAAAATATGGAAGGTTATTTATATACTTCTTGAGATGAGGGGCGATACGCTATCAAAATTCAATAGCTTCCATATCTTTCAAATAATGAACGTCAATCCTTGATTTTACATCCTCTTGGGCATCAGATTTAAACATTTTGATTAATCGTCCATCCTCATAGTTAAAATACAACGTCACGGGGAGATTTGAAGAAGCAGATACGATTCTCGCTATGGTTTCTTTGTTCGGCAAACAGTGTCCATTCATTCCATCTGCACTAATAATATACTTATCCGCCTGAATCATTCGCAAAAGTGCCAAACTATTATTTGCAGCACTACCATGATGAGAAAGTAAAACAGCATCACAATACATCTTGTTCGTTTCACTAAAACCAAGCATAAACAATGACTTCATAACAACAGAAGGTACCGAATCAGAAAGCCATAGGATTCTCTTGTCATCATATTCAAAAACGGCAGCTATACTGCTTGCGTTCTCTACACTTGTATCTTCTTGGAAGTAATCTAAGTTAAACTTCTGCAGCGGGATGAAATAATCATCCATTACACTTCCTGCCTCTACACTTGCTTTATCAATTTCTGACTTGCATAGAGGGCGATGATTCGAATACTTTTCTCTCAACTGATTCAATTTATCCACATCTGGTGAAATAATGGTGACTTTCATTCCATCAATAACAAAAGATTGTCCTTCTATGATATCACCTAGGTTCTTGGGATTATTTGACAAGATATGTTCATACACTTTGTCACTTGAGACAATCCCACACAACACACCATTATTTTCATCGTAGGCCTGTTCAACAACATACTTTCTCGGAGCATTATAAATCCAGCGTTTTACAACATTATTAAGAGCACTATCCGACTGAATATCTCTTACGAATTTACTTGCACCACCGATATGGTCGTCATGAATATGAGACAGGAATAAAGCGTCTATTTGTTCTGAAGCTACAACAATTTTTGAGATAACACTTTTCAATATTGCAGAATATGTCTTAGAATACCCCATATCTAGGAATATATTACGGTGCTTTCCACTTTTACCTACATATTGTAAATGAAAAGAGTCCCCGCACTTTGCTCTATAACAAAACAATCTCATATCACACTCTCTTATACATTTTAAGAAATCCATATGGCTCCTTATTACAATCTAAATGATAGATACCACATGGGTTATATTCACTTAAACATCCTATGCCACCGCTCACATAAACCCTCTTTTCCCCTCTCACAACCCATAATATGGACATTCCACTCTTTTTAAGGAATTTCAATAGTGGATCTTTTTTCACTAAAATCTGATCATACCCGTAAGTTATCGCAACAAGATTGCCACACTTATCAATATATTGACCATCATGCACATCATATTCCATTTCTAAACCTTCAAACAATGTCCGACATGGAATACTATAATTACAAATTGTGCCTGATTTATCATCTTCAATATGCCCACAAGCTTTCTCTGTGGAAAAGATGAAAGGAACATTAAGTTCTGCATTTGGATTCTCCCATTCACTTTTGCTTCTATACACATCTTTATATGCAGGCGACCAGAACTTCTCTCTATTCACCAAATACTGCCAATCATCCGACGGAAACTCAAACCTTCCCCATAAGTTCCTTCCTTTAAGGGATTGAATTGCTTGTTCAATATCTTGCTGTTTAACAAGTATCGCATCAACATACAGAGCGACATCATGTCTTTTAAGCTTATACTGATACTTCTCTTTGCCTATACTCTTAGGTTCATCCCAACTTACCGAATTATTCAAGGTAAGCCATTCTATACTTTCATCGTCTACTTTTTGAATCATAGAAACAGGATCTGGCAAATCTGCGATTAAGGATGCCCATGATTCATCTGAACCAGAATAATCCCAATTGTCATAGATTTCATCTTTATACCATTTATGTTCTTCCTCCTCAAAACCAGCATCTTCAACATCAGGAACAGTACATTTATCTCTTGTAATCAAAGAAGGATTGATATCCCTTAACAACGATTGCCATGTTCCATGAAACAATTCATATTCACCATAACCATTGCTTGCATAATCATCCTTAAATTTATAATTATCAGATAAAATTCCCATTATCTCATAGAATGCAATCCACTGATATTTCTTCCCAACTCTGTCTATCCTGTCTTCCGAATGTCTAAATGTCCAATCTTTCGCGAAACGATCATACCGACCATGCAACTCCACATCAAATCCTAATTCATAGGCTCTCTTTACCAGCCAATTTCTTGCCCCATCGGTTGGGAATCTGTTAGAATAGTGATTCCGCAAAGACAACTCTTTGAGATGAAAAGGAATAATTACCTCATTCATTGCCTTTAATTGTTCTTTAGTCATCATCTGTTCGAAACTCTTATTAAGCATTTCAAGCAAATTGTCATGAGAAGTTTTTCTATTAGAAGCAGTTTGATCATTCAAGATAGTGCGTGCTTTATCTTCGGAATATAGTATCGCCACCTTCTTCATATCACCCTTGAAGAGGTGCTGTGCCTTCTTATACGCTTTTTCTTCAGAAATCTGAATTGGGTAAAAGTCTTCAATTACCGGTGATGCAAGCTTATTCCAGAAGTCAGCCAATCCACCTTTTACCGATTCCCATATCAGATTCTGTTCGAAACCTTTTCTTTCCTTGAAATCAGGTACTTCGTAATCAATATGAAAGTGCTTTACCTCATCATCTGTAGGCCATACTGGAATATCACTCGAATACGGTGGACGCACTTTTTTCATATTGATAGAAGTCATCTCCATTGTATAGCTGACATATTCGATTATATTCCTTGCATAATCTCGTAGCAAGATATTCTTAGGAGGATTATTGTGCTTAAAGATTGTGTCATATACATACTTGGCCAGATTTAACAGTTCGCCACTGGATGAAGTTCGTAAAACCACTCCGTAAGCCACAGCAAATAAACGCTCGTATATGTACATGTCATCAACTTTCTCGAATGAACGCATGATGCCAATCAACACATCCACCTTCTCCGAAAGAAGATTGACGAGTGCTTTTGTCGCTTCATCTCTATGTTTGATATACGTCGATGATAGCAACCAGCAGAGCATAATTGCGGTCAATCTCGTAGACTCCGCATCCGCATTCCGCGATACATCTTCAGACCAAGCCCAATCTATCAGCCGCCTCAGGGGATTTGCACACTTATCATCATTATATCCTGCACACCCATTGAAAAAGAATTGGAAAATTCCGTCACGTACTGGCATTGTCAAACGCATCATCAATACATGAAAATAATCCGCATTAAAAGGATGATTTGGAATAACCGAAAGCTCTACTAGTTTATAATGCCAATTATCTGATCCTACCCTACACAATTTAGACTTGAGAAAACGCCTTATCGCATTTTTGTTTATTGATTCTATAGAGCGCCAGTTTAAACTGTTTATCAGTGCATCCGAAATTAAATCTAAACATAAATAAAATTTCCTTTTGAGTTCTGTTTTTGGGATGAATTTGATAAGGTCCGTAACTTCGTGACCAAATACTTCGGGAATTAAGATAGCAAGGGCTTCAAGAATCCCCTTACAAGACCAGTGTGATTCTACAAAAATTGCACGTAAAACATTATCTGTATTGATGACTCTTGCGAATGATTCCCAGTTTTGATATTGTTGTACAAGTACTCTAGCAATAATAAAATCACTTATTCTTTGATAGCAGAAAACAACACAGTCTTCATTTTCTTCTCTTGCCTGTGACTTCGTTTTGAGTAAAACATTGTTATCAATGAGATCTGCTAATAATGTAGGACAAGCAGGAAAATGTTTTTGAAGTATCGAATCTGCATCTTGCTTTTTCAAAAGGTTGTATTTTGCCTCAAAGACTGGAATGGCTAGTAATCGGACTGAAGTGCTCGCAACATTCCGGTATTTATATTCCGGTCTTTTTTCAGAGAATTTTTGGTCAAGATTTTTAAAGTACTGATTAAATAATGCTGATACGCCATTGAATCCTTTAGGAAAATCTTTTTCTCCGGAAATTTCAAGTGTATCGCAAACAATTTTAAGGAATAGTGGATTACAGAACTCCGGAGTAAGGATAGGCACATTTGGCAAATTCAATTCATATGCAATACAGAACTGTCTCACCGCCTCATATTCTAGCCCCTTAAAACCTTTGTGTTCAATTATAGTCGCACTGCAACTTGTTTCAGGTCTTTCAGGAATTACATCTTCAAAGTATGTATCTCGCACAGAAACTACTAAGCCAATTGCCGGATACACCTCCAGTGATTTGATAAGTCCTGGCAGCCTTTCTTTCCATAAAGTTGCTTGATTGCCTTCATTCAGCGCATCAATCATTAAAAGAACTCTAGAGCCAATTTGACATCCTATCTGATTAAAACTATATAGGAATTTTTGGAAAGTACCAGTAAAACCGATTTTTGATGTAATAGTAGTTTCATAAGTTCCTTCAGCAAAATCAGACCCAAGGAACAACAATGTAGGTAGCCCATGAGCAATTCTATTGTTGGCTATATCACCCATTAAATGCGACTTGCCACAGCCAGCTTCGCCTTTGATAATCAAATAAGGTTTGTTTGCGAGACTAATCTTTAAATCTTCAACATCTTCAGTGAAAGTACGCAAATCACTTGATATTTCCGATAATCTTGTTTGATCAGTTTCCAACTCTTTTTTATACGTTTCATCTTTACCGATTGATGAAAAATCAGAATATAATTTGTGACGGACATCCTCTAATTCATTCTGTAGGTTTTCCACCCTTTTCATCAAAATAGAAAAGTCAATTATTTCCTGCACTCTCCTATCCAGTCCATTCAAGGCATCAACGAAGTCGTTTCTTATAGTTTTCAGGTTAGATTCCAAATGACCTATTCTACTGGAATCATCTCTAGTTCTATAGCTTTTCTCAGTCAACCATGCGTCAATACACCTATTCAATCTATTATAATAATCTGGAGTTTTGGCTACGCTATCAAAATACTTCGCTGTTCCAGTTTTCACATTGACTTTTTGACAATACCTCGGTCCCAGATTTGCCACAGATTCTTTTACGCTGTTTTCAAATGTCTTGTGTCCTAATCCATGATGTCCAAGGAATGCTAAAGGCATTTTCTTTTTGTATTTATTCCCCAACAACTCATTAAATGAGGTCAACTTTTGGGCATAGATGACTTTGCCTCTATCTTCATCGGTGAATCGGGTGAATATACCATTAAGATACAACTCTTCACACGCTTCAATGAAAATACCTGCACCCGACATTCCCTTGATTGAATCTTCGTTATAGTCGTCAAGTGTAGAGAGTTGGAAAGCGTGTTCAGTCGGGATTTCCTGGAGGTAACGCATATTAAGCGTTACTAAAGAAGACTCTCCTGTTTCGCTTGTCTGGTCAAGACTTGCAATAGGAAATCCTTTGGTCACGGCCTCGTCAAAACCAACATTCTTATTGATAATAAATACTGGTGGAAGGTCGGATACTATCGTAGAAAGTTCTCGCTGGTTGAGAATGACAATTCCTGCATCATCAATAGGATGGAGCAGTATGTTTTGCTTTACTGGGGTAATATAATCGTAGGTGCCAGTTTCCGGGTTAAAAAACCTTAGAGACACCTTTTCTCTTTCTTTGAATCCAGAAAGACAATGTTTGGCTGTCAAGAGATATACCGTCCCGGCTAACTGCTTATTAAAATAAAGTACACCTGATCCCAATTTCTGTTTGTAATCATCATCTTTATGTAATTCAACTGTTATTCGCGTTATAATATCGAGACACTTATCATTCATATAGTAATTGTATCTATTTATAATCAGTTATATAAAATCTTTTCTGTCTCCTTTTTAAGTTCTGTTATAGAAAATGTCCTAAACTTCCATCTTGACCTTTAACTCTTCATTCAACTCTTCATCTCTTCCCAACAATTGCCGAACAAGTTGATAAACAGTCGTACATGGGTTGTGATTTGCATAACGGGTGTCCGAAGCATATTCAAGGTGCTTTGCTTCTGCATATAGTATGGCGGAATCCATTGAACCATAAGTAGTCATTATCTTATAATTGTTAGGATCTTCTTGGCATATCTGTACTTTTTCTTCGATTTATATTTAGAAGAAGCATTCACAGCGGCTGAAATCTTCTCTTCATAATCCTTTCGTGGGACACCTGTTGTCACATTTTGGAAGTGATACAGGTACCACAATTCGAATGCTTCATTGCTCCAAGCCACCTCAATGCCATTCTTTTGTCCCATTGCAATGGCTTCGTTGAAATCCTTTGCAGGAAATTCATCCTTATCGAAAACAGCCCAAACACGGTCATAGTGATTCTTGTTTTTAAGGTTAATGGCCTTCTCCACAACATCCTTTGTTCCACGCCCAAGCCCTTTCACCTCGATGTCATATACAATTACCCCCTGTTGCTTTTCAGTAAATGCCTCAAAGTAATTAGGCTCGGTCTTAGTCCCTTCACACACAATCAGAACAGAACAGCGTATGACCTTCTGCTCTCTCTTTTGCGATTGCCTCCTGAATTTTGAAGAAGCATTATCTATCTTTATTCTCTTTGCTGCCATAACCTTACATTATTAATCATTCAAAATATAAGGAATGGCACCATAACGACCGGTGATATAGTTTTTCTCATAATTTGCATCATTACGAGGTTTGGTCCCGTCAGGGAGTACGATGTCAATCAGACTATACAAGTCCGTCTGCTCTTTAGAATCTTTCTCTGTAAACCATATTTGGTCACGTCTGAGGATTTTCTGAGAAAGCAGATGCGTATCATGAGTGGTAAATATCAATTGTGCATTCTTCGGATTTGTTTCCGGATTATTGAATAATTCAATAATATACTGAGAAATCAGAGGGTGCATCTTTGCATCCAGTTCATCTATAACAAGTACAGCTCCGGAAAAAAGCGTTTCAAATATCGGTCCGGAAAGGTCAAACAACTTATTTGTACCGGAAGATTCCCTATCTTCAAACGAAAAGTTTATTGTACCCACAATCTTACCTTTATCTGAATATACGTTATGTATGGAATCCAACTCGATACTCTTCTTACCTTGCGTTTCTCTTTGGAATAGTGCTCTTAGCTCCAAAGGCAAGTCTTGAGGAACATTGGGTTCTTCCTCATGAGTAAGAATGTTGTTAAATCCAAGTCTCAATTTCTGGAAGAAGTTGAGAGCATCAATACTCAAAGACTCTTTTTTATGGAAAAATAATTTTGAATATGCTCTATATTGTTGATTATTTAATCCTGAAATCACATTGAAGTCCGATTGAAACCAAGAAATAACCTGACGAGATATTTCACCGCCTAACTGTTGGCATAATGACAGGAACAAACGGTTGTCGTTGGTCTTTTCTTCATATCCGACTCCTTCCGGGAAATTATTCTCATCTACACAAATCCCCTCTTCGTTTCTGACGAACATCATCTGCTCTTTAGAACGAGGTGTTGTTTTCCGGAACAACCATTCTTCAACGATACGTTCCAAATTATACCTGAATCCATATCTGTAGCAATATTCACCTTTCAGAAATATAATCTCAAACATAGTGGGATGGTGATTGTCCTTTAAAAGAAGAAATGGGTCATATTCCAATTCGTCATTGTCATTCAACTTCACCGACAACAACACGCATCTCGCCATTGCGTGCATCGCACTGACAAGATTGGATTTTCCACTTGAATTGGCACCATACAGTGCAAGTGAACGAAGCAGAGTGTGTTTATTGTAATCAAACAAGTTCGTTTCAGTACATTCTTTCAAAGCTTTATCGGCTTCCAATACCAAGGTCTTTTTTCCATAAAACGACCTGTAATTCTCCACTGTAAATTCAAGTAACATATATCTGACTTTTAAGTATTTCTATTATTACACATAATCTATTTCGATTGCAAAGATACACAATAAAATTTATATCGCGTGTTATTTTGAGAGATTTTCTCAAATATAATCACAATACGTCACTCTCAACATATTCTATTCAGGTCAAACATTACAAAACCATTATTGGCTTCTAACAAATAAAAAACATTCAACAGCCTATTACATAACTGTTTGCATTATACTTTGCTTCGTTTTAATATTACATTAAAATAGAGCAAACAGCATTAAATGGAGAATCTTAATTAAAGAATTACAATTTGGCTGACCAAAAGAAAAATAAGGAGTTTATCTGCTGTTGTCGATATTTTGAGGGTTCTGGCAGTTTAGTTTAGAACTTGAAGAGATATACAAAAAACAGACTAAACTTTTTTATATTTGCAATGTACTTTGAATATCATCGTATGATGAGAACAGTTTCTTTTTTGGGGGACAAAAAAATAGCATGAAAAAACATCGAGGGACAGACCTTATATTTGCTCTTTTTATCTTTTGGACAGCAATTTTTTGTCCCCAGTTTGTCCCCCGAAGTATTTCATAAAAACATAATATATTAAATATCAATTTATTATAATTCAAAAATGATACAAAACATTTTCTGCATCGGGAAGTAAGCTATTTAAATTACTAATAATCAACTGTTTACAAATTAAACCACTAAAATAACACGTACAGTAAAACACTATTAATCAACATATTAGCAATGTTTAGCAATAATATATAACTCCATTTTTGTTGCTATTTTGTTGCTCGGAAATATTTGAGCAACAAAAGTAACAAATTTCATCATCTTATTATACACACAATGTATGGAAACAAAAAAAAGACATTAAGAGAAATAAGTAAAAATCCTGAAAATATGACTGAGGAAGAGAGAAAAGATATGGCAGAGCTTTTTGCATCTCTTAAAGAAGTAGGAAAAGCATGTGAACCATATGATATTAAGACTATTCGTAAAAATACCGTGAATACACTCTCAAAACGTTTCTATCAAGAACATTTTATAATGTCTGCTGTATTAGAATCTTTTTTCGTTAAAAATGAGATTTCATTCAAAGAGCTTAATGAAACTATTGTTAACTATATTCCTAAAGAATTCACTTGGAATATTTCCGTAGCTCAAATAAATCTCATTATTTCAAAGATGATAAGATTAGGGTTAGTAGAACCAATAGAAACAGATAATAAATATGCTCCCAACTTTAAAATTACAGATGATGGAGTAAAAGCATATCAAGCGCACACATTCCAATCATTAGCAACTTCATCATTCTTTAACTATCAAACATATAGAATGTCGATATTAATGATGATAGTCACAATCATATCAGTCTTAGTGGCTATTCTATCCATAATAGTAACGATTTATGTCACTAACAAATAATTAATGCAGGCTTGTCAATAAACCTATTTATTTTTGTTGCTGAGTTGTTGCTTCGAAGAGGGTTTTTATATCATAAAAAAACTTATTATCAACACCATAACACCCAACTTTTCAAATTTTGCATCGGTAAGTAGTCTGACACACTATTGATCTAATAAATTGGGCGCTATAGATAAAGCATCTCTTTTAGCATATGCCAATCCAAATATAGTAAAACATGAAGTGGATTACATCAACCGATATTAAACATTGGGCAAATAGAGAAAATGAAATTTTAGAGATTATACACTAAAAACATACTATTTACAGAATTTCTTAGTGTACTTGCCCAAATGGTTAGTGATAAGTTAAAGTGATTATAAAAAGTAATGTTACCAAAATTGTTGTAAATTACCCATTTAATTAACTAGTTAGTTATCCCAACCAGCTCATTTTATATTACTTCCTTATCACCTTTTTCAATATTCCCAAGACCTTAAATGATTTATCATCAGGATCTAACTTGAAAGGTTCGAAGTCTTGGTTAAGTGGAATCAATTCAATAGAAGTATGTTCCCAACCTTCTTCGGTAGCACGTTTCTCACTATGATATTTCTTGATGGTGCAGGCGATATTATCACTATCGTAATCTTTTATATTATAACCTTCTACGAGTACTATTTCTCCATTTCTACTACCTCCTGAATAGCGTGTAAACACACAATAGTCTCCATCATTTATTATCGGCATCATGCTATTGCCCATAGCTCTTACGACAAACATAGATTCATCCGGACGTGACATGTCATCAGAAACATCTATCCATTGCATAATTTCCTCATATAATCCTATTTCCGACAAATCATGACATGCAGCTTTAAGCGTTGGAAAAAATGGCAAATGAGTTGTAAACTTATCTCTATTATTTACGACATCAACTATTCTTATCTTATCCGGAGATCCAATACTATCATCAAATTCCTTGACATAAGTATCAATAAATTTTGACAGATATTTCTGGAGATTTTTATTACAAGCATACACATAACATCCCTGGATTCCACGAACCATCATTGTCTTATAAGCATTGATTATAAATGGTTCTAGCTCGTCTTCAGGCATATTAGTTCCAAAACTATCATAGAAGTTCTTTTTGTTTATTACAATCTTGTTATTCACAAAATCATAATCGATATCTGGTCCAAAAATCAAACCGACATAATTCAAATCGTAGCCTTGTACTGTATGAATACATCCTATTTCATCAATAGAGTTTTTAGATAATACCCAACCTTTATCTACAGTATTCCATACATATTTATGACCACAGATATCAATATCATATAGATTCTGATTTAATAACTGTCTCGCAGTAATATTTTTACTGATATGCTTTTTTGTCTTCCATTCCCAGGCATATCCCGCAACTGTACGACATAATCCCATTCTGCTATTATGTTCTTTAATAGCACATACCATATCGTCTATATCATTAAAGATACGGAAATCATAATTCTCTATCTTGTGTTTTTCGGGATTTTTGCAATCAAAAATATCGTTGATATAGTCAATGAAATCATCACCACCCTGGCATCTCAACTGAGATTTAAGATATAACCATTGTGGTGACGTCTGACCTTCTTTATTAATAGATGCTTCAAATTCATCATGTGTTAAATCTGCAGGTTTTACAGACTGTCTCTGATCATAAAACAGCACACGATATTTTGACATTGCCATAATAAGATCAAGCTGATTAGCAGTATTTTTATCAAGACCATGCCGTTTGCAATTTTTATAAAATTGACCGATGGTCATGCCCATATTCTTTTTATGTTTTAACCTATGTGCTTCATCAACTATAACCAGATCATAATAGCCTGTCATATTATCTGATATGTCACTTGTATTTTTAAGCATATCTGTCTTCAATCCCGCAGTCTGCTTAAATACTTTCTGCAGATCATGCTTGAATGACTGCATTGGAGCAACATAAGCTACACGAATCTCCCTTCCAATATTCTTCTGAAAAGCTATAAGTTCATTACATAATAACTCCCACTCTTCATCATAATCACTAAAAGAATCATGTGAAGAATAATCATTCAAATTAGTAAGAATATGAATCAACTTAATGCCAACTAATGATTTACCCGTACCTGCTCCCCCATTAATTACAGTCGTACCAGCTTTACCTTCTTTTAACGTATCAATAAAAGCACGCAATGTTTGCTTCATTACTTCTTTTTGCTCCTGAGTTAATTGTGTATACGGAGAAAACTTATATAAATTGCTATTTACCACTTCTTCGTATGTTTTTAGCTTAAATCCATGGCTTGGCAGTTCACTCCAAAGATAAGGGATTTTTGCCCTATAAACATTTCTTCTGTGATAATTATGTGATTGAGATTGGCCATTGTTTGCGTTTGTCAATGTATAGTGACCATCAGCAGCGAAAAGCCTGATGAGCATTGCTTCATAGTCAAGAATCACAGACTTGTTTTCCTCACCATCATTTATAAATGAAATCTTTGTGAATTTATGTTCTTTTTTCTCTTTACTCTGAAGATGCTGGGAAAAACGACGTTCGAAGCTGGTAGTTTCTCCAACATATAATACATTTGCATTATTGATAAGATAAACCACCGGCCAATTCGTTGCATTTTTAATTTCAGAAGCCTGTTGTAAGCCCGCTGAATCGAATGAAAAAGTATGTATATTAAAACCAAAATTCAAATTTGCCATATTGAATTCAATTATAGATTGCGTCAAATACAAAATTATTCATTTTATTTTGCTCATGAGTATAATAGAGGAAATAAAATCGATATATGTGGTATATGGCAAAAGAATTTAATGGAAAGTAATGTGAAATTTTAAGTTATTCGAAAAATTCGAATAACTCAAAACGCTAAGTTTTTATTAAATGGCATTGATTTAAAGCAAAGTGAAAAGAATTTTACTTACCATTACAAAGAATTTAGCTACCGATCAAAGGAGTATCCATTTACACGGACTTAACTTTCCCTAAATCATAATCTATAAACAGAAAAAGTTAATCTAATGATTCTTCAATAATACGCAACATCTCTTTCTTATATTCCCTACGATCGTACTCCTCCCCTCTACACATCCAACAACTACATGGAACACCTGTAGTCTTATAAACTTTTGCCCATTTTTCTTTTGCCAACTCAAACCAATGTGGATGATTATCAACGCTACCATCATCGTGAATAACGCAATTCCCACAAGAGGTATAAAAAATCATACGAACCTTAAACACACGTGCCATTTGTTGACGTCTCCAAAATTTGTTTCTTTTGTCCATCATCTCTTTCTATTAAAGTTAAGATGAACAATAATGTTACTTTCGTGAGACTTAACGTATCCATAATCAGTATTCTATATTAGTATTTAGAGGCAAACTTACCAACCCGTTCTCTTAACAGCTTGCCATATTTTCCTCGCTAAGAAATGAATTTTGAATAAAATTTAGCTACAATTAGCTAGTTCAAAAATAGGAGAAAAACTTAATATCAACAAATTTAAAATAAATAAAAAAATCATTTTCTTAATTTTACATTTCAAAAAAATAAAATTAGACAAAAACATGATATCAATCAATTTGTTAAACAACAATAATTTAGATCTCCATTTTTGTTACCATGTTTATTACACCAAAATATTCTGAACAATAAATTTCTTCCCGAAGGTTTTATGTATACAAGCCATTCGAATATTTCCATGTCGCTTATTATCTATTCCGATTTCGAAAAAATCGTTATCTTTGGGGATAAAAATAGTGTTTTGAAAGAAAATGAGAATATTAATATACTATTCTACCCTTCCTTTTGAAGAACAAAAATAGATGTAATAGAAAATTATTCCCATTTCTTTCAATAAATTTAAAATATAACTTTGTGCTATAAATAATTAAATACAATGTCCAAAGAATATATATCCGACATACAAGAAATAATTGAACAAATCGTACAATTTACTCGAGACAGAGACTGGGATCAGTTTCACAATGGAAAAAGATCTTGCTTTAGCATTGTCTATAGAAGCTGCAGAATTAAACGAAGCGTTTTTATGGAAAAAACCCGAAGATGTCTGTATTGAGAAAGTAAAGGAAGAACTAGCAGATATTATGAACTACGCTTTCCTTATTGCCGATAAATATCAACTAGATATAAAAGATATTATTCTCTCCAAGTTGGCCCAAAATGCAGAAAAATATCCCGTTGACAAATCTAAAGGAAATGCAAAAAAATACACGGAACTATGATCGTATACCATGCTAGCAAGAAAGGATTCATAAATGATGTTTTCAATAGTACTATCGCCGATGACATGACAATGCTTTCATGCCCCATTTGGGAAGATACAAGTAAGAAATTGACTATATCACATTAATGTACCTCCTAGAGCATTTTCGATTGTCTGTACTCTTCAGATATTTCTCATACAGAACGTCGTAGGTCATGTGCTTGCGCATCATGTCCTTTGCATAGTCTTCAACGTTCTCCTGCATGAAGGCATACCTGTCGGCGTCTCTGCCGCGATGCCCGTCGCCTTTCAGCATGATTGCCTGCAGTTCCGCATCGTTCAAGGCAAGGAGGTCCACCATACTCCTGCCGGATGCTTCTGCGCGATCTCGATAGTTCCTCAAAGATGTGCGGCTGAGTTTCAGCTTACGCTCCATCTCGCGTAGTGATGTCCCGCATGAAAATTCGCGGATAATTACTCTGATGTCTGTCATTGTCGCTTTTACATTTACCATATCCTTGTGGTATTATTACCACAAAGTTACCTCGTCAAACCGTTTGCGACCATTCCGAAGAATCTGCCCCAACCATGCTGGCACTAGTTAACTGGGGGGTACATTTGATTCCGCTACAGGCGGTACATTTAAAGTGCTGCAACCAATTCTTGAATAATTCGTTGAGTTTCTTTCTTATACTCCTTACTGAATATCCCGAATTAACTATTCTTCAAGTGATCCAAGAACAATTCATTTCTTTTTCTGCCAACACAAATCACCATCTTTAGTGTTTACCTCTTTCTATTTTAATAATAGATGGGAAAGTTTCGTTCTTACTCATCAAATATCCTCACTATTTAATTGCTGTTACTCTCAAATCATATCTACGGCTACCTGTGTCAAGATCAACGTCATACTCTTTTAGTCCTTTTTCAATTGCAATTAGATGTAATTCATTCTTATCCTTTTGTGTTATATCTAGACCATAATAGATTGCATTCAAACATCCAACATCAGGAATTGAGACATAATCATTCTCATCCTCTAAGTTATAATAAAGCATTCTCCATTCATGTTCGTGCTCGTATTCTTTTCTGTCCTTATAAAGATAAGCTCGATACCAATATAATTGATTAACAGATATTTTAGACGACAAAAAGTTCAACCAATTTTTATCTCCAACTTGCTTGAAATATTCGTAAGTATGAATATTTCCCTCATCTAATGTAACGTCCGGTCTTAAATCTGTATAAATCACAGGAAAGAGATTTACATTCATTCCCAATGAACTATATTTAAAAATACACTTTCTGAGATCATATTCTAGTGCAAACCCCTTATATCCATCTGCGTACCTATCCCACATATACTTAGACTGCACACTTTCTGTAAAACAGGCAATTTTTGCACTATTTCTTGGATTTCTAAAACGCGACTCTTGCTTTTTTATCGCAGACCCAATATTATTGCAAAAATCAACATATTTACCTGTCAATATTTTATCTATAATTTGTTCATCCGTATATCCACACTCTCTATAGTAACATATTTGCGTCGCTTTTTCTGTCCTTATATCAAGAGATTTCTGTGTTATATGCGCCAATGTTATACATAATGCATCTTTCAATGCCTTTTTTAGATCTTTGTGAATTTTATCTTGATCTATATATAAATATGAATCATACTTATCCGGAAACATTCCTGCATGGCATAATGAAATAGTTCCAGATTTAAATGATTCAATAGTATAGCCGTTATCGTCTATTCTACGATATCTAAAAAGTTTTTCCGGCATATTAGGAAGTATTAATTTATAAATATTACTCCATACATCAGAAGTCGCAGTTTTATCTATATTGAAAGGAATATAGGATTGCTCTATAATCTCTTGAAATTGTTTTCTAAAATCCAACATCTGCAAATCGTGAATTTGTTATTTCTTTATCTCATTAACTCAACAACATTTTCCGGCAATATGGCGTTTCCTACATCATCTTTCGGCGCATTCTTAAGAAATAGAATTGGCACAATGGTGTAGTTCTTGGCAAACGGTAACATATTAGCTTTGCGGAGTAGTTCGGCTGTTAGCTGTTTACCATTCTCTCGTGTTGTCCATTTACATTCTCCAACCAGCAAATACTTTTTATCAAGCGATTCTGCCATTACATCAAATTCGACTTGTTCAGGCTTCTTATCCTCATTGAAAACAGTCCCCCACCAGCGTTTTGCTTTGCCATAAACTACTCCATTGACAAGATTTCCCGTTACAGCATCCCGGCACAGTTTTTCCCATTTCATACTCACATATTCCGAGAAATGGGCGTTCAAAGCCTGTTCTATGGGCAAGCGACGACCAAGTTCAATGAACGAACGATTAGGAACGACAAACTGATAATAAAATGCCATAAACGGATCGGCTATCTTATAGAGACTCTTTTTCGCATTCTTTTCATCAATCCCAAACGGAACATCTTTTTCCAAAAATCCGAGATCAATAAGTTTCTTCAATGGACGTGACAGATTGGTTGCCGGCTCATTACATCGTGCAGCAATCTCGGAAAGTCGGTTTGCACCAGTACCAATATAAGACATTATCGTCGAAGTCTTGACTATATCTTTCACATCGTCCTGAAACAGTTTTATCGGTTCTTCGTAAAGAGTTCCATTCACAGAAAGGATATTACGCCATAGGGCATCATCAAGCGAACTTCTGTTTTCTCTTAGTTCCCAATAACGCGGCACACCTCCCCAAACAGCATATTCTTCAATGGCATTCATCGCATCAAGGCTCAAAGCCTCTTGAATATATGGCAAACGTATCGGTGCAAGTTTCATGATCTCATCAGCACGACCATAGAGAGGTGCAGTAGAATCAAGAAACAACCCATACATCATATTTTGCGATGAACCGCAAAGCACAAGATTATACTTCAGCTGCTTTTCATCAACCAGTTTTTGCAACACAGATGGTAGTTCAGAAGATTGCTCTACAAGATACGGAAATTCATCCAAGCACAAAGTAAAACGCTTGTCTGTGCGATAATTGACCGCACGAAACATAGACTCCCAATCTGGATATGTCAGTTTGTCGAAATCCGGGAATATTTGTGCTATCACTTTTGCAAGCAATGTCCTCTGGTGTTGGTCTTCAGAACGATCGGCAAGGAAATAAACATCATTGTCCGACAACACTCTTTTGATAAGCGTTGACTTCCCCAATCGTCTACGACCATACATAACGACTAACGAGGACTTTTCTCTCGCAAGAGCATCCTTTAGACGTGCTGCCTCATCTATTCTATCAACGAATTTCATATACTCTACCTATTATGCATTGCAAACATAATGTTTTTAAAGCATAATACAAAATTTAAAATCATATTTTTTATCCTCACAGAAGCATTTATAACTTACGTATAGGAGAACATACATCTTCTGCTCTAATTTTCGGGATAATTTAGTTCCCATTATATTCTTTGCCATATTCAATGCGTCATATAATATGCAAAGACTATACTTTTAATTTATTTAATGATGTATTACAGGTAAAAATACAGCAATACCACACAACCTGTCATGCACATACCCCATTTTCAACAAAAGTTCAAAAAGACTAAATGCTATTATATTATTCGTAACCACTACATATATCTATCAACAAACAAAATTTTATTTGTTATCATGAAAGTAAAATCTTTAGTTGTATTAGCGACAATCGTTGTGATTGCAATGATCACGTGTAGCTTCACGATGAAAAGTGATACGCAATGGATAACTGTTTCCAAATTCTAGAGGAAGTTTTAATTCTTGCGGAATTCATACACAAATATACCCCAAATCAAGTACAGATAAGTACCAAATAATACCCCTCATTCAGAGTTCATTCGAAGATCAAACGTTGCTCATCCATGCCCGTATGAATAAACTCTGAATAATCTTCGAGAGATCAACGAAAAAGAGGCAGTTTCTCAAGAGCATTTCCATAATTTCTCTTACGGTTTTATACAACTGCTCAATAAGAATGGATATGTACTTTAGATAACTCCTTCCCCAACCTATCGTAAACTTAACTTTCAGCCCACCTTTCTCTATCCTTACACTAAGACATCAAGGGAATACAGACACGGCACTAACATAGCATATACATACATCAGAGTTCATACTATGTACTTGGTATGTTCATGATCAAAAGAAAGGATAGTGTATTGTCCTGAAAAAAGTTTACAGTAAACTTAGTAAACCAATGTCAGAATTAAATTTTCCCCCTGTTCGTCGTCGTTATTACGCCGTGAAGACGAAATTATCAGCGGTACGAGATCGAATAATCAATGAAATGGGTTACGCGGAAGTTCTAGCCAAGTACGAGGTCAAACCCTCGACTTTTCACGTTTGGCTACACAAGTATAAATCTCGCGTTTTATCGGAAGAACAACACAAACGTTTATCTTCGCGTAATTACAAAATGTTATACCCGATGACCGATCAAGAACGCGCCGAGCTGGAGTCTTTACGTCAGGAAGTAGAGAAACAGAAAATACTAGTGGAAGCTTACGAGTTAATGCTAGAGTTAGCCAGGGAACGCCTGCATGTTGATGTAAAAAAAAACTACGAGGAGATGCTATTAGCGGGATTGTCGAGAGACAAAAAGAGCGGGGAGGTAAAGCCGTGACGGAACACCTTTGCAATTCCCTTGGCTACAGCAAGCAGGCTTATTACAAGAGCCTCCGTGCCGATCGTGGAGGCGAGGAACGCGAGCGTTACGTTCTTTCCATCGTCCAGGATATTCGCCGTGACATGCCTAACCTCGGGGTTAATAAATTGTGGAACATGCTGGGGTCTAACGGGCTTCCCGTCGGTCGGGATTGGCTTTATCGTTTACTTCACCTTCACGATTTAATGATAAAACAGAAGAAGTACCGGGTCATCACGACGGATTCCCGGGCGTGGCATCGCCAGTACCCGAACCTGGTGAAAGGGCTTCGAGTTACCCGCCCCAACCAGGTATGGGTCAGTGATATCACGTACCTGTCAACGAGTGCCGGTTTCGTGTATCTCTCGCTGGTAACCGACGCTTATTCCCGGCGGATCACGGGGTGGGAAGTTCACCCCACCCTGGACTCGTCCGGTCCCGTGAAGGCGTTGTGCCGGGCGTTGGCAACGCTACCTCCCAACTTTAGCGATAAGCTTGTTCATCACTCGGATCGGGGTGGGCAATACTGCTCCTCGCTGTACACCGGGATATTGAAAGAACACGGTATTCAAGTCAGCGTGACACAAGATGGCTCCCCTTACGATAACGGTATCGCCGAGAGAGTGAACGGGATTTTGAAACGGGAATGGTTAAACGATATGGTCTTGAGAGATATTGACCAGGCGAGAATGCAAGTGGAGAGAATCATCGGGATATACAACACCAGAAGACCACACATGGCTATCGGGTTGAAAGTTCCGGACCAGGCACACCGCGATAAAAAAGAGTTATTCGCCAGGGTCATGTATTGACGCCAAGTGTTATTGGCATCCCGGGAATTCCCGGGATGCCAATAAAAAAGTAAAACTATTACAGGAATTACAGTTTTTTGAAGTAAACTTGTAACAGAAAATAGAATTGAAAATGCTTTGTACAATTTATTGAATGTCAAATCTAGTAAACCAATTTTAGGAAACTACATAGCAACTTTAGCGAAAGTATTGACCATCTCTGAACCCAAAGTTACAAGCCGATCAACACCATCATAGCTATAAAATGGCAGAATATTTGATTTTTGTAAAAATATATTATATATTTGCAGAAGTTGAGAAATCAAGTGCGGAAGAGTCCGCATAATATATTTGAAGTTATTGTATCGACCTAGTAAGTAAAATCGGCAAAATAATACTTTTCAGCGGGTTGTAACAGTAGTTTCATACTTTGGTATGAACTGTTGTATTCAAACTGCTGGAAAGGGTCTGCCGATACCTACTTACAGAATGGTATAACAGTTCTTTTTTTATTGATAAATTATAATGGGTCTTGTGGCAGAAAATCTTTAGGAGAACATTTAAGAACTTTAGCAATCTTATTTAGTTGATTGATATTATATTTTTTAGGACCATTTTCGAAATTACTAATAAATGTTCGAGTATATCCTAAAGTATAAGAAAGAGATTCTTGGGTATGCTTAGCCATCAATCTATATTCACGTACCTTAGCAATTACATATAAATCTATCTCTGTTTTCATATTTTGAAATTAACGTACGAATAAAGGGATATTTTAGACTCCATCCACCCAGCTATTAGGGAGTATTGTCAATTTAATTAAGAAGCAACAAGATATTATATAGAAGTTTTAACTTAATATGAATTAATTATTTACTCAAATATTACATAAAATGCAGCATCAACACAAATTATCAAACTCTTTAAAAATACGCCCACCACCAAGCGAGGGGTAAGATCTCACTCTGAATTAAAAAAGAGGGTGCTCAAACACCCTCTTACAAAAACGAGACAAGCGTATTCGCCTGTCACTTAACTTAAATACAAAAGTATGAAAAAAATGGATTGTCGGCGCAAATCTATCCTGAATTTGCGTGTAGCCAGTATTATGTTTTTTGCGTTCTTCGCTTACGTCCCTTTGATGGTAAAAAGCGAGCCTTTGCAAGCGAATCCGATCCAACAGGATTCTATTGTCAAACATCTTATAAAGGGGAAAATCCTAAACAAGAAAAAAGGACCGTTGCCCGGTGTCACCGTGCGACTGGATAGCACTCTGATAGGAACCTCCTCGGATAATAACGGGAATTACCGGATATTCCTCCCGCTCAACAAGGGACGTCTTGTTTTTTCTTTTATCGGGTATAAAACAAAAACGCTTCCTTTCAGTAAGGCAGACACGTTACTGAATGTCATTCTAGAAGAGGACGTGTCCGAGCTTGATGAAGTACAAGTCATCGCCTACGGGGAACAATCACGCCGTAATCGTGTCGGTTCCATGTCTGTCGTGAAGGCTGACGAGATCAAGGATCTCCCCTCCCCTTCTATCAATAACCTTTTACAAGGCCGGGCGGCCGGGGTGGATGTCACGAACATTACAGGAGCCCCCGGTGGTGGCGGTTCCCCCATCGTTATCCGGGGATATAACTCGTTGGCTGTAGAGAAAGAACGTATCACCTCAGACCCGTTATGGATTATTGACGGGGTTCCCATGTTCAGCTACACCTCCGAGCTTACCGGGCTAAACACGATTGCCGAGATCGACACCAAGGACATCGAGTCCATCCAAATATTAAAAGATGCTGCCTCCGCGGCAATTTACGGTTCTCGTGCGGCAAACGGGGTAATTATCGTGACCACCAAAAAAGGACACCGGAATCAAGCTCCCACGTTCACGGTAAATATATCCCAAACATGGGTTACTCGCCCCTCGTTACCGGATATTACCACGGGAAACAGGGAACGAAGACACAGGATGCAAGCCATGGAAAATTACCGGGAGTCCGTTTATGATGAAGAAACGAACATGTACCGCCCTGTTCAATCCTACGAAGATTCTTACAAAAACAACAAGAACTACAATTTATTCTGGAACAACGGTGATGGACTGGATCTTCCCATCGTGCAAGATAGTTTGAACAAATTCTACAACAATTCCACGAACTTGTTCGATTACTATTTCAGAACCGGGAAAGTAACCGATGCCAATATCCAACTATCGGGAGGCTCCAACACGATCGCTTATCACGTCGGGCTGGGATATTACTCGGAAACTGGCGTGCTACGAAACACGGGATTTAACAGGATTAAACTCATCACCAACTTGTTTATCAAACCCTCCGAGAGCGTTGAAAGTAACATCCGTTTTTACCTGGCTCGTACCGGACGAAACAGGGCGGGCAAAGGGCATGATGCCTATAATTTCTCCAATGACAGGAGTGACTTGGAAACCATTCCGGATGAATTGCTTTCGACCTCTACCCTCATGCCCGGTCCGGGAACGAAGGCTTTTGATGAAACGGTCCGACGTTTCAACGAGATTAAGGAGAAAAACGAATCTTACAGGCTAAGATCATCGTTCGATCTGGCGTACACGATCGTGGAAGGCTTGAAACTGAAATCGTCTCTCGCTGTCGATTTCTCCATGCAAGACCAAAATATATTCATACCCTCCGACCTGAACACGGATCTCAACAGCTACTCGGCAGGCAACAACACGATCAAGATGATGTGGTTAAACGAGAATCTACTCTCCTACAACAAGATTTTCGCTGACAATCATAGTGTTGACCTCCTTCTCGGTCTCTCGTTCCAAGGAGACATCGCCAAGGACAAGAGCGGATACGGCAAAGGCGCGCCAAGTAACCTGATACAATACGTCACGTGGAGCGGTAACGTGTATGACACCGAGAAAGACCTGCAATTAAAGGATTTCAATTCCAGCCTAGAAAGAAGCACGATGGTAGGTATGTTCGGACGGGTAGCCTACAACTACAAACAGAAGTATTTCCTCTCCGTCACGCTCAGAAGGGATGCCAGCTCAAAGTTCGGGGAAAACACACGCTGGGGAACATTCCCGTCATACGCTATTGCCTACACGTTCACCGAGGAACCGTACATGGATTGGGCCCGAGATTTTCTGGATTTCGGGAAAGTCCGATTAAGTTACGGGAAGTCCGGGAAACAATTTGAATATCCTTATTTCGCTTTCGGGGTGTTAATAGTCAACAACGTTCCTTTTCACGGGAACCAAACCATAACCCCTTACTGGCCGGACGGATTAATAAATCCCAAATTAAGCTGGGAGGAAACCAAACAATTTGACGCGGGACTGGACTTGGAGTTTTTCGGTAACAGGCTGAGTTTCGAGCTTGACTATTACTATCGATACACGGACAAGCTATTGGCGCAAGTCACCCTACCGGGAGATTATAATGCCTACATATCCCAATGGCAAAATGCTTACGCGATCTCGAATCAAGGAATTGAACTACAAATCAAGGCTGACCTCGTTCGATCGGAAAAACTGCACTGGGATTTCAGTTTTAATATTGCCCGCAACTGGAACCGATTTGAAAAAAGTAACAATGGCATGGACTTCACGAATCTAGCAAGCAAACATAATCTAAACATCATCGGGAAACCGTTGAATGGAATTTACGTCTATAACGACCAAGGATACTATAATTCACAAGATGAAGTGCCACTCTACTATGTCAACGGCAGACGGAAATATCTATCGTCCTTGGGAAACCAGATTTACACTCCCGGTGACCGACGAATACAGGATGTCGACGGGAATGGACAGGTTGCAACCATGGTTCCGCTTTTGGAAGACCGGGTATACGGGGGTTCCCCTCTCCCGCTCGCATTTGGAGGGATTGCCACGACACTCAAATGGAAAGGAATTGATGTAAACCTGTTGTTCTCTTACAAGCTGGGAAGACACGTTTTGAATGCGGGAAGAGGAGCTTCAGTCGGTACGATCCTGAGAGCAAACACGGCAGAAATGATGGTCCCGATTCTAGCCGATCTTGACAAGGTTTCTTTCTGGCAGAAACCCGGTGACAATACCGATTTTCCGATCAACGAACTAGAGAACGGGAAGAATAATTTCGCCACGAATTTGAAAAGTAACGTGGAAAAAATCAATTATTTGAAACTAAAAAGTATCTCGATCGGCTACACCCTACCCGTGTTCCCGAAACAATCCAAACATTACGCCCGTGTGTTCATGTCCGTGGAGAACGTGTTTACCATCACCAATTCTTCAAGCCCCGATCCGGAATCCATAGATATCGTTACCGGCGTTGACTCGAACAACAACTACCCGCTAGCGACAAGATATACACTAGGGTTAACTTTAAATTTATAAACACATGAAAAAACGGATATATATAATTTTGCTATTGCTCCCGTTAGCGAGTTGCAATGATATGTTCAAGAATTTTTTGAACGAAGAGCCCGAGACTCTCGTCACGAACACGAATTTCTGGAAAACGGAAAAAGATGTCGAGGCCGCCGTGTATGAACTTCACGTCATGTTCAGATCTTGGGGTGGATACGTTGAAACACGACTTTACCGGGACAGGGGCCTCCCGTTTGATTATCTCGGTTTGATCTGGAGAAATATCTCGGACAACGAGTTACAGAAGGATATGGACATAACAACAGCTCCAAGCTGGCGTGGCGAGTACCAAGCAATCGGGATGTGCAATTTCATTTTAGGCAACATTCACCGGGCAAAGATACCCGAAGAACGCATCAATTACTACAAAGGACAAGCGCTGACAATACGGGCTTACTTGTATTTCTATGTTTTACGCACGTGGGGCAATGCCGTGTTAATCACGAACGAAGAAGATGTTGGTGAAAAAGCCGTAACCCCGTGGCGGGAAATCATGAAAGTCGTGATAGATGATCTCGTTGAGGCCACGAAATTATTATCCCCGGTGAACGAGATGAAGGATGCCAATAACACCCCAGTGACAAGCAAACAAATCCCCTCAAGAGGAACAGCATTCGCCATTCTCGCTCATGCTTATGCTTGGCTGGCCGGATTCGGGGAGGAACCGGAATATTACCAGAAAGGTATCGAGGCAGCAACCGAGGTCATCCAATCCGGTGACTACTCGCTAGTAAACAATCCTCATGAAATCTGCGAAATCGTGTTACCCGGCAATAGCCAAGAAGGTATTCTTGAAATCGATTTCCTAAACCCCGAAGCGGTCAATCGGTCCGGGAATGGTTTGCCGGGTATCACACAAAAATGGCCGGCAGACCCGAACGCCACCCCCTCGACAAGGAGAACCTTGCTCCGTTTGAACAACGAGAGCGCCATGGCCATGTTTCCGGATAGGAATGACAAGAGACGGGAAGAATATTTCTACAAGCTGGATTCCATGGCAGGGGTTAAAACCTCAATCACGCAAGGAGCGGCGTATATTTACAAGTTCAGAAGACCGCTACTGCACACGAGTGGCAGCCAGCTCGGTAAGCTCTTGGGATATGACCTGAATGAAATCCTGATTCGTCTCGCAGATATATACCTGCTCCGAGCTGAAATGAGAGCGAAATCCGGTGATATTCCGGGAGCAATAGCCGACTTGAACGTGATCAGAAAACGAGCCGGGGCAAAAGAATATACCCCGGATGAGAACTTGGAAGAGGCAATTGCACTAGAAAGAGACAAAGAATTATTTCTCGAAGGGGTATGCACGAGATATTTTGATATTGTCCGTAACAGGACATTCCGTGAAAAACTCAGGGGTAAATTCAAGACCCTCTCCGACCAAGATGTGAAAGACGGGGCTTTATTCTTCCCGATCTCTTTTGACGCCTTCCAAAACAATACCAAAATGACGCAGAATATTTACTGGAAAAGAAATGGATTCGCAATTTAAACGATACAAGATGAGAACAATACTATTTATATGCATTACCGTCACCCTTCTCGCAAGCTGTGAAAAAGATTACCAGCATGACACCGGACTGGCGGACGGTTATCACGATTGCTCGATGATGGACTATTTGAGAAGTGATCACAACAACTGGGATTCGATCGTCGTTGCCATTGAATACGCGGGATTAACCGATATTTTCGAGGGAACAAATCCTGATTACAAGGAAATCACGTTTTTCGGCCCCACGAACATGAGTATCCGAAAATTCTTTCTCGAACAAACCGGAGAGGCAATCTATCATACCATCCGGGAAATACCCGTTGAACTGGTCAGGGATATGATTCTCGCTTACCTAGTCGAAGGGAAAAAGATGAAAGAGACGTTCGATTACGAGGTAAAAGGGACACTCACGGGAGGAACGGAAGTGTATTCCTTGAATAACGTCAAGCTCCGGGTATATCGTACCCAATCCGAGTTTAACGGAATCCCCGACATCGGAGCGGAAGGGCTAAAAATTCATGCCGAAATCAGCGGGCAGATGGCAAGCATTGCCTCGGCCGACATAGAGACAAATAACGGGGTGGTACATTCCCTGTCAAACAGGTTTACATGGGTTGAACTATAAAACGAATCGTATGAAATATATATGGATGATGATATTACTTTCCGCCCTATTATATAGCGGATGCAAAGATGTAAAAGTCGGGTACTTGTTCACGCATAATGCAAAATACAATCCCGATTCTGTGGTGTTCAAGGCATATCTCGATGAGGCCAATGATGACGACGCTCACAGGAAGAAATTCGAGATCCCTTGGCAAAGTCAATCTCTTGAAGGAGTACAAGGCACGAACCCCATCCGTTATTCGATTGAAAGAATCGACTCGGATCATAATGACCCGGAAATTCTAAACCAGTTTTCTGCAGTTCAGAAAGGGATCATTCAATTACCATGGAATCACACCGTTCCTCAAGGTAAGTATATCATATCCTTACGAATCAGCAATGAAGGTTATAGTGTTGTGCTGGACTCTATGATTATAGTTATCATTAAATAAATGGATTATTATTAGAGTTTACCAGAGGGGGTACTATTGTGTAAAAACGTTCATTTTGATACAATAGTACTCCTTAATATAGACGACCTCTGCCAAAATAAGCGGGATTTACACACAAAGCCCACAACTATTCATCCAACAAATCCGGGCGCAAAGCCTTCGTCCGTTCCAATGCTTGTTGCTCCTGCCATTCGTCTATCAAGGCATGATTACCGGATAACAGAACTTCCGGTACCCGCCACCCGTTAAATTCTGCAGGACGCGTGTATACAGGCGGGGCTAACAAGTTATCTTGAAAAGAATCGGTCAAGGCAGAAGTTTCATCCCCCATGGCTCCCGGCAACAGGCGTACAACGGCATCCGTCATGATGCAGGCAGGTAACTCACCGCCCGTCAACACGTAATCACCCACGGATATTTCCCTCGTAATCAGATGTTCACGCACCCGGTGATCCACCCCCTTGTAGTGTCCGCAAAGAATCATGATATTCTCTTTCAACGACAATTCGTTTGCCGTCTTCTGGTTAAAAACAGGAGCATCCGGAGCCGTATAGATAATCTCGTCATAATGCCGCTGGGAAGTCAACTCGTTGATACAATCAAAAATAGGCTGAACTGCCATCACTAACCCGGCATCACCCCCGAAAGAATAATCGTCCACCTTCCGGTGTTTATCTTTCGACCAATCCCGAATGTTATGAATATGGATTTCCACGATTCCCTTTTCTTTCGCCCGTTTAATAATCGAGTGATTCAAAGGGCTTTCCAGCAATTCCGGCACTACACTTAATATATCGATACGCATGACTAAACAATTGAAAGTTGAAAAATGAAAATTGAAAATGACTTTTCAAATTCGGTACAAAGATAGTAATTTATTTATCTTTGCCCGTATATTTAAAAATGACGAAAATGGTTATTGAAAAAGGTGTACACGCAGATATTGATGAACTGGCACGGCTATACGATGATTTAAATGATTTTCTGGACTCGGATATAAATCACCCCGGATGGATCAAAGGAGTATATCCCGTTCGGCAAATCGCAGAAGCTGGGATTAACGAGCAACACCTTTACGTGGTAAGGCAGGAAGGACGAATTATCGGTTCAATCATTTTAAATCATCATCCGGAACCGGCATACGATCAAGCACCTTGGGGAATAGAGTCAGATTACAGCAAAATATTCGTGATTCACACACTCGTGGTTCACCCCGATTTCCTGAAAGCAGGTGTAGGGAAAAAACTGATCTCTTTTGCCTGTGAGTTGGGAAAAGAGCTACACATGAAAGCTATCCGGCTCGATGTATACGAGAACAACATTCCCGCCATCAAACTATATGAAAAATTCGGCTTTAACTATATCGACACAGTTGATTTAGGCTTGGGTGACTACGGACTACACAAATTCCGCCTTTACGAAAAGATACTATAAATAAGAGGTGTGGCAAAATGATTTTACCACACCTCCATTTTCAATTCTCCATTTTCAATTACCTCAAGTAGTCCTCGAAATAATTCGTCACTTTCTGCATCAGATGAATCCGATCCCGTCCCATCACGTTATGCTCGGCACACGGGTAAGGGAAGTAATCCACCTGCACGTTATTCTTGATACACTCCCGGATAAAGCTCAAGCTTTGCTCCCAAACCACTACCGGATCAACTGCTCCCTGACAGATCAACAATTTACCTTTCAGATCTTTCGCCTTGGCAATCAAGCTCGTTTTAGCATATCCTTCCGGGTTCTCCTGCGGGGTATCCATGTAACGTTCCCCGTACATCACTTCATACCATTTCCAGTCGATCACGGGACCTCCGGCAACGGCCACTTTATAAATATCAGGATAATTGGTAATCAACGAAATAGTCATGAAACCACCGTAACTCCAACCATGAACCCCGATACGATTCGCATCCACCCACGGGAAAGATTTCAACCACTCGATTCCCTTCACCTGATCTTTCATTTCAACCTGTCCGCATTGACGGTGAATAATATCCTCGAAAGCCTTACCGCGGTTCGGCGTACCGTGATTATCGATCACGAATACCACGTAACCATGTTGAGCCATATACATTTCCCACATCCGCAAGGAAGCATTCCACGTATTGGTTACCAACTGTGAATGAGGCCCACCATACACGTAATGAATCACGGGATATTTCTTGTTCGGGTCAAAATCCATCGGTTTAATCAAACGATAGTATAAATCACTACCATCATCTGCCTTAATCTTACCCAACGTGATCTCCCCGAAATTATAATCCTTATTCGGGTTCTCCACTTCCTGCAAACGACGTACAACCTTTCCGGAATTCATCGTCAGATCCACGTTACGAGGTACTTTGATGCTACTATAATTATCAACGAAATAAGCACAGTCACCACTCATCGTGATATTGTGCCATCCTTCTTCCATCGTCAAACGGTTTTTCTTCCCGCTCTTTACCTCTACCCGGAAAAGTTGTTTCTCCACCGGAGAGATTTCCGATGAAAGATAATATACATATTTTCCGGCAGGATCAACAGCCACGAATTCCACGTCCGCATCCACGTCTGTCAGACGACGAATTAATTTACCGTTCACATCGTGCAGGTAAAGGTTCATGAAACCATCCCGGTTATTCGTAGAATAAATAAATTGTTTCGGGTTGTTAGCCAAGAATACCAAACCGCTTTGCGGTTCCACGTAAGTATTGGACTTTTCCTCGAATAAGGTAGCGATCAATTTACCCGTTGACGCATCATATTTATTCAAACGCATATGATTTTGTCCCCGGTTAAGCACCTGAACATATACCATATCAGACTCCGGAGACCAAGTAATTCCCGTCAGGTATTGTTCGCGACCAAAATCATTCGCATCCAGAAAAGTCGTCTTAGCAGAAGCTATATCATAAACCCCAAGACTCACCAACTCGGATTTCATTCCTGCCATGGGATACTTGATCTCCTTTAATTCACCCGTACGAGTATTGATGTCCAGCAACGGGAAATTCGTTACCTGACTTTCGTCTTTACGGTAAAATCCCAGTTTCTTTCCGTCCGGAGACCAAAAAATACCGCCAGTAATTCCGAATTCATTCCGGCTAACCACCTGCCCGTTCACGATATTCTTGTCCTCGTCCGCGGTAACGGTATAACTATTCCCACGTTCGTCCATGTAATACAAGTTATTATCGATCGTGTAAGCATACATATTACCCGCTTTAGAATAAGTCTCGTTAGCAGCCCCTTTCGGGAAAGTAAATTTCTGTTTCACTTGTTTCTTAGCAACATCAATATGGTAGATACTCCCTTGACGAGCTATCACCAAAGTGTTATCATCCAACCAAGAAAAATTAGGGAATCCTCTCAACTCGGCTCCCAAAATACGATTCAATTCCGCCACAGTGAGTAGCACACTCTTTTCACCTTTATCGACAGATTCACCCATCAAACCTTCCCGGTCCAGATAGGTCAACTGATTCTTGTCGCCTTGCCATTGAATATACTTGGACCGGGGATATAAATGATACCCTACCACGGCCTCTTCCATGGTTAAAACCTTTTTCTGTGCGCTTAAATCGAACATCATACTTAATCCGATTATTGCCAAAAACATCCTTTTCATGCTTTACTTTTAGCTGTTATTATTAATCTTCAATTGTAAATTCATCCCGATCTTCCAACACTGGGAACTTCTCACGAAATTCCCGTAAAGCTTTCAAATCAATATCCACCTGTTTCACCTCGTCGGCAAAAGGTTCGCAAGCGACCAGCACGTCCCCTTTAGGAGAGATGACCGCTGAATCACCGGAGTAACTCAAGCCAACCCCGTCCTCGCCCACTCGGTTCACCCCGATCACGTAACATTGATTCTCAATTGCCCTAGCCATCAACAAGATCTGCCACGGTTGTCTTCTCGCTTCCGGCCAGTTGGCCACGTACACGGCCAAATCGTACCCGCACGTGTTACGACTCCACACGGGGAAACGCAAATCATAACAAATAAATGGAGCTATTCTCACCCCTTGATAATCAAATACCAACAACTCATCTCCTGCCGTGAAATGCTCTTTTTCCTCTCCCATCGTAAACAGATGTTTCTTGTCATAATGCAAGATTTTACCATCCGGGAAGGCCACCAGCAGACGGTTGTAGTAATGTTCATCCTCAAAATAAACAGTCGATCCCATGATCAACGCATCCTTTTCTCTGGCCCATTCCTGCATACACTGGTAAACAGCCTCGTAAAAAGGTGCCACCCGCTCTTTCCCTTTCATGGTAAACCCCGATGCGAACATCTCGGGTAAAACGATCACGTTAGCTCCTTCTATCGCCGCTATCCGCTTGTTAAAAAGCTTCAGGTTCACCGGCACATTCTCCCATTCCAAGTGTGCCTGTACGATCGCAACATTCATATATACTATTTATTTATAATACTAATTTCTTTTAATCACCCGCGGAAAAGTTTTCCGGGTGACGCGGATTCGCATCCTTGTATGTTGACATGATGTATTTCAAATCCGCATCCGGATCACCCGTCGGTTCAAACCGGGGGCCCCACGTGCAATATTTATCCTTGTAATCAATACGTCCTAGATACACCGGAACCCCGGCCTCCTTAGCAATCACCAGAAATCCCTTTTTCCATTTCTTCCGTTTCTTCCGGCTCCCCTCTGGGGTTATGGTCAAATACATTACATCCCGTTTTTTGAATTCCTCCACCATTCTCTCCACGATATGATTCTCCTTATTTCCCCGATCCACAGGAATCACGTTCAACGCTTTCAAAATCGGTCCCAACGGGAAAAAGAAAAACTCCTTTTTCATCAAAATATAAGTAGGAACTCCTTGACTTATAAAAGTCAACTTTCCCCAGATAAAATCCATTATGGAAGTGTGCGGTACGGATATAACCACCGCCTTTTTATCCTCAGGCAAGCCACCCTTGAGTTTCCATCCGAATATCTTCAATATCAGCCGTGCAATATGTTTCATAACCATTCTGTTTTCTGAAATCCCGTCAAAGTTAATATATTTCCAGAAATAACACCCAATTAAAATCGGACACAATGTTTTTTATTGTAAATATACCAGACGAAATTACGATCCTCTATTTTACGCACTTGTTACCCAAAAAATTAATCAACAACAACTTCACTTCTAGTTTTACTAGGATAACTAGAAGTAATTGTTCAACAATAATAATCTATATCATTGTTGAACTTTAACCCACTTCATGGCATCAGCAATGATTACTTGTGGGGAATCATGTTTATCAATGGAATCATGTTTTTGATCCTTGTCACTCAAAGTCACCCTTCCCCTCCCCTGAAAATCAAAAACCCCTAAAGATATCCATCCTCCATCATTTTTGTCCATCAAAAGTATAACCTCATGCTCTTTTTTTCCGTCAAACACGGAATAATAATACTCCCTTTGGACATCACCACCTCTATTTTTTCTAGAAGGTTGATAGCAAAACACCTCGTATGCTCCCTCAGGTAAATCGGTTTCCCATTGTACTTTCTGATTTCCCTTACCGGCTCGTTTAAAATACGCTCCTTTTACGGGGAAACCATAACCTCCATTCCTATCGACCGTAAAACCCCAATGATTGTAAGGAGGATACTCATAATACTTGGCACGAGTCTCAACTATTCCAAATAGCGAAGCTATATTAAATTTTCTAGTTTCCAGAATAGTGAATCCCGAATCGACATTATCTACAATAAACTCATTCTCATTCTTAATTGAAAAAAAAGTTGAATCGAGAGGTAAAAACCACTTAGTCGTGTCCATATCAATATCAGCCTCCCCACGCTCGCTTGATAATTCAATATCTTTCGGAACATTTAAAGACATATATGTAGAAACATTGGAATTAAGAGCTGGCCCATACGTTCTGATTGCTCGTCCCTCTCCCGGGGGAATGATCCATCCCGGATGCTTACCATTCGTATTAATATTGATAATACCCGGGACTTTCCCCCAGTTAAATACTCTGAAATCGTATACTCGATCACTCTTACCTTTTATAAAGACGGTGTGCCCGTCTATCTCGAAAACGGGTAATTGATTCATTCGAAACCAATTCATAACGATAGAGTCTAACCTAACATTAAAATTGGCGAAAATTTCTTGCGAAAAATCCTCAAAGGTAGTTTCTTCAAAAAGATGTCGCTTGAGGAAATCATGATAAGCATCGTGAAATTCTTGTTCTCCAATCTTAATCTCTAATAACGTTTTTAACTCTGCGCATTTCATACGGAATATCCAATCAAACAGTTCCGGGGAAAGTAAGGTATCACTCAACGCCTCTTCTAAACTATGATTTTTCATATAATCAACAACAAAATATTGGATATTCTCCTTATTTACCCAAGTTAAATAGGGATAAAAAGCTAAAAACAAAGCATCATTAATCAAGGGACACTCGTCCGAGTAAATGAAACTCGTGTTACCCTTACCAGTTGATTTTAGATCACAACTCCCCCCTTTCCTAAACTGGTCAAATTCTCTCTTCAATCGAAATTCAATTTCCAATTCTTTGTCATTATAAGAGGCTACAGACACGTCCTCCGAGAATTTCTTTTCCGGGAGAAACACCATTCCTTCTTGTACTCGCTCACCCTCTTGTAAGGTTCTCCTCGGGAACACGTAAAAATCACACGGCACCTCCACAACCGTGATCCAACTATAAGGATACTGTAGCGTGGGATCAAACGCAACTTCATTCATTATACGTTTCAGGAAATAATCACCATTATCACCATAAAATTTGATTGAAGATTTGGCGTCCTCGATGATACTTGACCACTTTTCCTTGGGAATTTCATCGTAAAAATCAAGCATAAATTCATGCTCTGGCAAGTAAAAAAGCGCTACTTTCGTCGGATAATCATCCTTTACAATATCCGGCATCTCCTTCTTCAAATTTTGGATCATCGTTAATGCGTCACTACCAACTACGATCTCCCGTTTTCTATAATTACCAATACAAAGAGTGATACCTTTCATGCCATGCTTGAGCGTGAACGTCGTCTTCCCGACCGTGTCCCGACTCGCTTCTCCTTGGGATATTGCCATAAGTTTCGGGTCATGTTCTACCTCTAACCTGTAGCGAGTGAACATGGATCGTCTAAAACCAAATGTATCGTAAGGAGGCACACTGACCGGGTACCAAACACATTCTGGGGTAAGTAATTTATACTCTTTCTGGCAAAACGCAGGGGTATAACCGAAACGATAAATATCTATAGTATTTACCATCGGAGAAATATACTTCTCTTTTGAGACGTCAAGAAAGCAAAAACTATTGTCGATTTTCCCTTCGTAATTCACTACGACTTCTGTTATCTCGCCAGAAGCCAACTCCTTGTCCACAAGAACCACTTGCAAATCACGCTGAAAGGTAACGGTTTTCCCATCCATGATGATCGAGGAAATCACAAGCCTGGGATTCAGATAAAAAAACAATGGAAGAGCCTCATTTTCTCGGTTTTCAACACGCATTCGACTTGTCACGGAGATTCCCCCGTTTTCCGTTTCTTTCAAATAGAGTTGGTTATCGACTATTTTTAATACCTTTCTCTGGGCAAACTTGGAATAAACCGCCCTAAATGCTTCCCGTTCATCAGATATGGATTGGAATCCGCAAGAGTAAATAATCGCAAAACCTCCGGCAAACAACAAAGGGAATAAGGCCACACAAGCTAAGCGAAACTTTGCCCGTTCGTTATTGTGAATTCTAGGGTAAGGAATAACTGCAAGAATTGCCAAACCAATCCCGAAGAACAAGATAAATATCCGTTGTAGTATATAACTCCCGAAATTCACGTGTCCCGTGAAATCAGAAAACATATTGGGTATCCTCGCCGCGAGAGGGTCAAGTACCCCGTTTAACCAAATCGAACAGGGGATTGTTAACACCCCAAGAATCACCGCCAAAAGGATCACGTTTAAGCCTTGGTTTCTCGTCAATCTTGTCACAAGGGTCGATATACCCAAGCAAAAGACAAGAACGGGAAGGTTCAGCGTAAACCAATAAAAAAGATAATATCCGATATTAAATACCTTGGGATAGAAAAGAAGATTCAACAAACCACAAAAAGCGAAGATCAATATATTAGCCATCGAGAAGGCAAGGAATTTTCCAAAAATGTTTCCTACCGAAATATCTGAATTTCCTTGCGGATGAACGTTCAACGCCATCATGGCATCCAAGTGGAATAATCTCGTATCGTTGATGGCGAGCACCGTCACGAAGAAAAGTTGCAAAATATTGTACAAATAAGCACATGTGAAGGGTATAGACGAAGGCAACGCTTGGGAAATCCATCCCATTGAAGGTTGCTTTAAAAGCTGGTTGATACTTTTAACGTAAGGTAAAGCAGACAGCGGCGTAAACACGTAAAGAGCAATCCCCACAATCCCTAAAACAATGAATATACGAAAGATGACATTCCGTCCGACACATTTGAATCCATATAAAGTTTCAATAAAAATATGGTCACCGCTCATAACGCTCGATTTGAATTATAACACCTAATCAAAAGTATCAATTATTTTTGGATAAAAAACAAAGTCGGTAATTTTTCAAGAATTAGTTTAAAAGATTTTAGAAATATCCTTAAACTAATTCTTAATAATCAACGGAATAAAATTAAATATTTTACTTCTTCAAAAGTTTCACAGACAATAGCGCTGATGATGAATCTGAGCCATCGTCGTTTTTAACTTCTAGTTCATATATTCCAGTATCATCTTTCGTCAAATTCTTTATCGTCAATTTTACAACCTCGTCCTCATGAAAAAATTCATATTTTTCTCCTGCTTCCAGAAGTTCTCCATTTTTGCTCCAAACGGCAATACAATCAGATGGCGCAACATGGGCGATGAAGACAGCGTTTTGACCTTCAGTTTTTATAATATCACAAAGTCCTTGCACAATACGGGCAGGAATACCTTCAGCCAAAATTTTCTCTTGAAGATTTACATTGTTTTGCTCAACAATTCGATCTTCTCCATTAGATCCTGTCAGCACCAATAATAATACAAAAATAAAAATTACTCTCTGTTTCATGGTGTTTATATTTTAATTAATATTTATTATTGCAATAATAATCAAATAGATTCACATATCAAACATTATTTACTTTAATTTTTCAAATCTTTTCTTCAGCAAAATAGCATATTTACATACTTATATTACTTTCAAAAATACACAAAAATCAACTTTACATTTATGAATACAATATACAGGACAACTTGCCAAATTTTGACTAACATGAAAAACACCTACGATTGATCGCAGCATCTACTTTTATTACCTAACTTAAAATACCAATGTCAAAAATTTCTATTAAAGACAACGTAGTTTTATTCAACGATTCTTTGTTGTTTCAAAAACAATTGCTACTTTTGCCGAGCGAAAATTTAACCTCAGGGGTACAACAAGTGGAAGAATCCCACCCCACGGTATTAACTTAATAATGAAATAGAACAATGTACGCAATTGTAGAAATCGCAGGACAACAATTCAAAGTTGAAATAGACCGTAAAGTCTATGTTCACAGACTGACTGCAGAAGAAGGCGCTCAAGTTGAATTCGACAAAGTGCTTTTAGTAGACAACGAAGGTGACATCAAAATCGGAACTCCGGTTGTAGAAGGAGCTAAAGTTACGGCAAAGGTATTATCTCACGTGAAAGCTGATAAAGTAATAGTTTTCAAGAAAAAGAGAAGAAAAGGATATTGTAAGAAAAACGGTCATCGTCAATGTATGACCCAGATTCAAATCGAAGCTATCAACGCTTAATTTATTTTGTAACTTCTAAAATTTAAAACGATATGGCACACAAGAAAGGAGTCGGTAGCTCTAAGAACGGTCGTGAATCAGAAAGTAAACGATTAGGAGTAAAGGTATTCGGCGGACAATTTGCTAAAGCAGGTAATATCATCGTTCGTCAAAGAGGAACAGTACATAACCCGGGATTAAACGTGGGTATCGGTAGAGATCATACCTTATTCGCATTGATCGACGGAAAAGTTGTTTTCAGAAAAAAACAAGACAACAAATCTTACGTTTCTATTGAGGCTATCGCTGAATAAGTAGAAAAATGAACATATTTAAGCTCCTGTCCTTACAAAGTACAGGAGTTTTTTTTATTTTTACGCCTCGAAACAAGAACATCCGTGTTCCCGTTTCGATGATTTAAAATTAAAATCTAAAATTTAAAATTACCAGAGATGCTAAACCTTAAATTTATTCAGGAAAACAAAGACACGGTCATTCGGAAATTAGCCGTGAAAAACTTTGATGCCAAGGAATTAGTTGAGAAGATTATCGCTCTCGACAACGAGAGAAAGAATTTACAAAAAGAATCGGATAACAAGCAATCCGAAATGAATAGCATCTCCAAGCAAATCGGTTCCTTGATGAAAGAAGGGAAAAAAGAGGAAGCCGAGCAAGCAAGGGCTAATACAACCCGTCTGAAAGAAGAGATTGCAGCCTTGACTGCCCAACATAATAGCACCCAGAACGAGTTGAACTCACTCATCGTTCGTTTACCGAATTTACCACATGACTCCGTACCTCCCGGAAAGAGTGATGCGGACAACGTGATTGTAAAAATCAGTGATAACGTGCCTGCCCATGAAGAAGGACAACTTCCCCACTGGGACCTGGCGAAAAAGTATCAGTTGATCGATTTCGAGGTAGGTGTGAAGATCACGGGTGCCGGATTCCCCGTCTACAAAGGGTTGGGAGCCCGCCTACAAAGAGCCTTAATCTACTTCTTTTTGGAAGAAAACACCAAAGCAGGCTATCAAGAAGTGCAGCCCCCGCTTGTCGTTAATGAAGATTCAGGCTTCGGTACCGGTCAGTTGCCCGATAAAGACGGACAGATGTATTACGTGAACGAGGACAAACTATATCTTATCCCCACGGCAGAAGTGCCTGTAACCAACCTTTACCGGGATATGATCGTGGATGCAGACCAGTTACCGATCAAAAACACGGCTTACTCCGCTTGTTTCCGCCGGGAAGCCGGATCATACGGAAAAGACGTGCGCGGATTGAACCGCCTGCACCAGTTCGATAAAGTAGAGATCGTGCAGATCACCCGTCCGGAAATGTCTTACGAGGCTCTCGACGGCATGGTAAAACACGTGGAAGGACTGTTAATCAAGTTAGGATTACCTTACCGTATCGTACGTCTATGCGGTGGTGATTTGAGTTTCACCTCTGCCCTAACCTTCGATTTTGAAGTGTATTCAAAAGCACAGAATCGTTGGCTGGAAGTCAGCTCTGTTTCCAATTTTGAAGAGTATCAAGCAAACCGTCTGAAACTACGTTTCCGGGATAAAGGAGACAAGAAAACGACCATGGTACACACGCTGAACGGTAGCGCCCTAGCATTACCGAGAATCGTGGCCTCCTTGCTGGAGAACAACCAGACTCCGGAAGGTATCCGGGTTCCAGATGTACTCCGTGGGTTTATGGGTACCGACTATATAAGATAAAAACTGAAAACTAAAAGATAAAAGTTAATCCTTCACGGATATTTTATCTTTTAGTTTTTAACTTTATCTTTTATCTTTTAGTTTTTATCTTTTAGCTTAATATGCGCTTTATATACAACACGACATTCAGTATTGACGAAAACATTGCAGAGGAATTCATTCAGGTTATCCGGGGTGGTTACATCGCTTATCTCAAGGGCAAAAACCTTTGTAATGACATACTATTTACCCGTGTCATGATTCGTGAAGGAGAAGGCCTGTCCCTATCCCTACAACTCATATTCCCTTCTGCCGAAGAATACAGCATCTTTATAGAAAACTACAAAGACAGATTATTACATATGCTGGTAGATGTGTTCGGTGAGGATCTTTTATATTTCAGTACCACTCTCGAAGAGATTGAATAAATCGAAATTCTGACAGATTTTCGCTATATTTGTAATCTAAAACTGATAGATGGAAAAACTAATCATGGGGATAGACCCCGGTACAAACTTCATGGGATATGCAATTCTTAGGACAACCGGAAAGAATTGCAAACCGGAACTTGTCGTGTCGGGAGTCGTTGACATGAAAAAAATGACCGATCCGTATCTCAAACTGCAAAGAGTATTTCAACGCACACTGCAAGTCATTGATTCTTACCATCCGGACGAATTGGCCATCGAATCACAATTCTACGGTAAGAACATCCAGTCTATGCTGAAACTCGGACGGGCACAAGGTGTAGCCATCGCAGCCGCTCTACAACGGAATATTCCCATTTTCGAATATGCCCCGAAGAAAATTAAAATGAGCATCACGGGAACAGGAGAGGCCTCCAAAGAGCAGATTGCCCTTTTGCTAGGCAAATTCATGACTATACCGACCACCATTTCCACCTTGGATGAAACAGATGCCATCGCCATCGCCTATTGCCACCACCTACAAGGCAACTTACCCACCACGGGAAACTCCAAATGCAAGGACTGGGGAGACTTCATCAAACAGAATCCAGACAAGGTTCTGTAAAACAATAAATTGTTTCACAAAGTTACAAGTTAACAGGTTACAGGTTCGCCATAACTTGTAACTTGCAAACTTGTAACTTGTAACAAATCGGGCCATAGCTCTCGCTACGGCCCGATTTAAAATGCAAAGTCAAACAATTTTAATCAACAATATCCAAATAAATACTTTCTTGAGCGTAAGGATAAAATTCTTTATCAGTACTTGCCCTCTCTTTCAATTGCGGGTCAAGTTGTATAGCTTTCTGTAAAGCAACAGCCATTGCCTGTACATCTTTTACTCTTGCAGCAGCCACGGCCATCATGTAATACTCGTACCCTTCTGTCAGGTTCAACTTCTTCAAAGTCTCCAAGGCAGCACGATTATCATTAGCCATCAACTGAGCGTAAGCCAGATTCACATTCGGCATCGCTTTCAAATAAGGAATAGCCTTATTATACTCTTTATCTTTCAATAACAACATCCCCAAGTTATACTTCGCCTCATTCTTTATAGAAGCTTTCGTATACATATCTTTAGCCTGAGTATTATTCCCTTCATTTTGATAAACAATCCCAAGATTATTCAGCACTTCCGGTTTTTGATTAATTACAGCTGCCGATTCCAGTAACTTTTTAGCTTTTCTGTAATCCTTGTTACGGATAGCGATGACAGCCAAATCATTCAACAAATTTACATCCGTACGAGCTGACAAAACTGAAGTCTCTTGTAATTGAGGTACGTAATAAGTTGTCACCTGATCCTCCACCTGCATCACTTCGGGCACGGCATAGAAAACGTAGAAATCGGCCCGCCGCAATGTCGGAAGAATCACATCTTTCAATTCCGGTACAGTCTTAATATATGATTCCAAAACAGCCTCCCGTTTCTGTAAATTCGGGGCATTCTGCAAATCCTTCACGATTTGTGCCTTATTCTTTAAGTTGGAATCATTCAACAACATATACAGACCTTCCCAATTCTCGCTCACCGTGTTGGAAACGATAAATTTAGTATCTTTTGCCATCGGCGTGTTAGCCAATCCCAAATCTTTCATGAAATAAGCCTTGGCCGTATTGAAACGATTCGTGGTCAAATTCTTGTTTAATCTTTCCGGTCCTTCCGGAGAGCTGGAAACGTACATTAACATATTGGTAATCTTGGCATTCTTGTCTGCCAGAATTTTCTTCATCTCTTGGGCTGCCTGTGCCATGACAGACGATTTTTTCTGCGCATCTGTAATCACGGATTTAGATAACGGGAATAACACGTACCCACTAATGATTCCCACACCTGTTGCCGGAACATCTTTCACAAAAGTTTCAGTAAACAAAGGAATTGCATCCGGATTGTTCGGTAGAGAATACATGTATGTTTTCCATTCCTTCACCCCATTCGTGTTTAATATAGCCGGAGTAAACGCAACAGTTTTATTTCCCATGATCGCCTCTATATCAGCGATTAGTACCCCTTTTTGCATGCCGTCACGATAAGGGAATGATAAATTATAAGTTCCCAGCGTGTTTCCTTTATATTCCACCACCGGATAATTAGTTCCTTTCACCTTCTCACCTTGGAAATAAAGCGGTTCCATCGCTTCTTCCCCACCGGGATATTGCATTTTAGGAGTCACTTTCAAAATTAACTTTTTATAAAACTGCTTGGGAGCAAAAGCAATATTATAATTAAAATTCACAACCCCATCCACCGCAGTCAACTGCTGAGGAGAAACTTTCCCCACAATTGCCGTTTCGATGGCCTCTCTCTCCAACTTCTTCATGGTATTACACCCCACCATCAAGAAAGAGAGCATCAAAATAACTCCACTCGTTATCAAAGATAATTTTCTCATAGTTCTCTTTTTTTGCGTTTAACTTATTCTATCCATTAAAAATGTTCATATTTTTCAATTCATATCCTCTCTAACGAATTTTATTGAATAAGGTTTTTTATCTTTGTCAAAAGTTTTGAAACAAGGAGATTCAATTCACATTTATTATGGAAGAAACGGTTAAACCGATATATATTGAACAGCTTTTTAAAAGTAAGAATCCGAAGTTAGCCCGCTGGATTCCGAAATTCGTCTATTCATTTTTAAAACGTGTGATCTGCCAAGACCAGATTAACGACTTCATCTCTAAATATGGGGATCAAAAAGGTTTGGATTTTGCCGAAGGTATCTTAGAATATCTTGATATTTCTTACATTATCGAAGGTAAAGAGAATTTACCCGATCCCAACGGACGCTACATTTTCGCCGCTAACCATGCACTGGGAGGGCCGGATGGTATCATTCTGATCTCTTTCTTAGGGAAAATATATAAAAAACTTAAATTCCCGGTAAACGATTTGTTGATGAACCTCAAGAATCTGAATAATATCTTTTTACCGGTTAACAAGCATGGAGCCTTGGCCAAAGAAGCTGCCGTGGATTTGGAAAACGCATTTGCCTCCGATGCCCAGATCATCACCTTCCCTGCCGGAATGGTAAGCCGCAAAGTTAAAGGTGTGATTCAAGACTTAGAATGGCAAAAAAGTTTCGTGGTTAAAGCAGTCAAATACCAACGAGACATTATTCCGATACGGGTAAAAGCGGAAAATTCAAAATTCTTTTATAATTTAGCAAACTTTCGTACCAAAATAGGGCTAAAGGTTAATCTGGAAATGATGTATCTTCCCAAGGAAACATTCAACAAGAAAGGTTCAACTTTTACCCTTGTCATCGGGAAACCCATTAAATGGGAAACGCTGGACAAGAGCAAAACCCCGAAAGAGTGGGCGGAAGAGATAAAGAATATTGTCTATCAATTATAGTCTACATAAACTATGCAACCAGTCATCTATCCTGTAAACAAAGCGAAATTATTAGCAGAACTGACAGAAGAAAGATTCATTCGTAAAACCAACAAAGGGGGAAACGAGATCTATTCGTTCAATGCTTTCAACAGCCCTAACTTGATGAAAGAGGTGGGAAGATTACGGGAATTAACTTTCAGGACTGCCGGGGGGGGTACTGGAAAAGAGGTAGACATTGATCCGTTTGATGTTGACGAACAGGTTCCCTACCAGCAATTAATCGTATGGGACCCGAAAGAGCAGGAAATCCTAGGCGGGTACCGGTATATTTTATGTGACAACCTTCCTTTAAATCAAGAGGGAGAACCCAACTTGGCCACGACTGAATTATTCCGTTTCTCCGAGGCTTTCAAAAAGCAATATCTCACTAAAATGATCGAGTTGGGGCGTTCTTTCGTACAACCTTTGTACCAGTCTACAAAAATGGGACGCAAATCCCTGTTCGCCTTGGATAACTTGTGGGACGGTCTGGGCGCTCTTACCGTGGAGAATCCGGGTATGGAATACTTCTTCGGGAAAGTAACCATGTACACCAGTTTCAACATAGAGGCCCGTGACATGATCCTGTATTTCATGCGAAAGTATTTCAAAGACACGGAACGACTTGTCGAGCCGATTACTCCGTTGGAAATTCATATTGATGACAATAAACTCGGGAAAATACTCTGCGGAAATAATTATGACGAGGATTATCGAATCCTTTCTCGTTACGTCCGGGAACACGGGGAAAATATCCCCCCGCTTGTAAATGCCTACATGAGCCTGTCACCTTCCATGAAATCCTTTGGGACAGCCATAAACCCGGGCTTTGGTGGTGTGGAAGAAACAGCAATTTTGATCAAGATTGCAGATGTATACGAAACCAAGAAAGCCCGCCACATCTCGACCTATATACCTCGAATACTTCGATTAAGAAAATTCTGATCAAACAGTCACGAAAATCAGACTGATTCCGATGGCAAAATAGACCAACGATTCGATGATATGCATGATCAACGAGAATCGAGCATTTTGCATCAACCGACGTGATAATCGGTCTGCCAGCAAGGCTATCAACGAGAATATAACAATGGCCTGCGCCATAAAAAGCAATCCCAGCACCAGTAACTCTCCTGCCGGATTCTCCGTGGCAGGACTTACAAACTGGGGAAAGAATGCAATAAAGAACAACAGCACCTTCGGATTTAGTATATTCATCAGAATTCCCTTCCGGTACAGTTTATATTCTACCCCGGCAGCAGTCGGCAAAGCTAACGAATTTTCCTTCCGGTGGATATATGATTTCACGCCCAAATAAATCAAGTAAGCCGCCCCCATGTATTTCAGTACGCTGAATGCCACCGGAGAATTATATAAAATCAAAGAAAGTCCCAGACTCACAGCCGCCGTGTGAGCAATTAACCCCGTACACAACCCGCAAGCAAAAATAATTCCCGCTTTCTTTCCCCGGGTAATACTTTGCGTGATCACGAATAAAATATCCGGCCCCGGCATCAAAGTCAATAAAATGGCCGCACTTAAAAAACCCAGTATATTCACTTGAAAAAACTAAAAGTTGAAAACTAAAAGATAAAAGTTTAACCCAAAAGATAAAAGCTAACAATCCTAAATCATTGAACTTTTAGCTTTTATCTTTTAGTTTTTATCTTTACAGCAAGTTACTTGCCACTTCTGCTAGGTAACTTCTCTCTCCCTTCTCCAGATGCACGTGGGCAAAAATATCCTGTCCCTGCATACGGTCAAACAAATGCGATAAACCATTCGATTGTCGATCCAAGTAAGGAGAGTCTATCTGGTCAATATCTCCCGTGAATACCATCTTCACGCCCTCTCCCGCACGGGTGATAATCGTCTTTACTTCATGTGGCGTAAGATTTTGCGCTTCATCCACGATGAAAAAGACATTTGACAAACTCCGCCCCCTGATATAGGCCAGCGCCGAAATCACCAGACGTTCATCTTTCAACATATCCTCAATCAACCGGTTCTCCTGACTATGCATATTATAACGATGCTTGATCACGGCCAGATTATCAAACAAAGGCTGCATGTACGGGCTAACTTTCTCGTTTACATCCCCCGGCAAATACCCCAAATCCTTGTTTGACAAGGCCACGATCGGACGTGCAAGGTAAATTTGCTCGAATGCTTTGTTTTGTTGCAAAGCTGCCGCCAAAGCCAATAACGTCTTTCCCGTACCGGCCTTACCGCTCAATGCTACCAACGAGATATTCGGATTCATCAAGGCATCCAGAGCAAACGCCTGCTCCGAGTTCTTCGGGTAAATACCGAAAGTATTTAGTTTCTCCACTTTTCGCACCACTTTCCGGACGGGATCATAACAAGCCAATACCGAATTACTACCATTCTTCAATATATAGTAATTATTTCCTTTAATTTCTTCCTTCGGAAAAAACGTCTCTACCGGAACTCCTGCCTCCCCGCTTTCGTAAAGCTTTGCGATCAACTCTTGAGAGAAATCCTCTTTTGTTTCTATACACTTGTTTAACGACATTTCCAAGTCCTTCACCTGATCGGTCTTGTAGTCCTCTGCCAAAATTCCCAGAGACCTCGCTTTCATCCTCAAATTCATATCTTTCGACACCAAAACGACCTTTTCTCCTTCTCTCTTCTCTGTTACATATTCGGCAATTGCCAATATCCGATGATCGGGTATATCCTCGCTAAAAGAATCATTCATTTTGGGAGAGAAAGGCACTCCCGTCTGGATAAACAAACGCCCTCTCCCCTTACCTAACGGCGCTCCTTTTTGAAAAAAATCTGATCCGGAAATCTGATCCAGTTCCCGGACAAACTCACGGGCATGGTAATTAATCTGGTCATTCCCGCGTTTAAACTTATCTAATTCCTCCAATACCGTGATTGGAATAACAATATCATTATCCTCGAAATTGTAGATGGATCTGTAATCGTGTAAAATCACATTCGTATCTAATACAAATGTTTTCTTATTTTTAGTTTTAGCCATAATGTAATTTTTTAAAACAATGACAAGTTACAAAATATAATAACAAAAAAAGCGGCACATGCCGCTTTTTTTAATGTATGAACCGGAATATCCTGTTCCAACGTATCTTACCCAAGAAAGATTTATCTTTATCCAGAGAAAGCCAGATAAAATAAGCTTTCCCGACAATATGATCTTCAGGAACAAATCCCCAGTAACGGGAGTCAGCCGAATTGTGACGGTTATCCCCCATCATCCAGTAATAATCCATCTTGAAAGTATATTTATCTGCCGGGGCGCCGTTAATATATATAACGGAATCCTTGACCTCCAGTTTATTCTCCTCGTATGCCCCGATAATACGGTCATAAAGCGGTAAATTCTCCAACGTCAGGTCAATAGTTTCCCCTTTCTTCGGGATCGGTAACGGTCCAAAATTATCACGGGTCCACGGGTAATTCGGGCTATACGGGAATATTTGTCCATCATCCTCTTGATGATTCACGGATAAAACATTCGGCATTTTCTTGATCTTCTCTACCATTTCAACCGTCAGAGGCAACACGTAATGATTATTCCCCATATACCCCCCATTAATATCTTCCATGGAAATCCCCATCTCTTGCAACTTTACCTTATTAAAGGGAGAATTCACGATAATATCATAATTATATTGCATCTTATCTTTATCCTCCAACTTCTTCCCGTTCACGTAAAGTACAGCATCCTTCATTTCCAGAACATCCCCCGGAATCCCGACACACCGCTTGATGTAATTCTCCCGCTTATCTACCGGGCGAGCAATAATCTCGTTCTCCCGCCAAATCTGTTTACGAGCGATAGACCAAGCCTCCTCCGGGGTTACACTCAACCCCTTCTCTTGTGCCACGTACCGAATAGCAGCCTCCTGTCCCCTGATTTGCGAATAGTAATCCGGGTTTTCCCTTCCGACTACTACCGTATCCCCCGCCGGAAAGTTAAACACGACAATATCTTCACGTTTAATCTCTCCCAACCCGGCAATCCGTTTGTAAGGCCATTGAATCAAGTCTGAATAAGCTTTCGTTGACTGGGTGAAAGGCAAGGTATGATGAGTAAATGGTACTGACAACGGGGTATTAGGTAATTTCGGTCCGTAAGCCACCTTACTCACGAAAAGATAATCCCCGACCAGCATAGACTTCTCCATGGAGGAAGTCGGGATCGTGTACGCCTCGAAAAAAAACATACGAATCAACGTAGCCGCGATAATAGCGAAGATCAAAGCATCGATCCACTCCACCGTCTTGGTCTGTTTTTCCACTCCTTTCTTCTTCCAGAAAGCCCAATGCACCTTCTTCGTGATATAAATATCAAACAGAACAGGCACACCTAATAACAACCACCAGCTCCCGATCCATAATGTCCACAGCAGGTACACGAAAAGAACGCACCCTAATTTAAACCATTTATTTGTCAATATCCTACTCATATATTTTTTGATTTATGATTTTAGATTTTAGATTTAAACCGCACAAGACCAACGTTTTAACTACCCCCTCTAACTCCCCCTTACACAGGGGGAGGATACCGCCACACTGTTACATCGTAGTGCCTTCTTGCGTCCGTCTCTCCCCTTGTGTAAGGGGGAGCCGGAGGGGGTAGTCCTTTCATTCTAAATTCTAAATTTTAAATTCTAAACTACTTTAAACTCTAAATTTTCAACAAGTCTTCCATTCCAAAAACACCTTTTTTCCCCATCAGGAATTCAGCTGCCATCACGGCTCCCTGGGCAAAGCCATCCCGGGAATAAGCGGAATGGTATATCTGAATTTCGTCCACGTTCGATTTATAAGTTACCGTATGGATTCCCGGAACTTCTCCTTCTCTTTTGGCTTTTATGGGCAACTCTCCCGCACCAACCGCCCCTTCATCCAGTACCCAAGACGAGTATTCCGGATGCTCTTTCAAAATATCTTTTACCAAAGTAATAGCTGTTCCACTGGGAGCATCCAGCTTGTGAATGTGATGGGTTTCCTCGATAGAAACTTTATAATCGGAAAATCGAGCCATGGTCTGAGCCAACCAGCGATTCAAATGAAAAAATATATTCACCCCGATACTATAATTGGACGCGTAAAAGAATGCTCCCCCCAATTGCTCGCGTGACATCATCACTTCGCTCCATCTTTCCAGCCATCCCGTCGTACCGGATACCACCGGAACATGATTACGGAAACACCAATTGTAATTATCGACTGCCACGATCGGGGTTGTAAATTCAATCGCAACATCAGCCTGTTTCAATTGATCATCCGTACACGCTGCCCGGTTATTCTCATCCACGATCAACACGACTTCATGCCCGCGATTACGAGCCACACGCTCTATCGTTTTCCCCATTTTCCCGTATCCAAGTAATGCAATCTTCATTATATTGAATTAAAAATAATGTACCACTATTTTACAAAGGTAATATTTAAAAATAAAAAAAGGCCACCCGCGGGCAGCCTTTTCTGATATTTTATAATTACTAAGCTAACTCTTTCACTTTCGCAACGATTGCTTTGAAAGCTTCCGGTTGATTCATAGCCAGATCAGCCAGAACTTTACGGTTCATGTTTACCTCGGCTTTATGAACTAAGCCCATAAACTTAGAGTAAGACAAACCTTCCATTCTAACTGCGGCGTTAATTCTCTGAATCCACAACGCTCTAAATTCTGATTTTTTCTTCTTTCTGTCACGGTACGCGTACGTTAAGCCTTTTTCATACGTGTTTTTGGCAACCGTCCAGACATTTTTTCTTGCACCAAAGTTACCTCTGGTTTGACTTAAAACCTTTTTTCTACGTGCTCTTGAAGCAACGGCATTTTTAGCTCTTGGCATAATCTTTTGTTTTTTGAATGTTAGCGTCCCTCAAGGAACTTAACTAGCGTAACATCCTGGTTAATTACTGTTTTTTTAATTTCTTAGATACAAAGCATTTTTCTCACTGTTGCGTCGTTAGCCACGTCAACGATAGCTGTATGAGTCAAATTTCTTTTTCTCTTGGTTGCTTTTTTGGTCAAAATATGACTTTTAAAAGCATGTTTTCTCTTGATCTTCCCGGTCGCAGTCAAAGTAAATCTTTTCTTTGCACTGCTCACACTCTTCATCTTTGGCATTTGTTCTAATTTTAATTTGTTTCAGAATATATGTAATTATAAAATATCCAGTATCAATTTTAGATTTAATGATTTCAGATTTCAGATTGAAAAATCCAATGATGGAATGATTTTAGATTCACAGATCTATTCATTCTAAATTCTAAACTTTAAATTCTAAACTTCCACTATTTCTTAGGAGCAATCACCACGATCATTTTCTTTCCCTCAAGCATGGGAGCGGATTCCAGTTTCCCGTAATCTTCCAACGCATTGACAAAGCGTTCCAACAAGTCAGCCCCTTGGTCTTTAAACAGAATCGAACGCCCTTTGAAGAACACGTAGGCTCTCACCTTCGCCCCCTCTTGCAGGAACCCGATCGCGTGTTTCAACTTGAAATTGAAATCATGATCATCTGTTTGAGGCCCAAAACGGATCTCCTTTACAACGACCTTCACGCTCTTGGCTTTAATCTCTTTCTGCTTTTTCTTCAACTGATACAGGAACTTGCTGTAATCAATGATCCTGCATACAGGTGGATCGGCATTGGGGGATATCTCTACCAGATCAGCTCCGGCAGCTTCAGCCATGGCTAAAGCCTCTTTTAAAGGATAAACACCCGCTTCTACATTTTCACCAACGACTCTCACAGAAGCAGCCCGAATTTGCTCGTTCACTCTGTGCTGTGGCTTGTCATTTTGACCTCTGCCCCTAATTTCCATTGTTCTTGCTATAATTAATCCTCCTTTTATTATTATTCATTGTAGATAGAGTTCAACTGAGCTTCTACCTCTTTATTTATCATTTCCGCAAATTCTTCCGTTGTCATGGATCCTTTGTCTCCCTCTCCTTGACGACGAACAGAAACTTTATTTTCGTTCATTTCCTGCTCTCCGACAATCAACATATAAGGAATCTTTTTCAACTCGTTATCACGTATCTTACGACCAATCTTTTCGTTACGATCGTCTAAAACGGTGCGAATGTCGGAATTATTTAAGAAATTTACAACTTTTTGAGCATAATCGTTGTATTTTTCACTGATCGGGAGTACCACGACCTGATCCGGAGTCAACCACAAAGGGAATTTTCCACCCGTATGTTCGATCAACACGGCCACGAAACGCTCCATACTTCCGAACGGTGCCCGGTGAATCATTACCGGACGATGTTTCTGGTTATCAGCACCCGTGTATTCCAACTCGAAACGTTCCGGCAAGTTATAATCCACTTGGATCGTTCCTAACTGCCACTTCCGCCCGATGGCATCCTTCACCATGAAATCCAGTTTCGGACCGTAGAAAGCGGCCTCACCCAACTCTACCGTTGTTTTCAAACCTTTCTCGGCTGCCGCCTCGATAATGGCACTCTCGGCTTTCTCCCAGTTTTCATCGGTTCCGATGTATTTCTCCTTGTTATTCGGATCTCTCAAGGACACCTGCGCGGTGAAATTCTCGAAACTCAACGCTTTGAATATCGTGAAAATAATGTCGATTACTTTCTTGAATTCCTCTTTCAACTGATCGGGCGTACAGAATAAGTGGGCATCATCCTGCGTAAACCCGCGAACCCTTGTCAACCCGTGCAATTCCCCGCTCTGCTCGTAGCGATATACCGTACCGAATTCTGCAAAACGAACCGGAAGATCTTTATAAGACCGCGGTTTGAATTTGTACATCTCGCAGTGGTGCGGGCAGTTCATCGGTTTCAACATGAATTCCTCCCCTTCTTGCGGGGTCGTGATGACCTGAAAACTATCCTTACCGTACTTCTGGAAGTGTCCCGAAGTCTTGTACAAATTCACGTTACCGATATGCGGGGTGATCACCTGCTCGTAACCGTACTTCTTCTGTACCTTGCGCAAGAAGGCTTCCAGACGATCTCTCAACATGGCTCCCTTCGGCAACCACATCGGAAGTCCCGAACCAACTGCTTGCGAGAACATGAACAACTCCATCTCCTTACCAATCTTACGGTGATCGCGTTGTTTTGCCTCCTCCATCAATACCAGCCATTCGTCCAGCATTTTTTGTTTCGGGAAAGTGATACCGTATATACGGGTTAACATCTTGTTATGTTCGTTCCCTCTCCAGTATGCCCCGGCAACAGAAGTCAACTTGATAGCCTTGATATAGGATGTATTGGGCAAGTGCGGTCCGCGGCACAAGTCCGTGAAGTCACCTTGACGGTAATACGTGATTGTTCCGTCTTCCAAATCGTTGATTAACTCTACTTTATATGTTTCATTGAGCGATGAAAAATGATTCAACGCCTCTTGCTTACTAACGTCTATCCTGCAATACTCCTCGTTTTTTCTTGCCAATTCCAACATTTTCTTCTCGATCTCCACCAAATCTTTCTCTTGGATAGCAACACCTTCTCCCGGATCCACGTCATAGTAGAAACCATTTTCAATTGCCGGACCGATACCGAACTTGATATTCGGGTAAATAGCCTGCAAAGCTTCTGCCATAAGGTGTGCAGATGAGTGCCAGAAAGCATGGCGTCCCTCTTCATCGTCCCATGTATATAGCTTAATCTCGGAGTCTGTTGTTATACCGCGCATCAAATCCCACGTGACGCCATTTACGGATATAGACAACACTTCCTTAGCCAGCTTATGGCTAATCGACTTAGCTATGTCCATGCCGGTTACCCCGGACTCGAACTCTTTTACATTCCCATCGGGAAATTTAATCTTTACCATTCTGCTTTCTTTTAGTTATTACTTTTTGTAATTTACGAACCGCAAAATTATAAAAAAACATCGGAATATCAAAGAAAAAGCCCGGCTTAAACACGTCTCTTGTCTTGAAAAAGAAACAGACACGAGGCATGTTCGAGAACGACCCCGGATGTTATTTAATAAATGTAAATATTCGCTATTATTTATCTACTTTATTGCATTCACATTGTGACCCGCTCCCATTCCACTCCCATCCCTCCCCTATTCCCCTCCTATTAATATTGAAAATATATTAAATTATAATATAATATACAAACGAGCTGGTTAATGTATGACAACAAGTAAATACATAAAATATAAATAATTGATTTACAATATATTGCCTAACAATATTTGTATTTTTCTAAAAAAAGGTAACGTGTAGATGTTAGCTCGGGAAAAAATGAGAGACGAACTCAAAAGTCATGCTCAAAGCGGCAACCTTCCCTAATCCCTCCTTACTCGGAAGAGGGAACCGCTTGGTAATCAACCCTTCCCCTGTGTAAGAGGAAATTAAAAACTAAAAGATAAAAGGTGTCGGCTCGCACACTGGAATCTAAAATTGACAAAGCTATTCCTGCCCATGTAATTTATTAAATAAAATGGCCAAGTTCGTGTATATCGTCGTGTTCTGCACGGCAATATGGGCAGGCACTTTAATCCGGGCCGGGGTAAAATTCCAAATAGCCTTAATCCCCCAAGCAACCATTAAATCGGCCACGTTCTGGGCACATTCGGCCGGAACGGTAATGATACCTATCGCCACGTTACATTCTCCCGGCATTCCCCGGAACTGGTCCACGTGAAAAATCTCGACATCATTAATCTTGGTCCCGATTTTAGACTTGTCCACGTCGAAAGCCTTCTGTATATTCAACCCAAAATTTCTCAATCCCTTATCCTGCAACAAGGCACATCCTAACGAACCTGCCCCAACCAGAAAAGCGTTATTAATCTTGTTGAAACCAAGAAAGTCATCCAGTATCTCCACGAAATTATCCACCTCGTAACCCACACGAGTTTTACCGGAGATACCGGTATGCGACAAATCTTTCGTCACTTGCGTGGCGTCTATTTCCATGTATTCGGCAATCCTTGTCGATGAGACGTATTTCTCTCCCTGCTTTTGCAATGTCTTCACGAAAGAAAGATACGCGGGCATCCGTCTCAAGACCGGAACTGGAACAACTTTACTATCATTAGCCATATAACGTTCTATAATTTCTGCAAAGTTATATCTTTTCGGCGAAATCCGACACAAAGAATTTGCATTATTTCTTTTCTGCCGTTTCCGGGCGACCAATACCTTTGGCAGACACAACCATACTACACTCCCCGTTAAACACCGCCCCGACTTCAACAACCATGGTTGCCGCAGAGATCGTTCCCTTCACGTTTGATTTTGCCCTTAACACGACAATACCGGTTGAAACGATATCCCCCTCCACGTTCCCGAACACGTCAATATTCGGAGAATTAACTTTTCCCGAAACACGAGAAGAAGGCCCGAGCACCAAACGCCCATCAGTACGAACTGTCCCGACAAGCGTGCCGTCAATCCGTATATCCCTTGGCGTTTGAATATCTCCCTCCACGACGACACCTTCATTCAAAAGATTCAAGATTGCCTGTACTTCCTTTCCCATATTTTTATTTCATTTTATTTCCCAAATGCGACACATACGTTACTTCGATAATTAGCACGTTTTCTTATCATGACATACTAATTCCGGGTTTAAAGTTAGTGAAATTTCGTCAAATACATACACCATCTCTTCCGACACACACTCACTCTTCACCTCACGCCCCACGCTCGTCAGATGAAATAGACGAAAAGAATACACCACACAGCCTACATTTCTCAAATTTATTCCACATTTGCACGCAATCAAAAACCCATGCTTCTTATATATTATTAACATTTTCATCCTCAAACACACGCCTTTTTCCACTGAAAAGAAATATCAAAGCCTGAACTCACACCCACCGTATATTTTTACTATTTTTGCCCGCTCAATAGAATGAACCAGTTTATTTAAAAGAATATACATGAACTACAAGGAAACATTAGAATGGTTGTTTGCCCAACTTCCCATGTATCAAAGAGAAGGTAAGGCCGCGTACAAAGCCAATCTGGACAACACGTTAAAACTGGATGAACACTTCGGTTCTCCGCACAAACAATTCAAGACCATCCACGTGGGGGGTACAAACGGTAAGGGTTCGGTGTCTCACATGCTAGCCTCCATATTACAGGAAGCCGGGTATAAAACCGGACTATACACGTCACCGCACTTGAAAGATTTCCGCGAACGTATCAAAATAAACGGGGAGATGATCACGGAACAATACGTGATCAATTTCGTGGAAGAGAATAAATCCCTTTTCGCCGGGATCAAACCGTCCTTCTTCGAGATGACAGTGGCCATGGCCTTTCAATATTTCGCAGACCAGCAAGTTGATATTGCTGTTATCGAAGTCGGACTTGGCGGACGACTGGACTCCACGAATATCATTACCCCTCTGGCCTCGGTGATCACGAATATTTCATTCGATCACATGGCCCTTCTCGGTGACACGCTTGAAAAAATCGCACACGAAAAAGCGGGGATTATCAAACCCGGTGTTCCCGCGATCATCGGAACGAAAGACCCTGCCAGTGATTTTGTCTTCATTGAAAAAGCAAAAGAGTGTGAAACCACCCTTGAATTTGCATCCGAAAACTGGCAAGTAACACGGGATAATGAAAACGCCTACCGGCTGGAAAACAAAAACGGGATCGTGTTTGTCCCCGTGCAAGCAGACTTGAAAGGACTTTATCAACGAAAAAACATTCCGGCCGTTCTGGAAACGGTTCTAAGCTTAAGAAACAATGGTTTACATATCTCCGATCAAAACATATATAACGGCATAGCCAACACGATTCGCAACACGGGATTACTTGGACGTTGGCAAGAATTATCACAAACGCCCTATACGGTATGCGACACCGGACACAACATCGATGGACTGACCGAGATTGTCGCCCAATTAAAAACCTGCACGTATGAAAAACTCCATTTCGTGATCGGTATGGTAAACGACAAGGACGTGGACAGCGTGTTGCACATCCTGCCAAAAGACGCTATTTATTATTTCTGCAAAGCATCCATACCCAGAGCCATGGATGAGAAAACTTTAGCCGAGAAAGCCCGGGCAAATCATCTCCACGGGGAAACCTTCCCGACAGTTGCAGCTGCTTATCAAGCCGCTCGTGAAGCCGCCAGCAACCGGGATATGATATACATCGGGGGAAGCACTTTTGTCGTCGCGGAAGTGGTTTAAAAAAACTTATAAACTAAAGAGTGTCAAAACAAATTTTGACACTCTTTTTACTACACGAAAAATCAAACTATAAACTTTGTCTTATTCCTTTTTAGGAGTTTCTTTTTGCGCTTTAAATACCGCAATCACGTTATTACTATCTTTCAACGTCAACTTATCATTCTTTATGATAAAACTCTTCGTATCTTCCAGAACCTTGAAAAAACTTGTTTCAATATCCATATCAGGGCAAGCCATCTTGGTTGCTCCCATACCGCTAAAAGTTAATTGCGACTCGTTTTGTTCGTAAACTCCAAAAAAGCGATTACATCCCGCCCTTCCAAATACTTTCTTATCACTGCTTTCAAGCGTGATGAACACCTCGCTCCCACCTTCCTTGAACTTAATCTCTTTCCCGTTCAAACTCTCCGCAACCCATTTCACCCCGGTCAGAGAAACGCTCTCCTTTGCCGACTTGCACGAAGTCATCCATATTGCTAATACACAATAAAAAAATATTCCTTTCATAATTCAATCACCATTTTGGATAATTAGTACTCATTAGTTTTCTCATTCTTTTCTACAAATACCATGCCAAAAGGGAATTTCATCAATAAACCTCACCTCATTCAAACATTCATTTATTTGAAAAATCAAGCAGTAAAAAAAAACATCTAAAGGGATGAATTAACTTTTGAATTACTGAATAAATTCAATAATTGATTATATATTTGCACGTGTTTTTAAAATAAACAATTACAGGGTGAATTAGAAATAATTATCTACATATCAAAAACATAATAGAACAATGTCCAAGGTTATAAAACTGAAAAAAGGCCTTGATATCAAGTTAAAAGGAGAAGCCGAAAATCTGGTGAAAAACATCGAGAGATGTGATTCTTATGCGGTAAAACCGACAGATTTCCGTCTACTTACTCCCAAACTTGCAGTAAAGGCAGGCGATCAAGTGAAAGCGGGTGACGTGTTGTTTATCGACAAGTACAGACCTGAAGTCAAATTCACATCACCTGTTAGCGGTACAGTCGAAACCGTAAACAGAGGAGAAAGAAGGAAATTGCTGGAGGTCGTGGTTAAAGCGGATGCCCAAATCCAATACAAGGATTTCGGGGCAGCAGACGTGAACAAACTTTCCAGAGACGAAATCATCGAAAAATTACTTGACAGCGGTGTTTGGCCCATGATCAAACAACGTCCGTACGACATCATCGCTACCCCGGCTGATATGCCGAAGGCGATATTCGTGTCCGGTTTTGATTCCGCTCCTCTCGCTCCGGATTTCGACATTACTCTTGCAGACGAGCTAACCGCACTCCAATCCGGAATCGATTGCTTAAAAAAATTATGCGGTAAAAACGTGAATTTGAACTTGAAAGAAGGGACGCCTTCAACATCCGTGTTCGCCAAGTTGAAAAACGTGGATGTGAATTATTTTGCGGGACCACACCCGGCAGGAAATGCAGGAATCCAGATTCACCATCTGAACCCGATCAACAAAGGGGAAATCGTTTGGGTGGTAAACGCAATGGATCTTGCCATTATCGGACGATTATTCACTTCCGGAAAATTCGACGCTCGCAAGACGATCGCTCTCGCGGGTTCGGAAGTTGAAAAGCCTGCTTACTACAAAACCATTCTGGGGGCAAAAATCGGTTGTATCGTGAACGGGAAACTGAAGAATCTAGTTCATCAACGCATTATTTCCGGTAACGTACTCACGGGCTACAAGGTAACTGAAGAAGACTATCTCGGATATTATAATAATATGGTAACCGTTATTCCTGAGGGTGATAATTACGAATTTTTGGGTTGGGCAACTCCCGGTTTCAACAAATTCTCCATATCAAAAACTTTCCCCTCTTTCTTATGCCCGAACAAGAAGTACACTCTTGATGCCAACTATCACGGGGAAGAAAGAGCCTTCGTGGTGACCGGACAATACGAGAAAGTTCTTCCCATGGACATCCTTCCCGTTTACCTGCTAAAAGCGGTACTGGCTGAGGACCTGGACAAGATGGAACAACTCGGTATGTACGAGGTTGCCCCGGAAGATATGGCTTTATGCGAGTTCGTTTGTACCTCTAAAACTCCGGTACAGGAAATACTGGACAAAGGTATAGAGTTAATGATAAAAGAACTAAGCTAATTTTAAATTGCAAATTTTAAATTGTCAATTCCTTGATGGGACACGATTCAAAATTTAAAATCTAAAATCAAAAATTTAAAATTATAAAGATGAATTTTTTACGCAACTATCTAGATAAGCAAAAGCCAAAATTTGAAAAGGGAGGCAAACTATACAAGTTGCATTCCGTTTTCACGGGTTTTGAGTCTTTTCTTTTCGTGCCTAACCGCACGACATCTTCAGGCTGTAATATCCGGGACGCGATTGATCTGAAAAGAACCATGATCATTGTCGTGATGGCCTTGATTCCGGCCCTCTTATTCGGTATTTATAATGTGGGGTACCAGCATTTCAATGCTATGGGTACTCTGGCCGATACCGGCTTCTTCGAGTTATTCTTCTATGGACTATGGAGAGTGTTACCCATGATCGTCGTTTCCTACGTGGTCGGATTGGGTATTGAATTTGCCGCAGCACAAATCAGGGGACACGAGATCAACGAGGGATTCCTCGTATCCGGTTTATTGATCCCGATGATTATGCCGATTAATGCACCCCTTTGGATGGTGGGAGTTTCTACCGCCTTCGCCGTGATTATCGGTAAAGAAATCTTCGGTGGTACCGGAATGAACATCTGGAACCCGGCCTTATTAGCCCGTGCGTTCTTCTTCTTCTCCTACCCTTCCATGATTTCGGGGGATAAAGTATGGATCGCCGGAATGCCCGACGGGTTCTCGCAAGCGACCCCGCTTGCCGAGGCTGCCCAAGGCCTGCCCACGACATACGATATGTCTTCCATGTTCTGGGGATTGATCCCGGGATCCGTGGGTGAGACATCAACCTTCTGTATATTGCTCGGAGCCATCTTGTTAATTGCCACCGGAATCGGGAGCTGGAAAATCATGCTTTCCACCTTCATCGGAGGTTACTGCATGGCTTTATTACTGAACTACACGTTACCCGCAACCAACCCGTACGCGGCAATCACCCCGATTACTCATTTAATCATGGGAGGTTTTGCTTTCGGAGCCGTATTCATGGCAACAGACCCTGTAACATCGGCACAAACGGAAAGAGGGAAATGGATATACGGTTTCATTTTAGGAGTCATGGCCATCCTCATTCGTACGCTTAACCCCGGTTACCCGGAAGGTATGATGCTAGCCATCCTGTTAATGAACACCTTTGCTCCGCTTATTGACTGGTTTGTCGTTCAAGGTAACATCAAGCGCAGACTGAAAAGAGCTAAACAATTTCAGATTTAAGATTTCATGATTTCAGATTACCTAAAAACAATCGTAAATCATAAATCGTAAATCACTAAATCTTTAATGAGATGAACAAACAAGGAAATACATATACCTTTATCTATTCCATCGTTTTGGTTGTCGTAGTTGCAGCCATTCTGGCGATAGTGTCTCTTTCACTAAAGCCATACCAAGATGAGAATATTGAGAACGAGAAGAGACAAAACATTCTGAGTTCTGTAAATGTTAGTTCTACCCCGGAAACTTCGGCTGAATTGTTCAACAAAATCATCACAAAACAATTCATTCTGAACTACAAGGGTGAGGCTATTGAAGGAAACGCTTTCGCCGTGGACATCCCGACCGAAGGTAAGAAACTTCAGAAAGCAATGAAAAACCCCGAACTTCAAAAAGCGTTGAAGGACGGAAAATTGCTTTCAGAAACAATCAAAGATGACAAAGCATTAGCGGACATTAAATTCCCTGTATTCGTGGCCGACATTGACGGAGCCACCAAATACATCCTGCCGACATACGGGGTTGGACTTTGGGGGCCGGTATGGGGTTATATTTCTTTAAATGAGGACAAAAATACCGTTTACGGGGTTCTGTTCGACCACAAAGGAGAAACTCCCGGACTTGGAGCCGAGATCACCCAACCGTTTTTCCAGAAGCAATTCAGCGGAAAGACCGTTTTTGAAAACTCCTCTTTAAAAGCCATCACGGTGAAGAAAGGCGGTAACGCAACCGGAGTACACGAAGTTGACGGAATCTCCGGGGGTACCATCACGTCAAAAGCAGTTGAGACGATGATCGCCGACTACTTAAAATGTTACGAACAATTCTTAAAACAAATACAATAATGAGCGATAAAGAAACATTATTTTCAGCTAAGAACCGAGAGTTGTTGCTCGGTCCCTTGAGCAAAAATAACCCCGTTCTGGTACAGATTCTGGGTATATGTTCTGCTCTCGCCGTAACCGCGAAAATGGAACCGGCCATCGTGATGGCTCTTTCGGTTACAGCCGTAACGGCATTCTCTAACGTGATTCTTTCGCTACTGAGGAATACAATCCCGACACGTATACGTATCATCGTGCAGTTGGTCGTGGTTGCTGCATTGGTAATCATCGTCGATCAGGTACTGAAAGCATTCGCCTACGAGGTAAGTAAACAGTTATCCGTGTTCGTCGGGTTGATCATCACGAACTGTATCATCATGGGACGTATCGAGGCTTTCGCCTTGGGTAACAAACCGTGGCCTTCATTACTGGACGGTATCGGTAACGGTCTCGGATACGGGTTAGTCCTCGTGATCGTAGCTTTCTTCCGTGAATTACTGGGGTCCGGAACTTTGTTCGGGGTAAAAGTAATCCCACAAATATTCTACGATTGGGGTTATCAAAACAACGGTTTAATGATTCTTCCCCCGATGGCATTGATGCTGGTGGGGCTGATCATTTGGGTTCACCGTTCCAAGAACAAGGATTTAATAGAACAGAAATAGTCAACTAAAAGTGAAATAACGATATGGAAAATCTATTAAATATATTTGTACGGTCCGTATTCATTGACAACATGATCTTTGCTTACTTCTTGGGTATGTGTTCATACCTTGCTGTATCAAAGACCGTGAAAACATCATTCGGATTAGGTATTGCCGTCGTGTTCGTGTTATTAATCACCGTCCCGGTAAACTACTTGCTGGATAACTTCGTGCTAAAAGCTGGAGCTTTAAGCTGGTTACTGGGTGAAAGTGCGGCAAACATCGATTTAAGTTTCTTGAGTTTCATCATGTTCATCGCAGTTATCGCCGCTATCGTGCAACTCGTGGAAATGGTCGTTGAGAAATTTGCCCCCGCACTTTACAACCAGTTAGGAATCTTTCTTCCGTTGATCGCGGTAAACTGCGCCATCATGGGAGCATCCCTGTTCATGCAAGAAAGAGGATATGCTAACATTGGAGAGGCAACGGCTTTCGGTTTGGGTTCAGGTATCGGTTGGATGCTCGCCATCGTGGGTATTGCCGCTATTCGTGAGAAACTGAAATATTCAAATATCCCCGCCCCGCTTAGAGGTATCGGTATTACCTTTATCGTGACCGGATTGATGGCTATTTCATTCATGAGTTTCTTGGGAATTAACCTGTAAAATAATTTTAAATTGTAAATTTTAGATTGTAAATTTCTCTGGAGTCCTCAATTTAAAATTTAAAATCATAAAATCTAAAATTAAAAAATGATGTTATTAGCAATAAATACAACAATTGTCATGTCAGGGGTCATCGTGTTCCTCATCGTAACACTGATTCTCGTGGGCATGCTTTTGTTCGCCAAGGCCAAACTGACTCCCAAAGGAGAGGTGAAAGTTGACATTAATCATGGCGAAAAGGAATTGGTAACCGAACCGGGGTCCACGCTGTTGGCCACCCTTGGAAACAACAAAATCTTCCTCCCCTCGGCTTGTGGAGGTAAAGGTTCATGCGGTATGTGTCGTTGTCAGGTTGAATCCGGAGCAGGGTCTATCCTACCAACAGAAACGGGATTCTTCTCCTACAAACAACAACACGACAACTGGCGCTTGGCTTGTCAGGTAAAAGTGAAAGAGAATATCGAGATGCACATTCCGGAAGAAGTTCTCGGAATCAAGAAATGGGAGTGCGAAGTGGTTTCCAACAGAAATATCTCTACTTTCTTGAAAGAATTCGTGGTAAAATTACCAGAAGGCGAAAACCTGAAATTCAAATCCGGAGGATATATCCAGATTGACGTGCCTGCAATCGACGTTGACTTCAAGACGTTCGATATTGACGAGAAGTACAAGGCTGACTGGGAACGCATGAAAATGTTCGATCTTAAAATGCACAACCCGGAAGCAACCTACCGTGCTTACTCCATGGCCAACTCCCCGGCAGAAGGTAACATTATCATGTTGAACATTCGTATCGCGACTCCCCCGTTTGACAAAGCTATCGGTGGTTTTGCCAACGTGAATCCCGGTATCTGTTCTTCTTACATCTTCTCTCGCAAGCCGGGAGATAAGGTAAGTATTTCCGGACCTTACGGAGAGTTCTTCTTGAGAGACACGAACAACGAGATGATGTTCATCGGTGGTGGTGCCGGTATGGCCCCCATGCGTTCACACATCTTTAACCTCTTCCACACGATGCATACCAATCGTAAAGTTACCTTCTGGTACGGTGCGCGTGCTTTGCAAGAGGCTCCTTACGTGGACGAGTTCAACAAGATTCAAGAAGAGAACCCGAACTTCCACTGGACGCTGGCTCTCGACAGACCGGATCCCGTGGCTGACGCGGCCGGAGTGGCTTACAAACCGGGTTTCGTTCATCAGGTAATCTTCGAGAATTATTTGAAGAATCATGAAAACCCGGAAGATATTGAATACTACCTCTGCGGTCCTCCCATGATGATCTCGGCAGTAACCAAAATGCTGTACGACCTTGGAGTTCCGGATGAAAACGTAATGTACGATAACTTCGGAGGATAATCAAAATAAAAAAAGCTGCTTTTACAAGCAGCTTTTTTTATTTCAAATGACAAATTACTTTTTCAAAAACATATTCTTAAATTCAATCGCTTCAAGCAGTAATCCCGAATTTACTTGATTCCGGGGAAGACGATTCAACAGAGAATCCGTCATCTGGATGTTCCCGGCCACCTTCTTCTCGTAGATCACGTTATCCATGATAAAAGCATAATTCTGCGGATCCCCGGCCAGATGAAAAGGCGGGCGTTCAGGATCAAACAAATCCCTTCCCATGGAATAATCTTCCGCCGGATTCTTCACTCCCAGCACCCGTTTCATTAAAGTCGGTGTCACGTCATAATGAGATGTCCTGTGCGAGTACACACCGGGAGTATTTCCCGGATAGTACAGGATAAACGGAACATGCACCTGTGCGTTCGAGAAATCACTTCCATGCCCCCAGAAATTCTTTTTATTCTCGTTAAACTCTTGCCCGTGGTCCCCGGTAATGACAATCACGGAATTATCCAACAACCCGTTCGCCTCCAGTTTATTCACCACCTTTCCCACAAGCGAATCGACATAATAGGCACAATTTCGATACAGGTTAAAGAATGGTTCCGGATCCAGATTATTATTTAAAGCCAAATAATTGGCATAATCCCACGAAGGCTGAAATTTCTTACGATAGGGAGCCGGAATATCTATCGCGTGCAACAAATCGTAGAACACGAACGAAAAGAAAGGTTGATCCACTTCTTTTCGTTCATCCAGATAATTCAGAAAATCTTCCGTGATCCTGTTATCCCGGTCAAACGGAGTTGCCCCCGGTGTTTCCTTGCGAATATCTTTCACGTTCCCGAAGACGATGCGATAAAAAGGAGGATTAACAAGCGTCGCACTGGCGAACGTCTCTATATCATACCCATTTTCCAGTAAGTTCTCGATAAATAAAGGTTGTACTCCCGTACGTTCAAAATCTTGCCAGTACGTCGCGGAAATACCGAAAAACAAACCGAATATCCCACCCCGCGTACCATTACTGGAACTCAGGTGACGATTGAACACCGCGGAACGATCGCCAAAAGCCCGGATGTTAGGACAACACTCCCGTGTAAAAGTCCTAAAATTCCACGAATCCAAAATAAGATAAATGATATTCAACGGTTTCACGCTATCCGTTTTTTCCAGCGGATGCAGAGGATACACGAAACCATGCCCTTTCCCCTTATCCGGGTTATTCACATACAAATCTTCCTTTTTGACCACTCCCAACTTCAACATCAAACGGTTGGCCGTCAAAGGGTAATATTGCGGTAAACAAGCCGATACTTCCGTGATCGAATTCACGTTAGCTGCCGCTGCATAAGCATGGGTTAACTGGGGTGCGATACAGGAAAACAGAAACAGATAAATCCCGATTTTCACCTGTTTCGAAGTAACATACCGGGCATATCGATAAGCAATAAAAATAACCACCAAAGTAAACAATAAAATAAGTAACCCGATAAAAACCCCGTGCAGGACCAAGGTATCATTAAACACGAATACTTGGTTTCCTCCCTCGCCAAAAGCCAGATCTAGCACGAACCCGTTAATATGGAATTTATACAACTGGAAAACAATCCCGTTCAGATAGGCCAACACGTTCAATAAAAATATAGCACAAGTAAACAGCATGGTACCGACCTTCCGCATCTGCCGCCACCACGCGAAGGGAAGATATAAAACAACCCAAGGAATCAAATTGAAAAGAAAAGCTTGTCCCAGTGCCGCTATCAAATAATAAAAACCCCCGACGAAATTCAAGGATTCCCAGTAATTACTATTCACGAGATAAATCACAAATTGAACGAGTAACAGGCAAGAGGCACACATATATAACAGAAAACCCCTCTTCAAATAATTCACTTTCCCAGCGTAAACCATTGATTTAGAATCATTAAATGTCATAAACGATTGTATTAAGAAATGATCATATAATAGTTGCAAATAAAAAGCATTAAATCGACTTTTCAATCATTTTCTTAAAAATTCATTCTCAATTATTTAATTCTTTTTCCCACCTCCTTGTGAGCAAATAAAATGGATGTCAATAAACGATCGTTTATTGACATCCATTACATCAGACAAAAACCCCTATTGATAGGAGTTTTACTTCAAAATATTAATATTTTAACTTACTATAATTCAGTCCATATAGAATAATAAACAAGAGAGCAAAGAACCCGGACATTGCCATGGAAACTATCACGGCACTGTTCCAACCGGAGTAAATCGGCATGATAAATAATTGCCCGATCTGCGCAACCGCGTACAAATAGAAACCATTCCTTTTTAGCTTGTACATCATGAAAGCTCCTATCAAACTGATCACGGCACACAAGGCTGCCAACGAGTAGATTGCTTTCCCGTGCATGATGGTAGTTTGTAACACCTCCAAGGATGAACTCAGCATGGAAGAAACCCAAGAAGGTTGCGTTTCGGTCCCGGCCATCGTCGTTATCTGTTGAATTTGAGCAACCAATCGTTCCGGTGTAAACATCGCTAATTGGAATAAATTGTTAATTAAACCCCAACCACTACCAATAAATGTCAAGATGCAAAGTACAGTTAGAAAAGTCGGTCTGACCGGTTTCTCTACGTTAAAAGGATTTTCCATAATCAAGTTAATTTTATACACAACAAACGTACACAAATATTCGAAAATTAAAAAACAAGAGATGAAAAAAAGTTGACAAATACTTTGTTTACATGCACGATTAGTATAATTTTGGCCTAGATTTATAAACGTCTATAGTATTAAAAATCTAAATAATGAAAAGAGACACTCAAATTTTCGACCTGATTGACAAAGAATGTCATCGTCAAAAAGAAGGACTTGAATTAATCGCATCTGAAAACTTCGTGAGCGAGCAAGTAATGCAGGCTATGGGATCTTGCCTGACCAATAAATATGCAGAGGGATACCCCGGGGCCCGTTATTACGGTGGTTGCCAAATCGTTGACCAGACGGAACAACTGGCTATCGACCGGGCTTGCCAGCTATTCGGTGCCGAATTTGCTAACGTGCAACCGCATTCCGGCGCACAAGCTAACGCTGCCGTGTTCTTTGCTTGCATGAAACCCGGCGACACGTTCTTAGGTCTTGACTTGGCTCATGGCGGTCACCTTTCACACGGATCACCCGTGAACCTTTCCGGTATTAACTATCACCCGGTAGCTTACCACGTGAAAGAAGAAACCGGGATGGTTGACTATGACGAGATGGAACAACTGGCTTTGGAACACAAACCGAAATTAATCGTGTCTGGAGCATCCGCTTATTCTCGCGATTGGGATTACAAACGTATGCGCGAAATCGCTGATAAAGTAGGTGCTTTGCTAATGTGCGATATGTCTCACCCTGCCGGATTGATTGCCAAAGGTTTGTTGAACAACCCGATGGAATATTGCCACATCGTGACAACCACCACTCACAAAACCCTTCGCGGACCTCGTGGGGGTATGATCCTTCTTCCGAAAGATTTCCCGAATCCTTGGGGATTGAAAACTCCGAAGGGAGAGATCAAGATGATGTCACAAGTGATCAACTTTGCCGTGTTCCCGGGCCAACAAGGTGGACCGCTTGAACACGTGATTGCCGCTAAAGCTGTTGCTTTCGGCGAGGCATTGTCTGACGAGTACACGGAATATGCAAAACAAATGTTAGCAAACGCCAGAGCGATGGCCAAAGCATTCGTGGACAAAGGTTATAAAGTGGTTTCCGGCGGTACCGACAACCATTCCATGTTGATTGACCTGAGAACCAAATTCCCGGAATTAACTGGTAAGAAAGCTGAAAACACGCTTGTTAAAGCTGACATCACAATCAACAAGAACATGGTTCCATTTGATACCCGCACCCCGTTCTCTACTTCAGGTCTTCGTGTAGGAACTCCGGCAATCACCACTCGTGGTTTGAAAGAGGAGCATATGCCTATCATCGTGGACATGATCGACAGAGTATTGAGCGCCCCGGACGATGAAGCCGTGATCGCACAAGTAAAGAAAGAAGTAAACGCCATGATGAGTGACAGACCTATGTTCGCTTGGTAATAAGACTTTCTAAATATACAAAGAGACCGCAACATGGATTGCGGTCTTTTTTTATTTGTTAATTAGTATTTAGTCTATCACGAGATTTCACGGTAATCTTGCATTTGGATCTCACTATATCTCAAGGTAAATACACCGGTATCCCACCTATGTCTCGCTAAGAGGTTAACGATAGGTTAACGATAGATTAACGATAGGTCAACGATACGGGGAATTAATTTGTTCCTGACATCATGTTCTCATACAATCATCATATTAACGAGACTACGGCAAGACACGGGCGAAATAGACTGTCAATACCACTACTTCCCACCTCGTTCTTTTTTTACCTTCCGGGAATTCTTTTTTATATCCTTCAGCCCTTTTTTCATCGCATTATATAATAATGTACCAGCCGAACGAGCAAACACAACTTGCTCGTCTCCCGCATCCAGTGTCACGGATGCTATTATTCGCTGGAAATAAATCCGGGCTCCCAGAGAAACATCATACACGGCAATACAGACTTCCGACTCGCTCTTCTGGTAAGAAAGTGGTCCCCCGGGATAAATCAGATCGCTGACCTCATTACGTACTTTTCGAGCCGTGGCAGTCACCACATACTTGTAATCCGTCGTTTTCTTCAACGTCTCCATCACTTCGAGAGACAACTCAAAAGTGAGTTTGTCATGAGACAGGTATTTCAAGGATATATCATTCAAAAAATAAATAGAATCCCCTCCCATCTTTTTCAATTCCTTTAATAGATCACGTGTCAACCCTTCCTTGTACATGAGAGGTAACTGAGTTTCCACGTTCGTCACCAACCATTTACCCGTCGTGAAATCCAGACTTTTCGGGGACTCGTATAAATGCATATAACTGGGAGTAGCACACGAAACAACCATCACCACTAAAATCAATAAAACGCCATGCTTCATCATGATTCTTATTTTATAGTGTTTCCAATCCTTCTCTAAAATTCTTGTATTTTAAACAAGGTAATAGCTCCTTCCTCATCCGGGAAGTATCCCCGTAATACGACACTCGCCCGATCCGAATAAAATCGATGGTTAACGGGCTTCTAACCCCGAACAGTCGGGAAACCAACTCGAACACTCGTGCCGCCGTATTAATCATCCATAAAGGCATTCGCCAAGGCCTACACGTGTGCCAGTATTTTGTAGCCTCGTCCAAGAATTCTTGCAAGGTCTGAATACCCTCATCCCCAACATGATAAATTCCACGTACCCCTTCATTCATGATTGCCGCCCTCGTCGCCTCCAAAAAGTCATCCGTGGAGATCAAATGAATACAAGTAGGCTTTCTCCAAACTCCCAGCAGGGCATGACGAGAAAACCAACGGGCCGCATCAATCATCAAGATCCCTTTCCCGTAAACCATCCCGACTCTTAAAGCGACAGGTTCAAAACCGCTTCGCTCCCCATACTCGAATAGTAACCTTTCCTCTTCCAAGCGAGTCCGGGCATGCATCGAAATAGGATTTCCGTCCAATCTTCCCCTAGCGGGATGATTCGGGGTTGTCTCACCCTCCACGTGCGGGAAACTAATTAAAATAACCCGCTTTACCCCTTTTTGAACGGCCACATCCAATAAATTTTTAAAATATAGGGTATTTGTCGTCTTTAAAAACTTTTCCGGATTATGCTTGAAAAGCACCCCGGCAAAATGAACGATAGTATCGACCCCATTCAAAGCATCCCTCAAACTCTCCCGCACAGCAAGATCCGCCCGGAACACGTTCACATTATCTTTCGTCTTTAATTCCTGACTTACATCTTTACAATGAACGAGAAGATGCAACAACATCTCGTCTTTCAACAAATGACGGGCGAGCAATCCTCCCAAATTTCCCGCGGCGCCGGTGATCAACACTCGCTTTTTCATACCTCACGCTTTACTAAATCATAATAATACATATCTATCACCCGTCCGTTTTTAATCGCTGCATCACGCAAAATAGCCTGTCTGGTAAAACCAACTTTTTCCAACACTTTCATCGAGGCAGGATTATACTCGTAAACAGAGGCAAACAAACGAATAATTCCGGTTTCCCGAAACACGTAATCAACCAGCAACGCAACAGCCTCGCCCATTATTCCCCGCCCCCAATAGTCCTCACCCAGCCAATAACCGACCTCCGCACTAAGACGCTCCACATCAGTCAAGGGTACGATCCCTACCCCACCCACGGCCTCTCCCGCTACCTCTATGGCAAAATTTTGGACATAAGGCTGGGCTTGTACCATCCGGATATACTTATCGGCATCCAACATTGTATACGGGTATGGAAGTCCATCCCGCACGTTATTCCATATTTTCACGTTATTAATATGTTTCGCTAACGAGTCTATATCCGTCAACTTCCACTCCCGTAACCTAAAATTTTCCTGTTTACTTCTTATTTCCATTAAGTTCGCTTTATAATGCAATCCAAATTTCAAAATTATTTATTATTCTATATCTTTTTTCAACGTCTATCGTAAAAAAGATTATAAATGAGTAATAAATCCACATAAATTGTAGAATAATGGGGTATATAAAATGTTAATTTGTAACCTTTTCGAAACAAAAAAACAATTTCCGGTAGTAAAAATACTTATTTTTATATAGATCGATAGAAAAAAAGAAGAAAAACATTGCAAATGCAATTTATATTCTTTAAATTTGAAACAAACACTAAGTATGATAAGATTCATATTGCATAGTATTCTTATTCTTGTGGTAACACAACTCAGTAATGTTGCCATGGGACTGATCATGACTGAATCTCAACATACGGCAGAGACCTACCAACTAGCACAATTACATGACTCCATAAACAAGGGACAAAGCCTTGATTTTCAGAGTCAATATCCCAGCCCGTTAATTCGGACTTCACTTGTCAGCATGACAAGATCAGAGTTACCCTGCCGGGTTCGAGTGATGCTGGACGGAGTCTACAAACAGGCAAATGAAAGTCTTACCATTAATAAGGAAACAGATCACACGGGAATACACGAAGTATTCATATCGCACCCCAAGCGATATTTCCATGAACTCTGTTTGTTAATTATTTAAAACTTCTCGAAAATATGGCACGTATCTTGTACTAATACAAGATGTTTACACGATTAAGTGTTATCCTTTGATATAAAAAACAGAGCAACGCTGGGAACGTTGTATATATATATACACACACACAACACAAGAAGATGAAAACAACTTTATTCAGTAAGAACCGGGACGAGAAAAATTACGAGTTATTTTTCGAATCAGATGAATTGCACCGGGTGCAATATCTATTAGAAACCAAACAATTCGGGGAACTCTCCGAATTACAAAGTTCAGAAGACGAGGACACGGGTATTAAATTGAAACTCTCATTAGCTGAACGCGGAAAACTGGTGACGGCACAACTCTTCGAGTACATCATGTCAGCTTACGAGGCTGTATCACCGATCATGACTTTCCGTAATAAAGAGGCTGTGGCTCTTTCAGGAGCCGTAACGCTCGACGAATAGACATTTTTTTAATAAACGGGTTCCCGAAAATCGAGAACCCGTTTATTATTTATATCCTTAAAACTTACAGAAGATAATCTGTGTACAGGATTCCATTCAAATGATCGATCTCATGTTGAAAAATACGGGCTGTAAATTCTCTCACCGTATCTTGTCTCCACTCGAAAGAAAGTTCATCCCGATAGCGCACGATAATCTCTTTAGACCGATATACCGCCCCCGTCCGATCCGGGATCGACAAGCAACCTTCCTCTCCTAAAACTGAATCTTGAGAAAAATAAACGATTTCCGGGTTCACGTAAAATTCAAAAGGCTCTCCCACTTTATCCAAACGCTGCACGGCAACTAATTGACGTGATATACCGACTTGAGGAGCCGCAATACCCACTCCCTCGTTCAAAGAATCCCTCACGGTAGCAAGCATACGTGACCTTAAAACACGAAAAGTTTCCGTCTCGATATCTTCTTTCCCGAATTCCTTTGCCTGTAAACGCAAAAACAATGAATCGGCCCGGTCTGTGACAAGAAACAGGGGCATGATTCCCGCCTCTTCCGAATGCCCGATACGTTCCCGTTCCTCCCCGGTAAAAAAATCCGATTTTTTGTCACACGCCCCAAAACATAACCCTACCCACACGCCAAGTAATAATTTAACTATTTTCATTCCACTATTTTATTGGTTTTAAACAAAAGCCCTTTTCTGACAAAATACATGAACGTACCTATCGTGGTCATGAAAGAAATAAAATCTGCCATAGGCATACTACTCCACACGCCTGTAATTCCCCAGAAACGAGGCAATATTAACAAAAACGGTATCAAAAATAGTAATTGTCGGGAAAGAGACAAAAATATGGAGACTTTAGCTTTCCCGATAGATTGAAAAAAGTTCGTGATAATAATCTGGCACCCCGCAAGAGGAAACATCAGGCAAGTCACTCGTAAGCCGAATTTAGATAATTCCATCAACTCGTGATTATCCGTGAACATCCCCACGATAGCCGAAGGGAATAGCTGACTTAATAAAAAACCGAATGTCATGATCGAAAACCCGGCAATCAAAGCGTAACGTAAAGTCTTACGCACCCGGTCAAAAAGAAGTGCCCCGTAATTAAACCCAATTACCGGCTGCATCCCCTGTGTCACCCCGATCTCAATCATGATAAACAAGGTCAGTACCCGGTTTACTATTCCGTAGGCTCCGATAGCCAAGTCACCGCCATAGCGCATAAAACTGTTATTCAATATAATGACCACCGAACTGGCACACACGTTCATCAAGAAAGGTGACATCCCGATGGAAAAAATGCTCATGATTATTCGACCTCGCAATTTAAATATCCCCGGCTTAAAACGTATCGTCGTGTTCTTGTTCAGGTAGTGACTCACGATCCAGATTAAACCGATCGACTGGGAGATTACCGTGGCCAATGCCGCTCCCCGGATTCCCCAATCCAAATGAAAAATAAATATCGGAGCCAAAATAATATTGGCAAACACGGTCAGTAAAGAACTTAACATCGCCTTCTTTGGGTACCCCGTGGCTCGCATCACGTTATTCAGACCGATAAAAGTAAAAGCTATCGGATTCCCCATCAAGATAACCTGCATAAAATCCCGGGCATAAGGTAAAGTCGCCGGACTAGCCCCGAAGAAATGCAAGATCGGATCTAGGAATATCAAGGTCAATCCCCCGAAACAAAATCCATTAATCATGCATAACAACAACACGTTCCCCAAGACAGAATTTGTTTTCTCCGTGTCTTTCTGCCCAAGATAAATCGAACTGATTGTCGCACCCCCGATGCCCACCAAAGTCGAAAAAGCAATAATCAGGTTCATCAAGGGAAAAGTGATCGCTAAACCCGATATAGCTAACGGCCCCACGCCATGCCCGATAAAAACGCTATCAATAATATTATACAATGACGTTACCGTCATCCCGATGATTGCAGGGATTGAATACTGTAACAATAACTTGCCGACTGGCTTTGTCTCCAAAACCTGCGATGCATTAATACTCGACATAACTCTTTATCCTCCTTCTATTAAAATAAAACACCTCTTGATGGAATGGCCGTGATTGACCCACTATTTTCAGAAATATAACCCGAATAGAGGACACAAAGATAATAAAACTCGTCGTTTATTTTAGATTTTAGATTCTAAATTTTAGATTCCAACCACACAAGGCCTTATTAATTTTAGATTCCAACCGCACAAGGCCGACGCTTCTTAATTTCCTACTTTCAACTTTTAGTTTTTATCTTTTAACTTTTATCGTTTGGGGCGTTTTTTAAACAAATTACCAACTCGCCCCAATCCCCAACGCAAAAGGATTGGCAAAGCGGCCTCCCACAACAAGGGCGAAATATTTTTAAACATCATTCCCAACATCGGGATTTGTCCTTCCGCCTCTTCTCCCCCGTCATTCTTCCCGTTTTCTCTTCGTTTAGAAAAAAACAAAGAAGAAATCCCGGCAAACAAAATCCGCCCGGAATGATCATGTATGAACTTAAAATCCTCGTTTATTTTCTGTTCCTGCACCCGGCAACTCTCACGCACCCGGCGCTGTTCCGCCATCAACATGTCCAGCGGGGTCGGTTGTCTCCTCATTATCCTTTTCATCCTTACTCATCATTGCTGTTATAATCTCGTTCATCACCTTGGACGTGATCTTTCTCTTGAAAAACATCGTTATACCGAACAACAACAGGTACATCCCAACCACCAACACGAATCCCAAAGCCATGCTACCCAATAATTCTCCCAAGAAAAAACCTAACGCCAAGAACAAAAATAAAATGGCAAAAAAAGCCAATAAAACCAAAACAATACCATACGAAAAGACTGCCATTGTCTTAGCAACCCTTTCGTATGTATTCAATTTTAATAGCTCTAGCCTCAATTCCACGTAAGTTGAAATATCCTCTTTCAACTCAGCGAACGTCTTCTCGGCAATATTCTCCATAAGCTATTACTTCGTTTCCGTAGCAGTCTTCCCCGCAACCTTTTCAGCTACATGATTGACATCCTCGGTCACGTGTTCTTTCACGTTCTCGGCCTTGTTTTTTGCTTTTGAATAAACCTCCTTCACCTCTTCTTTCACTTTAGACACGGCATGATCGAATTCTTCCGCTAATTTTTTACGATTATCAGCTACCATTAAATAACCGACAGCAACTCCTACAACAGCGCCAATACCTAGCCCTATCAGTAGATTTGAAGTTTCATGTTTCATATTCTTTAATTTTTATGTTCGTACCTAATTTAACGAACTGAAACATGAAAAGGTTCTCTTTTTAGTGATTTTTTTACGAATATTTTTAACGAGTGATAAAATGTCTTCTTGCGCTTATGGAAGCATATCCGTAAATTTCTGGCTACACATTTCCGTCGCCAGCTCCCGCACTTGCGGAATAATCCTCACGAAATGGTCGCTTTCTTTATGAATAGCCAACAAAGCTTCATTTTCCCACGTCTCCACGATCATCAACACGTTATTCAAACGACTATTTTCAAATATCTCGTACCCGATACACCCCGTTTCTTGTCTTGACAATTCAGACATCTCATGCAAAAGTTCCACGACATGAGCGCGAACCTCACTCTTCACCTCAATTGTAACATTTATCCTGATCATATACTCAAATTTTGAAATTGCACATTTGTTCCCCCACCGCTCTCTTTCATAAAAATAGTCAAAATTATAAAAGTTAGAGGACTTTTTAATAACCAAAATGTACTTTTATTCGTAAATGACATAAACTTTAAAAGAAAAATAGAAGATGAAAACAAAACAAGCATTCAAAAAGATATGGATAGTTGCCCTTCTCGTCACGACAAGCGGGGCATTGTGGGCTCAACAACAAACAACAAAAGAGAAATTTTCCCTCCCGCCTTTACCTTACGAAACAAATGCCCTCGCACCTGTTATCAGTGAAACCACCATAAAACTACATCATGGTAAACATCTGAAAACCTACATTGATAACCTGAATAAATTGATCATGGGGACACCATTCGAGAATTGTGATCTTGAAACCATCGTCAAGAACTCCACCGGAGCGATATTTAACAACGCAGCACAAGCGCTGAACCATATTATCTATTTCAATTCGTTCTCTCCGAAAGCAGAACATACCCCATCAGGAGCGCTACTTGCTGCCATAGAAAAAGAATGGGGTTCATTCGATAATTTCAAAAAGGAGTTCTCGGCTGCCGCCACCTCGTTATTCGGGTCCGGATGGGTATGGCTCGCAAAGGACAAAAAAGGGAAACTATACATTTTCTCCGAGAGCAACGCCGGGAACCCAATTACCAAAGGTTACACTCCGATAGTAGGGATCGACGTTTGGGAACACGCTTATTACCTTGATTACCAGAATCGCCGTCCGGAACACATCGAAAAATTATGGACAATTATAGACTGGAGAACCGTCGGGGTCCGTTACAAATAACCCGGAATATTTATAATAAACCAGTCATGACATTTTCACGAGCAAACATCTATATTTGCAAGTTTAAAAAAAAGAACAAATAATGATAAACCCATTAGATATTATTCGTAAATATTACACGTTGGATTCCCTCGCCGGGCAATCCCTCCTCATACATAGCCAACTTGTTCGAGATAAAGCACAATCACTGGCTATCCGACATCCCGAAATGGATCTGGACATTCCCTTCATTCAAGAGGCTGCCATGCTCCACGACATCGGGATTTTTCTCACGAAGGCCCCGGACATCGGTTGTTTCGGAGAACATCCCTACATCTGCCACGGTTATCTGGGAGCCGATCTACTCCGCGAGGAAGGCCTTCCCCGCCATGCTCTAGTATGTGAACGACACACGGGAGCCGGCATATCACTTGAAATGATCAAGGAGAATCATTTACCTTTACCCCAACGAGATATGCTCCCCGTTACGCTTGAAGAAAAACTAATCGCTTTTGCCGATAAATTTTATTCGAAAACCAATTTAACCCGGGAAAAGAAACTAGGCAAAATCCGAGCAGAAATGGCCTTTTACGGCGAAGAAACAGCCGCCCGTTTCGAGGAATGGTGTGAACTTTTTCTTTAAACTCGTAATTTAAATACGTAATGCGGTTATGGAAAATTTAAACAACTGGATTATAGTAACCAATGATTTTATCTGGACCTATATATTAATAGCCCTGCTCATCTGTATCGGGATCTACTTTACCTTCAAGAGTAGATTCGTACAATTCCGGAATATCCGGGAAATGTTCCGGCTGCTCGGTGACGGAATAGCAAGCGGGAACCACAAGAACTCGGTTTCTTCTTTTCAAGCATTTTGCATTGCAACCGCTTCGCGAGTTGGTACAGGTAACCTAGCGGGTGTGGCTACAGCTCTAGCCTTGGGAGGACCGGGAGCTATATTTTGGATGTGGCTTATAGCGCTTATCGGTTCTGCCTCTGCCTTCATCGAATCCACATTAGCCCAAATATATAAAGTTAAAGGAGACCGCTCGTTCATCGGGGGACCCGCCTTTTACATGGAAAAAGGTTTGAAAAAACGATGGTTAGGTATTCTTTTTGCAGTCATCATTACCATCACCTTCGGACTTGTATTCAACTCGGTACAGGCAAATACCGTTACCTTGGCATTTCATGAAGTCTTCGGTACAAGCCGTGTCTGGCTGGGAATCATTCTAACCCTGTTCACCCTACTGGTCATATTCGGTGGAATTCACCGGATCGCCGTTATATCCGGGATTATCGTCCCCCTCATGGCTATCGCATACATTCTACTTGCCGCTTTCATCCTGTTCACGCATCTCGGAACATTACCTCATGTCATTGGTTCTATTTTTACGAACGCATTCGGATTCGAACAATTCGCAAGCGGGGGTTTAGGAGCCGTCATCATGCAAGGTGTCCGGCGAGGACTTTTCTCAAATGAAGCGGGTATGGGGTCTGCCCCAAATGCTGCCGCAACGGCAACCGTCTCTCACCCGGTGAAACAAGGATTAATCCAAGCACTCAGTGTTTTCACCGACACGCTGATCATTTGTAGCTGCACAGCACTCATTATCCTACTTTCGGACGTTCCGCTAGACGGCTCGGTGAAAGGAATCCAGCTGACACAAATGGCCCTGTCTCACCAGATCGGAAGCGTGGGAGGACAATTTATCGCTATTTGTATACTTCTGTTTGCTTTCAGTTCCATCGTGGGTAACTATTCATACTGTGAAACAAACTTATTTTTCATATCCAAGAATAAAACCTATTTACAACTTTACCGAATTATCGTGGGGGGAATGGTCATGTTCGGATCAATCGCCGCCCTAGATCTCGTGTGGAATATTGCCGATCTATTCATGGCAATCATGGCTATAACCAACTTGATCGCAATCGTATTACTGGGTAAAATCGCCTTGAAAGCATTACAGGACTACAACCGTCAACGCCGTATCAGGAAGAAAAATATCATATTCAAGTCCTCGTTCATCCCGGAATTAAAAGATTCCACGAGTGAATGGGAATAAAATATTTTTTTTAACTTTGCAACAAACAGAAGGGATTGACACGATGATAGATTTATGTGTAATTTTCTCCTGCCGCTGTACTTTAAAACAGGAAAAAGGCAGCATTAAAAATAAAGAATAGTAGAGATATAAAAGATGAGATTTGACGAGCTGGAACTAGAGGATTCATTGTTGCAAGGATTAGATGCCATGAATTTTCAGGAAACAACCCCTATACAAGAATTAACGATCCCTGTTATCTTAGAGGGAAAAGATTTAATCGCCTGCGCACAGACAGGCACTGGAAAAACAGCCGCTTACACCCTTCCGATTTTAAATCGATTAATCAAAGAAGAGAACCGATCGGATACGGTAAAAGCTGTGATCATGGCTCCCACCCGGGAATTAGCCCAACAAATAGATGTACAATTCGAGGGATTTTCTTATTTTCTCCCTGTTTCGACAGTAGTCGTCTATGGGGGTGGTGACGGAAGTTTATGGGATCAACAGAAAAAAGCATTGCGTCTGGGTGCGGATGTTGCCATCGCAACACCGGGACGGTTGATCGCGCATCTGCAACATAGCGATGTGGACCTTTCGCAAGTAAAATACTTTATCCTTGACGAGGCCGACCGGATGCTGGATATGGGATTTTTTGACGACATCATGCAAATCGTGAACAAACTGCCCAAAGACCGACAAACCATACTCTTCTCGGCCACGATGCCCCCGAAGATACGGCAGTTAGCCCAAAACGTACTTCGAGACCCGGTAGAAATCAACGTGGCGGTATCCAAACCCAACGAAGCCATCATGCAAGCCGCCTACATCTGCCACGAAAGCCAGAAAATGGGTATCATTGAAGAGCTTTTCAGCAAACCGGTCTTACACAAAACGCTAATCTTCGCCTCTTCCAAACAAAAAGTAAAAGACCTCGCCTTCACCTTAAAACGTAAAAAATTCAATGTAGCAGCCATGCACTCCGACTTGGAGCAGTCAGAACGGGAATCTGTTATGATGGATTTTAAAAATAATAAAATAGATATACTCGTTGCCACCGACATCGTATCCCGTGGTATAGATATTGATGAGATTGGATTGGTAATCAACTTTGACGTTCCCCATGATCCGGAAGATTATATTCACCGTATCGGACGAACAGCGAGAGCCAGCGCAGAAGGTGTTGCCTTGACCTTTGTCTCCGGGGCGGAACAAGGAAAGTTTCATCGCATAGAGCAATTTATTGAAGAAACGATTTACAAGATACCGCTCCCCGCCTACTTGGGACCGGCACCGGAATACAATCCGAAAGCATTCGAACATGGCTCGTCAAAAGGCAGAGGACGAAAACCTAGTGGCCGTTCTTTCGTAAAAAAGAAAAACCACGCCAAGCGAGAAGGAGGCTCAAACTAGATAAATAACCCTTTAAAATTAAACACTTATGATTCTAAATGCCGGAAATATATTACTTATTGGATCTATCCTATTATTTATTAGTATCGTTGTCGGAAAAGCAGGTTTCCGTTTCGGAGTACCCGCTTTACTTCTCTTTTTGGGAGTAGGAATGCTTTTCGGAACCGACGGTTTAGGGATCGAGTTTAACAACCCGCAAACCGCTCAATTTATCGGAGTGATTGCATTAAGTATTATATTGTTTTCCGGTGGTATGGATACAAGTGCGGCAGAAATCAAACCCGTTCTGGGACAAGGCATTGTTCTCGCCACGGCCGGAGTCATGTTTACGGCCTTTCTCACGGGTTATTTTATCTATTATATCACGAATCTCGAAAATAGTTTCGTCACCCTAAATTTCACAGAATCATTGTTACTCGCCTCCGTCATGTCATCTACCGATTCCGCATCCGTGTTCTCGATCCTCCGTTCCAAACGACAAGGACTAAAAGAGAATTTACGCCCCATGCTAGAGCTGGAAAGTGGTAGTAATGACCCGATGGCCTATATGTTAACGATATTACTTATCGGAATTATCCAATCCGGAGAAAGCAGTTTAAGTAACACGATACTGCAATTCATCATGCAGATGAGCATTGGTGCCGTATCCGGTTACTTGTTAGGAAGATTGGCAGTATACTGCATCAATAAACTAAACATCAACCAATCATTATATCCCGTTCTTTTATTAGCCTTCGTGTTTTTCATTTTCTCGTTCACAGATCTGGTAAAAGGTAACGGTTATCTGGCAGTTTATTTAGCCGGCTTAGTAGTTGGAAATCACAAAGTGGTACACAAGAAGAGTCTTACCACCTTTTTCGACGGTATCACATGGTTATTCCAAATCGTGATGTTCCTCACATTAGGCCTTTTAGTAAACCCGGCTGAATTATTCCCGGTTGCGGTGTTAAGCATTCTTATCGGGGTATTCATGATTATACTGGCTCGTCCGATAAGTGTATTTTTGTGCCTTCTCCCCTTCCGGAAAATGACCACAAAAGCACGGGCATACGTTTCATGGGTCGGTTTGCGCGGAGCAGTCCCCATCATTTTTGCCACGTACCCGCTAATCGCAAACATCCAGCACGCATCATTAATATTTAACGTGGTATTCTTCATTACCATTCTTTCTTTGGTCGTACAAGGGACAACTGTCAGTTTCATGGCAAAATTACTCGGTTTGTCAACCCCTGAAGAACGTAAAAACGTCTTTAACGTCGAACTACCCGAAGAAATTAAAACCGCCATGTCCGAAATTGAAGTCATTCCTTCCATGCTGGCAAAAGGCGACAAATTAATGGATTTGGTATTACCGGATAACACGTTGGTAGCCTTGATCAAAAAGAACGATTCCTATTGCGTTCCCAAGGGAAAAACCAAACTACATACCGGAGATAAGTTACTCGTGATCACGGATGATGATGAAGCTCTCATGAAGACTTATGAAAGTCTGGGAATCACGGATTATTCAATTCAAAAAAATGCTTGATACTGGCCATACGGTAGTACATCAGAGATAGAAAAAATTACACTTTATAGGCATTTTCTATCATCTGATAAAAACTAAATATTTGTTTATCAAAACAAATTGTCGTATTATTGTGCTATCAAAACACGACCACTAAAAAGATTAAATTTATGAGCATTAAAGGAACAAAAACAGAACAAAACTTATTGAAATCATTTGCCGGTGAATCACAGGCCAGAAGTCGTTATACTTTTTTCGCTAGTGTAGCTAAAAAAGAAGGATTCGAACAAATCGCCGGAGTATTCATGGAAACTGCCGAACAGGAAAAAGAACACGCCAAGAGATTCTTCAAATTCTTAGAAGGTGGAATGGTTGAAATCACCGCATCTTACCCCGCAGGTGTAATCGGAACAACAGCAGAGAATCTGAAAGCTGCCGCAGAAGGAGAAAATGAAGAATGGTCAGACCTCTACCCGGAATTTGCTAAAGTTGCCGAGGAAGAAGGATTTACCGCCATCGCTGCTGTATTCCGTAACATTGCGAAAGTAGAGGCAGAACACGAGGCTCGTTACAGAACGCTTTTAGCTCGCGTGGAAGCCGGTAAAGTATTCGAGAGAGACGAAGTGATCCTGTGGCAATGCCGTAACTGCGGTTTCGTTTACGAAGGCAAAACAGCCCCGAAAGCGTGTCCCGCTTGCGCTCATCCTCAAGCATATTTCGAGGAAAAGAAAAACAATTACTAATCATACTTGTAATTGAGGATAAAAAACTAAAGGTTGAGGCAGATGTCTCAACTTTTAGTTTTTTATTTTATCCCTCTTGAAGAAATCACAACTCGATTTTCGTTATATTCGCGACAAAGAAACAGAAATCTATTTTTTAATTGATAAAATAAAGTCATTATGAAAAAAGTAATCAACTCACCAAAAGCACCGAAAGCCATCGGTCCTTACAGTCAAGCAATTGAAGCAAACGGAACGCTTTACATCAGTGGTCAACTTCCTATTGACGTGAACACCGGAAAATTCGTTGAAGGTGGAGTAAAAGAACAAACAGAACAATGTTTGAAAAATATCGGTTACATCCTAGAAGAAGCCGGATATACTTTTGACAACGTGGTTAAATCAACTTGCCTGTTGGGAGATATGTCTTATTTCGCTGATATGAACGAAATCTATGCCAAATATTACAAGACAGATTGTCCTGCCCGTGCAGCTTTTGCCGTAAAAGCCCTTCCAATGGGTGCCATGGTTGAAATTGAAACCATCGCTATAAAATAAAGATAAAAACGGCTGGTTCAGCCGTTTTTTCATTTTTTTTTCTTACCTTAGAGGAAAGTAGTGCATAACTTAAATCAAACATGATGAGAATATTCGGTTTACTCCTTATGCTTGCCCTATTTTTCTCCTGTGCATCTCAAAAAGAGGTAGCCCAAAATAAAAAGGGGCGTTGCGCTATAAAAGATTCAGCGCAATATGAATTGATCGTTTTTGATTCGGGATTCGATTTTTGGTTGGCAAGTCACCAAAACGTGGCCAGTCAACACTCGGAAAGTTATTACCAAAGTATGAATCACCAGTATGCCATCGAATGGAACAGAAGGTATGCTGCCGGAGATCCGAGAATCAACAGTTATATCGATTACAGCCTGAACAGGGACTACGGGTTTGATTTCAATTACAAACTCTACATGTATTTCAGGTTCTTCGAAGACACGAACAGGATAAAACTAATCCCGGGAAACAGAAGCCTTTAATGATTTTAGATTTAATGATTTTAGATTGAGAGATTAAAAGAAGGGATAGCTTGTGTGGTTGGAATCTAAAATCTAAAATCATTAAATCTAAAATTACTCGCTTCTTTTATTGCCTCCGGGGTACCCAAGTCGAGACATCGGCCATCGTGCCGGAAAAGCTCGATAGGATGTTCTTTTGCCTGCGCCAGATGCTCGTCGATGATAGAGAATACTCCCTGATGAATGATATGCTTTAAATATTCCGAGCTAAGAATCTGAATCCCGCAGTAATTGAACTCCGTGGCCCCGTAAAAGCCTTCGTCCACGATCTTTTGCTCCCCGGTTCGCTTGTTCTCCCACCCCTTCAAAATACCGTGATTAAACTTCAATACCCGATCTGCAACGGCCTGTTGCACGACCAGTGTGGCGTATGCCTCACGTGATTCATGTTGACAAACGAGAGCCTTCAAATCCAAGTCCGTTAAAATATCCACGTTATGAATAAGCACGGGTTCCCCCGGAATAAATAATTCTCGGGCCTTCAAAACCCCTCCTCCCGTATCCAGTAACTCATCTCGTTCATCGGACAAAACGATGTCCATACCGAAATCTCCTTTCTCTTTCAGAAAGAGTTCTACCTGATCGGCGAAATGATGAATATTAATCACTAACCGCTCCACCTGCACTTCTCTCATTCTCTCGACCACCCGTTCCAACAGCGTCTTTCCTTTCAATTCTACCAGAGCTTTCGGGCGATCGTTTGTCAATGGCCGCAACCGGGTACCTAAACCGGCTGCAAAAATCATCCCATTCATCTATATCTCTATAATATTATTTTTAATCGCATACATCACCAATGCCGCCGTATTCCGACATCCAGTCTTACTGAGTAGATTTGCCCGGTGCTTGTCTACCGTACGTTTACTGATAAACAATTCGTCCGCAATCTCCTGATTTGACAATCCTTTGCACACGTGATACAAAATTTCCAGCTCCCGTTCCGAAATATCATTATCTACGGTTTCCGGTGTCTCGCTTTTGTTATCACGCATATTATTCAGAATATTCACCAGCAACTCTTCCGAGAAGAAACTTTCCCCTTCCGCCACCTTCCGAATAGCCGTTACCACCTTATCAATTCCCGAGTTCTTCAACAAGAAACCCTTTGCTCCCGCATCAATCATCTTGTAATAATACTGCTCGTCCCCGTACATGGAAAGAACAATAATCTTCAAATTGGGTTTCATTTTCATCGCCTCGATCGTGGCATCAATACCATTCATCTCCGGCATCTCTATATCCATCAGCACGACATCACAATCAACAAACGACAAATTCTCAATAAACTCCCTCCCGTTCGAAGCCTCGTAAATATGTCGAACAAAATCCTGAGTCGAAAGCAATAATTTCAACCCCTCCCTAAACAATTTGTGATCATCAACCAGATATATTCTCAATTTATCCATAAAACAAGATTTACTTACACGTTATAAAAGCCCTCGCAATCATTCCCCGGCCCGATTCGCTGGAAATCTTTATATCTCCATTTCCCGAATTCAACCGGTACTGCATGTTACTCAATCCCATCCCGCCATCACTTTCGGCCTGCTTCACGTCAAACCCCATGCCATTATCCTCGTATTCCAAATACAAAACATCACCCTGCAACTGTAGGTCAATACTGATTTTACTGGCATTAGCATGTCGCAACGTGTTATTGATCAACTCGCAAATTACCCGGTACATGATAACTTCCACGTTATATATAAAACGACGATTATCAATATTTGTTTTAAAATTAATACTAATACCTTCAGCCGGACGCAACTTGCGAATAAATGACTCCGTGGCATCCTTTAAACCAAAATTATTTAATATATGAGGACTGATATTAGCTGAAATCTCCCGCACGCTCGTGATGGCCTCATCCACGGCCTGTTTCAGGTTTCCCTTGATCTTGTCGTTTACCTCAGGCAAGTTCTTTTCCTCGAAACCGGAAAGCAACATTTTTATAACACTCAATAAAGGCCCTAGCCCGTCATGCAATTCCTTAGCAAAACGCTGCCGCTCCTGTTCTTCCGTGCGGATAACAGCCGACAGGACCCTTTTTTCCGTCTCACTTCGTATACCATCCAGCCGACGTAAAAACTGAAATACTTTCCGTATATAAAATGCCCCGATAGCAAAGGCCAGCGAAATAACAAATGACAACCACACTTTCGTCTGGTACAACTCTTCCGACTCTCCCCGGTGCATCGAGGGAACCAATTCTATCGCCCGGTAAATCGCCATCAAAAAAAAGCCCGTTGAAATCAAAATCCAAGCGGCATTAAACTTCGTCCGCTTAAACAAACTGATAGCGAATCCCATCGCAACGATCTGTAACAACAAAGACAAGTATACAACTATTTGTGTAACCACAACTTCAATAATTTAAAATTTAGAATTTAGAGTTTAAAATGAATGCAAAAGTCATTCCCCCAAATATCGGTATAATTTACAAATTTATCAACGATTGACGCAATAAAGTCACGCCTCCAGATTCCACTCCCACAAGCCAATATCCTTTTTCATTCTAAATTCTAAATTATTAGAACGGGTACCCGATCGCCACGTTGAATACTGAGCGTCGGAATCCTCCCCGTGAATCAAATAACACGAAACGATTTCCCTCGGGCATGGAAGGATCTTTTACCTTGATTCCCAAATCAAAACGTAACAAAAAGAAATTAGCGTTCAACCTCAATCCCGCCCCCGTACCGATAGCAATCTGGTTAAAGAAATTGTAATTCAGTTTTGCCCCGAAACGATTTTCTTTCGGGTTAATATTCCACACGTTTCCGGCATCCACGAACAACGCTCCCTCCAACAACCAAATCAACTTGAAACGGTATTCAATATTTCCCGCCAATTTGAAATCCCCCACGCTATTCGGGTATTTCTCCGTGGCCAGATAAGAACCGGGACCTAATGTCCTAGCCTGCCAAGCCCGGATGTCGTTTGCCCCACCCCCGTAATACGCCTCCTCAAAAGGCAATACCTTCATGTTTCCATACGGGTAACCACACCCCACGAAAAGACGTCCCACGAGTGAATTCGCCCGGTTGATATACCAGTTATAACGATATTCGGCATCTGCTTTCACAAATTGCGCGTACCTTACCCCGAAAATTTTGTAATACTTTTCATTTAACGTTCCACTCGCGGAACTTTTACTCCCGGCAATTCCATCTATAACGGAAAGAAAATTCCCCGAAGTTTCCGTGTTCACCCGAAAATAACTATAATTTGCCGTTTTCACGTTCACCTGCTGATCCGTATAAGTGGCAGAGAAAACGGCAGAAAGGATCATATGATCCGTGTAGGCATTTTTGATATATTCATTTTTCAAACCGTCGATAAAATTCTGGTCTACATCCTTCATCAACACGTAATTCAAATCAATCAAATCAAAATTATACCTCCACTTTTTATTTGCCTTCCGCCATAAATAACCGAAACGGGCATTAGCAATCGAACGGGTATAATACGGGGTATATTCATAGCTATACGAAAAAGAAATCGAAGTCTTCGGGGCATAATTCCGCCGGAAATCTTTCATCTTGAAAAACGGCATCCAAAACTGCGGGGTCACGAGTTTCAATTCAGCTCCGATTTCCGAGGTATTAAATATTTTTCCCTCTCCATTGACCTGCTCTTTCCGCAAACTTCCCCAAATACTGGCCGAAATATTCTCCCCCGCACGGAACACGTTACGATGGTTATAAGTAAAATTACCTCCCACTCCCATATTGCCTGAATTATGCGTACCCTCCAAGAACACATTATAGGATTGCCTCTTCACGGGTGACAACTGGATCACGCAGTCCAAAGCTTTCACGTCTCCATCCGACTCCACTTCTTTAAAATCGATATTCACCATCTTGAAAAGATTCAGCGCCTGCAATCGCACATAAGTATCAATCACCCGCCGGGCATCGTACAATTCCATCTGCTGCAACTGGATGGTTTCGATAATCATCTTGGGTTTTATTTTTAATTTCCCCTTGTACAGAATATTATAACCGTTATAATACAAAGTATTATACGTAGAATCCACCTGCTCTGCAGTCAGCATCGGGTCGTAATCAAAATTCACACTGATGTTCCGCACGAAATAACGCCTGTAAGCGTTGCTATCCACCGCATTCTCAACCACTCGAACGAAGACTTTAGCCATATTTTCTTTAGCCGCGCTTGTTGTATCGGCAAAAAACTGGATAAAATTCTTTGAGAAATTAAAATATCCCTTTTCCCGGAGCATCTTCGTGATTCGTTCCCGTTCGTCATCCAAGACGTCAAGATCCAATGGAGCATCTTTCTCCAAAAGAGTATTCACCGTATCCCGTCGAAAATTGGCCATCAACCCGCTTTCCTCCGCGATCTGGTTTACCCGTCCCCCCTCCTTATCGTCAAATCGCACTTCCTGAATCCGGGTAACAGGTCCCACTTTCACGTGGTATTCCACAAACGCCTTCCTTTTCTTATAAAAGATCGTATCTGACACTTCCGCACTATAAAACCCTTTATTATGGAGATACAATTCAATCTGGCTCGCACTTCGTTGCGTCATGAAAGGATCGTAAATAACGGGAGCCTCCCCGATACGTCGTAACCATTGGTTAAATTTCTTTTTTTCATTTCTCCCGCTTAAATTATATAATCCCAGATGAAAACGGGCAACCCCCAAAATTCGGGTATTCGGTTTTTGTCGGATATTTCGTTTCAAATCAGACCGATTAAGCTTATAATCATCCACTTTCACCTTCACACGATCCAACAAATACTCGTCTTTCCCGACATACTTCGTCGGTGAACACGAATAAAAAATGAAGAATATAAAAAAAATAAAACTTATCTTGTACGCTACCCGCATGCTCAAAAATCTCAAAAAAATACTATGTTTGTGTTTTATTTTAACCAGCAAGCTTAAAAATGATGCTTAGCAAACACCTAACAAATGTAATTCAAAACCTTGAAAAAAAGAAATTCAGGGAAAAATATAATTTATACAAGGTAGAAGGAGATAAACTCGTTCAGGAATTACTCCTCTCTGACATGAAAATAGATTCATTGATTGCCCGTCCCTCGTGGATCGAAAGTAATCAACAACACGTGAAAAAATGTAACACGATCGAGGTAAACGAGATCGAGATGGGACGTATTTCCAATTTCAAATCCTTACCGGAAGTCATCGCACTAGCCGAAATCCCCGTTAAAACATACAACCCGGAGGAGATAAAAGACTCGCTTTCAGTGATTCTCAACGGCATTCAAGACCCCGGCAACATCGGCACGATACTCCGGGTTTGCGACTGGTTCGGTATCCGGAACATATTTTGCGATCACGATTGTGCAAACATTTTTAACCCGAAATCCGTTCAAGCAAGCATGGGTGCAATATTCCGGGTGAACGTTTTTTACTTGGATCTTGTCAGTTTTATCCCCCGGTTCACGAACCCGGACTTTCCCTGTTACGGGACATTTCTGGAAGGAGAAAACATCTACCGGATGAACCTCCAAACCAAGGGATTTATCGTCATGGGAAACGAGGGAAACGGAATTACCGCGGGTATCGAACAACTGGTAGACCACAAAATAACAATTCCCAGTTTTGCACACAGTCTTTATTCGACAGAATCCCTGAACGTGGGAGTTGCCACTGGCATCATCCTTTCGGAATTCAAACGAATAGAATATAATTAAATAGATAAATCAATTATTTAAAACAAAAAGAACAGTATGAAGAAAATTGTAGTATTGGCATTATTCAGCCTTATCGGCCTTGCAACAATGGCCCAATCACTCCCAATTAATTTTGGTATACATGCGGGATGGAATGATACGAAAATCAGTGCAAAACACTTGAAAGTAGATTCCCACGGGGGATATATGATTGGAGCTTTCGCCCGTATCAATCTGGGAAGTATTTATCTTGAACCCGCCTTGAACTTTGCTCACAAAGAAAGTAAAATTAATGGCGAAATCGGTTCCATCGGGAAATTCAAATACAGCTCCATCGACATTCCTGTTATGGTTGGATATAACATCCTTAAACTCCCCGTATTCAAATTGCGTGGATTTGCGGGTCCCGTTGCTTCCTTCGTGACCAAGGATTTAAAAAAGGACTTCAACACGGATAAAATGATGTGGAACGGGAAAATCGGAGCCGGAGTTGACGTTTGGAAAGTAACTTTCGACATTGACTACGAATTCGGATTAAAGAAATTCGGGGACGATATAAAAGCTCCCAAATCATGGAACTTAACCCTAGGATTCAAGATTATCTAATCCTACCTTATTTCTAATGTAGTTTTCTAAAATCGGTTTACTCGATTTTAGGAAACTACACGGACGTAAATATTCGATCGGCTGAAAAAATCCCGCCAAATACTTGCATTATTCATTTATTCTGTTTTTCTTTGTCCCAATCAATTCAATCTGCGAGGATTGTTTGAATTATAAAGAGGAGTCGAGAGAACGGGCTCATGGAAACTCCGACAACCTGCAAGACCACTTGCAAGGTGCCAAAACCCGACCTGAGAACCAGGAGTTATAATTTAAGCTGAAAGAAAATGAAAACAGAAACAACAAAACAAAACAGCATTTATTGCACTACAAATTGTAGCATTCTTTTCATTCATTCTATCGCCATGTCTATGCGTATGCGCTGCATGCGCTAATATTTTTTATACCCCGGACTTTTTATTTTAGATTTTTTTAATTTCAGATTTTTGATTGGGAAATTACACGGTAATTTTCAGGATTTTATGAATCGGTTTCAAGGATAAACCGTGTGAAAACGTGTCATTGCATACCATCAAATCATCCATAGAAATCAATTAGTTGCAAGGCAGCTAACAGATAAAAAATCACCAACAAACAATTTATCCATTAAAAAATTGTACAAGATCATGGCTAAAACATACGCAGAAATAAACGATAAAATCAAAAAAGGTACGGCTGTCGTGTTGACGGCCGAAGAGGTATCAGAACTGGCAAAAACGCTCTCCCCGAAAGAGATTGCGGAGAAAGTGGATGTCGTGACCACGGCCACTTTCGGGGCAATGTGTTCCTCCGGGGCATTCCTAAACTTCGGACACGCTAATCCCCCGATTCGCATGGAAAAAATCGAGTTGAACGGCATTCGTGTCAGTGGTGGACTAGCCGCCGTGGACACTTACGTGGGTGCCACTGATTGCAACCCGGAAAATCCCAGTTACGGGGGTGCCCATATCATAGAAGACCTGATTGTAGGTAAAGAAATCACGCTGGAGGCCTGGGGAAAAGGTACGGATTGTTATCCCCGGAAACATATCAAAACGGTGATCACCAAAGATACGATTAACGAGGCCATCCTGTACAACCCCAGAAATGCCTACCAGAATTATAACGTGGCTACTAACTCCACGGATAAAATTAAATACACGTACATGGGAACCTTGTTGCCAAAATTGCGAAATGCCTCTTACAGCACGGCCGGAGAATTATCTCCCCTGTTGAACGATCCGGAATGTCGTACGATCGGTTTAGGAACTCGTATTTTCCTCTGCGGGACAGAAGGATACGTCACTTGGAACGGAACACAATTCCACTCCACGAAAGAAACGAACGAACACGGAATACCCACCAGCAATGCCCGCACGATTGCCGTAATCGGTGACTTAAAAAACATGAGTACGGAATTTTTAAGAGGAGTTTATTACGAAAAATACGGGGTAAGCATGTTTGTCGGCATCGGCATCCCCATCCCGATTCTGGATGAAGACCTTGCCCGCAGAGTATCTATCCGAAATGAACAAATAGAAACCACGGTTGTCGATTACGGAGACGGGAATAAGATTTTAGGTAAAACAAATTACGCCGCCCTACAAAGTGGAGAGATCGAGGTCAATGGCCATAAAATCAAAACGGCTCCTGTTGCCAGCTTGTCAAAAGCCCGGCAAATTGCCGAGATTTTAAAGTCATGGATTCAGAAAGGAGACTTCCTGCTCACGGAACCCGTTCGCCCCATGCCAACAGGCACTTCTCTAAAAGGACTCCAAGAAATTGAAAATGGAGAATTGAAAAAAGATTAAGTGCTTGCCGATTCAACGATTACGTGATTTTATAATCATCTAATCGGAAATCACAGAATCAAATAATTAGTAAAATCTAAAATTAATAGCGGCTATGACTAAAAAAGTAATATTAACCTTCCCGGTTGACGCAACAGATAGACCCTTGACATACGACTTAATTCGTATCTATGATGTAAAAGTAAATATCCTAAAGGCAGAGATACAACCCGGAAAAACCGGATCACTCTTGATCGAAATGGATGCGGATCCCTTGAGAATAGAACAGGCTATCGCCTTCCTGAATGATAACGGGGTAACCGTAAGCCCTGTATCCAGCAAGATTTCTTACGACGAATCCCGCTGTATCAATTGCGGAAACTGTGCCTCGGCCTGTTTCTCCCACGCCTTGACGATCGAGGCTCCCGACTGGAAACTACAATTCAATCCCGAAAAATGTATCGCCTGCAAACTATGTTTAAAAGCTTGCCCGTTGAAACTTTTCAAGATTGAATTCAGTAATCCGGAAAGCTGCTAGACAATTGAAAATGGAAAATGGAGAATTGAAAATTGAAATCATAAATTAATTCGGTTATGATCGAGTACAAAAATCGCACATATCGGGAGCATTTGCAGAAAGAGCGCTGGTATTCTTTCACGGTTGCTTACAAAGAGACAGACCTGTGGATCGGAATAGATCAAGCATCTTTCCAAGAAAGCATACCTACATTCACGGAATCCCGAATCCGAACATTACGGGAATACATGGATGCTTACCTGCAAAATGATCCGGATTACGCCACGTCACTCGTTTCCTACGAGGCACAACCGGGAGCCCCAACCATTTTTCAAGAGATGTCTGAGGTGGCCAGAAAATCCGGAATCGGTCCGATGAGTGCGGTTGCCGGGGCTGTTGCCAGCCGAATTGGTCAAGAGATCAAAGAAAAGTACGGGGTGCGGGAAATCATCGTGGAAAATGGCGGAGACATCTACGCGGACATACAAGAAAACATAGATATTGCCGTGTTTGCCGGGCCCTCTCCCCTGTCGGAAAAAGTGGGTTTCACCCTCTGGGCTGACCACGCCCCCCTAGGAATTTGTACTTCATCCGGAACCGTGGGTCCCTCTTTAAGTTTCGGGAAAGCGGATGCCGTCATGATTATTTGTAAAAATTGTGCTTTAGCCGACACGTATGCCACGGCTTTTGCCAACGAAATCAAAACAACAGACGACATCGCCCCTTGCATCGAAAAGATCGGGAAGACGAAAGACATCCTTGCCGCCATCTGTATCAAGGATGACAAAATCGGAATTCACGGCATTTTTGATTTAAAACTCTTTCATTCTAAACTTTAAATTCTAAATTACAAAAATGAACCTACAAGATCGCATATACATACTGGATGGAGCCACCGGAACAGCTTTGCAGCAATTCCGGTTGACGGAAACCGATTTCCGAGGCAAGGAATTCGCACACCACCCGATCCCCCTAAAGGGAAACAACGATGTGCTGAATATTACCCGCCCGGACGTGATTCGTCAGGTACATCAAAACTATATTGATGCGGGAGCCGATATTATCGAAACCAACACCTTCAATGCCAATGCTATTTCACAAACCGAATACGGTTGTACGGAATGGGTGGAACGCTTTAACTTGGAAGGCGCCCGTCTGGCAAAAGAAACCGCAGCCGCTTGTAAAGAACGGAAAGTTTACGTGGCAGGAAGTATCGGACCAACCGATAAATCCCTGACCCTCACCCCTGATCCCGATCAACCGACTTACCGAATCGTGGATTTCGATACGCTGGCCAATGCATACGCCAGTCAGGTAACGGCATTAATAGAAGGCGGCGTAGATTTGTTGCTGGTTGAAACCATCTACGACGGGCTGAACGCAAAAGCCGCCCTTTACGCTATCGCAAAAGTACAGGAAGAGAAAGGTACGCATCTTCCCGTGATGCTTTCCGCCACGGTAAACGACAAAAGCGGACGTACACTGACCGGACAATCACTGGAGGCCCTGTTCACGAGTCTCTCCCACTACCCGATTCTCAGCTTTGGCCTGAACTGTTCATTCGGGGCGAAAGAGTTACACCATTTCCTACGGGAACTGGCTCCACGCATCCCGTGTTACATCAGTATATACCCGAACGCAGGACTACCGAATGAAATGGGAGAATACGACGAATCTCCGAAATTTACCGCTCTTTGTCTCCAGAACATGGCAAAAGAGGGATTGATCAATATTGCCGGAGGATGTTGCGGAACGACACCGGAACACATCCGGGCAATCGCAAACGCCTTGAAAGACATCCCCCCTAGAAAAGTCCCGACATCCAACCACCAACTAAAAGTGAGTGGTCTCGATACCGTCGTGGTGGATAAGGAATTAAACAATTTTATCAATATCGGCGAACGTACAAACGTGGCAGGCTCCGCTAAATTTGCCCGTCTTATCCGGGAAAAGAATTACACGGAGGCTGCCACGATCGCCCGGAAACAGATCGAGGCAGGAGCGTCTATCATCGACATCAACATGGATGATGCCATGTTGGACGGCACGGCCGAGATGGAACGTTTCGTGCGAATCATCAGCAACGAACCGGATATTGCCAAAGCGGCTTTCATGATAGATTCTTCCAAGTGGGAAACCATCCTTGCCGGGTTAAAAAACACGCAAGGAAAATGTATTGTAAACTCGATCAGCTTGAAAGAAGGGGAAAAAGACTTCCTTTACAAAGCCAAAGAAATTCAACGTCTGGGGGCAGCCGTGGTCGTGATGGCATTTGACGAAGAAGGCCAAGCCACGACATACCAACGTAAAATAGACATTTGCCAAAGAGCTTACGACTTGTTGACCACGCAAGCTGGATTTACTCCTGAAAACATTATCTTCGATGTGAACATACTAGCCATCGGAACCGGAATCGAGGAACACAACAACTATGCCGTGGACTATATCGAAGCGGTACGCTGGATTAAACAAAACTTGAAAGGATGCCGCACATCCGGTGGTGTCTCCAACCTGTCATTCTCGTTCCGGGGAAACAACACGGTGCGGGAAGCCATGCACTCCGTTTTCTTGTACCATGCCATTCGTGCAGGGTTGGACATGGCGATCGTGAATCCTGCCATATTACAGGTATATGACGAGATCGACCCGATATTGCTGAAAGCCGTGGAAGACGTCGTACTAAACCGTACACCTGAAGCAACGGAAACCCTAATCTCTCTTGCCGAAAAATACAAGGAAACGAAAGGAGAAGTAAAAACAGTGCAACAGGAAGAATGGCGGAACCGTCCCCTGGAAGAACGTCTCGGACACGCTCTAATCAAGGGAATCACGGATTATCTGACGGAAGACCTTCAAGAGGCACTCGCGCATTATGCCAGCCCGGTCGAGATCATAGAAGAACCTTTAATGAAAGGAATGGAACGGGTCGGACAATTCTTCGGGGAAGGAAAAATGTTCTTGCCACAGGTCGTGAAATCAGCCAAGGTTATGAAAGAAGCCGTACACATCCTGCAACCGGAAATCGAACGTCACAACGCATCGGGCAAAAACGTAACCCGCCGCCCCCGTGTCGTGATTGCCACGGTGAAAGGAGACGTACACGACATCGGTAAAAATATCGTGAATATTGTTCTGACCTGTAATAATCTGGATGTAATCGACCTTGGTGTCATGGTTGACAATCAGAGTATTGTTAAGGCTGCCAAAGAACACGAGGCAGATATTATCGGAGTCAGCGGTTTGATCACGCCCTCTCTGGGGGAAATGGAAAACCTGTGCGAACTGTTGCAAAAAGAACAATTACAAGTTCCCCTACTTGTTGGCGGGGCTACGACCTCAACCGTGCATACGGCCGTTAAACTGGCACCTAAATACGATTATTGCGTCGTGTCAGGCGGTGACGCATCCCGGACCGTGGGAATCATCAAGCGTTTACTGAATGACCGGAAAAATTATATTCGTGAAATAAAAGTTGAACAAGAAAACATTCGAATTTTGTACAATCAACATCAACAAAAACAAATATCACTCGAAGAGGCTCGCCGGAGAGCCCCTCGATACGATTGGGATCACGTGGAGCCCACAACTTTCGGAGAACACAATCTACTGGTAAAACGCTTGAATCTCGAAGATTTAGTGGAAAGAATCGACTGGACACCATTTTTCCATTTCTGGGGATTCAAAGGGATATACCCTGAAATCATTTACACGAACGACGAGGCGGACCATACTTACCAGGCAGCACTGGATATGCTGGGTAAAGTGATCGCCGGAAATGAATTTGACGTTTCCATCATTGTCCGTTTCTTTGATGCCTATTCGGAGTATGAAGACATCGTTCTGGATGGTCAATATCGATTCACGATGCCCCGGCAACAAGCGGACTTGGAAGAGTGTCTTTCACTGGCTGATTTTGTCATCCCGAAAGAAAAAGGAATCGGCAGCGTGGGACTATTCTGCTTGAAAGTACAGGATGATCACCAATGCAACGATTGCCGTAATTTTGAACATTTGTTACGAGGAAGTCTCTGTGCCCGGTTGGCAGAAGCCTGCGCGGAATGGATGCAGGAACAAGTCAATGAAGGAACTCACATCATCCGTCCCGCTTTCGGTTACCCGACTTGCCCGGATCATGCGATGAAGAAATTGGCCTTTGACATCTTGGATGCTCCTGCCCAGATCGGGGTACGCCTCACCGAGGGGTATTCCATCTATCCCTCGACAAGCCTGTGTGGTATGCTGATTTCTCATCCTAAAGCAAAATATTTTAGCGTATAAGACTCTAAAATAAGATAAAAGTAACAAACTCCCTCCCCCCTTCGGGGTACTCCCTCTATAAACAGAGGGAGAGCTGGAATACTCCCTGTTTTCGGGAAGAGTCACCAACTCCTCCTCTGTTTATAGAGGAGGTGGCACGAAGTGACGGAGGAGTTTGAACTCTAAAATAGATAAACTATTGGAATCTAAAAATCTAAAATTATGAAAGTCATCGACATACTCAACAATACAGACAAAGCGGTATTCTCTTTCGAGCTGGTACCGCCACTAAAAGGCGGAGACATCAATAAAATATACGAGGCCATCGAACCCTTGATTGCCCTTGCTCCCCCATTCATTAACATTACCTTTCACCGGGATGAAGTGGTATATCGTGAATACCCGGACGGAACGATCAAAAAAGTTACCGTGACAAAACGCCCCGGTTCCGTGGCACTGGCCGCAGCCATCATGAGACGGTACAACGTGGACATGGTTCCTCATATCGTGTGCGGGGGAGCCACCCGCCATAAGATCGAAAACGAACTCATAGACTTGAATTTCCTTGACATTGAAAACGTGATGGCACTCCGGGGTGATCCCATACCGGGAGAACGTTTCTTTACTCCCGAAGAAGGCGGACACCAATATAGTTGTGAACTGGTAGAACAAATCACTCGCATGAACCACGGCCAATACTTGGATGACACGCTGACAGATGCCGTTCCCACGAACTTCTGCATCGGGGTTGCCGGATACCCGGAAAAACATTACGAGGCACCCAACCAAGCCTGTGACATCGAGAACCTGAAAAAGAAAGTCGATGCGGGAGCGAATTATATCGTCACCCAGATGTTTTTCGATAACTCCAAATTTTTCCAGTTTGTCGATAAATGCCGGGCGCAAGGAATTACCGTACCTATCGTACCGGGATTAAAACCCATATCAACATTCAAACATCTGGAAATGCTCCCACGTACATTCAGTATAGACATCCCACACGAACTGGTTAAAGAGATTCGTTCATGCAAAAATAACAAGGAGATCAACCAAGTCGGTATAGAATGGTGCGTGGCACAGAGTAAAGAACTCATCGCACACGGGGTTCCCGCCGTTCATTACTACACGATGGGGAAATCGGAAAATATTCAGGAAATTGTAAAACAAGTTTTCTAAGCTATGCAACAAGAAACTAAACCAAACTTTTGGGCACTAACTCCCTTGATCATATTTTTAAGTATCTACCTGATCGCCTCTATCATCATGGGAGATTTTTACAAAATGCCGATCACCGTGGCATTTCTCGTCTCTTCCGTTGTGGCCGTGGCCATCTCTTCCGGGGGAAAACTCCACAAACGGATAGACCTATTCTGTAAAGGAGCCGCCAACAGCAATATCATGCTCATGGTGTGGATTTTTATCCTTGCCGGGGCATTTGCCCAAACGGCAAAAGCCGTGGGGGCGGTAGATGCGACTGTTAATCTCGCTTTATCCGTACTTCCGGACAGTCTCTTACTCGCAGGGATGTTTATTGCCGCCTGTTTCATTTCACTTTCCATGGGAACTTCTGTCGGTACGATCGTGGCACTTACCCCCGTCGCCGTCGGTATTGCCGCACAAACAGGCATAAACACGCCTTTCATGGTAGCCATCGTGGTCGGAGGAGCCATGTTCGGGGATAACCTATCCTTTATCTCCGACACGACCATTGTTGCCACCCGCACGCAAGGCTGTAACATGAAAGATAAATTTAAAGTCAATAGCTTAATTGTCATCCCGGTTGCTATACTCGTAACTATCGTTTACCTGTTCCAAGGCAGCGAAATAACAACAACACCCAGCGCCACCCCGATCGAGTGGTTAAAAGTAATTCCTTACATTTTGGTACTAATCACCGCCTTGGCTGGCGTGAATGTCATGATCGTACTTCTACTCGGTATTCTCTGTTCCGGTATAGTCGGGATAATTACCGGAAGCATTCAATTCTGGGAATGGTTTGCCGCCATGGGTTCGGGGATCTCCGATATGGGAGAACTGATCATTATCACGTTGCTGGCAGGCGGAATGCTCGAAATGATTCGCTACAACGGGGGAATTGCCTACATCATTCAGAAATTGACAACTCATGTCAAATCAAAAAAAGGAGCCGAATTAAGTATTGCCGCCCTAGTCAGTTTCGCCGATTTATGCACGGCAAACAACACGATAGCCCTCATCATGTCCGGCCCCATAGCTAAAGACATTGCCAATCGTTTTGGTGTCGATCCCCGGAAATCAGCCAGCCTGCTAGACACATTCTCGTGTTTCGTGCAAGGTATCATTCCCTACGGAGCGCAATTACTCATGGCCGCCGGTCTAGCCTCCATTACCCCGCTAGCCATCATGCAGTACCTCTACTACCCGTACTTAATGGGTGTTGCAGCCCTTTTGGCTATATTCTTTCGCTATCCTCGGAAATACTCACGGTAAACTTTTAGCTTTTATCTTTTAGTTTTTAACTTTGCCCCATGACAATAATCGAAATCATCGTCACCATACTCCTCGGTACCGCCGCAGGTTTTATCAACACGTTTGCCGGGGGCGGCTCCATGTTGGTAGTACCTTTCCTTATCTTCATCGGCTTACCGGCAAACGTGGCGAACGCAACCAACCGGATTGCTATTTTATTGCAAAACGTGGTATCCGTCAGCGGCTTTAAACAAAAAAAAATACTTGATTTCAAAACCGATTCTAAACTGCTACTCCCCGTGGCCCTCGGAAGTATCGTGGGTGCATTTATTGCCGTGGACATCAACGAAGAGATATTCAAAAAAGTCATTGCCGGACTTTTAATCGTCATGTTTTTCATGCTACTCTTGAACCCGGATGCCTGGGTTAAAGCAAATGCGGACAAGGCAAAAATGAAAAGCCCGTGGCTACGAAACATTATCTTCTTTTTCCTAGGAATTTACGGCGGATTCATCCAAATCGGTATCGGGTTCTTCCTGCTGGCGGGGTTGGTTCTCGGATGTGGTTACGATCTATTAAAAGCCAATGCCATAAAACTATTTATCGTGCTATTCTACACGATTATCGCTCTGGCAATCTTTATCTGGAACGATCTCGTGGATTTTAAAGTCGGACTCATCCTAGCCTGTGGAAATATGCTTGGGGCATGGTTAGGAGTACGTTTCAGTATCAAATGGGGAGCTAAATACATTCGGTATTTCCTGCTCGTCGTACTTGTCATTGTAGCCGTACGCCTGTTTTTCAGCTAACCGAATTTAAACAATCCATAACATCACGTGAAAACTTCTTAAAACGACCTTTCCATACAGGATTATTAGTTAACTTTGCAATTCAAATTCAAAGATCATGGAAATAAAAATAGGACACTCTTTCACACAAGAAATTACCGTGCAACATAAAGACACGGCAGCCGTTTACGGTTCCGGGAAACTGGAAGTATTCGCAACACCCGCAATGGTAGGTTTAATGGAAAACACAGCTATCAAATGCCTGGAAGGAATGTTGGAAGCCGACAGCGACACCGTAGGTATCGAAATCAATACCAAACACGTGAAGGCAACCGCTGTTGGCAAGAAAGTAACCTGCAAAGCCACCATCACCGAGGTTGACGGTCGCCGTATTCGTTTCTCTATCGAGGCATGGGATGAAACCGCCCCTATCGGCTCGGCCATCCACGACCGCTTTATCATCAACCCGGAAAAATTCATGAGCAAACTTTCTTAATTGTAAATTGAATAATTGTAAATTTTAAATTGAAGAACCAACATTTTCAATTTAAAATCTAAAATTTAAAATCTAAAATTAGTAAATGTTTAAACTAACTTCCCAATTCGAACCGACCGGGGATCAACCGGAAGCAATCAAGGAACTAACGCAAGGACTTCTGGATGAAGTCCCGGGGCAGGTATTATTGGGAGTTACAGGATCGGGAAAGACATTTACGATTGCCAACGTGATACAAGAGGTTCAGCGTCCGACACTAATCCTCAGCCACAACAAGACGTTGGCCGCCCAGTTATACGGGGAGTTCAAGGCTTTCTTCCCTGAAAATGCAGTAGAATACTTTGTATCTTACTACGACTATTACCAACCGGAGGCCTACCTGCCCACCACCAACACATATATCGAGAAAGATCTTATGATCAATGACGAGATCGACAAATTACGGTTACGAACCACGGCATCCTTGCTATCCGGACGCCGGGATGTAATTGTGATTTCATCCGTTTCGTGTCTTTACGGTATGGCAGACCCAACTGCTTTCGGTTCAAATATTATCTACTTGCAGAAAGGTCAAAAGATAGCCCGTAATCAACTTTTACGCCGTTTGGTGGATGCCCTTTACGTGAATAACGAACTGGAATTCAAACGTGGTAGTTTTCGGGCAAAAGGAGAAACCGTAGACATCTTCCCGGCCATTGAAACCTTCGAGGGAATGGCCTACCGGATCGAGTTCTGGGATGATGAGATTGACCGGATTACCTCGTTTAGCCCGCAAACCGGGAAAACGATCGACGAAATGGAAAATCTGAACATCTACCCCGCAAATCTGTTTGTCACGGATAAAGCCACGCTCACGAAAGCCATACATGACATAGAACACGATCTTGTCGTGCAAGTTGATTTCTTAAACTCCATCGGTAAACACTTTGAGGCAAAACGACTGGACGAACGGGTAAAATATGACGTGGAAATGATCCGGGAACTAGGTTATTGCTCCGGTATCGAGAATTACTCCCGTTACCTAGACGGGCGGGCTGCCGGCGTTCGCCCCTTCTGCCTGCTGGATTACTTCCCGCAGGATTTCCTGCTCGTCGTAGACGAATCACACGTGACACTCCCGCAAGTAAGAGCCATGTATGGTGGTGACCGATCCCGTAAACAATCACTCGTGGAATACGGGTTCCGTCTTCCGGCAGCTTTCGATAACCGTCCACTCACGTTTGAAGAATTTGAGGCCAACACGGGGCAAACCATATACGTCAGTGCCACCCCGGCCGATTATGAACTGGAAAAATGCAATGGGGTTGTCGTGGAACAGATTATCCGCCCCACCGGAATTCTTGATCCGGAAATCGAAGTCGTTCCCAGCAAGAACCAGATAGACCACCTCATCAACGAAATACAAAAACGAATTGAGATCAACGAAAAAGTTCTTGTAACCACGCTGACCAAGCGAATGGCGGAGGAACTAAGTAAATATTTGGACCGCATTCGCATCAAATGCCAGTACATTCACTCTGACGTGGACACACTAGAACGAGTACAGATCATCGAAAATTTACGCAAAGGAGTAATTGATGTAATTGTAGGAGTTAACTTATTACGTGAAGGATTAGATATGCCTGAAGTTTCCCTTGTTGCCATCCTCGATGCAGACAAAGAAGGATTCCTACGCTCTACCCGTTCACTGATACAGACCTCCGGACGTGCCGCCCGTAACCTAAATGGCAAAGTGATCATGTATGCAGACACGATCACTCGCTCTATGCAGGAAACCATCAATGAAACCCAGTACCGCCGAGAAAAACAGATGGAGTATAACCTTCAACACGGTATCACCCCTACCCAAATACGGAAATCCACGGAATCCGTACTAAAAGAAACCTCTCGTGCCTACATCGAAGAAGAACACGTAAATATGGCCGCAGACCCCGTTACCGCTTACATGAGTAAATCGGAGCTGGAAAAAATGCTGCAAAAAACAAAAGCCGCCATGCAAAAAGCCGCCAAAGAAATGGATTTCCTTGAAGCTGCCCGCCTCCGGGATGAAATGTTTAAACTGGAAGAAACAATCAAACGGCTGAATCCTTAACAATATTTTTCTATTATAATAGCAAAAGCAACTGGAAAAGCAGTTGCTTTTTACCCTTCCAATCAAGATTCGACCCCACATTCTACAGGCGTTCGAAGTATTCTCCATTGTTTATCTACAGATTCTAAAAATTCTTCAAGTTTCACGGAAATTTCTTTTAATTTCGGGGAAGATAGATCATTTAAATACAAACCATTAGCACTTATCGTGTAATTTCCCGTTAATGCCTCCCCATCACATTGACGAATACTTTTGCTTACAAGTGGAATCTCGTTCAAGACTTTCTTTCTTGGGGAATAGTCTTCCCGTATTGTAATGAAAGCCTCTTCTTTTTCCGTAGCCTCTTTAATATTCATAAACTCTCTCTTTTCCATCCGATCCAAGAATTGTTGCATTTGCTCGATAACACAGCTTATTTGCTCGGAAGATGTAAAGTGCATCTCCCCCTCGTAAGTATCAATATAGTAAGAAACACCATAAGTATCTTTATCCGCAAAACGACAAACAGACATATCCACATCAATTCCACATAAATCATCATCCTCAAATTCCTGAAAAGAGGTATTATCTTGTTCAAGAAACGTTTCGATCGTATCATGAATTTCAACTAATTGTTTTAACGAAAGATCGTACAATAACTCATCACCAATGGAAATACTATAGAGGCGTCGCATCTTACACGCAACCTCTAATTCTTTAATTTCTTTCGCTTGAAAAGAATTGTACACAAACCATTTCTCAACAAAAGAAGTTTCCCTTGATAATTTCACCATTAATTCTATTAATCGTGAAGCTAACAGTCTCTTATCCTTACTATACGAGGGGACATCAACGTAACCTTGAAAAAAAGCATCAGCCAATTTCATCCAAGGAAGTCGCATACAATCCAAGAGTTGTTGCGTTTCATTCATCTCATGGAGCAAGCCTCCCAATAAATTTTCATCACAATCTCCTCTCAATTTATTACCCCGAAACCTTCTCATAACCTGAGACTTCGTCAGATAGAAATCTTTCGAAGACATTCTTTGTTGCTCTCCCGACATCCCGTCAGAAAAAGCACTTTCATCCTTTTCACCCATGATAGTCACATTTCAGGTTCATTACTCCTCAAATCAATCAAAGCTTCTACTTCTTTCCTCTGTTGCTGGTATTGACGTGCCAAACCCATAATCAAAGGTTCTTTCTTGGAAAGATGTTTCATCTTTTTTATCAACTCTATCACCAAATCTGATAAGCGATTTTGCTTCTCTTTTCCCTCTACCAGAACTACATAATGCATAAAACTACTATATAGTACTGAAATACTATCCTCCCACTGAAATTGTAAACTGTGTAATAGGTTTTCCACGATACGCAAGTGTTTCAACATAACCTCTAAAGGTTCCTTTTTCTCTTGCACCCCAAACGCCATTAAACGTTCTGCCTCCAAAATGTAGTAATTTTCCAGCCTTTCAATTTCTTCCGTGGACAGACCACCTAACGCATCTCCATTTTCTGATTGCGCCTTCAAAGCATCATTCTTTTCCATAAGTTATAGATTTAAGTCAGGCAGAAAAAAACGGTTCTGCCTTTCCCGTTGACTTACACCATCCACGGCAGTGGGTACATTAATACACCACACGGGGGTACAGAACCGTATGTTGAGTAACAGGCATGAAAAATGCCTGCTACAATTAGGCAGGAATCCCTACCGTGGATATATGTAAGTCAATAGCAAAGGTATCAAACTATAAACAAATAACAAACAGGAATGCAAGATTATATTAAATTTTTTCGATCAGTGTTTATGTATAAAACCACGACACTACCTCAAAATCATCATATAAATTCGCAAATTTGCGAATTTATAAAATTTATTCCCTATCTTTGTATTCAAAGAAACAACTAATATGATTGTTACATTCGATAAAGAGTATCTAAAAGAATTATATGAAACAGGAAAAGCTAATGACAAAAAACATCATTTTCAGCCTGAGATTATACGTAGATACAAACGTTGTATAGATATCATGATTAACGTTTCTAACATTACAGCACTTTACAAATACAACGGACTAAATTTTGAAAAACTATCAGGAAATAGAAAAGAACTTTGTTCCATTAGAGTCAACAATCAATATCGAATTGAATTCATAGTAACAGAGATGCGAGGCGAAATTGTAACTACCATTTGTAATATAATTGAATTATCAAACCATTATAAATAGAAAAAGTTATGAGCAAAATAGATAATATCGACCCTAAAATGATTGCCAATAATATTACTCCTTTTGAGCCAACACACCCTGGAGAAATTTTGAAAGATGAAATTGAATACAGAGGCATTTCTCAAAAGAAACTTGCAAAAGAAATGGGCGTATCTTATACAGTCTTAAATGAGATACTAAATGCAAAACGTCCATTAAATACAGAATATGCCATGCTCATAGGGGCAGCTTTAGACATTGATGCTGAACCTTTACTTAAAATGCAAACATGCTACAATCTGCAAATGGCAAAAAACGATAGCAAGTTTATGGAAAAACTGAGCAAAATACGTAAAATTGCTGCTATCCTATAAGCTTTCTATTAACTAAGACTTAGGTAGCACCACATTCGTGATCCGTCCAACAGATGCCAAATTCCCAAATTCATCCGTCACGTTAACAGATACCACGTGAGTACGATGTCCTTTATGGATAAACTCCGCACGACCGATAACATAACTTCCTTGAGCTTTCCGAACGTGGTTGGCATTAATCTCGATTCCAAACACGTGATTTTCTTCCAGATTCTCTCCGATATAAGTTAATCCACTTCCCACGGTCTCTACTAATGCCATAATTGCTCCACCATGCAACAAATTACCGGGGCGCATCGTCCGTTCGTCAATAGGCATTTTTGCCTCCAACCAATTCTCTCCGATACCAATAAACTCTATACCTAAACTTGCCATTAACGTTCCCCGGCTCTCCCGGTTCATCCGCTCTATAATTACTGAACTATCCATGTTTTAATTTTAGATTTTAAATTTTAGATTTCAATCAATCACTAAATTCATCTTACTTTTTCTTTCTCTTTGGGTTTTCGGGAAACCACCCTTTACGCACTCGTTCTTCCTGCTCGAAAATCTCCTTGATCGTCCAGAAAGAAGAAAAGGCAAACACGCCTAGTAGAGAAGACCATAGCACGTTCGTCACCCACAAAGCGGCCACTGTCCCCACGATTCCCAGAACGAGAAAAATCCACCAGCAACCTGTTCCCCAATAATATTCCGCTTTAATCACCACGGGATGAAATAATCCGATAATCAGGAACGTGCAAATCCCGATAATCAGCCCTGTCAAATTATACGTTTCTATAAATTCCATACTCTATTTTTAGATTCATGCAAATGTACAAATATTCCAAAACTCTATTTCATTTCACCAAAATATTCCTACTTTTGTACATAGACTACGGGAAAAGAAGTAAACAAGTTTTATTAAATCATAAATTGTTTATATTCCTTATCGTAAATCACTAATTATAAACGAATATGGCACCATTAAAAGAAGGAGATAAAGCCCCTTACTTCGAGGGCATAAATCAAGACGGGAAAAAAATCACGCTGGAAGATTTTAAAGGGAAAAAATTAATCCTCTATTTTTACCCGAAGGATAACACGTCGGGATGCACCGCGGAAGCATGTAGCTTGAATGACGGTTATTCTTCCCTCACGGAAAAAGGATTTGAAGTCGTTGGTGTCAGCCCCGATTCGGCAAGTTCTCACTTAAAATTCATTACCAAATACAACTTGGCTTTCAACCTAATTGCTGATACCGAGAAAAAGATACTGGAAACCTACGGTGTATGGGCCGAAAAGAAATTATATGGCAGAACTTACATGGGAGTCGTTCGCACCACCTTTGTTATTGACGAGAACGGGATCATCGAAAAAGTGATCACGAAAGTAAACACGAAGGATCATGCGAAACAAATCCTTGAACAATTAAAAATAAAATAAAGAACTCCTCCGGCCTTCGGCCACCTCCTTCTTCCCCTGCCTGAGGGGAAGTACCCCGAAGGGGGGAGGGAGTTCAAATTTAAAATCTAAAATCTAAAATTTAAAATCAATAAATTATGGCAAACACAGAAACTAATCAAGACAAGTTAAAAGCACTTCAACTTACCCTTGACAAGATCGAGAAGAACTTCGGTAAGGGGAGCGTCATGAAACTTGGCGATAATGTCGTGGAAGATGTTGCAGTGATCCCTTCCGGCTCTATCGGACTGGACAGAGCATTAGGAGTAGGCGGATACCCGAAAGGCCGTGTGATCGAGATTTTCGGTCCCGAATCTTCCGGTAAGACCACATTAGCCATCCATGCCATCGCCGAGGCACAAAAACAAGGCGGTATCGCGGCTATCATCGATGCCGAACACGCTTTCGATCGGTCATACGCAGAGAAACTGGGAGTTGACGTGAACAATTTGTTTATATCCCAACCGGACAACGGGGAACAAGCCCTTGAAATCGCGGAGCAACTGATCCGCTCGGCAGCAATCGATATTATCGTGATCGACTCCGTGGCCGCCCTAACCCCAAAAGCTGAAATAGAGGGAGATATGGGTGACAGCGTGATGGGATTACAAGCCCGTTTGATGTCACAAGCACTACGTAAATTAACAGGAACCATCAGCAAGACAAACACCTGCTGTATATTCATCAACCAGTTGCGTGATAAAATCGGTGTCATGTTCGGTAATCCCGAAACAACCACGGGTGGTAACGCGTTGAAATTCTATTCATCCGTGCGACTGGACATCCGTCGTGTTGGACAAATCAAAGACGGAGAGGAAATTTACGGTAACCACACCCGCGTGAAAGTGGTGAAAAACAAAGTCGCACCTCCATTCAAGAAAGCCGAATTCGACATCATGTACGGGGAAGGTATCTCTCGTTCAGGCGAAATCGTGGATCTCGGAGTTGAATATAACGTGATCAAGAAAAGCGGTAGCTGGTTCTCTTACGGCGAAAGCAAACTGGGACAAGGACGGGAAACCGTGAAACAACTGGTGATGGATAACCCGGAACTGGCAGAAGAGCTTACCCAAAAAATCGTGGAAGCCATGGAAAACGGCGTACAACCGACAACGAAATAAGAAAATCGTGTAATAAAACAGCTAAAATTACAATGAAAAATTATTTATGTTCTGCATTAGTCTTGTTGGCAATGGTGTCGTGTGACAGCAAGAAAGAGGCAGTAAAACCAAGTTATAAAACACCGGATATGAAACTAGCATCCGACGTGATGACTCCCGAGGTGTTATGGTCATTTGGTAGAATCGGTAGCGTAAGCGTATCACCCGATCAAAAAACACTCGTGTACGACGTGACTTACTTCAACAAGGAAGAAGATCGTTCATACAGTGACATCTACGTGATGAACCTAGCCGACGGTAAATCAAAACAACTGACAGACACGGATTACAAGGAATTCGGAGAGACGTGGACTTCCGACGGTAAAATTGCCTTCATGTCCAGCAAATCCGGTTCCGTACAATTATGGGAAATGAATGCCGATGGTAGTGGGCTTACCCAGTTAACCAATATCGAAGGCGGTATCGGGGGCTTTATTTTCTCCCCGGACAAATCCAAACTTCTTTTCTTGAAAGACGTGAAACTGGAACAAGATGTTCACGATCTTCACCCCGATCTTCCGAAGGCAAACGCCCGCTTGATCGACGGTCAAGTATATCGTCACTGGAATGACTGGGTAGAGGCTTACACCCATCCTTTCGTGGCAGATTACATCCCTGGCCAAATGGTTACCACGGGGAAAGACATCATGGAAGGAGAAAAATGGGAATCACCCGTTCGTCCTTGGGGCGGTACAGAACAGATCACATGGACCAAAGACGGAAAAGGAGTAATCTACATGGCCCGTAAAAAAGAGGGAATCGCTTACATGACTTCTACCAACACGGACCTCTATCTTTACGATTTGAATTCCGGTAAAACCCGCAACCTTACAGAGGGGATGATGGGTTACGATCAAAACCAAGTGATCTCCCCCAATGGAGAACTCATGGCTTGGGAAAGCATGGAACGTGACGGTTACGAGGCGGACAAAATTCGTCTATTCGTGATGAATTTGAAAACCGGGGAGAAAAAAGAATACACGAAAGATTTCGATCAAAATGTTGGGGCTCTCTCTTGGGGTGACGACAACACGATCTATTTCATTTCAGACCATCACGCTACGGACGAGATCTATCGGTTAACCTTGAATGACGGTGTTATCACCAAATTAACCGAAGGCGTACACAATTACACCTCGGTTATTCCCGTGAACGACTACCTCATCGCTACCAAAGTATCTATGAGTCAACCGGCAGAAATCTACAAAGTTGACCCGAAAACCGGAAAAGACACCGAATTATCATTCGTGAACAAAGGGATTTTGGATCAATTAACCATGGGTAAGGTTGAATCTCGTTGGATCAAGACCACGGACAACAAACAAATGTTGACTTGGATCATCTACCCTCCCCACTTCGATCCGAACAAAAAATACCCGGCAATCCTTTATTGCGAAGGCGGTCCTCAAAGCACGGTAAGCCAATTCTGGAGCTATCGCTGGAATTTCCAGATGATGGCAGCCAACGGTTACATCATTGTTGCCCCGAACCGTCGCGGTCTACCGGGATTCGGGCAAGAATGGAACGAGCAAATCAGCGGTGACTACCCCGGACAAAACATCAAGGATTACCTTTCTGCCATCGACGAGATGAAGCAAGAACCTTATATTGATGAAAACCGTTTAGGTTGCGTGGGAGCCTCTTATGGTGGTTTCTCCGTGTATTTCCTTGCCGGACATCACGACAAGCGCTTCAAAGCATTCATCGCTCACTGCGGTATCTTCAACATGGAAATGCAATACTACAACACCGAAGAGATGTGGTTTGCTAACTGGGATATGGGCGGCGCTCCTTGGGAAAAGAATAACAAGGTAGCTCAACGTACATTCGACAACTCTCCTCACAAATTCGTGGGAGAATGGGACACCCCGATCTTGGTTATCCACGGTCAAAAAGACTTCCGTATCGACGCCTCTCAAGGCATGGGAGCCTTCAATGCAGCCCGTATGCGTGGCATCCCGGCACAGTACTTGTACTTCCCCGAAGAATGTCACTGGGTATTGGGTTGCCAGAACGGAATCCTATGGCAACGGACTTTCGCCTCTTGGCTGGATAAGTGGTTGAAATAATAAAACCAAACAAATAAAAAGAATCCCACGGAGTATCAACTTCGTGGGATTTTTACATGAAAACAGGAAGAAGTTTGCACGCACCAACATCCTTCTTCTTGTCATTCAACAAACATTAAGCATCTAAATCAGCCATTTTCTGTTTTGCATATTGCTGCATTCTTTTATCCTGCACCTGCAAAGCCAGCATATAAGCATCTTTATAACATATCCTAGCATTTCCGAAATCTTTTACACTAGCACAACAATCACCTTTTGCTATCAAAGCTTGTAAACGAACGGCATCAGAAATATCTTTCTGTCCCAATACCACATCAACCCAAGCCGCACAAACAGTTGCCGCTTCTTCTGTCAATTTTCCTTCTGTAGCCCCCATCAATTCATTAATAGCATTATAAAGATCTTCAGCAGAAAGTCTAGCTCCCAACAAATCAAAATACTCGTTTTTCAAACGTACATAAGCGTCTTGATTCTTATTACCAAAAAGAAGAAACAAACCTCCCGCTTGATAACGTAATAAAGTATCGGCTCCTATTTTACTTTCTACATAACTATAAACATACTTCATATCACCCGTTACCCGGGCTAAAGCTTTAACATACTCTTTATTGCCTGACCGAGCCATACTTAAGATCAAATTATTTTGAGCATCGAACAAATACTCGACCAAATATTTCTCCGGAACTTTCTCTTTACACCGTTCAAAATTGGCCACTAGATATTCTACAAGCGGATCCTTATCTGCCGGTGTTTTATTAAAATTCCGAACAATATTAAAATCCACAGAATTGAACATATTCTCTGCCCCGTTCTTTTCCACGTAAGTTGCGTAAATGTCTTTCAATTTTTTCATCCATCTTTCCCCTTCATCCCGAGGCATCATCGTGATAAAATAAGGAGCGTCAAACAATAATTGTTGTGCTTTAACCAGATCAAATTCTTTCAATTTACAAGCCTGAAACATCTCTTCCAATGTAGGAGCCTCCCCTGTTACAGCTTTCCCTAAACGTAACAAAATATCAGGTTTTATTCTATGGACAATGCGATAACGCTCCGTTTTTTTACTATCAAGTAAAATAACCATTGGAACAATATGTACCTCGTATCCCATGAACATATCCGTGTTATTATCGGCAGCATCAATCGCATAACACACGAAATGTTCATTATAAAATTCAGCCAATTCCACATTGGTAAACACATCTTTTTCCAGTTGTTCACAAGAACCTCCTGCCATTTTAAAATACAACATGATTGGTTTGTTCTCCTGCTTTGCCAAAGCTTTCACTTCAGAAAAACTTCCTTCTGTAAACCGTATCCCTTGTGCATTCACTTGCTCTCCTACAAATAAAAGAAAGCATACTAATATTGAATTAATAATTTTCATTACATCATAATATTAAAAGTTATCCCGCCAACAAGCGGGACAAACTCTTCTCTCCATATTTTCTTATCACTCAACAATAAAAGTAAAGGCATCCTTAATCACCTGACTATATCCGGGATTAGAAAGACGAACAGAAACAACATAACGTCCCGGTTTGGCATTATTTTTCAAAGGGTACATCAAATATCCTCCCCCACGAATACTCAATTCCTCTTGAAACACCCTAGCAGCCTCTTCACCTAAAGAAGATGACACGGATTCCACGTCAAATTGAATTTGGGCGGTTCCCTCGTATCCTTGTAAATCAGTAGAAATCCATGGAGCATTATACTCAATCCGCACCCGATCCTCTTCTGGATCCGGTATTTTACGAATTACCAGTGAATCCGGATCATAAGATGCATTTTCGGTAACTAAAAAACCTACAGTCTGTTCATGGCAAGCCATGCAAAAACACGATATAATCGTAACTAAAATAAATAACACTTTCATAAAATTCAATTTTTCAAATTATTCCTCTTGACCCAATGTAAAAGCATACTCCAATGCGTGTACGACACAATTATCCGGTTCTATATCTCCGGAGGCCACATTACACTTCTCGTTAGATTTCAAAAAATTCAAATAAATAGGACGAGCCGTATTTTCAGTCACACCACCAGCTTCCGGTATGATCGTATATATCCACACTTGAGTTCCCGCCAATGTTGTGTAAATCGTTCCTCCTGTGCCTAAGGTTTCATATTCAGAAGGTTCTCCCGGTACAACATCTTTCCTGTATATTTTACCATCAATAACATGTTGCAAAATAATCCCACGACACCATTCCGGATCCAAATCTGCTATCGTCTTCCCTTCCGTTAACAAATAACGTCGTATAGAATGATTCGTTATTCCGAGAAAAGTGATCTCTTTATGCTCCGGATCTTTTCCTTCAAAAAGTTGTACCATATCTTCTCCGGAATGTCGCACAAATTCCACCATATAACTCCAATCATAAGGATGTGCCTCCATATACTCCATCAAACTACCTTCAAAACGACCTTTACTCGTCCCCGTGTGGATAAAATTATCTTTCGTACAAGCTGTAAATAACAACCCACCAAACAATACCATAAAACATATCGCTCTTTTCATCTCACTATTCTTTATAATAGGTTCTTTTATTTTATTTCATTCTGTCTCCTGTTCCAGTACACATTCTGACGCATCAAATCATTCTCTTCAAAATTTAATGAATTTATCATTAAATAAAGAGCCCCATCCTTAATGTCCTGATCCGAAAGTTTCGGATATGCTCCGGGCAACTCACGACGGACGTAATCAACTCCATTCCGACGTACATCATAATAATAATGATCTTCCAGAAGCAATTCTTTCTCTCGTTCCCGGAAAATAGCCAATTGCAAATCTCCTTCCGCCGAGGTATAGTCATGCTCCCTATTCCCGTACGCTCGTTCACGAACTGTATTCAAATCCTCTGCAGCATTCTCTTTTCCTTGTCGAACCCGACACTCCGCACGCAACAATAAAATATCTGCCAAGCGATATTTAACCACATCCTGATTCAAGCCTCCGAAATAAGGAACCGGACGATCATCCGTATATGTATAATACACATTACGATACTTGTACAAATAAGCTTTTTTAATCTTGCGATTATCACGCCCCTCCAAAATCACATCTCCGGGCTCCCGATGATCTGCAGCGACAGCCACAGCTTTTCCTGCCACATTTTTCAAGAAAACCGAATCGGCATCCATGCCCCAAAAATATGCATCCCGACGACGATCTTCCTTATCATACAACCTGTTCACTGTAGTTTTATAAATAGCCCACTCGCTTTCATCATCAATAATATCAGCATTCAATCTCAACGGAAATGTCACGAACGACCCTTTACCATATCCCAAAGTATTATCAACAGTACAAAGCATAATCTCCCATATACTTTCCTTACTATCTCGTATTAACGCCTCAGTACAAACAGCCTCGGGGCTCTCTACTAATTCATAAAATCCCACTTTATTCTCGATAATCATCGTACAATATTCTTCCGCCTTCTCCCACAATTCCGGGCGTTCTCCCACAGATGCCCACCAAGCATAAAGATATGCCAATAAAGCCGAGACAGCCCCTTTACTAGCATATTGTTTGGATTCCCACGGAAGTTCACTCCAAATCGGAAGTTCCATAGCCAACAAAGCATACTTTTCCGCTTCCTTCAACACATCCTCCACGGGACTTTTGGCTAATTTCACAAAACTCGTACTTCCTTTTGTTATAGGTACCTCTCCCCAATTTTGGGCCAATGCAAAATAGGCCACGGCTTTCGCAAAATAGGCTTGTAACACATAAGGACGAATCTCTTCCTCAGATATCTCGAAACGGAAAGCATTATCAATAATCAGATCAGCCGCGTAAATCAAACTATAATATGATGACCAACTAACTTCCATATAACCGGGATCGAGATTCAAGTACCCGTCACTCTCTTCAAGATTATCAGCTAAACGATTGATTTCCTCCCGACTTTTAGTCTGTAACATATTTCTCTCCAAATTATTCAATAAAGCTTCCGCATCCTGCTTCGTCCTGAAATAATTTGTATATGTAGTACCATTCTCGGGAACAACATCTATCAAATCCCCACAGCCCACACAAAACAGGATAAAAAATATCCCTAAATGATATATACTTCTCATATTCATTAAAAATTAAGTGTTAAACCTAAAGTCCATTTCCGAGGTAAAGGGTATTCTCCACCTTGGTCCAATCCCGTGTATACGTTAATTACTTCCGGATTTTCGCCAGAGTAATTAGACCAGTAAAACAAATTCTCGCCTGTAGCAAAGAATCTCACACCTTTAAAACCAATCTTAGCTGCAATTACCTTTGGCAAATCATATCCCAACGTGATTTGTTTCAAACTCATAGAATTTACCTTCTCAATATTCGAATCAAATAAATAATCCACGCTTGTTCCTATCCTTGGCAAATTGGCATCACACCCGGGTGCTGTCCAAAAACGATATTTCCGATAATCAAACATTTTAGGTCCCGGAGAATTTAATGACATGATTCGGCCATTTAAAATTTTCCTTCCCAAAGTATAAACAAACAATAGATTTAACTCAAAACCTTTCCATTTTAACTCATGCACCCAACCACCATGAGCTAACGGCAATGCAGAGCCCGCAAAATATTTATCATCTGTCCATATTTGGTTATCTCCGTTCAAATCCTTCAAGTTATAATAACCCACGTATCCACTTATTCCTCTATCCGTAGCAACTCCTCCCATAAAAACCTCGGCTCCGTTTGCCGTATAGTATCTTGGGATTTCATCCTCAGACTCATAAAAGCCATCAGAAGCGTACACGTAAATTCCATTCACCGGACGCCCAATGATATGGTCGGCCAAATCTTTATTATTATTCGTTTTTTCCAAACGATTCCAGTTACGTGCGATATTAAATTTCGTACGCCAACTCACCTTACTCTCGCGCAAAATATCACCTGTCAATTCCAATTCAATACCTTCATTGGAAATTTCCATACAATTTTCAGTACGACGCGGGAACGGGTACATTTGTCCAGCAGAAGGCAAACCAATATTATAAATCAAGCCACTTGTGTATTTATAGTAATAATCTAATTTGAAATTCAGACGGTAATTAAACATATCCATATCCAAACCAATATCGTATTGTTCTGTCTTCTCCCAAGTCAAATTAGGAGAAATCGGGGTATTGGTTGAAACCGCTGCATTCCCGTTAAACCCGTTCTTGGAAACCTGCATCAAACCATGAGCAAGATAAGCATCTGTAAATATCTGCCCGGAAGTACCGTAACTTGCCCGGAGTTTTCCCCAGTTCAACCAATTGGCCCATTTCATAAAAGGTTCTTCCGAAAAAGCCCATCCCACGGCAACAGATGGGAAATTTGCCCAACGGTTTCCTTCTCCGAAAGTGGAGCTTCCATCCCTACGGAATGTGGTCTCGAACAAATAACGTTGTTTGAAATTATACCCCAAACGTCCGAAATAACTAACCATGATCTTTTCACTAAAATCTGAACTGTAAGTAGTAGTCGAAACCCACTGTTCGTTACCATTTTTCCCATGATCCACAATAGAAGGTGCCTTACCCGGATCATAATAGTACACGTTATCACTAGCCCCATTCTTCCCGTAACCTCCTATATAAAAATATTGATCTTTCGTAATATTCAAACCCAATAAAACATTAAACTTATGCTTCTCCTTTATAGTCAGGTCATATTCCAATAATTCATCTGTCGAAAGAGCTATTGTACGACTAATTGCTCCCTCGGATTTATTTTCATGATATTTCTCGTCCATCGTACTTGGTGTGAATAAATTCTTATTTCCCTGTGAAAAATCAATACCGGCAGAAGCAGAAAAAGACAACCCCTTCAATATTTCATATCTTCCAAAAACACTAACCATGGCACGATAGTCATCCGTCCGATCTCGTAAATCATGTACACGTTGTAACATTTCCTCTTCCAACTCTTTTGTTCCGGCGATATACGTCGGTTGACTTTTAGGATCAACAGACATTTTTTCGTACCGACTCTTATCCATCACATTTTTCACGGCTTTATTCATCGTTCTGTCTACATACGACAAATAAATTCGAGTATCTAACTTAATCTTTTTAGTTAACTGGGCCGTTAAATTTGAAATCAAATTAGCACGAGAATACCCGCTGTTAACCATAATCCCCTTCTCGTCATAATAACCTATACCCACCATATATTGGAACTTATCCGATCCTCCAGATGCTTGAATATTTGCATTCAATACTTTACCAGTTCGAAAAGCATATTTATACCAATTTGTTTCACTATTATAATAAGGATCCAAACTATCTTGAAGTTTATAATTCAAATAAACATCACTTTCCCTACCTGATCCCCAAAATGAATCATAAGCTCCATTCGTATTCCACACATCTTCATAAGATGTCGGGTAATGTTGTTTATACACGTCAAAATCAGAATAGTCACTTATATTACCTCTATAATTTCGAGCCATCAAGAGATCCAACCAACGTTCCATCCGTCCTCCCGTTTGCACGGGATACTCCATCAGTTGGGCCAAGGTATAAGAAACATTAGCCGAAAAAACCGCCTTACCTTCTTTCCCCTTTTTTGTCGTGACCAGAATCACACCATTACCAGCCCGCGAACCATAAATAGAAGCTGCTGCCGCATCTTTCAATACTTCAACAGACTCAATCATGCTTGGATCTAAATCCGCCAACGTGTTCGTTCCCGTTACCGGGGACACGAATGAATGCATCGGAACCCCATCCACAACCCAAAGTGGCTGACCATCACTTGCCCCATCCACTAACAAAGAATTAAATCCACGGACAGCGATCACGGATGCACTTCCCGGAGCCCCAGACTGTTGAATGATATTCACTCCTGCCAAACGTCCTTGCAACATACTGGCAATACTTGCCGCTGGAAGCTCTTTCATATCCTCGGCTTTCACGGAAGAAATCGCACTAATCATTTCCCGCTTATTCTGAGTTCCGTAAGCACGAACAACGACCTCATCCAAATCCGCAATATCCTCTTCCAACACGACGTTCAAAGTATCCTGCTCACCAAGCTTAATCACCTGTGTTTTCATCCCAACAAAAGAAAATATCAATGAAATATCCTTCTGTTCCTTAGGCAACGTCAACCTGTATTTTCCGCTCACGTCAGTAACTACCCCCAACGTTGTTCCCTTCACTAACACGGTAACTCCGGGAATAGGCCCCTTTTTCGTGTCTGTCACGACACCCTTTATCACACGCCCTTTTAGCTCCTTGTCAGATTGTACTCTTTCACCCGCCTGACGGATAATAATCGTATTCTCCAACAACTCATAACGCAATCCGGAACCTTTCAGACAAATATCCAGCACCTCAGCCACACACTGGTCTTTAAACTCAGCCGAAATTTTCCCCACCTTACTCACTTGTTCGTGATTATACACGAACACGTAATTCGTCTGTTGTTCAATCAATTGAAACACATCCTCTATCAAGGTTTCCTTCACTTGAATAGAAACCCGGGCATCTTGAGAATACAAAGATGCGGACACCTGCATAAAACTGACAAACAACAAAATGAATGTTAATTTCATAATGTTCACTACTTTTTTTAAAATACGATTCCTCAAAAATCGTATTTGTCGATTTTTTCCCATAAATTTGTTCTTACTAAAAGATTAAACACACTGTTGTTTACTCAAGCTGTTGAAAAGGTCCAAGTTTTCAACAGCTTTTTATTTGAAAACGATTAAAGTCTTTCCTTCTAAATTAAACTTCACCATATCCGTCTTTTCCAGAAACGTCAACACATCGACAATCTCGCTATGTCGTTGAATTGTCCCCGTGAAATGCAAATCCTGCAAATCTACATTTTGGTAAAACACGTCCACATCATACCACCGGGACAAAATATCCATTACCTCCTGCAAACGTCGTTTTTTAAACACGAACAAACCATCTTTCCAAGCCGTGAACTCCTTCACATCCACCCTGTCCACCGACACCTTCTCCCCTTCCACTTGTATCTGCATCGAAGGATCAAGCACGTAATCTTGATGCTTCGTATTTACTTGGACTTTTCCAGTTACTAACGTCGTCACAAATTTATTGGCATAATCACTCACGTTAAAACTTGTTCCCAACACCCGTATCTCCTTATCCTGAACCTCTACGATAAAAGGCATATCTACATTTTTGGTAATCTCGAAATATGCCTCCCCCCTTAACTTCACCCGACGTTCGTTTCCCGTAAAACGAGAAGGAAATTCCAACTCGGATTGTGAATTTACCCATACCTCACTACCATCTGCCAACACAATCTTGTATTCCCCACCCCGGGGTACCACCATCCGGTTATATTCCACTTTTTCAATCAACGAATCTCTATCTTGTTCGTTCACGACAACGGTTCCTTCATTTCCCGTTCTAATCACAACTCCTTCAACTTGGGTTTCTAATTTACTCACGCTATCCAACACCAAGCGTTCCCCATTTGTCAACTCTAAAAACGCCTTGCATCCACCTTTCACCGGAATAGATTCTCCTCGCACCAACTCGATTCTCTCTCGATCCTTACCATACCAAATTTCATAAATCATCATCCCTCCCAACACGACAACAACCAACATGGCTGCATAACGCATCAAGCGCACAAATAACACCGGACGCTTCCGTATCTTCTTCTGAATACTATCCCATCCTTTCTCCAGATCATTTCTCTCCCGGAAACGAATTTTTTCCAACAACACACGTTCATCTCGTACACGCTCCAATAAAGCCTTATTCTTCGGAGATGAATCTATCCAATACAAAAATTCCGCTTCCTCTTCCGGGGATAACATCCCGTCCAAATAAGCCTTCATTCGCTGAATTTTTTCCTCTATAGACCTTTCTATCTCTTTTTCCATGTTCAAATAATTATAGGTTTCTCACCCACTAACTATTATTAATACAAAGATCTCGACCAAGAGGATGACACGAAGCATCACTTTTTTCAAAAAAATACACAAAGATTATAATCCCAAGACGAACGTCATCACGAAAAGATCCTTCAACTTAGTTTTTAATTGCTGACGGGCACGGGCTTTATGCGTCTTCACCGTGTTCACAGAAACTTTCAGGATCTCAGCAATTTCAATATTATTCTTTCCCTCCAAATGCCACATGATCACCCGACGTTGTTCCGGTGGCAATTGCTCAATTTCCTCCATCACCAACCGATGTATCTCCTCCTCCACGACTGCATCCCCGAATCCCTCTTCCGATTCGAGCAATGCGTATTCATGACAATACGTCTCTTCCAGTTTCTTCACCCGCATATAATTCAGACAACGATGTCGCATGGATTGGTACAAATACATTCTCATGTGAACCAACGATTCTATCGTCTCCCTCGCCTTCCACAGATTCACGAAAACATCCTGCACAATATCCAGCACGTCATCTTCCTCCTTCACCATCCGGATTCCGAACAGGCACAAAGCAGGATAATACATCTCGTAATAATAACGAAATGCACTCTCATCACCTCTTTTAAAGTTTTCCAATATTTTCGGGGAAAACATTTCCATACTCCTACACAAATTAACACATCAATAATAATCCAATCCACCCATTTATACAAAGACAAAAATACACAAATAAATAGCAAACTCAAATCTCTATTTATAAAACGCTCAAATCTTTCCCTAAAAAATAGGAAGTCCTGATACAACAAGACTTCCCAATCTCAACCTTCCCTGCACGCTCTTTCTCCTACTTCACCTCACAATTTGCTTTCTTAAACCGTTCGACCAAAGGCACCATCAAATCAAACTTCTTAATTATATCCTTATAATCACGATACGACTCGTAGAACCTCTCCTTTTCTCCCCAATAAGCGTAAATAGCCGCAACATAATCCCGAATATCTTGTTCCTTAGTAGGAGTCTTAACCCAATTACGGGATGAAACCTCCACTTCCAGCCATTTAATAAATCCAAGCTCTTCAGGACAATCTGCCGGGGCAAACATACTCGCTTCATCATAATTAGAATCCCCGGATATTTTATAAAAATCCAGTAACTCATCCACACAAAACTCTTGAATCCAGTCCGCACATTTCACAGCCAAAATCTCCCCTCCTAACCATTTCAGTTCATCCTCACTCATCTTTTTGATCGCGTTCAATTTCCCAATCACCATTCCTCTTATCCCCCGGCTATAAATATCCGTTTCGTAAGTAACATAGGAAAAACCGATTTGTTGCGTCAAGAAAACAGAATCTGCCAACAAAAAAGAATGTGGCCGGTAAGCTCCCGACTCCGGCAGATGCGGAATCACTCGATCTTCTATCATATTAATGGCAACAATCATGGCCGCACTGTCAGCGGATAACGTCATTCGCCCATCCGTGTAAGTCCCGTACACGTAATACCCCATATCAAACAATTCCGTGTGAACGATAGGTTCCCCGTAGGCATCCACACCTCGTTCTTCCTGTCCAAGAGTATCATTAATAAAAATAGTCACGTCATAATACTTGTACATTTTATAAAGCAAATGATTCACCTCGCCCGGTTTATCCTCAACCTTATACCAATCGCGCATATTTTCGACTGCCTTTACATCATTGTCTTCCTTGTCACAACTCACACAAAAGCAAAACACCATTCCCAGTACAACAAAAATATTTCTTAGCATACTCGCAATTTTTAATGTTAATTTTCATTCTTCTCCCGAGGTTCCCGCTTATCGTTGTCCACCATAGCCCCTCGATCAAAAATAATCTCGTAATCCGGTATCGGTAACACCCAGGCATTATCCTGACCATACGGTTTCAACGTGTAACTCCCGTCATACACGCCCGGTTTCAAGCTCGCCATCGCGGACTGGTAAACCCCATGCGTGATTTCTTTCAATTCCGGATATTTAGGTGACACGGCATAACGTCTCAGATCAAACCACCGATGCCCCTCGCAAGTCAATTCCCGACGCCGTTCTTCCCTGATAAAATCAACCAAACCCTTTCCCTTCAAACCGTCTATTGCGGGCAACACGCCATCTTTATAACGTTTCTCCATCAAAACCTTGACCGTACTTATCGCATCCGGCTGATCCAGCATCGCCTGAGCCTCAGCCTTATTCAAATAAACCTCGGCAGAACGAATCAGACAAGCATCATAAACTTTTACCGATCCTTTACGATTATTACTATAATCAGGAGTCTTCCTGATAAAGAAATATCCCGGACAATAACTTGAGGAAGGCTCTAAAAATACACTTTCCCGCAAATCAACCACGCCATCGTTCTTGTATTTCTTATACAAGGCCAGAAGTTCATCCGAAACACGATAACGTCCACCACCCGTAATTCCGTATCGTGACAGATTATTGTTCATCAACCCTCCAATAGCGTAACTACCTTGGGTAAACAATATTTCCGGAGAGTTCACCGTATTCAACCATTTTTCGTCCAAACCATTCATGTCTCGCAACTTACATCCCAAGGCCAACACCTTGTCACACTCGTCAATAGCCAACTGCCATTCCCCCATGTACAAATAAACCCGACTTAGCAAGATGCGGGCCGCCGCTTCATTTACTCTGTAAAAAGTTGGCTGAACGATACCAGCCAAGTTATCCGCCGCATTCTTCAAATCCAAAACAATTTGTTCGTACACCTTCTCCACCGGATCCCGGCTAAAATACTTATCCTCGATAAACTCCGTGATGTTCAAAGGTACGCCCAAATCCTTTCCTGCCGTCTCCTTTGAATAAGGTTTAGCGTAAAGATTCACCAACATATAATAATACCACCCGCGTAAAAACAGAGCCTCTCCCGCAATCCGATGGCGAATTTCTTCCGGATCGCTCTCGAACTCCTTCACGTAAGATATAATCACGTTAACATACCCGATATGCTCGTATAATCTTTTCCAGTCAGAATCAACCAATTCCACCCCGGTCATATCAGAAAAAGGACGTTCTCCCCACGTGTAGAAATTTCGGTATCGGACGGCAGGATTCGCATTTGTTAACATTTTTACCGCCCCGGAAAGAAACTCTTCCACGTCGTCATCCATCACGTGTAAATACGGGTAATACAGTTCATTTTCCCTGTAATAGGCATATTCCTGATTCGCATTTCTTTTCATATACCCGTTACCAATAATAATCTCATCCAAATCCTCGCAAGAGCTGGCGTACACGAGATCCTTGGAGTACTCTTCCAAAAAATCCCCACACGAGCTAAACAAGAAACATCCTACTACAACAACAAATAATATTCTTTTCATAACTCTGTTTACTTAAAACGTTACATTTAATTGAAGTGAATATGTCGGACGCACGGAAATATTAATCAAATCGGTAGAACCGGATTGAGACGGGTCTTGCCCTTTTAGCTTCCGGCTACACAAGGTAAATAAATTTGTCCCGCTCAAATTCAGGTAAAGAGACTTCACCCGCAATTTCTCGCAAAAACTTTCCGGCACGATATACCGCAACGAAATACTTGACAATTTCAAATAATTACCGGATGCCACCCGAAGATTGGAAAAGTCATACATATCCCACAACGTCCTAGAAAAATCGTATGTCTCTCCATCCCACCAAGGAAAAACAGCATCCAGATGATCTCTTCCCGACAAGATACCGGGAACATTCGTGTTTAACTCATCTCCCGGACGACGCCAACGATTTACCAGTTCCCGACGAAGATTCTGTTCCGGTCCATTCACAACTCCTTGATTCGGGTACAACCTGAACAAACGAATTTTCGAACCGATACTATATGACAAGTTAAAAGAAAGTCCCCAATTCTTCCATCCGAGGTAATTACTTATACTTCCCTGTAAAAACGGCTCCCGACACCCGGAATGTTCCATCACGGTCATCCACACATCCTCACGATCCATCGCCTCGTAAATCTCGCTCGTATCTTTTTCTTCCCCATCCACGATAGTCGTCGCCTCTGTCCCGTAAAACATCGGAGCCCCGTTCTTCGAGTTCAACCCCTTGTATCTGTAGGAATAAAACGTGTTCACCGGACGTCCGGATATTTGTACCCGACCATTCAAATAATCTTCGAACGTCACTTCATCCTGCAACACTTGATCCTTATGTTTTATCTTATCAATCAACTGGTTAAACACCGAACCAAAATTCGGGTCAAAACGCCAGACTAACCCACGACGTTTCCCGTTAACCGTTGTCATCGTGTTAATTGGTACGAAATTCAACGTCAACTCGTAACCTTGATTTTTCAAATTCCCACTATTCACCGTGTAAGTATCAATGCCATTCACCACGGATACTTTTTTCGAGAGGAAAGCATCTGTCGTGTAACGGTAATAATAGCCGACCGTACCGTTAATTTTATTATTGAATAACGAAAAATCCACGTCCACGTTGTAAGTTGAAGTCTTCTCCCATTTCAAGTTGGGATTCGGGTATCTATCAATTGTCGAGGAATATTCCTTGAAATCGTTATCCGTACCTCCCTTTTTAATAATCAAACGGGGAGAATCCTGTGCCGACATATTTCCCTGATACCCGAACGACATTTTCAGCGCCAGCATATCAATCCAGCTTATATTTCGCAACACATTCTCGTGCATATTCCAACGCCCGGAAACAGACCATATCGGCAACAACCGATCATTACTGGCATCCCCAAATTTATTCGAAAAATCAATTCTCGCGTTCACGTTAAAAATATAAGCATTCCGGTATGAATAAGTCGCTGTACCGATCAATCCCACCAAATTCGTCAGATTATCTTTCAATTGTCCTCTAGCCGCATCAGTCAACAACCATTCATTATATTTCGTGTAAAGATTGCCGTCTGTCATCGACTCAATCTTGTCAAAAATCAACCCTCGCTCCGGTAGATACCCGCGTTTCGTGATCTTGAAACCACTATATCTCGAAGAACTCAATTCCCCGATCACGGCAGCAGAAACGACATGCTCCTGTCCCTTGTCGATACTTTTATTAAAAGTAAGAGATCCCCGGAAACTATAGTTCTCGTTTTTTGTATTATCCAGCCGCAATTCTCCCCCGGAAGGACACAATGTCTTTCCGAAATCTATTTCTCCCGTTTCCGCATTCTTTTTCCTTAACTCGGCAATATACCACGTTTTCTCCCCAAAATATATTTCTTCGCTTGAATTAGAGACATTATAGGAACAGAATACTTCAGCTTTCAATTCCGGAAACAAGTAATACCCCAAGGAAACATTCAAACCGATTTGCTCCGTTTTAATCTTATCGTAAGTATTATTTCGCTCGTTTATAATATTAAATAGCTGATCATAAGCACTAGCATCTGCTTTTCTCTTTTGATAAAACCAAAGATCTCCGTTATCATCATACGCCTGAATACTACGGGAAGTATTGTAAGCGTAATCGGTCACCCCGACTTTCTCCGGTGTATATTCCTTTTTAATCGTACTACCATTCAACCCGAATTGCATCGTGAAATTTTTATAGTTCAGATTTAAACGGGTCAAAGCGGAATAGCGATCATTTTTCTCTCCCCGGATATTACCATTCTCGTTACTATATCCCAAAGACGCATAATAGCGAATGTTATCCGTACCACCGGAAACACTCACCGTATGATTATGTGAATAAGAATCTTTCATTAGAATCCCCAACCAATCCGTGTTCACGGTTTCCATTTTATGAACGGCATTTAAGAACTCCTCGTGATTGATTTTACCGCTTTGGTAATCATAATAGGCGGATTCATAACCCACCCAACTCTCCAAATCCGGGATCTCCAGTTTATTTTCAACAATATCCCGAGAATAATCTATCCTCTCCTGAGAATTCATCACGTTCACCGCCCGGTCCGTGTATCGGGGCCGCTGACGGAATGTTCCTGTCAAAGAATAGGAAACCGACGGGGTCCCCACTTTCCCCTTCTTTGTCGTGATCACGATCACTCCGTTCGATGCCCTCGGACCGTATATAGCCGTGGCCGAAGCATCCTTCAACACGTCGATCTTGTCAATATCGTCCGGGTTAATACCGGAAATCGCATTCCCCAACAAATTCACAAAATCCAAATCATTGATGCTCGTCGGGTCAATATTCACCGGATCAGACAAAATCACACCATCCAACACCCACAACGGAGCTTGAGACCCCAAAACCGTCGTCGTTCCCCGGATCTTAATCTTTGGAGCCGCACCCACCTGTCCCGAATTCTGCATGAAAATCATCCCCGGCACACGCCCTTCCAGCATTTGATCCACCGAACTTACCCCCGGCATCATAATATCGCCCATCTTCAAAGAAGTCACCGAACTCGTCATGTGTCGTTTATCCACGTTATAGTACCCGTAGGAAACAACCTCATCCAACTCCGTGGCATCCTCCTCCAATTCCACACGTAACGGTTTATCATCCTTCACGGCGACCTCCTGCCGCTTCATCCCGATAAAGGAAAACACCAACACGACATTATTCTCTCTCGGAATCATGAACTTGAAATTCCCGTCCATATCCGTGGCAGTACCCACCATAGACCCTTTCAACAAAACGGCAACACCGGGTAAAGGATCGCCATTTTTATCCGTCACCAGACCGGATAACACCATCTTCTCGTTCCCAACTCTCTCCGTTTTCTTTTTAATCACGATCGATTGCATCTCGAACTTATACTCGAAAGGGGAACCCTCGAACAGCTTTGCCAAAGCGGCATCCACCGAGACATTCCGAACGTTCAAAGTCACGCTTTTCATCGCTTTCAACTGGTCCGCATTGTACACGAAATTCAGGTTCGTCTGTTCCTTGATTTGCTTGAACACGATCTGCACGTCAACCTCCTTCACGTTGATCGTCACTTTCTGTTTCTGAGCCAAAGTAATGCAAGGCAATCCCAACAATATCACCACCATTACCCCCCATTTGCCCATTAGTAGTTTCATCTTTATCGAACATAAAAAGTCCGAAAAATCAAACGACTTTCTGATTTTTTTCATAGATTTGTTGATTAATATTAAACATTATGGATGTACACACAACATCCGTTATCAAACCGCAAGTTGCGCCACAACTTGCGGTTTTATTTTAAATCACTTACCGTGATCACGTCCCCTTTCAAATCAAACTGTACCGTCGCAGTCTCTCCAATCAAATGCAACACGTCCGCCACGTCTGTGAAATGAGCGATAATCCCCGTGAAACGCTTCCCTCTCACGTCGTCATTTGCGTAGAAAACCTCCGTGTCATACCAGCGACACAAACGATCCATGATCTCCTCAATCGTCTCGTTCTGGAACACGAACTCCCCCGCCCGCCAAGCCGTGTAGTAGTACGTATCCACGTCCGTCACCTCGACTTCTTCCTTTTCGCAATTAAACTCGGCCATCTGGTTCGGTTGCAGGATGCTTTCCGCCCCCGTCGATTTTACCCGGATGCCCACTTTTCCCTCCACCAGCGTAGTCAGGATCTTCCCTTGATAATGCGTGTTCACGTTAAACGATGTCCCGTACACCTTCACCTCCATACCGTCCAACACCACATAGAACGGGCGTTCCGCGTCCTTCTCCACCTCAAAATAGGCCTCCCCGGATAAAAAGACCGTTCTCCGCTCCTTCCCGAAAGCCACGGGATAACGAATCTCCGAATCGGAATTCAACCATATCCGCGTCCCGTCCGACAACGTGAGAGAATACTCTCCCGCCCGGGGAACGATCACTTTATTATACACCAGCTCCTCGGCCTCCCGTTTCGTGTAAACCAGCGATTGCTTTTCAGCTTTTGCCAGATTTCCCTCGATTCCGGTTTCAACCACCCGAGTCGTGTCCAGAAAATAGGTTCTCCCATCATGTAATTCCAACACGGCACGCCCACTACCCGGTTGCACCCGCTGGGCAATCACCATGTTTTTCTCCCGTCCTCCCATATTCACCCACATCCCGACAGCAATCGCCAAGGGCAAAATAACCGCCGCAGCATACCACACGCACCTCAACGACCTCCGGGGTTTCACGTTCCCCGTCATCACGCGGACCCGTCGCATCAACTCGTCTTTCTTTGCCGCCAACACGTCTCGATCCACCCCGACCGTGACGTCCGTCTCTCCCCCTTCAAGCGCCCGGCGGTAGAAATCCCGATGCCGGGAAGACACCGCCAACCAGCTTTCCAACCTCTCCCGCTCCTCCCCGGACAACTCGCCCCGGAAACTTTTCGAAATGACTTCCCAATCAATATGTATATTTTCTTTCTCCATGACTTTTCATCTTCATTACACCCTAAAGACAAACTCCCCCTCCAAAATGTTTACAAGAAAACGAATAATTTTTCAAAAAAACAGTCTCAGTCATGAATAAAAATACCTACAACACTGATAACAAGAATATTAAAATCAAGTAAATATTTTACTTTCCAAACAAATCACATCCCTATAAATACCCATTCTTCACGGATACAATCCCCCGTTGCCTGCTTGTTGCCCGACAGATAGGCGGTAAATAGGCGCCGTCGCCCCATGCTCGCCCCCTTGTCGCCCGATCATCGCCGCCATTTTAAGAAAAGAAAAGGATATTTAACTTGACAAACGGTCATTCCTGTCGTACCTTTATCCACCTATTTAGTTAACAACACAAATGAAACGGGAGAGTAATAGGTAATTATTAATAATAGTAAAGTTATGGTAGAAATTAAATCCGGTTTATTAAAAGATGCCCACGGGCAATTCGATGGTATGGTTATATACCACAAAAGAGGAAAAACGTTCGGTCGCAAATTTCCCTCGTATGATGGCAACGCAGGTTCACCCACCAGAGCCCACCAAAACACCCGATTGTCATCGGTGGTAACCCTTTATCAATCCGTGAAGAACACGTTTTTGGTTTACTCGTGGAACAGGGAGGCGAACAACAGGAACATCGCTTCGGGATACAACCTTTTCGTCAAGGAGAATATCAACGCGTACGACACGGACTACAACATCGGGGATTTCGCCCTGTTAAAATTTACCGTGGGGGACTTACAGATGCCCTTCCACTTCCGGCAACAGGATGCCCCGGAAGGAATTCTCTCGATCAACTGGGAAACCACCCCGTGGATTCTTGACCGCAGAAACAAGGATGAACTCGTACTCGCCGTGATTTACGACAACGAACCTTTCCGGGTCCAAATCATCGAGAACACGGGCATCACCCGGACTGACGGGATCGCCAACATTCCCCTCGAACAACCGGATGCCACGGAAGCTCATGTCTATGCCTTCTTCACGAACGCGGACAGGGACTCGTTCACGAATAGCCTTTACTACAAGGTTAAGCTAAAGTGATCTGAATCCTTCAATCCAAAACCGTAAATCATAAATCTAAAATCAGTATGGCTATATTTCACTCACATATTTTCGATAACGCCTCCGGCTCCGTGGGGAACGTCACGATGTGCAAGTACAAGGGGAAAAGCATCGCCAAGGGAAAAATCTTTTTCAAAAAGAAAAAACAATCCCCGGCACAGGTCATCCAACAAACCCGCTTTAAGGCACTTTCCGACCTGTCCTACCATTTCTACGCGGCTATACAAGCCGGATTCCCCCGTCAATCTTGGTCCACCGCCCGAACCCGATTCATCGGGATGAATCAAAATGCTGTGGAAATTGATGCGGAAACCCTCGACGTCACGATCCGCTTGGAACGAGTGACCTGCACGACGGGAAACCTGACACAACCCGCGGTAGAGGTCCATATCCGGGAAAACGAACGCATCGTCCGTGCGGAGTGGTTCCGTCAACCCCTCAGTCCCCTCGCCAAAGACGAGGACGATATATATCTAGTCATCCACGACACGAAAGAACAGGACACGCTGGCCTACCCGTTAGGAAAACGAGGAATACCCGGAACGAAAGAAATCCCTTTACACAAGGATTTTACCCCGGCCAACTGCGTCGCTTATGCGTTCGCCCTCTCCCCGGTGAACACGAGAGCCTCCGTGTCCAAATACACGAATATCATACTGGAATAATCACCGGTCCATGAAAATCCGACCGAGAGCGCAAAGAACAAGCACGTAGTCATACGTGGCAAAGGCCTGTTTCAAGCGCTCCATTCCCCGGTGCAACTGGGCTTTCACGGTATTCTCGTTCATATCAAGCCGGGCCGCAATTTCAGCATACTTGTACCCCTCGACGAAACGCAGAAGACAGACTTCCCTGCACTTTTCCGGCAACTCGTCAAGCACTTGCCGGACGCGGGCAAGGAGTTCTTCATCGTCCACCATATCCACGTTCTGCGACTCAATATAGGCCTCCGCATACTTACGATTATTACGATCCTCGATTTGCAGACTTTTCAAGTAATTCAAGCAACCATTGCGAACGGACGCGAAAAGATAATGCTGGATGGAAGACGTTAGCTCCAAACGTTCGGCATTCTCCCATATCTTCAGAAAAACATCCTGCACGATGTCATGCGCTTTATCCGAATCATAGATATACTTTTCCGCGAAAAGATACAACTTCTCGTAATATGTATCGAAAAGAACAGACAAAGCCGCTTCATCCCGACGCTTCAATCCTATAAATATATCATCACTATCCATGCACTGTTTTCACCTATTCCAAGGATTTATCACCAACAAAGATAACGAATCGCCAACAATATCAAACTCCTAGACCTTATAAAATACGCTCCATATGATCAAACTCGAAATAGATTCTGATTAATATTCAATCTTCAAAGTCATACCCTCCACGGCCACCCCTTTTGAGCGGGTAATCGGTAATTTTTGTTCTTCGCTGCCACCTAATGTTTCTCCATCCCGTAACGTCACGTCCGAACCGATAACATAATAGGCTATTTCAAGCATGAATCCTTGTAACTCGGTCAAACTATGTTTACTTCCCAATATCTCGATCTCTTCTTTCCCGAAAGCCGTCATCCCGTACGTGTACACGTTATTTCCCACCTCGCTCTGGTACAGGCCGAAATACACCCAAGCCAACACGGGTAAGTTTTCCTCATCCTCCTTCATCATATTGGCCACCTCGATATAAAATTCTGGTTGGAACACGGTTCCGGAAACATAAACGCCAATAGCATTGGGCTGTCTCAGACAAGTAGCGATCACTTTCACGTGTAACTTACCCGCTTCCACCGGGGTCAAGCCATGAGCAAGAACCGCTACCAGCACGTGAGCCTTATGTGTTTTTGTTGTCTCAACGGCTTCCGGCCACATATAATTGGTTTCTGCATAATACTCGGCCTCTCCATCCGGAACTCTCGCCGGCATGAGACTGATCGCCACCAAAGTCTCACCGAGATAAAACACCCGGGTCGATTCGTCTGCACGCGTATCATCACTGGCCATATCTCCCGGTTTATCGGATGGTTCTATTCCCCACTCCGCCTTCAAATCAGCCATGACCTTATCCACGTCGAAACTCACCGAGTTTAGCAACACGGACCCGCAAAAAGTCCCGGCCTTCTCTTCCCCGTTCTCCACCTTCCCATCGTCTTCCTCCACGCCCGTAACTTCAAAAAATGACAACCCGTTGGAAATATCCTCGATCAGCGAAGTAAATTCCTCGTCTCCCGGCATCAAAGCCAAACCTCTCCCGGCAGCCTCTAGCGCCTCTTCGGTTCTTTGACATCCATACAATAATTTGCTATACACCAACCATCCCCACGGGTAATCCGCCTCCACCGTCACCGCACGTTCGGCATACGGCAATGCCTCTTCCAGTCTCATTTGATGCATTAAGGCCACGGCCATTCGGTAATTCCAAACACCACTCTCACGTCCTTGGTCTTCCACTTCACGCAACCACTCTTCCGCGTCCCGATAAAACCCCTGATTCAAATAAGCATAAGCAAGACACAAAACCGCCTCGTAAAATTGACCGGGATTTTTCAGCTCTGGCAGAGCCTCTATAATTGCATCGTAATCTTCTTCTTCCGCCCAATCCCGGATCTGTTCCATTAACGCCTCAACACTCGGATATTCCATATTTCTATTATTTAAATTATTATTACATCAAAAAAGCAAATAATAATGATGTAAGATCAGAATAGCCCCAACAGGCATGACAATCCCAAACAACAGGACAGGCCATACCGTAGCCGGAATGTCCGAAGACAGGTCTTTATCCTTCATACAACCTCTTTTTGCATTGCGGCAAATATAAAGGAATAAATCGGAAATGCACTCCCGGAAGTCTCTTATTTAAAATTTATTCCAGATTCTTTCCAGAATAAATTACTATTTTTGTTCTATAAAATTTCAACGCCATGAAGATATTAATCATTGAAGACGAAAAAGACTTGCGAGAAGTGATGACCCGATCACTGGAGAAAGAACGTTTTGTCGTGGAGACAGCGGCAGACTATTCTACAGCCCTGCAAAAGATCAATGATTACGACTACGACTGTATCTTGCTGGACATTATGCTCCCCGGGGGTAGCGGTTTGTCGATTCTAGAAGAGCTGAAAAAATTAAAGAAACGGGAAAGCGTGATCATCGTGTCGGCCAAGGATTCCATTGAAGACAAGGTCACGGGACTTGATCTCGGTGCCGATGATTACCTCGCAAAACCATTCCACTTGGCAGAATTACACGCGAGGGTGAAATCCGTGATCCGACGCCATCAAACCGACGGGAATACCGAGATCGAAATTGAAAACCTGACCGTCCGTCCCGACGATCACACCGTGTTCATCAATGGAAAAGAGCTGAAACTCAATCGTAAAGAATTCGATTTGCTCTATTATTTTGTCACCAATCCCAACCGCCTGATCAACAAAACGACGTTGGCGGAAGCCGTGTGGGGCGACAACATTGACCAAGCCGATAGTCTTGATTTTATCTATTCCCAAGTGAAAAACTTACGTAAAAAGATGAAAATCGCCGAGGCCATCCCGGAGATAAAAGCTGTGTACGGGTTCGGGTATAAACTAATCACAACGCCGGAAGCATGAAACTCATCCACCACACGATAAGTAAACTCTCGATCGTGATGATTATTATCCTCACGTTCTGGGCAGGCTTTTTCTTTTATAGCATACTGGATGAAATTCTGGACGAGACGGACGATAGCCTCGAAAACTACAAGCATCTCATCATTCAACAAGTCCAGCGAGACACGGCAGCAATCAACAATAGTAGTGACTTGATGAGCCAATACTTTATCAAGGAAATATCCGAAAAAGAGGCGATTCACTACCAAGAACGTTATTTTGATTCGACCCGTTTCTACGAGCTTGAATACGAGTTCGATCCCGTTCGTGTTTTAAAGACGGCCTTCCGGGGACAGGACAAAAAGTTTTACGAGTTGACCATCATGATCTCAACCTTGGAACAAGACGACATGATCGAGGCAATATTATGGTCAATCGTGATCCTGTACATCACGCTACTTATTTGTATCCTGATCGTTTCCGAATTTGTTTTCAGGAAAAGCTTGGCCCCTTTCTACAAATTACTGGACTGGTTGAACAAATTCACCCTAGGCGGGAAGAATCCCCCGTTGGAGAACCCGACCAAGATAAAAGAGTTCCAACGACTAAACGAAACGATACTTAAAATGACCCGGCGAAACGAAGAGATGTATTCCCAACAGAAACAATTCATCGAAAACGCCTCCCACGAACTCCAGACCCCGTTGGCCATTTGCCGGAACAAGCTGGAATTACTGGCGGAACGACCGGATTGCACGGAAGGGCAACTGGAAGAAATCGAGGACATCCACCGGAATCTAGGACGTATCGTGAAATTGAACAAATCCCTGTTGCTCCTTTCCCGTATCGAGAACGGTCAATTCCACGAAACAAAAGAAGTGGAACTCAACCCGATTATCAAAGAACTCGTGGAAGATTTTCAAGAGATTTACGAGCACAAAAAACTGCACGTGGAAGTGGAGGAAAATGCCGTTTGTAAAATCCATATAAATGAATCGTTGGCAAATATATTAATCACGAACCTGTTGAAAAACGCCATGATACACACCCCGAACGAGGGAAGTATCACCATTCGCATACAATCAACCGGGATCAGCTTCACGAACAGCACAGATGGAAACGCTTTGGATCAATCCCGCCTTTTCACCCGTTTTTACCAAGCCGACAACAAAAAAAGTGATTCCACCGGACTAGGATTGGCAATCGTCCAGAGTATCGTCCATCTTTATCATTTCCACATTTCCTACTCCTTTGACGGTAAACACCGATTCGATTTACAATTCTAATATATCATTCTGTGATTTCCGATTCAATGATTCCGTGATTAAAAAAGGCACACATTCACGGGGAAAAAATCACTGAATCGGAAATCATAAATCACAGAATCTTCAATTTTTTAAATCTAAAATAATTTCGATTCCCAAATCTTTCCAAAATCACCCCTTTACTTTGTTCTCAGAAATTGGAACAAAGAATACAAACATTAAAATTTATATGCCATGAAAACAAGAATGACTATTTTCGCTTCTTTATTGTTAGCCGGATTTGCTTTCACAAGCTGTGACGATGACAATGATAACTACACTCCGGATGAGAAAATCGTGAACGTTCTATACGAAAAATACCCGAACGCACAACGTATCGATTGGGAACTGCAACACGACCACTATGTGGCTGACTTCTATGACAATAACATCGAGAAGGAAGCATGGTTTAACACCAAAGGCGAATGGGTAATGACCGAAAGTGACATTCTATTCAAGAATCTCCCGGAAGCCATACAAACCGCTTTCGCAGAATCGGAATACAAAGACTGGAGAGTGGATGACGTGGATATGCTCGAAAGAGTTGAAATGGAAACCGTGTACGTGATCGAAGTTGAAAAAAGCAAACAGGAATTCGATTTATTCTACGCGGAAGACGGAACTTTAGTTAAAGCCGTAGAAGACGTCGATAACAACAACAATTACCAGCCTAACACGGTTTCTGAAGTCTTGAAAAATTTCATCAACAAGAACTATCCGCAAGCAACAATCGTGGACATTGAAGTCGAAAAAGGAATCACCGAAATCGACATTTTACACGATAACAAAGCCAAAGAATTACACTTCAATAGTGCTAATGAATGGTTATACACGACTTGGGATGTTAGAGAAAGAGACGTTCAGGAAATCGCTAACAAAGTGAAGGCCGCAAATCCCGGTTTCCACATTGATGATATTGATTACAAAGAAAGTGCAGACGGAAATAAAGTATACATCTTCGAACTGGAACAAGGCGATAACGAGAAATACGTGACTGTAGATATGGATGGAAACATCGTGGGATAATAAACAGGTAACATTTAAGTTGTTGTAACGTAAAACAAGAGGATCTTAAATTAGAAATTATGAAAACAACATTAGTTACCGCATTAATCCTACTCACCACCACGTTTGCCTTTAGTAGCTGCAAAGACAGCAGCTACACTCCACCCAAAAACGTCGTGAGTGCCTTTAAAGCCAAATATCCCTCGGCAAAACGAGTAGAATGGGAAGTGAAAAACACGTATCAAGTGGCCGAATTCCATATCGACTTCACGGAAGCCGAAGCTTGGTTTGACAACAACGGCCAATGGGTGATGACAGAAAGCGACGTCAAGTATAGTTCCCTCCCCGTGGTAATCCGCAATAGCTTTGAATCCGGAGAATACGGAAAATGGGAAGTAGAAGACGTTGACAAACTGGAAAGAGCCGGGATGGAAACCATCTACATCATCGAAGCCGAACTCGGGGAACAAGAAGTCGCCCTGCATTATCTGGAAAATGGAACACTGGTAAAAACCCTCATGGATAACGGTCGGGGCTATCAACCGGAGAGCGCACCACAGGCAGTTTTACAATTCATCCGGCAGAAATACCCGCAGGCCAATATCGTGGAAATAGATCAGGATAAAGGGCTATTGAAAATTGACATTATTGATCAACGAATCATGAAAGAAGTAGTGTTCAACCACCAGAATCAATGGGTTGTCACCACGTGGGAAGTACTGCAAAATAATGTTCCGGCTAACGTGATGAACGTGTTGAAAACTTCTTCCTACGCGAACTACCGGATAGATGACATTGATTATGAAGAAAGAGCAGACGGTTCTCTCGTTTACATTTTTGAAGTTGAACAAGGAGATCGGGAATTCGATGTCACGATAGACGCTAACAATCTCAAGATTGTATCTGCAATACCAAAGAATTAATAACCGAAGGGCGGCCTCAAAAGACCGCCCTTTGATTTTACAAGTGTAATTTCACTTCTACCGGTTTCTCTTTCACTTTCACTTCTTCACCTACCCATTTACCGTCTTTATCGAAATAATTCAACGTATATACTTTATTTTTTTCCACCATAAATTCCAACACGTCATTCATATCCTGTGTTGGTCCGGCAGTACGTCCTCCACCGATTTGGTCTTTACCGCAGAAAATGTCCACGTTGGCAGCTACCCGATCATCAGATTTACGCATATTGCGTTTATCTTTAAACATCATGACCTTTAGAGGTACATAATTTCCCCCAGCCAATTGAGATTGATAAACCTCTTGATAAATATCCAAATACCGTTGAGTGACATTGATAGCAGGCACGTACTTAATATTAAAATCCCAAACCAACGGAAAACTCTCCCCCGTCGGTTTGAAAGAAGAGGCCCAGATAGCGTGCATCCGATCCTTTGGATCAGCTTTTCCGGCATCGGCAAGGAACCAAGAACGATCGAGTTCGTTCGGGTAATACTCGGTGAAATACCATTTACCATCCAACCAAACCTCGCACCAGTTATGATTTCCACGGTTATCATGCCAGTTAGCTGTTCCGGCAATACGGGAAGGAATACCCACTGACCGCAAAGCATCCGTTAACAAAATAGACAGACCGCTACAAGAAGCCATTCCCTGACGAATAGACTCTGACGGGTTCTGATCCGGTTTCTCACGAGCCGTGTTGTAATCCACCTTCACTTCATCACGGATGTTCTTGTTCACGGCTTTAATTGCCTCCTCCAAAGTTTTGCAATTCTCCACGTAAGGAGCGAATCTCTTGTAGAAATCGGCACGCCATTGATCTCTTTCCTCGTTCAGTGAAGCGTAAGGCAACACGTCATTCAAGAAAATGGAATCCGGCACGCTCTTCGCCCAAGCAAAACGGTTACGAGCCTCGTATGCCAATTTCACGTTCGACAACAAATCATCCCCTTTCATCGTTTTCAAATCCCGCTCCGGCATGTAAGAAATCAAAAAGGCCACGCCCTCCTTCATTTCCGGCGTCGCACTTTCCAACGCTTTTGCCAGTTCCGGCTGATTCGTTCCCGACGTTTCTAAAGCTTTGTCCAACAAAGCATGATATTTTTCCGGCACTCCCGGATACTTCGCACATGCAAAGCACATGCAACACAACAACAAGATAAATGTACTTCTCATAAATTAATATTGTTTATTACTAAAGTATTTCATGAACTGGGCTCTTTCATAAAGATCCGGATTCTCGATGGACGAATAGGAAAGCATTCCCCGGTAATCCCCGATCGTCTTGAAAGCTTTCGTGTCCATCCATTTCCCGATAAAATTATTTATATCCTCGATCACGTGAATACCCTTCTCGTAAAGAACCGAACAAACTTGAACTGTCGTTGCTCCTGCCAACAATAACTTCACGGCAGCCTCACCGCCATGTACGCCCGTGGATGCAGAAATTTCCAACTTTTTATCCTTCCCGGCCAATATTCCGGTCCATCTCAAGGTTGTCCTCAATTCGGCAGCCGTGCTAAACACGGATGCGGCCCCCATTTCTAATGTATTAATATTTATATCCGGCTCGTAGAATCGATTGAATAACGTAGTTGCATTCGCCCCGTAAGCCTTGATTTTATCCACGAAAGCGGAAAGGTTCGTGAAATAATGACTGATCTTAACAGAAACAGGTATCTTTATCTGGCTCTTGATGGATTTCACGATCTCGAAATACACATTCTCCACTTCCGCACTCTCCCTAAATTCGTTTACAGGCAAAATGAAGACATTCAACTCCAGCGCATCTGCCCCAGCCTCTTCCAACTGGCTGGCAAACGAAATCCATTCACCACCACTAAAACAGTTCACGCTGGCAATCACGGGTATCGTCAAACGACTCTTGGCATTACGAACCAATTCCACGTACTTCTGTATCGTGTTGGAACGAATGTACGTTTTGATATAATCCTCGGCCTCCGGGTAAGCATCACTCATCCCGTAACCGGCCTTGAACACACCGGAAGTCTCCTCGTTAATCTGTTCCTCGAAAATAGATTTCAACACCACGGCTCCCACTCCCGCTTTCTCCATCTCGACCATCTTCTCCACGTCGGACGTTAAACCGCAACTTCCCGCGATAATCGGACTCCGTAACTCCAGTCCCATGTATTTCGTCTTCAAATCTGCCATAATGATTTATTTAAATAGTTAATAATGAATCTTTCAAATTATATATTCGCGTAATTTCTCGCCCCGAAGATGGAACTCCCCACGCGTACCATCGTACTTCCTTCCTCCACGGCTATCCGGTAATCACCGGACATCCCCATGGATAATTCCTTGAATTCAGGGTTCTCCGCAAAATAAGTTGCCTTCAACTCGTCAAAAATCTCTTTCAGGTGATGAAATTCCCGTCTGACCTGCACCTCATCATCCGTGTTCGTCGCCATCCCCATCACGCCCACGATCTTCACGTTCTTCATCTGCTTGTAATCGTTACTCTCCAAGAGAGCTTTCGCCTCTTCCATATCCAACCCGAACTTAGTTTCCTCACTGGCTATATAAAATTGCAACAGGCAAGGGATCACCCGATCATGTTTTTTCCCCTCCTTGTCAATGGTCTCCAACAATTTCAAGCTCTCCACACCATGAATCAAAGAAACGAAAGCGGCCATATACTTCACTTTATTCGTTTGTAAATGACCGATCATGTGCCATTCTATATCTTTGGGAAGTACCTCGTACTTCTCCGCTAGTTCCTGTACCCGGTTTTCCCCGAATACTCTCTGCCCAGCCTCGTATGCCTCCACTATCGCCTCCACGGGCTTTGTTTTCGATACGGCAACTAATTTTACTCCTTCCGGCAAACTACCGGCAATCTCTTTCAAATTTTCTACAATACTGTTCATTCCTTTTCAACATTTAACATGCCCTTGAAATACTACGGACTTACAAATATAACGTAAAATCAGAATATAATGTCAGTATACAAGCGTTAAAAATTAACGTTTATACCCTTCCGTTACAGGTTCTCGGGTCACAAGTCGCAAGTTAATTGAAATTTACCCGTGCATGGCATTCCCGCAGCCCGAAGAACAGACAAAGTAAAAAACGTTTCATGTTCTTCTACTCTCACGGAATTTTGTTAATTTTGAATCTTGAAAAAGTGGAAACATGCACAGGTATTTTATTGAATTAGCATATAACGGAAGTGGATATAACGGTTGGCAGATACAACCCAATGCCCCCTCTGTCCAAGAAGAAATCAACAAGGCTCTCTCCCTCTTGTTGAAACAAGAAATCAACGTGACCGGGGCCGGACGAACAGACACGGGAGTACACGCATCGTTTTTCGTGGCCCACTTTGAGAGTGATGTCGCCATTTCTCACACGAAAGCCTTGGCAGACAAACTCAATCGTTTCTTGGGAAAAAACATCGCGATCAAAGATATATACGCCGTGTTGCCTGATATGCATGCTCGATTTTCGGCAATATCGCGTACGTACAAATATTATATCAATAAAAGCAAGAATCCGTTTACTTACCCGTTTGCCTACCGACCGCACCCCCTACCGGACATCCGGTTAATGAACAACGCTTGTGAACTTCTCCTGCGTTACGAGGATTTCACCAGTTTCTCCAAACTGCACACGGATGTAAAAACGAACATCTGCCATTTGATGGAGGCCAACTGGGAAGAAACGGATGAACAACTTGTATTCACGATCAAAGCCGATCGTTTCCTGCGTAACATGGTACGTGCCATCGTGGGAACATTGTTGGATGTAGGGCAAGGACGTATCACGCTGGAACAATTCCAACAGATTATTGAAAGCAAGGATCGATGCAAAGCAGGAACTTCCGTTCCCGGTAATGCCTTGTTTCTTTGTGATATTGAATATCCCCCGTGTAAACTATAATATTGAAACACATGAAAACAAAACTATTCATCATATCCTTTTTCCTGATTTTACTCACAGCGAGTACGTCAGCCTCCGTCAAGTTGTCCAAAGACGCCACGATCAGTATTCTGACGTGTTCCCCGGGTAACGAACTCTACTCGCTGTTCGGACACACGGGCATCCGGGTGGTTGACAAGGCAAACAACATGGATATTGTTTTCAATTACGGAACGTTTGATTTTGCAACCCAAGGATTCTATTTCAAATTTGCACGTGGACTACTTCCCTACCAATTATCGTGTTCCGAATTTCGTCGTTTTTTATCTTCCTACATTCATGACGAACGTAGCGTGTATTCCCAGATCTTAAACCTAGATTCCATTCAAAAGCAATACTTGATGGACTTGCTCGTTGAAAATCATGAACCTGCAAACCGGGAATACCTCTACAACTTTCTATATGACAATTGTTCAACCCGGGTTCGGGACATCATAGAGAAAAGTACAGGTAATCAAATCACATGGATTGCCCAGCCTTCCACGAAAAGCTTTTGGAATCTTCTGGATGAATACCTAGGTCGTTCCCCTTGGATTCAATGGGGTATTCACACGATCCTCGGCTCTCCCGCAACCTCCACGGCTACCATCCATGAACAAATGTTTCTTCCCGATTACCTCATGTATCGTTTAGATTCCGCGGCATATAATGGGACTCCACTCGTGCAACCGATAGAGACAGTATACGAGGCCCCGGAACAAGACCTTTCAACACCTTGGTATTTCTCCCCGTTCTTTGTTTTTGCCATTTGTACGCTTGCACTCATTTTATTTTTACAAAAGGTAAAAAGCCGCCGTTTGCTAAAAGCTATCGCTATTCCCTTCTTTATTGCGACAGGCGTTGTCGGGTGCCTCATCGTCTTTTTGTGTTTCTTCACGAAACATCCCACGATGTTCCCCAACTTCAATGCTTTCTGGGCAAATCCGTTAAACCTCATCGCCGCTTTCTTCCTCGGTAAACGCACTCTACCGTGGATCATCAATAAATACTTGTTCATCTACCTCTATCTCTTGATCATCGGCTTTTTGCTATGGTTCCTGTTCGTTCCGGCAGTTCCCTATGCTTCCATGGTCATCATGATATGGATGATATACCTCTGCATCCGTCTTCGACAAAGCGGGAAATAATATTTTTCGAGATTCTTTGCCTCAGCTCTTGCAGATTGAAATAAAACCTCTATATTTGCACTCGCAATTCAGCGATGGTACCATAGCTCAGTTGGTAGAGCAAAGGACTGAAAATCCTTGTGTCCCCGGTTCGATTCCTGGTGGTACCACTGAAAATGAGAGAGTTACGAAAGTAACTCTCTTTTCTTTTATCTCAAAAAATGTCATTTTCAGCCCAATGTTTAAACCAAGAATTAAACCGAAAACCAGAATCAGCAAGAAATCCCATACATTTTGTCAACCAGAAGGTCAACCAAATGACCATAGAGTAAAAATCTAATCAAATAAATTGTTCGAATTATACTGGAAAAAATTCTTTCTTATTCTACTTTTGTGGTCGCTAAAAAAGTAACACGTAGTAAAAGTCGGACAGACATGGAGGCGACCAAGGCCTCCCGTTGATCTACCAGAAATATTTCTTATTTTTGCAACCGAACAAGAATCGTTATGAAAGCGCTATTCATCAAAATCATCCCTTACGTAACCGTGCTACTCGCCATGATAGCCTGGGGAATCGGATATGCCATTTACGGGGAAACACTAATTGATTGGTGGGAACCTCTCTCGATGGCTCTTATACTCGCTATCGCTACTCTGTTCTTGTATAAAAACTGGCAATGGTTAACTCGTTCCAATAGTAAAATATTGAATGGTATATGCCATCTATTTCATGTAAGCGCTCTCTGTTATTTCTTAATATTAGGCGGGAATCTTATATTGGCTGATCCGTCTTCTACTCGGGAAGAAAAAGTAACCGTACTCTCAAAACATATCGAAACACACAAGCAAACCCGTAGAGTCGGAAACCACCGTTATGTTCCAGCCGGGGAAAGAAAAGAATATTACCTGCAAGTAATTTTCGAAAACGGGACACGAAAAAAACTCCCGGTTTCACTCTCCACCTATAACAAGACACGTACGAACGCAACTAGGACACTAACCCTAGAAAAAGGATTCTTCGGCTATACCATTATCAAAAAAGGAATCTAAAACTATTCCTGTCGATACAAATCATTTGCCTGTTGAAATTTGGATGCCATCTGTTGCACCAACACAGGTGGTGATAGCACCCGAATCCCTTCGGCAAATCCACAAATCTCCCGTCTTAGCTCTTGATTTATAACCACCTCAATCTCGAACACGATTGCCCCGTCTTTTTGTCTTTCCACCACCCGTTGCGACTTATGCAGGGGTTTGGTTTCCACGTATGGAGCGTTGAGTCGATCTACCCAAAAACGAACCACCTCAGCCCTTGATCCAGTGTTTTTAGTTACCCCGACAAGATCGTCAAAAAACGTGACCGGATCAAACACCGTGTTTTCCCTGTAAGATTCCTCTTTAGCAATCTCAAGACTATGAATACGGTCAAGGGCCAAGTTTACAAGCACGGATATTCCCTGTTTTACCCCGAACACGAACCAACGATTCCGGTACTCTTTTAGTAAATAAGGATAGAACAAAAACGAGGATGCGGATCGGGCCTTGAAAGACCGGTATTTCATCCGCAGCACTTGTTTGCTCACCACCGCGTGATAAATCATATCCAGATAATCAATCCCCTTCAGACTCTCGTTCTTCTCGAAATCAATCACCGGGATTGTTTTCTGACGGGCTGAAGTCACATGATCCTCCAAACGACTGATAATATCCCCCATATTCGAGAAGTAAGAGAACCCTTTAAACTGGCGCAACACCTCCACGGCCTCCGACATCACTTTCAAATCCTGCTCCGACAAGGGAGTGTTCGTGATACTATACTCCTCGTCTTCGTATCTATAGTATTTATTATCATATACCACGATCGGGGCATTATAACCCAATTTCTCGCTACGCATCATCTGTATATCCATCTGAATCGTGCGCCGACTAATTCCTTTCGTGATCCCCTCGTACTCGTACAAGGCATCGGAACACGCGTCAATCAAATCTTCAAGCGTCCATCTTCTATATTTGTTACGCAGGCAGTTATCTATTGTTTTATAACGGATTAGGGCATTACGATTCGCTGGCATAAAAACAGAATAAAAATTATTTTTTCAAAAATATGAAAATAATTTCAGTTACGCAAAAAGCTTGCGCACCCACCTATGCATCTTTGTGGTGTAAAACGAAAAAAGATACAATTATGAAATTCAATTTTACAAACAAAGGAAAAGACACTACCGTGAATTACATGGGAGCCAAGGCTTACAAAATGACACCGGAAATGGAACTCTATTCAACCGTAGTCACCTGCATGGTCGATGATTCATACTACGAATCAAACACGGACAGGGTTTGCAGGATCAAAAACCTGATCGCGAAATGCAGTCCCGAGTTTGTAGCCAGACTCGCTGTATATGCTCGCACGGAAATGAACTTGCGTTCGGTACCGATGATACTGGCTGTTGAATTGGCAAGATTGTATTCCGGTAACGAGATCGTGAAACGTGCCGTCACGGGTGTGGTGAAACGAGCTGACGAGATCACCGAGATTCTCGCCTACTACCAAATCGCCAACAAACGGGAAGGGACCAAAAAATTGAACCGGTTGTCAAAACAAATACAAAAAGGATTGATCGAATCGTTCAACAGGTTTGACGAGTACCAATTCGCCAAATACAATACCGACTCGGCTGTAAGCTTGCGAGACGCTTTGTTTCTGGTTCACCCGAAAGCAAAGGATGAAGCACAACAGGCTATATTTGACAAAATCGTATCGGGTAACCTAGCTATCCCCTACACGTGGGAAACCGAATTATCCGAACTGGGTAAACAAGCGTTCGAAAACGAGAAAGCGAAAGCCCAAGCCGTTTCCGAAAAATGGGAGGAACTCGTGTCAAGCGGTCAAGTGGGTTACATGGCTCTATTACGAAACTTGCGGAATATCGTCACGAAAAGCACTGATAAAGCATTGGACATGACCTTGAATATCCTGACAAACGAATACCGGATCAGAAAAGCAAAACAAATGCCTTTCCGTTACCTGTCAGCATTCCTGGAAATAGACAAACTGGCCAAAGAAACCTCTATATTCGAAGGAGAAAAAGCGAAAATAAAGAAAGCCTTGGCAGCTTTGGAAAAAGCGCTGGTAATCAGTTGTGACAATATCCCGACCCGCGAGGGAAAAACCGTGATACTATCCGATAACTCCGGAAGTATGTACGGGGACCGGGGTGGAAAATCCCTAGTGTCAGCCATGAGCGAACGGAAAACTTCGGATATTGCCAACTTGTTTGCCGTGTTGTATTGGAACAAATGCAAAGACACTTACGTCGGATTGTTTGGTGATCGGTTAATTGACGCGAACTTGAGTCGCTCGGTAAACGTGTTCGAGAATTTCAACATCATTAACCAAGCTGCCAAGAAATGCGGCCCGGCAACGGAAAGAGGAATATTCGACTACATGGAATATTTAATAAAATCAAAAACGATTATAGACAGAATTGTCATATTCTCTGACTGTCAGGTCGGTGACGGATGCAACTGGTACGATCACAAAGGAAATCGGGGAGAAAACTTCAACCGCCTTTTCCAGAAATACCTGAAGATCAACCCGGACGTGAGGGTCTATACGGTTGACTTGAGAGGTTACGGGAACAGCATGACAAAAGATAACGGCAACGTGATCCTCGTCAGCGGGTGGAGTGAAAAAATATTCGATATGATATATTATATCGAACAAGGTTCCTCGGTTGTCAACGAAATAATGAAAATAGAAATATAAAAGCGTTCTTTGAAACAAAAATATAAAGCAAGTGCCGTAGATAAGAGTTACTTCGCATGTAACGCCCGGGTCGCGGGTTCGAATCCCGCCACTTCCACGATCTGTAAACTACGAACAAGGGAGTGTAGCTCAGTGGGTAGAGCAGGAAACAGTCTCTTATCGCTTGTAGCCTTGCTTTTAAATTACTAAAACAGGATGTCGTAGAGAAGGGTTACTTCGACTCAATTTAGGGGAGGAATAGTGAGGTCGTAAAATCGACGAGACTATCCGGTTCGACTCCGGCAAGTCATGCCCCGTTTCCTTTCTCGCTTGTTACTCCTGTTTTTTACAAATGAAACTCACGCGGATGCCGTAAAACAGGGTTACTTCGTTAAAGTGGTCACCACGGGTTCGAATCCCGTACGATCCTTGTTTGCCCGTTGCTCCGCGTATATTAAAAACAAAAATGATGATAGAATTAAAAGGAACATATAATCAAGATTGCAAAATCTTCATCGACGAAGTGGAAACCGAGGCCATCGAGTTGGTCCGGAACATTCTGAATCAGGAAATCTCTGCCGGAGTACAAGTACGAATCATGCCGGATACCCACGTGGGTAAGGGAATCGTGATTGGATTCACCATGCCCGTGACACGAATGGTCAACCCGAACTATATTGGTGTGGACATCGGTTGTTCCGTCACCACGTTCAAATTAAACCAGCGAATCGAAGAAGAACAATTCCCGACACTGGACCATGCCATCCGGCGTTCCATTCCCATGGGAATGCATATCCGAAAGGAGAAGAACTTGGATGACTGGTGGATTACCCCCTATTTTGAAACCGTGAATAATAACCTTCATGCCTTTCAACAAAAATGGTTCCAGCGATTCGGGGAAACCAAAGATTCCATTCTAGTCGATAAAGAATATATCTCCCGCTTGTGTAAGAAAATCGGTATCAAAGAAAGTACCTTCTATTGTTCCGTGGGTACACTAGGTGGTGGAAATCATTTCATTGAACTAGGAGAATCTGCCAAAGATGGTTCACATTACCTGACCATTCACTCCGGTTCTCGTCATTTCGGGTTGAAGGTGTGTAATTATCATGCCAAGAAAATGCATAAAACGACCGTTCTTCCGGAAGAGTACCATGAAGAATTCAAGTCTATCACGCGTAACACTCTACCGACAAGTGATATTCCCCAGAAACTGGAAGAGTTAAACAAACGTTACCACGTCGGAAAAAGGGAATATATGCTTGAAGGAGAAGACATGTATGAATATCTTGTCGATATGGTTATTGCTCAAACTTACGCGCAATTCAACCACAAGGCTATGGCAAAAGCCATATTCAAAGACTTGGGTGAAAATTATCAAGCCGTGGACACGGTTTACTCCATGCATAATTTCATCGACACGACGGACTGGATCATCCGAAAAGGAGCCATTCGGGCTTATCAAGGTGAAAAAATGGTTATTCCATTCAACATGCGTGACGGTTTGTTGATTTGTGAAGGAAAAAGTAACCCGGACTGGAACTGTTCCGCCCCTCATGGAGCCGGAAGGGTACTTGCCCGGAACAAAGCACTGAAAACACTGGATATGGAGGAATTCACAAAAGAAATGGAAGGCATTTATTCCACCTCCGTCTGCCGACAAACCCTTGATGAATCCCCGATGGCGTATAAAGATAAAGATTTGATCATGCTAGCGATACAAGACACGGCAACGATCATCGACACGATCAAACCAATCATGAACATCAAAGCTTTGTAAAACAATAAAATTCTGAAAAAATGGAAATAAACGAATGAAAAATATGTTTACTTTTGTCTTCGTTAAGCAACCCAAACACATCTATGAAGGTTCAAATAGAAGAAAGTTGGCAACAACGCTTACAGGATGAATTTGACAAGCCCTATTTCGAGAAATTAGTGGCGTTTGTCAAGAGTGAATACAAGAAAGCTCATGTACTTCCTCCGGGACACCAGATATTTCATGTATTCAACGCCTGCCCCTTTGAAAAAGTAAAAATTGTCATCTTGGGACAAGATCCCTATCCTAATCCGGGCCAATATTACGGGGTATGTTTTTCCGTACCGGATGGGGTAGCTATTCCCGGCTCTCTGGCAAATATTTTTAAAGAAATACACATGGACCTAGGGACACCCATCCCGACCTCCGGGAATCTGGACCATTGGGTAGCCCAAGGGGTATTCCCCATAAACTCGGTACTCACGGTTCGGGCGCACGAAACGGGATCTCACAGAGACAAAGGTTGGGAAATTTTTACCGATGCCGTGATCAAAAAATTAAGTGATGAACGGGAGAACTTGGTTTTCATGTTATGGGGAAGTTATGCCAAACAAAAGATGTCACTTATTGATACTCGCAAACATCTTGTGTTAACCACCGTACACCCCTCTCCCCGTTCTGCCGAGTATGGTTTCTTCGGTTGTAAACATTTCAGTAAAGCCAATGCTTTTCTACGAAGTAAGGGTATTCAAGAAATCAACTGGTAAACATGAAATTAAAAAAGCAGCATCCTTACGGATACTGCTTTTTTAATTAATTCTCTTTCATGATACTGTAATAATAGAAATCTATCACCTTTCCATTTTTCACGGCCGCCTTGTGCAACACCGCCTCCAATTGGTACCCTGCTTTCTCCAATACGCACATGGATCCCGGATTGTAATCAAAAACCAAGGCGTAAAGTTTTTGGTAACCGAACGTTTCAAATGCGTATCGCGTGACGGCAGCCACGACTTTAGGCATAATTCCCCGTCCCCAGTAAGGTTCTCCCAGCCAATAACCGATTTCGGCAGTTACCCGTTCAATGTCACCTTCTGAACCAAACCCGATACTTCCTACTGCTTTCCCATCCACCTCGATCGCAAATCGCATCGGGGGTACAGGCATGGCATGAACCATACTGATATAATCAAAAGCATCTTGTTTCGTGTATGGATGCGGAAAGTGATCCATAACATTATTCCAAATCTTCTCATTATTGGCATTTTCGGCTAAAGAATCACAATCCGAAAAACGCCATTCACGCACCACGAATCCCTCACCTTCAATCCTAACACTGTGCTTTTTTTCCCGTAACATTAAGAACTCATTTCCCTGATTCATCGATCGGGGCAAATCGCTTACACCTGTTTTCATAATTGCTAGATTCCTTGGAATCTCTCCTTTATCATTTTTTGTTTTTGTATATTAAAACTACGCAAACATACGTAGTTTAATAATATCTTGTTCAGTCCCCCTCAAATAAATTTTTCAACCGTCAATCTCACAAAATAGCCAAGCCCGCATGAAGATAAATCCCGTATTCCAACAAAGAAAACAACAAAAGTCGGGCCGCATATTATGCTAACCCGACTTTCAAATCTAACAAATCGAAATTAAAAACACACTATTTCACGATAATCGTGAAACAATTATCCACGTCTTTAGAATACCCCTCGTTCGAAAACGTAAGTGAAATCACATAACGTCCCACGGGAATATCATGATGACAAGAGACATTTAACATTCCATCCCCTTTCACGGTCAACACGGCTTTCAATTTCCCGGCATCTCCATCATTACTCGTCACGCTTTTAATCGAAACATAAATCGGAGCCGTTCCGTCCACCCCTTCAATCGGGGTACTCGTCCACGGGATGTTATATTTATCCCGTGTATAATCCTCGCCTCCTCCTATTTCAAGCGTGGGATAAATTCCCATTTCAATGCAACTTTCAGGATCAAATCCCATATCAATATATTCCTCGTATTCCGGGTTAGGGATAATTTCCGGAACAGCATTATCCAAAACAACCTTTACCTCCAATGAATCAATTTCATAACCGGCCTTTTCAATATTTAAGAAACCAATGGTCACATCCTGACAAGAAGTCAAGACCGCCACAAACAATATCCATATTATATTTCTCATAACCATCCAATTAAATATGTCCTAATCGATACGAGTAATTCAACGCATGTACCACGCCATTCGTCGGTTGAATATCCGGAGAAGACATGGGAATCTTTCCCCACGAAGGCGACCAGCATCTCAAATTTACCTCTCCGGCATCCGGCACCCCGGCGTAATCGCTACCCTCCCGGTAAGCGATAAAACGATTCCCCGCCAAACAGGTAATCCAAGTTCCCCCGTCCTGCCCCGATTCATTGATCTCGAACTCTTTATTTTTATAAGCAATGTCCTCCTTTAAAATCTTTCCTTTTGTAACGTGCTTCAACAGGAATTCCCTACAAAGCGACTTCGGAATATCCGAAACCTTCGTGTACACCTTCGTCAAATCTTCATTCTCGTGTGAATCAAAAATAAAACGTTGTATGGAATAAGAAGGTATTCCCCAAAATGTGATCACTGGCATCGTGTCCACTTTTCCCTCGAACAAATCCGTCAACCCGGCGTGTTCAATCATTTGTACTGTTAATTCCCAATTATAGGTATCTCCACGCATATAATCCATCATGTTACAATCATGGTAAGGTGACGATACTCCCGAATTAATCACATCCTGTTGCGTGCAAGCACTCAAAACTCCCATACAACACAATATCAATATTATAACTCTCATTATTCTAAATTTTAAAATTCTAAATTACATATACCGCAACCAGTATGAATTCTGGCGCATCAACGTATTTTTACTAAACGCGCCACTTCCAATTGCATTAAAGAAACACCCGTCTATAAAATCCTGATCGGAGGCTTTTCGGAAACCTTCTTCCAACTCCATCCGCACGTATCCATTCCGGATCACGTCATAATACCGGTACCCCTCCATCAACAACTCTTTCTCCCGTTCCTTAAAAATTGCATAACGTAAATCCCCGCCATATTCTGAAGAAGAATAGAGTTTAGCATTTGCCCGGCGGCGAATCGTGTTCAAATCCTCTATCGCCCCAGCAACATATTCCCCTCCCAAACGGGCCCGACATTCTGCCCGCAACAGGATAATATCAGCTAAACGCCACCAAATTTTGTTTTGATTAATATTACGCCAATATTTTCCCCATCCATCATCTTTATAATAACCATATCTCCATTTATAGGGATAAGCAAAGCCATGAGTTATTTCCACGCTATCCGGATGGGCCATTTCCTCAAACTTATAAAAATAAGCGTCTTTACGCAAATCACCATCGGGAAACATCTCCTGTACAGTCGTTGTTTTAATATTAAAAGCATTCCATTCATTGTCCGAAGGCATGGCAAGATTATTAATCGGCCAGTTCTCGTAATCTTTTGCAGGATTGAATTTCAACGCTTCCCACATGCCCCCCATTTCCACCCATTGGTCCTTGTACACGGATTCGAAAATACTTTCCTTACTCCCCCCAACCATGACCTCCGTGCAAACCTCTTCCGGGGACGAGGCCAATTGATAAATAGACGAATCGATTACCCACGAACAAGCCCGTTCCGCTCTTAGCCAAAGTTCCCGTTCGTCGTAATCTCTCTGGTCTTCCCGGGCAAAATACTTTCCCCCGGCTTTCCATGCGCATAAATGAGCTAACAAAGCATTCGCTGCACCCTTACAAGGAGTTGATTTATAGCGGGCAAACTGCCCTTTAGAATCCTTTATTTCCGAGAAATCGGGTAATGCATCCACGGCCTCCTGTGCCACTTCTATCGCGTAATCTGCAATTTCCGTCCACGGGGATTTAGCCACCGGCTCGGGTTCCACCTCATCTTTAATCAACACGCACTCCCCCCATTCTTTCAATAAATCATAATAAATAAAAGCCTTTAGAAAATACCCTTGACCAAGATACAAATTCTTCCGATCTTGATCAAGATCACTGTGTTTCGCTAAATATATCGTCCGGTTAGCCACGGAAATCACGTTATATTGCTGCCCCCAATCTCCACCCGGAATCACTTGCGGGTCCAGATTCCGTCTCAAAGAAAGAGTATATTCCACCTCATCAGCATAACTACCATTCACATAATTTGAACCATTATTATAGTGCATCATCATATAAGTCCTGATAATCGCTTGCGCCCCCCGAACAGATGCTTCCAACTCTTTCTCTGTCATGCTATTCCCGTAAGTCAAGGAATTCTTAGGTTCCATTTCTAAAAGATCCTCGCACCCGGCAAGCAACCAAATGCTTGTTATCAAAATAATAATATGTTTCATCTGCTTAAAATTTAACCGTTAAACCCAATGTAAACTTACGTGCCAAGGGATAATTTTTCCCATCATCGAATCCCGTACGCACGTCCACGATTTCGGGATCGAGACCGGAATAATTGTGCCAAGACAAAAGATTCTCCCCACTCACGAAAAAACGTACCTGTTCCAACTTACAAGATTTCATTAAAGATGCCGGCAACGTGTACCCGATAGACAATGTTTTTAACTTTAACCAATTCACCTTTTCCACATCCCGATCTGTAGTATTATAGTTCCCAACCCCTTGATCGGTTTGCCATTGCGTGTATCTCGCTCCCGTGTCTCCCGGTTGCTGCCAGAAATGCTGCTTATTCATATTCAGCAAAAACGGATGTAAGATTTCGTTCGGATAACTTGTCTTTAGTGAGGCATTTGCCTGTGCATTCACGATATGTCGGCCGATTTGGAAGGTAACCGACATATTCAGATCGAAATTCTTCCAACGTACCTCGTTCACGATACCTCCCGTCACGACAGGTAAAGCACTCCCTTGGTAAATCCGATCTTCTTCACTGATAATTCCATCCCCATTTACATCTATAAATTTATAATCTCCCGGCTTATAAAATGTACTTTTATCTCCATTATTCAAATAAGAACTGATTCCCGCATTATTGTAAGTAACAGGCAATTCATCCTGTTTATTCACAAAACCATCGGTTGCCAAAGTATATATCCCATTTAAAGCCTTCCCGATAATACCAATTCGGGGAATATCCTCCCCCGTGTATGACTTCTCGAATCGATTCCAATTCTTGGCCCCGTTCACTGAAATCTTCCAATACAAATTATCATTCCGGAATATCTCGTACCGGATCAACAATTCAATCCCTTCGTTAGATACCGCCGCTGCATTTCTCCATTGATAAGCAAAACCGTTATAATCCCCCGGTAATTCAATCTGCCATAACTTATCACTTGAATAACGATAGTAATAATCTAACGTCAAACCCAAGCGATAATTGAACATATCCATATCCAACCCGAAATCATACTGGTCTGTTTTCTCCCACGATAACTCCTCGTTATACAACCCGTTTCCCCACGACAAGGTACTCTCTCCCATAAACGGCTGTCCGGAATACAGCGATCCCAAAGCCAAGTAACACTCCTCGAAATGCATCCCGGAACGTCCCCAACTGGCCCTGATCTTTCCAAAACTCAACCATTCCAGATTATCCTTGATAAAACTCTCCTCGCTAAAATTCCATCCCCCGGCAATGGAAGGAAAGGTTCCCCATCTATTTTTCGCCCCGAAGGTTGAACTTCCATCCCGACGAAAACTTGCTGAAATGAAATACTTTTTCTGATAATCGTACTCCAAACGGGCAAACCACGATAGTAAGGATTTTTCTTTCATGTCTGATTCGTATGCCTGCAAGGGAATCACCTCCTTATAATCGTAAATTTCTTTTTCCGCTAACGTCGGGAAACCACTTGGTACATACTGGATCTTATCACTGGGAGAATTCCGGCCACTGCCCCCATTATATTCCTCTTGATCATATTGGTAGGAAAACCCCGCAAGCACATTAAACGTGTGGTCTTCCTTAAGCGTCTTCGTGTAGGTTAACATGGTTTCGCTCAAAGCCATCACGTTAATTCCGGTCTCCCCTATGCTTATAGAATACCCGTCCGTATCCAAATAAGACGGCGAGAAATAGTGACGTCTATGAATCGAGTAATCCGCGGCAAGAGAAGTTGATACATTCAACCCCTCCAACACGTCATAACCGATCTTTATATTAGCCCTTCCCCTCACGGATCGATTCTTTTCTTTTATACCCTGAAGAGATTTCAACACCTCATCCCACACCACGCTCCCTTTACCGGGAAGTAAGGTTGTCAATTCAAAAGGATCACCGGGAATAACATCCACGTTCGTACTGGTTTGAAAACCTTCCATTTGATTCTCGGAACTTCTTTTACGATTCGTCAATGAAAGATAGAAACGCAAATCCACGTTTAAACGATTCGTCGGAATGACGTTCAGGTTGGTCGTCAAATCGACACGATTAAATCCAGTTCCTTTCAACACACCTGCCTCGTTATAATATCCCAAACCGATACCATAGTTTATCCTGTCCGATCCCCCGTATGCCTGTATATTCGCATTCGTCACTTTCCCCGTTTCAAAGTACATTGGAAAGAAATTCGTGGCATGATTATAAAACGCATTCAAACTATCCTGAAGAATAATCCCGTCTGCCGGTTGTGAATCACTTTTGGGATAAAACCAATCCAGAAAAGACAATCGATTCTTTTCCATCTCGGATATAGAACTCGGGTATTTATATTGCCTGTTTTCCCAATCCAGATAAGCTTTAGGCATATTCCGTAATGCCTTTATCCGCCACCATCGTTCAGCCCGTCCGACCATCAGCGTCGGTAACTTGGGTAACACGCTCCACGTTTGGGAAACATTGACTGAAAAAGTAGCCTTTTGATTCGCCCGTCCTTTTTTCGTTGTCACGATAATCACACCGTTTGCCGCACGAGACCCATAAATAGAGGCTGCCGAGGCATCCTTCAAAACCTGCACGGATTCAATCATATCGGGGTTTATCTCGGCCAACAGGTTCGTACCCGTAATCGGTGAAGTAAACGAATTCAATGGCACCCCGTCAACCACCCACAAGGGATTCGAAAACTGGCGACTCTTCTGTTCCACGTCCAAAGAATTATATCCCCGGATGGTAATAATCGTTCCACCTCCCCCGGGCGCCCCGGTAATGTTCGTCACGTCCATTCCCGCAACCCGTCCCTGCAACAGGCTGGCAATACTCCCCGACGGAATTCCCCTCAATTCATCCGCTTTAATCACCGAGATGGCCCCGGTTGCCTCCCGACGGGTTGTCGTTCCGTATGCCACTACCACCGCCTCATCCAAAGCCTGTATATCTTCTTGCATCACGATCCGAATCGTATCTCGCGTGGTTGCCGAAAAAGTCAAGCTCTGCGTCTTATAGCCCACGAAAGAAAATTCTAACGCCCCCTTGGCCAAAGGTAACATCATACTGAAAATTCCCTTGGAATCCGTCGCCGTTCCTAAAGTCGTTCCCGTCAATTTCACCGTCACGCCGGGCATGGCCTGTTTTTTCTCATCAACGACTCTCCCCACGATCCGCAATCCTTTTTGAACAGAATCTTTCCCCCACATCGAAGTACGTTCTTTTATAATCACCAGATTATCATCGAAAGTAAATCCCAGTCCCAATTTTGTCAACAACTCGTCAAGAACCTGACTTAACTCTTTATCAACAACTTGAATACTCACCCTCCCCCGGGCTTCCACCACCCGGTGATTGTAAAGGAAACTACAATTAGATTGTCGTTCCAACTCTTGAAACACCTTTTCCAACGACACGTTCCGAAACTCCACAGACACTTTCGTCTGCTGAGAATACACCGCTGCCTGAATCTGAAAAAGACAACACATCGTAAAAATAAATACAAATTTCATCATCAACACGCATTTTCGGACAAAAATCCAACCATCGGATCTTGTGCCGATTCGATTTTTTTTCATACTTTTATACTTTGAAAGTTACACATAGCATACAGGGTTTGCATGTACCACCAGACTTACCCTCATGCTTTACTTTTAAGAGCTGTTCCCGTCCATCGTGAACAGCTTTTTATTTCAACTGAATAATAACGTTATTTCCTTTTCGATTAAATACCACGTTCTCCGTCTGTTCAAATTTTCGAAGTAAATTCCCGACATCCTCGTACCGTTTCACTTTTCCCGTAAACTCCAGCCGCTTCGCCTCCTCATTCTGGTAAAAGACCTCCAAACCATACCACACGGAAAGAGTTGTCATAATTTCTTCCAACGAGGCTTGCCTAAATTTATAGTACCCGTCTTTCCACGAAGTATATAACTCGGTATCGACTTCCCTGACACTTGCCAATTTTAACCCTTTACGGTATTCGAATTGCTCCCCCGGAACAATCCGGAATGATTCATTATCACACGTGATTTCAACACTCCCCGTCACAAGCGTCGTGGCTATCGATTCCATCCGCTCGTACGCTTTCACGTTAAAAGACGTTCCCAGTACCCGAACGTCCATTTCTCCCGCGTGTACCCTAAAAAGACGCACGCTATCTTTCGCCACTTCAAACCAAGCCTCGCCCTTTAAAAAGACTTCCCTCTGCCCGTCACGAAAAACTTCCGGGTAACGTAACTCCGAACCGGAATTCAAAAACACCATTGTTCCATCGGATAGAATAACCCGAAATTCCCCACCGACCGGAACCGTCAACACGTTGTAAGTATCTTCCCGCACCTCACCTTGCATCACGGAATACACGAGCGTATTTCCCTCGTTGGTAACACATAACGTGGTATCAGCCACGATCACTTCCTTCACATCCCTTTTCAACGGAACCACTTCCCCATGTTTCAATGTAAGCATCACCTGCCCGCTTCCCGGTCTGAACGGTTGCTCCATCGTCCCCTTCTCTCCAAACGGTAGCCCCCACCACGTCAAGGCAATTCCTATCACCAGCAACACTCCCGCAACCGCAGAAATATATGCGTACCGTCTGATCTTCCTTTGTTTACCCCGTTCAAGCCGCCTTGCTACCTGTTTATAGGCAACTTCCCGCACTATTCCCCCTCGTTCCCGAATAAATCGCACAGGTTCTTTCAACCGAACCAACAACTGATACTCCCTCTCGTGTTCCTCCCTCCAAACCTCCAAATCTTGTCGCTCTTCGTCCGTTAGCGTCTCCCCGGCGACCACTTTGGCTATAATTTCATAAATCTCATCTTTCATGATCTGCAATATTTCCCATAAAACACCGCAGATTCAAAATCATGTGACAGGAAAAGTGATTTTTTTCAAAAAAAATATCAATCCTATTATTTGATTTACTCAACATATTGAGTAATTTTACTCAAGATATTGAGTAAATTAGTTACCTATGTTTGAAAGAATTCATTTACAGACTATTAAGAAAAGAATTAATGAACCAAGAAAATTCATTCAGGTTATATTAGGCCCCAGACAAGTAGGTAAAACAACCATGATGACACAATTGTTATCACAAATAAATATACCTTACACGTTTGAATCAGCTGATGCGATATCCGCAACCAACTCAACTTGGCTATTACAGGTTTGGGAAACAGCCCGATTGCAAATGAAGGTCAGTAAAACAGATGAATATTTATTAGTCATTGATGAAATCCAAAAAATCAACAATTGGAGTGAAGTAATCAAACAACAATGGGATCAAGATTCCCGGGAACGAACAAACATTAAAGTTATATTACTGGGATCATCACGACTTCTGATACAAAAAGGACTCACAGAATCATTAACAGGAAGATTCGAAACTTTGTATCTAGGACATTGGTCTTATCTCGAAATGCAGGCTGCTTTCGGATGGGGCGTTGAACAATACGTATATTTCGGCGGCTATCCGGGATCAGCATCTTTAATTGAAGAAGAAAATCGCTGGAAAAACTACATCAATGATGCACTTATTGAAACAAGTATCTCCAAAGATATTCTAATGCTCACCCGTGTTGACAAACCGGCATTATTAAAACAATTATTTGAATTGGGTTCATTGTATTCAGGACAAATTTTATCGTTCACGAAAATTATAGGACAACTACAAGACGCCGGTAATGTAACAACGTTAGCCAACTATCTTAAATTACTTTCTGATTGCGGACTTTTAAGCGGATTAGAAAAATATGCCGGAAATGTCATTCGTAAACGTTCATCTTCTCCAAAATTCCAAGTCCACAACAACGCCCTTTTAACAGCTCAAAACGGCACGACATTTCAAGAGATACGTGTAAATCCAAAAGAGTGGGGTCGTTTAGTGGAATCCTCCGTGGGAGCCCATTTGATTAATTATTCTATATCCGAACGGTACAATCTCTATTATTGGAGAGAAGGAAATGAAGAAGTTGACTTTATCATGGAAAAAGGAAATAAAACGATAGCCCTAGAAGTAAAAAGCGGCATACATTCCGATAATACCGGCATGAGCGTTTTTGCCCAAAAATTTCATCCGGAAAAGGTATTACTCGTAGGCACAGGCGGGATTCCGTATGCTGATTTTCTAAAAATAAACCCTATCGAATTGTTTTAAATTGTTTCTTCACCTTCAACCAGAAACAAAGCAAAGAAGAGAACACCTGATCTTTCAATTTTTCCCGAAGAAATTTCATAGAGCGTCCCATTTGCGTTCGCACGGTATTAATACTGACACCCAACGAATCCGCAACATCCTGATACTTCATGCCTTCGGCACAGATCATCATAAAAACCCGACGACGTTCAAGGGGCAGCTGATTTATAGCTGCATACAGAATTTCCATTTCATGTAGCTCACCTTCTCCCCTGTTTTCATTCTCAGAGGCCATTTCCGCCATGACCTTTTCATGTCGTAACTCCCGACGTTGAGTCCCTCGAAGATCATTTAACGCGGCATTCTTTACCAGATGAAACATATAACGATCCAACCCGTCCGCCAGCTTTTCAAAATGGCGATTTTCCCAAACATTCACGAAACAATCCTGCACCACATCCTCGGCAGCATCCACGTCTTTCAATATCCCCGTGGCAAACAATACCAGCACTTCATAATACTCCGAGAAAAAAGCCTGAAACGCACTCTTTTCTCCCTTTTTCAATGCGGCCAATATTTCTTCTGATCGATTCATTCACATAGATTGATTCCACAAAATAAACAATTATATTACAATAATGTACGATTTTATCCTAAATTTTAAAATAAAACAACATGGGCTGTCCCCCAAAGGCATTTTTCAAACTCCCTCCCCCCCTGCGGGGTACTCCCTCTATAAACAGAGGAAGAGCTGGAATACTCCCTGTCTTCGGGAAGAGTCACCAGCTCCTCCTCTGTTTATAGAGGAGGTGGCACGAAGTGACGGAGGAGTTTTTTGAAATAAAATGACTTTTGGGACAGCCCTCTTCCCATAAAATATAGTATCAATCTAAAACCAAATTCCCTTGAGGATCAATTTCTACACTTATATCCATCGAATGCTCTTTCTGCAAAACAAAATGGTAAACGTCACTACCGGAAGCGTATTCTATGTATTGCACGCTGGCAATGGAAAAACTGTTATACGCCTCGCCCTTCAACACATCAAGCACCACCTGAGGTACATCGGCCTTCAACACCGGCCAAGAAGTCTTCATCCAACCGTTATTCCGGTCAAACAAAACTTCTTTTACCAAACTGCCATCCAGAATACCGACTTCCAACATACCATCCTGCCAACGATCAAGCGTAACAACCAAGGCCTTCGGGTACTGCTGGGTAATGAAACTACTCACGGCCGTCGGTAACGTGGAAGCCTCTTCATTTACCTCCTTCACCAGCTCCCCTTTTTCATTGAAATAAATCAACATTTCCTCGTTTCCCTTCTCGATCTCCAAGCGGTAAACCGTGGGCATATTCAACCGTTCCAGCACGTCGGCATCTTCCACTTGCCAAGCGCTATATATGCTCTCGTTGAAACCCGTCTTCACCTCCGTGGGGAGATTGGCAAACAGAACGTCCGTCTCCGTCATCATCCATTTTCCGGATGCATCAAACCAAGCATCCACTTCCTGCCCGTTTTGATGAAACTCCGCCTTTTCATACTCTCCTTTTTTCTCCCAGCTCACGGCCACGGCATTCGGGAACTTCGCCTCAAAAGCGGCCACGACACTCTTTCCGGGGGTGTACCCCTTATCATCATCGTCGTCGTCATCATGACAAGCGGCAAAAACAAACAATGATGCCATCCATAGCGTCACCATTAAAATCCTTCCTCTCATAATCTTTCTCAAATTTATCTGTTTAACAATCTTATTTTCTGATACTCATTCTAACGAGAAAAAGAAAAGAAAGTTTCCGATGAAAAACTTCTCCGCGAAAGAATAACCTGCTCATAGAATACGTACTTTTGCACCGGATAAAGAAAAGTCATGAATACAAGTCAAGTAATTATCACACCGGAGAATATGACCAAGGACCGCAAGATCTCCATTTGTGTCTTCTTGTCCGGGTTCTCTTGTTTTGCCCAGTTATACTATTTCCAGCCTCTCTTGCCCGATCTGGCTCAAGAGTTTGGATTATCAGCCAGCTACAGTAGTCTGGCCATATCATTCTCCACGCTGGGAATGGTAGTAGGACTGTTCACGGCAATGTTCGTGGCAGACTCGATTTCAAGGAAGAAACTGATTAGCGCGGCGCTATTATCGTCGGCCGTCTTTTCGGTGATCTGCTCTTATTCGCCCTCCTTCTTCTTGTTGGTTGCATTAAGCGCCCTGAAAGGATTCTTGCTATCGGGAGCCACTTCCGTGTCACTGGCTTACATATCTGAAGAAGTTCAACCCCGGAATAAAGGAAAAATTACCGGACTCTACATTGCCGGAAACGCCTTGGGGGGAATGGGTGGACGAGTAATTTCTTCTTACCTCAGTAGTGAATTCTCGTGGCGCATCGCCTCCGTCTCCATAGGTGTACTATGTGCCTTATTTGCCATATCATTCCTGATATTCAGTCCCCGTTCTGTCAATTTCAAGCCCAAACGGGAAAATTTCAAATCATTGATCGTTTCCAACCTTCACTTGATCGTCTCCGTGAAACTGATCCCCTTCTATCTGATCGGCTCCCTCATGTTAGGGATATTCGTGAGCCTGTACAACTACCTCGGTTTTTATCTGATAAAAGAACCGTTTAACTTCTCCCCGTACTTGATTCACTATATCTATTTCATGTACCTGTTCGGGGTATTCGGCTCGATCGCCACGGCAAAATTGACAGCATTGTACAACCACTTCAAAATACTGAAAACAATCATCGCCCTTTCCGTGGCAGGATTGCTTTTGCTTTACATTAACAACTTCTGGATCGTCACGCTCGGACTGGCCATTTTCACGTTTAATTTCTTCGTGGTACACGTGATCTGTAACCGAATCGTCAGTGACTACAACCTCCAAAAACGTTCGGTCACCATCTCCATCTACCTCCTGTTCTATTACATGGGGTCCAGTGTTTGGGGATCAGCCACCGGGGTCGTTCTCGACCACTTCGGTTGGCAATGGTTTATCGCCGGATTGATTCTACTCACGTTCATCCTGTACGCCATCGCTTATAAAGGCTCGAAATTGATGGAAAACTAACAAAGGTGACCATCCGTTCTCGCCCATGCAAACCGCAGGGAGAGGCGAGGTTTTATCCTCGCAAAATCAATCGTCGGGTAAAGTTTCTATCGGATAGAGCTATATTCACGTGATCAAGTTACTATTATACATCTATCCGAATGTTAACATATCCTATAACTCTACAATATTTCATTATTATGATAGGAGAGGAATAGGGGAGGAATGGGAGCGGAATGGGAGCGGCTAACAATATGATAAGAATTTAATGATCATTTAATAACCATATTTTAAATTATTTTAGATTTAGCAAGCCTAGAATATTCCTTCAACCACGGGTATGCAGCTTTCATACCCCCAAAATCCCAAGGGGACGCACGGGGACTCCCCCAATAAAAAAAGACTGAATAACTTTTATAGCTAAACAGTCTTTTTTGGCAAAATTCTTTCAATGGCTTACGTTGAAAAGAAAAAAATCATATTATTATTAACATTACAAAGATCAACAATTCCACCCTTTCCCGCAATCCCTTATAATGGGGATATTTCAATCAAAATATCACTCCACCTCATTAATATCGATGAGATTGTTCAAAATAGCATATACAGTAAGCCCGGAAACAGACTTTATCCCGGTTTTCCGGATGATATTTTTCCGGTGAGTAATCACGGTGTGTACCGATATATGATGCAAATCCGCGATCTCCTTGTTAATCTTCCCTTTCGCGAGGGAAATCAAAATCTCTTTCTCCCGTTCGGAGAGTTCGTTCTTATCAAGCAAATCAGCCGGGGCACTTAACGCGTCGATTGAATGTAGTAACTTCTGGGCAATCTTATCACCATCATCGGCAATATCAATCGTCGTGTGATATTGTTTCAGAATCTCAGGATCGATATACTGGTAAACTAACGCCACGAAAGCCGTATCCTTCACCCCTTCAAACAACTCTTCCAGATGCTGCCGTTTTTTCAGCTCCACGGCCGAGGGGTTAATGATGATAATATCCGGATTCAAATGATTAATCCTCTCCAGACAATGAAAACAATCGGCAATAACCGCTACCACCTCAAACTCATTCCTCATTTCGATCAACTTCCTCAGTCCGGTTGAAATAATCATTGACGGCTCAATAATAACAATCTTGTAACTTTTATTATTGTTTTGCATACCGTTGCTCTAATTTCATTACTAAAGGAATAAGTATTTTATCCTCAATCAAAGAATGTTTACTCAAATCCTCTTCCAAGGCAAAGATCCCGAATAACACCCGGATCCGCATATCCGATAAAGTATCTCCCGGCAAATATTTCATGATGATATTCTTCAAGTCATTCAGTTTATCATCAATATTACTATGATTCTCCCGGAACACCCCGATCTCGTAATCTCCCGGACGAGCGCCTTTCACCATATTGGAGATATAAGGGAAGACCGTCACTTCCTCGTAATCAAAATGACGAATCACCTCATTCTTGTATTCATTGAAAAAAAGATTCAATATTTGCTGATGTTGCTGTTCGCACCCTTCGGAAATTTCCTTTAACTGTTCTTGTATGGAAAGCATCCGGTTTTCCAAGTAATAAGAATGAGAATTTTTCAAGTAAGCAATCAACTGGTCCACGTCCGTCCCTATTCCCTCGATCTCTTTCTCCGTCGGCAAGTATTGCTCGTTGCTGTACACGTTACAAATCATCAGGAATAACGTACACGAAACATGATTCGCCTCGCAACATTCCCGGACTGTTTTATCCCCGAATCCCAGATTTATTCCAAACCGATGCAACAGTAACAACAGTGAATAATCGGCATGAATGACGTCCGCCAGTTTCATATCCGCGGAAAATAGATGTGAATTCATATCCTTATTTTTACCGCAAATATTGGAAATAATTGACTCAACACCAAGTTTATTCATTAGTTTATAGAATTATTTATGATATTTCAAGCTTTCAAAATTACAAATACATCCTGAAAACCTACATCCTCAAAATCGGGTAAAAACACGCTGTCCACTCCCCAATTATAGGGAGTGGACAGCGTGTTAAATTTTACTTTTCAACTATACCAAATACCGATTATTCGTCTCTCCCGCCTGTATCGGGTAAACCAACACGAAACTATTGGATTGGAAATACTTGTTCAAATAATTGGGAATCCTACTCATATTGGCATGATAGGACAGCCGTTCCCGACGACTCATCACCACCCACAACGTATCGTCACTCTTTATTTCCCGGGACATGATCAAGAAATCATCCCAATCATCAAAGGACGAAAATTCTGCCTCGATCGGCCTTTTTTTATACATCTCCTTCAAGTACACCATCGTGTCTTCTGATGCGTAGAACACGGCCTTCGCACCCGAATTGTGGATAATATTCCATACCTTATTCACCCACATCGGGAATCCGACCTCTTTTTCCGCCCGGGCCGGAACCACCACCAGATGACGTTTCACCGTGGCAATAGGTTGTATGGGGCGATAAATTAATGTAGTCACGTTACTCTGCCCCAGAATCGCCTCGGTCATATTCCCCAAGAAGGAGGACACGACACCTTTTCCCTGATGTAATCCCAAAACCAAATCCGTGATACCCTGCTCTTTAATCACGCTGATAATGGCATTCGCCACGTTCAGATCGTACCGCAACAAATCCTGTAACACGTTATCCGTGGCCGAAGCCGTCGTGACGGCCATATTCAGCACCTTTTTGGATTGTTTGAAGGCCTTATCGTCCGATGCCTGATTGTTGATCACGTTCAAGGCAAAAAGCCCGTTCTTATTCTTCTTCGACTTGATTGCCGTACTCAAATTCACCAGCTCGGTCACGTTCTTCTCGTAGGACACCGGAATCAGGATGCGTTCCTGATGTTCCCCAGTTCCCTCTTTCTCTTCCGACACGTCATTCATCGCGATATTATGCGCCCCTTTCTGCGCGGAGAAAGATGCCATCGTGCAAGTGACCAGAATCATCAAAATCGTACCGTTCAACACGCTCTCGTTCAACAGACGAATCGGTTCTCCCGCCGGGGTCTCTCCTAGAATCACGTTATACCCCACCATCACGGCTGCCAAAGTTGCCGCTGCCTGTGCATTACTCAATCCGAAAATCACCCGCCGCTGGTCCACCGACATCCGGAACGTCTTCTGCGTGAGCCAAGCCGCCACGAATTTAGCCACGGTAGCCACCACGATCATCACCGCCCCCACTTTAATCGTGTCCCAATTGGTAAAGAACGCCCGGTAGTCGATCAACATTCCCACCCCTATCAAGAAGAAAGGAATAAAGATCGCATTCCCCACGAACTCCACCCGGTTCATCAAAGGAGAAGTCGAAGGAATCAGACGGTTCAACGCCATCCCCGCAAGGAAAGCCCCGATAATAGACTCCAGTCCGGCCAATTCCGCCAAGTAAGCCCCCAAGAAAACCATGACCAGCACGAATATATATTGTGACACGTTATCCTCACACCGTTTGAAAAACCAACGTCCCACGATCGGGAACACGATCATCACGAAAGCAAAAAAGAGGATAATTGCCGCCCCCAGCCTGTACCAAAACCAATCATCCACATCCCCCACGGCCATCTCCACGATCACCGTCAACACCAACAGCGCCAAAGTATCCGTGATCATCGTCCCTCCCACGGTAATTCCCACGGCCTTATCCTTCGTGATCCCCAGTTTACTGATAATCGGGTAAGCAATCAACGTGTGGGAGGCAAACATACTCGCCAGCAATATGGAAGTCAACATGGAGAAATTCAACACGTAAAGCCCGACAAGCGTTCCCAAGGCCATCGGCACCAAAAAAGTGTACATCCCGAAGGTCAAACTCTTCCATTTATTCTTTTTAAAATCCCCCAGATCAATCTCCAGCCCCGCCAAGAACATGATATATAAAAGCCCGGCTGTTCCCGAAAGGATAATACTACTATCCCGTAGTACCAAGTTAAAACCATTCGGCCCGATAATTGCCCCGGCAATAATCAATCCCAACAAATGGGGAATCCTCAACTTATTCAACAATAAAGGAGCCGCCAAGATAATTACCAAAATCAACAGGAACTTCAAAACCGGGTCCGTCAACGGCAGGGTTATCGCGGCCAGTGTCATTTGCAACATAAACATCATTATTATTTATTATCCCCGTATTCCAGCATCTGTGCCAGAAAATCTGTCGGGTATTCTATTTTCACATCAACTACTTTTCCCTCTTCCTCCACCAATCTATACTTCGGATTAACAAACCCGGCATATGGAGCCACGTTCAGTTTTTGATAACGTTCCAGCACTTCCTGATGCAACACGGGATCAATCCGTACCCCGTAATTCTCGATCAAATTCCTAGCCCCCTCGAAATCACCTTCCGACTTCACCCGTTGCACCTCGGCCAATAATCTCCCGAACAGTTTCCGCAAAGCCTCGTAATCCCGGATCGTGAAATACGTCTTTCCATCCCGACTTACCCGCTCGATCACGTTAGCCGCTTTGCCTTTTTCGTAAACCCAAGAGGCAATCAACTGGCGATTACGCATGTGTGACTCTTCCAGATTATTTCCCAACTTCACCCGGGTCAACTGAACCATCAAACCGTTGCGGATATAATTGCAATACTCGCTCTTTGCCACCTCCAGCGAGGGAATTACCCCCAACTCCACCAGTTTCGGGTCCATCACGTAATACAATGCGAACAAGTCCGCACGAGCCTCTTCTATCGTGGAATAATAATTTTTCAACGCCTCCTGTCCCACGCCCGGTAGCATCTTTCCGGAACCGTGTCCCAGACATTCATGCAAATCGGTATGCACGTTTCCCCCGATATACCCGTACGTTCTCACCAGTTCCTTTTCCTCGTCCGAATAGGCAAACTCATCCAGTACCCCGGAATTCAGTGAAGCCCGGTCGTACGCGTACGTGATATTATCCAGTGTTACCGACTTACTGCCATAACGCTCCCGGATCCATTCGGCATTCGGCAAATTAATCCCGATCGGAGTTGCCGGATGGCAATCCCCTCCCAGCATGGCAGCCTGTACCACTCTCGCCGTAATACCCACCACCTCACTCTTCTTGAAACGCTCATCAATCGGTGCATTCCGTTCAAACCACATAGCATTATCCGCCAATTTACGTGTACGCTTGCAGGCCTCTTCATCCATAATCTGAACCACGGATTCCCAACTGGCCTTGTACGCTAACGGATCTCCATACACTTCAATAAAACCGTTGATAAAATCTATCGGGGCTGCCACCTCCTTCACCCATTCAATAGAGTAGCGGTCAAACAAGGATAAATCACCCGTCTCGTAATACTGGATCAATAATTCAATCACCTCTCGCTGGTGCTCGTTACAAGCATATTCCGCAGCTTTCTTCAAATATTCCACGATACGACGAATTTCTTTCCCGTATTTTCCCCCGGCAAACCAAACCTGCTCTTGCAACTGACCTTTTTCATCACGTACCAACGTAGAATTTAATCCCCAAGAAAGCAACGCATTCTCTTTTTTCTTCTCCCCGTAGAATTTCTCCACCTCTTCTTGTGTCACCCCCTCGTAATAATGATTGGCAGACGCCTGCACCAGATCCTTCCCCTCGTCCAGAACCACCCGCTTCGCCATATATTTCGGATCAAAAATAACACGTTCCACTTCCCCGTACAACTGTTCCGCTCCCACTTCCCGAAGAAGTGACTTAAAATATTCGGGAGTAAAGGAAGGGGTAAACTTTTCCATCGAGTAATGATGATGTACCCCGTTAGCAAAAAACACTTTTTTAGCGTACACCAGAAAAGCCTGAAACTCTTCCGTCTCCCGGTTTCCTTGATATGCCCGAAGAATACTTTCCAATGCCTCCCGGACCCGAAGATTGTATTTATTATTCTGATCCCAGAGAATATCTCTTCCGGCCAAAGCCGCCCGGCTCAAGTAATAAACAAATAACTTTTCCCGCAAGGACAATCCCTCAAAAGCGGGGACATCGTAACGCAATATCTTTATATCGTCAAATTGTTCTAATAAATACACTTGTTCTTTCATTCTGCACCTCCTGTTTCTGATGTTCCATGTCCGCTGATTTTCAACGAATCATATATTCGACGCACAACACCTCTGGCCGTGTCATCTCCTTTCTTATTACTCGAAATAAATTGATAAAGTTTCAATCCGGTCGTGTATAAAGTAATCTTAAATTCATATTCCGTCCCTCTTTGCACGTATGTTCCCTGCATAACGACCCCACTCAAATCACCCTCCTCCACGTAAGCAATATCATTTTTCAGATCGAACACTCCCGGCTGACTCTTCAACTGATTCAATCCCCCGTTTACAGCCCCCTCCAAATCAACCTGTCCGACTTCAGGCGTGTACTCGGTATATAAATACATAAACTCCAAACCGTTCCCTTTATAACTAAAAGTTTGTATCTCTTTAATCAAAGGACGCACTTCTTCCGGCAACTTATTGATCATGGACCCCGCGGACTTCATCGCCTTGGGCGTGGCAAGGGACACCCCTCCCGCATATGTTCCAGTGTACCATTGCTGTTCCAACACCGGGATATCATCATCTCCATACAACGCATCATAACTATCCTTCATCCCGTTTATGACAAGCGCAACCATCAATATAACCAGTATTCCCCCGATGCTCCCGGCAATCAAACCTTTCTTATTCCCTTTCTTCCCGGTCGGTTTCATCATATTTCCCTTCTTCACCTGTTCCTCCGTCAAACAAACCTCTCGCTGGAAATCCTCGAATGACTTCTCCGGGTGTTTCACTTTCCAATCCTTATAATTATCCTCCAGTTTCCGGTTACACAAACCACATACCACCAAATACTCGGACTTCACCTCGTTCAGGTGATTACAATGTTTACATTTCAAATAATACATCTCTCACTCGTTATGATTAAACCTTTCCAATATCTGAGCCGAAGCCTTGATCGAACGCTTGTACCAAGCAAATAACACTTCGTAACGTTCCTCCTCCGGTAAATGCCAGTCTATATCTGTTTGCCGCAAACGCTGTACCACGCTATACATCAGTAAAGCGGCACACACGCTCACGTTATAACTCTCCGTAAAACCATACATGGGTACTTTCACAAATTCGTCGGCTCTCGACAACACGTCATCCGACAATCCCGTCAGCTCCGTTCCCATGAAAAAAGCCATCTTTCCCTTGTAAAGGTCAATATCATCAATAAAAGTATCTCGTTCATGCGGAGTTGTCGCCACGATCCGGTACCCCTGTGATTTCAACATCTCAATCGTCTCCACCGTGTTATTCTCTCTCTTCCGATGCCGATGAACGGTCAACCAGTCGGCAGCTCCCATAGAAATCTCGGAATTATCCGTGAAAGAATTCATATTTTCAATCACATGCACGTTCTGAATCCCGAAACAATCGCACGAACGCAACACGGCACTACAATTATGTTGCTGGTAAAAATCCTCAAGTACCATCGTGACATAACTCGTTCGTTCCGCGATTAACCGACGAAACAAATCATTCTTGTAATCCGTCACAAACTCACTCAGATACTCAACCTGCTCTCTTACAGTATGCATAATGCTATTTTAAGGTGACTTCGTCACGTTAAAAGTTACAAGTTCACAAGTTGCAGGTTACAAGTTCATTTCGCTCCAGTTTTCACAACTTGCAACCGGGAAACCTGTAACTTGCAACTTGTTCATCACCAAATCAATTTGATGATGAACAAAAAAAGGGTGTCTCAAAACACCCCCCTTTAAATCTCTTAAATGGTAATTATAGTTGGCCTTCCAATTCAGCACCAGCTTTAAATCTCACCACCTTCTTTGCCGGAATTTGGATTGTTTTCCCGGTTTGCGGATTTCTACCTGCTCTTGCACTTCTTTCAGATACAGAGAAAGATCCGAAACCAACCAATGCCACTTTCTCATCTTTCTTCAAAGATTCTCCGATCGTAGCTACAAAAGCCTCTAATGCTTTTTTAGAATCTGCTTTTGACAAACCAGCTTTTTCAGCAATTGCGTCAATTAATTGAGCTTTATTCATAATAGACAGTTTTAGGATTAGAACTAATAAATTCTTTATACATTCGCAAATGTAGATATTTTATTGATGAATGCAAATTTTTTAACAAAAAAACGAAGTCACTTTAACACATTCGGTTATAACCTGTCCGTCCCCTTCTTGTTTCTTAACAAATAGCCTCTGCACAGCCTTCTCCATCCATCGCGGCCGAGACAATTCCCCCAGCATATCCGGCTCCTTCTCCACAAGGATACAACCCGATAATTTCCGGATGCATCATCTTTTCTGTTTCTCTCGGAATCCTCAATGGAGAAGAAGTACGACTCTCCACGCCCAACAGAAGGGCATCCTCCGTGATAAACCCCCGGGCCTTTTTCCCGAACTGCTCCAACCCTCCACAAAGACGCTGGTAAACGACTTCGGGTAACCATTCCTGAAAAGAAGTTGCCCGTATCCCCGGTTTATAAGAACTTCTTGGTAAATTTTCACTTAAATGTCCTCTCAGAAAGTGAGTTAATCGTTGAGCCGGAGCATACAAGTTCTTCCCTCCCTGTTCCCAAGATGCCCGCTCCAAATCCTCTTGAAATTCCAACCCGGCAAATAACCCCTTGTACCTCATTCCAGTCAATTCACTCTTCCCAATCGAGGTTACCATGGCCGAATTTGCCCATGCCGTGTTTCTACCGGATGCAGACATACCGTTCACCACTTGTTGTTCCGGTCCCGTGCAAGCCGGAACGACCACCCCTCCGGGACACATACAAAATGAGTATACCCCTCGTCCATCCACATTCGTCACGAAACTATACTCGGCCGCAGGTAGAAAATCTCCCCGCCCTTGCGGGTTATGGTACTGAATCTGGTCAATTAACTCTTGCGGATGTTCCAGTCGAAGACCCACGGCAAAATCCTTCGGCAGCATCAACACGGACCGTGCCTGTAACATCCGGTACACGTCACGGGCCGAATGCCCTGTGGCAAGAATAACGTGTTCTGCCCGAATCTCCTCATCACCCGTCACCACTCCTTTCACCCGGTTCTGCTCTATAATAATATCCCTCACCCGACTATTAAAACGTACTTCCCCACCATACTTCTCGATAGTCTTACGCATATTTACAATCACTTGGGGTAATTTATCCGTACCAATATGCGGGTGTGCATCAATCAATATATTAGGATTCGCCCCGTGATAGACCAGAATTTCCAAAATACGATCCACGTTCCCCCGTTTCTTCGAGCGGGTAAACAATTTACCATCCGAGAAAGTCCCGGCCCCTCCTTCCCCGAAACCGTAATTCGAATCTTCATTCGCTACCCCGGTTTTGTACAAACGATTCAGATCTTGTTTCCGCTCTTCCACGCATTTCCCTCTCTCCAAAACAATCGGTCTTTTCCCCAACTCGATCAAACGCAAAGCCGCAAACAAACCAGCCGGCCCGGCACCCACCACGACCACCGTCCCGGCAGACGAAACATCCCGGTATTGGGGAGTAAATACCCGTTCCTTCTGTTCCACCCGATCCAGATGAACACCAACTTTCAGTTGAATAACAACCCTGCGTTGACGGGCGTCTATTGATCTTCGCAAAATTTCCACATGCACGATTCTCTCCTGACCCACGTGCAACCTCCTTGCCAACAGCTCATTGACAATCTCCCGATCATGTGCCTCTTCCGGCGTAATTCTCAATTCTATCTCTTTATACATAAATATGGTGGCTTCGCCACGTTACAGGTTACAAGTTACAAGTTCAAAATTATTTGTTCGGTAATTAACCTGCAACTTGTAACCTGTAACTTGCAACTATTATTTCGTGCGAAAATAAGAAAAAAATCATACCTTCGCACGACAGATTTAAACAATAATTACTATGAACAAGATAGCGTTAATCACAGGGGCCACTTCCGGTATCGGAAAGGCAACAGCGACCAAATTGGCCGAAATCGGGTATAACCTCATTATCACCGGACGCCGGGGCGATCGTCTGACCGCACTGGAAGACGAATTAAAGGCAAAAGGCATTCAAGTACTGGCTCTTCAATTCGATGTTCGTAACCAACAGGAAGTCCACAACGCAATCAGCAACCTACCGGCAGAATGGCAAAATATAGATATTTTAGTCAATAATGCAGGTCTTGCCGTGGGAACTTCTCCTATCCAAGATGGGATTTTAGATGATTGGGAACGCATGATCGACACCAACGTGAAAGGCCTTCTTTACATCACCCACGAAGTAGCCCCCTTGATGATCAAAAATGAAAAAGGACATATCGTCAACATCGCCTCCGTGGCAGGTAAGGAAGTTTACCCCGGCGGGAACGTGTATTGTGCCACCAAACACGCCGTGGACGCCCTTTCCAAAGCCATGCGCATTGATATGTTGAAACACAACATCAAGGTAACCAACATCGCTCCGGGAATGGTTGAAACCGAATTCTCCGTAGTGCGCTACAAAGGTGACCAACAAGCCGCAGACAACGTGTACAAGGGTGTTACCCCCCTCACGGGAGAAGACATCGCCGACACGATCGTGTTTGCCGTGACCCGCCCGGCTCACATCTGTTTGAACGATATTCAGATTATGCCTACCGCTCAAGCTAGTTCCAGAGACGTGAACAGAAAATAACAAGAGTATTCAAAAGGGAAAATCGATTGGTAATCAGCTCTCCCCCTGTGTAAGGGGGAGCTGGAGGGGGTAGCTTTACTGGATAAGACTTTTTAAACAGTCCCGTTGAGATCCAAACTAAAAAGAAAATGCACTCTCACAGTGCAAAATTTAGATAAAAATGCACTCTTGCAGTGCATTTTTTATTATCTTTGTGGAAAAGGAACGTGATATGGAAAAATTATTGGAACATTTTAACAAGCTACTTCAGGAAACAAAGACCGACTTCCACCGATATATTTATTCCCAAATAAATTGGAATAGCCGAATGATCGGTATAACCGGACCAAGAGGTGTTGGTAAAACCACCCTGATACTCCAATATATCAAAGAGAATTTGAATCCCAATACGGCATTGTACGTCACTGCTGAAGATTTCTACTTTGCAGACCATAAACTTCTAGACTTGGCCGATTCATACACGAAAGTAGGCGGTAAACACTTGTTTATCGATGAAATTCACAAGTATAAAAATTGGTCGAAAGAATTAAAACTAATCTATGATTACCACCCGGAATTAAAAATCATATTTACCGGGTCCTCGATACTAGACATCAATAAAGGAGTTTCCGATCTGAGTCGAAGAGCCATCATGTACCAAATGCAGGGACTTTCTTTCCGAGAATACTTGCAACTATTCCATCAAATCTCAACCGACATCTACGGTTTACAGGACATCATCACCCACAAGGTGGAAATTCCGGAATCAATACATCCCCTGCCCCTTTTTCAGGATTACCTGAAACGAGGTTACTATCCATTTGCCCTAGAAGACACATACGATCAGCGTTTACGACAGATCATCAACCAAACGCTGGAATCCGATATTCCCCTGTACGCGGATATGAATGTATCCACGGGCCGAAAGCTAAAACAATTATTAGCGATCATAGCGAAAAGTGTCCCGTTTAAACCCAACCTAAGTAGCATTGCGGAAATGTTGGGAGCCAGTCGTAATAATATAGCCGATTATTGCCTGTACATTGAAGAAGCCGGACTTATTTCACAACTACGTGATGCCACCGGCGGTGTTCGAGGATTAGGAAAAGTAAACAAAATTTATTTGGATAACACGAATTTAATTTACAATCTAGCACACGAGAATTCGAATATCGGCAATATCCGGGAAACATTCTTTTTTAATCAAACCAGAGTCATTGCTGACGTTATTGCATCCCCCGCATCCGACTTCCTGATCAATGACATCACGTTTGAAGTCGGGGGAAAGAACAAAAAGCAAAAACAGATTCAAAATATTGAAAACAGCTTTGTTGTAAAAGATGATATTGAATTCGGGTACATGAACATCATTCCACTCTGGCATTTTGGAATGACGTACTAAAATTTTACTATATTTGCTGCATTATAATCAATTATGTATGAATACAAATTTGCTGACTACCATTACCCTATTTATATGTCTAGTAATAGGCTCTAGTTGCAATGACAACAAAGATGACGGCTCAAGAGGTTTCATGTGTGTTGCCACGATTATCGGGGACACGACAAATGGTTTCTATTGCTATCTGGATGGCGGGGGACTGGTAATCTCATACGACCAAAATCTCGCTGATGCGGAAAGAGGCTATTTCGGCTTTTATTATAACGAGGAAGACTGGGAAACCTCCGCAAACGATGAAAAGTTTATCAACAATGCCCATGTCGTCACATGGTCAAAATACGAGATAATTCACCCAATTAGCAAAGAGGAGGCCAATAATACTAACATAGCCGAGAATTGTCAATTACCATCATTATTAGGTGTAGGCTATGGGTATCATGGTTATTTCGATCTACATGCAGGTTTCTCCACGGTGAACTCGGTAACCGGAGAGAAAATTCAAGGTAAAATCAATTTAGTATATGACCCTCAAGAACAAACCCAAGATTCACTGAAATTGCAACTTTACTACAATCCGAATACTCCCGATGATTGGTCAAAAACTCAGACCGACTACGGAACCGTATCATGTGATATTTCATCACTTGTAAACCTTCAGCAATGGAAAGATTCGGTAACTATTGTCGTAAAATCCGGTGATAAAGAAAAACATCGCACCAAGATCAGCAAAAATGACTTTCTAAAACCCGACAAACATTAATTCATTTATAATCCTTTTCCCCATCCACGACAACAAAACTCTGCCGTAGTGAATTTCCCTTCGCATCCACGAGATAAAGCGTATGTCGTCCGGGGGCCACATTTACCTCTAACTGGTGATGATAACGGGTAGTTCCCAAGAATTGATCATCGATATGCCAGTACACCAACGTGGAAGGCTCCCGATGAGCCATTTCAAATACAACACCACGTACCACTCCCCCTAAATCTTTGGGTATAAACACCCGCAATCCCCACTGCGGGTAAATCATTTCCATCACATCATCCTGTCCCCGCTGGCAATCGGCACGATAAGGTGGTAATTTCTTGTAATCCGAATGTGTGCGGGCATAATACCACTCCTGCACGGGAGACAGCACGAACCAAGGTTCAATCCTCATGCGTGACACGGATTCACATTCCGAATCCACCCGGAATTTACCCGTCCGATCAAGATTCACCAATCGATGGTAAGGACAAACCTCTGTTTTCTCCCCGGCACGGGCAACATAAACGGTATCTATTTCCGGGCATATTGAAGATGCCCGATACCCACTCTTACGACAAACAGCAACCGCGGACAACTCCTCCTTCGGCATATAGAAACGAGCATCTGTCCTCACCAGAGAGGCCACCTCAAACAAAATCGGTGCCGCAGCCCGTACCCCGATCAGCCCGGGACGTCCCTCACCATCCGCATTACCAACCCACACGCCAATCACGTACTCCGGATTCACCCCCACCGCCCAAGCATCCCGGAAACCGAAACTCGTTCCCGTCTTCCAAGAAAGATTCATCGAAGAGGCAAAATTCTTCCATCCTGACTCCAAATCCGGTCGTTCCACATCTTGCAAAGCCTTGAGTGTAAGCCATACCGCCGCGGCATTGACCACGTTATTCTGCACCTCGACACTATCCACCTGTTCACCTTCCCAAAGTCGTAAACGTCGAAACTCGTGGTTAAAACTCGTCCCGTCACACTCGTTATAGTGCCTCAAAATGGAAGCCATCCCCCCGTACATATTACACAAATCCCACAACTTACACTCGGCTCCTCCCAAAATCAAGCTTAACCCGTAATTCTCCGCCTTCCGATTTAACGTCGTAATCCCCATCTTTTTCAAATCATCATAGAAATGCTCCACCCCATACTCCCGCAACAAACGCACGAAAGGAATATTCAAAGACATTGACAACGCCCTGTCGGCAGGGACAATCCCTTGGAAATCCTTGTTAAAATTCGAGGGAACATATCCCCCGAAACGGGACGGAACGTCCGACACGATCGTCCCCGGCAAGATATACCCGGATTGCTGCATCAGCGCGTACAACGCCGGTTTCAAAATACTCCCCGAACTACGGTTCGACGTGATAATATCCACTTGATTTCCCCCGTCATCACGCACCTTAGGCCCGTTTCCCACGTAAGCCCGTACCTGTCCGGTCGGGATATGTGCAACCAACACGGCTGCATTATAGATATGATTGTGTTTTAACACATCAATATGCCGCCTTACAATCCCGTTCACCTGTTCTTGCAATCGGGAATCAATAAACGTCTGGCTGATCTTCCCCCGACGCTGCCCGTAAGCTCTTGCCAGCAAATGAGGTGCGATACACTCCGGACTATACACCTGTTCCGGTAAAGGTTCCGCCATCGCCATTTCCAGATCCCCTTGCTCAAAATATCCCTGTTCATAAAGTTCACGCAACAATGCATCCCGCTTTCCTTTCAAACCGGGCATATTCTTTCCCGGGTACATCAAAGCCGGGGCATTCGGCAACACGGCAAGCAATGCCGCCTCGGCCCAGCTCAGTTCATCCGGCTGACGATTAAAATATTTCAACGAAGCCGCCTGTATTCCCACGATATTCCCACCAAAAGGGGCGTGGTCCACGTACATATTCAGAATCTCCCATTTCGTGTAACTCTGTTCCAGACGAATCGCCAGCAACATTTCCAATATCTTCTCCGGAATCGTCCGGGGTGGGTTGTCACGTGACAGCCGAATCACCTGCATCGTCAACGTACTCCCGCCACTCACCACCGAACCACTCCGCACGTTCAACCACAACGCCCGTCCCACCGCTAGCGGGTCCACCCCGGAGTGAGTCAAAAACCGCTTATCCTCGAAACACAGTAAAGCGGCCATATACTTCATGGAAAGGCGCCCCCTGCCCGACACCCGGTACTGCCCGTCACTCGCCACCGTCATACCCATAATCTCCCCCTCCTTATCCAAAATCACGGTAGAATAAGGCACTGTAAACAACGGGGTTGGTAGAAAATACCACCACCCTATCACCAAGGCAAGCAACACACTCCCCCCGATCCCTAACCTAAGGATCGGCCTTCGCATAGTTTCTCTCCCGACACGCATAATAACTTGATTACAGAGAGTAATCCTCTATATGAAATCCCCGCAGGAACTCTTCCGTCTTCATCCGCTTTTTCCCGGACAACTGCAACTCTTTTATCCGAATGACTCCCCCCTTTACCAACACGTCCAAGTAAGTTTTATTATCCGTTGACAGACCCACTTCTTTCCCATGATCTTTCACGATTCGCTCCGTCTCGAAAATCTTCAATGACACAATTTCCCCGTTCTTCTTGTTTCGGAACTCGGTCCACGCCGTCGGAAAAGGTGAAAGTCCTCGTATATGATTAAAAATAGCGTCCACCCCTAGTGACCAATCCACCTTCATATCCTCCTTGAATATTTTAGGTGCGTGTTTCGGTTCACGTCCGGCCAGCAACCCGCCCTGATCCTGCAACGGGTAATCACCGACAGCCATAGCCTCCACCGTTTTCACCAGCAAATCGGCGCCCGTGTACATCAATTGATCATGCAACTCCCCGGCCGTCATGTTCGGTCCGATCTCCACCCGTTCTTGGAAAATCAAATTCCCGGTATCAATCTCGTGTTTCAAAAGAAAAGTCGTCACCCCGCTACAAGTCTCCCCGTTCATCACCGCCCAATTGATCGGGGCTGCACCCCGGTAATCCGGCAACAGTGATGCGTGTAAATTTACCGTTCCCAACGGGGGCATATTCCAAACCACCTCCGGCAACATCTTAAATGCCACCACGAGCTGCAAATCCGCTTGAAAAGCCCTCAACTCCTCCAAAAACCGTTCATCCCGGAAACGCTCCGGCTGCAACACGGGAATCCTCTTCTCCATGGCAAACTTCTTCACAGGAGACTCTTGAATCTTTTGTCCCCTCCCCGCCGGTTTATCCGGATTGGTCACGACAGCCACGACCTTGTGTCCGGCCTCCAGCAACTTCTGTAACGGATACACCGCAAAATCCGGTGTTCCCATGTACACGATTCTCAATTCACGCATTTTTATCTTTCTTTTTAAAGAAACCGATGATCTTCTTGATGAAATTAGTATACGATTCACTACTCATGACAGCCGAATCCGTCATGGCCGTGTAAGTCAAGACAGCCCCCAACGGCAACAGAATCACGGAAGAAATCCACATTCCTTGCCAAGGTTCCAGCACCCCTTCCCGGGCCGCTCGTTCCCCCATCATCCAGATAATATAATACACGATAAACAGGAAAATCGAAACAACTACTGGCGCTCCCAATCCTCCCTTACGGATGATCCCCCCCAACGGGGCCCCGATAAAGAAGAAAATAAAACAAGCAAATGACAAAGTAAACTTTCTGTGCCATTCGATATTATATTTACGAACGGCCTCTTCGTCCCGTTTATTGATAGATAAATCATTCATGTGACTCGTTTGAGCCCCCCGGGCAAGCTGCACGGCTTGGTCAATCGTGTTTTTCCGTTCCTCCACGTCAAAAGTCCGGTAAAGACTATCCAGATTCCTGACAACCCCTCTCGTCTCTTCACGAATCACGCTATCCCGCTTGGGGTTTCTCTCCTGCTTCTTCACGTAATTCTCCCGGAGCATATCGTGCGCTTTTCTTTGTTTCCGGCCATCCAATCGTAGGGACAGGGCCGAAACCGTACTATCCAGCTGGGCTATATTCAACATCCCGTAGCTATTCTTGAACAAGTCTTCATCCGTACGCTGCAAATCCTTATCACCCAACGGGATAATAAAATACTGTTTGTCAAACTGCACGCGCCGGAAAGGATAGGTTTTATTATTATTCGACTTCAATCCCTCGTCCGTGTACGTGTAACCGTGATACAACTCCACCTCCATGAAACGCCCCGTCGGGTCTGCCTCCATGATACCGGAATCCGCAATCGTCATCTCGTAATTACCCCTTCGATCCGTGTGATTGTAAATCAACATATTGTACATCATACCCGACTTCTTGTCGATCTTATCCACCTTAATACTATACCCTTCTATATCATTGATAAACACTCCCTCCTTCAAGGATAATTCCGGTTTCTGTCGTTTTATATCGTACAATAAGCTACTCGCCTTCAAGTTAGCGTAAGGAAGAACATTATTGGAAAAAAAGAAGGCCGCAATCGTGAAAATAACGATCAGCACGATCAACGGTTTCATAATCCGGTACAGGGAAATACCCGCCGCTTTCAACGCCGTTAACTCGTAATTCTCCCCCAGACTACCGAATGTCATGATGGAAGCCAACAACACTGCCAACGGCAATCCCATCGGCACCAGTGTCAAAGACACGTAAAAAAGTAATTCTGAAATAACATGGCCTTCCAGTCCTTTTCCCACCAGATCATCAATATATCGCCACAAAAACTGCATGATCAAGACGAACATACTGATAAAAAAAGTGGCCACGAAAGGACCGACAAAGCTTTTAAGCATAAACAGGTGGAGCTTCTTCATCTTTAGCACCTTATATTGGTTTTCTTATTTTTCTACTTTACTCGTGATAAACGAATCCACAAAGATAGAAAAAAACTTTATCCACCAACCGTGCGATGTAACATTTCGACCTGTTTATTCCACAATTCAATGGCATCCCCCTCTTCATCAGCATCCACAAAATCCGTGATGATCAAAGCGACCTCCTCCGTCAAAGGCTCTACGTGGAGCGAAAATTCAAAAAATTCTTCCTCATCGTCCGCATCCAGCCACTTGAAGCGCACGTAAGAATTTTTCTTCATATCCACTAACTCCGCTTCTTCACCAATACCATCCCACACAAACGTGAAGATATTTCCATCATGTTTCACATCATCGGAAAACCACTCCGCCAAACCGGGAGCAGAACTTAGACGGGAGAACAATATTGTTACCGACGATGAGAAAATGTACTCTAAATCGATTCTTTTCCTCATACTTCATTTCAATTTGCTCGACAATATATAAAAATTTTACCGGATATACAAGAAAAAACGAGACTTTAAGATGAACACATTCCTATTATTGCTGAACCTCAGAATCCTCAATCAACCGATCGCCGGCAAAACCGGACAACACGGTTTCCTTGAATTGTTTTTTCCAGACTTCATCCCGGCTTTCATCTACTCGGGAAAAACGAATGATAATATCTCCCACCGACATCGTGTGCAAATCCGAGGCCGGGTAATAGAAGTAATCATCCTCTTCCTTCGCCTCTACCAGAATATGCAAATCCACCAGTTCTTGCAACACGATACGTAATTTCCCAGTATTAATCTTCAATTCCTTGTTAATCATCCCCAAACTAGGTCCCCCTCCACCATTCACGTACACCCGAGCCACGAATTTCATAATTTTCAGCGCACATTCCAACGTCTCCATCCAAGCCGTATCCCCGAACAATTCGTTCTTGTACATGAAATGCCTGTTCCGGAAAATATAGCACAATTCCGTCCCCCACAACACGACACTCCAGCTCAACTGCAACCACACCAACAACAACGGCAAAGCGGCCAGCGTACCGTATATGGCACTGTAAGAACTCATGCCGATCTGGAAACGGATGTAAAACCATTGAATGATCTGGTAAACCGTCCCGGCAATCATCGCCGCCACGAAAGCGTGCTTGAACTTCACCGGGGTCGCCGGCATGAACATATAGAGGAAGATAAACAGCATCCACACCAGCATATAAGGCAACAACTTGATCAAAACTTGCAGGAAAGAACTGATCAACGGAAAATTCTCCTGCCAGCCGGAACTTGTCATGAACAAATTCAGACTACTCACGAGAATCATCAGTATCGGGGCAATAAAGATAATCGAGAAATAATCCGTGAACATCCGCCGTAAACTCCTTCCCTTTCGCACCCCCCAGATACGGTTCATCGTCATTTCGGTACTATTCAACACCTTAATCACCGACCAAAGCAAAATCACGATACCAACCCCCGTGATCACCCCGCCCTTGGCATGATCAATCGCTTTCGTGACATACCCCAGCAACTGCCCGGCAAACTCTTGGTTATCGCCCAATTGCAACATAAACTCCTTCTCCAAAGCCTCGCGGGCGCCAAATCCGGCAGCCAAAGCGAAAGCCAGCGCCATCAACGGGATAAACGACAGGATCGAATAAAACGTGAGTGCCGATGCCGAAATCGTACACGCATCCTTGATAAAACGATTGAAAGAAACCACCACAATAGACAACGCCTTCTGCAAGAACTCCGTGATCACGAAACGATTCCCATAATCCCTGCGCAAAACCATGTAATGATAATCCAAATCCAACAGACAATCCATACGACGGAGCATCTCTTTTTTATATCGAAGCAACAGACTTATCCCCTTATGCTCTTTCAATCTATTCATATCCCTTTTCTTTGAAAATATTCGAGTTTCAAAGGTACGAAAAACCCCGCAACTTTCGTTACGGGGTTTTTAATATATTTTATTATTTCCTTGTCCTTGGAGTTCTTTTTATTTCAACAACTTTTGCAACAAGCTCTTCAGCTCCGGGCTTGAGGGACGGGGCGAATTAATCGTAACGACCTTTCCTTTTTTGTCAAATACCATAAACCGAGGTATCCCTTTAATTTTATAATCATTCATTATTTTATCCCGACCTTGCTTGTTCTCACCATTAGCAAACAACTGGATACCTTCCAATCCTTCCTGTTCCAATGCCTCCAACCATTTCTTATAGTCTTTCTGTTCGTCGACAGATACACCGATAAAGACCACGTCTTTTCCCCTCATCTCCTTTTCTAGTTTAAGCAAATGTGGAATTTCTGCCCGACAAGGCCCACACCATGTAGCCCAAACATCCACGACAACTACTTTTCCTCGAAAATCCGACAAGGAAACCAGTTTCCCATTCCGATCCGGGTAGGTAAAATCAGATGCTAATTTTCCGGCAGCACCCTTGTATAATTTAGCCGAAACAGCATCTAATCGTTGTTGATGATTAACTGTTGTCAAATAGTTCCCGTATATATCCAAAAGCTTGATATAATCTTCATACTTCCTACACTTTTCCATCTCCCAAAGAATCATTTCAGCTTTCAACGGATCACTTGACAACCATTCCAAACGATCCTCCAAAGCAATCCGTTCTTTTTCACCACCACAAGCAAAAGTTGTATAACGTTGTAAATAATCGTAGCCATAAGGTTGTCTTAATATAGAAGCATCCGATAACTTTCCTTTTTCCACGATTGTTTTATAATATTCCGGATAATCTGCTGGAGTCGGACGACTTGGTATATGTGTCGGTCTACCATCACGCATATAAACTTCTTTCGTCGCTTTTAAAGCATTCAATATTCTAAACGCAGCATAATCCAAATCGTAATCAACAGTTTGCTTAACTAAAGCCGCAAAAGTCGCATCCCGAAGAGTGATTTCGTCCTTAAACTTTTCCGCCTGTGGTAAAAAAGCCTCAAAATAAGGGTAAAAATCCCTGTAATCGAATAAAACATATTTCATATCATCCAATCTTTTCCTCACAGGTATCATCATTGATTCCCAACGAGCCAGTAAAAGATTTTCTGGAGTATTACGGTCAGTTATCATCAGCGTATCTTCTAAGATGTTTACCTCGGCCCGATCACCCGGCTCCAGATACAAACGTACACGATCTAAAATTTTCTCTCCTCCCACGGTATAAAATCCCTGATATGCAGGTTGAAAAGAAAAACCATAATGCCCATCTTCACTAATATGAGTTGTTGCCACCAAACGTTCCTTACCATCCACCACCTCATACAGATTTACATTCTCCATTTTATCCTTCGTCACCTTTCCTTTCAATTCGACATAAGTAGTACGATCTGTCAACTCATCTTGTAATTTATCGAAAGCTCTTTTTATAAGCTCTTTCAATTGTGGAGTTCCAGCCTTATTCTCAGCCTCTCGCCCTAACTGAATATAATGTTCAACTTGACTGTTATCGCCAAGATCCACGATAAAATTTAAGCCTCCGAGCATATCAAACTCAACATAAGTCGGCAAATTCTCCTTATTTTTCTCCAAACATTGCAACACGTTCTCGACATCCCGGGCCTTCAAAGCAACAATATACTCCAACAGGCAACTAATCTTATCTTTTCCATCAAACTCGATCTTTTCCGATTGTCTTTTTATCAATCCACACATTTCAACCCACGTATTCCCTTTATCACTATGTAAACGATTCAACGCATCCGAATACACGGAACAAATCCGTTCATCTACAATTGTACCTCCAATATTTTTATCAAAATCCGACTTATTTTCTACCAAATAAATAAACCGTTCATCATTCGGCAACATCTCTTGTTCAAAAAGATACCAGTTCTCCCTGCGACATTTCACCTTATCATTCAATTTACCAAACGCTTCCTGACAAAAAGTTTCAATTTCTTTATCGCGTGAAGCATCTCTCAATGCATTTACATAGGCGGCATATTCTTTTGTGGACAATTTGCCCGCTTGATTACGCCCCTCCAAGTAGAGCAATGAAGTCTTTTCATTTAAGCCTCTCTCCACACGCATCCGGAATCGCTCCCATTGGCTGCCACCCACTAATTTATGTTGTACCGTACCATCCGGTCGTAATATGAAGAAAGTTGGAAAAGCACGCACTTCAAAACGTTTTCCGAGTTCTATTCCTTCACCCTTTTCCATATCGTATTTCACACACACAAATTCTTCATTCATAAACTCCCCAGCCTCAGCTAATGTAAACACATTGTTCAACATATTTTTACAAGGTCCACACCAACTGGTATAACAATCCATGAACACTAACTTTCCCTCTTTTTGGGCTTGTTCCAAAGCCTGCCGGAAAGTCAGATCACGAAATTCCACTCCTTGAGCATTTGCACGAAAGATGGTACCGCACAAAAGTGCGGCCCATAATATCAATCTAATTTTCATCTTTTCAATCGTTATTTTTTATATTCGAAATCGACTACTTTCCCACAAACATTTTTATAACGGGCAACTTCTTTTAACGAACCATCCGTACTCATCTCCAGCACCACGATAGAACCCGAGTTCTTTGCACCTGAACCATCACTGACACCAACCCACATCTGGTTGGTATTTCCAACCTGATCACATTCGATATAGTCAACATTTCCTCCTCCAACTTCATACTCCATTAACAAATTCCCCGTATCAAAACTAACACAAGCTATCTTTCCGGCATAACCATAATATAGGAAATTTGCTTTCTGGGAAGTCGTAAAAGTATGAGCCTCCTTACCTCCCGGATGAGACAACTGCCTCTTCTTTTTCGGAGAAAACTGAGGATTACCGTCCTTATCTTTACCCACCTCAAAAGAAAGCATGTAATGTTCGCCCGAATCATCAACCATGACAGCTCGTCCGCTACTCATAGAATACTCGTTACCAAACAATCCTCCCCACACCATCTGCATCCCCACGCTATTAGGATTAAACTCTCCCGTCAGATCATCCGGTAAAGTGATAATTTCATCCCATTGCAAAGGACATTTCATGGAAATAAAGCGCTCTTTCCCCTGATCATAAAAATAAGCCCTGTAATTAACCATAGAAAAAAAGAAATCAAACGGGGCTATTTTCTCGTAGTCTCCTTTCACGGCAACCCCGTACTTCGGATAACCGTTTGCCCGATTCTCTCTCCGGTAAAGAAGTCCATTATTGTTCACATATTCATATAAAGTAACACTATGCGTACCAAAAGACTGTGGTTTAACAATCTCCGGTTGGAAATAAAACATATCTTTAAAATCCATTACATACGACATATCCAAAGGTTTAACCACTACTCCACCTCGCTCATCATCCGTCATAATCACCACCATCTTTTCCGCTCCAGCAATCATACTTGTTATATAACGAACCCCGGTCGGTTTTTTGCCGGCTACTTCCCCGTTTACCTTCTGGTAGGCATCCTCTACCACCGAACCGACAACATTCACGAAAGTCACGTTAGCCTCCCCGTTCACGTTACTCAACGCCATCATCCCTTTTGAATAGGAATTGACTACCGTAACCTGTGTCAACCGATCAGGAACATACTGTATTCCCGTTTTTTTATCCGTCATCTCGAAAACGAGCGTGTATTCCTCCGGTATACTTGTAACTTCCACATCTAAGTCCTTCTCAAAAGATAGAGTATCCGACTTCGTGGGATTGCCAGAACCGTAAGTAATATACATATGCCACAAGTAAGTATAATTTTCCGGGTTGAAATTTCCATCACTTACAGCAATCTCCGGTGTAATCTGCAAATGTGTAAATTGTTCCACCGTCGTATCTTTCATCCTTTCGATAGTAACATCGTTTAATTCCCTGTATATATCATTCCCCTTATCCTCCAAACAGGCATAAAAGGCACAGACAATAAACCCTAACAAACAATATATTTTTTTCATTTATGCTTTTCATTTACTAAGTTACACAATAAATCACCAAGGTTCTATAATAGCGTTGTTCTCATCCCTGATCGGGTAGTTTTCCTCGAAATAATCACTCATATAGGCTCCATACACTTGCCACATCGTGCGCTCATTGGAATACTCGCTCGCTTCTACCGGGAAATCCCGTTTCAATTCAATCATACACAACTCGTGTTTCCGCCGGGAATAATCGCCGAAATCATACTTGATTGTCTGCTCCCAGTAAATCGGCTTGCCCAACATATTAGAAACAAGTAACCTGCAACTCAACCGCTCGGTAATTCCCAATTCCAGTGTTTCCGAAGGTTTCAAGGCAAGCGCAATGACAACTTGTTTGTTTTCCAAAGCCTCATCCTTATTATAAATAACCACGGGAATATTCACGTATACCGAATCACGGGGCAACTCGTACTCTGCTTGCAAGGCCTCATAATGTAAACCCACTTCCGCTGTCGTCTTTTCCTCATCCACCACGACAATCACCGGACGCCCTTCAGGTGCGGCCTCCCCGGCCAAATTTACCCGAACCCACAACGTATCCTGATCAACACCCTTACCCGCAAAAGAATAAACGATACTGTCCAATGTCTTCGTCCAATAATAACTTTCCGTCTGCAACTGGAAATAAACAGCATCCTTTCCTGTAAAAGGATAGTCAGCATTATCCTTACAACTTCCAAAAGCTATCAACAACAAGAAAATATAATATAATTTTTTCATAATTCCGCTTTATTTAATATCACCAAACTCCATTTCATCATCCGGCATCGGGAACACGTAATTACCGGTCATCACAACACCCATATCGGGCAAAGTATTATAATCAAGCCGCTTATAATAATAAAACAATTGTCCTTCTGCCATAAACTCTTTCCGATACTCGGCCTCGATTTCCGCGGCTAGATCACAATTCTCCTCCAACGGATAATTCACATATCCTCGATGATCACGCAAGGTTTGTAAATAACCTTTATCACCTGAAGCCTCCGCGGCAATCAAGTACATCTCCGACAATTTCAATAAAGGAATCCTGTTCACGCCCCGGTATTTACCAATATATGTTTTAGCTTCCCCGGTTTTCAAAAAAAACGTGTTCTGGTTCCGCCAATCTATATCCACGCCGGGAGTTCCAAACACACTGGCCCGGCGAGTATCAGAAATATGACATTGTACGGTACTCTCTTCTCCAAAATACACATCCGAACGCCCCTCTTCCATATCATACACATACAAAGAAGATATGTATTCATTTTCACTACACAAACTTCCCCATGTATTACCATCCCCCAACTGAGATTCCTCCAACAAAGTAAACTTTTCCCCATCAATAACTTCCTTTGCACATTCCAAAGCTTTCGTTTTGTCGCCTTTGTATAAATATACACGTGCTAGCAAGGCCGTCATTCCGTAATAATTCAAATGGGATTTCCGATACAGCCAAAAACCATCTCCCTGAATATAATCCTCTGTCTCGTAACCTTTCTCTGTATACGAATCAAATGATGGCCCGATCGGATCTACCTCCTTGATCAATTTTCGTGCAGCCTCCACATCATCAATCACCTTATCGATCACCTCTGCTACAGTCAATTGGGCTATTGGTTTATTGGTCACCTCTTCTACATAAGGAATTGCAGCCACATTAGCCCCCCTCAAATACGATGGAGCAAACCCTCGTAACACATCAAAATGCAAGAATCCCCGTAATGCCATAGCCTCCGCCTTCACGGTCTCATACACACCGCTACTAAAAACACCTCTCTTTTCATCGACATTAGCAAGAATATGATTACAATTCGCTATCGCATTATAATTTCCCCGCCAGATAGCATCAATACATTCTTCAACCTTAGTTGACTCATAATCATACTTGAGAGCATCCTCATAATTAATTGACACATCCGTATACACCTGCCCTACCATATCTAAAAAACCCATCGTCTCATTCCCACCATACATTTCCGTTCTCGCCATAACCGTATATATACCGGTCAATGCATCCCGAAAGCCCGCTTCTGACTCAAACAAAGCTTCCTGTTTTATTTGTGATTTCGGGTCCACATCCAACCAATCACTGCAACCACCCAACAAAAGGACTCCTGCCAACCCAATGTATTTTACAATTCTATATTTCATAATTCTGACCTATTTATTTCATAAATAATTAAAACCGGGCTTGTAAACCAATACTAAAATTACGGGCAAACGGATAATCAATACCTCTTTCCTGTTTCACTGTCGAAACCCGGAACACATCGTTCATATAGAATAAGGCTTTCAATCGCTTTAATCCGATTTTCTTCATCCAAGGCATTTTAAATTCATACGACAAATTCAAGGTGGACAACTCCAACCAATTATTATCCTCGATAAAACGGGATGTCGGTTTGGTCACACTTGTCGCATTTGCGGTAGCACCACCGATAAGTTTCGTAAACATCACCCGGTCACCCGGTTTCTGCCAACGTTCCTCAAATACACGTCGATCAACATTCTCCCGCAAAGCCGCATCCTGCACTTTATCCACTAACGTCTGATTGTAAATTTGTCCTCCATAACTGTAACGGAAAATGACATTCAACTGAAGTCCTTTCCACGCCAAATTTGTCCCGAACGTACCTTCCAAATCTGAATCCGTACATCCCCCAATTACATAATTATCCGTACTCCAAGTTGTCACGATATCTCCATTCACAGCCTGAAACAACTCGTTTCCTGTTGCCGGGTCCACTCCCAATGACTGATTTACCCAAATAGAATTCATGGATTTCCCTTCAACATAACGAACTTTAGGACGATTTGACTCTTTACTTTTAGATCCGGACATCGTGTCTTCATCCTGATTGTCATTATACGCACGTAAAGCATTCGAAATCTTCAGTAGCTTATTCTTGTTATGTAAGGCTGTTGCGTTCACACTCCAATATAATTGCTTGGAAAGATTTTTCACCAACGCCACGCGCAGATTCAACTCGTACCCGTAATTCTTCACCTCGCCCAAGTTATCCATATACGAATTGAAACCCAAAGAAGGCGGTAAAGTCACAGTAGTCAACACATCTTTGGATAATTTTATGTAATAGTTACCCGTGAAATTAATCCGTTCATCCCACAAATCAATATCCACTCCATAATTTTGTTGCAACGTGCGCTGCCACCCTAATTTTTCGTTTCCCAAAGCCATCACTTCGGCTCCCACCGTATGGTGATAACGCTCTCCCGTCAAATACTTATAAGTCGTCATCGCCTGATAAGGATTGTAATTCTGGCTACCTGTCAAACCGTATGAACCGCGAATCTTCAACCGATTGATAAAAGTCACGTTTTTCAGAAATCCCTCGTTATGCAAATTCCAACCTAAACCCACAGACCAAAATGGAGCCCATCGCTTGTCAGAACCAAAACGAGAAGATGCATCTTCACGAAAAGAAAGATCCAACAAATAACGTTCATCATAACTGTAATTCAAATTACCCAAAAAACCTACTAAACGAGAAGTATATTCGTCTCCAGCCGGAGAACCGTCTTTCTCGTATTGTGTTGCAAAACTGATATAATCCAAATTTTCATTCGGAAATCCTTCCGTCTTTACCGTAAATTCCCTTGTCACACTCTCCTGAAGATTCCAACCTAAATTAGCATTAATCACATGCTTTTCCAATTGATAAAAATAGGTCATTACCAAACTGGCATCGTAACTGTAATTCTCCCCGCGACTTCCAACATAAGATCCCCGACGATCAAAATCATCGTCCTCATAATCCGCAAAATCCGTATGCTTGGCTGGCTTAAAATTATCCTTATATGTATTTTGATGTGTAAACGAAAAACTCCCTTTTAACCGCAATCCATCCATAATACTCCAATCCACCCCGAAATTATTCGTCACGTCATTGTATTTCTCCTCATCTGTCGTATTCAATGTCGTATTATACAACGGATTATAGTAATCTTTCCCTAATCCGCCACCACCGATCGGAACATATTCATCAACTTTATAAATATAGTTACCATCATCATCCTTATACCGTACGTAAGGATTACGTTTCGTGTAAACACTAAACGAGCCATAAGGAGAATTTATCGCCTTTACATTCGAATAAGTCAAATTATTCCTAAAAGTCAGATTCTTATAAATATACTGTAACTCCATTCCCAAAGCCAAACGACGACGACCGGATTCTTTCATTACTCCCGGTGTATTACTATACCCCAGTTCAATTCCATACCGGATATTGTCATTACCGCCATCCAAACGTAATGAATGTTTATTAGCCACGGCCACGGCATCCAACGGCTTATCCAACCAGTACGTGTCATACCCCCTCTCGATATTCGCCAACTTCTCGTTATACCACTTATTCAACGTGAGTTGTTGATTCACAGACTTAGACGTGTACATCCCCGCTAACTTTTCAATTTCTAACTTCTCGACCGCATTACACACGTTATAATCACTCAAATCGGCAATATAAAACGAGGCATCTACATTATAACTCACCTGCATCTTACCGTTCGCCGGGGCATTGGTCGTGATAACCACGACTCCATTGGAGGCTCGCGATCCGTAAATTGCCGTTGCTGCCGCATCCTTCAACAATGTAATAGATGCCACCCGGTAAGGGTCCATGTCATACACCTTCTCTGCCGTCGTTTCGAACCCGTCAACGATAAATACCGGCGTGTTCGGGTTTCCCTCGTATTCACTCTCGATCCCGGAAATACTCCCGGCTCCCCGGATCTGGAATTCAGGAACCACGTTCGGGTTCGAACCGGCCAGATTATTATCTATTTTCATGAAAGAAGGATCAACATTTTGTAAAGCTGTCAGGATATTTTGATTTCCCCCCATCTGCAACTCCTCTGCCGTGATGGTCCGGGCAGCCCCGGTAAAACTATTTTTTGCCTGCGTATAGTACCCGGTAACCACGACGTCCTCTAACTCACTTATCTCCTCCTCCATCACCACATCAATCTGTGTACGTTTTCCAATCACCTCTTCTTTTTGTTTCATCCCAATCATTGAAAACACTAGGGCATTATTTCCTACCGGAACCGCCAACGTATACTTCCCGTCCACGTCCGTCACGGTGCCTAACTTCGTGCCTTTGATAATCACGGTCACGCCCGGTAAAGGTTCCTTCTTTTCATCCGTCACCTTACCCGTAATCCGGTTCTCTTTCTTCTCTTGATCGGTAGTCTTTTTTTGAATAATAATCACGTTCTCCTTAAACAAAAATGACAACCCGGTATTTTCCAGACATTTCTCCAGAACATCCCGCACCATAGTTTGACGTACATCCACGTTGATATGCTGGATAGATTGCACGTCTTCGGATTTATAGATAAACATATATTCTGTCAACTGTTCTATATTTCTGAACACTTGACTTAACGTCGCATCAGACATTTTCAAGTCGATACGAGCCTCCTGAGCGCTAATGGTAGCGTGACAGGCACAAAAACCCAAAAGCATAAAAAATGCAAGTAATTTCATTTTTCTCAACGTTTGTTGAAATTTCCGTTTTTTTCTCATAACTTTGTTTAGCTTATTATTAAATTAATACAGTGTTAGCTGAGGGGCTAACAGGTAAGGGGATGTGAGGGCATCTCCTTATTTTATTGACTCACGTAAATTGTTTTTTCAGCATAAGTGAAATGAATCCCTTTCGTTGTTTGGAGATATTCCAGAATTGTATGTACTTCCGCATACCGGTTGGAATGAAGATAAAAGCGGACATCTTTCAGTGAGGGCTGAGTGTATACCACCTTAAAATCATACCAACGGGATAATTGCCGGAAAATATCTTCCAAACGTTCGTTATTCGCAATAATTTTACCTTCTTTCCAAGCGAGGGCTGCTTGTACATCGGTTTGTTTCGTTTCTAACTTTCCGGTAACACGGTCGAATATCGATTGACGTGAAGGGGTCAACGTAACATCCTTACCCACTTCCGGGAATTCCTGTCGGATTTTCCCGGACACGAGAGTGGTAATAACCGTGTTTTCGTCATCATAAGCCTTTATATTAAAACTCGTCCCAAGTACGCGCAAATCCATGGACCTCGTGTTCACGATAAAAGGGGCATTCCCATCATGTTCCACCTCGAAATAAGCCTCTCCTTCCAAATAAACCCGTCGTTCACTATTCGAAAATGTTTCAGGATATTTCAACGAACTCCCCGCATTCAACCACACCCGACTCCCATCTGCCAAGACGAGATTAAACTCGCACCCCCGGGGAATAACGAGAGTATTGTATTCCACCTGCCCGACCATCGAATCCGATTTTGCCACGTATTCCAATCTCCCCGAATCAACCAGTTGGATATCAACCCTCCGGGATGAACGAATAATCTCCGTGTTTCGAGAGGAAATCGGGATCTCTTCTCCATCAGCCAATTTCAGAATCGGTACATTGGTCAAGGGAACAGAAACGGTGGCCAAAGTGGCAGGTTCCACCGACCGATATTTCCAATTCCAAACCATTACCCCGGACACCAGTATCACGGCAATCACGGCAGCATACCTTACAAATCCTATCTTCAAGCGATAACGACGCACCCGGCCCACCACCTGTTTTCGAGCCACCTCGTCATCTATATATTCCCACCGCTTTGCCCAACGAATCAAATCATACTGTTTCACCCTCTCCTTAAAAATTCGTTGAGCCTCCACGTCCCCGACAAGCCACTCGTTGAACTCCCGTTCTTCCTTCTCGCTTAATTCTCCCGAAAGATACTCTCGGATTCGTGTCTCTTTTTCATTCTTATCTATCATCTCGTATTTGTATTCATATTTTACAAGACAAACACGAGAATTGAAAAATGGGTGAATAACTTTCGAAAGTTTTTTAAAAATTATTTTTCTCCAAAATGAAAAATAGCAAAAGGGTATCGGAAAATTGTTGGCGTAATTGTTTCAAACCACCACTCAATAAAGTTTTCACAGTATTCACGGACACACCCAATTCCTCAGCCGTCTCCTTGTATTTTTTCCCTTCAACGACAACAGCCATTACCACCATTCGAGTCTTCTGCGGCAACTCCTCGATCGCTTTCCGAATAGCCTCGATCAATTCCTGTGAAACAGTCATCGCCTCTTCCTCCACGGCATCATACCGCAGTAATTCCGCTTGTGCAAATTCCCTCTGATCCCGAATCTTGTTCAAACAAGCGTTTTTCACGCAACGAAACAAATAAGTACTCAAGACTTCCGGGGACAACTGTCGATAAACATTATTCTTGATAAAATGGTAAAACACCTCCTGTACAATATCTTCCGGGAAAGTGCAATCATCAAGCATTGAACCGGAGAATAGCACCAAAGGCTTATAATAACGTTGGAAGAGTAATTTTCCCCCCTCGTTCATATCCTTTTGAAAAGCTGTTAATATCTCCAAATCCGACACGCCCATTGTCATCCAAATTTCCATTTATCAAGACAAACATAATGAAAAATCGAATCTTTTCACGCTGATTCAATAAAAAAATCACAATGAAAAGCCCCGTGACTTCCGTCACGGGGCTTTTATAGCGTCTATTATTTCCCGATCAATTCTCTCACCTTCGCCTTCACCATCTCCGGGTCCGGGTTTACCGGAAATACCAGATCAGGTTTCTGCATCACCGGGTTAAACTCTTTCTTGTAACGAGCCACACCGCCACCCGTGATATTCAACATAATCACGGCATCCTCCTCCACTCGCTGTTCTTTAACAGCTTGCATCAACGAGGCCAAGGCAACCCCTGCCGCCGGTTCTATATCAATTCCTTCCAATTTTTCGAATAACTTCTGTGCTTCCATCGCCTCCTCGTTCGTCACCAACAGCATATCACCACCCGTTGCCACCAACGCATCATACAATCCGCCTTTCAAAGAATACGGCGGCTTACGATTGGACAACACCTTAGCACACATCTCTTTCACCTGTTCCCGGGCAACATCCTCATCCAATGGCAACAAGGCTCGAGAACCCGCCTTCCACGCGTCGTACATCAACGAGAAAGGAGCATTTTGTGAAACCATCAATTTCATCAAATGCGAACCGAAACGCCCGTCAGCAACAAAACGTTTATTTGCCTCCCAAGCGGCAATAGCCCCGGTTCCGCTACCCACGGCCTGAAAATAGTAATCCGGGATACGCCCGATCTTCTCCACAGCCGACAAAACCGTCGTTCCCATCCCGTCACGACGAGCCACGTTCTTGGCCCCTCCCTCCGGGTAGAAAAACTCCATCTCGCATATAATATTAGAAAGATGAATCGCATCAAAATAATCACACCCGGAAGCCGAGCAAACCAATTTCACGCAATCATTCCACGGTCCGTCCGCCCAAATTGCCTCCAAATTATCTTCCGGAATACACAACAACAACGGGATATGATTCTCCGAACACACACGCCCGAAAGCCCGCGCCGTATTACCGGCAGAAGCCACCACCATGATCTTGTCATTAAAAGCATTCGTCCGAGCGCACACGCTAAACGCCTCGCATTCCTTGAACGACCCGGTTTTCATCATGGCATTCCGTTCCGGCCAATAGCCATTAAACGTGATGTACAAATTAGACAGCCCTAAATATTCAGCCAACCCCTCGCTCTTATAAGTCACGGGAGCGCCGGAACCTTCCAACGTCCGGCAAATAGGCATCCAGTTAGCATACCTGTAAATACCGGGCAGATCATTTCTCACTTCAAATTGACGTTTTGCATAATTAGCATAGATCAAAGCCGCACCATCCTTATGGGGACATTCCAACTCCCACTCCTTATCCTCAAAAGTAGTCCCGCAACATGCTGACTCTAAATGATAACTTGTCATAAATTCTTTCCTTGAATTGTACATTTCTTTATATGTACAAAAATAAAGCATTCAGACCTACTATAATAGAGTATAAATACCACTTTTAAGATAAAAGTTAAAAAATAAAAGATAAAAGCAACAAGTATCTCCCAAGCTCCCGCTCTTCACAACTTTTATCTTTTAACTTTTAGTTTTTAGTTTCTTCACGTATTCCGGCACGGTCAGTCTCATGATGTCCGGCTCAGAGATCCGGCTCCCGAAGAAATTACGATAACGCTCCGCTTCGGCCTCCACGTTCGGAGTATTCGGATAAAGAACAACTTGTATCTCCGCATCGGGACGAATCATCCGTGCCAGCAACTGCCTGATCTCGAAATCGGCAGCAGGCAAAGAATAACCGATAAACACGATTCTCATCGCCTCCGACAGCTCGATCGCCGCATTCTGCCACACCAACTTGATCTGGATATTACTCAAGTTTTTTAAATAAGTCGGCAGTAACAAATTACTCTGCAACTTGATCGAGTTAATCTCCGACATCCCGTAATTTTTCCGGCAATGCCGACAATAGGCAGCCTTCATGATCTCGATTTCCTCGCCGAATCGCACGTACATACGCTGGCACATGGGGCATTGAAACCAGTTCATTGACCCGTGTAACTTCAACAACTTAATATTGTATCCCCCATACCCCACGGCAAGCAATCCCGGTTTAATCGTGTCGTCATTCGCCTCCCACGAACTCACGTAGCAACAGTAATCCACCACGCTCAACTTCTCCGGATGCCCGTTTTCGATGGCCCGTTTCAAGGCATGGTCGAACATCACGTCCCAGTTCGTCGTGATCACCGACACCCGATCCACTCCATCCTCCATGCGCCGCCGGGCAACTTGATTAATATACTCGGCAAACTCGTCGATATAATCACAACAAGCCCTATTTTTCTGAAAACTGTAATTTACCGCAGCCCCCATCAGCGCGTTGAACTCCTCCCGCAGTTCCACCAACCCCCGCGCACTATACCGCCCGATAGAAAGCCCGTCCCAGACACAACGATCAATCGGCGTGAAAATATCTTCCAACTGCACGTTGCAATAATGGTCCTCGTAAATATGCAATTCCTCCTTCAAAAAACCAATAAAATTATCTTTGGCCTTGATCAGACGCTCGTTTCCCCGCGTAAAATCTTCATCCAGAATAGTCTTGATAATCTCGTTCTGAACCAATCCCCCGGCCTCCTTAGAAAAACCCGACCCCAAAAAATAAACCGTCTTCTCCATTTATCGCATTTTGTTTTTACATCTTCACAAAAATAACATTTATCAGTTTCAAAAATATGACATCCCGGTTTAATTTCTTTTCTTTTTACAAGCACGGGAATCATGGGATTTAATAAGGTTTCCCTACCCTTAACCCTGCCTGTTACCCGGTCGTTACCTGACTGTTAGGCGGCAATTAGGCGCCATCGCCCGATTGTCGCCCGATTGTCGCCCGATCATAGCCGCCATTTTAACAAACAATAAGCAAAAATAACATCGACCATATTCCCACGCCAACAAGCAACAGGCAAACTACAAGCCTCCATCAATACACCCACCCCCATGTATTGCCTCGTATCGTCCCTAGCATAAGGTATGATTCACGTAACAACAACTTTCCCTGTTTCATTATTCCGGAAACAATACGATTAAACCCAATAAATTACTTTTATACATGATCAAGAGACTTTTCACAGATAACCATCAAAATTATATTATTGAAAATTTAACAAACAAACACATCATTCTTTAACGATTACCATTCAGTAAATCGAAGAAATAAATTACCTTTGTAATATAGGTATAAATTAAACCCGTAAAGAATGAATATAGATAGTCTTTTAAATTACTATTTTAAGGATTGTAATGCACAACCCTTGATTGAAGTATTCGATACGGAGAATATTTATAATGTATACTCGGATATTGTAAAATCACTCACGAACTATCCCGATATAGAACTGAGTGTAATGCAAGCATTAAGCTATTGCTTCTACGAAGTATTGGATAATGTATTAACCCACTCAGGAAAGACGTGTGGTACGGCCATTTCATTATACAGCCCCACCAAGTCCATGATTCAGATATTGGTAGCTGATGATGGGATGGGAATCCAGCAATCATTGGCACAAAATCCACTATATGCACAACTTTCGGAACCGGAAGCTATAGAAAAAAGTATTCAGGACTCGGTGACTGATGGGAAAGGAATGGGATTCGGACTTTATTCAACGTCTCGGCTTATAAAAAACGTGGGAATACGATTGGAAATTCATTCGGGTCGTCACATATTGGTGTATGATGGTAAAGAGACTCATGTATATCCATCATCGTCATGGCAAGGTACGATTGTCTATTTTGACATCCACTCAAACCGCGAGATTGATCCCAACGAGATAGTAGATAACCGAACAGATTGTGAGTCTTTGTATAACGAGACGTTTACACCAATTGATGACCTGGAACAACTATGGTAATATAAAGGAATATGATAACATTCAAATTTGTCACGATAAACGAGAACTTAGGTACCCGACAACTGGGAGAAAAAGTTCGTTTCCAATTGTTAGATCTTATGCAGGAAAATGATAAGGTAGTGCTGGATTTTAGCGGGGTGAACGTCGTATCCAACTCCTTTGCAGATGAGTGTCTTGCCAAACTTCTTCTTATTATGCCTTTGGAAGAGTTAAAACAACGCACCACTTTCAGAGGATTAAATGAATTTGCACGCAAGAATATAGCCATCGCATTCCGCCGCCGGTTGAACGCCATGAAAGCTGTTAAACGAGTTTAATTCAATATTCAACAAGAGCTATCCTGTCGCAATCCAATATAATATCCTCGACTTTTCTGTAAAATATTTCCTAATTTCTTCATTTTATCCAATACCATACGGCAAGGGAGAAATGAAGAAACTAAAACAAAATTATCCCCCCATAAGCTTATTTTCTTTATCTCTCCCTTTCTCATGACAATCGCTCTATAAAAGACTTCACTTCTCATCAAACAACCTTATACACAAATTATTATATTATTTTTTACAAATCCTGTGATAATCACGTAACACATTACTAAAAATTAGTTGTACATTTGTAATGCTCAACATACCAAAGGCGGGGAAACCTGCCAATTTATGACAGGCATTTTTTATGCCCGTTATCCTCATACGGCGGTTTCGTACCCCCGTAGAGAGTGTTAATGCACCTCACACGCCTTTGGTGTTGAGCAACGGGACAGGCGGAACCGTCTTTTTTCTGCCTCCACTAACACAACACATCATGGATAATTTACCTCCAAACTTGAGTCACCACTTGCTAATGTTTCGCAAGGGTACAAGTCATTTTATAATAATTAAAAATTAATTACCATGAAAAGTAATGACATTTCCACTATGACCAAGAGTCAAGATGAACCCCGGCAAAGTTACTATTTAAAATTTGGGAGAAAAACCATTCACGGGCTATCACCCGAAGATTTGAAATCTCTTCACGACACCATAAACGAGTACTTCGATCGAGAAGATGAAGCCTTCCCGGCGAGCATATACCTAGGTCCTGGTTTGGGGCAATTCTCCAAAATCCAAAAGATAACCATTTTTGACAACGGGAGCTTTAACGTGCGTTACAACGTTTCGACGTTTGGAGAAATCATACAATATATATCCGCATTACAACTCCTAGACTTGTTCCTAAATATACTCTCGTTTCTGCAACAAGTTGAAGGAATAGACATACAATGCTCCATCCCGAAAATAAAACCTCGAAAAATAAAGCCGGCACCCACACGCAAGAATAATCGTCATATCCTATTGCTGGAAGAAAACGAGGCGCAAAAGAAAATAGAGATCATCAAAGAAATGCCAATGATCGTGAAAAACGAAACCTTGACAAAGGTAAACATTACACCTCCAATCGAATATGACGTACAAATCAACGATCAATTTTTAGATAACTTATCCCGTGATCAAGTCATGGAAATACAACATATAATTGACGGATTCTTACAGGCAAGAATTTAACAACACGTCGGTCGACGTAAGAAAAAACCTTGCAAATCAGTCGATTTACAAGGTTTTCATTTGCTTTTCGTGAACTCGGCGGGAGTCGAACCCACAACCTCTTGGGCCGTAACCAAGTGCTCTATCCATTAAGCTACGAGTCCTTTTCATTTGAGCGATGCAAAGGTAATATAATTTTCTTCACTTGCTCACTTCTTACGAGAATATTTTTAAATAATTCTTTCTCGTTGAAGATACAAGGGAAATGCTTATTTTTGTACGTTATATTATAAGCATATAACGACAATAAGGAAATATTAATAATCAAACATTAAAATTCACTACAACGATGAGAAAACTATTCATGTGCGTATTATTACTTGCCGGAACCTTAACTTTACAAGCGCAAATAAAAATCGGCAAAATGAAAATCGACACGAAAAAAGCTATTCAAGCCGGGAAAGACGCGGCCGGAGCAATCACTCTTTCCGACGAGGACATTGCTAACATGAGCCAAGAATACATACAATGGATGGACACACATAATAAAGTGGCGGCACCGGATAGCGAATTAGGTAAACGCTTGGCCAAGATCACGGCAAACTTCCCCGAAATTGAAGGGCTGAAACTGAATTTTGCTATATATGAAGTTGTCGATGTCAACGCTTTTGCCTGCGGGGACGGGAGCATCCGTATCTTTGCCGGATTAATGGAGTTAATGACTGATGACGAGGTGTTGGCTGTTATCGGTCATGAGATCGGACACGTGGTACACCAAGACACTAAACACGCCATGAAAAATGCCTATCTTCGCTCGGCTGCCAAGAACGTGGCAGGTGCGGTAAGTGAAACAGCGTCCAAATTGACCGATTCCCAACTGGGAGCGTTGGCAGAGGCTTTCATGGGGGCACAATTCTCACAAAAGCAAGAATTCGCCGCTGATGATTACGCTTTTGATTTCTGCCTTCAACAAAAGGTTGACCCCTACGCCATGTCAAAAGCATTGACCAAACTGGTAGAACTCTCCAATACCGGGGGAGAAAAAGCCTCTCGCATTCAACAGATGTTTTCTACCCACCCGGATAGCGAGGCTCGTGCAGCAAGATTAAAAGAAAGAGCCGATAAATTACAGAAATAAAATACCAGAAAGTCATTGGGTTTATAAAACTTATAAACAAAAGAATGAGGGTGACTTTTAGTCAGCCCCATTCTTTTTTTATCCCCATAAACGGGGACACCTCTCCCCCAAAAGCACCCCCAATATCCTTATTTTTGGTGATGGATTCATATTATCCTACCCTATAACTTTGCATCGACAAAAAGAAGTAAGTGATGAAATGCAGATTTGGGATTATCGAGATTCTTTGTTTATTGGGTTATCTATCTATCGCGCTACCGATTCAAGCGCAAAGTCAAACACAATTTCACCTGCAAGGGAATATAAAAGACGCCAAGACGAACGAATTACTGGAATTCGCAACCGTATTATTAAAGAATGATTCCGTGCAACTTCACGCGATCAGTGATACGAAAGGAAGTTTCAGCATAAAAAACGTTCCAACCGGGACCTACTCTCTTAGCATCTCTTTTATCGGATATACCCCGATACATCAATCCCTGTCCATCCACCGGGATACGACAATTGCAATCGCCTTGCAACCGGACAATATCACGCTAAAAGACATTATTGTCACCGCATCCGAATCCAGAGGCCTTACAACCTCTTCCAAGATTAACCGCAAGGCCATGGAACTCCTGCAACCGTCAAGTTTCACGGATATTCTGGCATTACTGCCGGGCGGAAGAACGAAAGATCCCGCCCTCGGTGGTGTAAACCAAGCCCGTTTGCGGGAAGTTGGTGTTTCCAGCGACGATTACGATATTTCATCATTAGGTACCGCTTTTCTTGTCAACGGGGTACCAATCAACACGGATGCCAACATGCAACACGTGCTGGGAGCCAGTCAAAGCGATCACGATTACTACCGGAACAGCACGGGCAAAGGGGTTGATATGCGTATGGTGTCAACTGATTTCATCGAAAGCGTGGAAGTGATCCGGGGAATTCCTTCCGTTGAATACGGTGAACTGACCAGCGGAGTAATCAAAATCCAACGAAAAGCGGGAGCCCATCCGTGGGAAGCCCGCATAAAATCAGACCCCGAAAGTAAACTCGTGTACCTAGGTAAAGGATTCGCGACAAACAAAGGATGGATATTCAACTTCGGGTTCGATTACTTGGATGCAGAGATCGATCCCCGCAACAATCTGGAAAACTACAAACGTCTCTCCGCAACCACCCACATGGCACGGGTGTGGAAAACAAACACCCGGTCATTATCATGGGATTTGGACTTGGACTACGGGCAATCCATTGATGATGAGAAAAGCGATCCGGACATCAGCTATAAAAAGATAGACAAATACAAATCCAGCTACCACCGGATGTCCGTGTCAAACACGCTGAACTGGGTATTCACCCAATCCCGGCACTGGCAATACGTCAACTTAACCGCCGCCGTGGACTACTCGCTCAACAAAATCAAACAGACTAAATTTATCTCGCTGGATAAAGACACCCCCATTCCCGACAACACGGAAGAAGGCGAACACGACGGGATTTTTCTCCCGTATCGCTATACGGCACATTTAAAAGTGGACGGCAAACCCATCAATGCTTACGTGAAGACGATGAGTGAATTTCACTTCGATCTTTTCAACACCACGAATAAATTGAAAGCGGGAGTTGAATGGCGAATGAGTAAAAACCTAGGGAAAGGTCAGGTGTACGACCTGACACGGCCTCTTTATCCCTCGACCTCCTATCGCCCCAGACCGTATGACGAGATTCCGGCAGATCACCTGTTATCGTTTTTCATCGAGGACCGGATTGATATTCCTATCGACCGGCATCGGCTGATCGTGGCCGGGGGTATACGTGCCTTCTCCCCGCTCAACTTGGATGCGGAGTACCGGATGCAGGGTAAAATATACTTCGATCCCCGGGTAAACGCACAATGGAAATTCCCGACCCTGTTTCTCTTCGACCGACAATTAAACATCCAACTTGTCGGCGGGATCGGATGGCAAAGAAAAATGCCCGTGATGTCACAACTCTACCCGGAGAAGATCTATTACGACCTGACCCAATTGAACTATTATCACACGAACGCTGACTTCCGGCGTTTAAACATGATGACCTACATTATTGACCCGACGAATTACGATCTGGAACCCGCCCGTAACAAGAAATGGGAAGTACGTCTGGATTTCGATTATGACAAACACCTGTTCTCCGTGAATTATTTCTACGAGAAGATGACTGACGGTTTCAGAACAACCAATTACTACCGGTCTTTCCAGTATAAAAAATATGACGCCTCAACCATTGACCACACCTCATTACAGGGGCCACCGGAATTAAGTGACCTGACTTACACGAACGACACGGTGATCAGCACATACGGGAGAAACACGAACGGTAGCATGATTATCAAAAAAGGAGTTGAATTTCAATACTCGTCCAACCGTATTGAATCCATACACACCCGTCTCACGGTTACCGGGGCATGGTTCAAATCGACCTACCACAACAGCCAGCCGGTGTACAGGAAACCCAGCGTGATATTGAATGGGAAAGAATTAAAATACATCGGGTTATATCTGGACGACGACGGGTACATTCGGGAACAATTCAACACGAACTTCATGTTCGACACGTACCTGCAAAAGCTCGGACTGAATTTCGCCACTTCGGTACAATGCATGTGGTTTACCGCACAGGAGAGCATGAGAAAGAACGGGGTACCGATCAAGTACGTGGACATCAAAGGCGAAGAACACGATTACACGGCTGCCGATCAAACCGACATGGAACGCCAGCATCTGGTAGTGAACTACAACGAGGCCGCTTTCAAACGGACAACGGTTCCCGTATCCATCAACATCAATTTCTCGGCAACCAAGTATTTCAATCAAAAGATAGGACTCTCCCTGTTCGTAAACAACATACTGGACTACAATCCCAGCTACGAGGCCAACGGGGCGAAAATCAGAAGGAAAGCAGTCCCCTATTTCGGCATGGAATTGAACATCAAATTATAACACCAATATATCATAAATATGAAAAACAATTTTATCATTTTCTGTTCGCTGATCGTGACGATCTTTAGCGTGCTGTCTTGTACGGACGATAACAAAACGGTTAATACAACCGAATTTACATTAAACACAACACTTCCGGAAGGATTTGAAGAACCTAGTATATCCAATATGGTAGTAAAGTTCACCAACGTGAATACCGGACGAGTGACAAATAACACGACGTTCGAGAATAATCAAATCCACGTAACCCTTCCGGAAGGAATGTATCATATCAGCATGGAAGGTTTTATTCAATACAAGCGAGAGGGAGAAAGCCATGAAGGACTAATCCGGGGATACGAAGAATCTGTCAACATATCGGGAACGACCGCTTCTTTAGCAACCGAATTATTCATTAGCCAGACGTCTTCCGACTTCATTATCGCCGAGATATTTTTCACGGGAACGGTGACGGAAGAAGGACAACAATACAATGGAGACAAATACATTAAAATCTACAATAACACGGATAAGGTGCTGTATGCCGACGGATTATCTATTCTAGAATCAGCATTCCTAACCACAGACAAGCAAGACTACACGCCAGACATCATGAGAGAGGCTATGGCCGTAAACTCTATTCTTACCATTCCGGGAAATGGAACCGAACACCCGGTTAATCCCGGAGAATATATTATCATTGCAGATAACGGGATAAATCATCAAGCTCAAAACTCAAACTCCATCGATTTAAGTAAAGCGGATTTCGAAATCTTCTATGAAGATAGTGACGATATTGATAACCACGAAGTTCCCAACATACTGACCCCGTACGGCAAATTTGTATTCCACAATCGCGGTTTCAATAGTTACGCGATAGCTCGACTGGGAGATATCGAAAAGTTTTTACAAGACTATACTTATGATTACGAGTGGATGTTTGTCTTTGAAGAATACCAGATTCCCTGCGAGGAAAGTTGTTACAAAGTACCGAACGAAATGATTGTAGACGCTGTCAATTTAAGTGTCAAATCAGAATTCCAATGGATTGTAACCTCGCCCACGATAGATATGGGCTGGACCTACTGCGGGGTTATTGACGGGGATGAAAACCGATATGGAAAGAGCGTTCTCCGGAAAACTTTCACGACCACGGAAGACGGAAGGGAAATTCTGCAAGACACCAACAATTCAACCGAGGATTTTACCCCGGAAGCTACACCATCTTTGAAGAAATAAACACTTTATAAAAACAAAAACAACATGATCAACAAAATTTCTTACGTATTAGTATTTATGTTATTCATCTGTGCAGGATTTATTGCCTGCACGGATGATGACAAAGTAAAAATCACAGAGTTTACTTTAACACTCACAGAACCGGAAGACTTGAATGTAACAAGCATATCCGACCTACACGTCACGTTCAAGAACGTGAACACCGGAAAACAGACAACAAACACGATGACCGGAACCACAGGGAAAATCACGCTCAACGAAGGCCTTTACAATATCACCGTAGAGGGGAAAATGAATTATATCGTTGACGAGAAAACCGTTGAAGGGCAAGTAAAAGGATATAAAGAATCCGTGAATCTTGTCGGAACAACAAGCGCTGATAATATTAAATTATTCCTTTTCAACTCGAAAGCGGATTTTGTTATTGAAGAGGTCTATTTCGCCGGAAGTACGACACCGGAAGGAAAACAATATCTTGCAGATCAATATATTAAAATATACAACAATTCCGATTCCGTTTTATATGCAGACGGACTTGTTATTCTAGAATCCGCTTTTAAAACCTCCCAAAAATACGACTACACACCGGACATCATGTCACGAGCAATGGCTGTTCAATGCGTGTACGCCATTCCCGGAAACGGAAAAGACTATCCGGTACAACCCGGAAAATCTCTTTTGATTTGTGATAAAGCAATAGATCACAGAGAAGCAAACAGCAATTCTTTCGACCTAAGTAATGCAGACTTCGAATGGTATGATGACAGTGACAAAAATCCAGATATAGATAATCCACAAGTGACCAACCTTGACAAAATCTATAGCTATACAAAAACGACATGGAGTCTGCACAATCAAGGACTTTGCGCTTATGCTATTGCCCGGTTACAAGTGGATAAAAATACTTTTTTAACAGATTACACATACAAGGCTACATATATTAACGTTATAGGAGAATCCCAAGACAAGAATGCTTATCAAGTCCCCAACGCATGGATCATCGACGCGGTCAACATAAGCAACAAAGCACAATATGCTTGGAATGTAGTTGACGCATCCCTCGACATGGGATTCACCTACTGCGGGGAAGTCGCACTCGACAAAAACCGATACAACAAAAGTGTCCGCCGGAAAGTACTTTCCACCACTCCTGACGGACGCAAGATACTGAAAGACACGAATAATTCCACGGAAGACTTTGAGGCCAAGGCCACTCCGTCTTTAAAACAATAATTATTAAACCGACAAAATCATGACTTTTCGTTTCATTCTGATTTTTAGTCTTCTTTTCCAGACCTTCGGGACATGGGCGCAGGATAGCATTCCGGCAAACACCCGCGTACGGATTTACTTCTCCCCGACGGAGAGTTTCGTGTCGCAAATCTATGATAACCCGGCAATAAATTACTATGCTCACACGTTCTCCATATCGGAACTACAAATCGGTTGGGAACAACAGAATGCAAACAAGGCATTTTTGCCCCAATTAGGCTCGGAAGTTCGTAATTTCTCCTTCCACGCATTTTCTTATATGCCATTAGGAGAAAACAGCAAGACATGGGGAAACGCCTATTTTAAAAAAGGGAAAAGGGAAAAAGTAGAATGGAACGAAACGTCCGATTATTTGACGGTATATCCTTACGTGGTCGCAGACTCGGTCGGTGGGGACATGGACTTTGAAGAATATTATTTTGCCGGGGGATACGCGCAGGAACATAAACGTTTCACTTGGGGGATATATGCCAATTACCGGGCCCTTATCGAGTACCGGAAGATCGATCCCCGCCCCAGAAATATCGTCTCGGACCTGAAAGCCTCCATCGGTATGTCGGCCAAGTTGAACAAGCTATACTCCATGGGAATCGCCTTCCATGCCGGAAAATACAAGCAAACCAATGACGTGAAGTTTTATAGCGAACTGGGTTCCGCCATTACCTATAATCTCAGCGGTCTGGGCATGGACTACGTCCGGTTTCGCAGAGGGGCCACTTCCCTCTTCTACGACGGTCATCGCTACGGGGCAAGCATTGAAATTTTCCCCCGCGACAAACAAGGTTTCTCCGGCTCCTTCGGGTATGAAAGATTCTCTTTCGAGAAGATTATTTCAGACCTGAACGACCTGCCCTTGAACACGTTGAATCAGGACGAGATGAAAGCCGAAATCGCTTACACTTCTTTCCGGAACAAGCACCAGTGGGGAGTCCGGACACGGGCAACCTACCAAGATCGTCAAGGGATTGAATCCCTTATCGGAAGTGCCACAACCAACGTGTACGAAAAAACGGGCGAGGCCGAACAGCTATCCGTGAAAAAAGCAGATATTTCCGTTTCGGGAGTATACGGGCAAACCAAGGGAGACCGTTTTACATGGTACCTGTCACCAAGAGCCGGGTTCAACTCGTTCAAGATGGAATATCTTGACCCTGCCCGCCTCATGAAAGTAAACTATTTATCCGGCGGGATGAACTTCTTTGCCGCAACCGGCTACAAAAAGCACTCTTTCCAGTTCGTTCTGGACGGGGTGTATCGTAAGAATTCAACCGCCGATTTGCAGCTCACGGAAATCGACCAAGAGCAAATCGCCCTAGCCGCAGTTTACAAGGCTTACGACAATCTCTCCACGGACAACTGGACCACGAATATAGAACTCCGCTGGAATTATTCCCTGCCTAAAAACAGGGGTATCTTTATCAAATTAAACTGGCAACATGACTCCTGCCAAAACGACTTGCACCGGGAAACCCTGCAAGCACATTGCGGCATTGTTTTTTAAACCATAATATCTTTTATACATGGAAAAAGTAATCAAGTGTAAAAATATAACGCACTATTACGGAGAAAAATTAATTTACGAGAACCTGAACTTCGAAGTAGAAAAAGGTAAAGTACTCGGGTTACTCGGAAAAAACGGAACGGGAAAAACCACCATCATTAACATATTGAACGGTTATTTAAAACCCTGTTCCGGAGAGTGTTACCTTCTCGGCGAGAACATGAATCACCTCACTCCCGCCACGAAAGCCAAGATCGGCTTATTACTGGAAGGTCACGTGCAACACACCTATTTCACGATCGAGCAAATCGAAAAGTATTACCGGGCCTTTTTCCCGAACTGGAAACGAGACGCGTTCTACGGTTTGATGGAAAAACTAAAAGTTGTTCCTCATCAGAAAATCAATCATATGTCCTGCGGTCAGCGTTCTCAAGTCGCCCTTGGGTTACTATTTGCCCAAGACCCGGAATTACTGATCCTCGACGATTTCTCCATGGGACTGGACCCCGGCTATCGCCGTCTGTTCGTGGAATACTTGCGGGATTTTGCCGCCGGAGGGGATAAAACGATATTCCTGACCTCCCACATCATCCAAGACATGGAATTGCTGATTGACGATTGTATGATTCTGGATTACGGACGCTTGCTGATTCACAAACCGACCCGGGAAATCATGGAAAACTTCCACCGTTTCCGTTTCTCCTTGAACGAAGGTCAAGTTCCCACGGAACATGAAAAACTATGGAACACCGAAAAAAATAACGGTCAATGGATTACCTACTCATTCGAACCACTCGAAACCGTCCGGCAACTATTGGAATCAAAAGGTGTACAAGTGGCAGATTTAAAGGAGGAAACTTTATCCCTTGAAGACGCTTTTATCGGGTTAACCGGAAAATATTAATCAAAAACAACACTAAAACGATGAACAAAGCACTACTATTCAAAGAATGGATTAAAACCCGTTGGATGTTTCTCCTGATGTTCGTGGTATTTATCCTCGCCATGGGCTACATTGCACTTCGCATTTCAAGTGCCGCCCGTAACGTGGGAATGCCACACTTGTGGGAAGTATTTATCCTAAAAAACGTGGTTTTGCTGGACCAGATAAAAGTCTTACCGCTACTTGCCGGGATCATCATGGGAATCACCCAGTTTATTCCGGAAATGACGAAGAAACGTTTCAAACTGACACTGCATCTCCCGCTTGGAGAGAACCGAATCGTGTTCCTGATGCTAAGTTACGGGATGGCGTGCCTGTTACTCCTTTTCACGGTCAGCTATGGTGGTTTCCTGTGGGGACTATCCGCGGATTTCCCGAGAGAAGTGGTCGGTGCATGGTTCGCCACGATACTCCCGCAAGTATTATGCGGTTTCGCATCCTATCTACTTACGGCGTGGATTATTCTGGAACCCGTGTGGAGCCAGCGAATCTATAATGCCGTGATCGGGTTATTGATCCTATCATTATTCATGGTACAAGGCGTACCGGGTAGCTACATTTACATGCTCCCCTTCCTGTTCGGGACACTCGTACTTTTAGCCCTATACCCCAAAATCTCCATTCGTCACTTTAAAGAAGGAATGCAGTAATATCATTAAATTTCAAGCAGATGAAAATAAAGATTCTATATATCGGATTATCCATTTTCCTATTATCATGGATTATCCCGTCACTCGTTCAATTAACCATGGATTCCTCTCCCCGGTACCCGTTCACCTATTACAGTTCTGTCATTAACCAATTCTGTTATTTGGATCAGGACAATGATAACGTGAGAGGAAAAGACATGAGCGGGAAAGTTTACTCGGACGCGGAATTCGACCGGGTGTTACCCATGTTCTACTATCGTCAGTTAGCCATGGAAAACGCCATCCCGGATTCCATCCAAGGGATTCCGGTTGACCGACAAACCATAGCCCGGAATAACTTTTTCTTCTGGTATAAACCCAAAGATAAAAATACCCCGGTCATAGAACTCTACCCCATGTTCGAATCCTGTTCGGGAAAAGTAGACCTTGAAAACCCCAGCGATATGTTCCGACTGAAAGAGAACATCGAATTCATCGACATGGCCACCAACCGGGTAGACGAACAGAAATCCACCCGTTTCCAGCAAGCAATGGAGAAGGCCGGTTTCACGTTCCCCGCGCTGTGGGTCACCGGGATTCCCACGAGCCAGAAATCATACGATGAAGGGTATTTCGCCTTGGATAGCGAGGGACATCTTTTCCATGTAAAAATGACAAACGGGAAACCTTTTGTCAAGGACACGAAGGCAAGTAACATCTCCTGTATGTTCCCGATGGAAATTGACAACCGGAGCCTGTACGGATTCCTGTTCGACACGAATCACACGCTTTACTATCTTTCCACGGACGGGTACCGCCTCGTGAAAGTGTTGGAAAACGTGAATCCCGATAAAGACCGGGTTTCCATCATGGCCAATATGTTCTACTGGACGGTAGCCAAGATTTCTTCGGACGGGGAACATACCTACGCCTTGGAGAATAAAAGTATGCGTCAAGTGGACAGCCTGTTCCGCCCGGCACCGGAATCCACGTGGGACAAAACACTACCTTATTTATTCCCGTTCACGGTGACCTTTCAAGATAGCACGAACAGTTACATCTACCCCCGGATTTCGGGTTATTATTTCCCGTCTCTTCTGTTGAATATTATACTGACAATAGTTACTTTTGTCGTGTATCGTAAAGAGAAATCATACGGGAAATACCTTGCCGGGATTATCACGTTATTCACGGGATTTGCCGGATTTATTACCGTGTGCCTTTTTGCCAAAATAAGAAAATAACATTAAATATATCGTCATGAAAAGAAGTACATTTATTTTTATTATCGCTTGTATCACGACACATTCCATCGTGGGATGTAAAAACACGAACAAAAAAACACAGCAGGAGAATACCACTGAAATATCCTTGGTCTCCAAGGCCTTGGACGTTAACGGTCTTCTGAACGTGGCCGAAGAACAACTGAATGATACGGTCGTTCTGAAAGGCGTCGTGAAACACACTTGTTCTCACTCCGGACGTCGCTGTTTTATCGCGGACTCCACGGGTAAACTTACAATCCGTGTTGAAGCTGGTGGTAACATACAATCTTTCAACAAAGAGCTGGTTAATTCCGAAATCGTCGTGACCGGGGTATTACAGGAACAACGCCTGTCACAGGAATACATCGACAACTGGGAAAAAGAAGTCGCGGAAGAAGAGGCTAAAGGAGACAAAGATTCCGACCACTGCGACTCTGAAAAGAACAGCATTCAACAAATGCGGGAGTGGATGAAAAACCATAATAAAAACTTCTATTCTATCTACTATGTAAACGGTATCGATTACGAGATGGTAAAATAGGAGCCAATTACCCTTAATTACAAAGTTTTTATTCTTAAAGTGGCTGTCCAAAAGTCCTGCCTGTATTTGCTAACTACCCCCTCCAACTCCCCCTGTGTAAGGGGGAGTTAGTGGGGGTAGTTGTTTAAAATTGACTTTTGGGATAGCCACTTTTCATTTTAAAAACTAGCGTCATATCCAACAATTTAATACCTTTGACGCCCGAATTCACAGGCAAAATAAATAAGGTATGATACAAGATATCGCGCCCCATATATTTTCAAATGCTTACGCCCCCAAACGTCCGGAGGCAACAAGCTACGCACTTTATTTCGACGGGCATATGGTTCTGGCAAGTAAAGCTTCAGCAACCCTACGTTTTCCCCGTTTTGCAGAATTAAACGGAATCGAAGAAAGTATTTACGAGAAAGCCATTTATTTATTTGCCATTGACAACGACTGTTTTTATCTGGTACATCAAGTCCCGGAAGGACAACCGGAATTCGAGCTAAAAGACATCGGGCTTTTCCGGACAAGCGAGCCGAGACACCTAGCATTTGCAGGTATCACGGCGTACAGCCTCTACAAATGGTACGACAACCACCAGTTCTGTAGCCATTGTGGGACAAAACTCGTTCCCCATGAAAAGGAACGGATGTTACATTGCCTGACTTGTAATAATACGGAATACCCGAAAATCATGCCAGCCGTGATCATCGCCGTCACGAACGGGAATAAAATCCTGTTATCCAAGTATGCCAACCGGGAATATACCCGCTACGCCTTACTCGCCGGATTTACCGAGATCGGGGAAAGCGTCGAAGAAACCGTGAAACGGGAAGTCATGGAGGAAGTCGGATTACACGTTAAAAACCTCAGATACTACAAAAGTCAACCGTGGTCATTCTCCGACACGCTTTTAATGGGCTTTTTTGCCGAAGTGGAAGGAGACGACAGCATCACGCTCGACCGGGAGGAACTGGCCTTGGCCGAATGGTTTGAGCGGGAAAACATTCCGGCTTCTGAATCTGACATTAGTCTTACCAGCGAAATGATCGAGTTTTTTAGAGCCGGAAAATAGATTTTAAATGAAAATAATATACCTTCGCCTCAACAAACAAAATATCGCTTTTTGAAAACAACAAATTCTAAGAAGATAAATGCGTAATTAACAGCCCGAATTCTTTCAGGCTGGATTTCCCTATCCGGGTTTCCTACCCGGAAATTATTTCTATTGATTTTATTTTTTGATTTTCAAGTGCCTACTGCCACGACGAAAATTTTTATCCGAATCTTTATGTCTAAAGCATGGGATTCACTATATAATCACATATATTTATCACAATTATGGAACAAGAATTACAATTAGTAGCAGACTTCGACTTTGACATGATCGTGGACTTTTTTTCACGCCTAAACCGTCAAGGCCCCGGAAGTCAACAAGTCACCCGACAAGCCTTGAGCTTTATCGGGGAGTTATCGGATAACGCCAAAATTGCCGATATTGGTTGCGGCAGCGGTGGACAAACCATCACGCTTGCCGAGAACACGAAAGGACAGATCACGGCGATCGATTTATTCCCGAAGATGATCACACTTTTAAAGGAACGGGCCATTCATCATGGACTCAGCGACCGGATTTCCGGCATTGCAGTTTCCATGGAGAACCTACCTTTTGAACCCGGAGAACTGGATTTAATCTGGGCGGAAGGCTCCATCTATAACATCGGATTCGAAAGAGGTCTAAGGGAGTGGAAACAATTCCTGAAACCGGGAGGAATGATCGCCGTTTCGGAAGTTTCTTGGCTCACGAATACCCGACCGGATGAGATTGAACAATTCTGGAATTTCAATTATGCCGAAATTGACACCATTTCCAATAAAATCAAGAAAATGGAAGAAGCCGGATACACCCCGGTAGCCCATTTCATTTTACCTGAATATTGTTGGTTGGATTGTTTTTACAAACCCATGCAAGAAAACATTCCTCTCTTCTTGGAAAAATATAAAAACAGTAAACCCGCCCAGCAATTAGTACAACGGGAATTAGATGAAATCGACTATTACCGGAAATACAAAAGTTACTACGGCTACGTCTTTTATATCGGGATGAAAAATGAATAACGTGTTCCAAAAGTCATCTTTCAAACTCCCTCCCCCCTTCGGGGTACTCCCTCTATAAACAGAGGGAGAGTTGAAATACTACCCGTCTTCGGAAAGAGTCACCAGCACCTCCTCTGTTTATAGAGGAGGTGGCACGAAGTGACGGAGGAGTTTTTGGAAATTAAATGACTTCTGGAACAGCCCCTAGTCCATAGATTTATAACATCCCCCGAAATATATACATATTTCGTAACTTCTCTTTATTCACAAATACAATATCTCCATCTTTAACTTTACGTTTCTTTAGCAAACAGCCTTCAGAAACAAAAATAGCTTCAGCTTCTATCATTTGGTTTAACAAATTGGAAGATACCCCTAAACAAAAGCGAATAACAGAAGATAACTTCAACCCAAATTCAAAATGGGTTCTAATTTTAAACGCCACGACCTCCCCCTCGGCATCCAAGATCTCATTTATCAAAATATCATCATGCAATATCTCGTATTCGACACTACTATAATCAAGTTCGACACCATTTTTACGTCCTATTTCAGAAGAAAAAGCGTACTCCCAAGAAAGTTTTTCATCATTTTCTGAAAACTTGGAGAATAAATCTTTTTTTATCAATTCTGGTTTTGTGCGTGACAAGATAGTCAGGTTATAGGTACTATCACATTCAACACATCTATAAATTAACCATACATCAATATTTCTTTTTTGGGCATTCATCCTGAACTTGTTACTACAATAAAATCTATTACTATTACAATGATTACATTTTCTTTTTAAGGTAGGTGTGTTTTTAACCTTTATCTCCCATATATACTCTGTTCTCATAATCTATACTGTGCCTAATATTCTTTGAAAGATTTTATGATCATTCACAGCATTACAACTTACGGCACACGTAGAAGTGACCATAAACTACAACAATAGAGACTTATCCCCTTAAAAAGAGCAATGCCGTGAATGAAAAGAAATAAAAACAATAAACCGGCTTGGGCAGAATTACCCAAACGAAAGAATTATTAGCCTGTGGTTTCTAAGACTAATACTAAGCCAGTATAAATTTAAGAATTGTTCCCAAAATGTGAATATTTACAATTTCGGCGTGAAGATAGTAGATTTTTGGCAGAAACGCAGATTGTTTTTATATTTTTGCATATTCAAACACGGATTTATGGAAACGATGTTACAACTTGCAGCTCGCAATACAGAACGAGCCAAACAGATAGTCCAAGCAACTGACATTATCAATATTTGGAAATCCATCGGGGCGGAAATCAATCTCGTCGGGTCATTAAAAATGGGATTGATGATGAAACACCGGGATATAGATTTCCACGTCTATACCCCGCGATTAACCCCGGCCATCAGTTTCCAAGCAATCACACGACTAGCCGCAAACCCGGCGATCAAACGAATCGAATACAAAAACCTGATCGACACGGACGAACACTGCATAGAATGGCACACGTGGTACGAGGATTCCGATCATGAATTGTGGCAAATCGACATGATTCACATCCTGAAAGGTTCCTACTATGACGGCTATTTCGAGCAAGTGGCCGAACGAATCTTAGCGGTATTGACACCGGAAATCCGGGAAACCATATTGAAACTAAAGTACGAGACTCCCGACGGCGAAGAAATCATGGGAATCGAGTACTATCAAGCCGTCATCCAAGACGGGATTCACGATTATACCGCTTTCCAAAACTGGCGGAAAACACATCCTGCAAACGGAATTATAGACTGGAAACCTTAAAACAATGAACAACCCTTTACAAGAAATGACAAACGAAGAGCTTTGGGTTCTATTTCCGATCATCCTAAGCAAACATCGTGCAGAATGGGCAAAGTTTTATGAACAAGAAAAAGACACCATCATTTCAGCTCTCGGGACAAACAACATGTACAGAATCAATCATATCGGCAGTACATCCGTCCCCGGTCTAATAGCCAAACCAACCATAGACATTCTATTGGAAATCCCCACTGACGCGGACATCCCGTCGCTCACCGCAGCCCTGATCTCCGCAGGATATATTTGCAACACGCAGCCTAATAACCCGGCCCCTCACCTGATGTTCATGAAAGGATATACCCCTCAAGGTTTCCGAGGCCAAGCCGTTCATCTTCACGTGAGATTCCCGGGGGATTGGAACGAACTCTATTTCCGGGATTACCTGCGTTCCCACCCGGAAACGGCAAAATCATACGGCAAACTGAAACAAAACCTTCAACTCCGCTATGAACATGATCGGGATGCCTACACCGAGGCCAAAACCGACTTTATCCAAGAGGCCACTCGTCTGGCCAGAAAGGAAATGGGAAACAAATACACTACACCGTCAACGACTTTATAAACAACGTGATTCCGTCAAATATCATCTGTAACCCGATCGTGGCAACAATCAACCCAATAATCCGGATCAACGGGTTCATGAAATTGTATTTAATCAAGAAATTCCCGATTCGCCGGGCTTGTAACATACAAAACAGATTTACCACCAAAGCGATCAAAATGGCTATAATCGTGATCTCACGCCCGTATTGAACGGGAAACGTAACGGCTGCCGTGATGGTTGCCGGGCCCGCGATCATCGGGATGGCAATAGGCACCGTGGTCAGATCGGCTAATTTGATATGCTCGTCCACTTTCAAGAAAAAACCTTTCAACAAACCGGATAGACCGTTATACATCAACACCGCCCCACAAGTGATTTGAAAAGAATACAATTCGACATGGAACACGTAACTGAAAGTAACCTCTCCCAAGAAAAGAAAAAAGACTAGAATCAACGCGGCTGTAATAGATGATTTAATGGATATATACCGCAATTCTTTAGGACTGAACCTCTCCTGCAATGAAGTAACAATTAAAACTTTCTGTACCGGGTTTACTAACGCCAAGAGAGCCACGATACAAGCTAATATCATTTTTACCGTCATGATCCGAATATTTCTGATTCCCCGCAAAGGTACGTAATAAAACGGATTTATTGATAAGAAAAAGCGTAAACGAGACTGGATATATATCCAAAAAATATATTACTTTTGAGCCTGTAAATAATTTTATAATGAAAAGGCTGTTTTTTGTATATATATCTATCTTCATTTTTTCTTTACTACTCATAGTCAATGGACTACAGGCTGAGGAAAACGAGGAAGAGATAACATTGCCTACACAAACAGAACAACTATCCGAACCGGACGAGATGGCCCATCATTATGACACTCTCTTACGAGGTCTTCGTTTAGGCTCCGATGAAGGAATTGCAAGCTCTCACGGACGACGTTTCGGACTCGATAAAACTCCTAAAACAAACGTGTATTCGCATCACAATATGCAGAGTGGGAAGAATATTCCGATAAAATTGTCTTTCGCTAAAAAAGAACGGCACTTTATCCAATACCTGACCGCCCGACATAGTCAAGGTTTTTATATCTACTCGCTGAAAGTATTGCTGTTATGACAAAACCATAACGATAATTATAACAAGTGAGAGCAAATAAAAACATAAAAAAAAATTTAGAAACAACATATGATCGATTGGCTTCAATCTATTCTCGATTGGTATATGCATAACGTGAACTACTGGAGCGTTCTCGTGTGTATGACCATTGAGAGTTCCATCATTCCCTTTCCGGCGGAATTGATCGTGCCTCCTGCAGCTTGGAAAGCTGCAAACGGGGATCTCAATTTCCTACTGGTAGTTATTTTCAGCACAATCGGATCGGTTCTAGGCGCCCTCTTCAACTACGTGTTAGCATACACGTTAGGGCGTAAATTCATTTATTCTTTCGCGGAATCACGCTGGGGAAAGATTTTGCGGATGTCAAAAGAAAAAGTAGAAAAATCCGAACAATATTTTTTGAAATACGGCAAAAGTTCCACGCTGATCGGAAGACTTACCCCGGGGGTAAGAAGTTTTATTTCCCTTCCGGCTGGATTGGTCAAAATGCCTTTAAACAGCTTTATATTTTACACGGCTGCCGGAAGCGGTATCTGGAACCTGATACTGGCTACGGCCGGCTATTTTTTATATTCTCGAAAAGAGTTACTGGAAAAGTATTTCACCGAGATTTCCATCGTCATGCTAATCGTCGGCATTGGCTTTTTCACGTATCTTATTATTCGGTCAACACGTAAAAAAAAACAATTAAATCTTAAATTATAACATGGAATCACGTAAACACTACACGGGCCTCACGGATAAACAAGTGCTGGAAAGTCGCGAGAAACACGGGGCTAACGTGTTAACTCCCCCTAAAAGGGATTCTTTATGGCAGATTTTTATCGGGAACTTTGAAGATCCCGTCATTCGCATATTAATGGTCGCGGTATTTCTTTCGGGAGGTATCGCCATCTCCATGTATTTCTCGGAAGGAATCATCGAGATCGCGGAAACCATCGGTATCGCCGTGGCCATTTTACTCGCGACAGGGGTAGCCACTTGGTTCGTGTGGGATGCAAACAAAAAGTTCGACGTGCTGAATCAAGTGAATGACGACACGTTGGTTAAAGTTATCCGCAACGGTAATGTACATGAAGTCCCTAAAAAAGACATTGTCGTGGACGACATCGTGCTATTGGAGCAAGGAGAAGAGATCCCCGCCGACGGGGTGCTTCTGGAGGCAATCTCGTTACAGGTGAACGAGTCCAGTTTAACCGGAGAACCGATCGCCAATAAAACCGTGATCGAGTCCGAATTTAACCTCGAAGCCACCTATCCTTCCAATCACGTGATGAGAGGCACAACCGTATCCGACGGTCACGGGATCATGCAGGTACTCGCCGTGGGAGATGCCACGGAATTTGGAAAAGTGGCAGAAAAATCTTCAGAAAAAAGCGAAGAACCAACCCCGCTCGACAAACAGCTGGATTCGCTGGCAAAATTCATTGGAATAGTAGGATTCTGCGGTGCCGCGGTCACGTTCACCATCCTATTCATTAAAGCCATCTTCTTTAATCCCGCATCCCCTACCCCGGAATTAGGACAACTCGGACTGATCGGGGCATTGATAATCGCGGCAGTCATCATGCTTGCCAAAGTATGGGTACCTGTTATATACGATGTTCATGCCCTACGGGGAAAAGAAAAAGAACTCCCCAAGAGTATAAAGCAAGGAGGTTGGGGACGTTGGATTCTGTACGGATTAGGAGCATTGGTTATCATGCTCGCCATTGGTTTGGCTTTCGGGGTTAAACCTTGGGATCCGCAAGCGTGGATCTCGCTAAGTCTGGGAAAGAAAATCCTGTCGGCATTCATGGCTTCCGTTACCCTGATCGTGGTAACTGTTCCGGAAGGTCTTCCAATGAGTGTTACCTTGAGCTTGGCTCTCAGTATGCGTAAAATGCTAAAATCCAACAACCTCGTTCGCAAAATGCACGCTTGCGAAACGATGGGTGCCACAACCGTTATTTGTACGGATAAAACGGGAACCCTGACCCAAAACCAGATGACCGTGTACAAAACAAACTTCTACGGTCTGAAAGATCAACAACTCACGGATAATGAAAACTCCCGACTGATAAAAGAGGGTATTGCCGTAAATACAACCGCGTTCCTTGACTTTTCCGATCCGGGCAAAGTGAAAACTCTAGGTAACCCGACCGAGGCTGCCTTGTTACTCTGGTTAAACGGACAACAGGCTAATTACCAAGAACTCCGGGAAAATGCCACGGTGATCGACCAATTAACCTTTTCCACGGAACGGAAATACATGGCCACATTGGTTGACTCTCCCGTCATGGGAAAAAAGATTCTATACGTGAAAGGGGCTCCCGAAATTATCTTCGCTCAATGTAAGAACGCGTTGATCGACGAGGAACTGCAACCGATTGCCAATTACAAAACGACCGTGGAGAACCAATTGCTAGAATACCAAAATCAAGCCATGCGGACGCTGGGTTTTGCTTACCAAATCATCGAGGATAATGAACCGCATTTTAAAGACGGACGTTTATACAACACCGAATTAACCTTCCTTGGTATCGTGGCAATTTCAGACCCGATCCGTTTGGATGTACCGGATGCCGTGAAACGCTGTTTTGATGCCGGAATACAAGTGAAAATGGTGACCGGGGATACACCGGGTACGGCAAAAGAGATCGGAAGACAAATCGGCCTGTGGACGGAAAAAGATACCGATCGAAATGTGATCACGGGAGTTGAATTCGCGAAACTAACTGATAAAGAGGCCTTGGATCGAGTACTGGATTTAAAAATCATGTCCCGTGCCCGCCCGATGGACAAACAACGCCTCGTTCAATTGCTACAACAGAAACAAGCCATCGTGGCCGTTACCGGAGACGGGACGAACGACGCTCCCGCCTTGAATCATGCACATGTGGGATTATCTATGGGTAGCGGAACCTCCGTGGCGAAAGAGGCCAGTGACATCACCTTGCTGGACGACTCGTTCTGCAGCATCACCTCTGCCGTGATGTGGGGACGTTCGGTGTACCAGAACATTCAACGGTTTATCCTGTTCCAGCTTACCATTAACGTGGCAGCCTTGATTATTGTGCTACTGGGGTCTTTGTTCGGTTCGGAACTTCCCATCACGGTAACACAGATGTTGTGGGTAAACCTCATCATGGACACGTTTGCTGCCGGGGCTTTAGCCTCACTCCCACCTAGCCCGGAAGTGATGAAACGGAAGCCGAGAAACTCGAATGCCTTCATCATCGTCCCGCAAATGCAGAGACTGATACTAGCCACCGGAATCACGTTCGTGGTCATCCTACTCGGCTTGTTATATGTACTCTCCAACTATGCCGGAGGTATTGAGGCCGGAACACCGGAAGGACTTCGGAACCTGACGATCTTCTTCACGGTATTCGTGATGTTACAGTTTTGGAACATGTTCAACGCGAAGACTTTCGGAACAAATGATTCCGCCTTTAAAGATATATTCAAAAGCGAAGGTTTCCTTACCGTGGGAATGGCCATTATCGTGGGACAGGTACTCGTGGTCAACTTCGGTGGTTCCGTTTTCAGAACCATCCCGTTGACGTGGACCGAATGGATCTGGATCACGCTTGCCACGTCTCTTGTACTTTGGGTGGGAGAAATCTTCAGAGCATTCAAACGAATGAAAAACAGGAAGTAGTGTAAAAATCATTGGGGATCATGAAAAGGAATAGCACAAACTACTGGATATATCTCGGCATGATGACCGTCTTCTGTGCTTTAATTTACTTTGCACTTTGCACGGGTCAACATATCGATCATCCCGAAGTTAGCAGTACGGTAAACACGGAAATGAGTTCATTTGAACTATTCAAACGAATCATTTCCGACAATCTGGCAAACTCACTAACGATCTTGTTGTTACAAATCATCGTGATTTTGATCACCGTCCGCATTTTCTCGTTCCTTTTCAAATACATCGGGCAGCCCGGTGTTATGGGTGAAATCGTGGCCGGAATCGTCTTGGGACCTTCGTTGCTGGGATATTTCTTTCCGGAATTCTCTGCCACGCTATTCCCTCCCGAATCACTGATGAACCTGAACCTGTTAAGCCAGATCGGGTTAGTGCTGTTTATGTTTGTCATCGGACTGGAATTGGATTTCAGCGTCATAAAAGACAAACTAAACGAAACACTGGTCATCAGTCATGCCGGAATCGTGGTTCCTTTTTTCCTAGGAGTAGTAGCTGCCATCTGGGTATACGCAGACTACGGGGCACAGCAAGCGGAATTTCTACCTTTTGCCATGTTCATCGGGATAAGCATGAGTATCACGGCCTTTCCCGTGTTGGCCCGGATCGTGCAGGAACGTAATATGACAAAAAGTCCCGTCGGGATGTTATCCATAGCCTCGGCAGCCAATGATGACGTCACCGCGTGGTGCTTGCTGGCCATCGTGATTGCCTTAGCTAAAGCGGGTAGTTTCGTCAGCGCCCTCTACACCATTGCCTTAACGCTCATCTACATCGCCTTCATGTTTATGGTCATGCGCCCGTTTCTGCGTAAAATCGGGGACATTTATGCCAACTCGGAAGTCATCAACAAGACCTTCGTGGGATTCATATTCCTCTTCCTCGTACTCTCGGCGGTAACGACAGAAATCATCGGTATTCATGCCCTTTTCGGGGCATTTATCGCCGGGGTAGTCATGCCCACGAACATCGGGTTCCGTAAAGTCATGATGGAGAAGGTGGAAGACATTTCTTTGGTATTCTTCCTCCCCCTATTCTTTGCCTTTTCGGGATTACACACGGAAATCGGTTTGATTAACACGCCGGAGCTATGGGGCGTGTGCTTACTGTTCATCGTGGTAGCCATTGCCGGGAAGTTTGGGGGGTGTACGTTGGCTGCACGGGCTGTGGGCGAAAACTGGAAAGATAGTCTTATCGTCGGCACACTGATGAACACACGGGGACTTATGCAACTCGTGGCCCTGAACATCGGGTTCGAGATGGGAATCCTTTCTGCCCAAATGTTCGTGGTGTTATTGATCATGTCTTTATTGACCACGTTCATGGCAACTCCCATGTTGTCGCTCGTGGAAAAGATGTTTGCCAAGCAAGAGGAAAAAGCCCATCACCACGAGAAAGTCTTGCTCTCCTTTGGTCGTCCCGAAACCGGTAGAACCTTACTGGGTATGGCCGATCTTTTACTAGGACATCGTCTGCAAAACAGTCAACTTATAGCCACCCACTTCACGCTGGGAACAGACTTGAATCCTGCCAAAGCGGAAGAGTTTGCAGAAGAGAGTTTTATCCCCCTTCGGGAAGAGGCTCGCCATCTGAATTTACAGGTTGATGAACGTTATCAGGTAACCGACAAACTCATTCAGGAGATGATTCACGTAGCCAAGAAAGAACACGTGGACTACCTGTTCGTCGGGGCCGGACAACAATTCATGCAGGACAATAGCACGGCCCCCGGAAAATTGGGTAAAAGATTCACCACGATCTCCCGCTGGCTGAAACAATTAAAAGATCGCCCGTTACATTTACCGGGAACACTACTCCGGCAAAAACTGGAATCTATCATGGATCACGTGGATTGTTCCGTGGGAATCTTCGTGAACAGAGGTTTCACGCGGGCTTCCAATATCTTACTTCTCGTTGATAGCGAAGACGACTTGTTCCTCTTTAATTACGCCAGAACCCGGTTGGGCGAACAAAGCATGACCATCCGGATTTGCTTTATCAACGAACAGGTGGATAAACAACTAGAATCCAGAATTATGAATGATTTCGTTCAAATCGATTCAAACAAATTCATACTGGACAAACCATTAACCATGAACACTTTTATTGAAAATAAAGAAACCTTATTAGTGATGAGTTATACCACTTGCGAAAAGTTGTCAAAAGATCAGGCTCTTTTTGCAAAGTTACCCTCACTACTAATCATAAGGCCAAAACAAATAGAATTTAAAGTTTAAAATTTAGAATGGAAAAAACAACTCCTCCGTCAGCTACGCTGCCACCTCCTCTATAAACAGAGGAGGAGCTGGTAACTCTTCCCGAAGTGGGATAGTAATTCAACTCTCCCTCTGTTTATAGAGGGAGTACCCGAAGGGGGAGGGAGTTAGGAAATCTAAAATCAAAAAATTAACACATGGAATTTCTAATCATCATAGGACTTATCATTTTAAACGGGGTACTCGCCATGTCTGAAATAGCGATGGTCTCTGCCCGTAAATCCCGTCTTGAAACAGAAGCCAAAAGCGGGAACAAATCCGCACAAAGAGCATTAAAATTAGCGAATCAACCGGATCGATTCCTCTCGACCATACAGATCGGAATCACGTTAATCGGTATCCTTACCGGTCTCTACTCCGGGCAAGCCCTCGCGGGAGACTTGGCCGTATGGGTAGAAAAAATAGAGGTGTTGCAACCTCATGCGTTACTCATATCCAAAACGCTTATCGTGATCGTCGTGACTTATCTCACGCTGATTTTCGGAGAACTCGTACCCAAACGTATAGGAATGGTCGCCGCAGAAAGAATGGCAAAACTAATTGCCGCCCCGATGGATATTCTTTCCCGTATAGCCTCACCTTTCGTGTGGTTACTCTCTGCCAGCACGTCATTCATGATGAGACTATTGGGATTGAACAAATCGGGAGAGAACAAAATCACGGAAGAGGAAATTAAAGCAATCATCCAAGAAAGTACTGCCGAAGGCGAGATTCAAGAAGTGGAACAAGACATCGTGGAACGGGTGTTTAATCTTGGTGATCGGGATCTTGGCTCCATCATGACACACCGGAGTGATCTCATCTGGCTGAACATACAAGATAGTAACGAGACTCTACGGGAAACGGTAAACGCACATCTTCACACCATTTACCCGGTGGCTGACACAAAATTGGATAATATCGTCGGCATCGTCTTTCTGAAAGACCTTTTCGGAAGAATGGATGCCCCGGATTTTGACTTGAAAGCCATTGTTCGCCCACCTCAGTATTTCCCGCAGAATCAAAGCGTGTATAACGCCATGGAACACTTGAAACAAGGACACACGAAATATGGACTGGTCACAGATGAATTCGGAAGTATCGAAGGTATTGTTACCTTACAAGATATTCTGAAAGCCTTGATCGGAGACTTGCCGGAACTTGGGGAAGAACCGGATATCGTGCAACGGGAAGATGGTACTTATCTCGTAGACGGCCAATGCCCTTTCTATGATTTCTTGGCCCATTTCGACATGGAATGTCTTTACACGAACCATTACTACAACACATTAAGCGGACTGATCTTAAAGATTTTGGAACATATTCCCCAGACCGGAGAAAAATTGACATGGTATAACTTCGAGTTTGAAATCGTGGATATGGATGCCGCTCGAATTGATAAAGTACTTGTCAAAATCAACAAAGAAACTGACTAAAAAGTCAATTTTAAATAACTACCCCCTCCAACTCCCCCTTACACAGGGGGAGTTGGAGGGGGTAGCTTGTAGATACGGGATAAGACTTTTTAGTCAACCTCTTTATGATGACTGCACTGATGTTCTCCACCCTCGTGATGATGGTGGCAACCGATGCCGGAATCCAAAATAAACCCTTTCAAATAACCTTCCGCTATTTTCCGGACATCCCCTTTACAACCACGGAAAACTTTAATCCCTTGGTCACTTAATACCTTTAAAGCCCCGTCACCCATACTACCGGCAAGCATTACGGTAACCCCTTTTTCTTTCAACACGGAAGCAATGTTCGATTTACAACCGCATCCTTGTGGAGAAGGGAGTGTTTCAATATTCGTGATATTTTTATCGTCATCTACCGTGAACAGCGTGTAATACGCGCAATGTCCAAAATGATCATCAACAACGTTTTCTCTTGTTGGTACTGCAATTTTCATGATTCAATTCCTTTCTTTTATATAAATAAATTCTCTGTTATCCTTTGAAATATTTATCCAAACAAAGGTACATGATTTTTTCAAAATCGCCTCGTATATCCATGACAATAAGGCAAAGTCCCTTTCCTAGTATAGTAATTCTGATGATAATCCTCTGCCACCCAAAATGTTGTAACCGGAGCTAACCGGGTCACCACCGCATAGCCTTTCTCTTTTAACTCCTGTATCAGCTTTTCAGCCACGGCCTTCTGTTCCGGACTATTGTAGAAAATTTCCGAACGGTATTGCTCCCCGTAATCCGGACCTTGGTGATCTTGTTGCGTGGGATCATGTATCTCGAAAAACAACTTTGTCAACGTCTCGTAATCAGTCTTCGATGCATCAAACAACACTCGTACCGCCTCCACGTGTCCCGTGTTTCCCTCACATACTTCCTCGTAAGACGGATCTTCCACTTTTCCTCCAATGTACCCGGACTCAACGGCAAGCACGCCGGGTGCCTTTTTCATGTAATACTCCACTCCCCAGAAACATCCCCCGGCAAAAATAGCCGTGTCTATTTTCAATTCTTCCGCAGGAATAAATTCCATCGAAATCGAATTCACACAATGACGGGTATTCTTTGGGGTAAGCCCCTCTCCCGTGAACACGTGTCCCAAGTGCGCTCCACAACGAGCGCAGACAATCTCCGTCCGTCTCCCATCAGCATCAGGTACCCGTTTCACCGCTCCCGGAATCTCATCATCAAAACTCGGCCACCCGCACCGGGAATCAAACTTATCCTCCGAACGGTAAAGCGGGCTCCCGCATTGTTTGCAAACATATGTCCCCTTCGCCTTGAAATCATAATATTTACCCGTGAAAGGTCTCTCCGTCCCCTTATAAATAATCACTTGTTTTTCATCCGCTGTTAGCTCTTTCTTTTGTGCCATAATCATGTAGTTTACTAAAAACAACATCAAGAATAATATAATTTTTCTCATCATCGCTCTTTTATACTCTGAAACGTATTTCCCGGCATTTGGTTATTTATTTTTAATGACAATATAACAACTTTTTGAATGCATTTCACATATAAAGAAACAAACTAAACTTTAAAAATATCAGAAAAATGACTACAACAAGTGCAACAACATCTACCGGTCCCAAGGGGTTCAGATGGCTATACCTAATCCTAGGTATCGTGTTATTCGTTTTTGGCATCGGCATCATCCGGCATCCGGTGGCATCTTATTTCGGATTGGCCATGTATTTCAGTATCGTTATCATTGTTATCGGAATCAGTGAAATCATGAACGCTTTCGCGGGCGGTAACTCCCGGCATTGGGGATGGGGACTGTTCATCGGGTTACTCGACCTGATTATCGGTTTTATCCTGTTAATCCACCCGATCATCACGGAAGACATACTTCCTTACATCGTCGGCTTTATCCTCATGTTCAAAAGCATTGATTACATTGCCGAATCATTACAGATGTCATCGCTAAAAATCAGAGGATGGGGATGGATATTCATAGCGGGAATCATCACCTTGTTCTTTTCCTTCATGATCGTCTTCTATCCCCTGTTCGGAATTTTCAATATCATCATCTGGACGGGACTTAGTTTCATCTTCGCCGGCATCTCTTCATTTATATATGCCTTTGTAGGAAGAGGATAACAAACTACCCCCTCTAACTCCCCCTTACACAGGGGGAGCTGGAGGGGGTAGTCATTTTATATTTAACAGTAAAGCTATAAACACATTCACTCGCTTTGCCACACGAAATATTCCGGAAACGCCTTTTCTGCCTCCACGGGATGATGGAACAACCCGTAAACGGCTGATCCACTTCCGGTCATGGAAACATAAATCGCACCCAAATCCCGTAATTTATTCTTTATTTCTTCTATCTCCGGTACTTTAGGAACCACGGAATCCTCAAAATCATTCACGATCACTCCGGTCCATTGCTCTACCGGCAATTTTCCCAATTCTCGCAAATCAAAAGAGGCCGCACGAGGCGTTATTCCCCGGTATGCCTCGGGAGTAGAAACTCCCCGATTCGGTTTCACGAGTACCATATGATAGTCCTTTAATGACAAATCTATCGTTTCCATCAACTCGCCTTTCCCAAAAGCAAACACGGGATGATTCAAAACGAAAAAAGGACAATCGCTTCCTACCCGGGCTGCATATCCCATTAATTGTTCCTCGTTCAACCCCAAGGAAAAAAGCTGATTCAACCCAACCAGCATAAAAGCCGCATCAGAGGAACCGCCACCCAGTCCGGCACCGTATGGTATGATCTTATGCAAATGCACATCTACCGAGGGTAAATCATACTCGGCAGCCAGAATAGCGTATGCCTTGCTCACCAAGTTCTTTTCCGGCGGGCAATCTATCAAAATTCCCGTGGAAGTAAAAACACAACGCCCTTGCTCACCCTTCACCTCCGTGATTTCCAGTATATCCCGAAGATCAATCGGATAAAAAACAGTTTCCAAGTTATGAAATCCATCCGATCTCTTCTCCGTGACGAACAACCCTATATTAATCTTTGCATTCGGAAATATTACCATAAACTCATCAAAATTAAAAGACCCGGCATCCGCCGATCTACTATTTGTAATTCATTCATTTGCAAACAATAAAACCATTCGAACAAATCCATATTGCCGAACAATTTTGCAAATATACCGAAAAATGATATATTTGCTCTCCAATCATCCCCTCAAATAGCGGCTGAACATTATTTATTTAAACTTATAGATTCAAATTTCATGTTAGAATCACTACAAGCACTAGATCGTACGGTATTTCTTGCCTTAAACGGAATGCACACCCCTTATTTGGATTCCTTCATGTACATATTCACGAGTAAACTCGTATGGATTCCTCTTTACGCGTCCATCCTGTACGTCTTGTATAAAAACATGAATATCCGCATGGTCATTTTCACTACTTTGATGTTCGCCTTGCTTATAGCATTGGCAGACCAAACATGTAGTTCCCTCCTGCGCCCTATATTCGAACGTCCTCGACCATCACGCGACCCGGATATTGCAGACATGGTACATTTAGTCAATGGAAAGCGAGGCGGAAAATTCGGATTCCCCTCCTGCCATGCGGCTAACACGTTCGCATTAGCTTGTTTCATGATGTTACTGTTCAAGAACAGAGCCTTAACTACATTCTTTATGCTATGGGCGATTGTAACTTGTTATACGAGGGTGTACGTGGGAGTACATTATCCCGGAGATCTACTTTTCGGAACAGTTGTCGGGTTTGCCGTGGGAGCCGTCACTTATGGAATATACCGTTTCTGTCTTCGGGTGGATAGCATTGCCAACGGGCTAAAATTTCATCTAGATCGTAAACTCGTGAAACACCCATACCACATACAACACACGTCAATCATTATTTACACGGGATTACTCACGATTGCCGCTTTCGCCGTGTATAGTATCTGGTGGAGAATCTAATAATTTTAGATTTATGATTTTAGATTCGGCAGCTCTAGCTACCGTAAGCAAAATGTCCCACAGGGGTCTGCAAACCTTATGAACCTTCAACTTTATAAACCTTATAAACTCAATAAATAGTATAATCGGGAGTGTCAAAAGTTCTTTGACACTCCCGATTATACTATTTATTGATAGCACGATTAAACTCGTCCAATAAAGAACGGAAAGTCTCTTTCACTGAAACAATCTTCGTGGCCCGGAAAGCATTCGCCCCGGCAAAAGCGTAACCGTTATCCATATTTCCCTTGAAAGCGTTGTACAAAGCCGCAATGATACAATAAGGACTCTTGCTTATATCACACGTTTTGATACACTTGCACATACACGTTTTGGGCTGTTTCTGCCCTTCCTTCACCTTTTGGATAAATTTGCTGAATATCGCCCGTCCCGGCATTCCCACCGGACTTTTGATAATCTGTATATCCTCCTGTTTCGCCTCGATGTAAGTCTGTTTGAAAACATCGGACGCGTCACACTCTTCCGTGGTCACGAAACGAGTACCCATCTGTACCCCGGACGCTCCCATATCCATAAAACGTTTAATATCTTCACCCGTGTAGATTCCTCCAGCCACGATCACCGGAATATCTTTCCCGTAATGCGTTTCGATATTCTTCACTTCATCAATCACTTCCGGCAAAATATGTTCCAACGAAAAATGCTCGTCATTGATTTGTTCATCTTTGAACCCGAGGTGTCCCCCCGCTTTCGGTCCTTCCACGACAAACGCATCCGGCAGGTAATTATATAAATTATGCCACTTCTCGGCAATAACTCTGGCCGCACGTGCAGAAGAAACGATCGGAACCAACTTGGTCACGCTATCCTTTTGCAAGAAGCTTGGCAAATTCAACGGTAATCCCGCACCAGAGAAAATAATATCCGCCTTTTCAGCAATCGCCGTCTTCACCATATCCGCAAAATTAGACATAGCCACCATAACATTCACGCCAATCACACCCTTCGTTTTCTCACGAGCTTTACGAAGTTCTTCCTTCAAACCCATGATACTAGCCTGAATATAATCTTTAGATAAATTCCGATATAACAAACCTAATCCGGCACTGGAAATCACACCAACTCCTCCCTCATTTGCCACCGCGGACGCCAATCCGGAAAGTGATATACCAACGCCCATACCACCTTGTACAATGGGAACTGAAATAGAGAGATTCCCAATGTTTAATTTTTTCATCATCATATATAAAAGTATTTAAGACAATCAAAGATACGCTTTATTTTTAACATTCTCATTTTCAAACCAAAAATAAACACGTTAACAACATTATTTACATTATTCAACACGATTATTAACACTGGCATGTTTCTTGCATAAAACCTTAAAGTCATTTTATCGTAATAAAAGTATTCAAGACAGAAGAAAATCAATTGATATGAAACAATTTACACGTAATACTATAAAAACGCTATGCCTAGGAATTATTCTGGGAACAAGCGTTCTATCCATGGCACAAACGACAGAAAAAGAAAATGAAAAATTAATCCCATTCGGGGACTTCAATAGCTGGATGGTTCGAATCATTGACGAATCATTTGTCATTGGTGGTAACACGAAAACCCTCTACGAGGTTGCCCCGGTGGACACGATTCGAGGAGACAAACCCTATATCAGTTCCACGGTTTCCCCGTGGAGAACTTCTAACGTCATGGCAAAAGTCAGTGGAGTCACGAAATGCAGTATCTCTGTTTTCCCGGAGAAAAGAGATGACGGCTACTGCGTGCGTGTCGAAACGCTCATGGAAAAGTGTAAAGTACTGGGCATCGTGAACATCACCGTGCTTGTACCGGGTACAATTTATCTGGGACAGATGCACGAACCGATCAAAGACACGAAGAACCCGCAAAGTAAACTGAACGCCGGAATTCCTTTCACAGAAACCCCGAACGCAGTTGTATTTGACTACAAGATGGAGACCCCGGGAACAGATCACCGGATCAAAGCAACCGGTTTCAGCAAAATTGTTGACGTGGCGGGACGGGATTCCGCCGAAATATACGTGATCCTTCAAAAACGTTGGGAAGACAAGAATGGTAACGTGTATGCCAAACGGATCGGAACAGCCATAGAACGCCTTTCCGAAAACACTCCCGACTGGAAAAACGACCACAGGCTGAATATTCTTTACGGGGACCCGGCAAATCAGGCCGGTAGTAAATCCTATATGCAATTAATCCCCAAAGAACAATCTCTATACTGTATCAACAGTAAAGGTAAATCCGTACCCGTGGAAGAAGTAGGTTGGGGAGATACGGACGACAAACCCACCCATTTGTTCCTGCGTGTATCCTCTAGTTACGGGGAGGCTTACATTGGCACCGTGGGAAATAAACTTTGGGTAGATAACGTACGGTTAGCTTATTAAAAGCGGTGACTATTTGGAAATTAACTGGGGTTGTCCTAAAAGTCATTTTTCCAACTCCCTCCCGGCTTCACTGTACTCCCTCTATAAACAGAGGGAGAGCTGAAATGCTCCCTGTCTTCGAGAAGATTCACCAGCTCCTCCTCTGTTTATAGAGGAGGTGGCACGAAGTGACGGAGGAGTTTTTGAAATAAAATGACTTTTAGGACAGCCCCTTGGAGGGGGTAGGCCATCATAGTAAGGTAACTTCAGTCGAGTTCAATCCTAAATTTTCACAAATTCATGTAAATTATTATTACTAAATTTCAATCATACACGAATCATATTGCGAGCCGCTCCCATTCCGCTCCCATTCCGCTCCCATTCCTCCCCTATTCCCATCCTATCACACTAATAAAAAATAGACATTTATTAGTATATAGAATGATTTGGCTACATTTATAATAACAGCATGATCATATAATAATAGCCATATCTAATAACAACTCCCAATAAACATTTCTTTCACAGGAACAAAACACGATTTACACACGTTACATGAATCACCGTGTCGTATTCTTTTTACACTTAAACCCGCAAATCAACAGGAATATACCCAATAAGATAAACGGAATACTCAACACCTGTCCCACGTCCAAAGTCATTTGATCCTCGAAAGGGACTTGCCTTTCCTTGACAAATTCAATCAAAAAACGAGCCACGAAAACCCAGACAAGCGTATTCCCTAAAAGTACTCCCCTATAACACTTCAACCCGATTCGTCGGTAAAGCAACAAATTTATCCCGAAAGTAAAGAAATAGGCCAAGGCCTCATAAATTTGAGCCGGATGACGGGGTACCGAATCAATCTGTTCGAAAACAAAGGCCCATGGCACGTTGGTTTCGATTCCGATAATCTCGGAATTTGCTAAGTTTCCCAAACGAATACACCCCGCCGCTAAAGGTAAAACGAGAGCAATCGTGTCAAGTGTCCGTAACACGTTCTCACCTGTAATCCGGGAATAAATCACCATGGCAATCATCCACCCGACAAGCCCTCCATGACTGGACATCCCCTGATAACCGGAAAAAATAACACTTCCATCCGACTTAACCTGTATCGGGAGCAAAATTTCCAATGGATGCGCAAAATAATACGCGTACTCGTAAATCAGGCAATGCCCCAGACGCGCCCCTAGAAACAAGCCGGCAATACTCAGCATCACGAGTATCTGGAGATGCTCCCACGGTATCCCGTTTTCCCGGTAAACACATTTCAGTATCGACACGGACGCCACGGTCCCCGCAATCAACAGCAAACTGTAATACATGACAGGGATTCCTCCTACCCAAAACGCAACGGGATTTATGTTCCATTCAATATAATTCATCAAGGACAAAAATACATTTTAAAATATGTTGATCCAATCAAAAATATCCTATATTTGTAAATGTATAACGTGTATGTGTATGAAAAAACATGACCAGCTCCTAGTAGAAGAATTAAAAAACGGAAAAGAGAAAACACTCAAAAGCTTTTACGAAGAGTATTTTGCCCTATTTGTTTCTTTCGCAAACAACTTGTTGCCTTCCGAAGAAGAATGTAAGGACGTGGTACATGATGTTTTTCTGAAATACTGGAATACCCGAAACGATTTCGATAATTTAATAGCCATTAGAGCTTTTTTCTACAAATCAATCCGTAACACGTGTCTAAACCTAATCCGTCATCAACAAGTACAAAATAAATATCTCGCGGAGAACCTTCAATACCTAGAAAGCGAGAGTTTCATACACGAAACGGTTGTAAAAGAAGAAATATTCCATGTCATTCATCAAGAAATCAGCCACCTCACGGAAATGGAGCAAAAAGTATTATTGCTCACGCTGGAGGAAAAATCAAACGAAGAAATCGCTCAAGAGCTGGGAATTGCCGTCTCTACCGTGAAGAGCCATAAGGCAAAAGGTTACGCAGTACTAAGGGAAAAACTACAATACTTAAAAATATTATTACTTTTACTTTCCTAATTTTCAATAACATATCATTTTTCTTCAAAAAAAATCACTTTTTGTCTCCATCCAAACCTTAACGAGCGTGTTTCTTATATGAAAATAGGAGATAAAAATGAAGAGACAAATTGAAGAAACGATAAAACAGGCCCTTCGAATCGGGCTGTATCTCACGGGAAAGAACAAGAGTGAGGAGAATACAGAAAACTCGCTCCGGGAAGAAGACGAGAAAATCGTACGGGAAGTTTTATCCAAACAAAACATAGAAAACAAGCTGGAACAATATAATCGTTTAAATTCCAATATCGAAGAAAGTTGGAAACAATGGCAAGTAACCCGAAACCGTCATACACGAATCATTCGTTATCGGGAGATAGGCATAGCTGCCACGATAGCCCTATTGTTCGCCATCGGCTCTTACTGGTTCTATCCCGAAAATATCACCCTTGCCCCCGTTCACACGGCTCAAATTCAGGCTGGAAGTTTCAAAGCAACCTTGTACACCGGAGATAACAAGGTGATCGAACTCAAGGAAAATATGCAAGCCGTGTTAACTCAGGATTCATCCGTTGTGGTAGCTCATAACGAATTAAAACATTCCGCAGTTACCGGAGCCCCGACAATAAACACTCTGGTGGTTCCCAAGGGTGGAGAATTCTCTCTCGTACTGGCCGACGGTACGAAAATCTGGTTAAATGCTGATTCCCGTCTAAAATATCCAACTTCTTTCTCCGGTACCAACCGGGAGGTGGAACTGGAAGGAGAGGCTTATTTTGAGGTACAACACGACGATCAAATACCCTTCTTCGTGAAAACATCCCAGTCAACTATCCGGGTATACGGAACAACCTTCAACGTAAAAGCCTACCCGGATGACTCATTCCAAAAGACAACGCTCGAAACCGGTTCTATCGGTTTATTTGTTGATGACAAAGAATTCCGGTTAACCCCGAACGAACAAGCAATATTAAACCCCTCGAAGGACGTGGAGATTGTAAAAGTAAATGCACGCCAACAAAGCGTGTGGCGTCACGGACGTTTTCTCTTTGCCAACGAGAGACTGGAAGACATTATGGCTCAACTGGGACGTTGGTATGACGTGAATATTTTCTTTGTCGGAACCCGAGCAAGAGAATTACATTTTAGCGGGGAAATTGACAGATATGAAAAGATTGACAAAGTATTACGCATGATTGAATTAACGACAAATATATCATTCTCGATCAACGGGAAAACAATCACGATCACACCGGAATAAAATTCTAAAACAATAAAATAGCCGGAGAAGACTTCGACCCCTACTCCGGCAAAACTCAAACGAAGTTGAATTACTAAATGACAAAGTTATGAAAAAAAACAGAAACACTTGTCACTTAACGGGAGAAGTGTTGCAAAAAAGTTACAAAATCATGAAGCTAACATTTATCATGATCATGGGTTTCACCCTCGCATCATTTGCAGAAGGAAGAGCCCAAACGGGAAGGATTAATTTCAAAGCAGACCGGATTCCGGCAGAAATGGTGATCCAGCAGTTAAAAGCACTCACTCATTACCGTTTTCTTTACAATCACGAAGAAATCAGACAATTACCGGCAAAACAGATGGATTTGAAGGATGCCACGATCGAAGAAGTCCTGCAAGTATTTCTTGCCGGGTCGAAACTGGCTTACACGATTGAAGACGACGTGATTATCATTTCACCGAAATTAAAAAGCCAAACGGCACAACAAGTGAAAGAAATCAAAATCACGGGAAAAGTTCGCGATGAACAGGGACAAGAGCTACCCGGTGTGACGATCCAGATAAAAGGGACCGAACGCGGAACAGCAACCGCAGTGAACGGGACATACAGCCTTTCGGTTCCCACTAGCATCGGTGAAAACTTTATCCTAGTATTCTCGTTTGTCGGGATGCAAACACAAGAGATTCCTTACACGGGCAAAGATACCATTAATATTGTCATGAAGGAAAATGTGAAAGTGGAGGACGAGGTGGTTGTGGTTGGATACGGAATAACCCGGGTAAAGGACTTCACGGGATCGGTATCTACAGTGAAAGTATCTGAGATAAAAGATGTCCCGTACATTAGCGTGGATGATGCCTTAGCCGGTAAGGCTTCCGGGGTATCCGTGGTCAAGGCAGACGGCTCTCCCGGTGGAGCAGTACGTATCCGTATTCGAGGTGGGGCGTCGTTGCTGGGAACGAATGACCCGCTATACGTGATAGACGGGATCCCGATGGTCGTGTCAAATAATTATATCACAGAATCTGATATTGTTAACCCGATAGAATCTAATAATTACGGGGAAGACTTCAATAACAGTGTTCAAGGTGCTTTTTTACGGGGATTAAATAATTTATCCGGATTAAACATCGCGGATATTGAAAGTATCGACATCCTGAAAGATGCATCCGCAACGGCAATTTACGGGTCGAAAGCCGCTAATGGAGTGGTTATTATCACGACTAAAAAAGGACGCAAAGAAAGTAAGCCACAATTAAACCTGAATTATTACATCGGGATTTCCACCCCGAACAAAGAAAAAGTTCTGAACGCAGAACAATATAAATCGACACTAAAGGAAGCAGCCCAGACGTACCTCGATGCCCGTGAAAAAGCAGGAGAACCTTTGACCGGAAGTGACGTGGAACAAGCGCAAGCTATTTTGAACAACCCGGATTATTTCGGTGACACGGATACAGATTGGCTGGATCTCGTGCTACGCACGGGGGTTACCCAAAATCTGGATCTTTCGGTTGCCGGTGGGGGTGTCAATTCCCGTTACTACACGTCACTATCTTACACCGGACAGGAGGGAACCTTAATTAAAACCGATTTCCAACGGATATCCGGTAAGATCAGTCTTGACAGTGATATTTCCAAGTATTTCAGGTTAAACACCAATCTGAATTTCGGGTACACGAAATCCAACATTACTAACGGTGTCTACGGACAGGCCTTATACGCACCTCCAACATTTGCCCCATACAACGAAGACGGTACATACGCTATACTTGAATTAGGATACAATTATCAAGGTTACCAGAACCCTCTGGCAGTAGCTTCCTGCACGAACCAAGCAAAGACATACACTTTCATGGGATCCGTTGCCGGGGAGATAAGTATCCTGAAAGATTTGAAATTCAAAAGTACGGTTTCAATCAATTATAGCAGTTACAACCAGCTAAGCTATACTCCAAGTTACGTGGATATAGGTAATTACATGGGAAAAACAAGTTCTGAAAACGGAACCGGATCTCAATCCCATTCGACAACACTGGATATATTTTTCGAAAATACATTGACATGGGACAAAGAAATAAACGAGAACCATCGTTTCAATTTATTGGTAGGTACTTCATGGGAAGAACACCGAAGCGATTTCTTTTCAGCCGCGGGCAAGGGTTATCCGGATGACAAGCAATTAAACAACCTGAGTTCTGCAGCTCACGCATCCAAAGTACAGGGAGCTACCCCGGAGAGCCAAAATTCGTTATTATCATTTTATGCCAGAGCAAACTACGTTTGGAAGGATCGCTACCTATTCACATTCACGGGACGCGCAGATGCATCTTCCAAATTTGCCCCGGATAACCAGTATGGATTTTTCCCCTCGGGAGCTATTGCATGGAGAATATCGGAAGAGAACTTTCTGAAAAGAGCGGAGTGGATTGATGAAATAAAAATTCGTGCAAGCATGGGAAAAACCGGAACACAGAGTATTGGAGACCACATGTGGCGCACGCTTTACACACCGGTATCGTATGGTGACAAAAACGCATTAATCCCCTCGCAACTCGGAAATAGTAGCATTAAATGGGAATCCACCGTACAAAAAGATCTCGGGATTGACTTCTCTTTCGCACAAGGACGTTTGGGCGGAACATTCGGGTATTACCACAAGGTAACTGATGGCGCATTATTAAATATGACCCCGGCCCCAAGTAGCTCGTACTCGACTGTTGTATTCAATATTGCCAAAATTCGAAATCAAGGGGTGGAATTTGATATTCATGGAGATTTCATTCGTAAAAAGCATTTCCGCTGGACGGGAGCGCTGAATATCTCCCGGAATATATCTAAAGTATTGGATATAAACGGAGGTCCCTTCTCCGACCCCAATAACCGTGATGCATTGAATTTGGGAACCAGCGTGGTAAAAGAAGGCGAACCCCTAGGACTACTTTATGGACGGGTAGCTACAGGCATCATAAAAACAGAAGAACAACTGGCTGCCGCCAAGGAGGCATTTCCCTACTACACGAGTTTCGATCCCTATCTAGACTTGGGAGACATCGCTTTCGAATATGAAGATGGCTACTGGAAAGAAGACGTGATCGGACGTTCGACACCGGATTTCTTCGGTGGTTACACGAACACCTTCACGTGGAAACAATTCACTCTAACCGCACTATTTACATTCTCGTATGGTAACGATTTAATATACCAAAAAGACGTGAGCGATTCAGGCATGTCAAGTTTAGCCAACCGGGGTACACGAGTATTAAACCATTACAGCGAAACGAACACCTCCTCCAATCGCCCGAGAAGTATGTGGGCAGCCACATATATGCTAACAAGTTTAAACGTGTATGATGCTTCTTATTTAAAATTGAAAACACTCACGTTAAACTACAATCTTCCCGCAAGCATCTGTCAAAAAGTCAAGATCAAATCCGCTTCCATATATGGAACGGCAACCAATGTGTTCACACTTACCTCTTATCCCGGACCAGATCCCGAAGTAAGCGATGACCCGGGAAGCGTGATCGGGGGAGGACGGGATGCCAGCACCTACCCTACCGCAAAATCATACACGTTTGGCATAAGAATAGGTTTTTAAACAAATAAATTGAATTATGAAACAGACCTTTATATATATATTCATGTTCTTGAGTATCATATCCCAGACAAGTTGCGAAGATCAACTCAACGCCTTACCGACTCAATCGAAAGTAGAGGGAAACGTGATTGTCGATCAAGCCAGTGCCGAAATAGCATTAAATGGCGTGTACTACCGATTTGCCTCGGGAGGAGAATCTCAGGACGAACCAGCCATTTTATGGGCAAGTTATCACGAACTAACTTCTCCCATACTTACAGGATACTTCACGTATGCATTCGGAGGTTCTCCCCTTGAAGAAACATTTTATCCAACAGATAATAATATTTTAAATACATGGTCGAATGCTTACTCCTTAATTAATGCAGCCAACGGGGTAATCGAACAGATGGAAGCATTATCCTCCACGTTATTCACGGGAAACCGCAAGGCAGAAATCATTGCCGAGGCAAAATTAATGCGAGCATACGGACACTACAATTTGCTGCGTTATTTCTGCCGTTTTGATGACACGGAGAGTGAATACGGGGCTCTGATCCGTGATGAATTTGTCACGACAAATAATATCGCAAAAAGCAGGAGTGACGTGAAGTCCACATACACGTTCATACTGGAAGACCTCGAAGAAGCCATTAAAAACGCCCCGCTAGAAAACAAGAATATTTACGGGAATCAATGGATTGCCAAAGCCATGAAAGCAAGAGTATTGATTTTACGGGGTGAAGGTACAGATTATACAGATGTGGTCACGATCACAACTGATATCATTGATAACGGTCCCTACGAATTGGAAGAACATGTTGAAGATATATTCAACACGAAAGGTCTAACGAGCAAAGAGGTCATGTTAGGGATTCAACCCTTAGCAAACCAAACAGCCAGATATGGTACTTACTGGCAGGAATATAATTCTATGGCCATGTACACAGCGATGCCGAGTTTCATGTCTCTGATCGAGAATGATCCCCGAAAAGATTGGATGCTCATAGCACAAAAGCGTTATAATGACCCGACACTAACGGACTACGGTATTGTAAAAGGAATATCGGGAAACAAAAAAGAAGAATCTATTGCCATACGTTTGACTGAAATGTACTTACTAAAGGCAGAAGCGATCGTCCTTTCCGGGGGAAAACTGGAGGATGCAAAAAATCTATTAAAAACAGTCTCGGGCCATGCGGGAATAACTGATTTTTCCGTCATAGATGCCATCACGAACCGGGATGAACTACGTTTGGAAATTTATAAAGAAACCGTCAAAAATTTAATATTTGAAGACGGGATAGAGTGGACCGCCATGACACGATTACCGTTAGAGGAAATCTTGAAGATCAAACCCGCCATAAAGGAATATAATTACACGATACTCCCCATCCCGGCAACAGAATTCGAGAAAAATCCCACTATTGGAAGTCAGAATCCCGGATACAGCAAAATTTAAAACATTATTTATATGAAAAAATCAATCGTATTCTTCGCCGCACTTGTATTAAGCACAACAATACTCCTTGGGCAAAATACTAAATTCACGCTCAACGGAAAAATAGAAGGCATGACTTCCGGTAGCCTCTATTTCGGACACACGGATAACAACGGGCAATACCTGAAAAAGACAATTCCAGTGGAAAACGGTAAATTTAAACTAGAAGGAAATATTTCCGAACCCACGCAAGTGTTGTTGTGTTTAGATTCAACTATCCAGCTCATGGACGATCCGAATCTAGCCGATTTCTGGATCGAAGCCACCACCATGCACATGGAAGTAACTGTCGGGGCATTTAAAGAGTTTAAACTTACCGGTTCGAAAACAAATGACGAAGAGCAAGAATTAAGACGTCTCCAAGCTCCTATACGAAAAGAAATGCAACCGCTTCTGGATGCTTACCGGGCAGAAAAAGATCACGAGAAAGCCGCCGTTATCCGTGAACAATTCGAACCTTATAACGACCGAATGAACAGGATCACAGATGAATTCATCCGAACCCATCCCGACTCTTATCTAGCCCCCTATCTCATGCGCTTCCGGTTGATGTCGTTGCCTGCCGATGAAGTTGAAAACGCCTATAACCAATGGACGGAACGGGTAAAAAACAGTAGTTCGGGCAAGGAAATAGCAGGGGAGATAGTTAAATTAAAAAAAGGTTCTCCGGGAAGTGTTGCCACCCCGTTCAACCGGAAAGATGTCAACAACGAAACATTCAACCTCTCCGAGTTAAAAGGTAAAAAATATGTTCTTCTGGATTTCTGGGCCAGCTGGTGTGTCCCTTGCCGTAAAGGTAATCCACACTTAAAGACATTATACGAAAAATACGCAAGTATGGGATTCGAAATCGTGTGTATCGCGTCTGACGATGACACCCCAGAAAAGTGGAAAAAAGCTATTGAAGAAGACGGGATCGGGCATTTTCGCCACATTTTAAGTGGCCTGAAAAGCACGGCTAACGGCTACGACACCTCCGAGGACATCGGAGAATGGTATGGTATCCACTCACTACCCACGAAAATTCTAATTGATAAAAACGGCACCATCATTGGACGTTACGGGGGAGGAGGCGAACCGCAAGAGAATTTGGATCAAAAATTAATAGAAATATTCGAAAAATGAAAAAAATGACAATTATCGGATTAATCGGGTTAACAATTTTAGCCTGTCAATCCAACAAGGATGGTTACACTATCAAGGGAAATATTGAAGGTGCTGGAAACGGAACCGCAATCATGACAATTCCCGTCGGGAGAGAAGAAGTCACAACCGGGGACACGGTAAAAATGAAGGACGGGAACTTTACCTTCACGGGAAAACTGGAAGAACCCACCATGATCGTGATTCAAATTTGCCCAGATAAGGAAAAAACGGCATCCTTTAGCTTTATCGGGGAAAATAACCCGATCACTCTCGCTGGAAAATGGGCAGATGTTATCGACCAATACGGGTATCGGGGTATACCGAATGTTGATGTGACAGGTTCATTAAACGAAAAAATATACCAAGAAATCAGTAACGTTCGGGAAAAGTTGATGCAAGAACCCCGCTTTAAGAAATACGCAGAAGTACAAACTAAATTGAATGAACTCCATAATGGTGAGGATAAAGAAGCCTTCTACAAGTATCAAGCAGAAACCGAGGCGATAACCAAAGAATTCAACAATGAGGTGCGGAAGCAACAAAAAGAATTGATCCTGAAAAATGACACGATAGAAGCAGTAGCATACTATTTAAATTTCCTTCAGAATGACATGGAGTTAGCTGAATTGGAACAAGTATTCAAGGCCTTATCTCCTAAAGTACAAAACAGCTCATTCGCTAAAGATGTTAGAGAGGAAATTGCAGCAAGAATTCGGGTGCAACCGGGAATGCCGGCCCCGGACTTCACGCTGGAAACACCCGATGGAGCAAAATTATCCTTATCAGATTTGCGAGGGAAATACGTGATTCTGGATTTCTGGGCTTCTTGGTGTCGTCCTTGCAGAGCCTCTTTCCCTGAAATGAAAAAACTATACGCAGAATACCATAAAAAAGGGGTTGAAATACTCGGAATCACGAATGATAGCCGGAAAACCGACTGGCTTAAAGCGTTGGAAGAAGACAACCTCCCGTGGTTACAAGTCATCGATGAATATCCGATACGCAATACACCTGCCAAAGTAGCCACGCTCTACGCTATCCCTTACCTTCCCACGTTGATGCTGATCGACCCGGATGGAAAAATCGTCGGGAAAGCAAAAGACAAGCACGAGCTGAAAACGTGGCTGGACGAACGGTTAGCAAACAAGAAATAAGAGATCTTTATTTCTTGTTGATTATTCTAAATCATAAAAGGTAAATAATCCTTCTTCATTTATTGACAACCTCTCTCTGTATACAATAGGGAGAGGTTGCCTTTTTATATCACTCTTTAAACTGCCTTGAAAAAATTGCATGAAATTCATCGAAACAAAAAATAAGGCTCTACACCCTGCATATTCCGAGAAATTGACTATCTTTGCCCAATTTTTAATCAAACCGCATAAAGATAAATTCTATGGCAATCTATTTGGACGATGTATCAAGAACTTTCGGAGAATATCTGCTTATTCCCGGTCTGACCACGAAACAGTGTATCCCAACCAACGTTTCATTGAAAACACCCTTGGTGAAGTATAAAAAAGGCGAGAAATCAGCCATTGAACTGAACATCCCGTTTGTTTCAGCGATTATGCAGTCCGTTTCCGATTCTGGATTGGCAATTGCACTTGCCCGGAACGGGGGATTGTCATTTATCTTCGGTTCGCAACCTATCGAATCACAGGCAGAAATGGTTCGCAAGGTAAAGAAATTCAAAGCCGGGTTCGTTACCAGTGACTCCAACATCACCCCGGAAGCCACTTTGGCAGACGTGCTTGCTTTGGTGAAACGCACGGGACATACCACGATGGGAGTTACCCATGACGGAACCCCGAACGGCAAATTATTGGGTATAGTAACCAGCCGGGATTACCGGGGAGAAAAAGACCCGAAAGACAGAAAGGTGAAAGAATTCATGACTCCCTTCTCCAAATTAACCGTCGGAGAAATCGGGATGACCCTGAGCGAGGCAAACCAAATCATCTGGGATCATAAACTAAACACCTTACCGATCATCGATAAAGATCAAAACCTTGCTTACTTCGTGTTCCGCAAGGACTACGATAGCCACAAAGATAACCCGAATGAATTATTAAACACCACGGACAAGAAATTACTGGTAGGTGCCGGGATTAATTCCCGTGATTACAAAGAACGTGTTCCCGCGTTAGTAGAAGCCGGGGTGGACGTTTTATGTATCGATTCATCCGACGGTTTCTCCGAATGGCAAAAAGAAACATTACAATGGATTAAACAAGAATACAACGGCAAAGTACTCGTTGGTGCCGGAAACGTGGTAGATCAGGCCGGATTCCGTTATCTGGTGGAAGCCGGGGCTGACTTTATCAAAGTGGGCATCGGTGGAGGTTCCATCTGTATCACCCGCGAGCAGAAAGGTATCGGCCGCGGACAGGCAACAGCCGTGATTGACGTGGCCAAAGCCCGTGACAAATACTTCGAGGATACCGGTATCTACGTTCCGATTTGTAGTGATGGCGGTCTCGTACATGACTACCACATGGTGTTGGCTCTTGCCATGGGTGCCGATTTCTTGATGATGGGACGTTATTTCGCCCGATTCGACGAATCCCCCACCAAAAAACTAATGGTGAATAACTCCTACGTGAAAGAGTACTGGGGAGAAGGTTCTAACCGCGCCCACAACTGGCAACGTTATGATATGGGCGGCAGTGAATCCCTCAAATTCGAGGAAGGTGTGGATAGTTACGTTCCATACGCCGGAAAATTAAAAGACAATTTGGACGTGACCATCGGTAAAATCCGCTCCACGATGTGTAGCTGCGGAGCAACATCCATCTTTGAATTACAAAAGAATGCTAAAATCACCCTGGTTTCTTCAACCAGTATCGTGGAAGGCGGTGCCCACGACGTGATATTAAAAGATCACAACAGATAATATCGAAAATCCCGGATTAAACTCCGGGATTTTTTATTCTATCTTTCTTCTTGCTGACAAGTGTTGCAATAGTAAATACTACCCCCCAAATAATTCTCTTTTAATATATAATCCCCGCAGTACACGCAATGGCTCCCCACTGTATCCTTAGACAAGTAAGGAACGTACCCCCCTTTTTGATCAAACAAATCCTTCTCGGAACAACGTCCTCCCAGTCGGTATATCTCCCGCAAAACCTTCTTCACACACCCGAAAAGCTCTTCCCTTTTCGCCTGTGAAAGAACCGCAATCTTCGTCTTCGGATGTACCCGAGCCAGATACAGAATATCTTGCAACACACCATTTCCCAAACCGGGAATCATCTGATCAGTGGCAAGCAACGCCTTGGCACTCTTTTTCTGCACCCCTTCGTCATTAATCAAGGACATGAAATACGCCTTGTCAAAAGCATCCGACAACACCTGCGGTTTATTTTTAGCCCCTCCGTAATATGACATCAAACCACCCTCGAAAGAATCCCCCACGAAACACCACACGGCGCCGTACATCCTCACGGAAACGATTATGCAACTCTGATCTTCAAACCCGATCAGTAACTGGTGCTTGTTCGGTAACTTCGCCTCAGGCTCGTAATACCGGAGGTTTGCCCCGTCGCTAAACACCACCTTGGCATCCCCCACGTTAATTTGCACCATTCCCCCGTAAGCACAAGCCCCGTCCACCGTCTTACCTAGCAACATCCCCGGGTATGCTTCCGGGTCCCCGTTGAAAAAGGTAAACTTATGCGGGGTGTAGCAAGGTATAACATCAGTCACGACCTTTCCTTTGATAACCCCGTTCAACTGTTCCGACAAACAAAGCGCTTCAGGTGCTTCTATCATAATTCCATCATTTAAATTTATACTCTTTCTTCCTCAAATATAATCGAAAAAATGACACAAAACATTTTATTGCTTATCTTCGTTACATCAAAAAACAAAAACTATGAATTACAAAGTGACACATTACCCTACCCGGCAACGTTTCGAAATCGAGCTGGAAAACATGACAGCTTATGCTGAATACAGGTTAACGGACAATAGTCTCGACATCATTCACACGTTCGTTCCCCCGGCTTTAGAAGGGAGAGGGATCGCAAGCGCGCTCACGGAAACCGCTTATGATTACGCGAGAGCCAATCACCTCAAACCGGAAGGCACTTGCTCGTACGCGACCGTGTGGTTGAAACGACATCCGGAATATTTACAATAGAAACATTATTCAAGGCTACTGGCAGACACACCCTCCGGTGTTCTGCCCGTGACTCGGGCGTAATCCCACCATTCATCGACACGAACACTGGAACAAGTTACCACTCCCGCTCGAAGACTTATCGGTAACTTACTAACGAGGCAGCGACGCGAGTACATGGTAACTTATCCGGAATATTAAGTTTAGAATAACCCGGAACACGCTCCCTTATTCACTCCCCATGTATCGACAATAAATATTAAACAATTCCTTGGGCATCTTCAACAAATGCTTGAACTTGATACGGCTATCCCCCTTCTCCACCCATGTATTCAAGGGAACTTCATGAATAATCCGGTCATAATCAGCGTGTTTTTCCCGGATTCGTAAGATTAGTTCCACGTCGAAGAGCCAACCGGAACGAAATTCCTCGCTAAATCCAACAGGTATCAACTCACTTTTCAAAAGCTTGGCCCCGCATTGGGAATCATACACGGGAAGTTGGTATAACATCGAAACTAACGTGGCAAACCCCCGCCCCAAATAGTGGCGATACGCTTTCCTTTGCACGTTAGCCCCCAAGCGTTTCAAACGGGCCCCCATCGTCATGCATACTCCCGGTTTCCGGTCCATCACCTCTGCCAACAAATACAAATCCTCCAATGGCGTGGCCAGATCGGCATCCAAGTACCCCACGATCTTGTAACGATTCAAGGAACTGACATACAACATCCCACTCCTGACGGCCTCCGCCTTTCCCCGGTTATCCGCATTGTCAACCAGCAAGAAACGCCCCGGTTCCAACTCCACGGCCCGCCGTAAAACCTCGGAAGTATTATCCTGACTACCATCGTTCACGAAACAAAAATCAAAACGTTCTTCTCTACCCACGAATTCCCGGAAGACCTCCAACTCCAAACGTTGCGCCTCGTTATAACACGGGATGATGACACATATCTTTTCCATTTATAATCGTTTTATTTCCGAATCTCCATTTCTTTCGACAAGAAACGCTGTAATTCAATCGCCTCCCTGTTCTTCGGGTCCAGTTCCACCGCCTTTTGAGCCATTTCAGCGGCAGTAGCCCGGCGTCCCGCGGCAAGTTCACATAGCGCACGTAACAATACAAACTCGCTATCCTCCTTAACCCCGCTCATCTGTTTCAACAATTTCTCGGCATCCTCCATGCGTTTTTGCTGAATCAAAGCCCGGAGTTCAATCTTCTGCAACGCCTCTTTATCCCGCCCTTGCTCGTGTAACAATGACGAGACCTGTTCCAGTAACTTGTAGTTATTCACACGACAGTAACATTCCGCCAAAGAAAGCAACACCCGCTCATCCGCCCGTTTGGCTCTCACCACCTTCTCGTAAGGTTCTATCGCTTTCGAATAACTCCCGTTTCGCCGTAGAATATCCCCACCTAAGGCCAACGCCTGCACGTTTCCACCGTTATACCTCAACGCTTTATTGACATAGTCCAACGCCTCCTTATCCTTTCCCTCCGTGTAGTAAATCAACCCCTTCACATAATAAGAAGAAGATGCCACATCATTTTGGGCCAACATCGCGTCAACCGCCTGATGAGCCGTCGTGAACTTTTTCAAATCCAAAGCACTCAACGCCCGGATATTCAACGCATCCATCAACTGCGGTTGCCATTTCAGAGATTCACCCGTACACCGAAGAGCCTCCTCCGGCTTGCCGATCGTGTAGTACATCCGGGATAAACGCATCCACATTTCCTCGTTCCACGGGTGATCCTTCAAATAATTCTCCAATTTCGCGATCGCCTCCGGGTACTTCTTCTGTTCCTCCAACTTGATCGCCTCGTAATCATCCCTAGACGTTCTCTCACCCACCACGCACATCGGCAACCCATCGGCATCCACCGAGTACAAAAAGCCCTCTTTCACCGGGAAAAGACCATTTTTCAACTGGAAACTATTGATATACACGTTATCGAATATCATGTAATCCCACTCCTTGCTGAATTTATCGTAATACCGACTATACACGATGGTTACATTCGTATCTTTCCGGAAATAATGTTGCAGATTCGCACTATGATTCGTCACGATCCGGAGAGGACGTCCCTTATAATCCACGTTCTTCTTGAACCAATCCACCCCTTTCTTCAAGGAATTATAATAATAGTCTGTTTCGTAATCCCCGTAAGCACCTCGCAATCCTCCCACCAACTCGCTAAAATAAACATAGTCATTGGGATGATTCACGGCCATGTGACGTGCAGGCAGGAATAACAACCCAACAAACACGACCACCATAACGCCCTTCAAATATTTAGGGGAAACAGATAACATTAACGTCCAGAACCGGGCTGCCAACAACACCATGAAAGGCATCACGAACAACAAATGACGAATTCCCCCGTACAAATTTGATTTCTGGTAAATCACCCAAAACACGGGAAATACCAGTGAGAATAAAATGAAGAACGACAACAGAGAGAATTCCTTCTTCCGGAAAGCCATGAAAAAGAGGTAACCGATAAAACCGGCCACCACCACTAAGGGAGACCCAATCATCAGGTATTTCGGGGCGTAATGGACAGGCAACATATTCGACATCATCTGTTCGCCCTCGAATATCGTGCGCAACCCGATATTATAATTCGTGAATTCCTTTAACGACACAACCACGTTAGTAAACGGGCGAGCC